>JBBROY010000001.1:0-295028 GCA_038228795.1 Gemmatimonadales bacterium
AAGCGGTACGCCGCGGCGAACAGTGTGTCTTGTCGTGCGCGCTGGAGGCCGGCGTTGGAAAGGGTGTTCGCGAGCTGCACGTACGCCGCGGCGAAGCCGGAGTCCTTCGCGATCGCGTCTTCGAACAGCGGGATCGCCTTGAGAAAGTCGCCCTCGACATCGTTGGCGCGCATTCCCGCCGCGAACGAGCGCAGCGCGTCGAGCGACGACGTCGCCACCTGCGCCAACGCGGGCGCATCCTTCACACTCTTGAGCGATTCGCCGATGCGGCCGCGCAACTGGCGCGTGAGCCGGTCGACCGCGGGGATGATTTCCGCCGCGCTTCCCGCCGACTCCTGGTATACGGCCAGCTCATCGCCCGACGCCGCTTTGATCAGCCGCGCCGTGATGATGAACCCGGTGCCCGCCGAGGCGACGCTGCCGGCCACGATCGCTTTGATCCCTTCGCGCGCGGCGATCTCGCGCGCCAACGCGAGATCCACACGCGATGACGCCGGTCGCTGCATGCGCTCGAGCGCCGCCACGAGCCCGCTCGTCGGCACGAGCTGCACCGCGCGCGACTGAGCGAGGTTCGTGCGCACCGCCACCGACACCACATCGCCGAGCGCCGAATCCTTGCTCGCCGCATCGAAGGTGGCGACGAGCACGCGATCCTGCGCGCTCAATTTTCCGGCGGCGAGCAACGACCCGGACGGCCCGATCCCCAGCGCGCGTAGCACGAGATACCCGGCGACGAGGAGCGCGAACACCGTGAGCGCCGCAATGCCGCCGCGCGCCGTGCGCGCCCACGACACGTGCGGGCTCGCCTTCACCACGAGCTGCGCCAGCGTGCCGTTCGCGCTCGGCCGCGCGAGCGATCCGTGCTCCGTGCGCGCGGGCGTCGCCTGCGCGGCCCGTCGCGCCACGTATTGCGTGTAGCCGGTGAACAAGATCACCGGAAAGCCGAGCGCCATCACGACGAGCGCGCCGCCGAAAATCCACTCGGGCAGTCCCTGGGTATCGACGAGCAGTCGCGCGGTGATCGCGACGCCGATGAATGCGGCCGCGTAGAGCGCCATCGCGCGCAGGAAGAGTCCGCGTCCGTGGAATGGCATCGCGGCGCCGGCACTCGAGGTCGTAGCGGCGAGCTCGCGGAGCAGCTCGTCCGCGTTGGCGGGACGCTCCCCAGGATCCTTGGCCAGGCACCGCGCGATGAGCCGCGCGAGCGCGGGCGGACAGTCGGCGCGCAGCTCCTCAATGGCGCGCGGCGTCTCGCCCATGTGCGCCGCCATCAACTTGTGCGGCGAGAGCCCGTGAAAGGGCGGATGACCGGCGAGCAACTCGTAGGCCACGCACCCGAAGGCGTAGATGTCGGCGCGCCGGTCCGTCGACGGATCGCCGGCCGCCTGCTCGGGCGCCATGTACGCCGGCGTTCCCACCGCGGTGCCGAGCTGCGTGAGCGTCGCGCCCACCGGACGCTCTTGCGCGGCCGCGATCGCCTTCGCGATGCCGAAGTCGGCGACGACCGCCGAGCGGCCCGAGAGGAGGATGTTGTCCGGCTTGATGTCGCGATGCACCACGCCGCGCTCGTGCGCGTAGGCGAGCGCCTTGGCGACGTCGCGCAGGATGTCGACCGCCGTGTCGATCGCAACAGGTCCGTGCGCCAGCCGTGCGCGCAGGCTCTCCCCCTCGACGAATGGCATCGTGTAGTACGGGAGGCCATCGAGGTCACCGGCGGCTATGACGGGGACGATGTTCGCCTGCTGGAGCGATGCGGAGAGCCGGATCTCGCGCTCGAAGCGCTCGGCGGACATCGCCGCGGCGAGTTCGGGGGCGAGCACCTTGAGCACGACTTGCCGGCCGAGTCGAAGCTCACTGGCAAGAAAGACGCGGGACATGCCGCCGCCACCTAGCTCTCGCTCGATGGTGTGCGTGCCACTGAGCGATTCCTGGACGCGCTGCCGAAGGTCCATGTCCACCGGTGACGGATGGCGTTGTGTAGCGGCGAGCGGCAAAGATGGGCGTCACCGCGACGATGGACCAGTGGCAGTGCGCGGCGATTCTCCTTGGCGTGCAGTGAGTTGACGCCGCTGTTGACGGTCGTATACGCGCGCCGGCCTAGCTTCCCGCCGTTGCCGAGCCGCGCCAGACGGCGCGAACACGAGATTCGGCCAGAACGAGAATCATCGGGAGGAAATGCCTATGCTGTGGTCTCAACGAGTTCTGATGGTGGCGATTGCACTCGGCGGGGCAGAACGAGCGTTGGCTCAGGCGACACTCCCTGAGCTCAAGTTCGTCGATCCTCAGGGGTTCTATCGCAGCGCGAGCTACCCGCCGGCGGATTTTTCGTCGACGGAGGTAAATGCCTCTTTGCAGATCTACCCGTTTCGCCCCGTCGACGGCGACGTCCGGCAGCGGTTCTCGCGGACGCTCCTGCGCGATCTGGTGGACGCTCGCTACCAGGAAATGGCCGTCGCTGCCGGAGCAATCGTCGATGCGGTCGCGATGCCCGGGGCCGACA
This sequence comes from Gemmatimonadales bacterium, assembly GCA_038228795.1. Lineage (GTDB taxonomy): Bacteria > Gemmatimonadota > Gemmatimonadetes > Gemmatimonadales > Gemmatimonadaceae > JALZAE01. Next base: position 2,501 of record JBBROY010000001.1, read on the forward strand.
TCGTTCTCCGCGCACGCTTCAGGGAAGTGGTCGCTGGACAACTGCAGGAACGAATGCGGATGGCGGTGGTGGTGGGCACGGCGGTCGCGATCGTCGACGCCACCGCGAGCAACATGGCCAGTTGGCAGCGGATCGTGCCGCGGCTCAACGCTTTCTGGGCGACGGTTGAGATCGAGCGCGGAACGCCGGAACCCATCTTCGCTGCGCCGTCGACGTCCGCCGGTCGCGACGTGGCGGGGATCTATATGGGCCTTGGCAACAAGTACGACGCGATTCGCCATCAGACTATTTATGCGGCGTACTACTACCTCCTCTCGGCGAATGGCAGGGTGTATCGCGCCTATGACGAGCTTTCCGTTCCCGGAAACGATCCAGCGCGCTTCGACTTTGCCGGCGCCCAACGCGCCGATCCCGTAAACTCTGGTGAGTACGTTCTTCGGGACGGCTCAATCGTCATGCGCCTCGGCTCGCCGCAGCGACCGGAGACGATCGTCACGCGCTTGGCGGGCAATAAGTTCGTAATCGGAAAGATCGAGTATGAGCGGCAATGAGCGGCCGGCGGGCAAATTACTTCGGCTGGCCGAGCGGGAGAAAGCGGCCGGCGTCGATCTCGCCGCCGCGCACGGTGTACACCGTGATCCCCGAAGGAAATCGCATGGACGCGGCGCCTGACGGCGCGACAACGGCCGCGCTCTGCTCGAAGCGCGTCCGCACCCCCTCGATCTCGAAGACGATGCGCTCCGCCGCGTGGATGTGCGCGCCAAGCGCGAGCACGTGGCGGTGCGTACGAAGCACGGCGAGCACCTCGCCGGCATTCGCGACAGTGTGCCGGAACATCGCCTTGCCTTTCACCGTGATCACCGACGGCGCCGGCGGAGAATCCGTGTAGCCGGCGAGATCGAGAAAGGATGACGCCATCGGGATGTGGTTGAACGTCACCACCGGCATCGCCGCCGGAACGTGCGACAGATCTCGCTCGAGCCAGGCGAGCTGCAGGCTGTCGACGTGACCGTAGTACGACGTGTCGTCGATGTCGACCGAGTTGAGCCCGATGAAGTGGACGCCGCCGTACGTGAACGAGTAGTAGTCCGGCCCGAAGTAGCTCCGGTACATTTTTCTACCGTAGAGCGGGTGCAACGAGCCGACGTGCGAGAGCGCGCGCTCGATGCCGAAATTCTCGTGATTGCCGGGCACGAGCCACAGCGGCGTCACGAACTGCTTGGTCTCCCGCGCGAACATGTCATAGTAGCTCCGCGCTTCCACCTCGCCGACGCGCAGCGCATCGCGAACCAGATCGCCGGCGATGAGCGCGAACGCGGGATGAATCGAGTCGACGAGCGTCCGCAGCCGCTGCGTCCGCGCCAGGCTCGCCGGCGCGATGTGCGTGTCCGATGCGTGAACGAAGGTGAACTCCCTCGCCGCCGGCACCGGCGCGAGCGCGAACGCCACGGGCGCCATCGGATCGGTGACGGCGCGCCAGAATGATCCCACCGGGCGATAGCCATCGGGCACCGACACGAAGACGATGCCGGTGCGGCCGCGCGGAATGTGAAACGCTCCCGCCGAGTCGGTGACGATCACCGCGTCCTGGTTCGACACGACCACGCCGCCGAGGCCGCGCTCGCCGGGATCGCGGACACCGTTGCCGTTGCGATCGGCGAAGATGACGCCGCGCACGTCGGGCTGTTGGGCGCCACAAATCGCCGCCGGCAACAGCAGCAGCGACGAGGCGCAAATAAGGTTGAGACGCATGGGACAAATACTATCGGCGCGGTCGAATCAGCGGAGGCACGCGCGCGGACGCGATCAGGCGAACCGCACAATCAGCCGCTGACACCGCGCAAACAACTTCTCGTCGCCGATGCGCTCGGCCCACTGCGCGAAGGCCGCGGTAGGGCCATGCCACTCGAGCTCGCTCACCGAGCGGAACAGCGGCGCATCCGTGCGGAGCAACGCGAGGTTCTTGAACAGGAGCGCCAAAGCCAGATCGCCTTTTAACTCCGCAACCGGAAAGCTCTCGATAGGACCGTAGCGGTTGAGCAGCCGGGCCGCCGACACCGCGCCGATGCCCTTGATGCCCGGATAGCCGTCCTGCGCGTCGCCGACCAGCGCGAGGTAGTCGGGAATCAGAGCGGGGTCGACGCCGAACTTCTTGCGAACTCCATCCGCGTTCCGGATCTCGCCGCTCTTGCGATCGATCTGCACCACGCGGTCGGCGCGCACGCACTGGGCGAGATCCTTGTCGTTTGCCCAGATGCAGACCTTGTCCACTTTGGGATCGGCGTCCGCGATGCGCGCGGCGGAGGCGAGTCCGTCATCGGCCTCGAGCTCGACCATCGGCCAGGTGGCGACTCCCATCGCGGCGAGCGCTTCTTCGAGTGGGGTGAACTGCGCCCATAGCGCGGGCTCGATGCCTTCGGAGGTTTTGTAGTCGGGCCAGAGATCGTTGCGGAAGGATTCTATGATGTGATCGGTGGCGACGCCGAGGTGGGTGGCGCCTTGCTCGATCATGGCGAGGATCGAGTGGAGTAGTCCGGCGACGGCGGCCATTGGCTTGTCCGTGCCTTTGTGTGCGCGGCGTTGGCCGTAGAATTGGCGGTAGAGCTCGTAGGTGCCGTCGAGGAGGTGGACGATCATCTCGGGGGTTCGACGCAAGTTGCGGGACACCAGAGGACGCCCGCGGGTAGCGCGCGTGCTGGAGGGGGCGGCTGCGGGCTCTGTGCACTCGGGCTTTCTTCTTTGTTCAGCCTCGGATGGCCAGGAGCTGCTGGCCGATGCGCTAAAGGCGGATGCCAGTCACTCCTACGCTGGGACAGCGTCCGAATCACCGACATCCAGGCGTCGAAGTCGATCTGCCGCTCCTTCCGTGTCAGCGGTTTCCGGGCATTCGGCGCGAGTTCTTGATACATCGCTCTGCACTGCGCTATCGTCTCCGGATCCGTCCAGTAGAGCTGCGTTGAGAGCGCGGCCAAACGATCGGCGCTCAAGCGTTGAGCATGCGTACGAAGGTGCTGGTAGAGTATGTATCGCGCGACGATGGCGAACTCTCCCCGAGTCATGCGATCGACAATCGCAGGAGCCTGACCTCGGCGCGCACTCATGACGCCCCGGTGCCATCGGAGGAACGGCTCTTCCACCTCGCGCTGCAGGTGCCGTTCTAGCTCGGGCGACGCATTCCCGCGCTCGTCACGCACCGTGTACAGATGGCGCTCGAACGCGACCGATCTGAGCGGCAGGCGCATCGGAGCTTCTCCTTCGCCGCGTGAGAACACCCAGAGACGCCCGTGTTGTTTCGTACCGTCGTGCGTGAACGGCGCGAGATAGCCACGAGGTACGAAATGATGTTCAACCGGCGGTGACCGGAGCGCGGACGGAGTCATCTCGCATCGTCAGATTAGAGCCATGTCGGTTGCCGTTCTGCAGTGTTCGATGTTGCGGCGCCTAGCTCCACAGCATTGCGAAGAAATGCCGAACCAATAGGTTTGTCATGACGTACGCCAGCATCCGAATCATGCGATTGAACAGACTGTTCCTGCGACTCCCGACGTACGCCAGCAAGGAATTGTTCGAGATTCGAGAAGTGCGAATGGGAGGCGTGAACCTGGTACTGAATGCGCAGCGTGCTGCGATTTTCCGCATCACCCATATCGATAATGTAGGGTGGGACTTCGAGCACGGGCTACACTGCCGCAATTCGGACGTGGCCAATCCAGAATTCCGCAATATCGGCAATTCCGAACTGATCGAAAAACGGAAGCACTGGATCGTGCCGGTCTATCCCGGTGGAACTCTTAGCGACTACGTGCCTTTTTACTTTACGCCGCGCTCTCCGATGCTCTATAACATCAAGACCGGCTACAACGGCATCGCACGAGTGCCCATGGCGAATATCGTTATCTATGTCGCCGGGTTGAGAAAGCTCGCCACCGACAGGGTGACGTTCGTTCTTGCTGATCGACACGCCAAGCTGGCGATGGCCAAGTTTTTCGGTGATCTGACCGGTCTCGACCAGCTCGACTGGCGCATTCTTCAGAACAGCGATTTCAAGCGTGACGATGCCGATCCTGAGAAGATGGATCGGTATCAAGCTGAGGCGCTGATTCACAAACAGCTGCCGTGCACTTCGCTAGCCGCGGTAGTCTGTTATGGCGATGAGGAAAAGCGGCGTGTCGCCGGCATGGCCGAGGCTCACGGGATCAGTGCACCAATCCTCGTCAAACCAGGAATGTACTTCTGATGCTCCGATTCACTCGCGGCAACCTCCTCGACGCTCACGTGGATGCCCTCGTAAATACCGTTAACGAGGTCGGCGTCATGGGCAAAGGAATCGCCCTAATGTTTCGGGACGCGTTTCCTCACAATGCCGAGGAATACGAGCGCGCCGCGAAGACCGGGAATATTACGGTTGGTACGATGTTCATAACGGAGAACCCTGCGTTCGATGGGCCGCGATGGATCGTCAATTTCCCGACAAAACGGCACTGGCGGCAACGGTCCCGGCTAGAGTGGATCAGAGACGGGCTTGCGGACCTCGCGCGGGCGCTTCGAGAGCGTGGAATTCGATCTGTCGCGTTGCCACCGCTCGGATGCGGCAACGGCGGTCTAGATTGGGCGGACGTTCGGCCAGAGATCGTGTTGGCCCTCGGATCGCTAGACAATGTTGACGTGATAGTCTACGAGCCAACGTCAGAATACCAAGGCAAAGCGAAGGTGAGTGGAGTGGAGAAGCTAACACCCGCTCGCGCACTCATCGCCGAACTAGTTCGTCGCTATGGGACTCTCGGATTGGAGTGTACAATTCTCGAGGTACAGAAGCTTGCATGGTTCCTCTCGCGAGAGATCAGCTACGCTGGCTTGAAAAACCCTCTTCGACTTCGGTTCACTGCCGACAGATACGGCCCCTACGATGACCGCCTACGCCATCTACTTAACGCACTTGACGGCAGCTACCTGCATTCAGCGAAGCGTGTCGCCGATGCTACTCCATACGATCTAGTTTGGTTTGATCCTAGACGTCGAGAAGAGCTGGAGCGGTTTCTACACTCAAGTAATGTTCAGCAGTACATACCCGCGCTTGAACGAACCGCTGCACTAATCGATGGTTTCGAGTCACCCTTTGGTATGGAATTGCTCGCGACGGTCGATTGGTTGCTGACGCGCGAATTGGTCCCGGCGGAAGTGCCTGCGTTGCGACAGGGCCTATCGAACTGGCCTGCTGGGGAACCTGCAGCTAAGCGCAAGACATCGATTTTCGACGATCGCATGCTTCGTCTGGCGTTAGACAGACTCGACGAAGGGCAACAGCGTATGGAGAGCGGCTCGGGAACACTTTTCGACTGCTGAGTAGCTCGCCAGTGTGAATGCGTCGGACGCCTCCGCGTCGTGTATCTCGACGATCGAAATCGTAGGCCACGATTTCATCTTGAGCAATGAGATATCGCTCCGCGAGGAAACTCAAGCGTTCGGGCCGAGCGGCGAAGTGTTCACAAAGTTGGCGCCGGCCTTCTTGATCAGGAATGGCTCGGGTGGAACACCATTTTGGTGCGCTTTGTCAGTTCCGCGAGCACCGCCGCCTTCATCGGCTCGAGGGCGCAATCGAGACGGCGCAGCACCGTGAATGGCAGAATGACGCGACCGTACTCGTGCGGCATGTAGTCACCGCGGAGAGGGTCGGCTACAGACCAGATGAACGCTGAAAGGTTTTGTTCGGCCATGTCGCTACTTGGGCTCCCGCACAAAGAGTCTTCGCGTCCGGCAGGCGAACGCTTTAAGGAAGCCAAAGGCCACAGGCTACTCGATTGACTTGCTGAGCAGTTTGGGGAGGTGCTCACCAAATGCAATGCGCACGGCCGCGAACATCCCTTCATCGAGTGGTTTCTTGCAATTCACCTGATTGAGAATGTTGTATCCGGCGGTCCTCAACGCGTCAGCAAGACCCTTCTCTAGAGCGGCCACCAAGTCGCGCGGAATGCGGTGCGCGTCCATGTCTGCCGCCTGAGGATACAGCGGTCCATGGGCGATCAGGTGAAAAGCTTCGCATTCCTCGGGCACGACCCCGAATGCTTCTAGGTACTGCCGCAGAGCATTCGAGTTTTTTTGATGCCCAAGATGCTGACCCATGCGCTGATAGGGCGGCGTAGCATATGGCGACGAACTGTCACCGGTTCGGCCAACGTAATAGCAGTCACCCTTTGGGGTCTCGACATGCCACACGTACAGCCAGAATCCGCGCTCGAGCATTGCGCCTGGCATCGTGAGCACATGAGTTCCGGCGGGAGTGCCCAGCTGATTTGACGTCACGCCCGCACCAGCTTCTTGTAGTGAATCCGGTGCGGCTGATCCGCATCACTCCCCTTCCTCCGATGCAGATCCAGATCGTAGTCCCGGAAATTCCCTTCGAACCACACCACCTCGCTTTCCCCCTCGAACGCCAGAATGTGCGTCGCCACCCGATCCAGAAACCACCGATCGTGTGAGATGACGACAGCGCACCCCGCAAAGTCGAGCAACGCTTCCTCCAGCGCCCGCAACGTGTCGACGTCGAGATCGTTCGTCGGCTCGTCGAGCAACAGCACGTTGCCCCCCTCGAGCAGCGTCTTCGCCAAGTGCAGCCGGTTCCGCTCCCCGCCCGAGAGATTGCCGACGATCTTCTGCTGATCCGCGCCGCGAAAATTGAAGCTCGCCAGATACGCCCGGCTATTCATCTCCTTCTTGCCGACCTGAATCATCTCGCGCCCGCCCGAAATCTCCTGCCACACGCTGTTCTTCGGGCTCAGCTCGCGCGATTGATCGACGTACGCCAGCTGCACCGTCTCGCCGACCTTGAGCGTGCCGCCGTCGGCGGTCTCCTTCCCCGTGATCATCCGAAACAGCGTCGTCTTCCCCGCCCCATTCGGGCCGATCACGCCGACGATCCCGCCGCGCGGCAGCGCGAACGACAGATTCTCGAACAACAGATTGTCGCCGTAGCCCTTCTTCACATCCTTCGCGATCACCACGTCGTTGCCGAGCCGCGGCGGCGGCGGAATCACAATCTCGTTCTGCGACACCTTCTCCTGCTGCATCTCGCTCTCCAGCTCCTCGTACTTCTGCACGCGCGCCTTGTTCTTCGCCTGCCGCGCTCGCGGCGCTAGTCGCACCCACTCCAGCTCGCGCGCCAACGTGCGCTGCCGCGCGCTCTGCGATTTCTCCTCCTGCTGCAGCCGCGTGCGCTTCTGCTCGAGCCAGCTCGAGTAGTTCCCCTCCCACGGAATTCCCGCGCCGCGGTCGAGCTCGAGAATCCACTTGGCGACGTTGTCGAGGAAGTAGCGATCGTGCGTGATCGCGACCACCGTGCCCGGAAATTCCGCCAGATGCCGCTCCAGCCACGCCACGCTCTCGGCGTCCAGATGGTTCGTCGGCTCGTCGAGCAACAACATGTCCGGCTCCTCCAGCAACACCCTGCACAGGGCGACGCGACGCTTCTCGCCGCCGGAGAGTCTCGACACCTCGGCGTCCGGAGGCGGCAGCCGCAGCGCGTCCATCGCGATCTCGATCTTCCGGTCGAGCTCCCACAGGTTCAGCGCGTCGATCTTTTCCTGCACCTTTCCCTGCTGCTCGATGAGCTTCGTCATCTCGTCATCCGACATCGGCTCGGCGAATTTCATCGAGATCGCCTGATACTTGTCGAGCAGATCGCGCTGCTCCTTCACCGCCAGCTCGACGTTGCCGAGCACGTTCTTGGTCGGATCGAGCTCGGGTTCCTGCGACAGGTAGCCGATCTTCGTCCCCTGCGCGGGCCACGCTTCGCCCTGAAAATCGTGGTCGACGCCGGCCATGATGCGGAGCAGGGTCGACTTGCCCGCGCCGTTGGCGCCGAGCACGCCGATCTTCGCGCCGGGATAAAAGGACAGATAGATGTTGCGCAGAATCTCCCGCGACGGCGGGACGACTTTGCGCAGGTCTTTCATGACGTAGATGAACTGGGGAGCCACTGATGACCCGAGGTGCTAGGGGTTAGGTGCTAGGTGTTGGGGACTGCACACCAGCCGAGCCGCGCAATCTAACGGGGCTGAGTGCTCATCAGGCCGACGCGCTTCGCGATTTGCTCGAAGCGCGGGTCGGAGCGGAGCGAGTCGAACATCGGCTCCAGACGCATGAAGATGATCGTCGATGTGCGCTGCCGCACGGCGCGGTCGAGCCACACGAACGCCGAGTCGCGCTCGCCGAGCCCGGCGAACACCGCCGCGATCGCATCGGGCGGCACGTAGCGGTGCGCGGCCAACTGCTCGAGCTCGCGGGCAACCCCCATCGCCTTCTCCCGCTCTCCCGCCAAGGCGTAAATGTAGCCGAGCGCGCCCCCCTCGATGCTCGTCGACACTTGGAGCGCGGGCGGATGGAGCGCGATCGCCTCGCGGGTGCGTCCCTGGAGTGCGTCGACGAGCGCGAGCTGCGACCGCATCATGGCGTACGTCGAGTCGAGCTTCATTGCACGTTCGAGGTGGGCGCGCGCTTCGTCGTTGCGCCGCGCCCACAATAGGATCGTGCCCACACGCGCATTGATGATCAGATTCAGCGGATCGAGCTGCTGCGCCCGGCGGATCTCGACGACGCTCGAGTCGATCTGTCCGGTGACGCTCAGCTGCCATCCGCGAAAGAGATGCGCCGACGGATAGTTCGGGTTGAGCGCGATCGCCCGGTCGAGCACGCGAGCGGTCTTCGCGAAATCCCACTCGTAGAGCAGCGACACGATGCCGAGCGACGTCTGCGCCTCGGCCAACGTGGAGTCGAGCGAGATCGCCTTGAGCGCCGCGACTCTCGCCAACGGATACACCGAGTCCGGTCGAACGCCGCCGAAAATCGCCAGCAGGCTGTACGCGTCCGCGAGCCCCGAGTACGCGCGAGCGTAGCCGGAATCGATTGCCAGCGCCTGCCCGAAGTAATCGATCGCGCGCTGCAGCTCGGCCGCGTTGCGTCGCGTGTTCCAGAAGTAGCGTCCTCTGAGATAGAGATCGTACGCCTCAGCGCTCTCGGTAGCGCGCCGCGCGCCGGCGGCGAGCGTGAGGCGCATCGCGTCGGCGATGGCGTGCGCGATGCTGTCTTGCATCGCGAACACGCCGCTCACCTCGCGCTGGTACGTGTGCGACCAGATGGTCTGCCCGTCCGACGCGTTCACGAGGTCCGCCGCGACGCGCACCATCTTCCCCTCGCGCCGAACGCTGCCCTCGAGCAGCGCCGAAACACCCAGCCGCTTCGCGATGTCGCGCACATCGCCCTTCACTCCCTTGAGCGCGAACGACGAGGTGCGCGCCGCCACATGCAGCCCGTCGATGTTGGCGAGCACATCGATCAGCTCTTCCGTCATGCCGTCGGAGAAGAACTCGTTGTCGCGCTCGGCGCTCAAGTTCACGAAGGGAAGCACGGCGATCGATCGCGACGCACCCGGCGCCAACGCCACCGTCGCGGCCTCGGCCGTCGTCCGCGCGGGCGCGCGCCGGGCGAGTAGTGTGAAGTAGCCGGCCATCCCCGCGATCACGACGAGCGCCACCACGCCCGCGACGCGAATTCGCGCACGGGTGGACACGGATTCGGGTAGCGTTGCCGACTGCTGCAGCACGGCGAGCACGTCCTCCGCGGACTGCGGCCGCTGCGCCGGATCCTTGGCGAGCAAGCTGGTCACCAGATCGCAGATCGCCGGCGGCACTCCGGCACGCCTGCTCGTCACTGGCGTCGGCGACTCCGTCAGGTGCGCCGCGATGAGCGCCTGCGCCGTTGCGCGCTGGAACGGCGGCGCACCGACCAGCATCTCGTACGCGACGACGCCGAGCGCGTACAGATCCGCGCGGTGGTCGAGCGCCGGATCGGCCAGCGCCTGCTCCGGCGCCATGTACGCCGGCGTGCCGAGGGCGAGGCCGACGCCGGTGAGCGTCCCGGTTCCCGCACCCGCCGCGCTCAGCGCCTTGGCGACGCCGAAGTCCGTCACCATGGCGGCATCGTCGGCGACCAAAATGTTCTCCGGCTTGATATCGCGGTGGACGATCCCGCGTTTGTGCGCGAACGCCAGCGCGCTGGCGACGTCGCGCAGGATGCGCGTGACCTCCTCCAGGGGCAGCGGCGCGCCGAGCCGTCTGCGCAGCGACTCGCCTTCGACGTACGGCATCACGAAGTAGAGCAGCTCGCCCGAGTCGCCCGCGCTGAGCACCGGGACGATGTGCGGATGCTGGAGCTGCGCCGCGAGCAGCATCTCCCGCCGGAACCGTCCGGCGCTGAGGGCGGCGGCGAGATCGGGCGGGAGCACCTTCACGACGACGTGGCGCCGGAGGGCCAGCTCGGTCGCCAGAAAGACGCGGCTCATACCGCCGGCCCCCAGCTCGCGCTCGATGGTGTAGCGATCCGCGCCGAGGGCGGCCTGGAGGCGGCCGCGCAGCTCCCCGTCCCCGGAGGAATCAGCCATGTCGCGTCCGTGAGTCGGGATTCACCCGCATAACATAGGAATGGAGGTCGGACACGGCGAGAGATGTCATGCGCGATGCCAGCGACCGCGCGTACGAGCGCGTATGAGGGATGCCACCTCGACGCTCCCGCTGGAGAGTCCGGACGTTCAACCACATCGGAGTAATTCATGGCCCGACTGCGTCTTGGCAGCGTTCTGCTCGCGTGCATTCCAGCGGCGCTGATGGCGCAGGCGCCCGCTTCGCTCCCACTCAAGCACACCCCGCAGCCGACCGTGCCCGCCATCACCGCGCCCGATCTGATGACGCGCCTCTACATCTTCGCCGACGACTCGATGATGGGTCGCGAGGCCGGCACCGAAGGACAGCTCAAGGGCTCCGCCTACATCGAGCGCGAGGTGCGCAAGCTCGGCCTCGTGCCGGCCGGCGACAACGGCGGCTACTTCCAGGATGTGCCGATGGTGAAGCGGACGATCGCCGCCACCTCGGCCCTGGGCGTCGACGGTGCGATGCTCACGCTCGGCACCGATTTCGCGCCGGCGAACGGACGCGGCGTGCCGCGCGCCTTCAATGGGTCGCCGATCATCTTCGGCGGTGTCGCCGGTGGTGATTCGTCGAAGATGCTCACCGCCGATCAGGCGGCGGGAAAAGTGGTCGTGATCGTCGCGCCCCGCGGCGGCGGGGGCGGCGGCGGACGTGGCGGCCGCGGCGGATTCCCGGGCGCGCAGTTCGCGGGCGCCGCCGCGGTGGTGATCGTCGGCGGCGACGCGCTGTCCCCGCAGCAAATCACCGGACTCAAGACCGCATCGATCGGGCTCAAGGCGTCGAATGAAGTCGCAGGAACGATCAACGTCACCACGGCCGCCGCGCAGAAGCTACTCGGCGTGTCCTCGCTCGACGGACTCTCGGCGGGCGCGATGGGGAAGACCGCGCGCGGCGCGATCGCCCTCGACGAAGTCCCCGCGCCCACGCGCAACGTCGTCGCGATTTGGCCGGGCTCGGACCCGAAGCTCAAGGGCGAGTTCGTCGCCATCGGCGCGCACTCGGATCACATCGGCATGCGGCCCGCCGGCGTCGACAAGGATTCGCTGCGCGCCTATAACACCGCCCGTGAAGCGATCACGATGTCGCTCACCAACGGCCAGCGCCCGACGGCCGAACAGATGTCGATGATCAAGATCAACATGGACTCGATCCGGAAGCTGTATCCGGTCGCTCGCCGCGACTCGATCAACAACGGAGCCGACGACGATGGCTCCGGTTCGGTCGGCGTGCTCGAGATCGCCGAGGCGTTCGCCAAGTCGGCGACCAAGCCGAAGCGCTCGATTCTCTTCGTGTGGCACACAGGCGAGGAGAAGGGGCTGCTCGGCTCGCGTTGGTTCACCGATCACCCGACGGTCGTGCGCGACTCGATCGTCGCGCAGCTCAACATCGACATGATCGGCCGCGGCGGCACGGCCGACGCGCTGGTGGCCACCACGAAGGAAGGGGAGCACGTGAAAGGCACGCCCGACTACGTGGAGCTCGTCGGCTCGCGGCGTCTCTCGACCGAGCTCGGCGACATGGTCGAAACGGTGAACGGCGACAAGAAGCTCGGCCTCACCTTCGACTACTCGATGGACGCGAACGGTCACACCGAGAACATCTACTGCCGCAGCGATCACGCGAACTACGCCCGCTTCGGCATCCCGATCGTGTTCTTCACCACCGGACTCCACAAGGACTACCACCAGCTGACCGACGAGCCGCAGTTGATCGACTACCCGCACTTCGCCCGGGTGACCCAGCTCGTCTACGACGTCGCGCAGCGCGTTGCGAACCTCGACCACCGCGTGTTGGTCGACAAGCCCAAGCCCGCTCCGACGGCGGCGTGCCGGCAGTAGGGCGGCCGCCGTTTGCCGATGCGGCCGAGGAATCGTCTTCGTGCAGGAATTGCATGCGATGGAGCCAATCAGGCCAAGCGGACCGCGGAAATCGGCCGGCTGTTGCGTGAAACGTGCAATTTGTGCAGATTTCCTGGATCACCTGGCGCCCCCACCCAACCCGAATACGAGCTCCATGTCGACAACGTCCAGCCCCCGCAAAGCCGTCATCCAGGCGATGACCTCCAGACTCCCTCACGCGATCCCCGGCAAGAACGGCGGCAACGGCCACGGCGCGCAGGCCCCGTCGCAGCCGACGTCGCAGTACTTCGGCATCAACACCTTTGGCGCGCGACAGATGCGCGACAAGCTGCCGCGTGATGTCTACAACAATCTCGTCGCCTCCATTCGGCAGGGGAAAAAGCTGGATCTCAAGATCGCGCCCACCGTCGCCCAGGTGATCAAGGAGTGGGCGATCTCGCGCGGCGTGACGCACTTCACGCACTGGTTCCAGCCCCAGACCGGACTCACCGCCGAAAAGCACGACGCCTTCCTCTCGTTCGACGACGACCGCTCGCCGATGGAGTCGTTCACCGGCGCACAGTTGATTCAGAGCGAGCCCGATGCCTCCAGCTTTCCCTCCGGCGGACTGCGCGCGACCTGGGAAGCGCGCGGCTACACGGCGTGGAACCCGGCCAGCCCGGTGTTCATCGTCGAGACCGGCGGCGTCAAGACGCTCTGCATCCCGTCGGTCTTCATCGGCTACAACGGCGAAGCGCTCGATGAGATGACGCCCCTGCTCCGCTCGAGCGATGTGCTCTCCGAAAAGGCCATCGAGCTGCTGGAGCTGCTCGGCGACCGCGGCGTGCATCGCGTGGGCACCACGCTCGGACCCGAACAGGAATATTTCCTGATCGACCGGCACTTCTTCGCGCTGCGCCCCGATCTCGTCATGGCCGGCCGCACCCTCGTCGGCGCGCCGCCGCCGCGCGGGCAGCAGCTCGAGGACCACTACTTCGGCGGCATCCCCGAGCGTATCCAGGCCTGCATCGCGGAAGTCGAGCAGGAGCTCTACAAGCTCGGTGTGCCGATCGTCACACGGCACAATGAAGTTGCGCCGAGCCAGTTCGAGATGGCGCCGTACTTCGAGGAGACCGACATCGCGGTCGATCACAACCAGCTCGTCATGGCCACGCTGCGCAAAGTCGCGCTGCGTCACGGACTGCAGGCCATTCTGCACGAGAAGCCCTTCGCCGGCATCAACGGATCCGGCAAGCACTGCAATTGGTCGATGTCGATCGGCAGCGATTCGGCCGAGCTCGATGGCGTGAATCTTCTCAAGCCCGGCAAGACGCCGCACCAGAACCTGCGCTTCCTCGTCTTTCTCGCCGCGGTGCTCAAGGCGGTGCACAAGCACGCCGGCCTGCTCCGCGCCGGCATCGCGTCCAGCGGCAACGAGCACCGGCTCGGCGCCAACGAAGCGCCGCCCGCGATCATCTCGGTGTTCATGGGCAACGCGCTGACGAAGATGATCGAGGAGATCGCCGGCGGCCGCACCGGCGGCGGTGGCGCCGCCGACGCCATGCTCAAGCTCGGTGTCGCCAAGCTCCCCGACGTGCAGCAGGACAACACCGATCGGAATCGCACGTCGCCCTTCGCCTTCACCGGCGCGAAGTTCGAGTTCCGCGCGGTCGGCAGCTCGGCCTCGATCGCCTTCCCCGTCATGCTGCTCAACGCGACGGTAGCCGAGGCAATCGCTGAGATCTCGGCCCAGCTCCGCGACACCTTGAAGAAGACCAAGTCAGTCGACGACGCGGTGCTCAAGGTGGTGCGCCAGGCCTTCACCGAAACAAAGGACATCCGCTTCGAGGGCAACAACTACTCCGAGGAATGGGTGAAGGAGGCCGCCAAGCGCGGCATGCCCAACCTTCGCCGTACGCCGGAAGCACTGGCGCAGCTCATCAGCAAGCCGTCGCGCGCGCTGCTCACCAAGCTCGGCATCCTGAGCAAGGCGGAGCTGGAGTCGCGCTTCCATGTCCGCATGGAGCGCTACGTGAAGGACATGTTGATCGAGATGCACACGCTCCAGCAGCTCGTCGACACGATGATTCTTCCCGCCTGCTTCACCTACTCCGGCGGTTTGGCCAAGGGCGCCGCGCAGGCGAAGGCGGCCGGCATCTCGGTCATTCCGCAGATCTCGGCGGCGAACTCGTTAGGCAAGATGATCGAGGAGCTCGTGTCGCGCCGCGACGCGCTGGCCAAGACATTGGCCAAGGCCGAGGGGATGCACGATGCGCTCGAGGCGCAGGCAGAGCTGCTCACGCACGAGGGTGCTGACCGCATGGGCGAATTGCGCGCGACGTGCGACGAGCTGGAGCTCGTGGTCGGCGACGAGATGTGGCCCTTGCCGAAGTACCGGGAAATGTTGTTTCCCGTCTGATGCCGGTCTGACGACCGGAGACGTCAGGTGCCAGATGTCAGATGTTCGTGACAGCGCATCCGACCAGGACGCGGCGGGGCTCTGCGAGCTCCGCCGCTTTTCCATCACTGCGGCGCCTGCTCCTGGCGAATGCTCAGCTGCGCGGCGGCGACCGGCGCGCCGTCGACGTGAAGCAAAAATGTAAAGCGACCCCAGGCGGTAATTTCGAAAAAATCGAATTGCATCGGCACATCGACGGCCAGCGACTCGATGCCCGGCGGCAGCTGCGGCAGCGAGATGTCGCCGCCGGGCCGGCCGACCTCGGTGCCGCTGCTATCCGTCAGCGCGACCTCGACCTTGTGCGGCTTCCCGCATTCGTCCCCGGTAAACAGCAGCCGCGCGGCGAACGCGATGCGGGGAATGCGAACGGGAAGCGCCGGCAGCGCCAGATCGTTGAAGATGCCGATCAGCGATGGCCGCCCATCGGTGCCGAGGATGACCTGATCACAGATGGCCACATATTGAACGTGCATGTCTATCCGAGATGAGGAATCGAACGATCGAGCAGAATCGCGCCCCGCTTACCTGACATCTCTCATCTGACGTCTGACGTCTGAATCGGCGGCCCCCGACGCCGATTCCAACACCATGACCTTCTGCCAGATTTTTCTGCTCAACCCGGTCGTCAGATCCTCGAGATCGCTGACCGCATCCAGCACGATCGGGTCATCAAACCGCTCGGCGTACAAGACGGCGAGCTTGCTGGTGAGCGACAAGCACTCGGAGCAATAGTTGAGATAGCGGCCGATCTCGGGCCGGGTCATGGAGCGCGCGGGCGACGATGGGGTGCTCGGCGCGTCGGACAGCAGCTGCTCCGGATCCTTGGTCAGCTGATGCATGTCGATGATGTGCGCCAGACTGCGCAGCTCGTGGATCGCCTTCAGGGCCTCGCGTCGCTTCATCCGCCGTTCGATCGTCAGCAGGAAATACACGGCGATACCGAGAAACACCACGTCGTTGACCGACGACTCCAGCGTCTGCACGAGCGCCGGAAATCCTTCGATCTTCGCCGAGAGGTGGAGCGACAATGCGGCGCCGACGGCGATCGCGATCATGAGCGCGCTCGCCGCCAACGCTCCGGCGCGGATCGGCCAATGTGGCCGCGCCATTTTTTCGGACCGCGCCGCCGCGTGCTCCGCCAATCCCTGCAACTCGGCGGTGACCTTGCCGAGGCCCGAATCGGGGAACCGCTCGGCGATGCGCGCGCGCAGCCGGCGCACCGTCTCGACGATCCGGGCCGGATCGAGGTGGCGGTAGTTGCGCCGGGCGCCGAGGGTTGGTGGTTCGGGAGAGGTCATCGATTCCAACAAGCGGGAGGCGGCACGAGCGCCGGGTACCGCCTCATCAATATTTCGCCAGGTAGGCGTCCAGCTCCCACTGGCTCACCTGCGAGATGTATTCGCGCCATTCCTGGCGCTTCGCGGCGAGAAAGTGCGAGGTGATGTGCTCGCCCAGTGCGTCGGTGATGACCTTGTCCTTCTTCAGCTCGTCGCAGGCCTCATTGAGATCGCCGGGTAAGTCATCGATGCGAAGACGGCGCTTTTCGCGGTGCGACATATCCCAAATGTTGGTATCGACCGGTTCGCGCGCGTCGGCTTTGGTCTCGATGCCATCGAGTCCGGCCGCGAGCATCACCGTCAGCGCGAGGTAGGGATTCGCCGCCGGATCCGGGATGCGCAGCTCGACGCGCGTGCCGAGTCCGCGCCGGTCAGGAATGCGAATCATCGGCGAGCGATTGCGCATCGACCACGCGACGTTGACGGGCGCCTCGAAGCCGGGCACGAGCCTCTTGTAGGAGTTCACCAACGGATTGGTGATCGCGCAGTAGCCGCGGGCGTGCTGGAGCAGTCCGCCAATGTAGCGAAGCGCGGTTGCGCTCAGCTCCCACTGCGCCTTCTTGTCCCAGAACGCGTTCTGGTCGCCGCGGAACAGGGATTGGTGCGTGTGCATGCCGCTTCCGTTCTGTCCGAAAATCGGCTTGGGCATGAAGGACGCGATGAGCCCGAACTGCTGCGCCACGTACTTCACCACGAAGCGGAACGTCGCGATGTGGTCGGCCGTCGTGAGCGCGTCGGCATACCGAAAATCGATCTCGTGCTGCCCGTGCGCGACCTCGTGGTGGGCCGCTTCCACCTCGAATCCCATCTGCTCCAGCACGTCGACGATCGCGCGCCGCGCATCCTCGCCCAGGTCGACCGGCGCGAGATCGAAGTACCCGCCAACATCGTGCGTGACCGTCGTCGGCGCTCCGCTGGGATCGGGCTTGAACATGAAGAACTCGGCTTCCATCCCCGCGTTCATCGTGAACCCCATCTTCGCGGCACGCGCGATTTGCCGCTTGAGCGCCCCGCGCGGATCTCCGGGAAACGCCGTGCCGTCCGGCAGCCGCACATCGCAAATGATGCGCGCTACACGATTGCCCGCGTCGCTCCATGGGAAGATCTGAAACGTGGCCAGATCCGGAGCGAGGAGCATGTCCGACTCCTCGATGCGGACGAATCCTTCGATCGAGGATCCGTCGAACATGATGTCCCCCTCGAGCGCCTTCTCGAACTGCGACGCCGGCACCTCGACGTTCTTGTTGACGCCGAGGATGTCGGTGAATTGCAGACGCAAGAAGCGAACGTCGTTCTTCTTCGCGAGGTCGATGACATCGCGCTTTGTGGCGCCGGTGAGATGAGGCAGGAGCGCGCGGGCTTTGGTTGGCACGGCACCAATGTAGGACTCCATGCAAAACTCAACAACGCCGCGCGCGAAATGCACTGCGTGCCGCGTCCTCAAGTAGATTCTCCGCATGTCCTCCGTCTGCCCGAATTGCTCCGCTCCCGCGCTCGGCCGCTATTGCGCGGAGTGCGGCGTGCCTCTCGCGGGCGCGACCTGCGCGTCGTGCAGCAGCGCGCTCACGCCGGGCGCGAAGTTCTGTCACCACTGCGGCGCGGCAGCCGGCGCTGCCGCGAAGAGCCCGCGTTCGATGGGGAGCATGGTGCCGTGGGCGGTGGCGGGAATCGCGCTCCTCGCCTTCGTCGCGCGCGAGGCCGGCCAGCGATTCGCCGCGACCGCGCCATCGCCCGCGGTCGCCGAAGGCGCGGCACCCGCGATGGCCGCCGCGCCGCGCGCCCCGGACATCTCCCAGATGACCCCTCGCGATCGCGCCACCAAGCTCTACGATCGGACGATGCGGGCCAGAGAACAGGGGAAGACCGACAGCGCGATGTTCTTTGCCACCATGGCGACGATGGCCTACTCGCAAATCCCCGATCTCGATGCCGATGGACGGTTCGAAGCGGGACGCGTCGCGCTCCTCGCGGGGCAACCGGCGCTGGCCACGGCGCAGGCTGATTCCATTCTCGCGAAGCAGCCGAAACATCTGCTCGGCCTCGTGCTTGTCGAAGAAGCCGCGATCGCCGAGGGCAATCAGCGCGCGGAAAAAAAGGCGCACGAAAGGCTGATGGCCGCCGCGAAATCGGAGCGGGACAATCCGCTCCCCGAATACAAAGCACACGCGAATGACATCGCCGCCGCGCTCGCGCGGCGCACCACGCCTCCAGCACACCCATGAGCAACCCACTGACGGTCATCCACGTCGCCCACAGCCCCGACTCCGACGACGCGTTCATGTTCTACGCGCTCGCCGAGGGGAAGATCGACACCGAAGGGCTCACCTACGTGCACGAGCTGCAGGACATCGAGTCGCTCAACCAGCGCGCCCTGCGCGCCGAGCTCGAGGTCACCGCGGTGTCGATTCACGCGTACGCCTACCTCGCCGACCGCTACGCGCTGCTGCCGCACGGGTCATCGATGGGGGATCGGTACGGTCCCAAGCTCGTCGCGCGCGAGCCGCTCACGCGCGCGGACGTGCGCGGCAAACGCATCGCGATTCCGGGCCCGCTCACCACGGCGTACCTGGCGCTGCGTCTCTACGAGCCCGACTTCATTCCCGTCCCCACGCCCTTCGACCAGATCGAAGACGCGGTCGTCCGCGGCGACGTCGACATGGGTCTGCTCATTCACGAGGGACAGCTCACCTACGGCGAACAGGGGCTCCATCTCATCGCCGACATGGGGGAGTGGTGGTTTCAGGAGACGGGCCTTCCCCTTCCGCTCGGCGGCAACGTCGTGCGCAAGGACTTGGGGCCCGAGCTCGTCCGAAAAGTGTCGAAGCACCTTCGCGCCAGCATCGCCTACGGACTCGACCACCGGAAGGCTGCGCTGGACCACGCCATGCGCTACGCGCGCGGGCTCGATCGCGGCAAGGCCGACACGTTCATCGGCATGTACGTGAACGAATGGACGCTCGACTACGGCGATCGCGGCCGCGCGGCCGTGCGCGAGCTACTTCGCCGGGGCCACGCGGCGGGACATATCGACCGCGACGTCGAGGTAGAGTTCGCGGATTGAACGGGCGGCCGCAAACCGTTGCGGTAGCAGTCCATTACTCGTCCGGAAGGTGACGAGCATGTCCCTTCATACCTCCCTGCCAGGCCTCTCCAGCCCGCCGGAGTTGAGCGACGAGCTGGACGCGCTCCGGTCCGGGGTCGTCATCATCGACGGGCGTCGCGCGGTGGTTCGGTGGAATCGCGCGATCGCGGAGCTTACCGGAACGAGCCGGGACGACGCGGTAGGCCGCGACGTCTTCGCGTGCTTGCCCGTGCTCGAGGGCTCGACGGCGCGCAACATCGTGTTGGCCGCCCTCGACGCGCGAAGCGCTGGGTCGTGCACCTGCGCGATGGGCGGCGCCCGCGAGCCGGTATTGGCCATTCTCTCCGCGCGCCCCATCGACGAACAGCGCGTCCTGATCGAGATCGAGCCGGCAACCCCGCTCATCGATGCGGTGATCGACCGCGCGATCACCCAGCGCGCCGAGAGCGATGCCCTCACGCAAGTCGCCCGCGCGTTGGCCGGTGCCGGAACCAACCTCGATCAGTCGCTGACGCTGCTGGCCGAGCAGACCTGCACGCTCCTCGACGCCGAGGGCGCGTGCATCGCGCTGCTCGAGGCGAATGCCTATCGCATCGCCGTCGCGGTTGGATCGATGTCGCCCGCCGGCGGATCGTTCCCGCGTTCGCGACGTTCGCTCACCACCATCGCCGTCGCCGAGCGGCGCGCCGTGATCGCGAACGATTTCGCCAACGACGATCGCATCGACAGCGACGATGCGGTCGCCCTCGGCTACAGTCAGGCGGCGGTTGCCCCGATGATCGTCGAGGATGAGGTGGTGGGCGTGCTGGTAACGGTCAACAGCTCGCGCGGCGCCTTCGCCCCAGGCGACGGCACGTTGCTGCAGCGACTCGCCGATCACGGCGCGCTGGCGGTACGCAACGGACAGCTCTTTCAGCGCGCCGAGCAGAGCGCGCGCGAAGCGCGCGCGCTGGGCGAGATCGTGCAACGCATCAATCAATCGCTCGAGGTCGATCGCGTCTTCGCACTGATCGCGCGCCATGCGGCCGAGCTGCTGCGCGGGCGTGGCGCCCGCCTCGCCATGCTCGATGGCGGTGAACTCGTGCTCGGCGCATGCGTCGGAGAAGCGGCGGGCGCGGTCGGCGAACGCATTCCGCTCGATCAGACCTTCTCCGGCTACTGCATTCAAAGCGGACAGCCCGCGCACTCATCCGACGTCCGGCAGCAGGCTGGCCGGTGGCCGTGGACGGCCGCGCACATCGACGGACGCGGGAACATCGTCGCCGCGCCGCTTCAAGTCGGAGACCGCATCATCGGCGCGATTGTCGTCTTCGGCAACGACGCGCGCGACTTCGACGAGCACGACGAAGAGTTGCTGATGGCGCTGGCCAACCACGCAGCCGTCGCGATCGAGAACGCGCGTCTCTACCGCGCGTCCGTGCGCACGATGCGGCACGCGAGTATTCTCGCCACCTCCGCGCGCAGCCTGGCCCTCAACGTCACGCCGCGCGCGATGTATGCCGACATCGCCCGCGTGGCCCGCACATCCCTTCGCGCCGACGGCGTCTCGATCTACCTAGCCGATGTCGTCACCGGACACGTGCAAGTCACGCACGTCGAGGGTGCGGGCTCCGAAGTGGCGCAGATCGCACTGCAGGCGTTCTGGGAGTCGACTGGCGGCGCGGTGGTGCGTAGCGGCATCTCGGAGTTCCGCGACGAAATCACTCGATACACTCCTGAGCCGATCATGCAGGCGCTCACGGATGTAGGCATCCGATCCGTGGCGATTCTGCCACTGCTCGTCGAGGGTCGTCCGCGAGGGTTGCTCATCCTTCGCTTCCTCGGGCGGCAGGAGTTCGAGGCCGAGCAACGGCAGCTCCTCTCCGATTTCAGCACGCACGCGGCAGTCGCGTTACGCAACGCGCTGCTCTTCGCCGACCTCGAGCGCCGTGCGGGCCGCTTAGCGGCCGTCGCGAAGGTGCAACAAGCGATCTCGGCCGCGGTGTCGCTCGACGAGGTGTACACCGAGATCTACCGCGCCGTGGCGTCGGTGGTCGACGCGCCATGTTTCGCCCTGCTCGGATTCGACGAGGATGGCGGACTATTCGTGCCGGTCTATCTCGTGAGCGATGGTCTGACGATTTCGTGCGATGGCGTGCCCCGTATGCCACTCGGCGATGGAGCCACCAGTCAGGCCTTTCGTACGGGCGAGCCCAACATCACAGCTCGCTCCATGTTCGGATGGACCGGGCAGCTTCACGAGACCGAGGGCACGCGCCAGATCGCCGTCGTGCTCAGCGCCCCCATCGTCCACGGCGACCGCGTGCTCGGCGTGCTCCAGGCGCAGTCGTACAAGCACGACGCGTACAATTGGGATGATGTCGACTTGACGATGCTCATCGCCCGGCAGGCCGGCACCGCGATAACCAATGCCCGCGCGTTCGAAGCCGAGCGCCGCCAGCGCGAGCAGGCGGAAGCCGCGGCCGACGTTGCGCGTGCGGCGCTTGCCGCGCGCACCGTCGACGAGGCGGCCAAGCGGCTGCTCGACGTCATCGGCACCGTTGTCCCAACGGAGGGAAGCGCGCTGGCGGTCGTCGGCGACAGCGGCCGCGCGCTTCGTTACATCGCGGCGCGCGGCCGCATCGCCAACCGGCTGCAGGCGACGATTCGCATAGCCCCGCACGAGTCGCCCTCCGAGGCGATCGCGCGCGCCGCCACCAGCGGCCAGGCCGCCGGCCGCGCCCTTGATGAATCCGTCATCCCCCTCTCGACGGGAGATCGCGTGTTAGGCGCGCTGGTCGTCTGCGGCCCCGGGCGCGGTGAGCCGTTCACGGCCGAGGAGCACGCAGCGCTCGTAAGGCTGGCCGCCCCAGTCGCACTAGCCTTCCACACCCTGTTGCTGCGCGAAGACGAGCGCCGGCAGCAGGCCCGCCAGCGGATGATGGCCACCGCCCTCGAGACACTCGAGCAGCCGGTGTTCATCTACGACGCGCGCGGCCGGATCAGCTACGCGAACAGCGCCGCCACGCGCGAGTTCCAGTACTCCGATGTTGAGGTGATCGGACTCGACGCCCAGCGCACGCTCGTGCAAGCGCTATCGCGCGACGAGCTCGAGCATATCAACATCGTGCTGCGCCGCGAAGGGCTGTGGAGCGGCGAGCTGCTCGCCAAACGGAAAGACGGCAGCGAGTTCCCCGCCTGGTGCATGATCAGCGCGATTCGCGACCCCGACGTTTCGATCATTGGCGCGGTCGGCATCGTGCGCAATCTGACCGAAGAACGGCGCGTGGCCGAGCAGCTCCGCCAATCGGAGAAGCTGGCGGCGCTCGGCGAGCTGGTGGCCGGCGTGGCGCACGAGGTGAACAACCCCCTCACCGGCATCTCGGCGCTCGCCCAGCTGCTACAGGACGACGATCTGGTCGCCGAGCAGAAGGAGTCGGTGCGCCTGATCAAGCGGGAGGCCGACCGGGCCGTGGCCGTTATCCGTGACCTCCTGACCTTCGCCCGCAAGACCGGCCCGCGCACGGTTTCGATCGATGTGAACGACCTGATCGAGCAGACCCTACGGCTCCGCAACTACGGTCTGAGGACCGCGGGCGTGACGGTCGACCTGGCCTTGGCGTCCGACTTGTGGAGGGTTCGAGGCGATGACCGCCAACTCCAGCAGGTTTTGCTCAATCTGGTCGTCAATGCCGAGCACGCCATGACCGGCGCGCCGGAGCGGCGGCTTGGCATTCGCACGCGGAACGAGTTCGATCGCGTGGTGATCGAGGTCGGTGATTCGGGCTCAGGCATGTCGCCCGATGTGCAAAAAAGAATCTTTGAGCCGTTCTTCACGACGAAGCCCGAGGGCAAAGGCACCGGCCTCGGGTTGAGTGTGAGTTACGGCATCATCCAGACGCACGGTGGCACCCTCACCGTGCGCAGCAGTGCGGGCACGGGCGCGACGTTCCGCGTGTCGCTGCCGGCGGAACACGCGGGCCCGAGCATGCAGTCCAGCATTCTTTCTTCGACCGTCACATCATGACCATCGTGGCTACTCACACTCCTACTTCGTCGAGCTCCTTCACGGTCCACCGCGGCGGCCAGCCGCGCGAGACGCGCATCCTGATCGTCGACGACGAGGAGACGATCCGGCTCGCCCTGGGGAAGTTCTTTCGCGGACGCGGATACGAAGTCGAGGCGGTCGATGCCGGCCCGCTGGCGATGGAGCGGCTCCGGGCCGAGCTCGGCAAGTCGCCCTTCATGCTCATGCTCTGCGACGTCCGCATGCCCGGCATGAGCGGGCTTGAGATCCTGCCCGCCGCGCTCGGCATCGATCCCGACCTCGCCATCCTGATGCTGACGGCCGTGAACGACGCGCCGACGGCTACGGAGGCGCTCACCCTCGGCGCATACGATTATCTGATGAAGCCGATCGAGCTCGCCGCGCTGCATCAGGCGGTCGAGCGCGCGCTACACAAGCGCGAGCTGCAGATCGAGCAACGCAACGTCGAGCGGATGATCCGCGATGAGGTCGCGCAGCGCACGGAAGAGTTGGAGCGCGAAAAACTTGCCCTCCGCATGCTGACCGTCAGCATCGCCGAGACGCTTATTAACGCCATGGAAGCGAAGGACCTCTACCTCCGCGGCCACTCGCAGCGCGTAGCGGAGCTGGCGGCATCGATCGCCGACCACCTCGGCCTGGACGAGGACACGGTCGAGGCCGTGCGATTGGCCGGTAAGCTCGCGGATGTCGGCAAGATCGGCATTCGCGAGGAAGTGCTGAACAAGCCGGGCTCCCTGACGCCAGAAGAGCTGGAGCACATCCGCTCGCACGTGCAGATCGGCATGGAGATACTCGCGCCGCTCAAGCATCTGGGATCGGTGCTCGAGTTCGTGCAGGATCATCACGAGCACGTCAACGGCAAGGGCTACCCGCGCGGTCTCGCCGGCGGCGACATTTCGCTCGGTGGTCGCATCCTCACCGCCTGCGACGCCTACGATGCGCTGACTTCCAAGCGAGCCTACCGCGGCGCTATGACCGCCGAGGACACGCTCGCCCACCTTGGCAAGTATGTCGACATGATGCTCGACGAGCGCATCTACGAGGCACTCTGCACCGTGGTGCGCCGGAAGCGAACGCTGGTCTTCATCGAAGATTGACGAGGTCTCGGAACGGCGGCATTAGGCACGCGGAGAGTGCCGCTTTTCTTCTGCTCCTCGCCGCCGCTGCCTGCTCGCACTCGGATTCCTCGCTCGCGACCAGACCCGACGCCGACAGCGTGTTGTTCGCGGACTCCCTACCGAAAATCCATAGCGGCACCCTCTACATCGGCCAGCTCTACGGCGACACCGTGCTCATCGAGCGCGCCGAACGGACCACGCGGTCGATGCACAGCACCCTCACGGATTATTGGGGCAACAGCGTCGACTTCGTCGCGCGCTTCGCGCCGCTCGAGCTGATCTCACACATCGAGACGCGCGTCGCGCCGCCCAACAATGGCGAAATACGGCGCTTCGAGACCGACCTGCCACAGGGCGTGCTTCCGATGGTCTCGGGCTCGGCCGCGCTGATCGAGCAGCTCCTGCGGCGCGCGCACGAGCTCGGTACCGCGCGGTCTGCCATCCCTGTGTTCCTGATTGACGAGCCCCCGGAGCACAACAGAACGACTGTCTTCGTCGAATGGCTTGGGCGGGACACCGCCCGCCTCGAGAGCGTGAGGCTACGCATGACCGGAGATTCGCGATTCGTGGTCGACGCGAACGGGCGGCTCGTGAGTGCCGTCGAAATGACCGGACAGCTGTCGCTGCTGTCACGGACGGTTGCGCCGGAAGGCATTCCGTAGGCGAGGCCGTAATGCCAGTCGCTGACAACGGTTGCGACCCGTGACACGTATATTGGAACATGCGCTGTCTTTCCCCCCTCGCCGCGTCCGTCGCGTTGGCCGCGGCGTTTGCATCGTCCGCGCTCGCCCAGCGGGCCGACACCCTGGCGCTCTCACTCGAAGACGCGATCTCGATCGCGTACCGCACGAGCGATGAGTCGCGTCTCGCGGTGGCGCAGACGCAACTGGCCGGTGCGCAATTCGAGGTGGCCCGCGCGACCGTACTGCCGCAACTACGGCTGAACGGCACCTACAGCCACGTCTTTCAGAGCGCGCGCGCTGTTGCCGTCGGCTCGGTGTTCAACCAGCCGAACACGTACGTCGCCAACGCGAATCTCGCGCAGACGCTCTTCCAGGGGGGGCGCGAGATCTTCGCCTGGCGCTCGGCGCGTCGGCTGGCCGCCGCCGCCCGGCTCACTGAGGGGGAGACCAAGGCGCAGGTCGCGCTCGATGTGCAACGGGCATATCTGCTCGCGCTCTACTCCGATCGCGCGCTCGAGATCCGAGCACAGAGCTTCACGCTCGCCGGTGCGCGCGTAACCCAGATCGAGCAGTTCGCCAGCGCCGGCCGCGCCGCTCGATACGATGTACTTCGCGCCCGGGTTGACCGCTCCAATCAGGAACCGCTGCTTCGGCAGGCCGAGGAAGACCGGCAGCTCGCGGTGCTCGATCTCAAGCGCATCTTGAACCTGCCCCCCGATCGGCCGCTCAAGCTGACGACGACCATCGGCGCGCAGTCTGTGCAGCTGTTGCTTGCGGCGAGCGCCGACACCGACAGTCGCGTCGACGACCGGCCGGCAGTCCGGGCGGCCGACCTCATCGCCCGCGCGCGTCACGATGCGATTGCCGTCGCCAGGGCGGACTACTTGCCCACGGTGACCGCCAGCGTCACGCTCGGCTACCAGGCATTTCCATTCGGGAACGTACTTCCCGCGCTGTCGGGCCAACGCATCACGACGGACTGTGTGCCGCCGAGCGCCGATCCCACGCGCGTGTGCACGACGCAGAATGGTGGATTCTTCCCGGACCGCTCGTTGAACCTGATTGTCAGCTGGCCGATCTTCGACGGATTCCGCACGAAGGGCAACGTCGATCTCGCCCGGGCGCAGGCCGAGGTGGCCGACGTTCAGCTGCTGCAGCAACGCGAAGCGGTGACGATCGAGATCGCGCGCGCGCGCGCGGATCTCGTGCGCGCGCGCTCGACGTTCGCCGCCCGCCAGCAGAACGCGGCGGAGGCGAACGAAGCATTTCAGCTCGCCAGCCTTCGCTTCAATCGTGGAATCAGCACGCAGCTCGACGTATCGGACGCCCAGTTCGCGCTGCTCACGGCGCAGACGGATGAGGCACGCTCCACCTACGACCTGTATCTCGCCTCGGCGTCGCTCGCGCGCGCTCTCGGGCGACCGATCCCGATCCCAGCCGGCTTCAATTCGCCGGCCCGAACTTCCTTGAAGCCAGACTCCAGTGCCACTCGTGCGCAGACGAATCCTCGCTGAGCGCCTGACGCTCGGCGCCGCGGCCATCGTATTGGTCGCTGCCCAGGGCTGCTCGAAGGACTCCGCCGGCGGAGCGACCAGTGCCGCCGCCGCGCAACCTGGGTCCGCCTCCGCGTCCAAGGCTGGCGGCGGTGGCGGCGGCAGGAGCCAGTCGATCACACTGTCGGCGAGCGATGTGCTGACGCTGCGTCCGCAGCCGATGGAGGAGGCGACGCCGATCACCGGCAGCCTGTTGCCGTTCGAGACCGTCGATGTCCGGGCGCGGGTGGACGGCATTCTTACCGGCGTGTTCGTGCGTGAGGGGACGCCCGTGCGCGCGGGGCAGGTGCTGGCGCGCTTCGAGGCATCGCAGCAGCAGAGCGACGTGCAGAGCGCGGAGGCCGATCGCGTCGCCGCGCAGAGTGATCTCGCCAACGCGCAGTGGAACTACGATCAGTCGAAGGATCTGTTCAAGGCGGGCGCGATCGCCGAGCGCGACTTGAAGGTGACCGAGCAGACCGTGCAATCGATGAAGGCGCGGCTCGCCGCGACGGAGGCCAAGCTTCGCGCGGTGAGTCTCGCCGAGCGCGACACTCGCGTGCTGGCGACGACGAACGGCGTCGTTCAAAAGCGAATGGTCGAGCCCGGGGAAGCGGTAGCGCGCAACACGGTGCTGATGACCATCGTGAACAGCAACGTGCTCGAGCTGACGGCGCAGCTTCCCGAAAAAAAGTCCGCCGGCGTGCGTACGGGGCAACCCGTGCACTTCACCGCCAACGGCAAGCAGCTCGAGGGAAAGATCGCGCGGGTGAGCCCGACGGTCGACGCCGTCACCCGGTCAATCACCGTCTACGCGCAGCTACCCAACTCCGACAATGCGATTCGTGGCGGCACCTTCGCGACGGGTCGGATCGTCAGCCGGACGCTGAGCGAAGCGATCGTGATTCCGGTCGGCGCGCTGCACCAGACGGCCGATTCGGGCCGCTCCTACGTATACAAGATCGATGGCAAGGTGATCGCGATCGCTCCCGTGACGCTCGGCATCGTCGACGAGCAGCGCGGGATGGCGCAGGTCGCGAATGGTCTCAAGAGCGGCGACCGCATCATCGTCGGCAACGTCGGCGCGATCGGCCGCGGCATGCAGGTGGAGGTTCAGGGCGAGTCGCAGAGCGGTGGCGGCGGCCGGCGCGGCACCCCCATTGGCAATGGCCCTCCGAGCAATTCGAAGTAACGGGAATTTGCGCGTCGTGAGCAATTAGAACACCGACCGAGCACCGCCATGTTTCTGAGTGACGTCTCAATCAAGCGACCCGTTTTCGCCACCATGATGATGGTGACCCTGGTCGTCCTCGGCGTGGTCGCGCACCAGCGACTCGCCCTCGACGAGTATCCGGACATCATCTACCCGGTCGTCAACACCCAAGTCCGCTACAACGGCGCATCGCCCGAAGTGATGGAGCGGCAGGTATCGAAGGTACTCGAGGGCGCGCTCAACACCGTTCAGGGTATCCGCGAGGTGACGTCGACGTCGAGCGAGGGATCGTCGTCGGTGCGGTTGTTGTTCAATCTCGGCGTCGACATCAAGGAAGCACAACAGGACGTCGTGTCGAAGGTGTCCGGCATCCGGCGGCAGCTTCCGCCGAACATCGATGAGCCCATCGTCCGGCACTATGATCCGAACGACAGCCCGATCATGACGATCGCGGTGCAGAGCAAGGAGCGTCCGCGCCGCGAGCTCACCGACTTGGCGACCGAAGTGATCCAGCTCCGCCTCGAGGCGGTACCGGGCGTCGGAGCGGTGAACCGCTCCGGAGGCAATGAGCGCGTCATACGCGTTCAGCTGGATCCCACGGCCATGCGGGCGTACGGCGTGAGCCCGCAACAGGTCATGTCCGCGCTCGACCGCGAGAACAACGAGGTGCCGGCCGGCCGCATCACGAAGGGCGCGAGCGAAAAGCTGGTGCGCGTCACCGGCCGCATCATCGACCCGATGCAGTTCGCCAACATCGCCGTATCGATTCGCCAGGGGGTGCCGGTACGGGTTGGCGACATCGGCAAGGTGGTCGACGGCGAGAGCGACCGACGCAGCTACTCGGACCTCAACGGCATACCCAACGTCGGGCTCGACATTCTGAAGATCTCCGGATCCAACACCGTCCAGGTCTCGGACTCGGTGAACGCGGCGGTCAACGACTTGGCGCGGCTGCTGCCCGCCGACGTCAAGCTGACCGTGGTGCGCGACGACTCCAAGCGCATCAAGGAGTCGCTCGCCGATGTGCAGAACAGCATCGTGCTCGGCGCCGTGCTCACCATCGCGATCATCTATCTCTTCTTGAATTCGTGGCGCTCGACGGTCATCACCGGCCTGGCGCTTCCGATCTCGATCATCTCGTCGTTCTTCATCATGTGGGTGTGCCACTTCACGCTGAACACGATGACGCTGCTGGCGCTGTCGCTCGCGATCGGTCTGTTGATCGACGACGCGATCGTGGTGCGAGAAAACATCGTCAGACACATGGAGATGGGAAAAGACCACTACCACGCGGCGTCGGATGGCACGAGTGAGATCGGTCTCGCCGTCTTCTCGACGACGCTGGCCGTGGTGGCGGTGTTCGTGCCCGTGGCGTTCATGGGCGGCATGATCGGGCGCCTCTTCTTCCAATTCGGCGTCACCGTGGCGTTCGCCGTCCTGGTGTCGCTCTTCGTGTCCTTCACGCTCGACCCGATGCTGTCGAGCATCTGGTACGATCCCGACGTCGAGCACGGTGAGGAGCACGCCGACCCACCCGTCCAGAAACGCAAGCCGGGACCGATCCGCCGGGTAGGGCTGGCGTTCAACCGCTGGTTCGAGCGCATGGCCGACCGCTATCCAGGTTGGCTGCGCTGGGCGCTCGGCCACCGGGTAACGGTGATGGGGGTCGCCGCCTTCAGCGTCGCGGTTGCCTTCTACATCATTCCGCGGCTGGGCTTCACCTGGATGCCCGACATCAACGGCGACGAGTTCAACGTCAACTTCCGCACGAATCCGGGATCGTCGCTCGACTACACGCTGGGCAAGGGAAAGGAGCTCGAGGCGCTGCTCAAGCAGGATCGGGCGGTGATCGCGACGGGCGTCAACGTCGGCGGCAACAGCGTCAACTCGGGCGGTGTGTGGGTGCGGCTCAAGCCAGCCAAGCAGCGGAGCAGAACCCTACAAGACGTCCAGACGGAGCTGCGCAGAAAGATGCGCGCGGTCACCGGCGTCCGGCCGTCAATCGGTGGCACGCCATCGGTGTTCGGCGGACGCCGGCCACCCATCTCGGTCAACGTGCAAGGTCCGGAGATCAAGCAGCTCAAGATCGCCGCCGCGCAGGTGCTGGCAGTCACCAAGCGTGTAGCCGGCGTCGCCGAGCCGACCTCGAGCGATGACGGCGACGTGCCGCAGCTCGATGTGAGGGTCGACCGGCAGCAGGCATGGGCGGCCGGCGTCGGAATCTCGACGATCGGCAGCACGCTGCAGCCATTGTTCACCGGCGTCAGAGCGACGCGGTGGGAAGACCCGCAGGGTTACCAGCACGACGTCATCGTCGTGTACCCTGACTCGCTGCGCAGCTCGGCGGGCGATGTCGCGGGCATCATCGTGCCGAGCCAGAATATCGACCCGCGTAACGGGCAGCCGGGGATGATCCCGCTGGCGCAGATCGCGGATGTGCAGGCCGGGTCGGGCCCGCAGCAGATCGAGCGGCGCAACCTCGAGCGGCAAATCACGATCAACGCCAACGTGCTGCCGGGCTTCCCGCTCGGCACGGTGGCGGACCAGGTGAAGGCAGCGATCGATTCCATCGGTCTGGCGCCGGGCTATCACGTGGTGTTCACCGGCGACGTGCAGAACCTGAACGAGACGAAGGGCTACGTGCTCGGCGCGCTGGTGCTCGCCGTCGTGTTCATCTACTTGATCCTGGCGTCGCTGTTCGGCTCGTTCCTTCAGCCGCTCGCCATCATGCTCGCCCTTCCGCTTGCCTTCATCGGCGTCGCGCTGGCGCTGCTGCTCACGCGCGGCAACCTGAACGTGATCACGATGATCGGCGTCATCATGCTCATGGGTCTCGTGACGAAGAACGGCATTCTGCTGGTCGACTTCACGAACCAGGAGCGCGAGCGAGGACTGGAGCGCCTGGATGCGATCCTGAGCGCGGCCCGCATCCGTATTCGCCCGATCATCATGACGACGGTGGCGATGATCTTCGGTATGATCCCACTAGCACTGGCGCTCGGCGCCGGCGCCGAACAGCGGGCGCCGATGGCGCGGGCCGTGATCGGCGGCCTGATCACGTCGACCATGCTCACGCTGTTCGTCGTTCCGGTGATGTACACGCTCGTCGACGACCTCGCGGCGTTCGCGATGCGGCGGGGCCGGAAGGCTGGGTCAGCGGGTGGAACCCAAGGCTCGCTGGAACCGGCGATCGGCGATTGACGTCCGGCGCGCCACCTGGTGCGCCCACGTCTTGACGTGACCCCTTCCCCGGAGTATTGGGGGAATCGCGCAGGCGGATGCGACCGGCACACGACGTGCTGGTTTGCGCGCCGCCACGACCATCGGAAGCACGCCGATAATTCGACGATGTGAGACTCTCCGGAGCCCCATCGCGAACACTGACAGGAGGAGAACCATGCCGCGCGGCGATGAGTACAACGACGATACGCCCTACGACCGGGAAGAGGAGGACGAAGGCGCTCTGAACTTCGGGAGCACCGGGGGCAGCAGTGCGTCGTTCGACGAAGATGAGGAAGAGGAGGGCGCCGGCGCGGGCTGGGGTTTGGCCAAACCCCACGACGAAGGCCTGTGGGACAGCACTGACGACGACGACGACGACGACACCACCACCGACGACACCGAAGCGGCGGCGGATGAGGACGACGATGGCACCGGAGCAGCTGGTGGCGCGGGTCGCGCAGCGGCGGCTGGCGCGGCAGCCGGCGCGGCCGCGGGCGCTGCGGCCGGAGCGGTGATGGGCTCCAAGTCGGGCGGCAAGGCGAGCAAGGTGGCCGGCGGCTCGAAGAGCGCGACTCCGGCGAAGGCGAGCGCACCTAAGACCGTAGCGCCGAAGAGCGCGCCGCCAAAGGCCGCTTCCAACAGCGCATCGAAGGCCGGCGCCAAGAAGGCCGGGGCGGCCAAGGCACCGTCCAAGCCGGCAGCCGCAAAGAGCGCGAAGAAGGGCGCCAAGCCCGCGGGAAAGAAGACCGCGAAGGCGTCACCGAAAAAGAAGAGCGCGAAGCCCGCGGTGAAGAAGAGCGCCAAGCCCGCCGCGAAGAAGGCCTCCTCCAAGGCGAAGAAGAATGGCGGAGCCAAGAAGGGTCGCAGCGCCGGGATCCGCAGGAGGTAAGGCGTCTCGGCACACGCATGACGAGATCGGCGCGACGCTGTCGCGCATCATCGATCTCGACCGGGTCTTTCAGGAAGTGTCGCACCACCTTCGACGCGCGGTGCGGCACCACGGATTCCTGATCGCGCTCGTCGACGAGACTTCGGGCGAGGCGCGCAGCGTTCATCATTCCGGTTTCGATGGCGGCGAAGCCGGCTCCGACCGGCTCGCGTCCCTCGACGCGCGCTTTCGCCGGCACTGGCTGGAGGCGATGGGCGAGGAGCGCGTGATCGTCGAGCGCGGAGAGTCCGGCACCGATCTGACCGCGCCCTTGATCGCCGGCGGCGGCGCGCTCGGCGCGATCACCGTGCTGGCGGACGAGCTGGACGATGCGCAACGCCGCGGCGATGCCGTACGCGCCCTCTCGGACATCGCGACGCACACGGCGATTGCCATCGAACGCGCCGCCCTGGTGCGCCGCGCGACGGAGAAGCGCCGGCTGGAGTCGGTCGGCGAGGTGGCGGCCGGCATCGCGCACGAGCTGCGCAACCCGCTGTTCGGCATCTCGTCGGCCGCGCAGTTACTCCGCTTTCGCTCACAGCAAGACCCGGTGGTCGAGCGCAACGTCGGGCGGATCCTGCGCGAGGTGGAGCGGCTCAACGCCATGGTCACTGACCTGCTCGAGTTCGGACGCCCGCGCCCGCTGGCACTCGTTCCGGGCGATCCGGATGCCGTGCTCGACGCCGTGCTCGAGGGGAATCGCGGGCTGCTCGAACGAAAATCGCTCTCGCTCCACCGCGCCCGGCCGAAGGCCGCGGCGCACCACCCCGGCGCCGCGCGAATGAAGATCGACGGCGAGCGGTTGGCGCAGCTCTTTCTCAGTCTGCTCGTCAACGCGGTCGACGCGGCGCCGCCGGGCACCGACGTCGCCGTCGCCTCCGTGCTGCCGCACGGCGGATCGTGGCGCTGCACGCTCAACAACACCGGCGCGCCAATCGCCGCCGATCTCCTGCCGCGCGTCTTCGAGATCTTCGTGTCGACAAAAGCGGGTAGCACCGGCATCGGTCTCGCGCTCTGCCAGCGCATCGCGGCGGAGCACGGCGGCACAATCGCCATCACCAGCGATGCCACCGATGGCACGACGGTGACCGTGACGCTGCCACCGGCGGCAGCGGACACGGCTCGCTCGTAGCGATCGGGCGACGTATTCTTCCTCCCTCATGCCGGAGTCACCCGTCGCCTTGCTGCGAGCGCACGCTCGCCATGCGCCCTGGAACGCCAGAGGACTCGCGGCGCACGCCACGGCGCTCGTCGATGCCGCGGCCATGAGACCCACCAACGCGGCCGCGCGCGCGGCGCCGAGCGCGCGAGCGGTGCGCTTTTACGTTGCCAGCGGATTGCTCGACCGCCCCGACGGCACGGGCACCGCCGCGACGTACAACTACCGTCATCTCCTGCAGCTGCTGCACATCAAGATCCGGCAGCGGGAAGGGCAGACGCTCGACAAGATCAAGGTCGAGCTCAAGGACACGACCGGCGATGCGCTCGAGCGCCGCGTCTCCACCGCCCTCGCTCCGGCGCTCGGCGCCGGTGCGGACGTGCATCAGGCGCACGACAACGACGGCGACGGCATCTGGCGGCGCGTCTCGGTCGCCGATGGCCTCGAGCTGCACGTACGCGATGATTCGGCTGCCTCGGGTGAAGGCGCGATCATGGCGATTCGCGAAGCCGTTCGCGCGGCGTTGGGCCGAGCGGACATTCGGTAGTAGCTGCCGCGTGCGCCAGGAAAACATCGCGTACCCAGAGGATGGTTACGACGCCTGCTTCGCCGTCGAAGACCGCTCGTTCTGGTTCGCGCATCGCAATCGCGCGATCGATGCGCTGCTCTCCCGATGGCCCGCGCCCGGCCGCTTCGCCGACGTCGGCGGGGGGAATGGCGCCGTCGCCGCGTATCTCCAGATGCGCGGAAGAGACGTGGTGGTCGTCGAGCCCGGAGCCCCAGGATGTGCCAATGCCCGAACCCGCGGCGTGACGCACGTCATCCAATCCACGCTCGGCCAGGCGCTCGAGTCGGGCACGATCGCCGCGGCGTCGCTCGGCGGCGTTGGAGCATTCGATGTGCTCGAGCACATTGCTGACGCCGCCGCGTTTCTGGCGGACGCGCGAGGCGCACTGGCTCCTGGGGGCCGTCTCTACCTGAGCGTCCCCGCGTTCAACGCGCTCTGGTCACAGGCCGACGACGAAGCCGAGCACGTGCGTCGCTACACGCGACGAACGCTCGCGCGTTCGGTGGCCGATGCAGGCTTCCAGGTGGAGTTCACCTCGTACCTCTTCGCCTTTCTGATGCCGGCCGTCGCGATCTTGCGCGCGCTGCCATACCGGCTGGGGCTTCGGCGCCGATCCTCGTTGGCGACGGCGAGCGATGATCACTCGGCGCCTCCGTTCGTCTCGCGACTGCTTGTGAGGGAGATCGACATGCTCGCCCGAGGAAAGAGCGTGCCGTTCGGAGGAAGCGTGATCCTCGTCGCGACTCAACGAGCGTAGAACCGTAGACCTTCCGGAGCGCGTCTCCACTCCGCGCTAGTGAACGCGTCGAGATGGCGGCTCGCTCCGGCCGGCCGGCCATCGATCATCTCGATCGCGATTTCGCGCCGGGCGCGGATGCCGGTCCGCGAGGCGGCGAGATAGGCGCCGAGCTCGCGCGCCGCCTGCGTGACTTCATCATCCGAGAGGCCGTCGGCGACGAGTACGCGCCGGCCGCGCGCTTCCACCGACATCGCGATGGCGCCGCCGCGCGTGACGAGCAGTCCGCCCGACCCGCGCGGCCGCGACAGCGGCGGCCGCTCGACATTCTCCAACGAGAGCGAGTACGGACTTGCCGGATCGCTCGCCGCGAGTACGACGAACGAAGCGAGTGCTCTCCCTTCCCTCGCCTCGCGGAGGCGCTCGACCGCGTCGGGCAACGCGAACTGCGCGCCGCCCAGTCCCTGCACGAAGTAGCCGCGCCGCACTTCGCCCCGATATTCCAAACGCTTCAATTCGTGGTAGACGGCGCGCCACGAAACCGGCGGCCGCTCGCGCCGCCACCAATCACGCGTGACGACGCCGTAGCGATCGAGCCACTGGCGCGCGACACGCTCAGCCATCTCTTGCTCGGGCCGCTCCGCGCCGAGCGTGCCGGGCGCGCGCAGCAGTGACCATCGTCCCGTCCACGCCGAGGGCGGACCCGGGAGATCGGGGCGCCGCCACTTGGGAAGCCGCCGCAAGTTTGGCCGGCGCTGCACCACCGGCCGGTCGGAGGAGGGCGTGAAACCCGCCGGAAGCCAGCGTGTCGGATCGGCGCCGGCCGATTCACCTCGCGCGGGCCGCGGATGCAGAGCGCGCAGCCGGATCACTTCGCGTAGCGCTTCCACGGTGTCGTTGGTGGCGATGCCCGCGACAACCAGCTCGCGCAAGGCGTCGCGTGTGGCGGCCGCGCCGAGCGACGTGACCGTTTGCAAGTCCGGTAGAAATGATGCGCCATGCCTACCGAGTGCGTCGCGCACCGCGATCGCCCCGTCGCTGAGCGGCAGCTCGGGCTCGGCGTCGAGCCACACCGTCCCCTGGCCGCGTTCGAAGAAGCGCAGCGTCATCGCGCCGGGCTGCGCGCCTGTCGCGCCGGCCCGCTTGCCGCCCGCCCACACGACCTGGCCCGTGGCACCGAGCTGGGACAACCACTCTGGATCGTAGCGGGCGAGGCGCGATGGCAGGTAGTCGCGCTCCCACCCATCGGCCGGCCGCGGCGCGCCGTGCAGTTGGCGCAGGACGGTCTCCAATCCTCGAACACCGGCGAGCCGGTCGCGCGGGTCCACGTGCTGCCATCGATGGAGAAAGCCGGCGAACACCGAGAGGTCCACTGGTTCGATCTGCTTGCGAAGCTTGGCGAGCGCGCGGCGCCGGGCGATCTCGACCAGCTTCCGTGTCGCCCACTCCGGCCCTTCGACTTGGCGAAAGCGACCGCGCACCAGCTTCTCCGACTGCTCCCATTCCGCGAGCCGGGTTTCGATCCAGGCGACGGGCCATCCGTACCGCGCGACAATCTCCGCGGCGGTCACGGGTCCGGCGAGCGCAATGAAGCGCGCGAGAATCTCGCGGCGCGCGATGCGCTGCTCGAGCGTCGCTGACAGGAGCGGCTCCGGAACGACATCGCTCGCCTCACGCTCCGCCAGCGCCACGCCCGAGCGCACGTGCGCGAGCGCATCCGCACCCATCGCCGCCACGTAGCGCGCGAAGTTCTCGGTGAGTATCACGCGCCAGTCTCCCCCTTCACTCGCCGCGAACGGAATGGCGATCGCCCGGCCTGATACCAGCAGATCCTCCATAGGATCGCCGCGCTTCCACTCCGCGATCGGCGCCACCCGCGCGCGCAGCTCGTTCGTGGTCAGATCGCCGGCGCGGTCCAGCAGTAACGCCAGCTCATCGGCGTCGCGCGCCTGACGGCCGGTCGCCGTTCCGCGACGCTCGGCGAGCAGCTCATTCATCGCTTCGGTCGTCTCGTCATCGGCGCCCTCGTTGCCCATCACTTCGTCAAGCAAGGCGCGGTCGAGCGACAACATCGCCGCGCGCCGCTCGGCTCGCGGCGTGTCATCGCCGTAGAGCCAGTCGATGACGAAGCTGAATTGCAGACTGGCCGCGAAGGGAGAGGCCTGCTCCGTCTCGACGATGTGCGTGCCGATCTCGCCGCGCGCGAGCGCATCGAGCACTTCCTTCAATCCGGCCAGATCGAACGCGTCCTGCAGCACTTCGCGGTAGGTCTCGACCAGAATCGGGAAGCTCGGGAATTGACGCACCGTCTGCAGCAGGTCGAGCGCTTTGAGCCGCTGAAGCCACAGCGGCATGCGCCGCCGGGGATTGCCGCGCGGCAGCAGCAGCGCGCGCGCCGCGTTCATCCGGAAGCGCGCGCCAAAGAGCGAAGTCTGACCGACTTCTTCTACGACGCGACGCTCCGCTTCTTGAGGAGACAAATCGAACAGCACGCGAAGCGGCGCAGTGCCGCCGAGGTCCGGCATGCGCAGCATGATGCCATCATCGGTGGTCTGCACCTGAACATCGACGCCGCGCTCCTCGTGGCCGCGGCCGAACGCCTCGCGTACGCGCTGCGCCAACGCCATTCCCCACGGTGCGTTGACGCGCCCGCCGAACGCCGAGTGGATGACGACGCGCACCGCGCCAAGCTCGTCGCGGAAGTGTTCGACCACGAGCGTGCGGTCGTCGGGCACGATGCCGGTCGACGCCCGTTGCTCGGCCATGTATTCCCGCAGCGAGCGCGCGCTCGCCTCGTCGGCGCCATATCGCGCGGCGAGCTCGGCGTCGAAGGTGTCGTCGTGCGACCGCTCGGACACCTCGCGGCGCAGCGCGCCGAGCCGGCGCGAGAGGGCGAGCGAGCGCGTCATGTACTCGCCGTGCCAGAACGGCATCCGCGCCGGCGCGCCGGGCGCGGGCAACACGATCACGCGATCGTGCTCGATGGCGCCGATGCGCCAGGTGGCGGAGCCGAGCTGGAAGACATCGCCCACGCGCGACTCGTGGACGAACTCCTCGTCGAGCTCGCCGAGCCGCGTGCGGTCGGGGAGGTTGACCGTGTAGAGCCCGCGGTCGGGAATCGTGCCACCCGAGATGACCGACATCATCCTCGTCGCGTTGGAGCCGGACACGCGGTCGGAGACGCGATCCCACGAGAGCCGTGCCTCGAGCTCCGAAGCGAGGTCGCTCGGGTATTTGCCCGAGAGCATCGCCAGCACCTCGTCGAACACGCCTCGCGTCAGACGGTGGTACGGATACGCCCGCCTCACGAGCGTGTACATGTCGGCCGAGGTCCAGTCGTCGACCGACGCCATGGCGACGCAGACCTGGGACAGCACGTCGAGCGCATTTTGCGGCGCGTGCGTCGGCTCGACATCGCCGTCCTTCATCGCACCGATGATGGCGATGATTTCGACCAGGTCATCGCGGAAGGTCGGCACGAACACGCCACGGCTCACGAGCTCCAGCGAGTGTCCGGCGCGTCCGACGCGCTGCAGTCCCGCGCTCACCCGTTTGGGCGACTGCAGCTGCATCACGAGATCGACCGAGCCGATGTCGATGCCGAGCTCGAGCGAGCTGGTGGCGACGATGGCGCGCAGATCACCGGCCTTGAGTCGCTGTTCGAGATCGAAGCGCCGCTCGCGCGACAGCGAGCCGTGATACGGCTGCGCCAGCGCTTCGCCGGCGAGCGCGTTGACCTTAGCCGCGATCTTCTCCGCCTGCGCGCGGTTGTTGACGAAGATGAGCGTCGTGCGGGCGCCGCGAATCGCGTCGAGCACCACTTCATGCACTTTTGGCCATACCGTGCCGCCGACGTCGGCCAAGTCCGGCACCGGAGAGCGCACCGCGAGGTCCATTTTCTTGACCAGCCCGCAGTCGACGATCGACACGGGCCGGAAGGCCGGCTCGCCCGACTCGTTCGGCGCTTCGCAGCCACCGAGAAAGCGCGCGATCTCCTCGAGCGGTCGCTGCGTGGCGGAGAGCCCGATGCGCTGCGGTCGTGAGGCGGAGAGCGCGCCGAGCCGCTCGAGCGTGAGCGCGAGATGCACTCCGCGCTTTGTGCCCGCGACCGCGTGAATCTCATCGACGATCACCGCCCGCACGGCGGAAAACATCCCCCGACCCTTCACCGAGGTCAGCATGATGTTCAACGACTCGGGGGTCGTGATCAGAATGTGCGGCGCCTTGCGCAGCATGCGCGCGCGCGCGCTGGCCGTCGTGTCGCCGGTGCGCACGGCGACGCGGATCTCTGGAAACGCGCTGTCTGTCTCTTCGAAGCGCCGGCGCAGCTCGGCGAGCGGCGACTCGAGATTGCGTTGAATGTCGTTGTTGAGCGCTTTGAGCGGTGAGATGTAGAGGATCTGCACCGCGTTCGGGAGCGGCGCGCGTAAGCCGTCCGTGATCAACGCATTGAGCTCCCAGAGGAATGCCGAGAGCGTTTTACCCGTACCGGTCGGCGCGAGAATCAGGGTGTGGTTGCCAGTGGCGATGACCGGCCAGCCGAGGCGCTGTGGTGCGGAGGGCTCACCAAAGACTTCAGTGAACCAACTCTGGACGACGGGGTGGAACGTCTTCAGTGGCGAAGACGACGCGCGCGGGCGGGGCATGACGAAGTGTAGTAGACGTCAGATGTCAGATAACTGAAAACCCGTGTCCTGCGCCGTGACACCGACATCTGACATCTGACATCTGACATCTGATATTTGATATCTGACGTCTTACGAAAGACATCTGACGTCTGCTATAGCAAGCGGGACAACCAATTGGTTCCAATCTCCAACAGCCTCCCGGTCCATGGCCTGCGGCGAAATTCTTCCAACTTCATTTCCTTCGAGTATTTCAAGTCCTCGGCGAAAATGGCGTCCATCTTCGCGCCAAGGCCTGAATCCCAGGCATTGAGGTTGGACTCATCATTAAACGCCAACGACCGATTGTCGAAGTTCATCGACCCCACGCTCGACCACAGTCCGTCGACCACGATCGACTTGGCGTGCATCATGACCGGCTGGTACTCGTAGATCTTTACTCCCCCGGCAAGCAGTTCCTCATAGCGATGGCGGCCCGCGTACCAGGTCGTTTTGACATCGGTCGTCGGACCGGCGGTGAGCACCCGCACGTCGACGCCGCGCGCGGCGGCCTTTTTCATCAGGTCACGAAAATCGTCGTCCGGGACGAAGTAGGAGTTCGTGATGAAGAGCGTCTTGCGCGCGCTGGCGATCGAGAGCGCGAAAAATCGCTCGGCCGGCGTGCTGCCGATGGTTGGGGCGGTGTGCATGACGCCGGCGACGCGCTCCGCATTCTCCTCGAACGTCTCGACCGGGAAGAACAGATCGCCCGTCAGCAGCTCCCCCGTCGCCTCGGCCCAGCCCGTTGCGAAGGTGGCTTGCAGCTGCAATACCGCGGGCCCGGTGAGCCGGACGTTTGAATCACGCCATTGGTCCTTGTGTCGCCCATCGCCGTACCACTTGTCGTCGAGCCCGAACCCGCCGGTGTACCCGACGCGCCCGTCGGCGACGACAACGCGGATGTGCGAGCGACTCTGCGCCTTGTGGAGCTCGTACCACTTCACGGGCCGAAATCCTACCACTTCGATGCCGCCCGTCTTGAGGCTGTCGAGGTAGGACGCTGGGAGCGGGCCGGCACCGAAGGTATCGTAGAGAAAGAGCACGCGAACGCCCGCATGTGCGCGCTCGATCAGAATGTCCTTCATCTCCGTCGCCATCTTGCCCGGATTGCAGTAGTACATCTGAATCGTGAGCGTTTGCTTCGCCGCTCGTAGATCCGCCCACAGCTTGGGATAGGTCTCGTTGCCGTTGATCATCACCTCGATCGTGTTGCCGGCCATGAGCGGCGTCCCCGTCAGCAGCGACATCGTCTGCCGAAACGCCTTGTCCGATACGGCGGGCACCGCGCGGCGACCGCCTAGGCCAACAACCCGCTCGATAGGAGTTCCGCGAAACGTGTAGAGCAGACCGATCATCGCGAACAGCAGTACGAAGACGGCCAGCAGACCGAGCGAGATGTACTTGAGAGCCTTTCGGACGCGATGCCGACGCGGCTTTCCTACTTGGATGTCAGGGTTCATTTCGGCTGGAAGTGCAAGAAGCGGGCGTCAGGCATCGGAAACGAAAGGGCCCCCCCCGAAACCAAAATACAACTTTCCCACTTGATACTGTCATCACCGCTCCGCCCAACGCACCTTTTCGTTGCATCCCGACGCCCCAAGCCCGGCACCCATGATTGACTTCGAACGCAAATCCGTCCTCATCACCGGCGTCGGCCGCGAGGGGCAGCTCGGCGAAGCGGTCGCCGCGGCGTTCGCGGCCCGAGGCGCCCGGATCATCGCACTCGACCGCACCCTCGCCAACGTCGAGCAGCGCGCCGCCACTCTGCGCTCGGCCGGCGCCGACGCCCACGCCTTCGCCGCCGATCTCAGTGACGAGGCCCAGATCTCGGCGGCCGCGCGCGACATCGCCGCTGTCGCCGGATCGCGCATCGATGCCCTGGTATGTCTCGCCGGGGGATTCGCGGCGAGCGGACCGGTGCGCGACAGCGACGTCGAAGTGTGGCAGACACAATGGAAGCGGAACGCGGTCACGGCATATCTCAGCACGCGTGCGTTTCTTCCGATGCTCCGCGCCGCCAACGGCTCGATCGTGTACGTCGCCTCGGCCGCGATACTGCCCGGCGCGAACGTGGCCAATGTGTCGGGCTACGCCGCGGCCAAGGGCGCCGTGGTCACCCTCATGCGCGCTGTCGCCGCCGAAGAGCGCGGTATCGTCCGCGCGAATGCGGTCGCGCCCATCTCCATCCAAACGACAGCGAACCTCGACGCGCTAGGCGCCGAGGCTCGCTACGTCACCCGCGAAGCGGTCGCGGATGCCATCGTCTTTCTCTCGAGCGATGACGCGCGCGGCGTCACCGGCTCGGTGCTCGCGCTGGAGTAGCGCCGCCCTTTACACCGCCTCTGATAGACTGGTGAAGTTGAAGTCCCGTACCTTCACCGCCGGCATCGCGACATCGCCCCCCGCCTCTGTGCCCGCGAGCCGCACCGGTTCGCCAACCGCGTCCAGGTTGTTGAGCATGAACAGCGGCGACTCGTTGAAGCGGAAATTGCGAATCGCCTTCGTGATCTTGCCGTTCTCGATCAGGAAGGTGCCATCGCGCGTGAGGCCAGTGAACAGAATCGTCCGCGGATCCACCGGGCGCAGATACCAGAGCCGCGTCACAAGCACTCCGCGTGGGGTCGATGATATCATCGCCTCGACCGACGACGGATTCGTTCCTACCATCTTGATC
The DNA here is from genome assembly GCA_038228795.1 of Gemmatimonadales bacterium. Taxonomy (GTDB): domain Bacteria; phylum Gemmatimonadota; class Gemmatimonadetes; order Gemmatimonadales; family Gemmatimonadaceae; genus JALZAE01. The sequence goes on from JBBROY010000001.1 coordinate 44,215, forward strand.
GTGCTGGCGAATCCCGTCGGCGCTTTCTTCTGCTTGGTGGCCCAGAAGCGCGTATACGACAGTTGCTTGAGCACGCCGTTCTCGAACCACACCTGCCGGCCAAGCGGGAGGCCGTCGCCACTGTAGGGCTGACCCAGCAGCTGCGGGTCGCGCGGATCGGAGAAGATCGTCAACCGATCGTCGATCACCTTCTCCCCGACCTTGTTGCCGCCCCCCATCTTGACGAATGGGCTGCGCCCCTCGTCCGCCGAGCGCGCGTCGATGTAGCCGAGCAGAAGCTGCACCAGATCGCCGACGGCCTGCGGCTCGAGTATCACCGTGTATCGGCCCGGTTCGATCGCCGATGGATTGCGCGATGCCTTGGCCTTCTCGATCGCCCGCGCGCTGATCGCGCGCATGTCGAGCTTCGACCAGTCCTGGCTATCCGCGCCGGCCCAGCCCGAGCCGGTGCCGTCGTTCGTCCGCACCGTGAGCGTGTAGTTGGCGGATGTGCTCCGGTGGTACGCGAACAGCCCGCTCTTGTTGCCGAGCGCCGCCGCCGACGCGCCCGTCACGATGTAGCCGGCCGCGTTGATGTCGCCGGATTTCCGCGCCGGCTCCAGCGCGGTGAGCGCCGCCTGCGCACGATCGGCTGCGCTGAGATGAGCCGTACTTTCGTAGTACGCCGGCACCTCGTCATACTTTTGCGGACCCAGCTCGGGCACGTTTTCCGGATCATCCGGCGACAGCTTCGCCAACGCCTCCGACTGCGACACGAGCCGCGCGATCGACGCGTCGCTCACGTCGTTCGACGTCACGACGGCGTGCTTCGCGCCAAAGGTGCTCTGTATCGCCAGCGCCGCATCGGTGATGCCGCCCGACGTCGCCAACTGGTTGGCCGCAAATCGCGTGTTGCCCTGATAGCTGCTGCCGACGAACACCTGGACGCCGTCGGCCTTCGACAGCTTCACCGCCTTCTCGACGATGGCCTGCATCGCTTCGCGCGACAGTGCCCCGTCATCCGCGACGAGCAGCCGTTTCGGTGCGCCGCTCATCCCTTCCTCCCGGTGTTGATCACGTTGATCTGACGGAAGCGCGCTGGCACCGCGCCGTGGCTGACCGCGTTCACCTGCGGCGGTTGTCCCTTTCCATCGAAGAAGCTGCCGCCGAGCTCGTAGCTCTTCTGCCCGCCGATCATCGTCATCGCGTTCCAGAAGTCGGGCGTGCGCATCTGATAGGCCACGTCCTTGAGCATCCCAGTGATCTTCCCGCTCTTGATCTCGTAGAACAGCTGCCCGCCGAACTGCGCGTTGTACCGCTGCTGATCGATCGAGAATGACCCGTCGCCGACGATCGCGATGCCGTTGTCCGTCGCGGCGATGAGATCGTCCCACCCCTGCTCTTTCGTGCCCGGCATGAGCGACACGTTCGGCATGCGCTGAAACTGCACGTTGTTCCAGCCCTGCGCGTACGAGCAGCCGTGCGAGCGAGTCGGCAGTCCCTGTGTGTCGTACCACCACTTGAGCCACGTCGCTTGCTCGCGCGTGGTCTGGTAGTCGTTGAAGATGCCGTTCTTGATGATGAGAAAGCTGTCGGGCTTCACGCCTTCATCATCGTAGCCGACGGTCGACAGCCCGCCGGCCTGCGAACGGTCACCCTGGATGTTCATGAACTCGGGACCATATCGGAACGTGCCCAGCTTCGTATCCGGCGGCGCCATGAAACTCGTTCCCGCGTAGTTCGCCTCGTAGCCGAGCGCGCGGTCGAGCTCCGTCGGATGGCCGATCGACTCGTGGATGGTGAGCCAGAGATGCGTGGGATGCAGCACCAGATCGTAGCGCCCGACCTCGACCGGTTTCGCCGTCAGCTTCTGCGCCGCTTCCTCTCCCCACGTTCGCGCGTTCCCCGGCAGATCGCTCGAGAGCACGTACTCCCAGCCGAGTCCCTTCGGCTGTACGACGTTGCCGCGATTCTGAAAGTCGGTGCGGTCCGCCGAGATCGCGGTGATCTGCATCGTCGGAAAGCTGCGCACGAGCGTCTGCGCAATCACCGCACCGTCGCTGTTCGCGTAATTCCTCTCTTCCTTGACGAAGAAGAGTCCGCTGAACACGAACTGCACGCCCTTCGCTTTCATCGCCTCGGCGTTCGCTTTGAGCAGCAGCGAGGCTTTTTCCTCGACCGAAATCGTCCACGGGTCCACTTGGTGTCCGCTCTGCCATGTCACCATCCCCACAGGCGCCGATGGCGACAGCACGATCGGCGCGCCGCGAGCCGCACGGCTTGCCTTGGCGATGGACACCGCCTCGCGCGCCGCCGCCGCCACGCCATCGGAGGTGAGTACCCGGCTGGCCGCGAAGCCCCACGTGCCATCCACGAGCGCGCGAACGCCGCAGCCAACCGTGTCCGTATCGACCACGTTCTGAATCTGCTGCTCGCGCGTGAAGACGAAGTTCTGCCGCTGCCGTCCGATGCGTACGTCGGCGTACGACGCGCCCGCCGATTTCGCCGCGGTGAGCGCGGCCATCATCAGTTCTTTCACCGCGGGGTCATCCATCGACATCCCGTCGGTGGCGGCGCGCTCGATCGAGCCCGCGCTCGCGCCAAATGCGCGCTTGGTCCCCAGCGCCTGCTCCGCCGCCAGCACCGCGGCCAACATCGCGCTGTGCTTGAGAAACTCTCTCCGATCGCTCACGTGCACCTCTGTTGATCGACTTCGCAATGCTCGGTCATTCCGCCGCGCCTGTCGAGCCCGCGGTCAGCGCTCAATTGTCGGACAATTGTAAAAGTCCAGCGGTCGCGGCAATGATCTACCTCGAGAGTTCGCAACGATGGGGCAGAGTGGGCAGATCAAGCGGATCGACCTCGATCGGCATTCTTCTCATCGAGACAATCAAGCGAATTCTCTGTTCCGAGCTGGAGCTCTGGGAATCCTGCCCGATCTGCCCAATCTGCCTCGTCGTCGCCAACCCTCGACTTGGATGCTGGCTGTTAGCGCGACAGCCGAGCCCGAAACGCGCCGCAGTCGTTGCGGCTCGGCGGCCCGCGGGCGAACTTCAAAGCAATGTCCCTCGCTACGCGCCGCCGGGCGGGCACGCGAACCATCTTGCTCGACCGTTCGCTGGAGGCGCTTCCGTTGTTCCGGCTCAGCGACTCGGCTGATGATGCCGCGGTCAGCTTTTCGCCCGAATCCGGAGGCCGATGGCGCGTCCTGCCGAGTCCCGGCGACCGTCTGCCGGGAACGTTCGACCAGGACGTCTACGTCGAGCTGTGGCACCGCTATCATGAAGCGGCGGCCCCTGCCGACGGCGTCATCTCCTTCACCCTGCACGCATTCCTGCGGTCGATGGGCCGGCGCGTCGATGGGCGCACGTACGAGCAGCTGCGCTCCGCGCTCACGCGGCTCGAGCGCACTATCCTCGAATCGCAGAGCGCGTATTTCAGCGCTGCCGCGAACGAATGCATCGATACGACCTTCACGCTGCTCGCCACCGTCTCGATCGAGCGACGTCGGAGCGCGGAACGCGATCAGTTGACCCTCTTCCCGACCTTTCCGGCCTCGGAGCCGGGCGAAGCACGCGTCACTCTTTCTCCGGTGCTCCGATCCAACATCGCGGCCGGTCGCACCGTAATGCTGTCATCGGCCCAGTATCTGGCGCTGTCGTCGCCCGTCGCTCGGCGGCTCTACAGGTTGTTGGAAGTCGCGCGTGAGGATGGGAGTCTCACGTGGCGCGTGTCGCTGGAGACGCTCGCTGAGCAGATGCCGCTCGCGCAACGATACCCATCGCATCTGCAACGCGTCCTTCAACCGGCGCACGAAATGCTCCTTGCTGCCGGCATGCTCCGAGACGTGATGATCCGCCAACAGCGCAGAGAGTGGTACGTCGACTATGTTCTGGCGGCGCGTCAAACTTGAGGCGGCCCGCACCAGACGGGGTTAAGTTGGTCCGGGTTGTGTAAACGGTAGACAATGATGTCGACCGTCCGCGTGCCTTGAAGCTCCAAGCTTGCATTATTCCATCACTCTTCCGGAGACCCTCATGACTGCGAAGCTCGAGAAGACGCTGAAGCGCGAAATTGTGATCGATGAACAGCCATATACCGTTGCAGTCTCACCCGAGGGCGTGAAGCTCACCAAGAAAGGCTTTCGCCTCGGAACCGAAGTCTCGTGGAAGAGCATGCTCGGCCAGGCCGGGGGCGATGCGGGCGCCTCCGCGGATGCGGGCGCGGGCGGCGGCATGATGGGGGGAGCTTCCTGACAAGAAATACCGCCCGAGAGGGGCCCGACGGAGGAACCTCTCGGGTGGTGAATCGTTATTAGCTAGAGCCTGTTGTCTCCTTCTCTTTGGTGGTCCGCTATGACCCGCCTTCGCAAGCTCCTCCTCGCCGGTAGCCTGGCGCTCCCCATCGTCATCGGTGGCTGGGTCGCTCAGGAGCGTTCCTCGCGTGATGGCTCCCGTCTGTTCGACCAAGTGGTCTCACTGGTCAATGACCGCTTCGTCGACACGCTGAACGCTGGCGCACTGTACGAGAAGGCGGCGCGCGGACTCGTGCAGCAGCTCAACGATCCGTACTCCGAGTTCTACACACCCAAGGAAAACGCCAGCTTCACGCGGCAGTCCTCGGGGCGCTACGGCGGGCTCGGCATGCTCATCGAGCAGCAGCAGCCGAGCGGTGACATCGTCATCGTGACCGTATATCCGAACACGCCGGCGCAGGCCGCCCACATTTTCGAGGGTGATCGCATCATCGGCATCGACACGATGTCGATCAAGGGCCTCAAGGAGTGGACGTCCACCAAGGTTTCCGAAACGCTCATCGGCAAGATCGGCACGCAGGTCAACGTGCGATTCGCCCGACCAGGCGTCCCCCAGCCGATCGAGCACAAGTTCACGCGCGCTGAGATTCACATCCCCGCTGTGCCGTTCGCTGTCATGCTCGAAAACAAGACCGCCTACATCCCGCTCAAGCAGTTCAGCGAGGACGCGGTCGGTGAGCTGCAGGAGAGCGTGAATCGATTGACCAAGGAGGGCGCCAAGTCGCTCATTCTCGACCTGCGCGACAATCCCGGCGGCATTCTCGATCAGGGCCTCGCCGTGCCCGACATGTTCCTCAAGGAAGGCCAGCCGCTCGCCAGTGTGCGCGGACGCGGCGAGATGAACCAGACCTTCAACGCGCGCGGCGGACGACATGTCACCGATCTGCCGTTGGTCGTGCTCGTCAACGATCGCTCCGCCTCCGCGGCTGAAATCGCGGCCGGCGCTCTGCAGGATCACGACCGCGCGCTGATCGTGGGCACGACGTCGTTCGGCAAGGGACTCGTGCAGTCGGTCTACAACCTCGACGGCGGCTATGCGCTCAAGCTGACTACCGCCAAGTGGTACACGCCGAGCGGGCGCTCCATTCAGCGGGAGCGCAAGCCTGGGACGATGCAGCTCGTCGACACCATCAAGCCCGACTCGCTCGAGAAGGAGTCATCGAAGAGGAGCAAGCCGGTGTTCAAGTCGGACGCGGGTCGCACCGTGTACGGCGGCGGCGGCATCACACCGGACGTCGTGATCCCGGCCGACACCATCACGACGCCTGAGCAGGATTTCTTCAAGACCGTCATCGCGCCGAAGTTCGCGCTGATTCGCTCGGTGATGTACAACTACGCGCTCGAAGTGAAGCCGGGTGTCGCGAAGGACTTCTCGATGAAGCCCGAATGGCGCAACGAGATTTTCAAGCGCTTCGAGACCGCCAAGATCACCACCGACCGCCCCGGGTTCGACAAGGGTGCGCCGACGATCGACCGCATGTTCACGAACATGGTGGCCGAGCTCGCCTTCGGTGATTCGACCGCGTTCCGCCGCCAGATCTCGGACGACACCCAGCTCAAGAAGGCCCTCGAGCTTCTTAACAAGGGCCACACGCAGAAGGATTTGCTCTCGCTCGCCTCGGCGTACACGAAGCCGTAAATTCCTGGGCATGACCCAGACACGATTCCCTTCCGCGGCCACGATCTTCGTGGCCGCGGTCGCATCGGCCATCTCCTGCGCGCCCAGCGTGACAGTCGAGAGCCCATCGCCGGCGTCCCCCGCGTCGACGATCACGCTGCCGGCAGAGCCCGGCGAGACCAAGCATCTCGCGAACATCCGGCAGCTGACCAATGGCGGCGAAAATGCCGAGGCGTATTTCAGCGCCGATGGCAAGCGGCTGATCTTTCAGTCCACGCGCGACGGCCGAACGTGCGACCTGCAGTACACGATGAACATCGATGGATCCAACGTCCATCGCGTGTCGCCCAACGCCGGCAAGACGACCTGCGGTTATTTCTATTCGGGCGATTCGAAGATTTTTTTCGCCTCGACGCATGCGTCGAACACGGCGTGTCCCGTTAAGCCCGATCCGTCCAAGGGCTATGTGTGGGGACTCGACCCGTTCGACATCTACACGGCGAACGCCGACGGCTCGCGCCTCGAGCGCCTCACTCGCTACGGCGTTTACACGGCGGAAGGGACGCTGTCGCCCGATGGGCGCACGATCGTGTTCACGTCGCTCAAGGACGGGGATCTCGAGATCTACACGATGAGCGTCGACGGCTCCAACGTCCGTCGGTTGACGAACGCGCCCGGCTACGATGGCGGCGCCTTCTTCTCCCACGATGGCAAGCGAATCGTCTACCGCGCCAATCACCCGACGGATCCGGCGGAGCTGGCGCAATATGGCGACTTGCTCCGGCAGTTGATCGTCCGCCCGAATAGGATGGAAATCTTCGTGATGAACGCCGACGGCAGCGACCAGCACGCCATCACGCACCTTGGCGGCGCCAACTTCGCCCCCTATTTCACCCCGGACGATAAGCGCATCATCTTCTCGTCCAACTACAAGAATCCGCGCAGCGGCAACTTTGATCTGTATCTCATCGACGCCGACGGCTCGAATCTGGAGCAGGTGACGACGCACGTGGAGTTTGACGGTTTTCCGCAATTCTCGCCCGACGGCAGCAAACTCGTCTGGGAATCGGGAAGAAAATCGGTTGAAGCCCGCGGGTTGAATGTGTTCATCGCTGATTGGAAGCCATGAGAGCGGTGCTGCGGTTTGGGGGCTAGGAGATGCGGCGCCGACGAATGTCTACGTGGCGCCCCAACCCCTAGCCCCCAGCCCCCAGCCCCAGCCCAACAGTCCCTCCACCCGGACTCACAATGCGCCTGCTCCCGTCACTGATAGCGATTCCGCTCACCATCAACGTTGCGGCCGCCCAGCAACCGCCGGTCACTCCACCCGCCACGCCGCCAGCCGGTCAGCAGCCGGTCACGCCGCCACAGATCGCGCCTGCGCCGCGCCGTCCGCGTCCGTACGCACAAGTCATCACCGATCGCGCCAAGACGGAGCGGGGTGGCATAACCGTGCATCGAGTCGACGACCGCTGGTTCTTCGAGTTCCCCGACTCCTTGCTGAAGCGCGACCTCCTCATGGTCAGCCGCATCGCGGCGGTGCCGACGGGCTTCGGTGGGTTCACCTCCGCTGGTAGCTCGATCGAAGAGCGCGTGGTGCGCTTCGAGCGCAACGGCGAGCGCGTGTTGGTCCGCAGCATCAGCTTCGGCGCGATCGCCGACGATTCCCTGCCCATCGCCCTCTCGGTCGCGAACAACAACTACGCGCCGATTCTCGCCTCGTTCCCGATCGCCGCCTTCGCCAAAGACAGCGCGGCCTACGTGCTCGATGTCACCGACTTCTACGCCGGCGATACACCCGCCATCTCCGGACTCAACGCCGCGCAGCGCAGGCAATACACCGTTCGCCGATTCGATCCGGCGCGCAGCTTCATCAATGGCATTCGCGCCTTCCCGATGAACGTCGAGGTGCGGCACACGCAGACGTTCGATGCCGGCGACGCGCCATCAGACCGCGCTGGCAGCACCATCTCGCTCGAGATGCGCCAGTCGCTCGTCGTCCTGCCCAGGCAGCCGATGCGCCCGCGCTACGCCGATGACCGCGTCGGGTTCTTCTCGCTCGAGCGCGTGAATTACGGTCTCGATCAGCAGAAGGCGGCGACGCAGCAGTTCATCATCCGCTGGCGTCTCGAGCCGAAGGATCCCGCGGCATACGCGCGTGGCGAGCTGGTCGAGCCCGTGAAGCCAATCGTCTATTACGTCGACCCCGCCACGCCGACCAAATGGCGCCGGTACGTGAAGGAAGGCGTCGAACAATGGCAGAAAGTCTTCGAGAAAGCCGGCTTCAAGAACGCAATCGTCGCGAAGGATCCGCCGACGGCGAAGGAAGATCCCAATTGGGATCCCGACGATGTGCGCTATTCGATGGTGCGCTGGGCCGCCAGCCTCGTCCGGAACGCCGTTGGGCCGCAGACGCACGATCCGCGTACCGGCGAGATCATCAACAGTGAGATCACCTGGTACCACAACCACATGCGGTCGTACCGCAACCGCTTGATGGTCGAGACCGGTGTCGCCAACCCCGCGGCGCGCACGCTCGATATTCCCGAAGAGCTGATGGGCGAGACCATGCGCCAGGTGATCACGCACGAGATCGGCCACGCACTCGGCCTCCCGCACAACATGATCGCGTCCGCGTCGATTTCGGTCGACTCGCTTCGCAAGCCGAGCTTCACCAGCAAATACGGCGTGTCTCTGACCATCATGGATTACGCGAGGCAGAACTACGTCGCTCAACCCGGCGACGGACTCGCACCCAAGGATTTCATCCGCCGCCTGGGTCCCTTTGACGACTTCGTCATCAACTGGGGCTACCGCGTGCTCCCAGAGGCCCGCACGCCGGAGGATGAGAAGACGACGCTCAATGGATGGATTACCAACCAGACCGGTCCCTTCCCGTACCGGTACTCGCCGCAGCAGCTCTCGGGCATCGATCCGCGCTCGCAGACCGAGGACGTCGGCGACGATGCAGTTCGCGCCAGCGGATTCGCGCTCGCGAACATGAAGAAGCTCGTGCCGCAGCTCGTCGCATGGACCACTCGCCCCGGCGATGACTTCACCGACCTCGAGGAGCTGTACGGTGAGACGCTGGGCATGTGGTCGCTCTACATGGGCCACGTCGCGAACTGGATCGGCGGCGTGAACATCGACTTCAAGACGGCGGATCAAAAGGGGCCCGTCTACCACATCGTGCCGAAAGCGAAACAGAAAGCGGCGCTCGCGTTCCTGGCCGAGAACGTCTTCGCCACGCCGGCGTGGCTCGCGCCAGAGGACATTGCGAGTCGGATCGGACCCTCTGCGCTCGCCACGCGCCAAGCCGGGGTCGTGACCCAATTGCTCGATGCGCGCCGACTCGGCCGCCTCGCCGAATCGGTGGAGATGGACCCGGCCAACGCCTACCCGCCGACGGAATACCTCGAGGATCTGCGTCGCGGCGTGTGGGGCGCGCCGTCCGGCAACGCCAACCCCGACGCGAATCGTCGCATGATGCAGCGCGTGTATCTCGAGCGCCTGGCGGCGATCGTCAATCCCCGCGAATCCGCCCGGCCCCTTCGTCGGCGCGCCAAATATTCCGCGCAGCGACCTCCCGGCACTCGCCCGCAGCCAGCTCCGCGAGATTCGCGCAGATGCCCGCGCCCGCGCGACCGTCGCCCGCGCCGCCATGGCCCGCGCACATTGGCAGGATGTGGTGGATCGGGTGGATGTGGTGCTGGATCCGCGCCGAGACAAATGAGAGGGAGTCGGTGCCCATCCCCTAGCCCCTTACCCCCATCCCCTTAGCTTCTCAGTATCCACATCTCGGAGTCACGTAATGGGTGGTCTCATCGCCGTCGGGGTGCTCGTCCTCGCCGTGTTTTTCGTACTGTCCAAGACGATCAAGGTCGTGGGGCAAGCTGAGGTGTTGGTAATCGAGCGGTGGGGCTCCTTCAACCGCGTCGCACGGTCCGGTCTGAACATCCTGATTCCAGGAATGGAGCGCGCCAAGACGATCGATGTGCGCTACTTCGAGGCGGATCCCGGCGGCGTCAAGCGCGTCACCTCCGGGTCGACGTCGCGCATCGACCTGCGCGAGCAAGTGCTCAGCTTCCCCAGCCAGCCCGTCATCACGAAAGACAACGTCACCATCGACATCGACGCCGTTCTCTACTACCGCATCGCCGATCCGCAGAAAGCGGCGTACGCGATTCAGAACCTTCCCTTCGCCCTCGAGACGCTCACCCGTACCACGCTCCGCAACATCGTTGGCGACATCGAGCTCGACCAGACGCTCGCCAGCCGCGACATGATCAACAAGCGCATGCGCGACACGATCGAAGAAGCGTCGATTGGCTGGGGCGTCGACGTCACGCGCGTCGAGTTACAGGCCATCGAGCCGCCGCGCGACATTCAGCAGTCCATGGAATTGCAGATGCGCGCCGAACGCGAACGGCGCGCCGCAGTCACCAACGCCGAGGCGTCCAAGCGTGCGGCGATTCTCGAAGCGGAAGGCGTACAGCAATCACAAGTCAGCCGCGCGCAGGGCGAAGCCGAAGCCGCGGTACTCCGCGCCAAGGGGCTCGCCGAGGCGCGGCTCGCCATGGCGCAGGCCGAGGCCGAGGCGATCCAACGCATCTCCGCGGCGCTGCCGGACGGGCAGGCCGCGACGTATTTGCTCGGGATGAAGTACCTCGAGGCGCTGCCGCTGCTGACGCAGGGCAAAGGCTCCACCATCTTCCTGCCGAGCGAGGCCACAGGCGTCATGGGCGCACTAGGCGGGCTCAAGGAGTTGCTCACGCGCGCCGGATCGGCCTCGATGGCGGACTCCGGAGAACGGTCGGCCTCGCGCCAACCGGAGCGGCCACCGGCACCTCACGTTTCCGCCGTCATCGGGACGCCGTTCGTGCCTCCGACAACGGACAGCGGCAACAGGAGCTGACGTTGGCGCAGATCACCCACGAGCGCGCCGAGCGCATCGCCAAAGCGCACGCGTGCGAAAACTGCGGGGAGTACAGCTATAAGAGGCTGGCGGTGAAGCCCTCGTCGCCCGAGCTGAACAAGGAATTCGGCGAGGTGTGGCACGCGATGAAGACCTGCGGCATCTGCGGCATGGAGCACGAGATGGGAATCGACGGCGACGGCGTCGTCGTCTACATCACCTGAGCCGCGGATTTTCGCGGATCGAACCGACAAGGGCAGCCGCGGATTTTCGCGGATCGAACCAACGAGAGCAGCCGCGGATTGTCGCGTATCGACGCAGATACGACTTGGTCAAGATTCGCCGCTGCGCGCGCTGCATTTTTTTTGACCTATCCGCGTGAGATCCGCGAAGATCCGCGGCTGCCGTTCAGCCTTGCCATTGACGTATCCGCGGCCGTCAACGATCCGCGGCCGCCGCGCGCGCGAGCGACGAGCTCATGAACGCGTCGAACAACGCCGGATTCCACCATCGCTTGCACGCGTGCATCTCGGCGATCGCCTCGTCGTGCGTCATCGCGGCGCGATAGCTGCGCGTGGTGGTGAGCGCGTCGTACACGTCGACAGCGCAGATGAGATGTGGGGCGAAGGGAATTTCGTCGCCGCGCAGCCGGTCGGGATAACCACCACCGTCGTAGTGCTCGTGATGCGACCGCACGATCGGCTTGAGGTTCCACGGAAACTCCACCGCTGCCAGCAGCTCGAGTCCGTACACCGGATGCATCTTCATCAGGTCGAACTCGTCGGGCGTCAGACGACCCGGCTTCGAGAGAATCTCGTGCGGCACGCGGATCTTGCCGAGGTCGTGCAGGTACGCGCCCATGCGTAGCGTGGTCAGCTCGATGTCATCGAGCGACATGGCGGTACCTAGCGCGAACGCGTAGTTGGCGACGCGCTCCGAGTGGCCGAACGTATAGCTGTCGGTCGATTCGATCGAGCGGCCCCAACCACGAACCATCTGCAGATACACGCTTTCGAGCCGCTGGACCTTGGTGGCTGTCTCTACCAGGTCGCGCTTCGCGTTCACGCGGCCGAATAACCGATGCGCCGCGTTGAGTAGCCGCAACGCCTCCTGGTTTTGGCCCTGGCCCTGGTACAATACCGCGAGCTCGCGCGACGCTTCCGCCTCCGACAGCGGCGAACCCGAATCGCGCGCGAGATCGACCGCCGCCTTGAAGCGCGCCTCGGCCAACACCGGCATTCCCGTTTCGCGGTAAATCACGCCCAGCATCTTGTAGGCATCGGACTTGAGCTCGCGCGTGCCCATGTGGTCGAAGATGCGCAGCGCCTCTTCGGCGGATCGGCGTGCCTCCTCGTATCGCCCGCGAGCGACGAAGACTTCGGCGCGATTGATCAAGCCGTGGCCCCGCAGCAACCCATCGCTCGCGGTGTCCGCGTAACGCAGCGTGGCGTTGAAGTACGCGTCGGCGTCATCCCAGCTCTGCCGGTCAACGCTCAACATGCCGAGATTGAGATACGTCACCGCGCAGCCCCGCTCGGAGCGCGCCTCGGTATATGCATCGAGCGCGCGCTGGTAGTGGCCGAGCGCCGCTTGAAAATTTCCCTCGATGTTCGCCATGATCCCGAGGTTTCCCTCGATCTTGGCGCGCAGGTCGAGGCTGTCGAGACCCATCGTGAGCGCGCGCTTGAAGTACGCGCGCGCATCGTCCCAATTGCCCTGCTGGAGATGCACCGCCGCTAGACCATTGAGCGCTTCCGAAGCCAGCACTGCGTCTCCCAGCGCGGTCGCGATCTCGAAGCTTTGCTGGCATAGCTCCACGGACTCGGCGATTTCGTTTCGGCGGCGTCGCACCGAGGCGAGCCTGCGCAGAGCCTCGGCGCGCAACGGCGCTTCCTGTCGCGAGTCCGCCGCCTCGATCGATGACGTGTACGCCTCGATCGCCTGGGGCAAACGGCTTCCGAGCTCGTGCTCGAGCGCCTGCTGCAGGAACGCGCGAGCGCGGGTCACGCCCGACGGGTGCGCGACGCGAGGTTCGTAAGCGGGCGGTCCCATTTTAGATCGAGCGGAGATGAGCGAAGCGCATTGCTGTGCGTGATAGGTAGTTAGGGTAGCGACGCGCGGCGGTGATGCGGGTCACAGGGACGCTTCCCCGGCACTACGGCCAGAACGGCTTCCGCGAGTATCGCGCACCAAATATCGCGCGCAGTGCGGGGTCCGGGTTCGCACTGCGAATGACCGCGTCGAGCCGGTCGGCGGTCACGACTGCGCGGGAGAAATCGCGGTAGCGCGAGTAGCTGTGACAGAAGCAGAGGGGACCCGGGCGTGAGAGATCGCCGAGGATCATGTCGGGAATCGCGAGCCACATCAGTGAGTAGAATGCGCCGAGGGACTGGTACCGTGGCAGCGACGCGAGCACGAGGCCGCGCGGCATGGTGCCGTGCTTTCCCCACTGTACGTCCGCCATCACCTGCCCTTTCCCGCGCCAGTCGGCGTGGAGGATGGTGCCGTGCCAGTATGACCAGAGGTCGGTGGGCGCGCCCGTGGAGTCGTAGCCGACCCACATTACTTCCTCGTCAGTCGGCACCGTGAAGGGGATCCACGCACCAAGCGCGTCGTCTCGCCACAGCAGGTAATAGGCGATGATCTGCCGCGCCGGGTGGACGACAGCGACGACTCGCACGAGCGGGAACGATTCATCACGCTGCAGGTACAAAGTAGGCGCGAGTGTATGGGCGAGTAACGCGTCGCGGTCGTCGGGGGCTAATGCTCCGGTCAGCGGCGCGAAAGTCAGCGGGATGTGGGCGCGAGGTCCACAGCCGGCCGTAATGAGGGCGAGGACCGCCGCGAACCGGCGAATTACCGAACGACGGCCGTAAGACCTCCTCGCAGATTGCCGCGATCGGAGGTCGTTCGTCTTTGCATTGGAAGCATCGACGCGCCGCGGTTCTGGCTCGTCGGCGGAATATCCCTGGAGGGGAGATGCGTAAGCCACGTCCCGCAACCTACAATCCAGCTCAGGCATTGCACTTGATCGCCAACGACCGCATGGGGGCTCCTCTCAGCTGCCCGTCCTGCTCCGGTTCGATTGAGCGCGATCCCGCGGACTTTCCCTCGCCCCCGCGCTGTCATGTGACGCTTCGTTGTGCCAAGTGCGGTCGAATCGCCCGCTACATCGCCGGCGCGGCCTGACGTTTGGTGCACGGCCCGCTTTATGCTTTTTTTGGGCCTAGGAGTCGGAGAATCATCCGTTTAGATTTCATATGTTCCTGATCACGACGGCAAAGGATAGAGACTTCGTCCGACCGAACGGGATCATGCTCCACAGTCAGCCCCGGTTGGGGACTAGCAAGAGGTAAGCGCACCATGGCTCGGATTCAGGGTACCGTGAAGTGGTTCAACGACGCGAAGGGCTTTGGCTTCATCTCGCGCGAGGGAGGCCCGGACGTGTTCGTTCACTTCAGCGCGATCGGCGGGAGCGGGTTCAAGTCGCTGGCCGAGGGTGACCAGGTCACCTTCGAGATCGTGCAAGGAGATAAGGGCCCGCAGGCGGCCGACGTAGAAAAGGCGTAGGTCCGCCGCAGACAGGACGGAAAGACCTCGGCAAATGCTGGGGTCTTTTTTTGTTGCCGCGAATTCCGACGAGCCTACTTTTTTTCATTCAATCGCATGGCAGTATCTGCACTCATCCCCGGAAATCTGCGGCTGCCATTGCCTTTGCTGTTGATGTCGGTGTGATCTATCCGCGGCTCCGAACTTGCCTTTCCGACCACCGCACGGCACCTTGGCTCCCCCACTGACGGAGTACGACGATGGCGTCGATCTGGAAAGGATCGCTGACGTTTGGGCTGGTTTCGGTTCCGGTGGAGCTGAAGACCGCCGTGCGCGAAGATCACATCAGCTTTCGCATGCTGCACGAGAAGGATATGTCGCCCATCAAGTACGAGCGCCTGTGCGCGGCCGAAGGCGAGACGATTCCGTGGAATGAGATCGTGAAGGGCTACGAGTACGAAAAAGGGAAATTCATCGTCGTCACGGACGAAGATTTCAAGGCCGCGGCAATCGAGTCCTCGAACACGATCGACGTGATGGATTTCGTGAAGGAAGAGGAGATCGACCCGCGCTACTTCGACACGCCGTACTATCTCGTTCCAGGGAAGGGCGGCGACAAAGCGTATGCGCTGCTGCGTGAGGCCATTCGCAAGACCGGATCGGTCGGCATCGGCAAGATCATCATGAGGCAGAAACAGCATATCGCGGGCGTCCGCGTCGTTGGCGATGCAATGGTGCTCGAGCTGATGCGATTTCAGAACGAGCTCGTCGATCTCGATGAGTACAATTTCCCCTCCTCGGAAAACGTGCGGCCGCAGGAGCTGCAAATGGCGGAGCAGCTCATTGGGAACCTCGCCGAGGCGTTCCAGCCGGAGAAGTACACCGACGAATACCGCGAAAACCTCATGAAGATCATTCGCGCCAAGATGAAGGGAAAGAAGATCAAGCTCGTGGAACCGGAGAAAACGCCTGCCGAGGGCAAGGTGCTCGATCTGATGGAGCGCCTGCGGCAGAGCCTCGATCAAGGAAAAAAGAGCGGCAGCGTCCGGGCCGAGCGAAAGGTCGCGGGCGCCGAGCAGAAGCCGGCGCGAAAAAAGAGCGGGAAGCGCACCGCCTAACCAGTGCCTACCGAGTAGACGAGATCGGGGATGGCGACGCGCGTCAGGGCGCCGAAGCAGCTGGCCGAATATCGACGCAAGCGCGACTTCGAGAAAACGCGCGAGCCAGCGGGTGGTACGGCCACGCGTGCGACGCAGCTGCGCTTCGTCATTCAGAAGCATGCGGCGAGTCATCTTCACTTCGACTTCCGCCTCGAACTCGATGGCGTCATGAAGAGCTGGGCGGTGCCCAAGGGCCCGAGCCTCGACCCGAGCGTGAAGCGCCTGGCGATGGAAGTAGAAGACCATCCCATCGAATACAACACATTCGAGGGGACGATTCCAAAGGGTCAGTACGGCGGCGGATCGGTGATGCTCTGGGACCGCGGCACCTACACCGCCGACGACTCCGCCTCATCCGATTCGGTAGCGTCGCTGCGAAAGGGCTACGCGAAGGGCGACCTCAAGATCATCCTCCATGGCGAGCGGCTGAGCGGCTCGTGGGTGCTCGTGCGCACCCGGCGCGGCGAGAGCAAACCACAGTGGCTGCTCATCAAGCACAAGGACGAATACGCCGAGACCGGCTCAGACATCACGGCCGATGTGATGACGTCGGTCGGCAGCGGCCGCACAATGGAGCAGATCGCCGAAGGAAAGGGCCGCGTCTGGCACTCGAACCGCGGCGAAGCGGCCAAGGCGCGCCGCTCCGTCACCGCCGAGCCCGCCTCCGAGAAAACCAAGGAGCCGTCGCGACGTAACGTCTCCGCGAAAGTGCTCGAGCCGATGTACGCGAGCGTCGGCGGCGATGTTCCCCAAGGCGATGGATGGACCTTCGAACCGAAATACGATGGCATTCGCGTGCTCGCGTTCGTGACGCCCGGGTCGGCCACGCTCGTCTCGCGAAACGGAAAGGACAAGAGCGAGCAGTTTCCGGAGATCGTGACCGCGCTCGAGAAGCTCGCCAAGCAGGCCAAGCGCGAGATGGTGCTCGACGGCGAGATTGTCGCCATGTCGGGTGGCGCGCCCGCGCGATTCCAGGAGCTGCAGGGTCGCATGCACGTGCAAGAGGCCGACGCCATTGCCGGCCACACCGAATCGTCCCCCGCTGCCCTCTATGCGTTTGACCTCCTCCTGGACGGCACGCAGGTGCTCGCCGCGGAGCCGTGGACGACGCGGCGTACCCACCTCGAGAAGCTGCTGCGCAACCGGACCTCGCCGCAGCTCCATCTCACCGATTCGGTGCCGAACGACGGACGAACGATGCTCGACCAGGCGTACGCAGATGGCTGGGAAGGGATCATCGCCAAGCGAATGGATGCGCCCTACCATCCCGGCGTGCGCAGCAAAGCGTGGCTCAAGCTCAAGATCGAGCACCGGCAAGAGTTCGTGGTCGGCGGGTACACCGAGCCGCGAAACACACGCGAGCACATCGGCGCGCTGCTGCTGGGCTACTACGATCGCGATCGGTTCATCTACGCCGGACACACCGGCGGCGGCTTCAGCCGGGATGGACTGAAGTCGATGGCGAAACGACTCCGGCCGCTCGAGCGCAAAGCGTCGCCGTTCGAGGAGACGCCGAAAACGAACGAGACAGCGCACTGGGTCAAGCCGGAGGTCGTCGTCGAGGTGAAGTTCAGCGAGTGGACGGCCGACGGTCGGCTGCGCCAGCCTATTTTTCTCGGAGTGCGCGACGACAAGGCAGCGACGGACGTGACGCGCGAAAAAAACAGCGTGCAGCGGCGCGGCGGGTCGAAGAGCGCGAAGACCACGGCGAAGAAGGCCGGGACGAAGACCCCGAAGACGACCGCCAAGACGACCTCCGTCAAGCACGCGACCAGCAAACGGCCATCCGCATCAATCGACATAGTCGCCCAGCTGGATCTGATCGAGCGCGAGGGAGGCGCCAAGGCGGGAGGCACGGTCGAGCTCGGCGGTGGCAAGCGGCTCGCCGTCACGAACCTCGGCAAGAAGTTCTTCCCGGATGGCCAGACAAAGGGCGATCTGCTTCGCTACTACGCGCGGATGTCCTCGTACGTGCTCCCGGCAATCGCCGATCGTCCACTGGTGCTCAAGCGATTTCCCGGCGGAATCACCGGGCCGTCCTTCTACCAGCAGAATGCGTCCGACGATGTGCCGGAAAGCGTTCGCGTTGCACGGATCAAGAACGACGCGGGCGAGCAGCAAGACCGGATCATCGGCGGCGATCTGCTCACGCTGCTCTGGACGATCCAGCTCGGCGCGGTTTCGACCGATCCGTGGCACGCTCGGCTGCAATCGTGCGACAATCCCGACTACACGATCCTCGATCTCGATCCGGGCCCGCGCGCGCAGTTCCGGCGGGTTATCGAGGTCGCGCAACTCGTGCGCGAGGTGCTGGACGACCTCGGACTTCGCGGCGCGCCGAAGACCTCCGGGTCACGAGGCATTCACATCTACGTCCCGTTGCCACCGAAGGCATCCAACGAGACGGCACTTCTGATGGCACAGCTGGTGGCCACGCGTGTCGCGGAAGAGCATCCCAAGCTTGCGACCATCGAGCGATCGGTGAAGGCCAGGCCACCGGCCGCGGTGTACGTCGACTATCTGCAGAACATCAAGGGAAAGACCGTGGCCGGCGCGTACGCGGCGCGCGCAAAGCCGGGTGCCACTGTGTCGACACCGCTTGCGTGGGACGAGGTCGACAACGACCTCGACCCTCGCGATTTCACGATCGAATCCATACCAGCGCGGGTCGCGCAGTTAGGCGACATTTGGGCGCCAGCATTGGCTAAACGCAACTCGGTATCGGCGCTTACCACCCTGAGGAAGGGGTGAACTCCCGGTCGTGTTAACGCGATGTGGGATGGATCGTCCTGCAAGCGATGACGTTCTCACACCTCATCAGCGTCGCGACCAGCCTGAGCCTGATCGCATGCGCCGCGCAAGATGTCGCCGCGCAGCGCGCGCGCACGCGCGCGCCCGATCACCTCGGGGCGTCACCGGTGGTCGTTCACGCCACGATCTACGGCGACGAGGTCGTTCGCACCGCCAAGAAATACATCGGTGTCCCCTACGAGCTCGGCGGAGAGACGCCCCGCGCGTTCGATTGCTCGGGCTTCCTGCGCTACGTGTTCGCGCAACATGGCATCGAGATGCCGCGCACCGCGCACGAGCAATCGACCGTCGGTGACGCTCCGCACCCGGGCGACCTACAGGCGGGCGATCTCCTGTTTTTCTGGGGTGGACAGGGAGCACAGCACATCGCGATGTACGTCGGAGGCGACACCATCATTCACGCTTCGATCCGTGGTAAGCGCGTGCGCCTCGATCGCTTTTCCGGATCGGCCATGAAGCCGACATGGTTCGGTGAGCGGTTGATCGCCGTGCGCCGGATTCTTCCGGCCGATGGAGTGCTCACGGTGCCGATGACCGGCGTCAACAAAGCGCCGATGGCTCGCGCCGCGCGTTCTCCCTGAGCCTCGCGCGATCATCAATGTGGGAGAGCGAGCTGCTGTATAGCCGCGAGTTGCCTGGGGGCGGTCACGTGACAATCGAGCGTCGTCCGCCGGAGGGCACGCAGGTATCCGCGCGAGTGGCGGTCGAGCGCCGTGGGGATCCCGTTCGGCGCGACGGTCATGAGCCGCCAGTCATCGCAGAAGCCGCCAGCGCTACCGCCGCCGACGTGTTCCGCGAGCTGTATGAGATCGCCTCCGACAACGTCGCGATCGCGCGTGGCCTGATTCAGTGGCAGGCGCGCCGGCGATAATCGGCGGCAGGTGACATCGCGCGTTATCGCGCGGTGCCGTGAATCCTGGCCGAAAGCGCGCCGCGTAGCGTCTCGTCGCTCAGCTCATCGATCGAGGTCGCGCGAACGGTGACGATTCGGCGCGACTTGCGCGGGCTGGACATACACTCGTATCGCAGCACGAGGCGGCCGTTCGTCGCGCCGGTCGCAATGTCCTCCGACGAGACGCGCGCGACGACGGTCACCAGCCAGGCCGCGCCACCTCGCGTGGAGAACACGCGCGCCGGCGGCGCATCGTCTTCAGCAGCCGACACCGGGGGCAAATGCATTGCCGCGGCAGCACATGCGATGGCGCGCCGAGTGACATCCCGTTTCTGAAGAACCAATCGCTTCGACATCGACCCCTCCCACGCGCCCGTGAGCCCGTCCTTGTCGTTATTCACTTATTGCAACTAATACACCAAAGACGACAGTAGGGTTTCACCTTCGCGACAGATGTCAGCCGATCGCGTCGAATCGGACGCCGCGACGGGCACCCCGGCGCTTCTTCGGGGCAAAGCGAAAAAGCTGGGCGGGGCGGCCGCGGCCTTCGCTGCGCCATTCGTCGGTCGGCTCGACCAGGAATGCCGCCTGAAGCGCGCGGCGGAACGACGCCTTGTGGAGGCGCCGTCCGAGGAGCAGCTCGTACACCTCCTGGAGCTGGCTCAAAGTGAAAGCCGCCGGCAGGAGCCTGAAGGCGATTGGCGAGGTCTCGAGTCGCGTGCGCAGCACCGCGATCCCCGCATCGACCAGGGCGCGTTGCCGCGGAGGCATCGGCGGAAGCTCATCGATCGGAAACCAGGCGGAATTCCCCCCGACCGGCGACGGCGCGCCGGCCGGAACCAGCGCTAGAAATCCAACGGAGATTTCCGCGCCGCCGGGATGCCGCCGTGAATCGCCGATGGCGACGACCTGGTCGATGGTCGATGGCGCGTGCTCGATCGGCGACCGCGCGATGCGCGCCGCGGCATCTTCGAGTGTCTCGCCCGCGCGCGGCGATTCCCACGGCAGCTCCCAGCGTTCTTTCGCGCGGGAGTCGGCGGACCGTGTGAGAAGGAGGGCGAGTCGCCGTCCGTGCGGCGTCAGCATCATGACGTCGACGGACAAGGCGCTACGGCGGGCCGAGGGGCGTTCGCGCATTGAGCGCGAATTATTCACTATTTGAGACTAATGTCAAGGCCGGGCCGAGAATTAGTAACGAGTCGCTACTAATGTTACGTTCTTGCGCTGGAGAAGCGCGCGGCATCACGGCGACGTGCGATGTTAGCGATTCCGGATCGCCACGTCAATCGACTTGCGCCGATCGTCACCGCCCTGGTGGTTACGACTCGCGCCTGCCACTTGACATCCACGCCGCACGGATTCTTTCGCGCGTTAGCGCGGCACGGCCAACGCGGCCAGCGCGGCCCGACTCTCGCCTGCCCCGATCGGCGCGTAGGGCGGAATGCGAATCGGCAGGCGGCCGCTCACCGGCGCCAATCCGGTGATGGCCCGCGCCGCCGCGACCTGCGAAACCGGGAATCCCATCCATCCCACGACGTACGCGGCCACCTCAGGCACCTGCTGCAAGAGATAGGGATTGCCCATCGCGACCACCACCGGCCGCTTACCCCGGTGTACGAGGTCGAGAATGAAATCGGCAAACGCTCTCGGAGCACCGATGCTCGACATGGTCGACGAGTGGCCTAGATAGCTCGCGACGATCACCACGTCGGCCGAGTCGGCCATCATGAGAAGCCGCGGATAGTTCGTGCCCTGATCGTCGGAGTTGATCCACTGCGATCGCGTCGACGGAAACACACGCCGGAGCTCGGCGTCGAACGCGGCGTTGGCGTACAGCTCGGCGCGCAGCGAGAAGTTGACCGAGAGAACGCGCGTGCCGCGCGGAAGCTGCCCCAACGGCAGTTGGCGGAGGGAATCCTTCACGATCGTGATCGATCGTTCGGCGATCAACCGGCCCAGCGCTGCGTTTGCCGTGTCGCCGACGACGGCGCGAACGCTGTCGAGGTCGATCAGCCGCCCGCGGTCGAGCGCCATCCGCTGTTTCATCTCGAGGATGCGACGCACGGAGCGGTCGATGCGCGCCTCGGTGAACCTGCCTTCAGCGACGCCGGCGACCACGGCATCGATGCATCCGCGGATGTCGTTCGGCATCAGGAGCACATCGACGCCGGCCTCGACCGCGCGCTTGCACGCTTCGACGAGGCCGTAACGGCCCATGACGCCTTGCATGTCCATCGCGTCGCTAACCAACAGTCCCCGGAAATGCATCTCATCGCGGATCAATCCCGTCATGATGCGGCGGGAGAGGGTAGCTGGAATCGTCGCGCTGTCGAGCGCGGGGAGCGCGCCGTGAAAGGTCATGATCGCGCTGACGCCCGCGTCGATCGCGGCGCGGAAGGGCACCAGCTCCAGCGTATCGAGCCTGGCGCGCGACGCGTTGACGACCGCCATGCCGAGATGCGAGTTCGTTTCGGTGTCGCCGTGTCCGGGAAAGTGTTTTCCGGTGGCGAGCATGCCATGATCCTGCAGACCCCGGATCATCGCGACGCCGAGTCTGGCGACCTGGCGTGGATCCTCACCAAACGAGCGCGTGCTAATGACGGGATTGCCCGGGTTGTTGTTGACGTCGAGAATCGGCGTGAAGTCCATGTGCACGCCCATCGCGCGTCCCTCGAGCGCCGTGATACGGCCATACTCGTACGCCAGCGAGGTATCGCCGGTTGCGCCGAGCGCCATCTCGGGTGGCATTGTGGTGGCGCCGCCGAGGTCGATCGCGTTGGGGAGAAACGTTCCCCCGCGCGCGCGCATACCGGCGCCGTATTCGAGATCCGCGCCGATGATCAGCGGCAACGCCGACAGCTTTTGCAGCGAGTTGATCTTGGCCGCGATATCGAGCGGACCGCCGACGGAGACGATGTAGCCGCCGACGTGTTGCTCGGTGGCGTAGGCGGCGATCTTCGTCCACTGCGGATCGTTCGTCGCGCGATAATCGCCCAGCGTCCATGGCCAGACGGTCTGCGCGACTTTGTCCCGTAGGGAGAGCGTAGCGAGAACGGAGTCGGCCCAGCGGGGTGCGGGTCGCGCGGCGCGAGGTGCCGAGGCGCTGGCACCTTGCTGCGTCGTTGATGCGCACGCGGCCGCGGCGAATGCCAGGGCGACGAGAGTCAGACGAGGATGACGCATGCGTGAATGATCGCGGCGCGAGCGCCGGGTGACAACGGCAGAACGAGAAAGCGGCCGTTCTCAGGAGAGAACAGCCGCTCGATTTTCAGCCTCGTGGCACCGTCAGTGGTTGATGGTGCCCTGTTTCGTGGTGTCGATTTCTTCCTGCTGGCCGCTCTTGAACAGGAAGGCTTCCATGTTCTTGGTGAGGAACTGGCGAGCCTGCGGGTCCATCAAATTCAGGCCGTAGTGGTTGATCAGCATCATCTGCTGCTTCTGCCACTGCGCCCAGCAGTCGGCACAGATTTCATTCAGCGCGCGCTCCCCGATCTTGCCGGGAAATGGCTGGCGTTCGAGTCCCGCGCGCGTGTTGCCGCAGCGGGAGCAGGTGATGTCGGACATGGTGAACTCCTTACAGAGCGGGTGCAGGGTATCGGGTGTGGGGTGTGTTTGGCCCGAGAGATTCTTGCGCTACCCACACCCCGCACCCTGCGCCCCACACCCGTCGTTCACGTTCAGGCTCGCGCGTACTTCACCTCGGCCAGCCCGAAGAGCTGCAGCACGCGGATGTAGAGCCAACCGATGTCGAACTCGTACCACTTTGCCTTGAACTTGGCGGAGTGCGGATCGGCGTGGTGATTGTTGTGGAGCTCTTCGCCGCCGAGCCAGATGGCGATCGGCGAGATGTTGCGGCTCGCGTCCTTGACGTCGTAGTTGCGATAGCCGAGTGCGTGGCCAACGCCGTTGATGATGCCGGCGGCCCAGAAGGGGATCCACAGCATCTGCGCGGCCCAGACCATGGGGCCGATAAAGAAGCCGAACAGCCAGATGTCGATGCCGAGCATGAGGGCGATGCCGAGCCAGTTGCGCTTGGCCAAAATGTGGCGCTCGATCCAGTCGTTGGGCGTGCCCTTGCCGTACTTCTCGAGTACGCCGGGCTGCCGCACCGTCTGACGGTAGTAAAAGGCGCCCTTGACGATGATGTTCCGGAGCCCTTCGAGAAGGGGCGAATGCGGATCACCATCGCGATCGGCGAAGGCGTGATGCTTCCGATGGCAGGCCACCCATTCCTGGGTGATGATGGCGGTGGACATCCACAGCCAGATGCGCATCGGGATGGCGACGAGGCCGCTGAACACGACGCCGCGGTGGGTTTGATTGCGGTGCAGGAACAGGGTGACGCAAACGTTCGTGAGGTGGCCGGCGATGATCACGAACAGCACCGGTTTCCACCACTGACTCGCCCAACTCGCGAAGTGTAGCATGTAGGTCGTGCTCCTTCAGGTGCGGCGAACCGCAGTGAACGACGGGACGTGACGCTCGCGCCCATCGAGTCGTACCAGACACGACGGCCCGGACTCGAGAGACCGGGCCACAGCGCCTGATTGAATGTAAGCGCGCATGGCGACGGTCTCAACTGACAACCGCTGAACTACTGAATAGACGCGCGAACTGAGTACTTGGGAACGGCGGGTGTGGGGTGAAAGGCATGGTTAGCGCGCTGCTACCGTTCCCAAGCCTTGCCCCCACCCCATGCCCCACATAGCCTCACCGAGTGACCATCCCCTCCGCATCCCCGCCGGCAACGATCGAGATCGCCGGCCGGGCCACCGCGAACGGCACGCGCCGCTACGCGGAACGACACGCCAGCCGCTTCGCACCCGATTTTTATCGCTCGTTCGGCGGAGATGATCTCTCCGTCGCGTCGATCGGACTCGGTACCTACCTCGGCGAGGCCAACGCCGACGACGACGAGCGCTACGCGGCGACCGCGAAGAGCGCGATGGAGCGCGGCATCAACGTCATCGACACGGCGATCAATTATCGCTGCCAGCGCAGCGAGCGCGCGATCGGCAGGGCAATGGCAACGGTGATCAACAGAACGGCCGTGTCGCGCGAAGAAATCGTGGTGAGCTCGAAGGGCGGTTACATCCCGCTCGACGGCGCGCCGCCCGGAAGCCGAGAGGACTACGAGGCCTACATTCGCCACGAGTACATCGACAGCGGGCTGTTGAGCGCGGACGACATTGTCGCTGGCGGTCACGCGATCGCGCCGGCGTATCTCGCCGAGCAGATCGCGCGCAGCCGCGCCAACCTCGGCCTGCGGACCATCGATCTGTACTATGTCCACAATCCCGAGCAGCAGCTCGACGCTGTTTCCCCCCAGCTGTTTCGAGAGCGGATGCGCGCCGCATTCCAGATGCTCGAGGAGCGGTGCGCATCGGGCGAGATCGGGCGGTACGGATGCGCGACGTGGAACGGCCTCCGCACGCCGCCGGGCGAGCGCGGTCATCTCGGCCTGGCCGATCTCGTCGC
Source organism: Gemmatimonadales bacterium (assembly GCA_038228795.1). Classification (GTDB taxonomy): domain Bacteria; phylum Gemmatimonadota; class Gemmatimonadetes; order Gemmatimonadales; family Gemmatimonadaceae; genus JALZAE01. The sequence goes on from JBBROY010000001.1 coordinate 68,932, forward strand.
GATCGCGACCGAGATCGCCGGTGACGCACACCACTTTCGAGTGGTGCAGCTGCCGATCAATCTGGCGATGAACGAAGCGATCCGCGCGCCGACGCAGCCGCTGCCATCCGGGGCCGTGGTGTCGCTGCTGCAGTGCGCGGCCGAGCTTGGCGTGAGCGTGGTGGCGAGCGCGACGCTGTTGCAGGCGAAGCTCGCCAACGGTCTCCCGGCGCAACTCCGGGACGCCCTTCCCGGCCTCGCGACGGACGCCCAGCGCGCGATCGCATTCGTGCGATCGCTGCCGGTCGTGTCGACGGCGCTGGTGGGAATGCGGAGCGAGGAGCATTTGGGGGAGAACTTGGAGGGGGTGAAGGCGGATGTAGCGAGTCGGGTATAGGTGTGGGTAGCGACGAAATTTCCGCGCTAACTACGCCCGACACCCAACACCCGCCCTCAGGTCATCAACTCGAGCTCCCCAACCTCTCCCGTGCTCCAGTCCACGATCGCGATGCGGTGCGCATTCGTGTCCGCGACGTAGGCGAAGTGCTCGCCGCAGGCGACGCCTCCGGGTTCGTGGAAGCCGCGTACCCACGTTTCGGCGCGTCGCGTTGATGGGTCGAGCCACTTGAGGGCGTCGTTGTAGGAATCGGCGACGAGAAGGCGGCCGCTCGCGTGGAGGGCGACGCCCTGCTGGTGCTGCATGCGAACCTCGTCTCCTTCTCCGTCCTTGTCTCCGAAGTCGAACAGGCCGGTGCCGACGATGGTGTGCACGCCGCCCGCTGGATCGAGATCGCTCCAACGAATGGCGCTCGTCTCGGCGTCGGCGAAATAGACACGATCACTCGCCGCGGCGAGGCCCATCGGTTGAGCGAGCGCGGCTTCGGCGTTCGGGCCGTCGAGGATCTCCTCGCGACGCGTGCCGGCGTGCACACGGAGTCGCGAGGCCGCGCTCGGCTTCGCATCGAGATCCAACGCATGCAACTGATGCGAACCCGCGCTGGCGATGAACAGCGTGCGGCCAACGAGCGCGACATCCCACGGGGAGGAGAGCGATCCGTTGGTGAGATCGGCGCGCGTCCGGATCTGATGCCCGGTACCGGCGATCATCCGGAGCGAGTTATCGGGCGCGGCGGCGATGATGCCGTGCCGGAGGGCGTCGGCGATGTAGAGCGTATCGCCATCGAACGCCATCCCCTGCGGCGAGGCGAAGCTATTCGGCGATTGGTCCGCATCCATCCACGGCACTTCCTGCCCGAGCATGCGGTCGATCTTCATCCGACGCCCCGAGGCGTCGAGCGTGCCGACGGCCACGCGCCGGTTGCCGCTGTCGGCGATGGCGATGCGCGCGCCGTCGACGACCACCTTGCCAGGATAGCGCAGCAGCGCGGGAGCGATGTTGGGCGAGTCGGCGGTGAAGCGCATCGGCCGGCGATCGAGCGTGCCGTTTGCGTCGTACTTGGCGATGAGCTGCTCGATCGCCGGCGCCATCTGCTCGGCCGTGAACTCGCCCGCCTGCTGGCCTACGACGTAGCCCAACGGATCGACGATGACGATCGTCGGCCATGCATTGACCGCGTAGCTCCGCCAGACGCGGAACTGCCGGTCGTTGACGATCGGATGGGTATTGCCGAGCCTGATCGACGCGTCGCGGATGCGCGCGGTGTCGCGTTCAGCCGTGTACTTGCCGCAGTGGACGCCGACGATGACCAGCTCGTTCGGGAATCGCTGCTCGAGGTCCCGCAACTGCGGGATCACATGGAGACAGTTGATTCAGCCGTAGGTCCAGAAGTCGAGCAGGACGAGCTTGCCGCGCAGCTCGGGGAGCGACAACTGATGACCGGAGGTGTGGAGCCAGTCCAGGTTGTCGGCGAAGCCAGGGGCGCGGACCGCGGGTTGTTCCAATGGCATGTGTGGGGAGACGTCGGATGTCAGAAGTCAGATGTCAGATATGCAAACCGAACCAACAACAGAACTGAAAACAAGCTGCCGACCAGCTGTTCGATCGTAAGTAAGTTTGGTGGATGACGGTTCCCCATCGGCGGCCCGACGGTCGGTTCTTCAATCCGTGGCCGAACATCGACGCGCACGGGTTCCGCGATTTGCTGCGATGGCAGGCTGAGCGGCGCGCCGCGGGCACGGATCCGGACAAGCACCCAGGTACGATCACATTTCCGATGGCGGAGCCCGCGTTCGATGCGCCGCGCGCCGCCGACCATGTGCTCACCGTCACCTGGGTTGGCCACTCGAGCTTCTTGATCCAGGCGGGCGGGCTCAACATCCTCACCGATCCGGTGTGGGGCGAGCGGGCGTCGCCGGTCGGCTTTGTCGGGCCGAAGCGATGGATGCCGCCCGGCATCGCCTTCGAGGCGCTGCCGCCAATCGACATCGTGCTCCAATCGCACAACCACTACGATCACCTCGACGAACCGACGGTCGAGCGGTTGAGCGCATCGCACCGCGAAGCGCGGTGGGTCGCGCCACTCGGACTCCGGTCGTGGCTGGAGAAGCGTGGGGTGCGCGTTGCCGCGGAGCTGGATTGGTGGGACGAAGCGTCGGTCGGATCGGCCACCGTCGCGTGCACGCCGGCGCAGCACTTCAGCGCGCGTTCTCCGCTCGACCGGGACCGCACGCTGTGGTGCGGCTTCGCCGTGAGCGTGGAGCGCGCGTCGCGGACGCACCGCATTTTTTTCTGCGGCGACAGTGCGTATCACCCGGAGTTCGGTGCGATCGGCGAGCGATACGGTCCATTCGATGTCGCCTGCCTCCCGGTTGGCGCCTACGACCCCCGCTGGTTCATGCGCCAGGTACACCTGGACCCGGAAGAAGCGGTGCGCGCCTACCTCGACCTCACCGGCCCGCACGAATCGGCGCGCACGCACTTCGTCCCAATGCATTGGGGCACCTTCAAGCTCACCGACGAACCCATGGACGAGCCGCCGAACCGGGCGCGCGACGCCTGGAACGCGGAGCAGTTGCCGCCCGATCTCTTCGTCCAACTCCAGCACGGCGAGACGCGTCGAATCACGCGATGAGAAGCGGGCCCCGCGAGTGATCGCGAGGCCCGCATCAATTTCTCCGCAGCGACATCCGGTACTTACTTCTTTTCGACCGGCGTCACCGCGACGTGCAGGTTGTGGTTCACGCGAAGGCCGTAAATCCCTTCGCTCGTGATGTCTTTCTTCGGCACCGTGGCGACGAGCTTGTCGTTCACGTAGAAGTGCGCGACGTCGGGCGCGAAGTGGACGGTGAGCTTGTAGCTGCCCTTGCCGGCGGCGTCAGCCTTCGGCACGTCGTTGCTGGCGGTCCAGTTGGTGACCGTGCGAGTCTTGTCGCCCTCGCGCACCTTGATCAGGTATTCACCCGTACCGCGAACCTCGAAATAAGTGTACGTCTGCGTCGGCTGGTCGAGATCCTTGCCACCGAAGAAAATGCCGTACGCTTCCGGGTGCGCGGGCGCTTCGAGCTGCTCGATGGTCGAGGTGACCGCGTAGCCGCCGGTGGCTGTATTCTTGGCCGCATAGACGATGTGCGCCGGGCCGGTGGTGATCTCCCACTTGGTGCCCTTCGCCACGTACTTCGCGTCCGCGATCTTGGCCGTCTCCCGGTCCGTCCGGCCCATGAAGCCCGCCGGCACGCCGCCGCCGCCGGTCGCCTTGTCCTTGTCGTGATCCTGCGCCGCACTCACTGAAACGACGCCAACCATGGCAGCCGCAATCCACATTGTCCGCATAAATCCTCCGTGAGGTGTTCGAAATAACCGGTGGGAAATATAGCGCGCCCCTCACTCGCTGGGGGGCGGCCCGCGTCAGCAAGCCGCAAGAGCGACGGTGTGACGCATGTCACGCCGGGTTCCAGATCCACCGATTATTCGTCCTTCACAAGCAGACGCCATTCAACGGCTCCATCCCCGCATTTAGAACTCGCCCGAGGCTTTCATGAAGCGCACGACCACGTTCGCCGTCGCGTTCACGCTGTCGGCCTTTCTCCCGCTCTCCGCACACGCGCAAGCGGCGGCGAAGAAGCCCTTCACCTTCGACGAAGTGATGGCGCTCCGCAACGTGACCGATCCGCAGGTGTCGCCCGACGGACGCTGGGTCGCCTACGTGGTCACAACGCCCGACATGAAGGAAGACGCGATGGACTCGGACATCTGGATCGTTCCCGTATCCGGCGGCGCTCCTATGCGCCTCACGTCCCACAAGAAGGCGGACACGCAGCCGAGGTGGTCGCCCGATGGCAAGCGGCTGGCCTTCGTGTCGACGCGCGATGAGCGCGCGCAGATCTGGCTGATCAATCCATTTGGCGGCGAGCCGGAGAAGCTCACGGACTCGAAGATGCCCGTGCAGTCGTACCAGTGGTCGCCCGAGGGAAAACGCATCGCCTTCGTCGCCCAACAGGAGCTGTCGCCGGATCAGGAGCGGCAGCAGAAAGACAAGGACGACGCGATCGTGATCGGCAAGGACTACAAGTTCTCGCGCATCTGGTCGATCGACGTCGCCTCGAAGCAGGCGATGCTATTGATCAAGAGCGATGTGGCGATCAGCGATCCGCAGTGGTCACCCGATGGCAAGCGCATCGCGTTTGTCGCCACGCCGACGCCGCGCGCAGACGACGGCTCGATGACCGATATCATGATCGCCGACGTCGACAACTGTCCGGGCACCGGCTGCGTGACTCGCAAGCTGCTCGAGAACGACGGGCCAGATGTGGCACCACGCTGGTCGCCTGACGGGAGAAAGATGGCATTCCTGACGCGCGAAGGCCGCTCCGTACTGCCAGGCCAGCTACGGCTGGCGGTGATCGAAGTCGGACAGCAGAAGCCGCGCTATGTCACGCCCGACTTTGAGTACGAGCCCGGGCCCGCGACCTGGTCGCAGGACATCACAGGGCTGTTCTTCACCGCGCCCGTCAAGACGACGACGCAGTTCTTCGGCGTCACGCTCACCGGCGCAAAGCCGCTCGTCGTCCAGCAGATCAGCGACATGAAGGGCGTGATGGGCCCCTTCACCTTCTCCAAGGACCGCGAAGTCATCGCGTTCACCCATTCCGACATCCATCACCCGGCCGACGTGTGGACCTCGCGCTCGCGGATCGCCTTCAAGCCGGTCGCGCTCACGGACCACAATCCGCAGGTCGCGTCGCTCGCGATGGGCACGAGCGAGCTGATTCACTGGCGCAATCCGGACGGCACCGACATCGAGGGCGTGGTCATCTATCCGGTCGGCTACGTGAAGGGAAAGCGTTACCCGATGATCGTGAACGTGCACGGCGGTCCCTCGGGTGTTTGGACGCAAAGCTTCCCGGGCTCGTGGGGCAACTTCGGACACGTGTGGGCGTCGACCGGCTGGGTCGCCTTCTACCCCAACGTGCGCGGCTCCTCCGCCTACGGAGAAAAGTTCCTCGCCAAGAACGTCAAAGACTGGGGCAAGGGCGACTATCAGGACATCCAAACGGGCATCGACGTGCTGGTGGGAATCGGCGTCGCCGACAAGGACCGCTTGGCGCAGAGCGGCTGGAGCTACGGCGGATACATGACGGCGTGGACGATCACGCAAACGACGCGCTTCAAAGCGGCGATGGTGGGCGCGGGGCTGACCGACATGTTCTCGATGTACTCGACCAACGACCTGCAGCGCACGCTCGAAGGGTACTTCGGCGAGCAGCCGTGGAACGACGAAAAGGCCTACCGCGACGCTTCGGCGATGACCTACATCAAGAAGGCGAAGACGCCGACGCTGATCCAGCACGGTGGCGCCGATACCCGCGTCCCACTCGGCCAGGCGCAGGAGCTCTACATGGGGCTGAGCAAGAACAATGTCCCTGTCGAAATGGTCGTCTACCCACGCGAGCCGCACGGCCTGCAGGAGCCGAGGCACCAGCTCGACAAGATGCGCCGAGAGTACGCGTGGATCACGCGGTGGGTGCTGGGGGCGGACGAGAACTCGAAGATGACCCCGTAACTGGAGCCGCAGAAACAACGGACGAGGCAAACTGCGACGGCAGCCGCAGAAACGACGCAGATGAACGCGGATACGTCAACGGCTTCTGCGAGTGAATCACCAAACTGGAACGGCAGCCGCAGAAACGACGCAGATGAACGCGGATAGGACAACAGCTCTATGAGTGAATCACCAAACTGCGACGGCAGCCGCAGAAACGACGCAGATGGGCGCAGATAGGACAACAGCTCGTCTGACTAAATGAGATGCTGTTGCCCCATCTGCGTTCATCTGCGTCGTTTCTGCGGCCGCCGTTGCAGGTTTGCATCGTTTCTGCGGCCGCCGTAATAGGGTTGCATCGTTTCTGCGGCTGCTGTTGCGCGTTTGCCTCGTTTCTGCGGCTCCGACGGTCGTTTCTGCGGCTGCGGCACTAGCGACAACGGGCACATGGGTCCATCGTCAGAGGACCAATCTCGCCAAGCCTCATTTTTGCACTTGGTCCCGCGGGCGGACTGAAGCACAACCCTCATGGAGAGGAAGCACAGTATGGCGACATCGTCAAAGGCGGGTCGTGGCGGAAAATCCCGTAAGGGAAAGGCGTCCAAAAAATCGAGCTCGGCCCGAAAAGGCGGGTCGTCGAAGAAGGCTGGCAGGACATCCAGCAAGAAATCCAGTAAGAAGTCCTCCGCCGTGCGCTTCAAGCCGGGCAAGGAGCTCCGGGCCCGCGGGGCGAAGAAAGGCGCCCGCAAAGGACCAACGGCACGCAGTGCTTCGAAGAAGAAGAGCACTCCCAAGCCGAGCGCCGCCCGCAAGACCAACGCGCTCAAACGCGCGAACAGAGTCGCCGCGGTTGCGGTGAGCCCCTCCCCCATCGAGCGTGTCAAACGCGTCGTGTCGTCGGTCGGTAGTCAGGGGATGGATGCCGCGCGGCACTTCGGCGAAAATGTCATGCATGCCGGCGAGGCCGTGGTCGACCGCGTGAGGCCAATGATCCCGGGCCAGAGCTGACCGACTCGACGCTTGGATGTATCGACAAAGCCGCCCCGGGATAGCCGGGGCGGTTTTTCGCATCAGCGCGCTAAGCGACCTGCCCGTTCGCCGTTTCGCCTTGACCGGCGCCGGCGTGGCGATCGACCCAATCGCACACCATCTCGGCGATTTTCTCATGGCCGAAATCGACCGTGATTACGTGGCCGCTGCCCTCGACGAACACGATCTCGCGCTCGTGCGAGCCCAATAGCGTCAAGGCACGCGTCGGCACCGAGGCGTCGATGCGATTGTCTTGCCGCGACTGCACGATCAAGGTCGGTGCGACGATCTTGGGAAGCGCGGCGCGCGCGCGGTCGGCCAGGCGCACGAGCTCATGGAGCAGCCTCGGTGACGATGCGCGATAGGACAAGCTCTCCGCGCTCGCGCGAGGGTCGCGGATCGACGCATTGCTACGGCCGCCGATGTATGGCGCGAGAGCGCCGATGACTCGATGCGCGGCGGCGCCAGCGCGGAGCAGGAGCGGCGCATCGAGGTACGGCGCCAACAAGACCAACGATGGCACATCGTGCCGCTCGGCGGCGAGGATCCCGGCCAGCGCGCCGCCCATCGAAAGACCGACGAGCGCGACCGAACCGTGCTCCCGCCGCAACTCGTCGTGCTCGGCGCGCGCGGCATCGATCCATGCGTCGGCGCCGCTCGCGGCAAACTCGCGCAGGGTGCGGCCGTGGCCGGGCAGCAGCGGCACGTAGGCGCGATAACCTCGCGCCTGGAGCGCCGCCGCGATGTACGTCATCGTTTGCGGTGAATCGCCAAAGCCATGAAGCAGCAGCGCCGCGCCGCGCGGCGCGATGCCAGGTAAGGGTCGCGCATCGATGGTTTCCGCACCTGGGATGATGCCGTCCGGCCCAGGTCGCAGACGCTCGGCGGTCGCGCGCTCCCATCGCCGCGCGACCAGATGTCGCGCTCCGAGCAGGAGGGCGAGCGCCGAGAGGGAAAGGACGATCGGAATCATCATGTGATGAGAGGACGATCGACGAGGCTGCACGGTGTCGTGCGCAGAATAGCCCGGACATAGAAAACGGGGGAGGCAGCCGAAGCCACCATCCCCCGCTCCTGTCATCCCCCCACGGGATGACCTACCGGATTGCATACCGCGTGCCGCGGAGGCAATCTGGTTTGAGGAGATCAAGCAAATGCATCCATTGACTCGGGTCCGAATCAAGATCTGTTGCATCGCCTCCATCGACGAACTTTGGACGGCGGTCAATGCCGGCGCCTCGGCGATCGGTCTCGTATCGGCGATGCCGAGCGGACCAGGACCGATCCCGGAATCCCGGATCGCGGAGATCGCCGCTGCCGCTCCGCCGGGTGTCGCCACCTTTCTCCTCACGTGTCTGCAGGACGTCGCCGCAATCATCGAGCAGCAGAGGCGCACGGGAGTGAATACGATTCAACTCGTCGACCGCGTGGAGCCGCGCGATCATCGAATGCTACGCGACGCGCTGCCAGGAATCTCGATCGTCCAGGTGGTACACGTTCGCGGCGACGCCGCACTCGAGGAGGCTCGCGAGGCCGCGCAGTACGCGCACGCGATTCTGCTCGACTCGGGAAACCCGTCGCTCCCCATCAAGGAGCTCGGCGGCACGGGACGTACGCACGACTGGAATGTGAGCCGGGCGATTCGCGAGGCGATCGGCGTGCCGCTCTTTCTCGCGGGCGGCCTCAATCCCACGAACGTCGCCGAGGCGATTCGCGTAGTGCGACCGTTCGGGGTCGATGTGTGTAGTGGTCTACGGCCGTCTGGTGCGCTCGATGGGGAGGCGGCGGGGAAGTTTTGTCGAACGGTCGAAGGGGTGAGCGGGGTTCTTGTGCATCACGTCCCAGCCTCTAGCCCCCAGACTCCACCCCCCAGCGATTGAATCCGCCCGCCAGTGACAACACGCGCGTCAGCCCCGCCGACTGGAGCGTGCGCGCCGCGGCCGCGCTCCGCGAACCGCTCTTGCAGTAGAGGACGATATCGCGATCGCGCGGGAGCGTCGGCAGCTCTCGCTCGATAGTCGCGAGCGGCATGAGACGCGCTCCCGCGATACGGCCGCTCTCCCATTCACGCGGCTCGCGCACGTCGATCAGCTCGACATCGCCCGCGGCAAGACGCGCGCGCAGCTCGTCAGAGGTGATTTCGGCCACGCCAATTTCACCCTCGGCCGGCGTGCCGCAGAACGCGTCATAGTCGATCAGCTCGCGAATCTTCCGCGTACCGCACGCGGGACAGCTGGGATCGCGCTCGAGGGCGATCGTGCGGAAGCGCATCGACAGCGCATCGACCATCAACAACCGGCCGGCGAGCGTCTCTCCGATGCCGAGCACGAGCTTCACGGCTTCCGTCGCCTGAATCACGCCGATCAAGCCGGGAAGCACGCCGAGCACGCCGCCCTCCTCGCACGAGGGGACGGACCCTGGCGGCGGCGGCTCGCGGAAGAGACAGCGATAACACGGTCCGTTCGTTGTCGCGAAGACGGACGCCTGCCCTTCGAATCGAAAAATACTCCCGTAGACGTTGGGCTTGCCGAGGATCACGCAGGCATCGTTGGTGAGGTATCGCGTGGCGAAGTTGTCGGTGCCGTCGAGGACGATGTCGAATTCACGGATGATCTCGAGCGCGTTGTGGCGGGTAAGCCGGCCATCGAACGTGTCGACGCAAACGTGCGGATTGAGATTCTCGAGCTGCTCACGGGCCGCCTCGAGTTTCGGCCGACCGACATCGCTCGTGCCGTACAGAATCTGCCGCTGCAGATTGCTCGCATCGACTGAATCGAAGTCGACCAGCCCGATGTGTCCGAGTCCCGCCGCCGCGAGGTAGAGGGCCGCGGGCGATCCAAGCCCGCCGGCCCCGACGATGAGCACTCGCGCGGCCTTGAGCTTTCGCTGTCCCTCTACGCCGACGTGCGGCAGCACGAGGTGACGACTGTAGCGGCGGAGCTCTTGGGGGGAGAGCATGGAGTGAAGATAGAGCGGGAGTGCGGTGCGGGGGGTGGGTGTGGGGTGTGGTCAGCGTCGAGATCCGCGGTCTATCCACCTCCCACACCCAACTCCCCGCATCGCTCTTAAGGCGTCCCCACCCTCCGCGTCGCTTCGACAATTGCCGCCGTGGCCGCGTCAAATCGTGCGACCAGGTCCGCGAGCTCGCGGGCGGCGAGGGCGGCGTCGCCAGAGCGAACGGCTTCGTTCACCGATGGGAACACCATGTTCGCGTATCCGTTGTCCTCGTCCGCGGCGTAGATGAGGTTGCGCATCCACGGACGCGTGCGGAGCCCCTCGGGTCGAATGAGGGCGCGCTCGACTTTGAGCAGCGCGGCGTTGGTGGCATCGCGAACCGCTTTTGATGGAGCGCCGGCGGCGAGCTTGGCGTCGCGCGCGACGGCAAACGCGGATGCCGCGCTTTCCATGCGATCGAGCGCCTGCGCGAGCGTCGCCGATGTCGCACCCATGGATTTCGCACGGAGGCCCCGATCCAGGGCTGGTAGATAGCGGCGCATCGTGCGCGCGTATTCGACGTAGTCGTACGGCAGCACGTCGGCGTTGGCGAGCCGCAGCACCATCGCCGCGGCGATTCGGGCCGCCGTCGCGTGATATTTGTATTCAGTGTCGCCGAACGTCTCCATCCACTTCGTGTCGTCATAGAACGAGTGGTAGATGCCGCTGGCTCCGCCGAATCCCCAATCGGCGATCGGGATGCCGAGGTGGTTATAGAAGCCGGCGAAGTCGGAGCCGCCGCCCGGATCGCCCATTGGCGGCTCGAGCGAATCGGCAGCGAGGCTCGCCGCTTTGCGCCAGGCGGCGTATACGGTGCCGCCGTTCGGATCGGGGACGAGCTTGGCGATGTCGCGCAGCGTCGCGCGCAGGGATGGCGATCCGCCGCCGCCGAACGCAGTGCCTCCCGCGGCGCCATCCTGGTTGAGATATGCGACGGCACCACGCGCTAGCCGGAGCGAGTCGTCCTCGACGTATTCGGTCGAGCCGACGAGCCCCCACTCTTCGGCATCCCAGGTCGCGAAGACGATCGTACGACGCGGCCGCTTGCCGGCCTTCAGCTGCTCGGCCACCGCACGCGCCGCCTCCAGCACGCTGACCGTGCCGCTGACGTTGTCGCCGGCCCCCGGGCCCCATCCATCGCGGTGTCCGCCGATGATCACCATCTCGTTCGGCAGCTCGCTTCCGCGCACGATGCCGAAGGTGTCGAAGATCTGCTTGTAAGCGTTCGTCACGCGATCGTCCTGCACCAGCACCCGCGCCGTCACGGGGCCGGGCCCCACGTGATATCGGAACGGAAGACCGCCCTGCCACCCCTGCGGAATGCGCGCGCCGCGCACACCGCGCAGCAGCTCGCTGGCGTTCTTGTACGACATGGGCACCACGGGAATGTGCGGAATCGCCATTGCTTCCGCCGCAATGCGTTTCGCGCCGGCGAGGCTCGGGTAGCCGGGCGTGCTCGGGTCGCCATTGCCATTAAAGACGCTGCCGCGCTGCACGCCTTGAGGCGGCCGCATCGGACCTTCGGGGAAGACATCGCCGCGTACGTATCCGTCGTCCTGCGGATCGCTGTAGATGATGAGCGCGAGTGCTCCATGCTTCTCAGCCTCGCGCGCCTTGATCCCCCGGAACGACCGACCGTATTTCGCGACGGCGATTCTCCCTCGCACGGAGACGCCCATCGAATCCAGCTGCGCGTAGTCCTCGATGAGCCCGTAGTTCACGAACACGACCTGGCCGGTCGCGTCGCCGGCGCCACTGGTGCCGTTCGCGATCACCGGCTCGATCAACGACTGCGATAGCGAGTCACCTGGCACCGGACCTTCGTGCAGGTCGAGCTTGAGGGGATCGGGGGCGGTGCGCCAGACGCCGATCGATGTCGTGTGCGGAAGAAAGACCTCGTATGTGCGGCTGCTCGTTTCCAGCCCCCACGCTTTCATCTGCCCCAGCACGTAATCGCGCGTTCGCGCCTGAGCCGGCGTCCCCGCGATGTGCACGTCGCGCGAGAGCTCTCGCGAATGCGCCATCGCGCTCAGCGGCGCGGGGCGCGCGATCGCATCTGCCTCTACCGCCCGCTGGGCCGCGGATGCTGTCGACGAGTATCCGGGAAGTGTCGCCTGCGCCGCGAGAGGAGCCGCGGATGAGAGCGCGAGGAGCATGAGCCGGCGAATACGAATCACGGAATTCTCGGAGAGAGGGACAGGAGCAAGCTACCCTCTGACGAGCCGCGGATCGAGAGCGGCGAACCGCTCGAATAGCCGCAGATTTACGCAGATGAACGCGGATCGATCACGCGCGCCGAGGGGCTTGGTCCGCGATGCCACTTGATGTTTTGTCGTGTACAAAAACAAGATACGAGACTCACAGGCTGCGGCTATTTGGGCGCGACGATCCCGAGTCCCTCGCGGACGCCCGTCAACACAAACTGTACGGCCACGGCGGCCAGCAGCAGTCCGAGGATGCGCGTGGCGACGCGGATGCCGGTCTCACCGATGCGCGCGACGAGTCCGATTGCCGTGCGAAGCGCGGCCCAGGAGAGCAACATCGTCAATGCGATGGCCATGTAGACCACGGCGTGCTCGGCGAAGGTGCGGGATTGGCCTGATAGAACCATTACTGTCGAAATCGCGCCGGGGCCGGCGAGCATCGGCATCGCGAGCGGCGTGATGGCGACATCTTCCTTTTCCTGCCCCTCGACGATTTCGGCCGGCCCTTCCTGCGTGGTGCGCTTGCCGCGCAACATGTCCATCGCCACGAGCCAGAGGATCAGGCCCCCCGCGATTCGGAATGCGGGGAGCGTGATGCCGAACATCTGGAAGATGAGACGACCGCCGAGGGCGAACACCGAGAGGAGGAGCGCCGCGGCGACGGCGGCGCGGAGCGCGGTGCGCGCTCGCTGCTGGGGCGTTTCCGTCTGGGTGATGACCAGATAGGTCGGGATCACCGCGATCGGATCGACGATGAACAGGACCGACGTGAAGGTGATGAACGCGAACTGCGCGAACTCGTTCACGCGTCGTCGCGCTCTCGCCGGTCCCCATCGTTCAGCCGGCGGTTGACGGCGCCGTCGCGCCGCTCGAGCCCCTGGCCGCGAAGCGAGTCGAGCTCCAGCCGATAATAGCCGCGCAGCGTGTAGCCCACCGCTTCGTCGATCAACGTGTCCAGCCGCCGCATCGCACCTTCGGCCTCGGCCCGCACCACGCCGTTGCGACGAAGCACCGCCCAGCAGGCGCGTTTCAGGAACGCCCACTCCTCCGCCAGCGCGGCGATCGGCATCTCGTCCGTGCGCCGCGCGGCCCCATGATCGTCGGCGATGCGAAGCTTGAGCTCCTCGTCGACGAACGCGGCATCGCTGGCAGCCAGACGAATGAGCCGGGGGAGAATCTCCGGCATCGCATCGATGAGACGCGAGGGCGGCAGAAGCGCCCACGGCTCGGGCGACATCAGGATCCGCCACTCGCCAATCACGTTATCGATCTCGCCCAGCAGCAGCTCGAATGGAGAGTGCCAGCGATCGGAGTTGAGCGCAGCGACGGGCGTGACGACCGGCGGCATCGGCGTGTTCGGCGTCACGTGCATCTCGCGCAAAGGAGAGGTGATGCGGAGGAGGCGCGGTGTGACCGGAGGCACGCGCCACTCGATCCATCGCGATCTCTTTCGGTCGCTACACGGTACCAGCCTCGCCCCGAATTCGCTACCGCTTGACGGGCTGAACCCGCAACGCCTCAGTGAGAATGTGTCCATCGAGCGGCTCGGTCGGCAGCGTTCCGGTGACGTAGGCCAGCGTCGGTGCCATGTCGACAACGCGCGTGAACCCGGAGTAGCGGCCGGCCTTGAACGGGAGGCCGTAGAAAATGATCGGCACGTGCGCGTCCGAGTCCCACGGCGAGCCGTGCTCGGCGATGGTTTCCGTTGGGCCGCTCCACACGTTGTGCTGCTCGAGCGTCACCACCGCCTGCACCGGAGAGCCGTCCGGCACCGAGTGATACCAGCGCCGCAGGATGGTGATCGACGTATCGCGGGCGAGATCCTTGGCGAGGTCCGCGCGCATCACGCCAGGCGTCGACCGTGCCCCCTTCACGAACACATCGACAACCGAATCGGGATTCAGCTTTACGCGCTCCACCGCCCGGCGGTCGAGCATGAACATGCCATCGCTGAACTGGACGACGGAACGCTCGAGCCCGCGCGCGGCAAGCGCCGCACGCATCGCCGTCATCACCGCCGAGACGTTGACGCGCATCGCGGTCTTGTGCTCACGCTCCGAGTAGACCTCCGGGAGCGAGGTGATCCCGTGATCCGCCGTGAGAGCGACCACGACCTTGGCGCTGTCGCGCAGCGTGAACAGCGTATCGAAAAAGGCGCCGAGCGTGCGGTCGAGCCGCAGGATTTGATCGTGGATCTCGCGCGAGTCGGGACCGAATCGGTGGCCGATGGCGTCGGTCGTCGAGAAGGACACAGCGAGTACGTCGGTTGCCGGACCGGCGCCGAGTTTTTGTGCGCGAAGACCCGCGAGCGCGACCTGTGCCGTCACCTCGTCCATGAACGGATAGGCCGCGAGGAGGTTCGCGGCCGACGCCGCATCGGGCGGCCCGGGATGGGGGAAGACGAAGTCATGTCCGCCGCTCTCGAACGGAACGCTGTCGGGCTCGGCGTACGCGGATAGCGGGAGCAGGAGGTTCCACGTCTTGCCGGCGTAGCTCTGCGGGATGTGGCGGGCGTTGTACTGCTGCACCCAGCTGGGAAGCGTATCCGCGTAGTACGTACTGGTGGTGAAGATGCCGGTGTTCGAGTAGAAGAGCGCGAGCTGGTGGGCCCGGCCGAGTGGAAGGATTGCGCCGCGATCTTTTCGCGACACCGAGAGCGCGCGCGACCGCGCATCTTTCGCGCGAAGCCAGTCGGTGAGCGTGCTGCCACGGAAGCGGAATGGTGACGCGCCCCAGTCCTTCTCGTAGAGCACCGGCTCCTGCGGATCCTCCACGCCGGCGTCATTGCGGATGATGCCCGTGTGGCGCGGGAAGCGCCCCGACATCATGCTCGCGTGACCCGGCGCCGTCTCGGTGACACCATGATCTTGAAAGGCATTCGTGTACACCGCGCCGGACCGCAACAGGCGCGCGAAGCCTCCGGTGAATTGCGATCCGTAACGATCGAAGTAGTCCGGTGTCAGCTGGTCGACCGTGATGAATACCACCAGGGTGGGGAGATCGGCGGTAGCGGGGGGCAGTGATTGGCTCTGAGCCGAAGCCGATAGTGCACAGGCGGCGAGAGCCGAGAACCCGACTGATGCGAAGCGCATGGCGAACCGGTTTGAGGGGTCCAGCGGAGCGAAGTTTAATAGACGTCAGATGGCGCCGCATCCGCTGGTGCCTGTCCCCGTTCTGTGACGTGCGGCTGTCGCGCGCCGGGTACGTCAACAGCGGAGCAAGGCGTACGACGATCAGGTAAGTGCGCGCCCCGCAACGTGCTCGCTACCGCGCCTCTGCTGGTCTCACTCCTGCCAAACTGCGTGGCACAGTCGGCACCTTCAAACCCGATCGGAGCTCGTCATGCGTCGCCTTCTCCCATTGCTCGTCCTGGCGCTGTCCGCCCCGTTGGTGGCGAACGCACAGCGTTTCGAGCCAAACACGGACCTCATACGCAATCGGTGGTTTGTCGGCGGCACGCTCGTCTATGCCGTGCCGCAGGGTGAGTTCGCGCAGTACGTGAATCAGGCATGGGGCGTCAACGGTCACGCCATCTACGCGCTCGACCGCGAAGGCGTGCTGTCGATCCGAGCGGACGTGGGGTATCTGAACTACGGCAACGAGCACAAGCGAGTGCCGCTGAGCCCGACGATTGGCGGACGGGTGCTAGTCGATCTCAACACGACGAACAACATCTTCGTCGCCGGGATCGGTCCGCAACTGATGGTGCCGAACGGGATGCTTCGTCCGTACGTCGCCGGCGCCGTAGGAATTTCCTACTTCTACACACAGTCGGAAGTCGGCGGCACCGACGGTGGCACATTCGCGAGCAGCACGAATTTCGATGATGCGGCGCTCGCCTGGTCAGCCGCGGGCGGCGTCTACATCCCCGTGCACCAGGGTCGCCACCCCATCTCGATCGACGTAGGGATGCGCTATCACTGGAACGGCACCACCACATATCTGAAGCGCGGCGGCATCACCGACGGCGCGAACAATACCATTTTCGTCGATCCAATTCGCAGCCGGGCCGATTTTCTGGTGTGGCATTTGGGGGTGTCGTTTGGAGTTTAGGGGCTGGGGGATGGGTCGCATCAAAACTGCTGGCAATGCCAAACGAGAACGGCGCTCACAATTTCGAGCGCCGTTCTTCTCTTTCCTTGATTTTAGTTTCGCCCCGACCCCCAGCCCCTCACCCCCAGCCCCTGCTTCTCAGTAATGAAAACCAAACGTGATGGGCAACCATAGCGCCGTCTTGGTGTTGTTGTTGTTGGTCGGGCTCGTGTTGCCGCCGCCGAACACGATGTGCAGCCGGGCCTCAACGAACGCGCTGGTGCCTCCGAGTGCGAAGCTGATGCCGGCGCCGCCGTTGACGCCGACGTCAGTGTGCGAGTTGGTCGAGAAAGTTCCGCCCGATATGCTCGCGGCGCTCTTTCCATTGTACGCGCCGAGGCCCGCGATCCAATACGGCGACACGCTCGATCCCGACACGGCCAGCGGCGATACGGCGTTCAGGATGAAGCTGAGCTCGCGAACGTTGCCCTCGACGTTGCCCGTGCCGACACGCGCGTTGTAGCCCCAATGCGTGTAACCGATCTCGCCGCGCAGGGCGACGGGAAGCGATGGCGTCATCCACGTCGAATGAGCCTGCAGCGTGTATCCTGTCTTCACGCCGAGGTCATCCTTCCAGCTGCCGAACGGGATGGAAAACCCGCCGGCGCCGCCGAAGGTGAATTGCTTGGCCGTGACCGCGGACGTCTGCGCACGCGCGGACGTCGTGACGCAGATGGCGCCGATCGCGAGGGCGCCGAGGGCGTGTCGAACCGATGTCATATCGTTGAGCTCCTGTGTGGTGCAAGTCGACGGGGGGACGGGTGCAATATCGCGATGATGACGACGAGAATGCAAAAGCGCGCGCTAAAATTTCGCGCGCGCTACGCATCCGGACGCGATCGCACGAAGCTACAGAAGCGCGTCCTCCAGCAACGCCACGCCGCGCGCCAGATCCGACTGCGTCGCGATGAGCGGCGGGAGCAGCCGAACGGTATGCTCGCCGGCGGTGAGGACGATCAGTCCTCCCTCCAGCGCGCGCGCGACGACATCGCCCGCCCGTTCCTGCACATCGATGCCCCACATGTAGCCAGTACCGCGCACCGCGCGAATCCCAGGAGCGCGAACGGCAATGCCGCGCAGGGTCTCGCCCAGCCATTGGCCGTTTTCACGGACGCGCGTGAGCAGCGTGTGATCACCCAGCCGTTCCACCACGTGCAATGCGACCGAGGCGACAAATGGTCCGCCACCGAAGGTGGTACCGTGATCGCCGGGCTGAATCGTCTGCGCGATCGGGGCGCTGACCAGCACCGCGCCCATTGGGAGACCGGCCGCCAGCGGCTTGGCGATCGTCACCATATCGGGGACGATCCCCGCGTGCTCGTAGGCGAAGAAGGCGCCGGTGCGGCCGAGGCCGCACTGGATCTCATCGAAGATGAGCGCCACGTCGTATCGCTGCGTCAGCTCGCGCAAGCCACGCAGGAACATCGTGTCGAGCACGCGCACGCCGCCCTCGCCCTGCACCGGTTCGGCGATCAGCGCGCAGACGGTACCGTGCTGCATCGCCGCCTCAATCTCCTTCAGATCGCGCTCGACGACCGACACGCCGCCGGCGAGAGGCCGGAATGGCGCGCGATAGTTCGGACGATCGGTGGCCGCGAGCGAGGCGAAGAGCCGTCCGTGAAACGATCCGCGCAGCGCGAGGATCTCGTGCTTCTCCGGGCCGGCGATCGAGCGAGCCCACCGGCGGGCGAACTTGAACGCGCCCTCATTCGCTTCCGCGCCCGAGTTGCAGAAGAACACGCGGTCGGCGAAGCGCGACAGGCGCACCAACTCCGCCGCTAACGCGCGCCCCGGTGCCGACGGAAAGAGGTTCGAGATGTGGATGATTCCGCACTCCATCGCCTCGCGCATCGCGTTTTCGACACCGGCGTCGCCGTAGCCGAGCGCGTTGACCGCGATGCCGGCGGCGAAGTCGAGATACGCTTTGCCGCTGGCGTCGAACAGCTCCACGCCGGCACCGCGCACGAATTCGACCGGAGAGCGCTTGTAGTTAGCGAGGAGCACGTCGGCCGCTGCGTCCTGCTTGGGATGCAGTGGGGTTGGGCTGTGCGCGATGGCGGTCATACCGTGCTCTGGGTTGGTGTCTGGACGCTGCTGATGATCGTACCGCGCCGGAAATCGGTCACTGCGCTCACGTCGCCGATGCGCACGCGCGCCACGCCGCCATCGAGCGCCGCGCACGCGGCGCGGAGCTTGGCGGCCATGCCGCCCCGCGCGATACCGCCGGCGATGAGACCGGCGGCGCCGACCGTATCGAGCGCATCTGCTTCTCTTCCGTCGATGAGCACACCGGCCACATCGGCGACGAAGAGCAGCTCGTCGGCGCCGAGCGCCACGGCGATCGCCGCCGCCGCGTCGTCGCCATTCACGTTGAGCGCGATGCCATCGGCGCCCTTGGCCCGGCCGACCGGCGAGATGACGGGCAGGTAGTTCCCGTCGAGCAGATGCCACAGCAGGCCGACGTTGATCGCGTGCGGTGCGCCGACGCGCCCGAGCCGCGCGTCGGCATCGGGTGTGGCGACGATCAGCGCCGCGTCCTCGCCGGACACTCCGACGGCGCTGACCCCGGCGGAAACGAGCGCGGCCACCAGGCGCTTGTTCGCCGTGCCGGACAGGACCATGCGCACGAGATCGACGTCCTGTTCCGTCGTCGCGCGGCGTCCCTCGACAAAGGCGGGCTCGATGCCGAGCGCGCGCTGGAGGGTGGAGATTTCATCGCCCCCGCCATGCACGATGCAGAGACCGCCATCCTTGCCGTCACGCCAGGCGCGCGCGAGCGCGGGGACGAGGCGCGCGTCACTCTGTGCGCGTCCGCCGACCTTGATTACGCGCGTCACGATGGCAACCCCGCGGTCTCGGCCAACCCGAGCACGACGTTCGCGTTCTGCAGCGCCTGTCCCGCCGCGCCCTTCACCAGGTTGTCGATCGCCGAGATGATCAGCAGTGTCGGCTGCCGCACGCCGGCGAGATGCATGGCCGAGATACGGGCCACGTTGCGGTGTACGACTTGTTTGAGAGAAGGACTCTGCTCCGCAATCTCGACGAATGGCTCGCCCGCATAGTGCTCACGCCAGAGCGCGAGTGGATCGTCGAGCAGGTCGATGACCGGCACGGTGATCGTGGCGAGAATTCCACGCGCGACCGGGAGCAGGTGCGGGGTGAAGACGAGGTCCGCGTCGGCGCCGGAATCGGCGACGAAGGCGCGCATCTCGGCTAGGTGCCGGTGCGTGTTGCCGATCGAGTACGGCCGGTAATCCTCTGACACCTCGGCGAACAGAAGGTCATGGCGCGGCGTGAAGCCGGCGCCCGTCACGCCGCTGGCGGCGTTGATCGTGATCGTCGCGCCGGGAAGCACGAGTCCCCGCGCGAGCAGCGGCGCGAGCGCGAGCAGCGAGGCCGTGGGATAGCAACCAGGGTTGGCGACGATATCCGCATGCTTGAGCTGATCGCGGTTGAGCTCGGTGAGACCGTACGGCGCCTCGCCGGATGCCGCGCCGTTGCCGGGACGGAGATCGGCGCTCAGGTCGACGACCTTCGCGCCGGCGCCGCGCGCGCGCGCGACCCATTGCGCCGAGGCGCCGTGCGGGAGCGCGCTGAAAACGAGGTCGGCGCGGTCGAGCTCGGCGTCGTCGGTGGCGACGAAAGTGATTTCGCGGCCGCCGACGCGCGCACGCTCCCCGCGCCGCTCGTTCGCGGTCGCGAAGGCCAGCTCGAGGCCCGGATGCCGGGTGATGAGGGCGCACAGTTCACGGCCGGCATAGCCGCTCGCCCCCAGAACGCCCACGGAAAGATTATGCACAGTGAATGCATATAATTGCAACGAGGAATTGTCAACTGGATGGCGCGTGGTGGGGTGTCGGGTGTGGGGGTGTGGTTGGCCTACAGATTTCGTCGCCAGCCACCACCCGGCACCCGCCACCCCACGCCCGCCCTCTGGCACTATCCCTCACTCTCGGGCTATGCTCTCCCTCCATGCCCACCAAACACGATCGACATCGCGTGATCCGAGAGCTCATCGAGGCCCGTCCCGTGGGGAGCCAGGAGGAGCTGCGAAAGCTGTTGCGGGGCCGTGGGTGGGACGTGACCCAGTCGACGCTGTCGCGCGACCTGCGCGAGATGCGTGTGGGGCGGGTGCCGACGGCGGACGGGGCCGTGCGCTATTCATCACCCGAGGCCGCGGCGGAGGAGACGTCGCCCGGCGTCGAGCGCATCCTGGCGCCGTTGTTCAAGAGCATCGACGGCGTCGGCGAGCTGATCGTGCTCAATACGCTGCCCGGAGGCGCGCAGGCGGTGGCCGAGGCGATGGACACTGAGCGCTGGCCCGACGTGGTGGGGACGCTGGCCGGCGACAATACGGTGCTCATCATCTGCCGCTCGAGCGCGGCGCGGGAGCGGCTGACGAAGCAGCTGCACCGCGTGGCGGGCCGCTAACGGGGCCCCGGCAGGCGCGGCGTTGACTCCAGCCGTGCTGCGGATTAAATATGCAATAGATTTGCATAAATAATCCGACCCGGATCTGCCCATGAAGACCATCGTCCTCGCCTACAGCGGCGGCCTCGATACCTCGATCATCGTCCCCTGGCTGCGCGAGCACTACGAGGCTCGCGTCATCTGCGTCGCCGGCGACGTCGGACAGGGCGATGAGCTCGAAGGAGTCCGTGCCAAAGCCATCGCCTCGGGCGCCGAGGAGTGCTACGTCGAGGACCTGCGCGAGGAGTTCGTCCGCGACTTCATCTGGCCGACGCTGCGCGCTGGGGCGGTCTACAACCGCAAATACCTCCTCGGCACCAGCATGGCTCGCCCGCTGATCGCCAAGAAGCAAGTCGAGGTCGCTCGGGCCGTTGGCGCCGACGCCTTGGCGCACGGCTGTACCGGCAAGGGAAACGACCAGGTGCGATTCGAGTTGACGTACATGGCGTTCGCGCCCGATCTCCCCGTGATTGCGCCGTGGCGCGAGTGGAGCATCCGCTCGCGTGAGGACGCTATCGCCTACGCCAAGGCGCGCAACATTCCCATTACCGCCACACTCGAGAAGATCTACTCTCACGACAAGAACATCTGGCACCTGTCGCACGAGGGCGGCGTGCTCGAAAAACCCGAGTGCGCACCGCCGGCCGATCTGTTCGAGATGACAACCAACCCCGCCTCGGCGCCGAACACGCCCGAGGATGTCACGATCGGATTCGTCGCCGGGGTGCCGGCGTCGGTGAATGGCAAGACGCTGGGGCCGGTCGCCCTGCTCGAGACGCTCAACACCATCGCCGGCAAGCACGGCGTCGGCCGTATCGATCTAGTTGAGGATCGTCTCATCGGAATGAAGTCGCGCGGCATCTACGAAACTCCCGGCGGCACGCTCCTCTACTCCGCGTTGAGCGAGCTCGAACAGTTGGTGCTCGACCGGCGCACGCTGGCGTCGAAGGACATCATCTCGCCGCGCTACGCCGACCTCGTCTACGAGGGACGCTGGTGGACTACGGAGCGCGAGGCATACGATGCATTCATTGATGTGGTGCAGGCGCGCGTCAGCGGCACCGTGACGCTGCGCTTGTACAAGGGATCGTCCGCGGTCGTGAGCCGCTCCAGCGCGAACGCCCTGTATGACGAGCGCTTCGTCACCTTCGGCGAGGACGACGTGTACCAACAGAGCGACGCCGCCGGATACATCCGCTTGTACGGTCTGTCCCAGCGCGTTCGCGCGCTCAAGGACCAGGAGCGGGAGCAGGCGATCGCGGCGGCGAGCGACGCCGCCGCGGTCAAGCAAGTGCCGGAGCGAGAGCCGGCTGGCGTCGCATGACTGACGAGCCAGCGCCGCGACCCGCGCACCGCCAATGGGGCGGACGCTTCGCCGCGCAGACCGCCGCGGCGATGGAGAACGTCAACCGGTCGATTGGCGTCGACTTTCGGCTCTGGCCGTTCGACATCCGTGGCTCGAAGGCGTGGGCAGTCGCGCTGTGGAACGCGGGCGTGCTCACGCTCGACGAGAGCAAGTTGATCGAGCAAGGGCTGGACGCGGTGAGCGCGCGCCTCAAGGCGGGCGCCGAGCCGCTGCCGAGCGATGAAGACGTTCACGGACTCATCGAGCGAATGTTGTTCGATGAGATCGGCGAGACCGCCGGCAAGCTGCACACGGGGCGCAGCCGCAACGATCAGGTCGCGACTGCCACGCGCCTGTGGGCGATGGGAGCGGGGGCGATGCTGGACGCCGCCGTGCGCGAGCTGCAGGCGACGATGGTCGACCACGCCGAAAAGCTGCAGGGCGCCTTGATGCCAAGCTACACGCACATGCAGCGCGCCATTCCGGTCACCGCGGCGCACTGGGTGCTCTCGCACTTCTGGCCGCTCGACCGCGACCGCGCGCGCCTCGCGCAGGCCGCGAAATCGGCGGCGGTTTTGCCGCTGGGCTCCGGCGCGATTGCGGGATGCGCGTTTCCGGTTTCGCGCGTGCTCCTTCAAGGAAGCCTCGGCTTCGCTTCGCTGTCGCAGAACAGCATGGATGCCGTGAGCGACCGGGATTTCATCGCTGAAATGATCTTCGCGACCGCGACGTTGGGCGCACACCTGTCGCGTCTGTCGGAAGATCTCATCCTCTTTGGTACGAACGAGTTCGGGTTCGTGCAGTTTGGCGACACTTTTACGACAGGTTCGAGCATGATGCCCCAGAAACGCAACCCCGACGCGCTCGAGCTGGCGCGGCAGAGTGGCGCGCGAACACTGGGTGATCTGACCAATCTCCTGGCGACCATCAAGGGGCTTCCGACCGGCTACAACAAGGATCTGCAGGAGGACAAGCGCGCGTTGTTCGACGCGGTGGACGCGATGATGCTGGTCCTCCCAGCCGTCGCCGGCACGCTGGCGGAGTTGAAGTTCAACACGGCACGGATGCAGGCGTCCGTCGGCTCGACGATGATGGCGACGG
Organism: Gemmatimonadales bacterium; assembly: GCA_038228795.1. Classification (GTDB taxonomy): domain Bacteria; phylum Gemmatimonadota; class Gemmatimonadetes; order Gemmatimonadales; family Gemmatimonadaceae; genus JALZAE01. The sequence goes on from JBBROY010000001.1 coordinate 92,085, forward strand.
ATCTGGCCGACTATCTGGTGCAGAAAGGCGCGACGTTCCGCGAGGCCCATGGCGTCATCGGCGCGCTCGTCAGGGAGAGCGAGGAACGGGGACTCGAACTCCACGCTCTCCCGCTCAAGACGTTTCAGGCGGCGAACGCCCTGTTCGGCGCTGACGTGTTCGATGCGCTCTCGCCTGTGCGCTCGACCGAGCGGCGCGAAGTCGAGGGGGGCACGGGGCCGAGGGCGGTAAAAGCGCAAATCGAAGCGGCGAAGCAGTCGCTCAAGAGCGCGGTGGAGATCGTGCGGGGCGGAAACGCCGTGGTGCTCAACACGCCGTAGGAACTGCGGTGCCCTCTGCGGTTCCCCTACCGAACTTTTTTTCCATCAGCTTGCTGCAACTTCGAAAGATCCCCAGTCGATCCGCGGCTCTCACCCCGCGGGTGACTCATGCACAGACCGACTCGCCCGCGTTCTCGCCGCGGGATGATCAACATCGAGGAGGAAGCAAATGGCGATGAAAAAATGGATCGGTCGCATCGCGCTGGGCTTGGTGGGTCTCGTCGTACTCGCGTTGGTGATCGGCGCCAGCGCCGAAGCCATCGCCCGCCGCCACGCGATCCGCGATTTTCCGCCGCCGGGCAAGATGGTCGATGTCGACAACGGTCGTCGCATCCAGATGGACTGCCGCGGCACCGGATCGCCGACGGTCGTGCTCGAGTCCGGACTCGACACCTACGGATCGCTGAGCTGGTCCGCCGTCCAGGACTCCATCGCGAAGACGACGCGCACCTGCGCCTACAGTCGCGCCGGCGTGATGTGGAGCGATCCCGCATCGGGTCCGTTCGACGCGAACACGGAAACGACGGACCTCCACACCGCGCTGACGAAATCAGGCGAGACCGCCCCGTGGGTGATGGTCGGTCACTCGCTCGGCGGTCCGTACATCATGACGTTCACCGATCACTATGGCAGCGAAGTCGCCGGCCTCGTCTTCGTCGACGCGTCGCATCCGGATCAGATGGCGGCTATGCAGAAGGCAACGGGTGTCACGCCGTCTGTCTCGATGCGGCTGCCCTCGATGCTCGCAGCGATGTCGTGGTCGGGTATCGTGCGCGTGCTGCCGCTCGGCACCGCGCCTCCGGAGTGGCCTGCCGTCATGCGCGGGGCGCCAGCTGCCTACGCGTCGACGTCGCTTGGCGGAGCGCTACGCGAGGGGAGTGCGTTGAGCGCGACGTTCGCCAGGGCCGGCCACATTCGGACGCTCGGCGATCGTCCGCTGGTCGTTCTCACCGCGACGAAGCCGATGCCCGATGCGGTGCTCAAGGCGCAGAAGATGACCACGGAGCAAGGAGCGAAGTTCCAAGCGGCATGGAAGGAGCTTCATAACGACGAGGCGACATGGTCGACGCACAGCCGGCACGAGCTGGTGCCCGACGCCACACACTACATCATGTTCGATCGGCCCGACGTCGTGATCAAGGCCGTGCGCGAAGTAGTCGATCAGGTGCGGCGCGCGCACCCTCAGTAGATCATCGCGGGCAGACTCTAGCGGCGATTCGGATTCACGATTGTCAGGCGGTAGCGCGATCGAGCGGCACTCACTTTGCCGCGACGGGTATCACTCCCATCACTCCATCAGAGCTGGCCCGATGATCATTTCCGTCCGCACGATCGCCTCGACCGCCGCCATCCTACTCGCGACCCGGTTGCCGGCGCAGAGCGCGCCGCCAGTGATCGCGCGCGACAGCGCCGGCACGCTCGAACGCTACATGACCCTCGACGAGCTTCGGGCGACCGGCGTGCGCTCCCTCACGCCCACGCAGCGGGCGGCGCTCGACGCGTGGTTGAAGCACTACACCGAGCTCGTGCTGGCCGAGCAGGTTGTGCGCGATTCGCGACTTCAGCATGAGATGCGGCGCGACATCGCCGCGCCGGCCGAGCCCGCGCCTCCTGAGCAGGCAGATCGGGACGATCCCATGGGTCACGGCCGCTTCCGTCCCTCATCGATGCCCGGCCTCGTGCGCATCGCCAGCATCATCGACGGCGGTGACGCGTTCCGGCTGGATGACGGCACAACCTGGAGCATCAACCTGTCAGACCGGCCGGCGACCAGCGGCTGGCATCGGGGCGACAACGTCGCCGCGACCGTCGCTCCGCTGTCGGTCGGCGACTACAACTACGTGCTCACCAACGCGACGGACGGCACCAAGGCGCTGGCGAAGATCGGCGTCGCGCCGCGCTAGTGGCGCCACGCGCGGCCTGATGTATGTCCGCGGTTTCGGTCGGGTATGAGTTTCGCTTTGAAGTAGCGCGCCACTCCCCGCGTGCCGGGCCACCGACACATCTTTCGTAGTCCGCGATCGTCACGCCGCATCCACCGGCAAATTCATGATCAAGCACGTTTCGCTGCTGGCCGCACTCGCGGCCCTATCCGCCTGCGCGCATCCCACCGTGACCGAAGTCGGCCCGGTTCGCATGGCGGCAGACACCGTCCGTATCGCTGGATCGTCGAGCGCTTCATCCGGCGCGCAGCAGGATGACCCATTCAGCTCGGCGGGACGCGACTGGACCGGGCCGAACGGTTTTCGCTCGGCCAGCGGCGCGCCGGGTCCGGACTACTGGCAGCAGCGGGCCGACTACAGCATCGCCGCCACGCTCGACACCACGGCGAAGCGCATCACGGGCAGGGTGACCATCCTGTACACCAACAATTCGCCCGACACGTTGCGCTTCGTCTGGCTACAGCTCGACCAGAATCTGTATCGCGCCGGCAGCAAGGGCGCGACGCTCTTCGCCGCCGACACGCGCTTCGGCGATCGGGGGTTCGAAGGCGGCTACGATCTCACGCGTGTCACCGTCGATGGCAAGCCCAGCGGTGTGAAGGTGGATGACACGATGGGGCGCATCGATCTCGATGTGCCCATTGCCCCGCGCGGCGGCAAGACGACGATCGTCATCGACTACGGGTTCAACGTGCCGGAGCATGGCAGCGACCGCATGGCGCGCGAGGGCGCTCTATACGAAATCGCGCAGTGGTATCCGCGCATGGCGGTGTTCGATGACGTGCGCGGTTGGAACACCGATCCGTATCTCGGCCAGGGCGAGTTCTACCTCGAGTACGGCGACATCGATTATTCGGTCACCGCGCCCGCGGGCTATGTGATCGCCGGGAGCGGCGCGCTCGAGAACGCGGCCGATGTGCTCACCGCCGAGCAGCGCGCGCGGGTCGAGCGCGCATCGAAGTCGGCGAGCGTGGTGCAGGTGATAACAGAAAGCGAAGCCAGGGCGATGCCGACAGCGGGCACCAAGACGTGGCGCTTTCGCGCGCGCAACGTGCGCGACGTCGCGTGGGCCGGTGCCCCCGATTTTCGCTGGGATGCCACGAGCTGGAACGGCATCCTTTGCCAAGCATTTTACCAGTGGCCGAAAGCGGGACGCGAATGGACGCAGGTGGCCGAGAACAATCAGTGGACGATGCGCACCTACTCGGAGCTCATCTTCCCCTATCCATATCCGCAGGCGACGAGCGTCGCCGGTCCGGTGGCCGGGATGGAGTATCCGATGTTCGTGATGGACGGCTACACGAACTCGCAGGTGGCGGGCGATGTGTTCCGCACCAACGATCACGAGCATGGCCACGAGTGGTTCCCGATGATCGTCGGCAGCAACGAGCGGCGGTATGCATGGCAGGATGAAGGATTCAACACGTACATCAATACGTTCTCGCAGGAGCGGCGCTACGGTGGTGATCCCGCTGCGTGGCCCAAGGGGATGGACAACGCCGGTTCGTACATCGCCGCGTGGCGTGAGGTGCGCCAGGCCGGCATTGGCGCCCCTCTCATGACGGCGCCCGACCACATCGACCAGGCCGCCCTCGGCTCCCTCGCCTATCAGAAGCCGGCGATGGTGATGCTGCTGTTGCGCGACCACGTGGTCGGACGCGAGGTGATGGATCGCGCGATGCGCGAGTACGTGCGGCGCTGGGCGTTCAAGCATCCGACGCCCGGTGATTGGTTCCGCACCATCGAGAACGTGTCGGGCCAGGAGCTCGCCTGGTACTGGCGCGCCTTCTGGTATGGCGACGACGTGCTCGACATCGGCATCGAGTCGGTCGACAACGCAACGACGTCGGCGGGAGAGCACGTGGCGAAGGTTTCCCTCAGGCGGCTCACGAGCATCCCCTTCCCGGTCGAGATGCGACTCAAGCTCGCGGACGGCTCGTCGCTGGATGTACGCTTTCCGGTGGATATCTGGGCGCACACGGACAAGTACGAGGCGGTGATCACGGTGAAGGCGAAGGTCGTCGGGGCGCGGCTGTGGCCGGATCCGGATGTGCCCGACTTCAACGAGGCGAACGACGTGTGGGGCGACGCTCCGGCGCGGAATGCAGTGCGGCCGGCGACAGCCGGTGGGCTTGCGATGCCAATCGCGGCGGGACAGAAGCCGTAGCGAGAGGCGTGCGGCGCCTCACGGTGCCGACGCCCCATCGCTCGATAGTGCGATGCGGTTCTGCTCTTCATCGAACGCCCCTTCGCTCTTCGCTACTACGATCGTCGCCACGCCGTTGCCGATCAGATTGACGATCGCGCGCGCTTCACTCATGAACCGGTCGACGCCGAGCAGCAGTGCGATGCCGCCGATCGGCACCAGTTGCATGGCACTCAGCGTCGATGCGAGTACGATGAAACCCGAGCCGGTGACGCCGGCAGCCCCCTTGCTGGTGAGCATCAAAATCGCGAGCACGCCAATCTGCTGGGAAATCGTCAACGGGACGTGGTAGACCTGGGCCAGAAAGATCGCGGCCATCGAGAGGTAGATCGACGTGCCGTCGAGGTTGAACGAGTAGCCGGCGGGAATCACCAGGCCCACCACCGGCTTCGCGCAGCCGAAGCGCTCCATCTTGGCAATGATGCCTGGCAGCGCCGCTTCGCTCGATGAGGTGCCGAGCACGAGCACGATCTCCTCGCGGATGAACTTGAGATACCTCCAGATGCTGAAACCGTAGGCGCGCGCGATGAGCCCGAGCACGACGAACACGAACAGGAACATCGTCGTGTACACGGAGAGCATGAGCTTGCCGAGCGGCAGCAGCGTGCGCAGCCCGAAGTTGCCGACCGTATACGCCATGGCGCCGAACGCGCCGATCGGCGCCACGCGCATGACGATCGAGACGATGCGAAAGAAGATCTTCGACATGACCTCGAGCACGCGCGTCAGCGGCTGGGCCAGCTCGCCGAGCCCGGCCATGGCGATGCCGAACAGCACCGCGATGAACACCACCTGGAGAATGTCGCCCTCGGCGAAGGCGCCGACGACGCTCTGGGGCACGATGTGCATGAAGAAGTCGACGACCGACATCTTCTGCGCCGCGGTGGCGTAGCGCGAGACGTCGCCGACCGCCAAGGTGGTGGCATCGAGCTCCGCGCCAGGCTTGATGACGTTGACCACGATGATGCCGATGGCCAGCGCGAAGGTGGTCACGATCTCGAAGTAGAGCAGCGCCTTTCCGCCGACGCGCCCCAGCTTTTTCAGGTCGCCCATGTTGGCGATGCCGAGCACGATCGTGAGGAAGATGATCGGCGCGATGACCATCTTCACCAGGTTCACGAAGGTGTCGCCAATCGGCTTCATCTGCTTGGCGGTGCCCGGCGCGATGACGCCGAGGACGACACCAAGGGAGATGGCGAGCAGTACCTGAAAGGTGAGGTGCGAGACGATGCGCTTGAGGCGGCTCATGCGGGCCAATATGCCGGCGCCCGCCCGCGAGGCGCCATGAGGGCGTCACGCGTCTCATGCAACGAGCCGTACGAGAAACCGCAGATTGCACAGATTGCACAGATTTTCAGTCTGTGAAATCTGCGGTTTGGTTTTATTGCCTTTCTCTAGACTTGCAGCGCGGCCCGGTTCGCCGCGAAGAGCGAAAGATCGAAACGCGATGCCCCGTCGACGACGAGATCCGCCACGATCTCCCCGATTGCGCTGGCGAACTTGAAGCCGTGCCCCGAGCACGGGCTCACGATCAGCGCGCCGCTCGGATCGCGGTCGATGATGAAGTTGTGGTCGGGGGTATTCGTATAGAGGCACACGCGCGACTCGCGCAGCGTGCCGAACGCGCTCGGCATGAAGCGCCGAACCAGTGCGCCCATCATCTCGTCGTCTTCGGTGGTGACCCGGCGGTTAACCGTATCGGGCGTGGTGATCTCGCCTTCGTGATGGATGCCGAATTTCACGCCGTCGCCGACATCGGCGAAGGCGGCGAAGATACGGTGCTGCTCATCTTCCCATAGGGAGATTGGCATCGTGGCCGGCGCAAACCACTCGCGATGGTCTCGCGGCTCGTACCAGTGGAAGAGCTGGCGCTCGACGGTGAGTCGTGGGGGGCGGTCCAACAATCCGGGCAACCACGGGCCGGCCGCGAGCACGAGCTGCGCGGCTTCGTACGTGCCGGCCGCCGTCCGTACGACCGCCCGCTTCTCGTCTGCTTCCCACCCTAGCACGCGTTCGTTGGTGCGAAGCTCTGCGCCGGCGGCGCGGGCGAGGTCGAGGTAGGCGGCGACGCAAAGCTCGGGAAGGAGAATGCCCGCGCGCGGCTCGAGCAGCGCCACCATCTCGCGTGCCGGTTCGAGCCCGGGATAGCGGCGACGCACGTCGCCGGCCGAGAGCAGCTCGTGGGCGAGACCATGCTGCTCGGCGCTCCGTCGTGCGCCGGCGACGAGCTCGCAGTCTTCGGCGCCGATCATCAGGCCGCCGGTGGTGATCAGCAGCTCGCGGCCGCACTCCCGCTCGAGTTCATGCCACAGCTCGTAGGCACGCTGCACGATCGGCACGTACGATGGATGCTCGAAGTACGCCTCGCGGATGATGCGAGTGCGGCCGTGAGTGGAGCCAAGTTGGTGAGGTGGCGAAAACTGATCGACTCCCAACACGCGAAGTCCGCGGCGCGCCAATTGGTAGACAGCGGCGCTGCCCATGGCGCCGAGACCCACGACGAGAGCGTCGTACATGGCGAGCTGATGTCAGAGGTCAGATGTCAGTGGACGGCAGCAACGGTGCGCTGTCACCGACATCTGACATCCGACGTCTGACATCTGCCCTTCTCTCACGGTTCGGTTGTCAGATTACTTGCTCCGCCCTGAGACGAACCTCCCAACACGATACCGTTGAACAGAAACTTGAACGTCCCGTGTGGCTGGCCTCTGAAGGTGATCTCCGGGGCAAACATGTAGACGTGCCCCTTCCCGAACGGCGCGTCGACGATTTCGACACCCTGATCCAAATACGCCTCGCCCCACGCCCATCCGCTGCGCAGCGGGTGTGCGTTCTCGAACCAGGCGACCGCGCGGACGCCCTTCATCCCGGCCTCGGGCTTCAAGCGGAATGACGGACTGTTGTCGTAAAACACGTCGACGTGACCATTGACGCCGACGCCGGCAGCGATGGGGAAGCTGTTGTCGACGCGCGCGGTGAGCACCGATCCCGGTACGTAGAACTTCTCGCGCGGCAATGGACGCTCTTGGCCGTTCATCATCTCCGTCAGCGCGTTCTCGACCGGAATGCCAAGGTGATACGCCAGGTTGGTGCTGGACCCGATCGTGAGCACCGTGCCGCCATCCTCGATGAACTTGCGGATCTGCGGCACCGTTTTGGCCACCGTCATGGTACCGAGCCACGGTCGGAATTCCGCGGGGATGTCCTCTGGCTTGGGCTGGCCGCCGAAGCGCTCACCGTTGTCACCGCCGGCGCCACCGCCGCCGCCGGCCGCGCGATCCTGCGCCGGGATCGCGCCGCCCACGAAGACGATCACATCATATTTCGCCGAGAGATTTCCTGCGTCGAACGTCTGCGGATATACCACGTCGAAGGGGAACTCGTACTGCTCGAGCAGCCACCGCACGTGCCCGCTCGGCATCGAGCCGCCATACTGGTCCCAGAGCGCCACGCGCGTCGGCTTGAGCTTCATCGCATCGCCGGCAGGTTTGCCGGCCGCCGCGTCAAAGGAGAGGCCCTTTTCCGTGGCTAGTGTTTGCAGCGTCCCCATCGTCGAGCCATGGCTGGCGATGTAGAGCGTACCGGGCGGATATGATTTTCCATTGGCGGTGAAGGCGTTCTTCACCCAGTACACATCATCCTTGTTCTTGAGCAGGCGGTTGATGGCGATGAAGGCGTCGTTGGTGGCGTGGCTGAGCAGCCAGCCGCCGCCCGAGCGCGCGACGGTGCCAGCCGGCGCCTTGGTGAGGTCTTTAATGCGCTCGGTTGGCGCGTCGAATCCATCGAGGATGCGATCGAACTGCACGCCCATCTGATAGGCGAGCGTCCAACCGGCGTTGTCGTACGGGGGCTTGGGCGGGCCGCCCGGATACGTCAGATCGTTCGGATGATCCTGCGGCTCGAACATGTCGAGCACGTGCGGGCGGAACGCCTGCGCCGCGCGAATCACGTAGCTGCCCGTCGGATAGTTCTTGCCCGCGACGACGAACGCGCTTGTGGCGCGGTCGACGTTGACCCCGGCACGGATGAGCGCGTTGACGAATTTTGTGGCCGTGAGAAAATCGGCCTGGCTGCTGGGCAGGATGTAGCCGCGTGGGTCGCGGTCTTCGGGACGACGCAGGAGATCGAAGTATTTCACCGGCACCGTGCCGCCGAAGGGATTGAGTGCGAGCTGCGTACGGTCGCGACCCGACCCCTCGCCGGCCGATGTCGCCGCGCGATCCTTCGCCACCTGATCGAGCACCGCCTGGATCCGCTTGGGGCTGGCCGTCCACGTGTCCCTGCTGCCGCGCGCGATCGAGTTGCGTCCCATCTGATAGAAGTTGTAGAGCAGCGGCTCGCGGTAGCGCGAGGCGATGTCGAGCACCGCCCGGTTCGCGGTGATCGAGTAGTCGATCGACTGCCGGAAGTGCCACGTCTGCGGAGTGATCGGGAATGGCAGATCGCCGCGCGGCAGGATGTTCTGCGGTACGAACGGAATGTCCTGCGGCGTCGGGCTGCCGATCGTCTCGGTCAGCAGGCCGATCTGATTGTGGAAGTACACCATCGTGCGCAGTCCGCCGTTCCACCACGTCGAGTAGCTCGAGCCGGAGCGCATCGTGACGCCGGGCTTCCCCTCGGCCTCGAAGCGCGAGTGCATCGCGGCGCCGACGAGGTCGAGCTCCATCGGAACCAGCGGATCGAAGTTGTAGTTGAAGGGATCGCGGAAGGGCGGCGCGAACATGACGGCGCCGGCCGGTCCCGTCTGGTGGTGGTTGTAGACGATCTGCGGATACCACTCGTTGTACAGCACGTGATTGACCGCGCGCGTCTCGCTCTGGTTCGCGATGTAGAAGTCGCGATTGTCGTCGTGCCCGATGTACTTCTGGTAGAGACGCGGCAGCGCCGACATCGTTCGCTTGGTCTGATCCGGATTGCGCATGTACCAATTGGAGACCAGCTCCATGCCGTCGGGATTGACGAGCGTGCAGAGCACGATGTCGTCGTTGAGGAAGCGCATCGTCTCCGGATCGGTGCCGCTCACCAGTTGATATGCCGTCTCGATCAGCTGCTGGGCGCCGAGCACTTCCGTCGCGTGCAACCCGCCATCGATCCACACCACCGCCTTGCCTTCCTTCGCCAACTCCCGCGCCTGGTCGTCGGTCAAACCTTCGGCGTGGGCGAGCTTGCTGGAGATGTCGCGATAGTGGTCGATCTTGGCGATGTTCTCCGGCGACGAGATCACCATCGTCCACATCGGCCGCCCCTCCTCCGAGGTGCCGACGCGCTCGAGCTTCACGCGATTCGATTCCTTGGCCAGCTTCTGCCAGTACTCCTGCAGCTGCGTGTAGTTGACGAGCTGGTAGTCGGCGCCAATGTCGTGGCCGAACTGCTCCTTGGGACTCGTGATCTTTTGCGCGTTGGCGTGCGCGAACGGCAGTGCGATGACGACAAGCGTCGCGGCGAGTCGATGTGCGGTCCGGGACGTGATGGGCATCTGCGATCCGATGGTGACGGGAAGGACGGCGCCGCCAGGCGCGCGTGCGGTGGAAGCCGCAGGAGACTTACGCGCGTTGACCGCATCACGTTGTGGCGTGCCGTGTGCCGACGCCAGTGGGCTGGCGACATGAGCGCCGAGAGCTGCCATCGATTGCAAACGCGCCGCGAATTTTGTATTTTCGGCGCGGCCGGGCGTTCGCTTGCGCGAATCCGGCTTCGTGCGTCATGCGTACATAAGCGGGACGTAAGTGGGTTCAGATTTCCAGCGGTCTTTCCTCACTCCATCAGGGAGGCAGTTCATGAAGCGTGCGTTCTTGACGATCGCCGCGTTGGCATTCGCGGGCGTAGCACAGGCGCAGGGCGCGATGACGTCCGCGTCGAAGAGCGGCGTGGCGGTCAGCCTTGGCGGTGGCGGCACGTTCATCACCGGCGACTTCAGCAACGGTCTCAATACCGGCTGGAACGCAATGGGTGCGGTCGGCTTCGACGTCTCGATGATTCCGTTCGGGCTTCGCGTGGACGCGCTGTACAACAGCTTCGGGTCCAAGGGCGGCGGCGGCACGGTCCACTCGTTCGGTGGCAACCTGAACGGGATGTTCTCCTTCCCAATGGAAGGCTCGGGTTTTTCGCCCTACATCACGGCCGGCATCGGTCTCGCCAACCTCGGTGGCGGCAGCGGCAGCTCGACCACGAAGTTCGCGTACAACGCCGGTGGCGGCGTGAAGGTCGGCCTCTCCGGCTTCGACGTGTTCGTCGAGGCGCGATACAATAGCGTGCTCACCAATGGCAGCTCCTTCAACATGATTCCCGTCACGGTTGGCGTCACCTTTCATCCGTAGCACGGCGTGCTCGTAGTGCCTCGACGCCGGATTGCGCTCGCGCGCGGTCCGGCGTCGTGGCATCTGGCTGGAACGCGTAGCTGGAAAAATATTTGGGACCGGCGTCCGTCATGCGTGTTGTATTTCGACGCATCGGAGCTACGAGCGCCTTCGTCGTTGAATCACCTAGTAGGAGACGCTTTTATGAAATGCGCGAGCGTGCTGGCAATCATCGGCGCGACAATCTGTGTGAGCTCGGCGCCGCGCGCGCAATCCGCCGGCGGCCCGCCACCAACGTGGAGCGTCGGACTCCTTGGGGGCGTCACGATTCCGGCGGGCGTGTATGGCGACGTCACCAGTACCGGCTGGAGCGCGGGGGTGCTCGCCGGTTGGATGCCACCGAGCTTCCCGGTCAGCATGCGCGCTGACGCGAGTTTTCAGAGGCCGGGCAGCAAGGACCTCGCGCTGGGGACCGCGACGGTGTCGACGCACAACACCATCGTCATGGCGACGCTCGACGCCGTGTGGATATATCCCGGCGATCGCACCAGCATCGTGCGGCCCTACGCGATTGGCGGAGTCGGCGCGTACAACATGCGCTTCCGGAACGGGTGCCAGGCGCTCTGTTCCAGCTTCGATAGCGGCACCACGACCTCGACCCGCTTCGGCCTGAACGCGGGCGGCGGTCTGGCGATCGACGTGCCCGGATTCGGCACGTTCATCGAGGCGCGGTGGCACAACGTATTCGGCGTGAGCCCAGGCGCCGGTGTGACGAAGGCGGCGCGATTCGTTCCCGTGACGATCGGCATCGTCTTTCACTGATGGCGTACGATGCTGGACTCGTGGCGCGCGTCGCCGACGCCCTCGCCCAGCTACACCAGCGTGCGACCCGGCAGAAGAACGTCTTCGGCGGCCGGGGCTTCCTCGCGGGCAAAACGACCTTCGCGATCGTGTGGGGCGACGAGCTGATCGTGAAGGCGCGGCGCGAAGAGTACGCGACGCTCGCGAGCAAGCCCGGCGTTCGTCCCTTCGCGCCCGATGGCGAGCGGCCGATGAGTACCTGGCTCGTCGTCAGCGGGGACGCGATCGCGGACGATCCCGATCTCGTCGAATGGATCCAGTGCGCTCTCGCGTCCATGCGATAGACCAGTCATCTGTCATCTCTCGCCGGTCGTTACGTCATCGTCGTTGCCATTCTCAACTGGCATGAATCCTTTCAACTGTCAGCTTTTCGGCGTTTCGCTCGCGGCTGACGGGGTCTTGCTCTTGTTGCCGAAAAACTTCTTGAGCCAGGCGGACGCGCCGACCGCGGCGATGATCAGCACTTTCTTCAGCGCCAGGATTCCGGCGATGAGCAGCTTGAAGAAGCCGGCCTTGGCCGCCACCGCTCCGACCACCAGCGCGCCAATCCCGTACTCGGCCACCTTGTCCTTGCCCGGCAGGTAGTCCGCATAGCGGTTGCCGTCATTGAACTCGACGAACCCGAGCACCTGCTGCATGTCGTGCTCGACGCGTGGCAGCTGCGCCATGCTGGACACCGCGCTCAGCACGAGCACGCCGCGCCGGCCGAGCACGCGTGTGTCGTAGTTGAGGGTGTGATCCTCGGAGTCGCTGAACTTGAGCTCCTTCGCCCAGTAGATCTTGTGGGTCGCCCGATCGTAGTGCGGCGGTGTCGCCCAGCCGAGCAGCTCCACGGTCGCGTATCCGCCCTTGGCGCGCTCGTCGTTGCTTGCGCGCGCGCGTGTCTGCATCTCCTGCAACTTCTTCGCGTAGTCGATCGACTCGGCGCTGTCGTCCTTCACGTACCCGTTCTCTTCGAAGCCGATCACGACGCCCCAAGCGGAATCGGAGACCGGACCGACATCCGCGGGAAAGATCATTCCCAGCGTCTTCTCCCCAGGCGGATTTCCCCACGCGCGCAACACCTTGGCGGCCTGATCGGCATCGATATAGCGGAACGCGTTCGGCACCGTCAGCGTCGCCAGCCCACCGCGAAGCGTGATCGCGCCGCGCTGGTAGTTGAGCTTCGCCTCGAAGTCGGCGCGCGCGGCTTGACCCTTCGCGGCGGCCGCGGCGGCGCTGTCCTGGGCTGGAAGCGCGAGCGGGAGGAGGGCGAGCAGGAGGAGGGAGCGCATGAGGTGGGGGCTGGGGGGCTGGGAAGTGCGGGTGGGGGTTGGAACGCCGACACCAGCGATGGTACGGCTGGGTGTCGGAATCGCAAGCCTAGACTCGGCCAGCCCGACGCGCGACGGCTCGCCGTCCGACGCACGATCGGCGATCGCCGATCGCCGACCCCTGACGGGCCGCTGACCTTCGCACTTGGCACGACCCCTTGACGACTTAGGTGTCGCGCCCACACCATGCTCCGTACCCATTGCTCACTTAGGTATCGGAGATCCCATGGCGGGTAGCGATCTGTACACCGGGACGCTCGACGTCCTCATTCTCAAAGCCGTGAGCTGCCAGCCGATGCACGGCTACGGCGTAGGGCGCTGGATTCGCCTGACGACGAGCCAGGAGCTGCAGGTGCAGGAGGGCGCGCTCTACCCGGCGCTCCACCGGCTCGAACGAAAGGGATGGCTCAAAGAGGATTGGGGCCTGTCCGAGACTGGCCGCGAAGCCAAGTACTACACGCTCACCGCCGTCGGCCGCAGGCAGCTCCGCACCGAAGTCGATCGCTGGAACCGCTACGCCCGCGCGGTCTCCGCCGCGCTGCACGTTTCAAACGCCTGAGGTCACCGAGGTCACCATGAAGCGCTTCTTCCGGCTCGACCGCGGCGTCAAGAGCGTTCCGCGCAACGTCACGAGCGAGATCGCGTTCCATCTCGAGATGCGGACGCGCGAGTTCATCGAGAGCGGCCTGTCGCCTGAGGACGCGCGGCGGGCAGCCGAGCGCGTGTTCGGCGACGTTCAGGCAATCGAGTCCCAGCTCGTCGGGCCCGACATGCGTCGCGCGCGTCGCCGCGCCTTCATCGAAACGCTCCGTGATGCGCGGCAGGACATCGCCTACTCGATCCGCACGCTGCGCAAGACGCCCGGCTTCACCGCCGCCGCGATCCTCACGCTCGCCCTCGGCATCGGCGCCAACACCGCCATCTTCTCCGTCATCAACGGCGTGCTGCTGCGCCGTTTGCCGTACGAGGGCGGCGACCGGCTCCTCGAGCTGCATCAGCCATCGGCGAAGCTGAATCTTCCGCACGTCGGCTTCTCGAACGTCGAGATCGCTGACCTCGCGCACCGGACGCATACGCTCGATGGCGTAGCTGAGTATCACTCGATGTCGTTCAACCTTTACGGCCGCGGCGAACCGCGGCGCGTGCAGACGGGCGTTGTGTCGGCTCACTACTTCAACATGATGGGCGTGTCGCCGATCCTCGGACGCTCCTTTCTACCGGGCGAGGATCAGCCGGGCGCGCCGGCACTGCTCATCGTGAGCAATTCGTTCTGGAAGACCGCGCTCGGCGGCGATCCCGCCATCGTGGGCAAGACGTTCGTGATGAACGACAAGGTGCACACGGTCGTCGGCGTGTTGCCTCCGATTCCGGCGTATCCGGACAACAACGACGTCTACATGCCGATCTCGTCGTGTCCGTTCCGCTCGACGCCCGCGATGCAAACGATCCGCGATCGTCGGATGACGAGCGCGTTCGCGCGCGCGAAGGCTGGCGTCTCGCTCGCCAGCGTCGAGAAGGACTTGGCCGGTCTGTCGACCCGGCTTCACACCGAATATCCCAACGAGTATCCGGCCGCGCAGGGACTGACGCTGCAAGCGACGTCGCTGCGCGAGGCGTTGACCAGCCGGGCCCGTCCGACATTTCTGGTGCTGTTGGCGACGGCCGGCCTCGTGCTGCTCATCGCCTGCGCCAACGTGGCGAACCTGACCTTCGCCCGCGTGCTTCGGCGCGAGCGCGAGATCGCGGTGCGCACCGCGCTGGGCGCCGGCCGCGGACGACTCGTGAGACAGCTTCTCACCGAGAGCACGCTGCTCGCGTTGGTCGGCGGTCTCACCGGCCTCTTCATCGCCTGGGGCACGCTGGGTCTGCTGACGTCGTTCGCGGCGCGGCTGACGACCCGCGCCGCCGAGATCTCGATTGACGGGACGGTGCTGGCGTTCGCGCTAGGTGCATCGCTGCTCACCGGCATCGTGCTGGGCTTGCTGCCGGCGCTGCCCGCACGTGGCGACCTCGTCAACGCGCTCAAGGATGGCACCAGCAGCGCCACGGCATCGACGAGCCGCCTGCGGTTGCGCGGCGCGCTGATCATCTCACAGGTCGCGGTCGCTTTCACGCTGCTCATCGGCGCCGGACTCATGCTGCGCAGTCTGGTCAATCTCGAGCGGGTCGATCCAGGTTTCGACGTCGAGAACGTGCTGACGGCGCGCATCGATCTCAACTGGACCAAGTACGACACGCGCGAGAAGACCAACCCCTTCTTCACGCAGCTGCTGGCGGCGGTGAAGGAGATGCCCGGCGTGAAAAGCGCGGGGATGGCGAACAAGTTTCCGCTCAACGAGTCCGGCCCCTTCACCTTCACGTTCGACATCGAAGGCCAGCCGGCCGGCGCGACCGACGCGCCGCGCATCGCGGACTTCCATCGCGCCACCCCCGAATATTTCAAGACGTTGGGTGTTCCGCTGCTGCGCGGCCGTCCGCTCACCGACCTCGATCGTCTCGAGACCCAGCAAGTGGTGTTGATCAACCAGTCGCTCGCCAAGCACTATTTCGCCGGCAGCGACCCCATCGGGGCGCGCGTCTCCGGCGACAAAGGCAGGAGCTGGGTGACAGTCGTCGGCGTGGTCGGCGACGTCCGTCAGGACGGTTTGGACAAGGCCGCGCTCGACGAGATGTACGTCCCCTTCGAGCAGAACCGGAGCCGGTCGATCGGCACCAACCTGCTCATTAGAACGACGGGTGATCCGAACGCGCTCGCGCGTCGGGTGATCGACGCGGTCCACCAGCTCGATCCGAATCAACCGGTGTACGGGATCAACACGATGCAGGCGCTGCGGCACAACGCGCTGGCATCGCCGCGCGTGATGACGACGCTGCTCGGCATCTTCGCCGTGCTCGCGCTGGTGATCACCGCCACCGGACGGGCCGGAGTCATCGCCTACACGGTCGGCCAGCGCACGCACGAGATCGGCATTCGCATGGCGCTCGGCGCCGAGCGCGGCGAGGTGTTGGCGATGGTCGTGAGCCAGGGGATGCGGCTGGTATTGGTCGGCTTGGTGATCGGCGTGCTCGCCTCGATCGCGCTCACCAGGCTGATGTCGGGCATTCTCTTCGGCATTGGCCCCACCGACCTCGTCACCTTCGCCGGCGTCTTCGTCGTGCTGGCCGGCGTCGCGCTCATGGCGTGCCTCGTTCCGGCGCGCCGGGCAACACGCATCGATCCGATCCTCGCGTTGCGCAGCAGCTGAATCCTTCAGGAGACATTCATCATGATTTCTCGCTCTATTGTTTCGTGCGCCACCGCGGCCGCTATGCTCGCCAGCGCGTGCGTGCCGCGCATGCCAGCCAACGCGCAGTCCGCTGACTCGCTGCTCGTCTCGCCGGCGTGGCTCGCGTCGCGGCTTGCCGAGCCCAAGCTCGTTCTCATCCACGTGGTGGGGCAGGCGAAGGACTACGACGGCGGGCACAGTCCCGGCGCGCGCAGATTGCTCTTCTCAGAGATCGCCGGCGAGCACAACGGACTGACGAGCGAGCTGCATCCGGTGCCGCAACTCGACTCGGCGCTCGAGGCGCTCGGCGTGTCGAACGATTCACGCATCGTGATCTACGGCGGCGGCGTGTCGGTCGGACGGCTGTACATGACGCTCGACTACCTCGGGCTCTCCGCGCGCACGTCGGTGCTCAACGGCGGACTCGCCGCGTGGAAGTCGGACGGCCGCGAGATCAGCATCGAGGCTCCGACCGTCGCGCGCGGCACGATCACGCCGCATCTTCGGAACGTGGTGGTCGACGCGCAGTACGTGAACGCCAACCTTCACTCGCCGACCGTTACGATTCTCGACGCCCGCGCTCCGGAGTTTTACAACGCGACGCACACGATGGACACCGAGCCACGGCAGGGCCACGTCGCGACCGCGCTCAACATTCCGTTCACCTCCGTGTTGAACGAGAACGGGACGTTCAAGAGCAGAGAGGCGCTGGCCGAGATGTTCAAGACGGCCGGGGTGAAGCCGGGCTCGCAGGTTGTGACGTACTGCCACATCGGAATGCAAGGCAGTTTGCTGTATCTCGCGGCGAAGTACATCGGCTACGATGTTCGCCTGTACGATGGATCGTATGAAGATTGGAGAAAGCGCACTGAGCTACCAATCGCTAAGTAACGGGCATTGGTCATCTGTCGTCAGCGTGCTCAAGATCAAAGATTGAGACGGACGACCTATTCGATGCTGCCTTTTCTCGCGCTCCTCTGTTCATCAACACTCCTTGCCCAGGAGCCGGCACGGAGCATCACACTCGTTCACATCGGCGATCTGCACGGCCATCTCGTGCCGCGTCCCGATGTGCGCGGTGGACCGGGGAAGACCGTTGGCGGCATCGCGCGCGTCGCCGGCGAGATCCGCGCGATTCGAGCGGCGCATCGCGATCCGGTGTTGTTGATCAACACCGGGGATGCCGTGCAGGGGTCGGCCGAGGCGTTGTTCACGCGCGGCGGCGCTCTCGTGGACGCGATGAACATGCTCGGCATCGATGCGTCGACGCCCGGCAACTGGGACTACACGTACGGCACCGCGCGATTCCGCGAGACCTTCGTCGGCGACGCGACGCACGCACCGCTGGCGAACTGGCATCAGCTCGCGGCGAACTTGCACGAGGGCTCGGTGAGCGGGGCGGCGATTCTGCCGCCGTACCGGGTGATCGAGAGCGGCGGACTTCGGGTCGGCATCATCGGGCTGACGACGACGCGCGGCGTGCGCATCATGGGGCCCGACGTCACGAAAGGTTTCGCCTTTACGACCGGCGACGCCGAGCTGCCCCGTCTGATACGAGAGCTGCGCGATGAAAAACGCGTCGACCTCGTCGTCGTCACATCGGAGCAGGAGCTGGCGAACAATATCCGCATGGCCGAGAGCTATCCGGGCGTCGACGTCATTCTCTCGGCGGACATGCACGAACGTACCGAGCGCGCGATCGTCGCGAAGAGCGGGACGATCATCGTGGAGGAAGGCCAGGATGGCGCCGCCGTCGGTGAGCTGGTGCTCGAGGTCGCAGGCAAGCGCGTGATGAAATGGACGTGGACATCGCACGAGATCGGAGCGGGCACGCATGAAGAGCCGGCTGTCGCGCGAAAGGTGGCCGAGCTGCGCGCGCCGTTTCTGCGCGGCGCGTTCAATGGTACGATGCGCAATCCGGTGAACGGCACGCCATTGCGCGCGCCGCTCGACTCGGTGATCGGCTACACGGCCGTGCCGCTCCAGCGTGCCGGATTCTCCGATGAGCGATTGCCGGCGGTGGTCGAGGGCTCGTCGCACGATTTCATTGCCGATGCGATGCGCGCGGAAGCGCACGCCGACGTGGCGATCCTGCGCGGATTTCGGTACGGCACCCAGGTGACGGCCGGCCCGATTACCCTGGGCGATCTCTATCATTTTCTTCCCATCGGCGGGCGGGTGGCGCGGGTGAGCGCGGTGAGCGGTGCGCAGCTTCGCGATGTGATCGAGAGCTGTCTGACCGGGGTGTTCGATCCCGATCCCCGAAACTGGACCGGCGGATGGTTGCACGCGTTCAGCGGCGTGACGTTCGACCTCGACGTCTCGCGCGCCTCGGGGCAGCGGGCGTCGAACATCCGGATTGGCGGCACACCGCTCGACCCGCACGCGACGTACTCGGTCGCCGGATTCTGGTTCGCGTCGGAGCCGCGCGCGCTCAACGGCTGTCCGACCTGCATCGCGCCCGACGCGCGTGTCGAGCCCCTAGTGGGAGAGCGCGGCGAGATTCTCGACGCCACCGACATCGTGTGGCGCTACCTGAACTCGCTGCCCAATCGCACCGCGCGGCCGGCGGGCTCGCGCATCAGGCTGCTCCGTCCACTGCCGGCGGCGCGTTACGGCGTGCGCGTGATCCAACCACTGCCGGCACCGCTACCGAAGTAGGGCAAGCGTCGCCCGCCGCTGCGAAGCCGAACACGGCGCTACGTGGCGCCAAAGATCAGTTGTC
Organism: Gemmatimonadales bacterium; assembly: GCA_038228795.1. Taxonomy (GTDB): domain Bacteria; phylum Gemmatimonadota; class Gemmatimonadetes; order Gemmatimonadales; family Gemmatimonadaceae; genus JALZAE01. The sequence goes on from JBBROY010000001.1 coordinate 111,015, forward strand.
CTCAGTCATTTCTCTAACGCGAGAGGCGGTCGACCCGTAAATACCGGCCATCCGTCTTCACCAGCGGCCGGCGCCGCGCAAGCGCCGCGTCGAGAAACGAGAGCGTCGTGCGCGCGACGGCCTCGTATTTTTCCGCCGCGTGCGGACTTGACGGCCCGGCCGCGAACTTTGGAATCACCGCGACCGCCATACCCAGACTCGTGAAATGGATGTGGTGCAGACTGTCGACACGCACGAGTGTCACCGGGGCGCGACCAAGCGAGCGCAGGAGCGAGAAATCCGGCACGATGATACGCGGCTCGATCTCCTCGTAGAAATGCAGGACTGGCGTCGAGAACGCAGCGGCGTCGAATCCTGGCGCCCCGTCGATCCACTCTTTGCCGAGCTTGTTGCCAATGCCGCCGTCGAGGCTCACCAGCGCGCCGATCGCCGAATCGCGCGCCGCCACGAGCAACGACGATCGCGCGCCGAAGCTGTGCCCAATCAGACCGGCGCGTCCGCGCACCGGGAATGATTTCCGTACCGCGCGCATCGCCACCTCGATGTCGGCCGCCTGCGCTTCGACCCTCGGCAGGACTGCCTCGGCATCATTCGACTTGTCGGGAATCAGCGCCTGCGACGGCGTCGTCGCCACGATGTATCCATGACTGGCCAGATACTCGGCGAGGATCGCCTGGTCGTGCGCCGAATTGCCGTTGCCCTGCGCGATCACGATCAGCGGGAACGAGCCATTCGCGTGCGCGGCATCGCGGACCGCCCCCATCGGCGACGACAGCCACGCGCGAGCCGCGCCCGAGTCCACGCCGTTCTCGACGAGGAATTTGCGATAGGGCTCGGCAACGCACTCGCCGCCGAGCTCGCAGGCGGCGAGGGCGACGTAGTCGCCGTAGATCAGATGCCGAGCCGAACGTGATGCGCGCGCGGGATACCACACGCCGACCTGGACTCGTCGCGCCTCGCCGAGCGAGTCGCTCCGCGACGCATCTCGTTCATTGAGCACCGTGAAGCCAACGAGATGCGGGCCGGCCGCAAGATGTCCCCACAGAGGCGGAGCGGCCGTTGCCACGAGCAGCAGTGCCAGCGCATGCGCGAATTTGACGATCAAAATTGCTCCTCAGCGCACGGCGGGAAGAATTTCGTTGTAGAGAAGGTCGATCGGCGACCCCTCGTTGCCGTTGACGATCGTCGAGTTGACGGCGACGACGAGATCGTACCGAGGGACGACGAACAGCCACTGGCCCTTGGCGCCGGCGGCCGTGATGATGAGATCATCGCGCGCGCGCTCACGTCCGCCCACGCCGTCGAGGGGCAGCAGCCACCAGAGGTAGCCGTAATCGGTCGCGTGCGCGTTGAACGCGCGCGGACTCGCCACCTGGAGCCGGGTGGATTCGCGCATCCATGCTTGGGGCACGACCTGCTCGCTCCCCCACCGGCCGTCCCGAAGCACGAGATAGCCGATGCGCGCGAGGTCCATCGTGCGGATGTATAGTCCGCCGCCGCTATGCGGCAGCAGATCGGGATAGCCGCGCGTCCACTTGTCGCCCGTGATGCCGATGGGCCGAAGGAGATACGTCCGTGCATAGTCGGCCTCGTTCATGTGCGCGGCCAACCCGATGCCGCCGCCGAGCAGGATCACGCCGCCGGAGTTGTACTCCCACCGCGTGCCCGGCGTCTCACGCATCGGCCAATCGAGAACGAGCCGCATCCAGTCGCTCGTCGAATTGTTGAGCAGCTCGAGCGGCGAGCCGGCGTAGACAGTCTCGCTCCAGTTCCATCCAGTGCGCATGGTGAGAATGTCACCGACCGTCATCACGCGCTTGTACGCGTCGAGATTGGCGACGGGCGCATAGGCGGGGAACAGGTCGACGACGCGCTGCGTGGTTCCGGCGAGATCGCCCCGCGCGATGGCGATGCCGGCCACAAGCGACGTTACGCTCTTGGTGACCGACTGCATCGTATGAATGGAATCGCGGTTCCATCCGTTGAACGTCTCATCGGAAACGATGTAACCCCTTCGCGCGATGATGAGGGCGTCGACATTCCCGTACGCGCCGGACCGAAGGCGCTGCACCAGACGCGCGATGGCGGAGCCATCCATGCCGACGCGCTCCGCATCCGCAACTCGCCACGCCGCGCCCGGCACATACGATTGCGCATCATCGCCCAGCTGAGGAACGGACGCAGTCGGCGAAGAACACGCGGCGCCGGCGATGGCGAGGACGAGAGCGATGGCGATTCGGCGCACAACGGTGAGCTTCGCGCCACGCACGAGCCGGCACAAGACGTCCGGACAATTCTTACTTGATCCTGTCTTCGATCTCCTCAACGACGCTTGATCGCAGCGTCACGAGCATCGGGCGGCGAGCGGCGCGGTATTGAGCATCGCGCGCGACATCGCCATCTCTGTGCGCGTGAAACGCATCCTGGTGTTCATCGTCGTCTTCGTCGCGACCCTGTTGCTTCTCGACCGAGCGAACAGCGGTTGGGCCATCGTCCTCGCCGTCACCGCGCCGTGGTGGCTGGGACCGATTCTGGCCAAGCGCAAGATCCGCTTTCCGGTCGGCACGCGCTACGACCGAATCGCGCTGAGCGACATTCCGGGATGGGCGCGCACGCATCTCGATGAGACCGGCGAGCTGCTCGCCCCACTCGGTTTCTCGCCGGCCTGTGTGCTCCGCGACGCCAACGCGCGGTGGACGGCGTACATCGCGCTGTTCGAGCGCGAGGCGGACGCGACTGGCGCGCTCGCCATGTCGGCCGACCTCGTGGCGGCGGGTCAGCGCCGCCGCATTCATCAGGTCGACGTGTTCACGAATCTCGTCGGCATGGGCAACGTCACGGCCAGCGACTCTGGTCTCTTGCCGAAGCTCTTTCCGAACGCCCCGACGCGAGTCATCGAACGCTTTCCGGGGATCAGTGCCGCGAGGCTCGCGCACGCGCTCGATGCGCTCGTGCGTCCGCACGCGGGCGCCGCCCGGGTGCCGATGCAGCTCACCTCGGACGGTGCCGCCTACCTGAATCGCAACGCGCTCGACCAGTACGAGGAGTACGCCGCCGCGGGATATGCCCGGCGTTCGGGTGACGGCGCGTTCTACCTCGGCACCTGGAAGGGTGCGTTTGTCGCGACGTGGAGGTTGGCGCCGCCGACCAAGCAACTGCTGATGGCGCGCACGCGCCGCCACGCCGCCGCCCTACTTGCGAGGCTGGGAGTCTAGCCGCACGCCGAGCGCTGAAGTGCCGCTCGCCCCTCCGCAGTGCGCTTCATCCCAAAACCGTTGTCGCCTCGCTGACGGCGCCCCTACCCTCTCTCGTCCCCGCTCTCGCGGGGTCGTTCGTGCTCTTCGCTGACCACGATTTACACGGACATCCGGAACCAGCCGCTCCCCGGATGCAGCGCCCCAGCGAGCGGCAGGAGGCTCACCCCGATCGGCGTGTGGGCAGCACAGGTCACGATGCGGCGGAGGCAGGCCGCGGTCCTTTCCCCAGATACGAGGGACAGCAACATGAGATGGAGTCACGTACGTCAGTTTTGCAGCGGAACGGCCGCGGTGCTCGCGGCCGCGGTGCTCGCAACGCCCGCGCTTCGCGCGCAGGCTTCGACGACACAGGCAGGGATCTCTGGCCGCGTCACCGACGCATCGAGCCAGCAGCCAATCGCCGAAGTGCGCGTCGTGCTGGTCGGTCGCAATGTGGTCGCCACGACGAACACGGATGGACGCTACACCTTGCACGGCGTTCCCACGGGCGCGGCGGAAGTGCGCGTGCTGCGCATCGGCTACAGCGAACAGAAGAAGCCGGTGACGGTACCGGCTGGCAGCTTGGCAACGCTCGACTTCGCGATGCAGCCGGCCGCGGTACAGCTCAATGAAGTGGTGACGACGGCCGGCGGCGCGCAGCAGCGCCGCCTCGAGGTCGCCAACGACATCGGTCAGATCGATGCGGCGAAGCTCGTGGAAACCTCGCCGATCGCCAACATGAACGACCTGCTCGTCGCCCGCACACCCGGCGTCCAGGTGCTGCCCGGCAACATGACCGGCACCGGCGCGCGCGTCCGCATTCGCGGCACGAACTCGCTGTCGCTCAGCAACGATCCGATCTACGTGATCGACGGCGTGCGGATGGAGAGCTCGACGGGATCGACGTCGATTGGCATCGGCGGATCGACGCCGAGTCGCGTCGATGACATCAACCCGAACGACATCGAGAATATCGAGATCGTGAAGGGACCGTCGGCCGCGACGCTCTACGGCACCGACGCCGCCAACGGCGTGATCGTGATCACCACCAAGCGCGGCCGTTCCGGCTCAACGCACTGGACGGCCTTCGGCGAAGGTGGCGTGGTCACCGACCGCAACAAGTATCCAACGGCGTATTCGCGCTTCGGACATCTGGTGCCCAGCGGCGCGGCGTCGACCAACTGCTTCAACTCCCGCGTCTCGCTCGGCACCTGCACGCCGGACAGCCTCAAGACGTTCAACCTGTTCGAGCACTCGGATCTCTCGCCGATCCAGTACGGCGTGCGCAGGCAGGCCGGTCTCTCGGTGAGCGGCGGAACCGAGGCGATACGCTCTTTCTTTTCGGGCGCCCACGAGAACGAGTCGGGTGTGCTCGAGATGCCCTCCTTCGAGCGCAATCGCCTGATGGCGAGTGGCGTCGGCATCCTCGACGAATGGCTGCACCCGAACACGCTCACGCGTTCGAACTTGCGTGGCAACGTCAACGTGCAGGTGACGAACAACGCCGAGATCTCGGTATCGACCGCGTACATCTCGAGCGGCCAGACGCTGCCGCAGACGGACAACAACACGACGGGCATTCTGTCGAACGCTTACGGCGGGCCCGGCTTCCGTACCAATGGCGTTTCGACGACCGGTGCGCCGCTCAACGGATGGCGGCGCTTCACCCCGGGCGACATCATGCAGGAGACGTTCGCGCAGGGGATCAACCGCTTTATTGGCAGCGTCACGCCGAGCTGGCGTCCGACCACGTGGCTGGCGTCGCGCGCGAACATCGGCGTCGACTACACCGGCCGCGTCGATACGGACTTGTGCCGCAACGCCAACTGCTCAGACTTCGGCACGAGCCGCCAAGGCTTCAAGACCGACAACCGTACGACGTTCGCGACGTACACGCTCGATGGGTCGGCCATCGCCTCGTTCCAGCCGCGTGATTGGCTGAGCACGAAGACGACCGGTGGCGTGCAGTACTTCAACCAGCAGTTCGAGCGGAACGGAGCGGCGTCGGTCAACTTGCCGCCGGGCACCACAACGGTGACCGCCGGCGCGACACAGTCCGCCGATGAGTCGAGCACCTACTCGAAAACGCTGGGCGCCTTCGTCGAGCAGCAGCTCGGTTTCCGCGACCGGCTATTCGTCACCGCCGCGCTGCGCGCCGACGACAACAGCGCCTTCGGCCAGAACTTCAAGGCCGCGTACTACCCCAAGGTCTCGGCGTCGTGGATTCTGTCCGATGAGACGTTCTTCCCGCGCCGGCAGTGGCTGAATCAGCTTCGTCTGCGCGCGGCCTACGGGTCGTCGGGGAACAGACCGGGCTCCAATGATGCGCTACGCTACTTCACGCCACGCGCCGTCAGCTTCCAGGATCAGGATACGCCTGGCATTCAGTTCCAGGCGCTCGGCAATCCGAATCTGAAGCCCGAAACGAGCACGGAGTTCGAGACGGGGCTCGACGCGAAGTTCTTCAACAGCCGCGTCGACATGCAGCTCACCTATTACAACAAGAGAACGAAGGACGCGCTGATCGCGCGCATCTTGCCCCCGTCGAACGGCAGCGGCACCGGCGCGACCGGTACGCAACAGTTCTTCAACATCGGCGCCGTTCGTAACACCGGCTTCGAGGGGCTGATCAGCACGCAGCTGGTGGATCGCAAGAGCGTCGGGTGGGACGTGACGCTCAATGGATCGACCACCAGCAACAAGGTCCTGTCGCTGGGCGCCGGCGTACCGCCGATCATCCTCGGCTTCCTGAACCAGGACCGCAAAGGTTACCCGGCAAACGGCTACTGGCAGCGGCCGATTCTCAGCTACACGGATGCCAATCACGACGGCTTTATCACCGCCAACGAGTTGGTGGTGGGAGACTCGTTCGTCTACCGCGGATCGTCGGTGCCGAAGCACGAGGCGGTGCTGACCAACGGCTTTGATTTCTTCAACAAGCGCATTCGCGTGCAGGGGCTGTTCGACTACAAGGGCGGCTACCTGCTCGACAACGACACCGAGCGGATTCGCTGCTCGACGCGCCTCAACTGCAGAGGGTTGCAGGATCCGACCGCGTCGTTGAAGGAGCAGGCGCGAACCGTCGCCGTGCGCGACCACGCGAGCCATACGCAGGACGGCTACCTCGAAGATGCGTCGTTCGTTCGCTTCCGCGAGCTGTCGGTGACGCTCACGGCGAGCGAGCGCATCGCGCGGTTGGTGCGCGCGACCAGTGCGAGCCTCACGCTGTCGGGCCGCAATCTGCACGTCTGGACGAAGTACACCGGCATCGATCCGGAGAGCAACTTCACGACGGAGGCCGACATTCCGTCCGATTTCCAGACCGCGCCTCCGCCGTCGTACTTCGTGATCCGACTCAACCTTGGCTTCTGAGGCACCATCATGAGACATAGAAAGCTCTTCCGCGGCGACCGTCGAGTCGCCGCGGGCGTGACCGCGGTGGCGGTCGCCGCCGCGCTCGCGGCGTGCAACGTCGATCGTGTGCTGGCCGTTCACGACCCAGACATTATCAACCCGTCCGATGTCTCCTCGCCCAGTGGCGCGGAGGCGGTGCGGATCGGCGCGCTCGGGCGGTTGTCCGATGCCACGACCGCCAACGTCACCGGTGCCGAAACGATCTTCCAGTTCAGTGGCTTGCTGGCCGATGAATTCAACTCTGGCGATTCGTTCGTCGAGCGCAACGAGACGGACGATCGCCAGGTCCAAGCGTCCAATGGGAACCTCGAGGGTGCGACGCGTAAGCTGTATCGGGCGCGGCTGGCGGCGAAGCAGGCGATTCCGCTGCTACGCCAATTCCTGGCCGGCAACACGTTGGAGATCGGCGAGCAGTTCTTCATCGTCAGCTTCGTCAATAACCAGATCGGCGAGGACTACTGCAACGGCATGCCGTTCAGCGAGCTCGTCGGAGGGACGGTCGTCAATGGAGCGCCGGTCAGCAACGCGGTGGCGTTCCAGATGGCTGCCGACAACGCCGATTCCGCGCTGACGGTCATCGGTGCGGCATCGACCAGCAACGAGGCGAACGCCGCCCGCATCGCCAAGGGTCGCGCGCTGATCAATCTCGGCCAGTTCGCGGCCGCGGCGGCGGCGGTGGCCACGGTGCCGACGGGATTCGCCTACCAGAACACCCAGTCGATCACCACAGGCAACAACTCGATCTGGGAGTTCAACAACAACGAGCGGCGGTACGTTGTGGCCAACAACGAAGGTGGGAATGGTCTCAACTTCGTATCGGCCGCCGATCCGCGCGTTCCGACGAGAACCGATGGCAGGAATTCATTTGACTCGAGCACGCCGTGGGTTGGGCAGACGCGCTATCTCCAGACGTCGCCGGTGACGATTGCCGGTGGCATCGAAGCCCGCTTGATCGAGGCCGAAGCCGCGATCAATACCGGTGGCACGCCGGCGAACTTCATCATCAAGATCAATGCGGCTCGCGCGGCGCAGGGACTGGGTCCACTGGTCGATCCGGTCACGACGGCGGCGCGTGTGGATATGCTCTTCCGCGAACGCGCCTTCTCGCTCTTCGGCACGGGCCATCGGTTGGGCGACCTGCGCCGTCTCATTCGGCAGTACAGCCGTAGTGCCGCGACCGTTTTCCCGACGGGCGCGTTCTTCAAGGGCGGGAGCTACGGTCCGGACGTGAACTTCCTCGTTCCGCAGGCCGAGCAGAACAATCCGCTTGCCACCGCTGGTTGCACTGATAGAAACGCGTAACCGCGAATGTCGGCTGGTAAATGATGGCCGTTGTACGCGGCTGGAAAACAAAGCGGCGAGTGAGAGAGGATCCTCACTCGCCGCTTTGCTTGTGGTCAGTCAATCGCGACCCGCCCTCCGACTATCCTTCCGCCGCCAACCGATACCCGTATCTCGGCACCGTCAACAAGTGGCGCGGACTCGATGGCTCTTCTTCGAGCTCGGCCCGCAGACGGCACACGAGCGTGTCGAGCACCCGGCTCGACGGATTCAAGCGACGGGCGCCAAGCTCGGCCATCAGCTCGAGACGGGTTGCAGCGGCGCCGCGGCGCGCGAGGAGGGCGAGGAGCAGGTCGAGCTCCTTTGGCTGGAGCGTGACCGCGCGGCCCTGGCGACGGACGGCCCGCGCGTCAACATCGATCTCGACGGCGCCGAAGCGCTCGACCGGCTCGAGGCGGCGCGCCACGGAGCGCCCGCTCCAGCTCCGCTGCATCACCGCGCGAACACGCATCACGAACTCACGCTCATCGATTGGTGCCGCGATACAATCATCGGCGCCGGCGGCGAGCGCGCGCGCGATCACGCCTTCCTCGCGTCGGAGTGCAACGGCGATCGTCGGAACGCGGCTTCGGCGGTTGGATCCTTGGCGGCCGATCGGCAGCTCGGGATTGGCGCCGGTCACCAGGTCGAGGTCAAACACGATGACATCGGCCGTGTGATGGGCGGCTTCGGCCTCGACCGGGTCGGCGCCGCGCATCTCGACGCTCATCCCGGCCCGGACGAGCTGAACGCCGAGCCGCATGGACAGCTCCGGATCACGAAGCAGAAGCGCCACACGCACGATGGAACGCGGGCGAAGGCTGTCACGCGGGGCGAAGGCGCCGGCGCGATGCGCGTTGTTGGGGGCGAAGATCATGGCTGGTAGATGAATTGAGACTGGGGGACTAGTCGAAGACACCGGTTGTCGACGGATGGTGCCGTACACGCGTACGGTGCACCCGGCGCCAAGGTGTCGCCAACGAATTGTGACGAGATGCAGCGGAGAGGGACATCACGTTCGCAGCCGCGGGTCAAGACAACACCCGCAACCGAGCAGCCGCGGTTTTCGAGGCTGTTTATCGGTTGCTCACAGCCCGACGCGCGAGTTTACGCCCCGCTCGGCCAGTGCGACCGGGAGCGCCACAGCACCGGATCCCATTCCGCGCTGTCAGCGAGGCGGAGACCGCGACGCGAGGTGTGCGGGAGAGGTGCGCGGTGAATCACCGGCTCGGCGCGAGTCGTCGTCGTGAGGTTCGCGCGGAGCAACAGCGACACGCCCGACGCGCACAGGACGAGAATCAGGGCGAGGCGCAGTGCCGTCGCGCCGATCGCCGGCTGGTCCATTCGTGAATGCGTCTGCACCGCGCGGTTGCGCATGACTGACAAGTAACGGAGGCGCGCACGGCCCGCACAGAGCGGAAGGCCGCTCTCACATCTTCCTGACGCGCCCTGACGCGCCAAAAAACACGGATCCTACCGCTGTCCCATTCGTTCCTCGAGCCGCTCGCGATACCAACGGCTGAGCTTGAGCTGACGTCCGTCGCGCAGGAGCACGGTGTACTCGCCGCTGAACCACGGCTGCATTTCCTTCACGCGGTCGAGATTCACGATCGTCGACCTGTGAATGCGAATGAACTGCCGCGGATTGAGGCGCGCTTCGAGCGCGTGCATCGTCTCGCGAATCACGTGCGCCTCGCGCCCAACGTGCAGGCGCGCGTAGTTGCCAGCCGCCTCAATCCAATCGATGTCTCCCGCCTTGATGAAGAAGAGGCTGCCCCCCTCCTTCACCATCAAGCGGTCTGGATACGTGGAGGCCGGTACGTCATCGCGCGCGTCGTCACCGGCGATCGCGCGGTCGGCCAAGATCGCCGACGATTCGTCGCGGCCGAGTTGATCCAGGAGCGACAGCACGCGGCGTCCGCGGCGCGCGGATTGATCGCGCGCGAGCTCTTCACGCGCTCGACCAAAGGCGGCAAGAAAACGGTCGGCATCGAACGGCTTGAGCAGATAGTCGAGCGCGTGCACCTCGAACGCGCGAAGCGCGTAGTGGTCGAACGCCGTCACGAAGATGACCACCGGCAGCTGTTGCGGCTCGAGCGCCTGGATCACTCCGAAGCCATCGATCTCGGGCATCTGCACGTCGAGGAACATGAGATCGGGCTTGCGCTCGCGCACCGCGGCAATCGCCGCCACTCCATTCTCACATTCCTTCACGACCGCCACGCCCGGCTCGGACGCCAGCAGCCGCTTGATGCGGCGGCGGACGAGCGGCTCGTCGTCCGCGATGAGAACAGTGATCTCGGGCACGTCGCGCTTCCCCGGACTCAACTCGCCACAGCGGCGAAGGGCGAGTCGCTGCTCAACCGCAGGGGAATCACGAGCAGCACGCTGGCACCGCCCTCGGAGCGATTGGAGAGCGAGAACCGCTGTTGATTGCCGTACAGCTGGCGCAGCCGGGCGCGCGTGTTCGAGAGCCCGATGCCTTCGCGGGTCGGCGCCAGCTTGGCCGCTTGCGCTCGAACGCCGGGACCATTGTCGTCGATACGCACTTCGAGCTGCGAACCGGCGCGACGGGCGCGCAGATCGATGCGTCCGGTACCGGCGCGCGCCGAGGTGCCGTGGATGATGGCATTCTCGATCAGCGGCTGTAATACGAGGCTCGGCACGAGCGCGGTGAGGACATCGGGCGCGATCTCGGTGCAGACGACGAGGCGGTCACCGAAGCGGGCGCGCTGGATCTCGAGATACGCCTCGACGAAGTCCAGCTCCTGCGCCAGCGGGACTTCGTGGCTGTGGACGTTGTCGATCGTTGAGCGCAGCAGATCACCGAGCCGCGCGATGACCCGGTCCGCGCGGTTGGCATCCTGATGCACGAGCTCGGAAATCGCGCCGAGCGTGTTGAAGAGAAAGTGCGGCTGCAGCTGCATCTTCAAAACCTGGAGCTGCGCGCGCGTGAGCTGCGTTTCGAGCTGCGCCGTGCGCACTTGGCGCTCTTTCGCTTGATGGTAGTAGCCGACGGCGTGCCGGATGGCCGTCACGACGGCGAAGATGGCGAAGTTGAACTCGAACTGGCTGATGTAGAGCGCCCAGAAGCTCGACCGCGGGCGCGGGCGGACCCACGGCTGCAGCCAGTAGTCGAGCAGGACGTCGGCGAAGGTGGAGGCGAGTCCGAGCACAACGTAAACCGGAAGTCGCTTGAGCCAGGTGCGGCGCGTGATGGGCCACGCACGCACCAACCACACGAGCCCGACCGTCATCAGCGCGTAGAGCCAGCATCCGGGCAGCGTGAGCTTGAGCAGGTTCCACCACAGCGCGGACCTGCCTTCGGTGACGCGAATGAACACGTACCATTCGTTCGCGCCAAAGATGCCGAAGCCGGTCCAGGCGGCGAAGAGAAGCAGGATGCCGCGCCAAGTCCAGCGCATGGTCTCGCGCGCGGCGATGGGCATCTCGGCCGTCAACTGCAGAGCCGCCGCGTGTTCGGCCGTGAAGGGGTCGATCTCCGTCTCGGCCGTCACCGTCATCTGCGTCGCCACATCGTCTCCCGGAATCCAACGTCGAGTGCAGACCCTCGCTAGTCTGCCGGTTGGACAACGCAAGAGCTACATGCGTGGGACCAGATGCACTGGACTGTGACGAAAACCTGACAGCTGTGACGAGCCGCGGATCACAATGTTGGTAAACAGTTAACGATCCTCGGACATCGGAGCCGCCGATTTTGCTCGGCAAGGCGAAAAGCGGCCGCAGATTTTCGCAGATTTTCGCAGATAGATCCGAGCGCACGAACGGCGACATCGCGCTATTGCTCTTCTGAACTGATTGAGGGGAACAGCAACAACCAAAAGACAGTGCCTCCCAGTTAGCGAGGGGCTCTCCTCTCGAAATTTATCTGCGTTGATCTGCGTTGATCTGCGTTGATCTGCGTTGATCTGCGTTGATCTGCGTTGATCTGCGTTGATCTGCGTTGATCTGCGGCTGCCGTTTCAACCAGGAAGTATCTGCGGCCTCAGCGTTCGACGAGCTCCTGTAGCAGCGCCTTCACGCGCGGATCTTCCGAGCGAGAGAGCGAGCTGATCGATCTGCGGCGGAGCGTGCGGTCCTCTTCGGTCTTGGCGATCGTGATCAGTTTGTCGATCGAGGCCTTGTCGCCGTTCTGCACGAAGGCGTTGATCAACGACTCCTTGAGCTGCTGGTCCCTACTGGCATCGTAGAGCGCGATCAGGTCGGCCGAGCTCGCGCCGGCGTGCACGAGCGTCTGCAGTGCGCGACGACGGTCCTTGATCGGGGCACTCTCATCCCGCACGAGGGAGCCGAGCCAGCGTACGTTCTCCGCGCCACCCATCTCGGCCAACGCGGAGACGACCGCTTCGCGCTGGTTGTCGGTGGTGAGCTTGGGGTAGAGCGAGCGCAGGAATGACGCGTCTTCGCTCGTGGCGTACTCGCGGCCGATCCCGCGCAGGGCCGCCGCGCGAATGTCCTCACCGATATCGGCGCGGGCGGCGGCGGTGCGGAGGTACGTCCGTGCGCGTGGATCGCCCGAGCGCGCCAGCGTCGCCATCGATTGTTTCGCCAGCCAGACATCGGTGGTGCCGCGCGAGATGTCGATCAGCGCCGGAATTCCGTCGCCGCGGTCGAGGCGGGACAGCACGTTCATCGCCGACTGCCGTACTTGCTGGTTGTCGGTGGCATCGCGGGCGATGTCGGCGAGCGCGGCGGCCATGCGCGACGAGCCGCCGTTGGCGCGCTCCTCGCTCTCGCGGCCGAGCCACGAGATCGCGCTCTGCCGCGTCTCGCGCGGACGGCTCTGGTCGCGCGCGATGACGAGCAATTGCGCAGACACGGCGGCGCTGTCGGCGATCATGGCGGGGAGAATCGCGTCGCGTCCCGGCCGCCCGTCGGTCTTGGCGGCGAGGGAGAGCAGATACTCCGCCGCATCGCGTGCCGGCACGGTGCCAAGGTCGGTCGAGCCCGCCGTCTTGTCGAGCGGGCCGACGTAGGTATGCACGTCGATCACCTCGCGGCCGGCGCGGTTCAGTACCACGCGCACCGGGCCATTGGTGCACGGATCGGTGCGGGCGATGTCGCTCATGTTGCCGTAGAACGAGCCGATGTAGGAATTCGGACCGGTGGATATGTACGTGCGGCCATTTCCACAGACGCCGGCGCGTGCGGCGTAGCTGAACTGCACGAGTCCGTCGGGCGCGGACGTGATGCGCTGCGCGAGCGACTGCGCCGCCGTGTTCGAAGCGGCGGCCAGGAGCGCCGCGGCGACGATGAGATGCGTGTTCATTTGTCGATGATCTCCAGAAGGGCCTTGATCGTGCGCGGATCGTTCTTGCGGGTGAGAATCGCGATCGCGGACCGGCGGAGCTGCGGGTCGGTACCGGTGCGCACGATGTCGAGCAGCTTGTCGCTCGCTTCGGGCTCTTTTCGACGCGCGAGCGCATAAAGCAGTTGCTCGCGCAGCGCGCGCTCGCCGGTCGCATCGTACAGCTTGCCGACATCGGCGACGGGCGCGGTCATGGCTACGCGGCGAATGGCCTCGCCGCGCAATTCCATTGGCTCTTCGGCCTTCTTGGCCACGGCCAGCATCCACTGATCGTTCTCGGTGCCGCCGATGCGGCCGAGGGCGCTGAGCGCGCGCGCCTTGAGGCGTTGGCTCTCGACCTTGGCGTAAATCGCGCGAAGCCACGCGGCATCGTCGTTCGACACCTTCTCGTGATCGAAGCTGCCAAGCGCTTCGGAGCGCAGCCGCTCGTTGGCGGTGGCGTTCTCGACCAGCGCGCGGAGACCGAGCCTCGCCCGCGGCGATTCGCTCTGCCCGAGCGCCTGGATCGCCGCCCGTTGTACCTGCTCATCGCTCGACTTGAGCAGCTCCTCGAGCACGGGAATTCCCTTGTCGCCCAGCGTGCGGGCGAGAAAACCGATCGCATCGGTGCGCACGCCCATGTCCGGATCATTTTTGGCGACATCGGACAACAGCTCGGTCGATGCATCATCCGCCCGGCGGCCGAGCAGGAACACGGCCCGGCGGCGGAGACTGATCGAACACTCATCTCGGCGCGCGATCACCCGCTTCAGCAGCGGCGTCGTCGCGGCCGGATCCATCTGGCCGAGAGCGCTCAGCGCCTCGATGCGAATCGCCTGGTCTTCCTTGTCGCACGGTGCACCGGCTTCATTCGCATCGCGCGCGACCTGTTTGAGCGCGGTACCATCACCGCGATTCGCCAGCGCGCCGCGAATACGGGCCGCGAGCACCGGCGAGTCGCTCGACTGCGTCGAGGCCTGCGGATACTTCGACTTCTGCATGTCGAGGGCGGCGAGCCCTTCCTTCAGCTCTTCGTTGGCGCCGATGCGGTAGAGGGCATACGCCTGCCAGTAGAGGGCGTCGGGCGCGTAGGCCGACTTGGGGAACTTGTCGCCGATATCGTGGAAGAGACGCGCCGCCCGGCGGTAGTCGCCACGATTGAGCGTCTCGCGCGCCGAGCGGTAGAGGGAATCGGCCTGATCGCCCTGCGCCCACGGCGCGCGCGGCACAGTCGTGATTCCGGAGGACTTCGAGCTCCAGACCTTCGAATCGAAGAAGCCGAGATCCCGGTCATTCTCGAGAGGGAAATCGCGCGGGAAATCGAATTGAAAGTCGAAATCGAAGTTGTGCCGGAAATCGAAATTGAAGTTGGTGTTGTAGTTGTAGTCGCGATTGAACTCGTTCTTGAGGTCGTACTTGAGGTCGTACTTGAGGTCGTACTTGAAGTCGCGCCCCATGTCTTCGAAGGCGAGCCACTGATTGGACAGCTCGTCGGTGAGATCCTTGACCTTGTCCTTCAACTCGTACTTGAATCGGTCCTTGAATCCATCGAGTTGCCAGCCGAGGTCGCGCTGCGCGTCCTTGAGGCGGTCGCGGAGCACCTGATCGGGTTCTGGTTTCGGGTCCGGCTTGGGCTTGGCCTGCGCGCCGGCCGCGAATGGCGCGGCGAGCAGCAGGAGCGTGAGAATGGTGGTAACGCGGCGCATGGTGATCCTCTTGGGTGTCAGACCGGTGGTGATGTCAGTCGTTGGAGCTGGCGATGTCGGCGACCGCGATGCGTAGGCGGGGAACGACGTCGCGCTGTTTCAGCGTCTCAGTGATCAGGTCGAGCTCGGACGTGCGCTGGGTCGAGGGGAGCCGGGCGATTTGCGCCAGCACCAGCTCGAGATCGTCGAGCAGTCCGCGCAGCTCCGGGTCTCTGGCGGCGGGCGAATCGAGCAGCAAGCGCGTGGTGGTGAGCAGCTCGGTGGCCTGAGCGACGAGGCGCGTACTGGCGTCACCGGTACGGGCCTCGCGCGGGAGCGACGCGAGCAGCGCAACGGTTTGCCCGAGGTAGCGGTTGGTCGCCGCCTCGTACGCACCGTCGACGAACACGCCCATGGTATCGCGGGGCTGCGGCTCGCGCGCGATCACAAGATCGGTCGCACGCGGGCTATCGACGGCGCGCGCGGGGAATACGTACCGGCCGACGCCGACACCGACCACCAGCGCTGCCGCGATCCCCGCGGCGGCGATGATCGAGGAGCGGACGCGCACGACTCCTGCCGGTGCCGCGGCGCCGAAATGCTCGCGATCGATACCACGCCACATCTCATCGAGCGGCGGCTCCGGCGGCGTGTGATATGTCCGCGCCGCATCGCGCATCAGCTCCTCGAACGAATCGAATTCATCGTTGTTGCTCATCATTACCTGTTCCTCGCGGTCCCGCTGGTCATCCGTTCAATCCTTGAAGTCGGCGAATTCCGCGAGCGCTTTGCGCAACACGGCTCTCGCATCGAAGAGTCGAGACTTGCACGTGCCTTCCGCGACGCCCATCGCCGTAGCGATCTCGGCGTGCGTGTATCCCTCGATGTCGTGCATCACCACCGTCAGCCGCAGTGAGTCCGGCAGCGCATCGATCGCGCTGGCGAGCCGCGCCCGGAGGTCCGGATCGGCCCGGCGCGTCGTCACCCCGATCGGATGCGCCTCGTCGAGATCCGTCTCGCGCCGCCGGAACGTCTTCACCTTTCGCATCCCGTTCGATGTTGTTCGCACCGCGATCTGGCGAAGCCAGGTCGAGAGCGCGGCGTCTCCACGAAACGTTCCCAGCTGCGCGAACGCGCGCACGAAGGTGTCCTGCGTCAGCTCCTTCGCCAGATCCGTGTCGCCGACGAAGCGATAGATCAGCCGGTGAACCCGGGGCGCATGCGCGTCGTACATCTGGCGCGCGGCGACGCGGTCCCCACTGAGTACGCGAGTGATCAGCGCGCGCTCCTCAGTACGGTCGTTCAAACGGCTCTGCTCGATGGCGAATGCGGCTCGGGGCATGGATACCAGCTAGACACGGTCTCGGGGGAAAGCGTTGGGCTGGGCGGCGGGCGGCGGGCGTCGGAACTGATCACCCAGCCATTAATCAGTGGCTTAAGGTCCGACGCCCGACACCCGACGCCCGACGCCCCCCAAAAAATGTGGCCCCGTAGCCTGTTGGTCGTAATATTTAGGGGAGTCACACATTCAGTCAAAACGAGGGTACACAGTGAACGACAAGCAGCTCCTCGCGCTGGCCAAGAAAAACGCGGCCAAGGCGCACGCGCCAAAGGGAAAAAAGGCGCCGGTCTACGACGCCACGCTCGATGCGACGCGTCCGGCGGAAGAGCCCGATCTGACCGACGCGCAAGAGATCTTCAAGGAGATGAAGCGGCGGGAGTTTTAAGGCCGCCATGTCGGACTTGCCCATCGCCTGCACCCTCACGGCGGCCGAACTACTCGAGGGCTCCAGCGAGCTGCTGCCAGGTCTGGCGGCGCAGGCCCGACAGATTGTGGCGCGCGGCGACGGATATGTCCTTCGCTTTGACGCCAGTGGCGAACGGTTGGCGCAGATCGCCCGCGTGATCGACCGCGAGCGCTCGTGCTGTCCCTTTCTCCGATTTCAGCTCACGGTGGAGTCAGGCGGCGGACCAATGTGGCTGGAGATCACCGGGCCACCCGGAACCGCCGATCTGCTGGCCTCCGTGCTCATCAGTGCATCTTCCGACCATGCCTAACGAGCCAGCGACCCTTACGGCCGATGTCGCCAAGCGACCTCCCGCGTACACGGTGCGCATGCATGGCGTCTCGATCGGATTTTCCTCGCTGACCGACGCCGACCCCGCCACGCGCATCGCACGCGGCGATTTTCGCGCCGGACTCGGCTTCGAGCTCGTGCAGCCGATCTTTCGGCTTTACGCCGAGGCCATGCCCCGCGGCGCGCCTGAGCCGAGCGACCGGGCGAAGCTCCAACGGTTCGAGAGTGCGCGCAGCGCGCTGGCGCTCGAGCTCGTGTCCCCGACCGGGCGAGTGCTGGAGACGGACGCGATCCTTATTCTCGATTACGATGACGGGCCCGAGCTCGAGGTGACCATCTCCGATCCGAAGTTCTGGGAGAAGCGCGCGTGAAGCCGGCCGCGTTGCGAATCATCGCCGGGTGCGCCATGGCGATTGCCTGCGCCTGCAAGGGTGGGTGGAGCGACGGCTCGCCGGTCTCGCACATCAGCGCCGACAGCGCGATCATCGAGCGAGTCCGCCAACAATACTCGGCGGTCGAGCGTGAGTCGCCCCGCTTCAAGCGCGTGGAGCGCACGCTCACCGGATACTCGACCGATGGCGGCGGTCTCGTCGCCTTCTACAACGACACGGCGCTACGGAAAATCGAGTCTCTGCTCCTCAACCGTGCGGGGCGGACGACGCAGACGATGTACTACTGGAATGGCGGTCTCGTCTTCGTGAACCGAATGGCCGAGCGGTTCAACCGGCCGCGCAGCGGCATCGTTGCCTCGGCGGGCAAGGAGCTCTTTTTCTTCGCCGACGGAAAGCTGGTGCGGTGGGTTGGCGAAGATGGCCAGCTGCTGCGCGTCGACGACGCGGCCGCGCGCGCCCAGAGCGCGGAGCTGCTGCGTCTGTCGCGCGATTTCGCCCAAGTCGCGCAACGGCCGCCACGGCGGTGACGCAGCTCGTCTACCTCGTCGCGGGCGCGGTGCTCGGCTATTGCTCCGGGTGGCTGCGCTCCTTCGTCGACGACCGGCGAAAGCGGCGCGCGGTCGCGACGGCGTTGCTCGTCGAGCAGCAGCGGGTGGCCGATACGCTGCTGTACCTGCGCGATCGCTGGCGCGGCGGGAGAGCGGTGGCCGCGTTTCCATCGACGATGCACGACCGCTTCGCCGCCGACGTCGCGCTATTCGACGCGGCGACGGTAGCGGCGGTGCTCGAATTTGCCGGCCTGATCGCCGAGGTGCGGCGCGGAATTGAGCACGTCGCGAACAGCACGGTCGATGAAGAGAAGAAGCGCCACGTCGCCGATGTGAAATCGTTGTGCGACGACGCGATCGCGCGCGCGGGCGCCGAGCGCGAGTCGCTGCTGGGCGCCGGCGGTGTGCTCGCCGCGGCGCCGCCTCGAGTGAGCCTGCCAGCGGCCAGCGACGAAGAGGATGCCTGAGATGAATCCCGTCACGGAGAGGTCGATGCGTCGAATCGTGCGGCTCATCGCCGCGCTCACCCTCGGCGTTCCACTCGCGGCGCAGCAAGCGGCACCGCTGTGGCAACCGACGCAAGGCGATTTCGTCATGCGCGATTTTGCCTTCGCCGACGGCAGGACGCTTCCCGAGCTTCACATCCACTACCTGACGCTGGGCAGCCCTCGAAAGGACGCCGGCGGCCATGTGCGCAACGCGGTGCTCATCCTGCACGGCACCGGCGGAAGCGGCGGCGGATTTCTCTCGCCGAACTTCGCGGGTGAGCTGTTCGGGCCAGGCCAACCGCTCGACACGTCGACGCACTTTCTCATTCTCCCCGACGGCATCGGCAACGGCCGATCGAGCAAGCCGAGCGACGGCCTGCGCGCGAAGTTTCCGCACTACGGGTACGACGACATGGTGACTGCGCAGTACCGGCTCGTCACCGAGCGGCTCGGCGTCGACCATCTGCAATTGGTGATGGGCACGTCCATGGGTGCCATGCATACCTGGGTATGGGGCGAGCGGTATCCGGCGTTCATGGATGCGCTGATGCCGTTGGCCAGCGCACCGACGCAGATCGCCGGTCGGAATCGCATGATGCGGCAATTCATCGCCGATGCGATTCGCGGTGACCCGGAGTGGAAGAACGGCGAGTACGAGCGGCAGCCGCGCGGTCTGCGCGCCGCGCTCGGCATGTTGTTCATGATGACGTCGAGCCCGCTGCAGCAGCAGAGAAGCGCGCCGTCGCGCGACAGCGCCGACCATGTGATGAGTGGCTATCTCGATCGCGGCATGCGTGCGTACGATGCCAACGACATGCTCTATCAATTCGAGTCGTCGCGGGACTACGATCCGAGCGCGAAGCTGGAGAGCATCCGGGCGACGCTGTTGGCCGTGAATTCGGCCGACGACCTGGTGAATCCCCCCGAGCTCGGGCTCGTCGACTCGTTGATCAAGCGGGTGCCGAAGGGCCGCTACCTGCTGATTCCAACGAGCGACCGGACGCGCGGGCACGGAACCCACTCGGTGGCCGCGCTATGGAAGAAGGAGCTGGCCGAGCTGCTGATCACTGCAAGGCCATGAGTTCAGATGTCGGATGTCAGTGACTGCGCACAACTGAGGCGACCAACTGATGACCAACGGGGGTGAGATCGGAATAGCGATCTCACCCCCGCAATGTTTTTCAGTCACCGACATCTGACATCTGACATCAGATCACTGCGCGAACGTATCACATGCCTTTGGATCGCCATTTTCCAGGCCGCGTTTGAACCACTGGGTGCGCTGCGCGGCTGAGCCGTGGGTGAAGGAGTCGACGTTGATGCGGCCCGTCTGCGAGCGCTGGATGCGGTCGTCGCCGACTGCCGCCGCGGCGCCGAGCGCCTCGTCGACGTCCCCCTGATCGAGAATTCGTCGCTGCTCGGTATCGTGGCCCCAGACGCCGGCGAAACAATCGGCCTGCAGCTCGAGCTTGACCGAGAGCGCGTTCGCCCGGTCGGGATTGGCGCGCATCGCTTCGGTCACCTTGTCGGAGATGCCGAGCAGATTTTGCACGTGGTGGCCGAGCTCGTGAGTGATCACGTACGCCTGCGCAAAATCGCCAGGCGCGCCGAAGCGCCGCTGGAGCTCATCATAGAAGGCGAGGTCGATGTAGACCTTTCCGTCGCGCGGACAGTAGAACGGCCCCATTGCTTCGCGCCCGGTACCGCACGCCGTAGGGGTCGCGTTGCGGAAGAGAACGAGGTGCGCGTCCTGATACTGTGTGTTGTATGACTTCGGCAAAATCTTCGCCCACGTCTGCTGCGCATCATCGAGCACGAACGACACGAACTGGACGAGCTTGTGCTCTTCAGGCGTCTCCTTCACCACCGTACCCGCCGCGGGGGCGGCGACGACGCCATTCGCGTTTGGATCGGCCGCGTTGTCGCCGCCGAGAAGCGCGAAGAAATTCCGATGAAAAACGACGCTGAGCACGAGCAGCACGATCGTGCCGCCGAGCCCGAAACGCATTCCGCCGCCGCCCATCATGCCGCTCGAGCCACGACGATCTTCGACGTTCGAACTTTCGCCACCGGGCGTCCAGCGCATCGTGTCCTCGGGGACTAGGGTGTTCCCAATGACAAGGCAAGAAGTTGGCCGCTGCCGATAGAGGGTACGGAGCGCTCGACTCCCTCTTTTAGACCGCAACCCCGCCATCGGGTCCTCTCTAGCAACGTGCTGGCGAGGCCACGCGGGGCGGTTCCTCTGCAGCTACTTCAACGCGTTGCCGGTTGAGATGCGTCGTTCGCCGCGGGAACGTCGGTCACGACCGGCGTTTGGAGAACAGCATCGCACCGCCGACGCTCGACACCACGAACACGCCGACCATCAGCGCGCGGTCGCGGCCGAGCGCCGCCGCGCTCAACGCGCAGGTGGCCAGCGCGGCGAATGCGACGAGCGCGATCGTGCGCCGGCGGATGGCGAGCGGCAACACAATGCCGCCGTCGCGCACCATCCAGGCGGTCAGCAGCGCAAGTCCGGCGAGATTGAGCGTGACCACTCCACCGAGCGCCGGAATCATCCACCAGACACGAGTGTCTCCCGCAGCCCAGAGCGCCGCCGCCGCAAGAGCGAGCGTCGCGATCGGAAGCATTCGCATCATGACGAGCGATATCGGCGCCTTCACTAATCCGCCTCTCTCCAGCTGTTTCCGGTGCGGCAACGAGCGCGTTGATGCTGAGAGAATGCGCGTCGCGCGGGAGATAGGCTAGGACCCGGTGTCGATCGGCCGAGGCTTTTGCGATGGAGATCGAGCACGTATCGTCATGGCGGTGTCGACGCGATCGACGCGTTCATCTGGCGTTTCCGTACCAGCCGGCGCGGCCGGCAAGGAGCAATGATGGCGAAGCGGATAGGGATGTGCTGTGTGGCGCTGGCAGGTATCGTTTCATCGGCGGGCGTCGCCGGATCCGTGCGGGCACAAGGAAACTTCGAGGGATCGATCACCTACGCGGTGACCGGCATGGGCCCGTCGGGCGCAACCATCCGCATGTCGCGCAAGGGAACGAAGTTTCGTCAGGAGATCTCCATGCCAGGCAGGCGCGGCGGCATGGCCGGCACGGTCACGATCTACGACGGCGACACGGGCAATGCGATGACGCTCATGCCGCAGCAAAAGAAATACATGGTGATGAACAACAAGAAGCTGACTGATCAGATGAAGGGCGCCTCGACAGGGAACCCCGCGGCCGTCGATTACTCCACGATGAAGGTGACGAAGACCGGCCAGCACGAGACCGTCGCCGGCATCGGCTGCGACCATTACACCTTTGCGACCACGAAGACGATTGAGGACACGCAAGTCGACATCTGCGGCGCTCCTGGCATGGGCTTCTTTACCATGACCGGCGATCTGGCGTCCTCAGCGGCCAGCGCGATGGCCATGATGAAGTCTCAGAACCCGGAGCTGGCGAAGCTCGCGTCCAAGGGATTCTTGGCGCTGAAGATGACGATCACATCCAAGGGCAAGCCGATGATCTGGGAAGCCACGAAAGTTGAGCGCGGGGGCGTCGATGACGCGATGTTCCAGGCTCCGGCGGGCTACACGAAGTTCGAGATGCCGGGGATGCCGAGGAGGCCGTAACAGTCAGGGGATGGGGGATAGGGGCTGGGGTTGGGGAGCGCGTCGAATCTCTGCCTTGCCCCAACCCCCTAACCGCCAGCCCCCAACCTGCTCTCTCGAATACGCCAACGCGCTGCTTCATAACACGACCACGCGTTGACTCCGGCCGCGAGCAGCACGCCGGGCCAGCCAGCGAACGCGCCCGCGGCAGTCGCGAAGCACACGACGCCCGCGAAGTGATTCAGCGCGGTGCCGCGCCTTCCCTGTAGTAGTTGGCCGAGCCCTGGAAGTAGCAGGCTCGCCAGCACATCGCTTTTGGCGTTAGTCCCGTTCATGTGTCGGTTCCCCGCTCATCATCTCACCGAGCGCTCTCACGCCTGGATCCGCGGACGCGGCGAGCGATGCCGCGACGCGGATGCGTTCGGCCTCGCTCCTGTTCTGACTCAACTTGCGTTTCCCCTCTAGCCGCGACACGGCGATCTCGAATCCGACGATGCCGCCGAGCATGCCTCGCCGGAATTTTTCGGGCAGCGCGTCCCACCGGCTCTGGTAGGCCGGCTCGTGGACCGCAATGAGCTCGGCAAGCATCGCCGTCATCCGGTCGGGATCCTTCACGAGTGCCGCGCGGCCGTAGGCGTGCACGGCGACGTAGTTCCAGGTCGGTACAGCGAGCTCGGTGTCGTATAGAGATGGCGAGATGTACGCGTGCGGCCCGCCGAATATGACCAACGCTTCGCCGGACTCGATCGACTCCCACTGTGGATTCGGTCGTGCGACATGGCCGCGCAGGCGGACACCGCCGGGATCGTCGACGATCACGAGCGGAATGTGCGTCGCGAAGGGCACGCTATCGACGATCGAGACGACGGTCGCGAAATCATGGCGGCGCATGAAGGCCACGAGCGCGCCGTGGTCCTCTTCGCGATAGTAGCGCGGGATGTACATGCCGGAATATTGTGCGAGGCGCGCCGCGTGGCGAGCAAGAACGACTAGATTCGCGGTGCACTTATCGGGGCGCAAACCACGTGGCGGATGGGCAGAAGGTCATCGTCATCACCGGGGCGAGCGGCGGCATCGGCGCCGGGCTCGCGCGCCTGCTCGGCGCCGCGGGGCACTCCATCGTACTCGCGGCACGCCGGCAGCGTGAATTGAACAGGGTCGTGGCCGATTCTGGACAGAACGCGCTCGGAGTCGCGACCGACGTCACGCGACGCAATGACGTGGAGCGGTTGCGCGATGAAGCCCTGCGGGCGTTCGGCCGCGTCGACGTGTGGGTGAACAACGCCGGGCGCGGCATCACGCGCTCCGTACTCGGCCTCTCGGACGCCGACCTCGATGAGATGATGACGGTGAACGTGAAGTCGGCGCTCTATGGAATGCAGGCGATCGTGCCGCACTTCATCGAGCGTGGGCAGGGACATCTCATCAACATTTCATCGTTTTTGGCGCGCGTGCCGATCGCCACGCATCGCTCGGCCTACAATGCGGCGAAAGCGGCGCTCAACGCGCTGACGGCGAACCTGCGCGTCGATCTCCGGCGTTCGCATCCCGGAGTTCGCGTGTCGCTCATCATGCCGGGTATCGTTGCGACCGACTTCGCCGAGAACGTGGTCGGCGGGCCGGTGGATCTCACCGGCTCGCCATGGGCGGCGACGACGTCCCAGACGGTCGATGAGGTGGCGACGATGATCGCCGGCGTGATTGACCATCCGGTCGCCGAGCTGTACACGAATCCCGCGAGCGCGGGGATGGCGCGCCGGTATTTCGAGGATGTCGGCGCGTTCGAGCAAGGGGACGGAGCGTAGCTCGTCCTATCGGCTCATTGAGTAGCCCGTCCACACGACGATGGCGCCGCAGCCGGCCCCGTAGATCATGCTACGAAATTGCATCGGCGTCTGCGCGGCGCCGACGTAGATCTCCACACCGGCGATGTCCTCGATCGGAATCAGTCCGGCCAAGTCGGCGACGCCACCCGCGACGGGCGAGCCATCGAGATACACCGCGGGTACGCAGGGCCTGGTAATGCTCTGCCTGCCGACGAGGTGGACGGTACAGCCCGTGCCGCCGGTCACGCTCACGATCAACCGTGGCGTGCGCGTCAGCACGTCGCAGATGCTGAACGCGTTGTTCTTCTCGATCTGCTCGCGCACCACGAATTGACCGAAGCCCGCCTTCTTTCGCTGAAGAAATCCGGTCGCATCAGGCCCGCGCTCTTCCTTCTTGCCGTACACAGTCACGGCGTCGAGCTCGGCGACGCGCTCGGACATCACGATGTCGACCGTGCGCGGGGTAGCGGCCGAGAGATCCACACTCACGTGTTTGGCCGCGTACCCGACTTGCCGCACTTCCACAGTTTGCGTTCCCGCGGGAAGGCCGCGCAGCGCGAACGCGCCGGCGTCGTTCACCGTCGCGGCGGCCTCGGTCTCGAGTACGATCAGCTGCGCGCCAGGCAGCGCCTTGCCCGCCCTGTTCTTCACCGTCCCCGACAGCCGCGCATTACCGTGACGCACGACTGGAGCGCCACTGTCCATCTTGGGCGATAACGCCTCCAGATGCGCGAGCGCGAACTCCTGCACCGATACGCCGCGCGGGGTCACCACGATGTCTGCGAATCCGGTCGCGTCGGTGCCGCGCTCGGCCCGTGCTTTCGCGCCGACATCCACCGGAAGATGACACAGCGCGAACCAGCCGCGGGCATCGGTCTTCACCGGGATCTGCCGGCGCTCGCGATGCACGCCTTTTTCGATCGTGATCTCGAACCAGGTGACGATCACCGTGCTTCCGGCGACGGACTCGCCAGTTTCCGCGTCGCGAACGTGACCGATGAGTAAACCCGTGCTGTCGGCCGCCGGCGTCGATGGCCCGCAGATGCCGCGAGTGATCGTTGCCGCGCTCGGAATAAAGAGCGCGATCTCGGTTTCGCGGAGAATGTCGACGGTGATCGGCGGCAGCTGCACACCGAGGGAATCGAGCGCGTCGTGAAAGAATCCTACGACGTAGTGGCCCGGCTTCACTCCATCGATGCGAAAGCGGCCCGACGCGTCGGTCGAGACCGTGTATGGTGTGTCAGCTTTGGTTGACGGTAGGAGCTGCACCATCGCCCCGGCGAGGGAGCGGCTGCGCAGGCTGTCGTAGACTGTACCGCGAACTGATGACTGTTGCGCATCGAGAGAAGTCGTCAGCGCGCAGATCACAATGGCGAACCGACAACTGAACCAGAGTGGCGACATGCGGTGCCTCTTGGTCGATGGCGAGTGGAAGACGTCAGATGTCAGATGGCAGACACGGCGGTTGTCGGTTGGTGATGGAGTCAACAGTGCTGACATCTGACATCTGACGTCCGACATCTACTCACTTCCGCAACTGACCACAGCTGGGAAACTGACATCAACGCAGCCCTGGTCAAGTCGGTTAATCGAGCCCTGACCGCTTGCCTTACGGCCTCCGATTGACAGCCGCATATTTGGCCCCGGAGGGCGTGCACCCCGCCCCCCCATGCCCCAGCGCTTCCTCCCCCTGGCGCGTATGCGAGTCACCCGAACACGTGTCATTTACCCCCGGAGTTTCCGTATGTCCCTCTCGGTTCGCCGTGCCATAGCGCGCGCGCTGTTCGTGCCAGCGTGCCTTCTCGTCGTCATCGCGCCGTCGGCGCGTGGGCAGCAAGACGCCGGCAACAAGCAGCAGGATTGGTCGCCACGAGACGTGCTGGCCAAGGAGACATACGTCAAGCCGCCGGCGCAGATCGAGCGGCTGGTGACGGCTCCGCGCCAGAACAACGTCAGCCTCTCCAACCAGAGTCCTGACCGCAAATATTTCTTGAAGCTCCAGAGCGAAGGGCTGCCGAGCGTGCAGTCGTTCGGCAAGCCGCACTTCTACTTTGCCGGGCTCCAGGTGGACTACCGGGCGAATCGCGCGCGCGTGCTCACAACGCGCGGCTCCGCCGGCATCGAGGTGATCGACGCGAGCACCGGACAGAGCCGAGCGATTGAAACGCCGAAAGGCGCGACGGTCAGCAGCCCCGCCTGGTCACCCGACGGCGCAAAGCTCGCCTACATCGCGAACTTCGACGACGCGTCGCGCGTCTATGTGGCCGACCTGGCCAGCGGCAAATCGCACCAGGTCGCCGCGTCGCCACTGCTCGCCACGCTCGTCACCAATATCGATTGGACCGCCGACGGCAAGAGCGTGGTGGCGGTGCTCGTGCCCGATGGACGGAAAGCCGCGCCGAAGCGTCCCGAGATCGAGACCGGTCCGATCGTTCGCATGACCGACGGGAAGAAAAACAAGACGCGCACCTACGCCAGCCTTCTGCGCGATGACTGGGACCGCGACGCGCTCGAGTACTACTCCACCGGCCAGCTGGCGTTGATTGACGTGAAGAGTGGCGCGGTGAAAAAGGTCGGCGCGCCCGCAATGATCTTCGCCTTCGATGCCTCGCCCGACGGCAAGTGGTACCGCGTGACCCTGATGCAGAAGCCCTTCTCCTACATCGTGCAGTACCAGACGTTCGGCCAGGTCGAGCAGCTGTGGGATGACGCAGGCAAGATGGTCGCGGAGCTGGTGAAGCGTCCGTTACGCGAGACCGACGCGCAGGACGACCAACAGCCCGGAGCCTCGCCCGGCGCGGCGCGAAACGGCGCGGACACCGTGCGCCGCAACTTCGGCTGGATGCCGAACGGCACCGGCCTCTACTTTCTCAAGCAGGATCCCGCGCCCGCGCGCAACGCCGCGGCTCCGGATGACAGCATCGGCGGCGACACGCCGCGTGGCCCAGGCGGCAACACGCCCCGCCGCAAGGATCGGCTCGTGCAGTGGATGCCGCCCTTCGACGCCAGCAGCCAGAAGGTGCTGCTCGAGAGTGACAACCGCATCGGCAGCATCCTCTTCTCCGACGACGCGAAGATGGTGTTCGTCGGCGAGAATACGAACGGCGCCGGCCTCGTCTACGCCAAGTATTTCGATGAGCCGGCCAAGCGCTACACGATCTGGCGTCTGCGCGGCATCAACGCCAACGTCGCGCCAGCGCGGGGCGGATTCGGCGGCGGCGGCGGCGCGCGTGGCGGCACCGGCGACGATTCGCTCACCTTCTACCAGAACCCCGGCAACCTGATGAGCCGCCGCGGCAAGCTCGGCGGGCCGGTCGCGCTGATCTCCTCGGACGGGCAGTACGCCTACCTCGAGGGACTGCATTTCGCCAAGACGTGGGAGAAGCAGGCGCCCCGCGGCTTCGTCGACAAGGTCGAGATCAAGACGGGGAAGAAGATGCCGGTGTTCGAGGGCGGTACCGATTCGTTCGAGACGGCCACCGCCGCGCTCGATGACGACTTCAACAAGTTCATTGTCGTACGCGAATCGCCGAAACAGGTGCCCGACGCGTATCTGCGCGACAAGTCCGGCCAGATGACGAAGCTGACGAGCAACAAGGACTACACGCCCGAGTTCACCAACCTGCAGCGCCGCCGCATCTGGGTGTCGCGCGCCGACGGCTATCGCTTCCTGGTCAACCTCACGCTGCCCTCGGACTACAAGGAAGGAACACGTCTGCCGGGCATGTTCTGGTTCTATCCGTACGAGTACACCGATTCGTCGGCGTATCAGCGCACGCTCCGCACGCAGAACGTGAATCAGTTCCCGAACGCCGGTCCGCGCACGATCGAGTATCTCGCCACGCAGGGCTACGCGGTGGCGAACTTCGATCCGCCGATCATGGGCTCCCAGGGCCGGATGAACGACAACTACGTCTCCGATCTGCAGAACAACCTGATCGCGGTGATCGACGAGCTCGACCGCCAGGGCTTCATCGACCGGCAGCGACTCGGCATCGGCGGCCATAGCTACGGGGCGTTCAGCACGGTGAACGCGATGGTCCACACGCCCTACTTCAAGGCGGGCATCGCGGGCGACGGCATGTACAACCGCTCGCTCACGCCGACCGGATTCCAGAGCGAGCGCCGCGATTTCTGGGAAGGACAGAAGACGTATCTCGAGATGTCGCCCTTTCTGTCAGCCGACAAGCTCTCGGGCGCGCTGCTGATGTATCACTCGCTCGAGGATCAGAACACGGGCACCGATCCGATCAGCTCCATCCGCATGATGCACGCGCTGACGTCGCTCGGAAAAACGGCGTCGCTCTACATGTACCCATACGAGGACCATGGGCCGGCGACGAAGGAGACGATCCTGGATCAGTGGGCGCGGTGGACGGCGTGGCTCGACGTGTACGTGAAGAACGCTGGGAAGAAGGCGGTGAAGGAGACGGCGCAAGTTCCCTAGGTGCTGGGGGCTAGGTGCTAGGGCGCGGGCGGGCTGAGAATCCTCAGACCGCCCGTTTTCCTTCTTCCATGTCGCTCGCCGTGTGTTTGAAGTAGCGGCCCGGGGTGGTGCCGAGTGTGCGCCGAAATGCGGCGACGAAAGCGCTGGTGCTCTCGTAGCCGACGGCGATGGCGGCCGCGGTCACGCTCGCGCCCTCGGCCAATGTCTGCAGCGCGATGAGCATCCGCGCGCGTTGGCGCCAGACGCCGAACGACAGCGCGGTCTCCGTGCGGAAGAGGCGCTCGAGAGTCCGCGCGCTCGCGCCAGCGTGACGCGCGACGCTGGCGAGCGTATGTCGCGCGTCAGGGGTATCGCGAACGCGAGCGGCCGCGCGCACGGCGCGCGGATCGCGCGGCATTGGCAGGTCGATCGGCGCAACGGGCAGCACCGCGAGCTGGTCGAGCAGGACGTCCATCAGATGCCGCTGTTCTTTCGTGGCGCGGTCGAGGGTGCCGAGTTGGAGCGCGTGACGGAGCAACTCCCGCAGCAGCGGAGAGACCTCGACGGCGCGGCAGTCGGTCGGAAGGCGACGGCCGCTCGAGGCGTTGACGTAGATCATGCGGAGCGCGGCGCCGCCAGCGACGTCGATGCTGTGACGGAGGCGCGCCGGCAGCCAGATGGCCTGGTGCGATGGGACCACCCACATGCCCGCGCCGGTGTGCACAGTCATCGCTCCGCGCGACGCGAAGACGAGCTGGGCCCAGCTACTGCTGCGCTGCCGCCAGGTGAACCGCGTCGAGTACTTGACCGACGAGGTACGAACTTGCGGCCCGAGGGCTTGGCGCGATTGCGACATCTCGTGGCAATATAGCGCAAGCGGGCGCAACGCTACCGCCGTATCCTCACGACGAACTCCGCAAAGGACCGAGATGAACGCCACGAAGAAGGCGCCCGCGCGCGCCGCCCAGAACGTCGCCCACTTCGCCATCAATGCCGACGACATCGACCGGGCTCGGCGATTCTACGAGCGCGTGTTCGGGTGGCGCTTCGAGGCGTGGGGCCCGCCCGATTTTCTCCAGATCGCGACTGGCACCGAGCAGCAGCCGGGCATCCTCGGCGCGCTCCAGAAACGGCGCGAGCTGATCGAGGGCGAGCGCATGACCGGCTACGAGTGCTCCATCTCGGTGGCCGACGTCGATGCGGTCGCCAAGGCAGTGGTCGCTAACGGCGGGACGATCGTCCTCCCGCGCACGCTCATTCCCACCGTCGGCCATCTGCTTTTTTTCCGTGATTCGGAAGGCAACGTCGCCGGCGCAATGCAGTTCGACCCGAATGCATCCACCGATGCGTAGCGCGCGCCTCCTCGCGGCTACCGCGCTCATCACCGCCGTGGTTGCCTGCGACCGTCGAGAGGCCACCCTGACACCCGCGCACGCGGCCGCCATCCAGGACAGCGTGAAGGCGATGCTCGCCGACTTCCAACGCCTCTCCGCGGCCCGGCAGTACGACTCCGCCTCGAGCCTGTATGCCGAAGGCGCCGGTTTTCGATGGATCGAGAACGGCGAGGTCCGGGCTCGCTCGGCCGCACAGATCCGAAAGGGGTTGGGCGCGGTTCCGCGGACGACGCGCATCGAGACGACCTTTCAGGACTTGGACATCACGCCGGTCGCGCCGGGTGTGGCGTTGGTGATCACACCGTATCGGACACGCTTCGTCGATTCGGCAGGCGGCGGTTTCGCGTTCGGCGGCGTGCTGTCGATGACGATCGTGCACCGACCCGAGGGGTGGCGCTTTCTGCAGGGCCACACATCCTCGCCGCCGGCCAAGCCCACACCGTAAGCCATCGCGCCAGAGAGCGCCGCGCTGTACATCGGGTCCATGCCCGATACAAAAGAAACTCGAACCGGCGCGCGTCGAGGTGCAACGGCCGCCGGTCTCGTCGCCCTCTGTGCCGCCGCGATCGTGTATTCGGTGCAGACGCCGGCGCCGATCAGCGCGTCGGCTCCCACGACTGTTTTTTCCGCCGAGCGCGCGATGCGACACGTGCGCGCGATCGCGCAGCGGCCGCATCCAATCGGGAGTGAGGATCACGCGCGAGTGCGCGCATATCTCATCTCCGAGCTGACGGCGCTCGGACTCGCGCCTCAGGTGCAGGACGCGACGGGAGTCGGCACGCGATACTCGGGCAGCGCGCACGTGCGGAATGTGCTGGCGCGAGTACCCGGAACGCACCCGGGCGGGTTGGCCGTGCTGCTCGTCGCCCACTACGACGGCGTGCCCGCCGGCCCCGCCGCGGGCGACGATGCCGCTGGGTCGGCCGCGCTGCTCGAGACGGTACGTGCGCTGCGCGCGGGCAAGCCGTTGGCGCACGACGTGATCGTGCTGTTCACCGACGGTGAGGAGGCGGGACTCATCGGCGCCGCGGCGTTCGCGCGCGAGCATCCGTGGGCGAAGGACGCCGGCGTGATCCTCAACTTCGAGGCGCGAGGCACGAGCGGGCCATCGTTGATGTTCGAGACGGGCGCCGGCAATCTCGATGTCGCGCGCGTGCTCAGTGGCGTGCCGGGCGCGCGCGCGACTTCACTCGCCACCGCCGTTTACCGCATGCTGCCGAACGACACCGATCTGTCCGAGCTCGCGATACTCGACAGGCCAGCGCTCAACTTCGCCTTCATCGGGCGGGTCGACCGGTACCACACCGAGCAGGACGACGCAGCGCATCTGAGTATGGGGAGCCTGCAGCATCATGGAAACAACGCGCTGGCCCTCGCGCGCGCGTTCGGGAATGGCGAGCTGCCGCGACCCATTACGACGGACGCCGTGTTCTTCGACGCGCCCGGGCTCGGCGTGATCGTGTATCGTGTGAGTTGGGCACTGCCGCTCGCCGTCTTCGCGGCGGTGCTGGTGATCGTCGCACTGGCGCGGCTCCGCGCCCGAGAGCGCCGTCTTACGACCGGAGTGGTACTCGGTGTAATCGGCACGTTGGTCGCTGCCGGAATCGCGGGCGTGGCCGGATCGCGCCTCGCGCTCGCGCTTCCGAGAATGCATGAGCACCTCGCAGGCGGCGGCGCGCCGCAGTGGAGCGGCGTCTATGCGGCCGCAATCACGATGTTGGCGCTCGCGATCGTGGCCGCGTGCTACGCCACGATCCGGCGCTGGGCCGGCGCCGCCGGTGCTCAGGCGGGCGCGCTGCTCGTGTGGGTTGCCATCTCCATCTTCGTATCGGCCGTCGCGCCATTGATGAGCTTCCTCTTCACCTGGCCACTCATCGTGGCGGCCCTTGTCGCGCTGGCGTCACGCACGGGCGCGACCGATTGGCGGACGCAGGCGGGAGTGTGGATGGCGACCCTCGTGGCCGTGGTCATCATCGTGCCGGCCGTCTACGCGACCGTGTGCATCGGGCTCGGCATCGATCAGACGAGCGGCGCGATGCTCGGCGTGTTCACGGCGCTTACGTTGATGCTGCTCGCGCCCCAACTCGAGTTGCTCGCCGGCCCGCGGCCGTGGAGCACACCACTGCTCGCGCTCGGCGGCGCGGTCATTCTATTCGCGACCGGTGCCGCCACAGTGCGCACGAACCCCGATCATCCGGCCGGCGCCGCGCTCGCCTACGCGATCGATGCCGACTCCGGCGGGGCATGGCTCACCGGCTACGGCGACCGTGGAATGGCGCGCGTTTGGCTGCGAAGTACGCTCGCCGCGTCGCGTGACAAAATCGGCGACGACGCGCCGCCAGCGTGGTTGCGGCACGCGTTCGACAAGCGCATCGCGGGCTTCGCTCGGGTTCCGACTATGTCCGTCGCGCGTCCGATCGTCGAGATCCTCGGTGATACGACGCTCGGCGCGGCGCGCCGGGTGACGCTTCGCATCCGCGTGATTCCCGGCGCGCTCGGCGTCCTGATGGACGCCGACAGCGGCGCGGTACTCGCCGCCGCCGTCGATGGGCGCGCGATCGATACGAAGCGTTATCGCTATCCAACGGCGCGGTGGTCGCTCGACTACGCCGCGCCGCCGGACAGCGGTTTCGTTCTCGCGCTCACACTGCGGTCCGGTGTGCATCCGTTGCTCGACGTCATCGCACGAACGAACGGCATTGCCGGCGCGCTCACGATGCGAATTCCACCGCGGCCGTCAGGAGTGCTGCGCGCGCAGGGTGGCGACGAAACACTCGTGCATCGCGCGCTGAGGCTGTAGCGACCGCGCGATACGGGGCATGACTTATGCTTGTATTTTCCACAGAACACGTGCATTCCCGTTGCATTCCCGCGGCTACCGTCGCGCGAACATCATCTATTTAGGAAGGCGATTACATGACACGTCGCTCGCTCGTCACACTCGCTGCCGTGGCATTCGCATTGCCGCTTGGTGGCGCAAATCTCCTCGCGCAGGCATCGGTGGGGACCGAAACGCGGGTTCTCTCGACGACGTCCGTCGTCGCGCCGCGTGCAGCCGAGCAAGTCGGTCCGACGTTCGAGGCCGGTCGCGCCACGTTCAGCACGATCTCACTGAGCGCCCGCCCGGATACGGCCGCGCTCAAGGTTGACGATCAGCATCTCGGCGCGGGGGAGAATCTGGCGCTGATGGGGGTTGGTGCCGCGGGCCTGATCGTCGGATTGATCGTGGGCGGCAAGGGCGGAACGGGCATCGCCATCGGCGGAGCGTTGGTCGGACTCTATGGACTGTATCGCTACTTGAAGTAGTCGCGCGCAATCAACCGGGCGCGTACTTCGCGACGAGTTTCCGGACCGTAGTGGCGTTGCGAAAGGTGATCGGCGCGCGTAGTGCTTTCTCGAGTCGCGGTCCGGAGATTTCGGGCTCGGTGGTGCGCGGACGGCGCAGCCAGTACGCCTCGCGTCCTTGCGCGCGAAATTCGTCGACGTCGGTGGCGAGGGTGGCGAGCCGTTGTAACGCCTCGGTCCCGAGCGGCGTTCGCATGAACCCGATCCATAACGCGGCGGCCGGCGTTGCCTCCTGGTCGCCGAATGGTTGCCGTGTGGCGATGGTGGCGAGCTCGGCCGGCGTGCGGAAAAACGTCGCGACCTCGTAACCGAGTATTTTTCTCAGATCTTCTTCGATCGTCCGCTCGAGCGCGGCGGCATCGGCGACGCGCGTGTCGAAAATCACGTTGCCGCTCGCGATGAACGTTTCGACGTTGCGCAGCTTGCGCGCCTCGAAGATCTCGCGGAGGCGGTCCATCTTGACGACGTGGCCGCCGACATTGATGGCGCGGAGAAACGCGATGTACCGGGTCATCCGCTATTCCGACCGAAGCTCGGCCGCCGTGGGCGGATCGAACAGCTTGGACCATTCGTCAATGCGAGTGCGCGCGGCGAGTCGCCCACTCGCGCACCGCGTCGGCCATGACGTCGGCGACATCCAGCGCGACCGCTGCGGCGCGGAGCAATGCACTCCTGCCATGGACGTTGGTGCGCACCACTCGCGGCCGGCGCTCGGGGGCCGGAGATGGACTGGCTGTGGCGATCGCGGTTGGCGGCACTCGCGGTGGGGGTACGAGCGCCCCACGCGGCTCGGGGATCGAATCGAGAGAGAAATCCATAGAACCTCCTGATGAAATCCGCGTACATCGACAAGATACTCGAAATTCCGACGCAGCCACACATTCGAATGTCGAGTCGTGGAATGTCAGTCTGAGGGTTGTTTTGTAGAATCGCTAAACCGCGCCACCGCATCCGCGGACGTGATCACGGGTATGACCTCGAAGCCGACGAGGTCGCGCCACGCCGCCATCCACGTCTCGAGAAGCGCGGGTTGCTCGCACTCCATGATCTGAAAACAGCGTAGCGCGTCCTCGCTGACCCAGCTATTCACGTATCGCAGCCCGTCGGGCGCGAGGCGGCCGCGCTCGCGAAACCGGGTGTATACCGGCTCAGGGCCGTGCGTGAAGGTTTCGATCACCATGTATTGCATGGCTCCTCCGCGTCCAGGATTGACTGTTCTACGGATCTTCGTTCCAAACCTCGGTGATCCGTGATGCCATCGGTGCCTCCGCAGCCTACCCCGAGCGCACTGTAAAGAGATGCGCCGTCACTGCTCCAGCGTCATGATCGTCGCCAACATCGTCGCCACCAACGGCCCGTCCGCGTCGCCCTGCTCGGCCAGCGCGATCACATCCGCCCGGCAGATCGTCAACGTCCGTCCCGCCCGCAGCACCTGCCCCCGCGCCACGAACGCTGCCCCGCGCGCCGGCGCCACCAGATTCACCTTGTACTCCACCGTCAACACGTTCGCGCGCTCGGGTACAAGCGTGTACGCCGAGTAGCCGCAAGCGCTGTCCGCCACCGACGCGATCGCGCCCGCGTGCATGTAGTCGTTCTGCTGAGTGAACGATTCAGAATACGGCAACCGAATCGCGACCGCGCCCGCTTCCACGTGATCGAGCGTAGCCGAGAGGGACGACATCATGCGTTGGCGCGCGAAGCTCTCGCGCACGCGTGCGCGAAATTCCGGATCGGCGGCTACCAGCTTGGTCACGGTGCGCTCGGCGGACGCTCGGCGGCCGCGGCCGACTTCGCGGCCAGCAGCTGGAAATCGTATGGCTTCGAGCGCCACCGTTGGACGATTTTCAGCGCGATGGTGGTGCCGGAGGAGATCGCCGTCATCACGACCACGAATACCCAGAAGTCCATTGACCCGTCCTAGTGGCTAGCGATGGAACAGGAAGCGTGATGCACTACGAGCCCAGAATCGCATGGATTCCACGCATCACGCAGTAGACGATGGGCGCGCTGACGGCGAACCCTGCAACGACGGAAATCCAGTTGTGACCGTGCGAGAGCCTGGCGTGAGCCGCGCCGGTGATGGCGGTGCCCGCGGCGACGGCCATGTCGCGCGCGATGGCCGGGCTCAGCGTATGCGCCAGCTGCATCTGCAGCAGCGCGGCGGTAACGCCGCCCAGCGTCACCGAACAGATGAGGATGATCGCGTCGCGCATGGAGTAGGGCCACTCGTGCGGCGCGGTCAACGCCACACCGTGCAGCCTCGCTGCTCGCACAGCCGGATGGAGTCGGGGAGCGGCGCGATGCGGTTCCAACGCAGATCGAGCCGGTCGAGATGCGGCAGGTCGCCGACGCGGCCGGAGAGCGTGGTGAGCGCGTTGCTTCGCAGGTCCAGATCGACCAGCGACACCAGTCCATCGATCGATGCGGGCAGAGTCGTCAACTGATTGTTGCGCAGGTCCAGCGTGGACAGCCTCGACAATCTGCCTAACGAGTCGGGCAGGCACGCGATGGCGTTGTCGCTCAGGTACAACTTGCGGAGATTCGATAGCGAGCCGATCGACTCGGGCAACGACGTGAGCGCGTTCTTCTTCGCGTGAAGTTCCTTGAGTCGCGAGAGCGTGCCGATCGCCTCTGGAAGCGCCGCCAGGTCGTTGTCGCAGAGTCTCAACTCGACCAGCGCATGCAGATCGCCAATGCCGTTCGGCAGGGCGCCGATGGCGTTGCCGCTCACGTTCAAGTACGCGAGCGAGCGCAGCGCCGCGATCGAAGCGGGGAGTGCCGTCAACCGAAGCGTGCTGGCGTACAGCATCACGAGCTGCCGCAGCTCGCCGATGCTCTCGGGCAGAGTGAGGATCGCGTTCCGATTCAGATCCAAGATCGCCAGCTTCGACAGCTGGCCGATGCGCTCGGGAAGATGCGTCAGCCGATTGTCGTAGGCCGACAATCCCAGGAGGCTGCTCAGATTTCCGAGGCTCTCGGGCAGGCTCGTTAGATGATTGAAGCCGACGAAGAGCTCTTCGAGATCCGTCAGCAGCGCCACTTGATCCGGGATGCGGGACAGCCGGTTGCCGGTGAAGTCGAGTCGGCGCAGCGCGCCGAGGTCGGCGATCGAGTCGGGGAGCGCGTCGAGGTCGCAATATCGTGCGGCGAGCGAAACGATATTGCCACCCTCGATCCGCACGCTCACGTGCCGGTCGGGGTGCGGCTCGTTGGAAGGCGTGACGACGATCGCGACGTGGTCGCGGCCCATCCGGCGCAGCAGCGCGCGCACTGGACGCAGTATCGCGCCGTCGCTCACGCCGCGGGTGCCTCCAGCCCCGGTCGCGCCGCGACGCGCCACACCCACCAGATGAGCACTGCCTGCAGCGGCAGGCGAACCCACAGCCACGCTCGCCAGACCGACGACGATCCATCGCTCGCCGAGAGCTCGAGCATGTGCACGTTCGCTGGAAAAACGGCGATCAATAGCGCGATCAATCCGAACCCCGCCGCTCGTCGGGTGCGGGTCAGCAACAGTCCAATGGCGCCGAGCGCTTCGGCGACGCCGCTAACCGCCACCACGAAATGCGCGTTGGGAATCCATGGTGGAACGATGCGCTCGTAGCGTTGCGGCGCGGCGAAGTGCAGCACTCCGGACACGGCGAATAAAAGCGAAAGTGCGTAGATCGACCAGCGTATCGACCGGCGTGGCGATGCGTGCGGCAGGTTTCTCCCCTCTGGTTGCGGTCCAACGCTGAATCTCGCTCAAGGGTTGCCGTTTCGCACCGTGGCGCACCCTCGCGCTCGCCGGGAATTGCCCGCATGATCCCTCCGGCGGTTCTCTTACGCCTTTTCCAGCGAGAGACTGCCGCTCGCCTTTACACCTCGACCTCATCGGCAGAGGAGAGCACCATGCTTCGACTTCGCCTGTCCACCGCGATCCTGCTCGCCACCCTCGGCGCGTCCGCCAGCCAACTGTCCGCGCAGCGCGGTGTGCCGTTCCGCGATCCCAATGGCCGCTTCACGATAAACGTTCCAGATGGATGGAACACGATCTCGCAAAACGGGAGCGTCATCTTCACACGCGGCTCGATCAGCATTTCGATCTTGCCTTTCCCGCAAGCGAGCTCGCCGGACGAGATCGTCTCCAGCCTGAGCCAGACCTACGGTCAGCAGTGGCGAAACCTGCAGGGGTTCGACCGCGGCAGCTTTCAGGTCGGCGGCGCGCCGGCAACCTATGCCATGTTCAACGGCACCAACCCGCGCGGCGTGCCCTCCCTGTTGCGTCTGGTCGGCATTGGCCGCGGAAGCAGTGCCTTTGCGTTCATCGTGAGCGTACCGACGAACGAAGTGCAGGGCGCGAAGGACGAGCTCTGGGCAATGGAGCAGAGCTTCTCCACCGGCGGTGGCCGTGGGCGCGGCAACACACAGGACCCGCAGTTCCCGCAGCAGCGGCCGCAACAGGATCCGCAGTTCCCACAGCAGCGCCCGCAGCAGGATCCGCAATTCCCGCAACAGCGGCCGCAGCAGGATCCGCAGTTCCCGCAGCAGCGGCCTCCGCAACAGCAGCCGCAGTTTCCCCAGCAGCAACCACAGTTCCCGCAGCAGCAGCCGCAATTCCCGCCGTCAGACCCATCGGCGTCCGGCAAGGTCTCGATGGGCGTCGCCCTTCGCGATCTCGACAAGAACGACCAAACTCAGCTCGGCATGAAGGACACGCGCGGTGCACTGGTCGCGCAGCTGCAAGCCGGTTCCGCTGCCGAGCGCGCGGGGATCGTGCAGGGCGACGTGATCGTGAGCGCCGATGGCCAGTCGATCAACAGCGCGACCGATCTCGTCAAAGTGATCTCATCGCACCGCATGGGCGATCAGATAGAAGTGACGGTCGTCCGCCAAGGCAGACCGCAGGTGCTGCGCGTTCAGTTTGGCGGATCGGGAAGGGGGAGGCCGGTGATCCCGACGGAATGAAGCAGGCGGCTAGGTGCTAGGTGCTCGGTGGTCAGCAGGATCTGCCCGCGGCTCTAGCACCTGGCACCTAGCCCTTTCTTTCTGGTAGTCATGTACCTGACCTTCCCAAAAATCGCGCGCTCGGGACCCCACGGGCGGTCGTAGCGCCCCATCACCCACGCGATGCCGCTGGTCGAGTTCGGGTCGCGACCGTCCAGCGCCCACTTGTTGTTGAGATGCAGCATCCAGGCGAGCGCGTCGCGAGGACCGGGCGCCCATTCGAGAATTTTCTTGCCCCACAACATTCGCAGATAGTTCTCGATGCGGCCTTCGACGCGTAGCTGCCGCTGCGCCTCGTTCCACACTTCGTCGTAGCTCTCACCGCGTTCCAGCACATCGAGTGTCGTCGCGTTGGGCCTCGCGTCCGCATCGTGCAGGCTCAGCGTCACCCGCGCCCAGGGCGGCAGCGAGTCGAAGCTGTCGTGGTCCGGAATGAACAGCGCTCCGTTGAATCCCAGCTCGCGCCAGGTGATCAGCTGTTCGAGAAACGCCTCACCGTTGACGCTCATCCCCCACCATCCCTCCCGCTTTCCGGTCGGGCGCGATGCGGTGCGTTCCGGCGTCCACCGCTCGCGCTCGGCGATCTTCGCGAACAGCTCGTGCGCCGAGACGAATCCCCAATGGAGAAACGGCGACAGACGGCTCGTCGCGCCGGCATTGACGTCGTTGCGATCGGTGGCGTAGCGGTCGTACCGGCGCTCCATGAAGCTGCGGAGCGCGGCACGCGCCGCTCGTTCGCCGCCGCGCTGCGCAACGGCGGGCACATCGTGGTCGACGGGAAGCGAAGCGACATCGAACGCAGCGGGATCGGCAGCCGGCCATCTCCGTTCAATCGCGGCCAAGGCGCGATCGAGCTCTGCGGCCGGCTGCGGCAGCGCGCGCGCGCCGCGCAGCGGCGCAGGCGCTGGCGTGTTGCTCAAATGATCGTGCGCCACGCGCTGCACGTGACGCCGAAATTGGTGGGCGTATACGTGCGCCTTGTCGGTTGCGCGCATCGGAATCAGTCCGTTGCCGTCGACCGCCTCGAGCCTAACGCCGAGCGCGGCGAGCTTATCCGCGGCGGCGCGCGCCATCCGTGGAAGAAAAAATTCTGGATAGTCGTCCGTGACAACGACGCAGGCGTGGCGGGCGAGCGCCTCGAGCAGCCCGCGCCCTTTTCCGGACGCGGACTCGACGTAGCAGTAGTGGCGAACTTTGGCAGCGGCATAGGCGGCCGCGTTGTCGGCCAGACCATCGAGCGCGAAGCTGTGCAGCCGGTCCGACGCCCACGGATAGTCGACGCGCAACGCGCCGAGTACCACCAGCGGTTTGTCGAGCGTACGCGCGTGAGCGATGGCGTGCTCGAGCGCGAAGTTGTAGCGCGTGCGTCTGGCCGCGGTCTGCCAGTACAGCACCATATCGCGCGAGGGGGCGACGAGCGCGTCGTTGAGGGCGACGATGCGCTGGAGAGGGATGGGCGGCACGAGGTGCGAGGTGTTAGGTGTTAGGTGTTAGGAGTCAGGGCGCCAGCAAGTTCAATGCGCCACGCTCCAAGTCTCGAATGCGCCCCAGGACCTAACACCTAACACCTAGCACCTAGTTCTCAGTGCGGTGTCACGCTCCGGTCGGACGAGCGGGGCAGCGCGACGGCGCCGGCGCGCTCGGCGAGTAGCCTGGTGACGAACCGCTGCGCCTCGGAGATGCGCTCCACCTCGAGCGCCGTCGTCTCCACGATCTGCTCGATGCGCGCGAGTCGGGTTTCCATCGGTCCGCCATCGAGCTCGGCCGGCCGCTTCCGCGCGGTGAGCCACTTGCCGAGCAGTCGCGTGACCGACACGAACGCGGTAGTGCCGAAGATAAACACCAGCACGTCGGTCAGCATTCGTTCTTCCCACATATGGCCTCGAAGCGTGTTGCGGCGTGATCAGGGCTTGGGGATACTACTGGTCGAAATCGAATTGTTGATGCGGCCCTCGAGCGTGCCGTTGCTGCCACATTGGACCGGATCGCGAGAATTCCCGCCCGAGATGTCCTGCGCCAGCGCGTTCTGAATGTTGGTGGTCACGGTCGATCCGCCCTGATCGTTCGGCTTCACGGTCGTCAGGACGGTGATGGTGAT
This sequence comes from Gemmatimonadales bacterium, assembly GCA_038228795.1. Classification (GTDB taxonomy): domain Bacteria; phylum Gemmatimonadota; class Gemmatimonadetes; order Gemmatimonadales; family Gemmatimonadaceae; genus JALZAE01. Next base: position 151,158 of record JBBROY010000001.1, read on the forward strand.
CCGGTCTTCGTTGGCCCGTGGGCCGGAGAAGGAATTGCCACAATTGAGGAACGTGCTGATTGCCGCGCCGCCGATCTGGCGCTTCTTGACGATTGCCGTCGCGCCAAACACGCCATTGTCGAGGTCGACGGTGTTGAGATCGAGATCGGCGTTCTTGTACGCATCGATGATCGCGCGCTGCAGCTGTCGCGGCGGCACCGGAACATTGACGGTGCGACCGCTCTTATCGGTCGTGCCACGGATCACGCTGAACTGATCGCCCATGACGATGCGATCGCTCACCGTGGCGGTATCCGCCGGCGGCCCCGAGCTGGCGCAGCCCGATACGATCAGCAGAGCGAGTGGAAGCAAGGGGCGCATGACAGCTCCGAATCAAGAATGAGTTGCTACAAGATATGGTGTCGCGCGGCACCCGTGGCGCCAGGCGTCAATACGGATCGCGCCGCCTGAAGGTTCTCAGCGTCCGTCACAGACCCGGTCGATAGTGGGGTCGGCGCGTTCCTGATTTTCGATGCGGTGGGGTGGGCGGAGCTTGGCACGCAGTAGCGGTAATCGCCTAGACAGTTCTTCGACGCGCCAGTAGCTTCGCGTCCCATGCAGAGGCGAGAGCTCATTCAGCTCATCGGCGCGGCGGCGATGGCGAGGTTGTGGCCGGATGGCGCGGCGCCTCCTCGCCAGCTCGGCGCGATCGGGCTCCAGCTGTACACCGTGCGCAAGATGATGCAACGCGATGTCGTGGCGACGCTGAGCGCCGTGTCGGCCATCGGCTATCGTGAGGTAGAGTTTGCCGGTCTATTCGGCCGGACGCCGGTGGCGATGCGGAAAATTCTCGACAGCAACCATCTCGTCGCGCCGTCGAGCCACGTCTCACTCCAGGAGATCCGCGACGATTGGGCGCGCACGCTCGACGGCGCCGTCGCACTCGGGCAGAAGTTCATCGTCTGCCCGTGGATCGACCAGCAGGAGCGCACGCCGGATGGGATGGAGCGCGTGGCGCGCGACTTCAACACGGCGGGCGAAGCGGCGCTGAAGGCCGGCCTCCAGTTCGCCTACCACAATCACGAATTCGATTTCCGACTGGTGAACGGCGCGATGCCCTACGCTACGATACTAGCGAAGACCGACCCGAAGCTGGTGAAGCTCGAGCTCGATCTGTTCTGGGTCGTGCAGGGTGGACAGGATCCGCTCGCGTATTTGGAGAAGTATCCGGGCCGGTTCCCGCTGGTGCACGTGAAGGATCGCACCGCCGATGGCAAGATGGCCGACGTCGGCCAGGGCGTGATCGACTTCAGGAAGATCTTCGCCAAGGCTGGCAAAGGCATCGAGCACTATTTCGTCGAGCACGACGAGCCGGCCTCGCCGCTGGACGACGCGCGTATCAGCTACGAGTATCTGCGCAACCTCAGCTTTTGACGCCCTCTCACACTGCGAGCGAGCCATGAGCGTCCGCGCCAAGCTGTCGGCGATGATGTTCCTGCAGTACTTCGTCTGGGGCTCGTGGTTCGTGACGATGGGGACGTATCTCGGCCAGACGCTGCACTTCAGGGATCAACAGATCGGCGCCGCCTATGGCGCGACCGCGATCGCCGCACTCGTCTCTCCATTCTTCATCGGCATTGTCGCCGACCGCTTCTTCGCGACGGAGAAGTTGCTGGCGATTCTGCACCTCGTCGGCGCGGCGCTCATGTGGCTGCTCTCGACGCAGACCAGCTTCAGCGGCTTCTACCCGGTGCTGATCCTGTACGCACTCTGCTACATGCCGACGCTGAGCCTGACCAACTCGATCTCCTTCCATCACGTGAAGGATCCGGCGAAGGAGTTTCCGGTCATCCGCGTGCTCGGCACCATCGGCTGGATCGTCGCCGGCCTCCTCGTCGGTCTGGTACTCCACGCCGATGCGCTGGCGACGCCGATGCGGATCGCGTCGGTCGGGTCGGTGGTGCTCGGACTCTTCTCGCTGGCGCTGCCGCACACACCACCCAAGGCGGCGGGCACGCCGTTCAGCGTGCGCGATGCGCTCGGCCTCGATGCGCTGACGCTGCTCAAGGACCGCGATTTTCTCGTCTTCGTCGCCGGGTCATTTCTGCTCTGCATTCCGCTGCAGTTCTACTATTCGTTCGCCAATCCATTCCTGAACGAGATCCGCGCGCCGGCGCCGGCGTTCATCCAGACGTTCGGGCAGGCGAGCGAAGTCGGCTTCATGTTTTTGCTCCCCTTCGCGCTGCGGCGGTTCGGTATCCGTGTCATCATGCTCGGCGGTATGCTCGCTTGGGCGCTACGCTACTTCGCGTTCAGCTTCGGGAACGCCGGCGCGGGACTATGGCTCGTGCTGGTCGGCATCGTGCTGCACGGCCTGTGCTACGATTTCTTCTTCGTCGCCGGGCAGATCTACACCGACGAGAAAGCCGGTCTCCGCATTCGCGGCGCGGCCCAAGGCTTTATCAACTTCGTCACCAACGGCGTCGGCTACTTTATCGGCGCGTTCGTGTCCGGCACGGTCGTGAGTCGTTACTCGGCGGCGAATCCCGCGTGCGCCGCCGGAGCGACAGATTGTTTGCGCGTCGTGCACGACTGGCATGCGATCTGGCTCGTGCCCGCCTTCGCGGCGCTCGGTGTGCTTCTGATCTTCGCGCTCCTTTTTAGGCCGAGAGTAGTGGCTGGGGAGCCGGGAGCTGTCGCTTGAGCCGGCCGACGATCGGGGCGTCTCTCCGATGCGGCGTGGCTAACCGCCGGTCCCCAGCCTGGCATACGCGATCTGCCCGCCATCGGGCAACATCACGCGCATTCGCCAATTTCCGTTCTCGTTTCGATCGAACACCAGCCGCGCTTGGGAACTGAGCGCGAACGTCGAGTCGTTGAGCGCGACGAGCTGCTCGGGTAGTGCGCCGGCAACGTTCTGGTAGAAGAGATTGTCGCCGACAGCCGTCACGCGCCGGCCGCCCTCGTAGTCGCCGGCGAACGACGCCAGGAGCGATCTCGGCACGGGATGCGGACGCAGGCGCGCATTCACGGCCTCGAGTATGAGCGCGAGCTGGCGGCGCGGCTGGGCCTCGGCCGAGGCGGAGATCTTCTCGAGCGCGAGCGCATGCGCGACGTCGAGCGCGGTCGCGACATCAACCTTCACATCCGGGCTGCACGCCAACCTGCTCCCACTCCTTCCCCGTGCGCGGATCGGAGACGCGAGTGAACGAAATGCCGGTCTGAAATCCATGGCCAGACGGAACGAAGGTCACGTTGTGCCCGGCGCCAGCCGTGCGGTCGCCGATGATGGTCGCGCGCTTCATGTTCTGCAGCACGAACGCGCAATCCTCGGCCGCTGATCCGGTTCCGCGGCTGGTGAGTACGTACAGCGGCACGTCCACCCTGCGCGGACCCGGCACCGAAGCGAGCGTATAACGAGTGCGCGCGCGTCCCTGTCCACGACTCTTGACGGTGACCGACGCAATCGTGTCGGGGCCCGTGAAGTGGCTGATCAGAAAGTTGACGAAACCGCCATCGCCTCCGCGGTTGCGCCGTAAATCGAGGATGATCGCATCGGTCGTCTCGAGATACCGCAGCGCGGCGACGATCACTTCGCGCGCACCGGCATCACTCGAGAATCCCGTCATCTCCATGTAGCCGACGTTCCCCGGGAGCACATCGACGCGCCCGATCGCGTAGTGCTGCGACCGATCCGCGAACGCGACCGGCGAGCGCCGACCTCCGCTCGCTTCATCCGGCGTGAACGTCACGCGAAGATGGAGATCGTGATTGATCGAACGAAGGTCCGTCGTCAACAACTCGGCCAGCCGCAATGGCTCGGTGATCCCATCGTACGCGCCAGCGCGCTGTCGTTCGCGCAACCGCCCAGCGATCAGCTTTGCCGTGTCCGCATCGACGTAGATGCGCTCGACCTGCGCGGCAACCGAATCGATGACGTCGCGTCGAACGGGACTGGTGAGCGCTGCCGATTGTCCCTCGACCTTCATGGCCGAGAGGCTGGCCGCCGCCACCGTGAAGAGGAGCGTTGCGAGAGTGGGCATGGGGATTCCGGTGAGGCTCATCACTTCCTTCGCAGCAGAAAACTGATCGCCCCGTGCGGACAAGTCGTCTCGCCACGAAGAGTGCCGGCGGCGAGCACGGCTGCCGCCTTGCACGACATTCCCATCAACTCCTGCGTCCACGATACAGCGTTGCCGTCGATCTTGAACTCAGTCACGCGCGTTTGCATCGGTTGGGTACCGGAAGTCATCTCGATGGTTGCCTTGAGACCGCTGTCCTTGGTCACCACCAGGTTGTAGCCGCCCGGCGGCGCGTGGTCGCTGGTGTAGCTCCCTTCCCACCGTCCGACGATCTTGTCGTCAGCGCCGGCGTTGATGTGCTGCGCGAGCGCGGGAGCCGCGCCAATCATCGAGATGACGAATGCGACGGCAAAGCTGCGTTGCATGAGTGCGACCTTTGGAAGATGTGTTGAAAGAGTACGCGCTGACTGGATTCGAACTGTCAGAACGCGATAGGAAACCAGTTGACCAACCGCTACTCGATACGCGCCCGCTCGATGAGCGTGCCTGCCGCAGTTCGGTACGACATGTACACGTGCCCGCTCGCTCCAAATCCGACGAGCGCCCGGCCTGATGGCAGTCGTACCCGCTGAAACAGCACGCCCTGGCGGTCGATCACATCGTAGAGCAAGCCACTCCCCGATTGCGCCGAGGTCGACGGAAGAATCCACAGATTGCCGGCTGGGTCAACCGTCATCGTTCCCGACCGCAGCACCGGCGGCATGTAGTCCGGCAGCTCGCTCGCCGGCACGACCTCGGGCGCGGTCGACTGCGAGCTCGTGGTCATCGGACCGGCGCGCGGCGCGGGGCCGCCGTCTCCACCGGGCACGGCGAGAATGGTCATCGAGTGGCCGGCCGGCGCTCCGACGACGCCGCCGCCGTGATCTCCGCCGGCTCCACTGCCCACTCCGCCCGCCGTCCCTGCGTTGGCGAACTGACGCTCGATCGCCTTCTTCGTCGAATCGATCACCGCGGCCTTGTCCTCGTCGCTCAAGCGGCGCCAGTCGAAAGGCATCTTCGGCGACGAGGAACGCGAGCCATCGGCGTTCACCCAATCGATGTGGTAGTCGCGCCCGCGCAGAATCGCGATCGAGCCATCGGGGAGCATCGCCCAATCGTCGATGAACTCGAGCGGGTTGATCAGCGCGCGCATCATCACGCCGCCCTCGATCGAGGTCGTCGACACCTTGATCTTCGGAGTGCGGAGCCAGGCGAGTGTGTCGGCCTTGCGCGTGTCGAAGTCGGCACGCACGATCGGCGCCGAGTCAGGAATCACGGGCGGCACGAACGCTTTACCCGCCTCGGGCGGCTTGAACGCGATCGGCAGCATGGTGCGATACAGCAGTCGCCCCTTCGCATCGATCCTCGGCGCGCCGAACGCCGGATTCGCCATGTTGCCGACATCGTTCGCGCGCGGCGGCGACATCACCCCTGTCACCACTCCTCTTGCATCGAAGACGACGAATGCCCGCGCGCCGACATCGACCAGTAGTGTCGTGTCGCCAGCGTACGGAATGATGCCGGCCGGCCGTTTGCCGTACGGACTCGGCGAGCCGCTCACCGAGTCGGCGATGACCTTCGAGGTAGCGAGCCTGGCGTCGAACAGCATCAGCCGGCGCGCTCCGGCGTCGTTCGCGATGAGCCTGCCATCGGAGAGCTCGCGCACCCCGTAGAGAAAGCCGACCGTGTCCTTCGAGGTGGCCTCGGCCGCGCCAATGCGCCGAATCGGAATTGGTTGCTGCGCGCCGGCGCCGGCGGCGTGCGTGGCCGAGAGCGCGAGCGCGATCGAATACAGCGTGGTGCGAGGCATTGTTGTCCTCTGCTATTTGTGGATCATCACGGTCTGACCATCGACTGACGCGCCGCCCATGGCGTTCATTTGTGCGAGCATGCCGAGTATTCCCATGTTCGCGCTGCCGGCGGTCGAGGAGCGCACTGAGGCGAGATACCGGGCGTCGAGCGAGCTGGCGATCGACGCCGGCAGTGCGCGCTTCTGTTGAGGCGCGAGCAGGCTCTGCAGTGCCGGCGCAATGCTGATCAGCATGTCGACCGACGCCTCGCGTGCCCGGCGATAGCGCTCGTACGCGGCGCCAGGGTCGTAGCCCTCTGGAAGACTCGCCAGATACTTCGCGACGGGCGTCCAGATCGAATCGAGACGCACCGTGTAGCGGCGATTGAGCGCCGAGAGGCTGTCGGCTTGCCGGCGGGTGAGCTTGAGCGAATCCGCTTGCTGGAGCACGAGCGCCATCGGATTCGGCGGAATCAGTCCGTTGCTGAGTCCCTTTAGTTCCTGATCGGTGGCCTTGTCGCCCTGCCGGCCGCGCCCGCGGTCGAGGGACTGCGTGAGGAGCTGGCGCTCGCGCGTGAAGCCGATGTCCATCCGTACCTGCGCCGTGACCACCACCGGATTGCGATTCAGCGTCTGATTCAGATTCGTCGCGCCGAATCGCGGGTTGATCTCGTATTTGAACCGCCGCGCCGATGCGTCGAAGCCGCGCACGAATAGCAGCGTCGCGTCGGGAATGACGGACTGTCCCCAACCGCGACGGCTATTCTCGCCGTGCAGCAGCAGGTCCGCGGCGCCGAGCGCGTTGCTGACGAAGAGCGACACGTTCATGCGCTGTGGAAGTCGGAACTTCACGGGATTGATGCCGATGGTGAGATTCGACGTGGCGGTCCATGGCGCCTGGCAGCTATTGCGCGTCGCGAGCGCGCCGAGTTGTCCGGCGAGACAGCCGCGCGCCGAGGATGAACCGCTGCTGAGTAGAGCGCGCATGCCCGCGGCGAGCGCCGGATCGGTAAGCGCGGCTGGATTGAAGATGAACGCGCGATCGTTGATATAGCCGTCGCCATTCACATCGCCTGCGACGAGCGGCGTAAATGGCCGGCCGGAACGGAACGAACCGGAAAAACTGACGGGAAACCAGTCGAGGACATTGTACGCGAGGCTGTACACGATCTGATGGCGCGAGTCGAAGGGCGATCGCGACCAGTCGGTCGCGAGCGGATTACCGGTCGTGCTCGTGAATCCGCGGGAGAGGTCGCGCGTGTTCGAGTAGACGTACGCCAATTCCCAGCTGTACTTCGTGCTGAACGACAGCGGCTTGAGTGCGAAGATCAACTGCCGGCTCACGGATTGGAGATCGGAGCGCAGCTCGGTGACGTGCGCGAAGCTTTGCGAGAGACGCGCGTCCGGCGCCGCGATGGCGCCGGTGGTCGCGACGATGCTGGCGGGATTCACGTAGACCGGCCGCGCCGCTTCATCCGCCAGCGTGAAGCGCGCAACCGGTTTGAAGTTCAGATCGACGAATCCGGCCTGATTGAGATTGAGCGAGTACGTGCCGTCGACGGTAGCGGAGAAGCGGTTGCCGAGCACCCCGCCGGTCCAATTCATGTTCGAGCGCAGACTGCGCTGCGCCGAGTACGATCGATCGAACAGCGTCGCGTTCGGCACGCTGCTCGAGAAGACCGTGCCCGACGTGCCGTCGGCGCACTCATTCGGAATCGAGCTCGCGTCGGCGAGGTATGCAGCCCACGCCGGCGTTGGTACCGCGGCGCCAACGCAGGTGAGCTGGCGCACCGCGCCGGGAAGTCCGGTGTTCGACATCGCCGATCCAGTGAGCTGCGTATTCGGCACATTCTGAAAGAGACCGATGCCGGCGCGTACGACGGCGCGCGGCCCGCGTGTGAACCCGTTGGCGATCGCCAGCTGCGCCGCCTGCCCGTACGTCCACGAGACTCCGAGCCGCGGGCTGAGATACACTCGGTTCGGGACGACGCTGTTGTCGGCGCCAAAGAGTTGAGCGAGCGCGGGATTCGCGGAGGGCCGCGATAAAAAGCGGTTGCCATCCGCACGAATGCCGTACTGGATCTGCACGTCCGCGGCAGGCCGATATGAATCGCCTATCGAGACGCCGCCGCTGACCTGACGGCCGCCACGCACGCGAGGCGAGAGCAAGCGCGTGAACGAAGTGGGGCGGCCGGCCTCGATGTCGCTCAGGGAGTTGAAGGCAAAGCTGCCGAGCTGGTTCGCGGTGAAGTCCTGATCATAAGCGTCGTACCGGAACTCGCTGGTGAATTTCAGGCGGTGCTGATTGTCGAGGCTGAACCACGACAATTGATTCTGCGCCGCGATGGACGAGCTCGTGTTGCTCGTGTTCTGCACCGTGCTTCCGCCGAAGAAGAGCGAGCTGATGGCGGTGCTGCCGTCGTCGAGCGTCGAGCTCACGCGCACGCTGCCGTTGGGCAGCGACAGATAGGGATTCGTGTAGGCGCGCGCTCTGCTCACGCCGAGCGAGCTCTCCGTCAGCACGCCAGGTCCGAAGTAGTTCGTGTGCCGTGCCTGCAGCGAGCCGAACCAGTTTGTGCTCCGCGCATCGGCTGTCGGCAGCGCGTTGATCTGGCCGAAGGGCGCGTTGTTGCGATTGAAGCTGCCTGCGGCCGTGAGGTTGAGCGATTGACCGCTGGTCGATGTGGGCGGCGAGAAGTCGAGCGCGGCGAGGAAGGAGCCCTTGTCGTTCATCCGCAGCGACGGCAGTCCGCCGGCGGTCCCTGGCACACCGGCCAATCCGAGAATATTGCGCAGGCGCGTGACCGAGTCCGGCGACACGCCTGCCGTTCGCAGCGCCAGCGCATCGGCTGTCGAAAGATTTTGCTGATCGCTGAACCGGCGGTCGAGCTGATAGCCGGCGCTGTAGAAGCTGCGGTCGAGCGAGATCGGACCGGCGGTCGACGCGCCCAACGAGAACGATGTGTACTCCGCTCCGGCCGATGCGCCGGCGCGATCCGTCCACTCGAGCGTCGCTCCGGTGAGCAGACTGCTCAGGGCGCGCGAGCTGAAATTCGAGCCTGACTGCGTTTTTACTCCGAATTGGCCGCCGCTGAATCCGCCGCGCGACACATCCCACGGCGTGGTGCCGAGCGAAGTGCGCGTCGTGGCATCGCGCGGGATGTCGCCGCCCGCGAAGCCGATTCCGTTGAGCGTGCTGTTATTCTGATCGCCGCCGAGTCCGTAAACGGAAAACTGGTCGGGATTGCCTTCCGCTCCGGGAATGAGTTGCACGCCGGGCAGCGTGGCGGCCATCGCCGCGAGGTTGCCGGCTTGGTTCGGATCGACCGCGGCCGAGCCGACGCTCTTTTCCGTGCCGCTGACGTCGGGCGCGTTGCCGTTGCGGGCGGGCCTGGCCCGATCCGCTTTGACCGTCACCGCGTCGAGCAGCGCGCCCGAGCGCGCGAGCCTCGTGTCGCCTACGAGAATGGCTTCATCGGCCAGCCGCTTGAGCTCGAAGCGGCGCGGCTCGAATCCGATGGCCCGAACCGAAATCCAGTAGTCGCCCTCCCCGTTCGGGAAGGTGATGGCATAGCGGCCATCTTTAGCCGAAAGGGCGCTCTTGTTGACGTTGTTCGGAATCGAGGTGGCGACGACGTTCGCGTTCTCGACCGGCTGGCCGTCGGTGCTCATGACGCGCCCGCGAATGATGTCCGCCTGCTGAGCGCCGGCGGATCTACCGCATAGAGCGACGACGATTGCGAGCGGCAGGGTCCGGCACATGCTCACGACAACTCTCCGTTTTGAATCGAGATCTCTGCTGCTCGGAGAGTCTAGGCGCTGCGGTGCTCGGCAATGTCAGAAGGCGATAAGAAGCGTTATTGACCGTTCGCGGTCTCCCTCCTATCTTGAAAAGAAGGCACCACACTCCCCCGAAGGAACCGACATCCTGTGATACGCTCCTACAAACTCTCCTCTTCCCGCCGTCTCGCGCCGATCGCGCGGACGCTCTTGGGCGTAGTCTGCCCAGGAACGCGGATTTTCGGCGGCGTCGCCGCTCGAGGGCGAGCACCCTAGGTCTCCAGGATTCGATGTCGTGATCCGGCCTTTCGGGTGTTCCCACTACCTGAAAGGCCTTTTTGTTGTCCACCACTCAGCGGATCACGGACATGGATCAAGAAATCATTGCCCGATACATACATCAGCCGACACGCCTCCCCGCCGAGCTTCGCGAGCGAATCGAGCGCGAGTGGAGCGGTGGGCCGATTCTGCTCTATGCGCTCGCCGATCTCGATCACGCGCTCATGCTCGGCCAGTCGTGGCTCGTGCTCGGACCCGACTGCCTCGCGCTCGCACGCCCGGGAATGGACGGAGCGTGGGACGTGCACTCGGTCGCGCGAGAGAGAATCCGGGCGATCGAGGAATCGCCGGGGCTGAGCGCGAATACGCTCGCCATCATTGGCGCGCCGGAGGAGGAACAACCGTTGGTGCTCGTGCGCTACACGCAGCGGCAGCGTGGCGCCTTCGAGAACATCCGCTTCGTGCTCGACGAAGCGCTCGAGCAGCGCACTGTTGCGCCGGTCGATGCCGACCGCGTCTACGCCGATGCGGTCGCGCGGCCCGTGCGCGACGCACAGGCGCTCGTCGCCGGCCGCGAATCGGCGGTGATCCTGCGGCTGCTTGGTTGTCTCGAGCCGTATCGCAGGGAAGTGATCTTCGGTCTCTCGGCCGCGGCGGTCGTCACGCTGGCGAGCTTGATCCCGCCGTACCTCGCGGGCTTTCTGCTCGATCGCGTGGTGCGGCCGGCGCACGAGGGGACGTTGGCGCACGGCACCGCGTCGCGCTTGGCCTGGATGGCGGTCGCGGCGATGGGTGGCGTGTACGTCATCAGGCAATTGGCGGCGCACGTGCGGCTGCGATTGATGTCGGTGCTGGGTGAGAACGTCGCGCGCGACCTGCGCGCCGAGCTCTACCAGCACATCCAGCGGATGAGCCTCGCCTTTTTCTCGCGAAAGAAGACCGGGAGCCTGATCACGCGCGTCACCGCGGACACCGACCGGCTGTGGGAGTTCATCGCGTTCGGCGTCGTCGACGTGTCGTTGTCGGTCGTGATGCTGCTCGGACTCGGGCTCGTGCTGCTGACGCTCGACTGGCGCTTGGGGCTGGTGATGACGCTGCCGGTGCCGCTCTTCTGCTGGCTGATCTACCGGCACGGCGAATCGCTCAACGCGCGCTTCATCCGCGCGTGGAGAAAGTGGTCGCGCATGACCGACGTGCTGGGCGACACCATCCCGGGCATTCGTGTCGTGAAGGCCTTCAACCAGGAGGCGAGGGAGATCGAACGGTTCGTCGTCCGCAACGATGACGTGACGAACGAGGTGAACGAGATCCATCACATGTGGACGACGTTCTGGCCGATGCTGATGTTCGCCGTGCACACCACGACCGTGCTCGTGTGGGTGTTCGCGGTGCCGCGTCTGCTGGGGATGGGGCATCCGCTGTCGCCGGGCGTGTTCGTGTCGTTCCTGCTGTACACGACGATGTTCGTGGCGCCGATCGAGGTGATCGGGCAGATGGTGCGGACGATCAACCGGGCGACGTCGTCGGCGCATCGCGTGTTCGAGGTACTCGACAGCGAGCCCGAGGTGCGCGATGTGCCCGACGCCGTGCGGCTGACGCCGGTGCACGGAAGGGTGACCTTCGAGAACGTCACCTTCGCGTACGATGGCGTGAGGCAGGTTCTCAAGGGCGTGAGCTTCGACGTGCAACCGGGGGAGTTGATCGGCCTCGTTGGTCCGTCGGGCGGTGGGAAGTCGACGGTGGTGAACCTCATCGCGCGATTCTACGACGCGAGCGGCGGCGCGATTCGGATCGATGGCGTCGACGTGCGCACGCTCGACACGGGTCACTATCGCCACCAGCTCGGGATGGTGCTTCAAGATCCCTATCTGTTTCACGGCACCGTGCTGGACAATATCCGGTACGGATTACCCGAGGCGTCGCTCGGCGCGGTGATCGCGGCGGCGAAGGCGGCCAACGCGCACGATTTCATCTGCAAGCTGGGCCAGGGCTACGACACGGTGGTGGGCGAGCGGGGACATACGCTGTCGGGCGGTGAGCGCCAGCGGATCTCGATCGCCAGAGCCGTGCTACACGACCCGCGCATTCTCATTCTCGACGAAGCGACGAGCAGCGTCGACACGGAGACGGAGCGGGAGATTCAGGAAGCGCTCGAGCGTCTGATCGCCGGCCGCACCGTGTTCGCGATCGCGCACCGCTTGTCGACGCTCCGTCGCGCAAGCCGGCTGTTCGTGATCGAGCAGGGCCGTTTGGCCGAGCATGGAACGCACCGAGAGTTGCTGGCGAAGGGCGACGGGATCTACAGAAAGCTGTACGAGCTTCAGTTGCAGCTGCAGTGAGTAGGGCGCAGGTGGGGTGTAGGGTGTGAGGTGCGGTTGGCTCAGAGATATCCGCGTTGACCACGCCCCGCATCCAACACCCCACACCCGCCTTTCACAATTCGTTAATCGGAGATGAGTCCCATGTCCCATACTCTCGCGAGCGCGTTGCGCGCGAACTATGAACGTTCGATCGAGTTGCGCACCGCGGGCGACGGGCGGCTGGTCGCGATGATCGAGGGCAAGCCGGTCTCGGTTCGCTTGCGCCAGTGTTTTCCGTGGTCGGAGCCGGACCAGTTTCTTTCGCTGCGCGACACCGAAGACCAGGAAGTCGCGTTAGTGAACGACCCGGCGTCGCTCGGCGACGAGTCGCGGCGCGCGCTCGAGCAGGCGCTGGCCGAGGCCGGCTTCGTGCTCGAGGTAACGCGCGTGCTGGCGATCGATGAAGAGGTAGAGATCCGTCAGTGGACCGTCGAGACCGAACACGGACCGCGATGCTTTCAGACGCATCTCGACGATTGGCCCCGCGCGCTGCCGATGGGCGGTCTGCTGATCAGAGATGTCGCGGGCGATCTCTATCGGCTCGCGGCTCCGCACGAGATGGATAAGCGGAGCAAGGAGCTGTTGTGGGCGTTTGTGGATTGAGGCAGCAAGCGGCAGTCGGCACTCGGCATCGGTTCGGGCAGTTCACGAATGCCGGGTGCTGAATGCCGAGTCCCGCGCCTCATTTCAGTCGCGCCACCAGCCAATCCACCACCATGCCGACCACGAAGGGCTCCACCATGACGGGTGGCTTGAGCTTCATGTAGCCGCCTGGAAATCCGTCGGGGTCGTTGACGAAGAGGTGGTTCACGCCCGGCACGACGTGGGCGGTGACGTCCTTGTTGCCGGCGGCCTTGAAGGCGGCTTCCTGGAGCGGCACGTCCTCGGGTTGCGCCTGCTGGTCGTGCGCGCCGGTGAGGATCAACACCGGCGTGGTGACGCGGTGCGCCGTCGCTGTCGGGTCGTACTTCAGGAAGAAGTCCATCCACGGGTCGGCGGCCATCATCGAATCGATCATGGCCGGAATGTGGGCCAGCGCGGAGTCTTTCTTGGCGCCGGTCCTCGACGCGTCATGGTTGATGAGATTCGTCAGCTGGAAGGTGAGCGCACCGCGGGCGGGCTTGGCGACGCCGCCGAGGAGCACGAGGGCGCGCAGCGTGGGCTCCTTGACCGCGACCATCGGCGCGATGAGCGCACCTTCGCTGTGACCGAGGAGACCGAGCTTGCGCGCGTCGATCTCGGGGCGCATGCGCAGGTACGCCAAGCCCGCCCGGACATCTTCCCCAAAGTCGGCGCTCGTCGCGCCCTTGTACGTCCCACCCGATGCCGCGGTGCCGCGATCATCCATGCGCAGCGTCGCGATGCCGCGGCGCGCGAGCGAGTCGGCCATCTGGCGGAACGGCCGATAGCCCTGTAGCCCGATGGATTCATCGCGCTCCTCCGGCCCCGATCCCGTGATCGTCACGATCGCCCCGACGGGATGCGCTCGGTCGGCGCCCTTGGGCAGCGTCAGCGTTCCGGCCAGCGTGTGCCCCATCGGCGTCTGCACCGTCACCGCCTCCGCCGTGTACGGCGCGCCTGCGGGCGCCGAATAATCCGGCGTTGTCTTTTGAGCGGACGCAGGGACAGCGATCAGAAGCGAGGCGACGAGCGCCGTGAAGCCTGAGCTGGCACGCACGAGGAGGCACTCCGAGGGAAATTTGGTATACCGGAAGTGGATACCGATAAACATACCTGCGGGAGCGCCTTCGGCAAATACGAACCGGCTCGCGGTTTGCGCCGGGCAATGCCCGGTTAGTCGACCGCTCCCAGTCTGTACCCCGCCCTCCGCACCGTCACGATGTAGGTCGGCGACGCCGGATCGTCGCCGAGCCGCTGCCGGAGCGCGGCGAGATGCGTCTCGACCGTGCGGCTCTCGGTGCCCTCCGCGTAACCCCACACTTCACGAAGCAGCTCGGCCCGCGACACGACGCGGCCGCGGTGGCGTACCAGCGCGGCCAGCAGATCGAATTCCTTCGGCCTGAGCGCCAGCTCCGTGCGGCCGCGCCGAACGACGCGCGCGCCGAAATCGACCGTCAGATCTCCGACGCGAATCTCGGATGTCGGCTCACCGGAGCCGGCGCTGGCGCGCTTGAGCAAGGCGCGCACCCGGGCCAGAATCTCGCGCAGGCCGCAGGGCTTCACGACGTAGTCGTCGGCGCCCAGCCCGAATCCGCGCAGCTTTTCTTCCTCGGTGCCGAGCGCCGTCATGATGAGCACCGGCGTTTGCCGCCCCTCATCGCGCAGCCGCTCGAGCACCGTGTAGCCGCTCATCGCGGGAAGCATCAGGTCCAGGATGATCAGGTCGGGCCGCCCCGACTTCGCATCGGCCAGACCCGCGACGCCGCTCGACGCGATCGAGACCTCGTAGCCTTCGCGTTCGAGATTCCCCTTCAGTGTCGCGGCGTAGTCGCGATTGTCCTCGATCAGGAGAATACGGCTCACGCGATTGTCGCCGCCGGCGGAGCGAGTTCGTGCAGAGGCGACGACGCGAGCTCGAGCACCACACGCGTGCCGCCGCCTCTGGCCTCCTCGATCCAGACCCGTCCCTTGCAGGCGACGGCGATATGACGGACCACCGCCAACCCGAGCCCCGTGCCCGTTCGCTCCGATGTCTGATCACGGCCGAGCCGTTCGTACGGCTCGAACACGAGCACGCGCTGCGACGCCGGCACGCCGGGCCCATCGTCGTCGACCATCAGCCGTACCAACGCTGGAGCGGACTGCTCGGCGCCGAGCCGGATGTGCCGTCCATCGCCGCCATACTTCATGGCGTTCTCCACGAGATTGATCAGCGCCTGTCGCAGCAGCTGCCGGTCGCCGAGCACGGCGAGTGGCTCCGCGTGCCGTACCTCGAGCGTGTGTCCGGCGTCATCGATCGCCAGCTGCGCCGCCTCGGCCACGTCGGCCAGCAGCTCGTTGACTGGAACGGGCTCGAGTCGCGCGCGCAGCTCGACCGCGCCCGAGCGCGAGAAGAGGAGCACGTTGTCGACGAGCGCGACCAACCGCCGGGCCTCGCGCACGATGGAGCTCGACAGCGTGAGCCTCTGCTCCTCATCGCGCTCGCGCCGCATGGCCAAGGTCTCGCTCGCGAGCAGGATCTGCGCGAGCGGCATCCGCAGATCGTGCGACACGCCGGCGATGAAGTCCGACCGGGCGCGCGCGAGCAACGCCTCGCGCCGCGATGAGCCGACGGCGATGCCGAGCACGAGGATCGTCGCGGCGAGCAGCAGCGCGAGGTGCCCTAACTGATACTTGGTGGCCGGCGCGAGCAACGGTATCGAGAACTGGCTCACCAAGAGTGCGACGGTGACGGTGGGGCTTCCCCGGCCTTCTTGACGCACGATGGCGCGCAACGGCCGAGTCCGGTCGGCGCGTCCGAACAGCACCACACCGTCGGCGGTCGCCACTTCGAGCGACAGCGAGTCGAGCTTGACCAGGCCGACGGATGAGTCCCCGTGCGACGCGACCAACGTCTCTCTCCCGAACAGCGTTCGCATGGTTGTGCGCGCGTCGGCGACAAACCCGTACACTCCAACCGGCGCTCGCGCAGAGTCGTACGCCAGCACGGAAATGATCGCGTGCGCGCCCCGCGCCGAATCGATCGACAGATCCACCAACGGCAGGCGCGGCGCGCGCAGGCGTTGCTCGGCCGCGCCGGCAATCGCCGCCAGCAACGAGGTCGGCACTCCGCTTCGCGAATCATCGCCGGGCATGGGCTGCATCTCGGTAGTGCCCGACGCGATGTCACGGTAGAAGAACGCGTCCGCCGGGAGCGTCTCGCGGCACTTGCAACGGAGGGCCGCACTCTGCCCGCGCACCAGCGCCGCGACTGCCTCGCGCCCGGCAAGCGGACGCATCGCGGCGCCTGGCGCGATCGGCGCGAACGTTTGCGCGCCGATCACCTGAAGCGTTTGGCTTGCCCGCGCCATGATCTCGTGCGCCGTGACGGCGACGACGAGGTGCGCGGCTTGGCGCACCTGACTCCTGTCGTGCACGATGTACATGACCAGATAGAGCGTCATCGCGCCGAGCACGGCCGCCAGAATCCACAGCCAACTGTTCCACAGCCGCAGACGTCGCTGAGCGCCGAGATCGGACCTGATGGGCATCGCCCAATTACACGCGAGGTACGCTCAAAACGCAACAGCGCTGCGTAGTCCTATCGGTGCGTGATCCGATACACTCTCCCCCCCGCGTCGTCCGCCACATAGATGGCCCCGTCCGGTCCCATTGCGAGTCCCACCGGGCGATGAGCCGCGTGAGCGGGGTCGAGATTGCCACCGGCGAATCCATCAGCGAACAGCTCCATCGCTTCCGCGCTCGCCGGCGCGTCGCCCGTGAAGGGAACGAAGACGATCTTATAGCCTCCCTGCGGACCGGGCGCGCGATTCCACGATCCATGAAACGAGATGAATGCGCCGCTCCGATAGTGCTCGGGCAACTGGGTGCCGGTGGAGAACAACAGGCCGTCCGGCGCCCAGTGCGCGGGATAGAATCCGACTGGACCCTTCTTCGATGCGCAGTCGCCGATTGCTTTGCCGCCATCACCACCGTACTCGGGCGCAAGCACCATCTTCTTCTGCGCGTTGTCGAAGTAGCACATCGGCCAGCCGTAGTCCGCACCCTTCTCGATCTTGAACAGCGCTTCCGCCGGCAGGTCTTGTCCCTGCTCCGGCGTGTACAGCTTCGGCCAGCTCTCCGCCAGCTGATCGCGACCGTGCTGCGTCGAGTAGAGCGCGCCCCCCGGACCGATGGCGATGCCGACCGCGTTGCGAATTCCAGAGGCGTAGCGGCCGGCGGCCGAGAAGGCCTGGTTGGTCTTCTTCGCGTCATACGACCAGATGCCGGCGCGCGTCTCGAGCTCGGTGCACGGCTTATGGCCCGGCGATTCGAGCGTGCGATTCTTGACCTGGCAGGAATTGGAGGCCGAACCGACGTCGATGTACATCGCGCCCGACGCGTCGATGGCGAAGGGATGCATTGGATGATCGCCCGTCTCCGGGAGCTTGGTGACGATCGCATCGCCATCGCCCGCCGGCGCGCCGCCCGTTGGCGACATCGCCAGACGCACAATCCTGTCGCCCGCCTCGGCGTACAGCGCTCCGTCGTATATCGCCAAGCCAGTGCCGCCGGTGCTCCCCTTGGCGAGCGTCGCTCCGAAGCGCGTGATGACATCGGCCCGGCCGTCATGCGTCGTGTCGCGAAGCAGAACGAGAAAGGCCCGGTCGCCCGATGGTTTGTCGGGATAGTACGGACTCGTCCAGGTGTTGACGTAAACGTCGCCGTTCGCGGCGACCGCAACGCCGCGCGCGTGACCTAAGCTGTCGGCGAACACCGTCGCACAAAAGCCGGCCGCGAGTGTGAGTCCTGCGTTATCGCCCGGACACTTGGCCGCCGAATCGGCCGCGGCCGTTCTCACCACCGCCGAATCCGTCCCCTTCTTGTCACCGCCACCGCACGCGGCCAACGCGACAAGAGCCGCCACGAACACGCACCGATGAGAGCCGAGCATGGAACAGCGCCTCGCTGTCGAGTGAGTGATCATTCTAACAGCGCTGCGTGCTGCGTGCCCGAACTGCGCTGCGTGCTTAGTGGCGGACGGCCGTCATCCCCGGCAGCAGGTAACTCACCCGTCGCAGCTCATCAATGCGGTCGCCGGCCACGCGCCCCTCGACCATCTCGTACCCCATGAGCGCGAACACACGCCCGCGCACGAAGATCGGTCGCGCATTGCCATACCAGTCGATACATGATGCCTTGCACGCATCGTCGGAGACATCGCGCGCGTGCGCCTCGAGCGTCCCGAGCTCGCGAAAGCCCTCGCCATCGTTGCGCAGAAAGAGTATCGAGGCCGACCCATCGATCAGATGCGAGTAGCCCGGGCGGCCTGGTCCGCGCACCGGTAATCCGAGCACGCCGGTCGAGGCGTCATCGGAGCGGTAGAAGAATCCGTGGCTTCGCAGCTCCCCCTGTGACGCCCCCGCCATCGTGTACCGCTGCACGATCTCAGGCGTCGGGCCGAGCCGAATGCCGCTGAAGTGCAGGTCGCGTCCATCGGTGCCGATCACGACCGCGCTCGAGCCCATGACTTCGATGCGATCGACGCCGTACGGCAAGCCGATCCGCGTGACGTCGCCCCCCTTCCACGGCAGAACGTAGAGCGTAGACACGGCGCTGCGCGGACGACCCCAACCGTTGCCGGTTCCGTACAGCAGGTGGTCGCCGACGAAGCGGTTCTGAAATGAGTCCCCCTCGGGCGTAGGCAGCGTGCGGTACAACCACCAGGGCGCCGAGCGGCCGCCGTCGCCGAAGCTGGTGATGGGCACGCGCAGCAACGCCGCGCTCCCCGCACTGTGCTCGACCGCGAACATCGCGTCGCCGTTCGCGGCGGCTCGCACCAGCACGTTGAGCTGTCCGTCGTTGCTCTCCAGAAAGGAGAACTGATCCACCGGGCTGCCCGCCACGGAGAGCGCGCTCGGACTCGAGCCATCGAGCGGCATGCGTACGAGCATGGCCGATGCCGTCTCGCTACGGCCCGGCCGGGCCCACTCCGAGGTCCAGACGTACACCGCCGAGCCCGACACGTAGAACACTCGGCCCGGCGGACCCAGCACGACGGTCGCCTGGCACTCGAGCTCGAGCGCGGCGAGATCGCACACGGTCACCGTGTGCATCGCCAGCGCGCCTGAGGCGTCGAGCTCGCGCGCCGGCCGGTAGATGCGGCGCGCGGCGACGATACGGTGGAAGGGGGCTTCGCCCGCGCCCGCGCGCCAGCTGCGCATTGCCGGCAGCTGCGCCAGCGGATCCTCGATGCCAGCGGGCAGATAGAGCGGCGTATAGAACACGAGCTTGCTGCCGATGAGACGCGAGGCGTAGTTGCGCGCCGAGTAGTAGTCGTTCGAGCGCAGCTGATACGTGGCGAGATGCCGCAACGAGCCCCCGCGGTCGATGCCGAACACGCCGACCTCGGTGCCGCCGCGCGCGTAGCTGTAGCCGATCACCACGACCTTGTCGTCCGATACGAGCAGCTCGTCGTACCACGTTCCGTTTGGATCGACGCCAGGTCCAAACGCATCGACAGCCGCGATCGGGCGGAGCGCATTGCCGCCAATCGCCACGGTGAAGAGTCGCCCGCGGCGCAGCATCACGAGATGATCGCCGTGCAGCTTGACGATGTCTCCTTCGTCCACGCCGGCGTGCTGGTTGTTCGTGATCGACGGCTCCTTCGCGGGCGCGGGCGCCGGCGAGGGTCCATCCGAATAGTTCAACGACATTGCCCCACGCCTTCTGATGCTCTGTTCCGTGCAGAGTGTCATCGCCACATCCACCGAATCTCCGCGATGCAGCACGACAGTCGCGCTACGCAACCGTCGCCCGACTTGTCGCGCGCTGATCGACACGGTTCGCGGGGCCGCGAGGCTCTCGGCCGGCACGACGATCCGGAACCGGCCATCGGCCCCACTCGTCACGCCGAGCGCGATCGCGCCGAGCGTCACCCGGGCTCCGGAGATGGCCGCGCCCGACGGATCGCGTACGGTTCCGCCCAGCACGGCCGCACGGACGGACGACGGGCCACCGAGTACCGTGGTCGGGAGCGCCGCGGCGGCGCAGGCGGCTTCGGCAGCCTTGGCGGCGGCAGCGGCTTCTTCGCGCAGCCGTACGTTCTCCTGCGCCAGCGCGCGCACGTACCGCAGAAGCTCGGCATCCGATTGAAATGCCGGCATGGTACCACTCGGCACAGCATTCTGTGCCTGGCTCGATGCGGCGAAGAGCGCGAACGGAAGAGAGACCAGAATTACTTGGTATGGCCGCATAAACGTGCTCCGGGTACGAGGCTCGAGCCACCGAATCATCTAGGAGACGCTCGGCGACCGCGGCATTGCACACGGACGGCGCTGCGAGCTGCGCGCAGCGCCGTTGAGCGTCATTCCGCGCGTAGTGCCTCGACCGGATTTACTCTCCGCGCGCGCCACGCGGGAATCAGGCTCGCGATCGTCGCCACCAGCATCAGAACAACGGCCACGGTTACGAACACCGGGACGTCGCGCGCCGATGTGTCGAACAGCAGCGTTTCGATGAAGCGCCCACCCAGAAGCGCGAGTGTGATCCCGATCGCCACGCCGGCCAGCGCCGATCCTACGCCCTGCGTCACAATCAGTCGCACGATCACACTCGAGCGCGCGCCGAGCGCGATGCGGACGCCGATCTCGTGCGTGCGCTGCGCGACGATGTAGGAGATGACGCTGTACAGGCCGATCGCCGCCACCGCCAGCGCGAGCACACCAAAGATGGCAAAGACGGTGGCGCCGAGCTTCCACGGGCGCACCTGTGGATCGATGCTGTCCTGCAGCGAGCCCACGTCGATGTACGCCAACGCGGGATCGAGCGCGCGCATCGCCTGCCGCAACGGCTCGATCATCGCCGAGAGCTCGCCGCGCGGGCGCACCAGCATCGCCGTGCCGCCGAATCCCGATTCCTGACCGAAGGGGATGTAGTAATGCATCGCCGGCGCCTCGCGAATCTTGAACCGGTGCGCATCGGAGACGACGCCCACCACCCGCGCGCACGGAACGGTGTCGCCTCCAATGATCAAACATTGGCCGAGCGGGTCGCGCTTGGGCCAGAGCGCGGCCGCCATGGATTCGCTGACGATCGCGACGCGCTCGCTTCCGGCGCGATCAGTTTTCGTGAACGCGCGGCCCTGCTTGAGTGTCGTGCCCACCGACGCGAAGTAGCCGCTGGTGACGGCGCTGATGTATGGCCCGCCGCCCTTCATCTTCGGAATCGAATCCCAGCCCGGCACGCGAAGATCGAGGCTGAACGACGACTGCAGCGGCGTGCCCACCGCAAGGCTCGCGAACTCGACGCCGTGCAGCGCGCGGATGCTGTCGAGCGCGCGGAGATAAAATTCCCGCCGCCGCGTGCGCTCGCGGTCGCGCGCATCTCCCTCGGGAAATTTGCCAAGTCCCTGCCAATCGATCGCGACCGTCAGCACGCGGTCGGGTTGAAAACCGAGATCCAGATTGCGCACGTTCCACAAGCTGCGGACGAACAGACCCGCGCCGATGAGCAACACCACCGACAACGCGGCCTGCGCGACCGTGAGCATACCGCGCAGCCACGACCGCTGCTCCCCGCCCTCCCGAGTGCCCGCCTTGAGCGCCGCCGTCAAGCTGGGGCTGCTCGCCTGCAACGCGGGCACCAAACCGATCAGCACGCCGGTCGCGAGCGCGATCGCGGCCGACACGGCGAGCACACGCATCCCCACCGGAGACGACGCCCACTCGATTTTCGGCAGGAGCACAACGCGCATCGCCTGGCCGGTCCACTGCGCGACGAGGAGACCGAGCGCGTCACCGCCGATCGCCAGCACCATGCTCTCCATCAGCAGCAGACGAACGAGACGCCCGCGGCCCGCGCCAAGCGCCAATCGCACCGCGACCTCGCGTCGCCGGCGCACCGCGCGCGCGAGCAGCAGGTTGGCGACGTTCGAGCACGCGATCAGCAGCACGACCACCGACACGCCGAGCAGCCATCGCGCCACGGCGGACTCGGTCGACGCCCTGCCCTCGTGGGTCGCCATTACCGACGCGACGAACAGGCGCGTGTCCGCGTCATCCTTGTCTTGTCCGTCGTAGAACCGGCGGCGCGCCGCGGATGCGTCGGCCGTCGCCTGCTCGTCGGTCGCGCCTGGCTTGAGCCGCACGATCACCTGGAGCCACTGCGCATTCCACGATTTCGTAAAATCGTTGACGACCCGCGCGCTGGTGATGCTCAGCGGCAGCCAGAGGTCGACCGGTTTCAGATCGACGCCGGTGAACGCCTCCGGAGCGACGCCAATGATCGTGTACGTCTCGTCGCCCACAGCGATCGTCTTGCCGAGCACCGCGCGGTCGCCCGCGAACCTCCGCCGCCAGAGTCCGTGACCCAATACCGCGACGTGATCCGCGCCGGTGGTGCGATCTTCGTCGGTCGTGTAGAAGCGTCCCAGTAGCGGCGACACGCCGAGCAGCGGAAAGAAATCGGCCGAGGCCCAGCCCACCGGCACCTTCTGCGATGCCTCGGCACGCCCGATGGTGTTCTCGTTGGTCGTGTACGCCGCGACGCGCTCGAACGACTTCGCGTTGTTCCGCAGCCCCAGGTAGCTGACGTAGCCCATAGTGCTCGTCGTGAACTCGCCGATCCCAGGCGCCTTGTTGGTGGCGAAGACGCGGCGCACGCGGTCGGCGCCGATCACGTGCTCCGGCCCGCGCAACAGCAGCCGGTCGACGACGCCGAACATCGCCGCGTTGGCGCCGATGCCGAGGGCGAGCGTTCCGATGACGAATGCCGCGAACGCGGGCTGTCGCTTGAGCGTGCGCAGCACGTAGCGCGCGTCCTGCGTCAGCTCGTCGATCCACTCGTGTGCGTGCATGTCCCGCTCCCTCCGGTCGGCGGACTGTTCGAGTGCGCGCGTGGCCAGGTCGAGCGGTCCGAATCGTCGCTCGGCCTCTCGCCGCGCCTCTCCGGCCGGCAGGCCCTCGCGTATGAGCTGCTCGGTGCGCAGCTCGAGGTGCAGACGGATCTCGTCTCCCACGTCGTCGCGCAGCATCGCGTGCCGGCGCAGCGCGAGACGGAAGAGCCGGCGAATACCAGGACGAATCACGGCGACTTGGGCGCGAGACGCAGGATGCCGCTCACCGCACCCGCGTAGCGCAGCCACTTCGCGGTCTCGGTTTTGAGATGCGCGCGTCCGGCGCTGGTCGCGCGATAGTACCGCGCGCGCCGATTGTTCTCCGTGATTCCCCACTCGGCCTGGATGAGCCGGCGAGACTCCATGCGGTAGAGCGCCTGATAGAGCGCCGAGTCCTCGACGCCGAGCGCGCCGCGCGAGTACTTCTCGAGCCAGGTCGTGATCTCATAGCCGTGCATCGGGCTCCAGGTCAGCGCCTTGAGCACCAGGATGTCGACGGTTCCCTTTACTACCGGCAGGATCTCGGTCATGGCTCTCCTTACAGACTGTGAATAGAGACACTGTAAGGAGAGAAACCGTTGGGGGCTAGTGGCTGGGGCCTGGGGCAAGGGGCGGCCGGCTCTCCGACTGCTGCGTGCTCATCTCGGCTTCCAGTCGCCGGTCGCCACCCTCGGAACGAATTTCTCCAGTCCCTTGGGTGGGAAGTCGACTGTCTTCCCCTTCTCAGCGCTCATGTACCCCGCCATGAGCATCTTCACCACCTCGAGCCCATCCTCCCACGTGTAGCTCGGCGTCTCCCCTCGAAGAAATGCGCGAACGAAGTGACGATTTTCCGCCTCGTACCCGTAGGCCATCGGCTCGTTGGCGACCACGGGCATCAGCCCCATCTCGGCGTTCTGCTTCTCGACCAGATCCTCGCCCGACTTCCCCTTCACTTCGCGGCTGAAGAAGAGTTTGAGGCCGGCATCGAGCGTATTCCACGACATCGAGTATTCGGGTCCGAGCAGCTCGGCCGACAACCGAAGCCCCGCGCCGACGAAGCTCCACGATGTCGTCGCCTCGCCGAGTACGCGATGGCCCGCTTCGCTTTCGAACTCGATCATCATACTCGCGAAATCTTCGGCGGGGTGCTTGGTGTAGTCGACCTCCTTGCCCATCGTGGCGCGCAGCCGTTTCGCGTACTCCGGGCGCGACCACTTGAGGCTGGCGATGTGCCCGGTGATGCGCGTGGGGCGCAGCGACTCACGCGGGGCGCCGGGCGCGGTGAGCAGATGCCGAACGAGGAGCGCCGAGTGGCACATCATGTCGTTGAGCACGCCACCGCCCTGGAGATTGCCCTGCCAGAACCACGGCATGTGCGGTCCGCTGTGCTCTTCCGCCGCCCGCGCCAGATACGGACGTCCGGTAAGCTTGGCGCCGCGTGCCCAGATGATCGAGCGACCGTGCTCGACCTGCGGGGCGAAGACCTGGTTCTCGAGATACCCGTGCGCGATGCCTGCGCGTTTCACCAGCGCGAGCACCTGCTTTGCCTCGGCCACGTTGCGCGCCAGCGGTTTCTCGCAGGCGATCCCGCGCAGCGTTCCCCGCCCGCTCTCGACCGCCTCGACGATCGCGGTGACGTTGTCGACGCGCGCATGATTCGGCCCGCACAACCAGATCGCATCGACCGCTGGGTCCGCGACCATGTCGCCAATCGAGCGATACGCTTTCGCGTCACCGACCTCCAACACCCGGGCATACGCCGCCGCATCGCTCGCGCGCTTCGCGTTCGGACTCCAGACGCCAAGCACATCCGCATCCCGCACGCCGGTGAAGGCTTGGAGATGGAAGCGGGCGTTGAAGCCGGAGCCTATGATGCCGATGCCGAGTCTGGACACGTGACCCCTCAAAGCGCAGCGCAGGTTAGTAGTGAACTCCAAGCTTCGCCAAAGCCTCCGGAGGGCATCCCTTCCACTCGTGCACCACCGCATTCCCCATGTATTTGAGATCCGCGATTCCCATCTTGCTGGTCCAGAATCCGGAGGCGGTGAGGTCGCGGAAGTTGGAGAAGAAGGCGGCGCCATGGCTCAGCTCGGCTTTGGCTTTGCGCGGCCAGGCGATGTCGTCGAGGAGCGCGGTCTGTTGCGCGGGTGTGCAGTCGGCGAAGGGCTTGCCGAAGCGGTGCTCCATCTGAGCGTCCAGCCAGTGCAGGCCACCGCGCATCCGCGTTTGCGCCGCGGGCTTGTCGATCATGATGAAGTCCATGAACTCTGGCACGCCGGCGTCGGTGGCGCTGCCCGAGCGCGCGTCACGCGGAATGACCAGGTCGGCCAAGACGCGCACCGTCTTCCACTCGTGCGCCGTGAAGAACTTCGGCGCGAACGCCGTTCCGCTCGCGACAGCGTCGTCGATCGCGCTGCGCGCCGCGCGCGATGCGCTTTCCGCCGCGGCCGGCGTCACACCGAGCGCCGCCGCGCCGAGCGCGATGCCGATCATGCCGAGCGCCTCTCGCCGAGAGACAGCCGGGTGGCCGGTGCCGAGGTCCGAATCCCGTTCTTTCATAGCAAACCCGCCTTTCGTTGCTCCGTGATGTAGCCCGCCGTGCGCATCGACAGCGCCAGAATGGTCCAGGTCGGATTCTTGTCGGCCTGCGACACGAACGGCCCGCCGTCCGTGACAAAGAGATTTTTCACATCGTGCGCCTGGCTCCACTTGTTGAGCGCGGACGTCGAGGGATCGTTCCCCATGCGCGTGGTGCCGAGCTCGTGGATGATCTGTCCACCGGACGCGATGCCGTAGCCCTGCTGAATCGTCGGCATCGGCGAGAACACCTCGCCTCCCATGGCGGAGATGATCGAGCGAAAGGTCTCTTGCATGTGCTTTACCTGCTTGAATTCGTAGTCGCTCCACTGCCAGTTGAAGCGCAGCACCGGAATGCCCCAGCGGTCGACGGTGCGCGGGTCGAGCTCGCAGAAACTCTTTTCGTTCGGCACCATCTCGCCGCGTCCGGAGAATCCGATCGTCGCGCCATAGAATCGGCGGTAGTCCTCCTTGAGCGCGGCGCCGTAGCCGCCACCGGGGCCGTACTGGTCGATGCCACCCATGAATCCGTAACTGGGCTGACCGAGCCCACCCCACACCTCGATGTGATAGCCGCGCGGAAAATCGAGCGTCTTGTTGTCGACCCACCACGGCATGTACACGTGCATCCCGCCGACGCCATCTTCGTTGTGCGGCACGTGGTCGACCATCCGCGGAATGAATCCGGCGACATCGCTGCCGGTGGTGTCGGTGAGATACTTGCCGACCACGCCGCTGGTGTTGGCCAGCCCGTGCGGAAAGCGCGTCGAGGTGGAGTTGAGCAGCAGCCGCGCCGACTCACACGCGCTGGCGGCCACGACGACCACGCGCGCGCGTACGTGCTCGTCGAGTCCCGTTTTCTTGTCGATGTAGGAGACGCCGGTGGCGAGGCCCGTCTCATCGATCGTGATCGCGCGCGCCATCGCGTCGGTGTGGAGCGTCAACCGTCCCGTGCGCAGCGCCGGCTCGATCAGAACACCCGGACTGGAGAAATTCGAGTTCGTCTTGCAGCCGCGGCTGCATTGGCCGCAATAGTGGCAGGCCGCGCGCCCATTCACCGATTTCGTGAGAATCGACAGCCGTGACGGGATGCATCGCACGCCGAGCTTGTCGCATGTCTGCTTCACCAGCAGCTCGTAACAGCGCGGCTTTGGCGCGGGGAGAAAGATGCCGTCGGGGTCGTTGCGCAGACCTTCGTTGCTGCCGAATACGCCGATGAGCTTGTCGACCGCATCGTAGAACGGCTTCACGTCGTCGTAGCCGATCGGCCAATCCTCACCGAGCCCGTCGAGGCTCTTGCGGCGGAAATCATCCGGGCCGAATCGGAGCGAGATGCGTCCCCAATGGTTCGTGCGACCGCCGAGCATCCGCGCGCGCCACCAGTCGAATCGTGTGCCGGTGGCGGTGGTGTACGGCTCCCCGTCGAGCTGCCATCCGCCGATGCACGCGTCGAACTCGCCGAACGGTCGCGTCGGCGTCGACCCGCCGCGCCTCGGCGATTCGTAGGGCCACTTGAGCATCGCGCCATCGATGGTCGCGTTCCACATCGGGCCGGCCTCGAGCATCACCACGTTCGCGCCGGCTTTCGTCAGCGCGTAGGCGGCCATCCCGCCGCCGGCGCCGGAGCCGATGATGCAGACGTCGTACGTGGGGCGGCGTGTTGTGAGTTGCAGGGGTAGCTCACGGTTGAGTGTGGGCGCGAGGGCTAGTATGTCGCGAAGTGCTCAGGGGGGAAAGTTGGAGATGGCAGATGTCAGATGTCAGATGTCAGTAACGGCCAACTGTAAGTCCAACCTTTGTCATCCGCGCTTCTCACTCGAGGTTCCTGATCCACACGTTGCGGAAGCGCACCGGAAATCCGTGATCCTGCAGCGTGACGGGAAGCTTGTCCGCGTGGGCCGCGTATGACGGACGCCGCTGGTGCGCCGTCGGGCCGAGGAGCTCGACATTGTCCTGCACCAGCACGCCGTTGTGCAGCACCGTGACGAACGCCGGGCGTGCGAGCGCTCCGCTCTTCGTGAATCGCGGGCGATGAAAAACGATGTCGAACGACTGCCATTGGCCGGGTGCCCGGCTGGCGTTGACGAGCGGCGGATACTGGCCGAACACCGACGCGGCCTGCCCGTCGGCGTATGTCTCATTCTCGTACGAGTCGAGAATCTGGATCTCGTACATCCCCATCAGGAAGACGCCGCTGTTGCCGCGCTCCTGACTCTCGCCGTGCGGTGGAGTCGGCGTGCTCCACTCGATGTGCATCTGCAGGTCGCCGAATGATTGCTTCGTTCGAATGTTGCCGGCGCCGCCGGCGACTTCCGTGTAGTCGTCTTCCGTCTTCCAGCCGGCGGCGCCGGGCGTGGCGTCGTCGGCTTTTTCCCAGTGCGACAGGCCGTGCCCATCGAACAGCACGATCGCATCAGATGGAGCGTGCGCGCTCGGCAGCGGCGGACCGGGATCGATGACCGGCGGCTTCGGTCGAGTGAGCGAATGCTGCTCCCACCTCCGCGCGTCTTGCGCCGAGTGGCCTTGCGCCCGTGCCGGTGACGCGGCGACGAGCGCGAACGCCACAGCGAGCAATACTCCTCCGGCAGTTGGCATCACCATCCCGAGTGCACGTTTCAAGATCATCGCATTCGCCAGCCATGCAGACGGCGCATCACAGATGGGCCGTTGTCGTAGTGTGTTTGACCGCGCCAATAATGCAAGGAACCGGTGAACCCGGCCAGAATCTCCACAGTTCCCCTTGTGTGACGATGGGAAGGGGTCTATCGTCTCGGGAGGCGCCACTCAGAGGAGCTCTGGTGAAGGATCTCGATGTCAGTCTCATGCGCGGCACGTTGGATTTGCTCATCCTCAAGGCGCTGAGCTGGGGCCCGCGCCACGGCTATGGCGTCTCCGACTGGATCGAGCAGGCGACCGGCGCCGCGTTTCTGATCGGCGAGGGAACGCTCTACCCCGCGCTCCACCGGCTCGAGCGGCACGGCTGGATCGAAGCGGAGTGGGGTCTCTCGGAGAACAACCGCCAGGCGAAGTTCTATCGCTTGAGCCGCGCCGGCCGCGGGCAGCTCACCTCGGGCTCCACGTCGTGGCACGAGTTCGTGGAAGCGGCGGGCCGCGCGCTTCGCGCGACAGCGCCGAGGACGGCGTGATGCAGCCCGGCTGGCGTCGCGCATTCCGGCTGCGCTCCGGCCCGCAATATGTCGAGCGCGACGTCGACACCGAGTTCGCGTTTCACATCGAGATGCGTACGCAGAAGCTCATCGCCGCCGGCCTCGAACCGGCGGTGGCGCGCGCGCAGGCCGAGCGCATGTTCGGCGACGTAGGCGCCGTGCGGGACGAATGTCTGGACATCGATCATCAACGGGAGCGAGCGGTGCATCGGGCGAATTTCTTCGAGGAGCTGCGGCAGGACGCGGGATACGCGCTGCGATCGCTCCGGCACAATCTCGGATTCACCGCCGTCGTGCTCATCACGCTCGCGCTCGGCATTGGCGCCAGTACCGCGACCTTCACGCTCATCGACGCGCTGATGCTGCGCTCGCTGCCCGTGCCGCACCCCGAGCAGCTGGTGACGGTCGGTGATCCCACGCGCACGGGATCGTTGTCGCAGGGCAGCCCGCAACAGAATCTCGCCTCGTATCCGCTCTACGCCGACCTGCGAGATCAGAATCGCGTCGTCTCAGGACTCTACGCGACGGGGCGAACCGTTCGGCTCGATGTCGTTACGCAGGGCAGCGAGCCCGAGCATCCGCGCGGCCGATTCGTCTCGGGCAACTACTTCTCGGTGCTGCAGGTGCCGGCGCTCGCCGGCCGCACCTTTTCGGCTGATGAAGACAAGGTGCCGGGCGCGGACGCCGTCGTCGTCATCAGCGACTCGTACTGGCAACGGCAATTCGGCGGCGAGCGTTCCGCGATCGGAAAATCGATAACGATCAATGGAGCGCCGGTGACGATCATCGGCGTGACTCCTCGTGGATTCTCGGGCGACCTCGTCGGACAGCGCATCGATCTCTGGATTCCGATGATGATGCAGCCGACGATCATGCCGCACAGTCCGTGGCTCACGGATCGCAATACGAATTGGCTCCTGATCATGGGACGGCTGCGGCCGGGTGTCTCGCTCGAGCAGGCGCGCACGGAGTTCCAAACGCTGGTCAAGCGGTCCCTCGTCGATCACGCGACGGGCCGCCAGACCGGCTGGATCGAGCGTGAGCTGCGCGCCGACCCGGTGTTGGTGGGATCGGGCGCGCAGGGATTTTCATACTATAGGAAGCTGTTCGCGACGGCGCTCTTCACGCTGCTCGCCGCGGTGGGCCTCGTGCTGCTCGTGGTCTGCGCGAACGTCGCCAACGTGATGCTCGCCCGCGCCGCCGGCCGTGGTCGCGAGATCAGCGTGCGCATGGCGCTCGGCGCCGGCCGCGGGCGGCTCATTCAACAGCTCTTAACCGAGAGCGTGCTACTCGCCCTAGCCGGCGGCGCGCTCGGACTGCTCGTCGCCGTGTGGGGCAGCTCGGCGCTGCTGAAACTCGCGGGTGGTGGATCGCGCCCGATTCCGCTCGACCTGCATCTCGACGGCCGCATGCTCGCCTTCACCGCGCTGCTGTCGCTGACGACGGCGATTCTGTTCGGACTCGTGCCGGCGTTGCGCGGCACGCGGGTGCAGCTCGCCACCGCGCTGCGCGCGCAGGGACGAGGCATCGCCAGCGCGGCGAGCGGGACGGCCAAATTTTCCCTCGGCAAACTTCTCGTCGTGGCGCAGGTGGCGCTCTCGATGCTGCTGCTCGTCGGCACGGCCATGCTCGTGCGCAGCATGCGGCACCTCGAGAATGCCGATGTCGGAGCCGCGCGCGATCGCGTGATCATCGCGACGGTCGACGCCGGGCGGAGCGGGTATCAAGGTCCGAAGTTGGCCGCGCTGATGCGCGACCTCACCGCGCGCGTGTCACGCGTGCCCGGTGTGCAGTCGGCGACGATGTCGGAGAACGGCATTTTCAGCGGCACCGAGTCGGGCACCACTCTTCAGGTCGAGGGCTACGCGGCGCGCGCGGACTCCGATACTGTCGTCGCCTACGACGACGTCGGCCCGAACTATTTCCACACCATCGGCGCTCACATGCTGCTCGGACGTGACTTCGAGCCGCGTGACAACGAGAGCGGACCCAGAGTGGCGATCATCAACGAAACGATGTCGCGCTTTTTCTTCCCGAAGGGAGGGGCGATCGGCCGGCACGTTACATCCGATAGCACCACCACCTTCGAGATCGTCGGTATGGTGGCCGACGTGCAGTCGGGAGCGGTGCGGGATAAGCCGGTGCGGCGCGTCTATTTTCCGGCCGTACAGATGCGCGCGCTCCCGACGCAGTTCCGCATCGAGCTCCTCGCCGCGGGCGATCCGGGCAAGCTGCTCGTGCCGATCAAGAGGGCGATGCTCGGCGCCGATCCAGCGCTCGTCGTGCTGACGATCGATCCGCTCAGCACTCTCATTCGCGATTCGATCGCGCAGGACCGTCTCGTCGCCCAGGTCGTCACGTTCTTCAGCGCGCTCGCGCTGGCGCTGGCCGCGCTCGGTCTGTACGGCGTGATGGCGTACGCGACGCTGCGCCGCACGAGTGAATTTGGACTCCGACTCGCGCTGGGCGCCGAGCCGGGCGATGTGTCGCGGATGGTGCTGCGCGAAGCGATGATGCTCGTCGCCGGCGGCATCGTGATCGGCACACCGGTAGCACTCGCCGCCATGCGCCTGATGCGCAATCAGCTCTTCGGCGTCGAGCTGATCGACCCGCCGTCGATCGCGCTCGCCCTGATTACGCTCGCCGCCAGTGCCGCTCTGGCAGCGTGGCTTCCGGCACGACGCGCGGCGAAGGTAGGACCGTTGGAGGCGCTGAGAACTGATTAGGTGCTTGGTGCGAGGTGCTTGGTGTTAGGGAGGCAGCTGAAATCTCTCCGCGACCCTAGCACCTAGCACCTAGCACCTAGCACCTAGCACCTAACAGCTCGCCCCCGGTGTACCCTTCTTCGTGCCACCTTCATCATCACCGCGGCGGCTCGTCATGCCGCGAGAGACGACAGGCGGGGAGCGCGCTGGGGCGGTCATCGCGTCCGCCGTGCTCACCGTGGCATTCGTGGTCGGGATGGCGGTGTCGGTGCGCGGATACCATCACGTGGTGGAGAGTGGGCCGCGCGCCGAAGGCGAGCCGCTGACGCGCGAGCAGGTGACGTTTGTGCAGCCGCGCGTGTTGGCGCCGCCGGTGGTGCCGCCGCCTCGCGTTCCACCGCCGCGCGTGGTGACGCCGGCGATCTCCGCGCCGCGGTCCGCCGCGCCCCGCGCGAGCGACAGCGCCAGCACGGTCGCGCCACCGTTCGTGCCGGCGCGCGCCGTGCCCGGGGATGCCGCGCCGAGTGCGCCGGGCGTGCGCGGCCCCTCATCGAGCTGCGTCGGTCCGTGTGACGCGACCACGACGGTCGGTATTCGCAGCGTCGGCGGCACGGTGAGCACGAGCGAGCAGCGCGATTCGGTGCTGCACGCCATGCGCGAAGGCATGCGAGGCGCCGCATCATCGGGCGGCGTCAGAAGTGGAATGGGCGGCGTGAGCATCGCCGTCGGCTTGCCAGGCGGTGGTCCGACGCGCGCGCAGCGCAAGCGTGACAGCACCATCAACGCCGACGTCGTCGCCCGCCTCGACCGCATCCGCGCGCGCGCGGACAGCGTGGCGAAGGCGGACTCGATGGCGCGGGCGGGAAAGCCGTAGCTGGGAGGGGCGGGTGTGGGGAGTGGCGTGTGGTTCGCGCAGGAATCTCCGAGTCGACCACACCCTACACCCCCACACCCACTCTTGCGCGTGCCGGCGCGCCCTATATCTTCGACATCGTCTACTAAATCAGGGATGCACGATGAGCACATCTCTCGGGGAGTTCGAGCAGCTCGTGCTGCTGGCGTTGATGCGCCTCGGCGACGAGGCCTATGGGGTCACGGTGCAGCGCGAGCTGGCGAAGCGCGGCAAGCGCGAAGTGAGTCTAGCCACCGTCTACACCACGCTCGTGCGGCTCGAGGCAAAGGGGCTCGTCAACTCGCGCCTGGGTGACCCGACGCCGCAGCGCGGCGGCCGTCGCAAAAAACATTACGCGCTCGACGTCGCCGGCCGGGACGCGCTCACGGACTCGCTGCGCACCATTCGCAAGATGGCGCGCGGGCTCGACACGGCGTGGGACGCGTGATGACCGCCCGTCCCGTTCGTCCGCCGAGGGCCGCCGTCTTTCTCCTCTCGCGTCGTCTGCCCGACGAGCTGCGCGAGGCCATCCTCGGCGATCTCGAGGAGACGTTCTTCGAAGAAATTGTCTCCACGCGCGGTGCCCGAGCGGCACGCGCGTGGTACTGGAAGCAGACACTCCGCATGCTGCTGACCGTCCGCCCGGGCGCCGATGCGGCGCACGAGCCGGGCTTCACGAAACAGGGAGATCCCGCGATGCTGATGCTGCTGTCCGACCTTCGATTCGCCATACGGATGCTCGCGCGCCGTCCGGCCTTCAGTGCGTTGGCCATTCTGACGCTGGCCATCGGCATCGGCGCGAGCACGGCGATCTTCAGCGTCGTCGATCCCGTACTGTTCCGCGCGCTGCCGTACCCCGCCGGCGATCGCATCATGACGGTGTGGGAGCGCGAGAAGACTGGCGAAAAGAGCACCGTCGGCTACGCGACCTACAGCGACTTCGCGCACGACAACAAGAGCTTCTCCGCCATCGCCGCACTCGGGCAATGGCAGCCAACGATGTCCGGCACCTCCGAGCCAGAGCGACTCGACGGACAGCGCGTGACGCACAGCTTCTTCCAGGTGCTCGGCGTGAAGCCCGCGCTGGGTCGTGATTTTTACAGGGAGGAAGATGTGCCGGGCGCCGCGCGCGTCGTGGTGTTGAGCGACGGACTCTGGCGGCGGCGATTCGGCGGCGACGCTACGCTCGTCGGCAAGCAGATCACCCTCGATGGCATCCCCTTCACCGTCGTCGGGATCATGCCGGCCGACTTCGACAACGTGCTCAATCCCACGGCGAAGCTATGGTCGCCCCTGCGCTACGACGTGTCGCTGCCGCAGGCCTGTCGCAGCTGCCGGCACCTGCGGGCGATCGGGCGGCTCAAGCCGGGCACGAGCCCAGCCGCGGGAGAGCGTGATCTGACCCAGATCTCGGTCAACCTCGTGCGAGCGTATCCAAAGGACTACACCGCGCCGGGCGTCATCGTCACACCGATGCACGAGGAGATGGCGCAGGCCGTTCGGCCGGCGCTGCTGGCCGTGCTCGCCGCGGTCGCCTTTCTGCTGGTGATCTCGTGCGCCAACGTGGCGAGCCTGCTGCTCGCCCGTGCGGCGCAGCGTGAGAGCGAGTTCGCGGTGCGCATTGCGCTCGGCGCGGGCCGCCGGCGCGTGCTCGGCCAGCTGCTGACCGAAAGCGTGCTGCTCGCGTTCATTGGCGGTGCCTGCGGCATCGCCGTCGCCAATGGCGGAGTGAACCTCTTGCTGCGCCTCAGCCCGAACGACATGCCGCGGCTCGACGCGATCGGGCTCGATGCGCGCGTGTTGGTGTTCGCCATCGCGATCACGGCGGTCGCCGGCATCGCATCGGGGATTGCGCCGGCGATGTTGAGCGCGCGCGGCGGACTGCATGGCGCCATCAAGCGCGGCGGCCATCGCGTGGGTGGCGCGCGGCGCGCGCGCAACGTGCTCGTCGTGTCGGAGATCGCGCTGGCGTTGGTGCTGTTAGTCGGCACCGGCCTCCTGCTGCGTAGTCTCACGCACCTGCTCGCGGTGAAGCCCGGACTCGATCCGAGCAACATGCTGACCATGGAGGTTCAGGTCACCGGCCCGAAATACCGGAGCGATACCGTGTCGCGCGCGTTCTTCGACGACGCGTTGGGGCGCGTGCGCGCGCTGCCGGGAGTGGAACAGGCCGGTCTGGTCAGCCAACTGCCGCTCGGCGGAAATATCGACTCGTACGGCATTCACATCGAGCTCCACCCGAATCCAAATCCGGCGGACGACATGTCGGCCGACCGCTACATGGTGACGGCGGGATATCTCGAGGCGATGCGAATTCCGCTGCTGCGCGGGCGCGCGATTACCGCGTCGGACAACATCGATGCGCCCCCCGTGCTGCTGATCAACGAGACGTTCGCCAAGCGCGGATGGCCGGGCGAGGATCCGATCGGGCAGCGCGTGCGCATCGGGGATCCGGTGAAGAGCCCGTGGCGCACGATCGTCGGCATCGTGGGCGACGTGCACCATGTCTCACTCGACGCGCCGTTGTCGAACCAGGTCTACATGCACGAATCACAGTGGCCGTGGGCCGAGGGCGCGATGATTCTCGCCGTGCGCACGCGCGGCGATCCGTCGTCGATGACGACGGCGGCGCGCAACGCGGTGTGGTCGGTCGACAAGAACCAGCCAATCCTGCACGTGGCGACGATGGAGCAGGTGCTCGCCACCTCCGCCGCGCGCCGCCGCTTCGCGTTGACGCTGTTCGAGATGTTCGCCGTCGTCGCGCTGGTGCTGGCGGGCGCCGGGATCTACGGCGTGCTGTCCGGCACCGTGGCCGAGCGCGCGCGCGAGATCGGCATCCGTGCCGCGCTCGGCGCGACGCGCTCTGACATTCTCAAGCTCGTCGTGCGGCAAGGACTGTCGCTCGCCATCACCGGTATCACGCTCGGCGCGATCGCCGCCTTTGCGCTCAAGCGCTTGATCGCCGGGTTGCTGTTCGACACACAGCCGGCGGACCCGATCACCTTTGGATCCGTGATCGCCGTGCTGTTCACCGTCGCGCTGGTAGCGTGCGCGGTGCCGGCATGGCGGGCGGCGCAGCTCGATCCGGTGCGCGCCCTTCGCGCGGAGTGAGACTGGCGGTGCTCATCTGCGCGCTCTGTTGGTGCGCTTTAGGGCACCAAGGCGAATAGCGCGTTGGAGTCCATGACGTACACGATCGGCCCCTTCACTGGATCGTTGACGATCACCGGATTGCGCACGCGGCCGGATGATTGCGGCACGGTGCCCTTCCACAGCTCGTTCCCGTTGGCGAGCGAGAGGATGTGGATGCCGTCGTAGGCGGTAACGATGAGCGTGTTGCTGCCGAGTGCGGCGGCCAGCGTCGTCGTGGCGGAGGTGCTGCCTTCCGGGATCTGGACCGCGCCGCAGCTGCCGCCCTGGTAAGTACTGCCCCAATGCGCGTCGGCGCCGCTGAGCGTGCCCGACGTCCACTTTCTGCTTCCATTCGTCACATCGTACGCCTGCACGCCCGTGCCGGTGCCTATGATCGCCATGCCGTTGGCGATCACCGGCGCCTGTTCTCCCGGACTGGTGACCGGCGTGCTCCACACGATGTGCAGATCCGACGCCGCGCGCGCCACGAGCGTGTTGCCGCGCTCGACGAGATAGACGCGCTGCGCGTCGGCGCTGATACGGCTGTAGGGCACGGTCGCCACATAGGCGAGCTGCGCTCCGCTGGCCGGATTGAACGCGAAGACGCCGGAAGCGAATGGCAGGTGCGTCGTCGCCTGACCCGTGTTATAGACCGGCGCGTAGAAAAGAATGTTGTTCGCCAGCGCGAGGCCGCCCACGGTGCTCGACGCCGAGCCCCGGCAGGTAGCGAAGGAGTTCATCTTCCAGCGCGATTTACCGGTCGCATCGAGCGAGCCGACGTAGATGCCCGGTCCATCGATCTGCACATCGTTCGCGAGAAAGAGGCCGGCTGCAGGGTCCGAGAGCGTCTCGCCCCAGGAGTCGACGCCAAGATTGACCGTCGCGGCGCCCGTGCCGAGATCGACATAACGGATGCCGTCATCGTTGATGATGAAGCGCGAGTTCCAGATCGAGCCCCAGTCGCCGAAGTCGGCGTCGGTGCCGGCGTTGTACGTCCACACTTTCGCGCCGGCGAGGGTCACGCGATCGACCGCGGGGGAAAGTCCGTAGCCGTAGCCCGAGGCGAGCGACGTGCGCAGAAAGACTGCGTCCGCCGTGGCGAGTACGCTGCCTGCGTAGTACAGCGCGTGACCGGCCACGCCGGCCGAGAGGTAGCGCCACGAGAGGCGCAGCGGTGTGGCGATGGTGGTCACCGAGGCGGAGGTGCGCGCGGCGTCGTGACCGTATGTCGTCCAGTCGTCGCGCACGGTCGACCACATCGCGGTGGCGGTGAAGGTCGCGACCGGTGTGATGCCCGCCGCGGCCGCCGTCGCGCTGTTCGCGCCGGCGAGAAAGCCCACCGTGAGCAGCGCCTGCGCTCGGCCATCGATGTCGGTGACCGTCGTGGCGCCGCCGAGCGTGCCACCGCCTCCGGTCGTGCTCCAGGTGACCGCGACGCCGCTGACAGGATTTCCCTTGGCGTCGGTGACGCTCACGACGAACGGGCTCGCGAGCGCGCTGCCGACCGTCCCCGACTGCGCGTCGCCGCCGACCTTGATGATGTTCGCCGGCGGCCCGGCGGTGATGGTGAAATGCGCCTGAGCCGTCGCCGTCCCGCTCGTGGCGGTGATGGTGACCGTACCAGGCGAGATGGCGGTGACCACGCCGCTGGACGACACGGTCGCCTTCGCCGGATCCGACGACGAGAACGTCACCGCGTGCCCTGGCAGCACCGTGCCCGACGCGTCCTTCACCTGCGCGACCAGGGTAAGCGTCTGATCGATCGCGAGGCTTCCCGAGGTGGTCGAGAGCTCGATGGTCGAGGCGGTGACGGGCTTGGTGCCGTCGCCGCACGCGCCCGCGAGCGCGAGACTGCACGCGACGAGTATCGCGCCGAACGCTCGGGCGAATTTTTGGTGCACGAGATTCTCCGGGGAAGCGCCTACGGGCAGGACGTGACCAACTGAAGCTGGGTCACGGGGAGGAATCCCGAAGTGAGGGAGATCACAGAGGGGGCGCGGCCCACCCACGACCTTCCGCTCCCGCCCTCCCCCTCCGATCCCGCCGATGACCTCCCTCCGCTTCGCATCCCATCGCGCAAACGTTGCCCGTTCCTTCATCGCGTGCACGATTGCCGCCGGCGTCGCAATGGTCGCGCTCGACTCGTGTAGCGAAGGTGCCCGCGCTCCGTCCGGCCCCGTCGCCGGACCGCCGAGCACACTCGCGATCGTCAGCGGCGATGGTCAGACTGGGACCGTGAGTGCCGCACTCATGCAGCCGCTCATCGTTTTCGTCGCGGACTCGGCGGGACACGCGGTGCCGGACGCCGGCATCACCTGGGCGCTCGCCGGGAGCGGCTCGCTCGACGCCGAGTCGTCGAAGACCGATCGGAATGGCCGCGCACAGATCACGCTCAACTTCGGCAGCGACGCCGGCACGCGTGATGTCACGGCGACGGTGGGTGTGCTCTCGCCCGTCACGTTCCATGCGATCGCCACCGCTCCCGCCGTCGCCGACGACTGGGCCATGTACGCGCACGACGCCCGCCACACCTCCGCGTCGCAGGCCGCGGTGCGCGCCCCGCTCACGCAGCTCTGGCGCTACGATCCACAGCCCTCGGCGGGGCGCAGCTTCCGGAACGTGCACTTGGCGATCGCGACGACCAGCGCGGTCTTTCTGCGCTGGAGTCCTACATCAACGCTCGGCACTCAGTACGCTGGCGCGCCCGACATCGATCGCATCTCCACGGCCGGCAACAAGGTGTGGACCTTCGACGGCACCGTCGACACCGACATCGGCAATCCGCTGACGTACTTCGCCGGTCACCTCGTGTACATGGACGACGGACTCGGTGTCGTCGACGCGAGCACCGGCGGCCGCACCTGGTTCAGCGGCGTGGATCACTGGGGCGAGACGGTCACCGATGGCACGAACTTCTATGCGACGAACGCGTTTCAGGTCGACGGGCCCGGCGTGTACGTGCGCTCCCACACGGCGGCCGGAACGGTGCGCTGGACGGCGAATTCTTTTTCGCACGGACGCGGCGGCGTGTGGACGAACAGCACGGCGCTGGCGTACGACGCCGGCACGCTCTATCTCGCGGCCGATTATGGCGTGACCGCCGGCACGACGCTCCCCTTCGCCTCGGGCGTGTTCGCGTTCGATGCGGCCACCGGCACGCAGAAGGCGTACGCCGCGGCCAAGCCAACGAGCCACATTAGTACCGACGGACCGCGCCTGTATCTCGTCGAGCATGGCACGGCGCTCGTCGCGCGCGCCACGAGTGACCTGCACGCGATCTGGTCGGTGCCGATCACCACCTCCAGCCAGCAGTCGCCCGTGCTCGCCGACCGCAAGGTGATCATCGCCACGGCCAACAGCATCGAGGCGCGCGATGCGGCGACGGGCGCGAAGGTGTGGAGCGCGCCGGTGGCGGGCGCGACGTCGCAGTTCGAGGGGACGCCGCTCGCGACCTCGACGATGGCCGCGGCGCTGGGGAGCGGCACGCTCGTCGTCACGTCCCGCACCGACGGCATCCATCTGCTCTCGCTGGCCGATGGCCACGAGCTGTGGCACGTGGCCGCCGTGTTGGGGAACTGGTACCGCGACCCGATCATCGTGAACGATCCGGCAACGGGCGTGCGGATCTACCTAGTCGACGCGCGCGGTGTGATCGCCTTCTCGTCGGCGCCGTAACACCGTTCATTGCCCGGTACACCGCCGGCCGAGTGCCGCTTGCAATTACTTAACACATTCGTTAAGTATATTCCGTGTACGATGCCGTCTTCACCGCGATCGCCGAAGGGCGCCGGCGCGACATCCTGAAGCTCCTCGGCAAAGGCGAGAAGAGCTCGGGGGAGATCGCGGCACACTTCGACGTCTCATGGCCGGCCATCTCGCGACACTTGCGGCTGCTCAAGGAGGCGAAGCTCGTGGATGAGCGGCGCGGCGGGCGGGATGGCCGGGAACGACACTACACCCTCAACCGCGCCCGCCTGCGCAACGTCCTCGGCGGCTGGGTCGCCGCGTTCGACGCGATGTGGGCCGAGTCCTTGGACAACCTGAAGCACGAACTCGAATCCACCTCACGAGACAAGGAGCGCTCCCATGATCCACGGCGCTGAGCCGCTCATCTCCCTGCCGGCCACCGACGTGACGCGCGCGGTGCGCTTCTATACCGAGTCGCTCGGCATGAGGCTGCTCTTCGGCAACGAGGAGCGCGGTTTCTTCGTCTTTGGCGGTGACCGAGAGCTGGCGACGACCATCGGCGTGCACCGCTCCGAGGCGACGATTCCGGCGGTTGAGCAGCAGAACCTCTGGTTCTGGCTGCTGGTCGACGACGTCGCGGAGATGCGTAGTGACTTGCAGCGGCGTGGCGTGCAGCTCGTCGGCGAGATCGTGCCGCGTGGGCCCGGCAGCGAGCAGGCGTTCCTCGACAGCGAGGGCAACGTCGTGCGGCTCTGGTCGCGCATGCGCGAAGTGCGCCGCTCGATCGAGATCGACGCCGCGCCCGATGCGGTATTCGCGATGTTGGCGAGCGCCGGCGCGATCGAGCGCTGGTTCGCGACAATCGACGACGTGGAGCTCGAGCCGCGCGCCGGTGGGCGCATCGCGTTCATCGATCCGCTGTTTGGACGCGTGACGGGCCGGGTCACCCACTTCGAGCCGCCGAGGCGCATCGCGTTCCAGTTCGACGAGAACTGGCCGAGCTCGCTCGAGATCACCGTCGAGCCCACGGGCGCGTCGTCGCGCGTGCTCGTGCACCAGCACGGCTTCGACGCCATTGCCGACCGGGACTACGGAATTCCTGGATTGGTCGACCGGCTCGATCTG
Organism: Gemmatimonadales bacterium; assembly: GCA_038228795.1. GTDB lineage: Bacteria > Gemmatimonadota > Gemmatimonadetes > Gemmatimonadales > Gemmatimonadaceae > JALZAE01. The sequence goes on from JBBROY010000001.1 coordinate 191,168, forward strand.
GCGCTCGCGGCACTCGCGACGCTGGCGGTCTCCACTCGTTAGGCGGAGGAATCGTGCGAACAGTGATGCTGTCGCTGGCGCTGGCCGCTATCGCGCTCAGCGATACGAAGCAGAACGCGTATCCCGTCGTACCGCATCCGCTCCCCGACGCGGATGAAATCGCGCTCGCGACATCGGCCGCGCCAGCGGCGATCTCGGCCCGCGCCGAAGTGTGGGCCGCGCGATCGACGGGCGCGGTGAAGATTCGCGCCGGGTCGAGCGGGATCGCCTGCGCGGTCGTGCGCGACCTGCACGAGGGGAGCCTCTATCCGATCTGCTTCGACGCCGAGGCGGCGCGGAGCCAGATGCGGCTCGAGCTCCTCAAGACCACGCTTCGCGCGAAGGGGATGGCGGAGGACAAGGTGGAGCGCGAGCTGGCGGCGGCGTTCGCGCGCGGCGAGCTGCACGCGCCGGCCAAGCCGGCGATCAGCTACATGATGTCGCCGCGGCAGGTGCTCTTTAGCTCCCCGTTCAAGAGCGGCCAGCGCATCGGTGCGTGGCATCCACACCTGATGATCTCGACGCCGGGGATGACCGTTGAGCAGCTCGGGATTCTACCCACCACGGAATTGGAGTTCCTGCAGCTCGATAACCCGGGCAAGCCCGACGCCCAATTGATCGTGACGTTGCCGAGCTGGTCCGACGGAAAGAGCGCGGCCAGTCATCCGTAATTATTGTCCTTTTGTTACTAATGGCGGCACGCTTGGCGGAGCATGCCGGTGGTGCGTCGCCTGCTCGTACGAGTAGGCGAGCCCGATCAGCTTTGCTTCGCTCCACGGCCGGCCAAAGAACTGCACCCCCGCCGGCAGCACGCCGCCGCGAAGCCAACCCATCGGTACGGTCATCGCCGGGAAGCCAGTGCTGGGCGAGAAGAGCTGGTTGTTGTCGCCGCCCACCGTGTTCAGGTCGCCGATCAGCCGCTGCGGGTTGCTCCAGGTCGGGTAGACGAGCGCGTCGAGGGAATTCTTGTCCATGAGGGCGAGCACGGCCACGCGAAGTCGGGCACGGAACTCCTCCCGGCTCTTGCAGGCGGGCGTCTGCTCGGGCGAGTCCGCGATGGCCTGCGCATCGAGCAGCCGCTTCTCAATCGAAGGGTGGAACTGGCGCGACTTGATCACTTCGTCGAGCGAGTGCATCGGGACGTTTGGCCCAGCGCCGGCGAGAAATCGATTCAGATCGGCCTTGAATACGCTGCAGCCACCGCTCTGGATGCGGAACAGCGCATCGAGACTGTCGACCGCCACCGGATCGATGATCACCGCGCCGGCAGCGCGCATCTCGTCGAGCGATCTCTTGAACAGCGACACCATCTCCGTGTCCGCGCTCGGCCGGTCGTAGGCTTGGTGGAGGACGCCGATGCGCGCGCCCTTGAGCGCATCGCGCACGAGCGATGAGGCGTAGCTCGCCGGCACTTTCCCCTCGGCGCGAGCCGTCGCCGAATCCGCGGCGTCGGGGCCGGCGATCACCTGCAGCACCGCGGCCGCATCGGCGACCGTGCGCGTCATTGGGCCGGTGACATCCGCGTTGAGAAAGAGCGGCACGACACCCGCGCGGCTGGTCAATCCCATGGTGGGTCGAATACCGACCAGCGCAAGAAAAGCCGACGGCCCGCGAATGGAGTTGCCGGTGTCCGTGCCGAGCCCAACTGATCCAAAATTTGCGGCGACGGCATCGGCGGTGCCGCCGCTCGAGCCGGCGGTCACGCGATCGAGCGCGTACGCGTTGCGCGTGTAGCCGGGCAGAATCGAGCTGATGGTCTCCAGCGGACTGAAGGCAAACTCCGCCATGTTGGATTTGGCTAGGATGACGGCGCCGGCATCGCGCATCCGCTTGACGACCGTGGCGTCGGCGGCGGGCAGCCATCCCTTGAGTGAGAGCGAGCCGCCGGTCGTTTGGAGTCCCGCGGTCTGATAGTTGTCTTTGACGATCGTTGGAATGCAGTGCAGCGCGCCGACGAATCCCGATTGTCTGAAGCGCCGGTCGAGGTCATCCGCATCGGTGAGCGCGGTTGGATTGACAAGCACGATCGCGTTGAGCGCGGGGCCCTTCTTGTCGTAGGCGTCTATTCGGTCGAGGTAGCGCTGTACGAGCGCGTGGCAGGTGATGCTGCCCGCCTTGAGCGCGGCGCGCACGTCGTCGATCGTCGCTTCCTCGAGACGGAACGGGGCCGCGCGCTGCGCGTGCGCGATGCTCGTCGCCAAGAACGATAGAATCGTGCAGACCACCGCGGAACGGCGCATTCGGTTACCTCGCGAGTCAAATGGGCGGCGCTGACAGATGCTAATAAGAGGGCCGCACGAGGCAAAGTGATCTTGCGATGGCGCAGCGCGGCGTGCACATCGAGAGGGAGCCTGATTTGCCGAACCTCTCGCCAAGGAACGTCGCATGCGCTCGATCGCTCGAACGACATCGCTCGTCACCGCCGCGACGCTGGCGGTGTGCGCGACCGGTCTCAACGCGCAGCCATCCGCGCTCGCGCCGCATCAGCGTCTGGCTCGCGAGATCTATCAGGAGCTGATCGAGATCAACACCGTCGATTCCGTCGGCTCGGTGACGAAGGCGGCGGAGGCGGTGGCGAAGCGCTTTCTCGACGCCGGATTTCCGGCGGCGGACGTGCGCCTACTCGTTCCCCCCGGGAAGCCGACGAAAGGCAACGTGATCGTGCGGTATCGCGGGCGTGGTCAGGGGAAACCGATTTTGCTCCTGGCGCATCTCGACGTGGTGGCGGCGCTGCGGTCGGACTGGTCGATCGATCCCTTCGTGCTCACCGAGCGCGACGGCTACTTCTACGGCCGCGGCACCAGCGATGACAAAGCGATGGCCGCGATCTTCGTCGCCAATCTGCTGCGCGACAAACGCGAAGGGTGGGTGCCAGACCGCGACGTGATCTTGGCGCTCACGGCGGATGAGGAAGGGGGCGACGCGAACGGCGTGGAGTGGCTGATCGCGGAGCACCGTGACCTCATCGAGTCCGCGTACGCCATCAACGAGGGCGGAGGCGGCACGTCGAAGAACGGCAAGCCGTTGTTCCACACCGTGCAGGCGGCGGAGAAGGTGCCGGTGAACTTCACGCTCACCGCCACGAATGCCGGCGGTCATTCCTCGGTGCCGCGGCCGGACAACGCCATCTACCAGCTCGTCGATGCGCTCCGTCGGGTGGCGAGCTACAACTTTCCCGTAGAGTTGAACGAGGTGACACGGGGCTTCTTCGAGCGCACCGCACCGCTCGAAGATGCGAAGACCGCCGCGGCGATGCGCGCCATTGTCGCCAATCCGGCCGACGGCGCGGCGAGCGCGGTATTGTCGGCCAGCGCGCGGTACAACTCGACGCTGCGCACCACCTGCGTCGCGACACGCCTCGCCGGCGGTCACGCCTACAACGCACTGCCGCAATCCGCGAGCGCGAACGTGAATTGCCGGATCGTTCCCACGAGCACACCGGAGCGGGTGCGCGACATGTTGGCGACGGTGATCGGCGACACGGGAATCAAGATCACCTCGACCGTTCCGATCCGTGAGCGCGCCGGCGCGCCGCCGAGCCCGTTGACGCCCGAGCTGATTGTACCGGTCACCGAGCTTACCCACGCGATGTTCGGCGCCGAGGTGCCGGTGATTCCATCGATGTCGACCGGCGCGACGGACGGGCGTTTCTTGCGCGAGGCGGGAATTCCCACGTACGGGGTGAGTGGACTGTTTTCGGAACCCAACGATTCCCGTGCGCATGGCCGCGACGAGCGGCTGCTGGTGAAATCGTTCTTTGAAGGGCAGGAGTTCCTGCATCGTCTCGTTCGGCGGCTGGCGGGTGGCAAGACGGTGAGTTGAGCCGGCGGTGACCGCGTACGACCTCTGTTTTCTCGGATTCGGCACCGTCGGAAAAGCACTGGCCGGCCTGCTCGCATCACGGCGCACCGAGCTGCGTGAGCGCTACGACGTCGAGTATCGCATCACCGGCGTGGCATCGCGCCGCCTCGGCTGGATCGCACGTGCATCGGGCGTAGACCTCTCGGCGCCGGCGGGCCGGCTGTGTCACGACGTGAACGACTGGCTCGACCGCGCGCGACCACATGTCGTCTTCGAGATGATTCCGCTCGACCCGCACACTGGACAGCCGGCGCTCGACTATCTGCGTGCGGCGCTCGAGCACGGCGCGCACGCCATATCGGCCAACAAGGGTCCACTCGTGCACGGCTATCGCGAGCTGTCGCGCCTCGCCGACGCATGCGGCAAGCGATATCTGTTCGAGAGCGCGGTGATGGATGGCGCGCCGGTGTTTTCTCTCGCGCGCCACTGTCTTCCGCTTGCCGGACTTCGCGCCGCCCGCGGCGTGTTCACCTCCACGGCCACGGTCGTGCTCGAGGCGGTCGAAGAGGGCCTGTCGATCGATGAGGGGATCGCGCGCGCGCAGCAGCTCGGAATCGCCGAGGCCGATCCGGGCTATGACGTCGACGGCTGGGACACGGCCGTGAAGCTGTGCGCCGTCGCCAACGTGCTGTTCGGCGCGGCGCTCGTCCCCGCCGATGTGCGACGCGAGGGAATCCGCTCGCTCGATGCGGCGCACGTACGTGCCGCCCGCCGCGATGGCCGACCGTATCGACTGATCGGCCGCATCGCGCCCGATGGCGACACCGTCACCGCGCGCGTGGCGCCGGAGCGAGTTGAGCCCGGCGATCCGCTCGGCGTGGTGCACGGCACCACGCTCGTCATGCACTACCAGGCCGACGTCTTTCCGGGCGGGCTCACCGTCGTTTCGCACGATCCCGATCCCACCACGACGGCGTACGGGCTCTTTGCCGATTTTGTGAGTGCGATCGGGGCTCTCGCATAACGCACTTGCTCGAAGCGATGCCACGTCGCCAGAATGAAGGAAGAGGGGGTTTCCATGCAGAATGAAAAGCAAAGCCGACGGCGCTTTCTGGCGCTGATGCCCGGTGTCGCGGCCGCGCTCGCGGTGAGCGGCCGGGCAAAGGATTTATTCGCGCGGACGGCTGTCGCGCACCCGGATCCGCGACCGGGGATCGACGCGTCGCAGATGCTCACGCGCGCGCAGGTGCACGGATCCGACGCGAAGGAGCTGTTCGACCTGGTGCGCCAGATTCCGCAGATCGTCGACGGAATCCGCTGCCACTGCGGTTGCGCCGATCTGCCGGACAACTACTCGCTCCTCTCCTGCTACGAAAAAGAGGGGATGGCGCAGCATTGCTCCGTCTGTCAGGGACAGGGTCGGCTCGCCTTCCGGCTGTTCAAGAAGGGGAAGACGCTGAACGAGATCCGCGCCGCGATCGACAGCACGTACGACTGAATGAGAAATTGTTGATGAAATGACGCAGGCCATCGCGTCCGCGCCTCCGGGGGCGTATACAGTAGGCGTCAAGACTCCTTCCTCCGTCATCGGATCCGATGCGCTCTGTCCGCCGCACGCTGGCAGCGCCGCTTCTCGCCGGCTTCATCGCCGCTCTTTCGTGGCGCACCATCGCCGCGCAAGGCAAGGCGCCACCACCAGGGCGCCGCTGCGCGCGCGTGAGCGAGCCCGCGGAGATGCCGCCGCTCGACTACCTGGTCGATGTGCCGACGCTCCGCGCCGCCGTTCCCAGGTTCGATGATGGCGTGGCGTTCTTCTCCATCGCATTCGAGAAAAATGGATACCCGCGTGATCCGATCCTCGCACAGAGTACCTACCCCGATTCACTCCGCGAGACGCTGACGCTGGCTGTGCGCGCCACGCTCAGGGATCAACCGAACGGCAACGGATTTACGCTGCTGTTACGCGTCGCCGACGGAAAGCCGCTGCAGCTGGAGCTGCTGCACAGCCTCGAGTGCCACGCCGAGCAGTCGGGGAGTCTCGACGAGATCCACGCCTGGCTGGTCGAGCGCAATGCCGGTCGGAAGATCCAGGACTGGCTGATGTTTGCTGAAGTGCGCGTGGACAGCGGCGGACGCGCGCTCGATGCTAAAGTGCTCGGGCCGCCATCGTTCCAGAACATCCCCGGCATCGACTCGGCGGTGATGAAGCACGTCTCATTCATCCCGCCGAGGTACGATGGGCAGGCCATCGCGCGGGTGGACACCGTGTCGTTCGGCACCGCGGTCCGGAAGCCTTAGAATAGGGGTCGGCGACCCTATTTCTTCAGTCCGCTTATCGCGGCGTCGATGGCGTTCACGACTCTGCTTTCCGGTTCCGATTTTCTGCGCGCTTCGAGCGCGGCGACGCTGGACCGCTCACCGATTGTCCCCAGCGATTGGGCCGCGGTGATGCGAATGAACAGGTCCTCGTCGGCCAACAGCGGCTCGAGCAGCTTGGCCAGCTGCGCTTCCTTTCCTTTGCGCTGCGCGATTAGCGATTCGATCGCGGCGGTGCGGGCGCGCCGGCTGAAGAGGCCGGTGAGATATCGCGGCAAGATTTCCCAAGCCGTAGCCTGACTCACCTCCTGCAGCGCGGACAGCGCGCCGGCACGGGCGAGGTCGAGCCAGGAATCGCGGTCCAGATAGGAGCGGATGTCCGGGAGCGACCGCTCTCCGGTCAGCTTCACGTAGGCGGCCAACGCGTCGGATCGGACGAACCAGCTGACATCGGCGAACGCCATCACGCGCAGTCGCGTGTAGGTGAAGGTGCCCGGATAGCCGCGCAACGCCGCGACGACGGCGCGCCGAACGCGCGGATCACGATCGCCCGACGCATCGAGCAGGATGTTGCGCGCGAGGGTGTCGCTCGAGAGTTGGGCGAGCGACCTGGCGGCGTCGGCGCGCACCGCCCAGTACTTGTCGCGCCGCACGGCGCTGTCCAGCGCGACGCGCGCGGTCGTGTCGTTCTTGCGCTGGCCGAGCAGGCGCGCGGCCTCGATGCGACCGGTGACGTCATCATCGTGCTCGAGCTGCCAGGCGAGCATCGAGGTCGAGCGCGGAAAATCGCTCAGCTCGAGCAGCCACTTCCCCTTGTTCCATCGGATGGAGCGCGGCCTGGACGGGAGCGCGATCGTCGCGCTTCCCTTCCCATCCCGCACGTGGACCACCTCTTTCCTCGCGCCTCCCTCGGTGAGCACCTCGACATCCACATCGGCATCGAAGAAACCGGTCAGCGCATCGCGCGGCTGCGTCTCCTGCGCCGAGATGGTCACGCGCTTGGCCGAGCTGTCGTAGTCGAAGCGCACGCGAAATGTCGGGAAACCCGCGCCGTACACCCACTGCTTGAAGAAGCCCGACCAATCGCCGTGGGTCTCCGCGGCGAACGCCTTCTCGAGGTCGGCGCTCGTCACGCTGCCGTAGGCGTGCTCGGCCGTGTAGCGGTGCATTGCGCTCCAAAACGGCTTGTCGCCGAGCTGGTGGCGCATCATCTGAAGAATCGCGGCGCCCTTGGGATAAATGTGCCCGCTGAAGAACAGCTCGAGCGGGTTCGCATCCCAGCTGGCGAAGACGATGGGGCGGCGCGCGGCGAGATCGGCGGCGATCGTTTCTTCGTGCGACTGGAGCCGCGAGTACGCGCCGTCATCGGCGCTCTTGCCCAGCTCGTCCCACATCTGCGCCATGAAGGTGGCGAAGCCTTCGTTCAGCCAGACGTCGCCCCAACCGCGCGTCGTGACCAAATCTCCATACCATTGGTGACCGAGCTCGTGCGACACCAGTGATTCGGCGTTCGATTCCGGTTCGGCCCACGCGGGATGCAGGATGTCATCGTCGGCCTGCGTGGTCGCGCTGACGTTCTCCATCCCGCCGAAGATGTAGTCGGGCGCGACGACCTGATCGTATTTCGCCCACGGATAGTCGACGCCGGTGAGCTTGGAGAAGAGCTCGACCATCTTGGGCGTCTGGCCGAACCCGCGCTTCGCGGCAGCGATGGAGTCGGGGTAGGTCCAGTAGTTGACGGGCGTCTTCTCCCACAGCTCGTTGACCACGGAGAAATTGCCGGTGACGGCCGTCATGAGATACGTCGAGGCTGGTTTGTCCTGGACCCAGTGATATTCCGCCTCGCACGGCGTGATGGCGCCGGCGTCTTTCTTAGTCCTCGGCTTCTTACAGGGCAGATCGCGAACGCCGGCGAGCTTGCCGTTCGACAGCGCGCGCTCCGGCTTCTGGACCCGGATGTAGAACTCCCAGGTGGTCTTGTCGCTCGGATAGTCGAAGGTCGGAACCCAATACCGGGTGTCTTCCGTCTCGCCCTGCGTCCACAGCACGTGCTTGCGGTCGATGAAATACGCGCCCTTTTTCGGCTTCTCGGTTTGGTAGTCCACGGTGAGGGTGATGTGCTGCTTGGGCCGTAGCGCCCTGCCGAGATGGATCGTGAGCGTCTGTCCGTCGTAGTCGAATTTCAGCTTCTGGCCTTCCGCCCCGCGTACCGATCCGATCTTCATCTCCACCGCGTCGAGCGCGACGGATGTGATGGCGCTGTCGAGCGGCGCGATGTGCAGCGCGGTCTGTCCGATGACGGCGTGTCGTGCCCAGTCGAAGCTGACACGGACGATCTGATGCTGGAGATCGAAGCTGCGCGCGCGCTCGGCGTGTGGCGTACCGGGCGGGAGCGGTCCCCACGCGGCGACGAGCGGCGTGTCGCGAAAGGCGCCAACGGAATCGGGCGACGGCGCGCGGGGCGTGGTGTCGCGCACCGGCACTGGCGCGGGGGCCGGCGGCGACGCGACACACGACGCGGTAGCGAGCGCGAGCGCGCCGAGGAGGAGGATGGCTGGAATTTGCATGGGTGTCGAAATTACGACGCAGCTCAATCGAGGCAAAGACGGGGCCGCGGCACCGCCCACGACAAACCAAAGCCGAGCCTATTCGATCTTCGCAACTCCATTTCCGGGCTGGGGGAATCTCGTGAAGACGAGCGGATCGTGGCCGGGCACGATGAGGCGCATGCTCGAGGCGATGGTCTTCATGCGATCTTGCGCGGCCAGATTCGACAGGGAGTCGAGGGTCTGCGCGATCGGACGGCGGCGCTCGAGGTTCTCGTACAGATACGCGTTGTCCGAGGCCAGTACGACCGTGCCCGATACGGTCGGCACGCTGGCGTACTGCGATTGCCAGGTGTGCTTGCCGCCGATGTAAACGCGAATGCCCGGGAGAATCTCCTGATTGTCGCCGGCGACTTTCATCACTCTGCCCAACGCGTCGAGCTGCAGCATCATCGTCGCGTCGAGCGAATCGGCGCCACCAAAGCGCGTGGCGGCGTTCGTGTAGTGATCGAATTCCTCGCGTTGAATCCAGATTTTCGCGTTCGGAAACAGATCAGCGCCGTCGGCGTGGTCCCAGTGCATGTGGGAGATGACGACATCGGTCACATCCTCGGCCTTGAGGCCGAGCTTCGCGATCGCCTCGGACGGGCGCAGGTAGTCACGTGGCTTCCAGCGCCGCATGAACTTGTCGCGATAAAAACCGGCGTCGAGCAGCATCGTACGCCCGTTGCCGCGCACCACCCACACCATCATCTGGATGTCGGTCCGCCGCGAAGTATCCGCGCCCGCGACCAGGCCGGCGACTGGAAACGCGGGAATGGTGGCGTAGCTCACCGCGTACACGTCGTACACAGGCGCCGGTGCGCGCGGCGCGGCGGCGGTAAGCGCGACCGAGAATGCGACGGTGATGGACTTCATGCTCATGGCGGCGCCTTGGGTGAGAGTCCCATCTCGTCGAGAAATTGGTGCCCGCCGGTGGCCTTCCCTTCCCTGGCGGCGGCGCGGGTGAGCACGAGCCGGTCGATGGTGCGCGTCATACCGACATACAGCAAGCGCCGCGCTTCCTCGATCTCCTGTAGATCGGGTCCTTTCGCGGGCGATCCACCGGGCATCTGGGCGTCCTCGGCGCCGACGACGTAGACGCGCGAGAACTCGAGGCCCTTCGTGGAATGTAGCGTCAGCAGATTCACGCGCGTCCGCTCCGGCTCGTGCCCATCCAACTTGGACAGCACCACCCGCACGAGGAACAGCGACAGTTGCACGTCGAGCGGTCCCTCCGGGATCTCCTCGATCAAGCGGCGCAGCCGCCGCATCGCCGCGGGGTAGCGTTCGTCCGCGGTCTTGAGGGCGCGAATCTTTACCATCAGCTTGGCCCCGCCGAGCAGCTCGATCACCTCGTCCGCGCCGGGCAGGGTGATGTCGGTGCGCGCTTCCCTCTCGTACCAATCGAGGCAGTCGCTGTAACTGCCGAGCGCGAACGGCCGCGCGATGTTCCGAAAGAGGCGGGCTTCCTCGCACAACGTGTTCTCGTCGCTCAGCGCGAGTGCGACGCCGAGCTGGTCGAGTTGATCGATCAGCGCGGTCTTTCTGGCGCGCGACTGTTTCATCTCGCCGAGCTCGAGCAGCACCCTCGCCAACGTCAGTGTGTCGTCGAGGGCGCGGTGCGACTGTCCCGCATCGATGCCGAATAGGCGCGCGAGGTCGACGAGCTTGCGGCTGGTCGCAGACAGATCACGCGCGAGTGGGAGGGAGTCGTAGGTGCAGAGATCCCACGTCACGCCGATCTGCTTCGCCAGGCGGTGAAGAATGATGAAATCGAACTCGTATCCGTTGTGGGCGACGATCACATCGTCTCCGCAGAATGCGCGGAACTCCGGCCAGATATCTTCGAAGCGCGCCGCATCGACGAGATCCGCCGCTCCAATGCCATGCTGCGCCGTCGCGCCGGCCGCGATCAGGCCGTGCGGCTTGACCAGCGCGTGGTAGCGGTCGACGATCACGCCATCGCGCACGCGTACCGCGGCGATCTCGATGATCTCGGCCGTCTTTGTATCGCTGTCGGTCGTCTCGAGATCGATCGCGGTGAAGCTGGTGAACGCGGCCTTTGACTCGCCCATTTCGACCAGCTGCGCCGCCTTGAACACGCCGAGTGCCAGGCCCACCGACGGGACATCGTTCCGGGAGATGCGGATCGTGCCCGACCCGGCCGGCCCCTCGCCGCGCTCCGCGCTGATGCCGCTGTCGGTCAGCATCCCCTTGATCGCGATATCGATGCCGCCCATTGGCGAAATCCAGACCGTCGCCCGGTGCGCGCGCGCTTCGCGCAGACGCGCCGCGAGGGCGACGACATCGGGAAGGGATTGGGGATCGGATATCTCGTCGTGCCGATCGTCGAGCACGGAGCGCTGCTTGCCGACTCGTCTCGACAGCAGCTCCGTCACGAGGGCGTTGAGCGTCGAATGCGATCGGCCAACCGCTTCGAGATTCTTCCAGTCAGCGAGCGCGCGTCGAATCTGCCGGGCGCCGTCATCGGCGCGCGGGAGGCGCGCGGCCATGAGCCGGAGATGCAGCCGCAGCTCCTCCTGACTCTCCTCCGATTTCGCCAGCGCCTCGTCGAACAAGGCCTGCGGCAGCACGACGCGAAAAAAGTCCCTGCGATAAAAATCATCGGTCGGGTAGGCGATCACCCGCGCGGCGGCGATCACGTACGCGACCACCGGATCATCGGCCAGCGCACGACCCTGCGCCAGGCGGCAGGGGATGCCGGCATTGAGGAATGCCGTCTCGAGTCGATTCCCGATGTCGTGCTTGCGGTAGAGCAGTGCGACGTCGCCCCACGAGTGGCCATGTTCATCGCGATCGCGGCGAATGTCATCGACGATCCACGTCTCCTCTACGTCATCGGTCTCGAATCCGAGCGTCTGCACCGGAAAGACCGATGCCCGGTCAGCGAGTGCCGGAATCCGGTCCTCGAAGATCGGGGTGTTGATGCTCACGAGCTTGCGGGCGAGCGCGAACACATCCTGCGGGCAGCGCCGATTCTCCTCGAGGTGATTCCTCTTCGCGATGCCAAAGTCGTTGACGAATGACCGGAACACCGCCGGATCGGCGCCAGCCCACGAGTAGATCGACTGCTCGTCGTCGCCGACGGCGAAGACGTGACGATGGTCGCGCGCCAGCGCGCGAATCACCCGGTACTGCACGGGATTCAGGTCCTGGAACTCGTCGACCAGCACGACGTCCCATCGCGACCGCACCATCGCGGCATCGCTCGGCCGTTCGAGCAGCTCGGCGGCCTTGATGACCATCGTGTCGAAGTCCACCAGCTTTCGATCGGCGAGAAAAGCCTCGTAGCGGTGGAAGAGCACCAGATCATCGTGCATCAGCGAATCGCCGCGAAAGCGATGCGCGGAGAATCGCGTGAGCGTGTTGCGATGCCAGCGCCGCGGCCCCTCGATGCGGCGCAGCGCGGCGAGCTGATATTCCTCATCGGCAATGCCGAAGCCGGGCTCGAGGAAGACCTCGGCGCCTAGCTCGCGGAGCAGGTCGGCGCAGAAGGCGTGGATGGTTCCGCTTTGGATTTTTTCCGCCCGGTCCCTGCCGAGCCGGGCCTCGAGACGGTGGGTGATTTCGCCGGCGGCTTTGTTGGTGAAGGTGAAAGCACAGATGCGCGCGGGATCGAAGCCATGCTCCTCGATCAGATAGCGAATGCGCTCGATGAGGCAGTACGTCTTTCCGGCGCCGGGACCGGCAAGTACGAGCAGCGAGCGTGGCTCAGCCTCGATCGCCGCCCGCTGGGAGGGCGAGGGTATGGCGATCGTGTTGACGGGTTCGGCCGGCGGTTGAATACCAGAGATGGAGATCTCGCAGGTAGATTTGAACTCGTACAAACGTTATCCGGGGCAACTAGGGTATGCCAACCGAATCCTTGCTCCGATGGTCGCCCGCGCGTCCAAATGCTCTGGTCGTCGCCTGCTCGGATGGGCGCCTGCAGGAGGCCACCGACGCGTTTCTCGCGCGCGAGTTCAAGATCACGCGATACGATCGGTTCTACGTGCCGGGCGGCGGCGGCGCGCTCGCCTCGAGCGGCACCGACCTCGTGCGCGCGCAGCAGATGTGCGCCGAGTGCAAGTATCTCGTGGAGCTGCACGCGGTAAAGCGCGTGATCCTTCTCTTTCACGGACCAACCGCCGGCGGCCGCATCGAGGCTGCCTGCGCGGACTACCGCCGCAAGCTTCCATGGGCGCCGCTCGCCGAGCTCCGCACACGCCAAGAGCTCGACGCCGCCGATCTGCTCGCCCGCCGCCGCGAATGGTCAGGCGACGCCGCGGTGCTGCTCTACCGCTGCGAGGTGGATGCGGCGGGCGGGCTGACGTTTGTGAATCTGAATCCAGGCGCTGGGGGTTAGGGGTTGGGGGCTGGGGCGCCGAGAAAATCTCCGCCGGCGCCCCAATGCCCAGCCCCCAATCCCCAACCCCTTCTCTCTTACAAACTCGAGGCTCTCTTTACCACAATCCCCCTCACCTGCCTCACCCACCGCGCCTCGCGCTTCTCATCCGGAACGATGAGCCGCAGCGGGCCGGACGCATCGGGCAGTGGCTTACCGTTCTGCTTATCGACCAGTAGCACCACCTTGTCGCTGAGCGATGGGTCGAGCTCTGCCAGCGAGAAGAGCATCCGGTACCCATCCGCCGCCTCGACCACCACATACATGGTCGACCGCGCGCGCCTAAGCGAATCAGCCGAGATGCCCGACAGCTTCAACAAATCGTCGACGACGATGCCTGAATACGTACTCGTCGTCGAATCGTGATGCCCCTTCACACGCATTTCGCGATGGGGCATTGCCGCGAGCTCGGCGAGCGAAAAGGACCGCGCCTGGATTCCGTCGCCACGAAGTTGGAGCGCTTGGGGAGATTGATGAGGCAACCAGAAGAGGATCGCGGCAGCAATGACGGTGCGAAACATGGCGAGGGGCTGCGGAGCTGGAGGATAGGGCCTGGGGCAATGAAAGATCATCGCCTCGCACCCCAACCCCTAGCCCCTAGCCCCCAACCCCTAATTCTTCGCCCACGTCGCATACCCGACAATCAACCCCACGATCGACCCCGGCAGCATGATCTCGAAGTAGTACTTGTGCTGCATGTTGGCGATGAAGAACGCGAACAGGCCGCCCACGAACACGCCGAACAACAGTACGAGCGCAAGCGAGTGCACTTTGCGCGCGAAGAGTCCGATGAGCACGCCGGCGACGAGTCCCTTGGAACACGAGCCGATGACGATGCCGACGATCGCCGGCCGCGTCTCGGGCGCCGAGATGAGCGCCGTCAATCCATCGAAGACGCCGAGGATGCCGCCGAGCAGCATCCCGAAGAGCGGTTTGTTCATTCGAGTATCCGGAGAGAGTTGAATCAGAGGTGCCTGGCGTTCTCTACAACATCGGACGGAGATCCTTTACGACCGCCCGCGCATGGCGAGCAGCAGGATCACTCGCATCACCAGATACGCGAGCACCAGGATGATCGGCGTCCGGTATTTGGTCGCGACGCGCCGCAACCGCTCGAGCGCCCCTTCCGGGTACGCGCTGACAGGCCGCCTCTCGACGAATGCCTCGACATCCGCCGCCAACAGCTCGACGCGTTGATATCTGTCGCCGGGCACGCTTGCCATCGCCCGCGCCACGATCGCCGCCATCGCTTTTGGCACCGACTCTCCAGTCGCTCCGACCATCCAGCGCAACACCGCCCCGAGCGAATACACATCGGTCCGGTGATCGACAGCGCTCGCGTCGCCGCGCGATTGCTCGGGCGACATGTAGCCGGGCGTGCCAAGGATGGAGCCGGGAGCCGTGACAGTCGGGTGTCGGGGGTGGGGTGCGGGGTGTGGTTGGGGCGAGATTTCTCCGCTCACCGCACTCCACTCCCCGTTCCCCACACCCGCCCCACCAGCTAGTCCCCAATCCAGCACCAGCACCTCGCCAAACGACCCCACCATGATGTTCTCTGGCTTGAGATCGCGATGCACGACGTCGTGCGCATGCGCGAATGCGACCGCCTCGCATACGCGGCCGAAGATGCGCAGCAGCTCGGCGCGCGCCGCGTTTCCCTTCGCGACTTCGTCGAGTCGCGGGCCTCGAACGAGCTTCATGGCGTAGTAGAGCCGGCCATCCGGCAGGTCACCGATGTCGTGCACTGGCACGATGCCGGGATGCTCGAGCCGGGCAAGCGTGCGCGCCTCACGCCGCAGCCGCTCGATCGCGTCGGGCATCGCCTCGGGCGCGGTCACCACCTTGAGCGCGACGGCTCGGCCCAGCTCACCGTCCTGCGCCTCGTACACGGTGCCCATGCCCCCGCGCGCCAGCTCGCGCACGATCGTGTATTTCGTGCGTGACATGTCAGGGGCGTTGGTCACGGCGCGCAGATGCTCGAGCGTGGCGTCATCGAGAAAACCCATCAGACCTCCACGCCAAGCAGCTCGCGCGCTTCCTCGCGAAACTCGGCGTCGCTGCCGCAGAGCGAGCGCAGCCGCGCCAACAGCATGGCGCGGAACTGCCGGCGCGCGAAGGCGAGATAGTTGGTCACCTGCGTGGCCGCGATGCCCATCGCCACGCCGAGCTCGGCATACGTCTCGCGCTCGGCGCCGAGATCGTAGCGCTCGAAGAGCGCGAAGTGAGTCTGCTTGCCATGCTCCGCACAGTGCGCTCGCAGATCGTCGACCGCCAGCGAGAAGAGGCTACGCAGCCATTCGCGCCGGAAGAAATCATCGGCGTCGCGCTCGTCGGGGATGGCGACACCGCGCAGCTCGCCCTCCGCACTGGAGAAATCGAGCGCGAGATGCATCGCGCCACCACCGCGCTTCTGGCGATTGGCCGCCTTCGCCGCGTTCTTGGCCGAGGAGTCGACACAGGTACGGAGATACGTTCGAAATCGCGCCAGTGACGGATCGAATCGCGCAAACAGCTCCCGCTCGAGCGCCTGCGCGAAGAAATCCTGCGTGTGATCTTCGGCGTCTTCCCGCTCCATCCGCCAGCGGAGTCGAAGGTACTTGTAGACCGGTCTCCGATACGCCGCGGCGATCGCCTCCAGCGCCCGCTCGCGCACGATCACATCGTCGCTCGCCGCGGCGGCGATGATGGAATCGCGGGTGGGAGGGAAGGAGCTGGGCATGGTGAAGAATATCTCTTGGGGGTTGGGGACTAGGGGCTGGGGGTTGGGGCTCAGGGACGGAAGGGCGTTTCGTTTGGCGCCCCAAACCCCAGCCCCCAGCCCCCAACCCCCAGCCCCTTCCCCCGTTTGACGCCCACCCTCTCACGGGCGATAGTTGCTCACCCACAAGTACACTTTCTCCAAGAGCGCCCCATGCCCGCGAACCGCCGCGACTTCCTTCGTCTTTCCGCCGCAGCCGGCGGCGCAATCGCGCTCGGACTCGGCGACGCGTCGTCGTCCGCCGGCGCCGCGCCGCCTAACGAGTTCCCGGCGGCGCCCCGTTCCAACCGCGCGCCGAAGCCGATGCGGCTGCTCATCCTTGGCGGCACCGGGTTCATCGGTCCATGGCAGGTGCGCTACGCCGTGGAGCGCGGCCACCACGTGACGGTGTTCAACCGCGGCAAGCACCAAGCGGATCTGCCCGCGTCGGTCGAACATCTCTCGGGCGACCGGGCGGTCGACGACTATGCGTCGCTCAAGGGGCTGAAGTGGGACACGGTGATCGACAACTCCGCCACCGACCCGAAATGGGTTCACGCCGCCGGCGTCGCGCTCAAGGGCGCGGTCGGCCACTACCTCTTCGTGTCGACGCGCTCCGTGTACAGCGATACGAGCCGCATCCCGATGACGGCCGAGGCACCGGTCTTCACTCCGGAGACCACCAAGAACTACGATCCGGCGAAGCCGCTGCCCTACGGTCTTTCCAAGGCGCTGGCCGAGAAGGAGGCGCGCGCCGCCTTTCCCGATCACACGACCATCGTGCGGCCGTCGCTCATCGTCGGGCCGACCGATGACACCGATCGCTTCACGTATTGGCCGCTTCGGATGGAGCGCGGGGGCGAAGTTCTCGCGCCGGGCGATCCGAGCGATCCGGTGCAGATCATCGATGTGCGCGACGTCAGCGAGTGGATCGTTCGGCTGTGCGAGCAGCGCGATGTGGGCGTTTTCAACGCCCTTGGCCCCAAGATGTCGCGGCGCTTCGACGAGCTCATTTACGGAATTCATGCGGTCACCACCTCCGATTTTTCACTCACCTGGGTGCCGGCGGCGTTCCTCAAGGCGGAAGGCGTTCGTGAATACTCCGACATGCCTGTATGGCGCGATCCGCACAACGGCGCCGAGGGATTCGCGCGATTCGACGTGAGCCCCGAGCTGGCGCGCGGTCTGACATACCGTCCGCTGGCCGTTACCGCGAAAGACACCCTCGATTGGTGGAAGACGCTCCCCGAGGAGCGGCGCGCCAAGCCGAAGACCGGCCTGACGCCGGAGCGCGAGAAGGAGGTGTTGGCGAAGTGGCATGCATCGCAGAAAGCGCAGTAGCCGCCTCTTTCGTCATTTCGCGAACCTACCAACGTCAGAAGGCTCAATGCGACTTGTCAGATTCGTACTAGCAGCCGGATTGGTCGCAAGCGCTCGTTTCGCGCGCGCGCAAGGCACCGAAGCGCAGCTCGTCGCCAAGGCGCGGGCGATTCACGAGCGCGTCATCACCATCGACACCCACGACGACATCCCCGGCAACTTCGCGACGGCTGAGGTAGACCCGCTGAACTTCGCGCGTCAGGTGAATCTCGAAAAGATGAAAGCCGGCGGCCTGGACGTCGCCTTCTTCGCGGTGTTCGTCGGCCAGACACCGCGCACGCCGGAGAATTACGAGAAGGCGAAGGCCGACGCGATGCAGAAGTTTGCCGCCATCCACCGCATGGCCGAGCAGATGTATCCCGACCGCATTGCCATCGCATATACGGCGGAGGATGTCACCCGAATCCACAAGAGCGGCAAGCTCGTGGCGGGAATCGGCATCGAGAACGGCTACGTCATTGGCACCGACCTGTCGCTGATCAAGAAGTACTACGACCTCGGCGCACGCTACATGACGCTCGCGCACACGGCGAACAATGACATCTGCGATTCGTCGACCGATCCCAAGGGGCCGGAGCACAACGGGATGAGCACGTTCGGCGCGCAGGTGGTCGAGGAGATGAACCGCGTCGGGATGATGGTCGACATCTCGCACGTCTCGAAGGCGTGCATGATGCAGGCGACCGCGCACTCCAAGGCGCCGGTGATCGCATCGCACTCGAGCACCACGGCGCTCGCCAACGTGCCGCGCAACATGGATGACGAGCAGCTGCTCGCGCTCAAGAAGAACGGCGGCGTGATGCAGACGGTCGCGTTCTCGGGCTACGTGCGCGTGGCGCCGCCGGAGAAGGTTGCCGCGCTCGACTCGCTGCGCCGTGCCTTCGGCATGACAGGACGCGGCGGTGGTGGCGCGGGCGGAGGCCAACGCCCCGCCCCGATCCCCGACTCCGTCCGCGCCGCCTACCAGAAATCCGCCGCGGCGCTGGACGAAAAATGGCCCGGGCCGACGGTCAAAGATTTCGTGGATCATATAGACCACGCCGTCAAGCTCATCGGCGTCGATCACGTCGGCATCAGCTCCGACTTCGACGGCGGCGGCGGCGTCCGCGGTTGGAACGACGCCGGCGAAACGTTCAACGTCACCCTCGAGCTGGTGCGGCGCGGCTACAGCGAGGACGACATCAGGAAGATGTGGGGCGGGAACGTGCTACGCGTCTGGGCGGAGGCGGCGAAGGTGGCGGCCGGAATGAAGACGAAGACGTGACGCGTACCGCGCGGCGCTCGCACTGTGACGGCTCGAGCCCGAACGGAGATTCATCATCAAGCGGCTCGATGAGCTCGCGCCGCTGGACGAAAGTTCGATCGCGCGGTAGCGTCTCTACGTCCTGTTTTCGTCATCAGACGGAGCGCACCTCTGAACACACCAGTGTGGTTCTATCTTCGCGACGGCGCCGAAATCGGGCCCATCACCCTTGATGATCTCCGCGCGCTGATCGATGGGGGATCGTTGAACGCGGAGAATTGGGTGTGGCATCAGGGGATGGAGAGGTGGCTCCCCATCTCGGAGGTGTCCGAGCTCTCCGGCCAGGCGAAGGACGTCTCCGGGTGGACGCCGCAGCCCGACTATCCGCTCGAGGCGCTGTCCGGCGATGATGCCAGCGGCGAGATTCCCGTGGTGGCGCCGGCCCCCGCGCCGGCCGATGTCGGCGCGCGCGCCGCGGCGGCGTTGTCGACGGTCCGTGAGCTCGGCTCGCGCGAGATCGCGCCGCGCAACCCCTACCTGCGGCGCATTCTGTACGTCGTGCTCTTCGTCGTGGTCAGCGATCTCATCTGGCTGCTCATCACCTTCGCCGCGGCGCCACAGACTCTCGAGGAAGAAGACGCGGGCCAGCTCCGCGCCAGCGACAGGCTCGCCAAGCCGAAGAAGGTGCTCGCCAACAAGCTCGAGAGTCTGGCCGGCGCGGAAGAGGGCTATTTCTTACTGCGACGCGAATTCTCCGATTCACTGCCCGGGCTCGGCCAGCGCGCCGATTCCACCATTGGGCTGCACGTCGACTCGGCCGGGATGCTCCACGCGCGCGCGTGGACGGACGACCGCCGGGCCTGGTGCTCGGTGAACGTCGCGCCGCTCGCCGCGAGCGACTCGGTGTTCCCCCGACCACGCGTCGCCTGCAAGACCGGATACGTACCCGAAGAGTGGTAATATCTCGAACTCCATGAATCAGATGAAAATTGCCTACTGCCTGCTGCTGCTCGCCGTCACCGGCGCACACGCTGTGCGCGCGCAGGACGACATCTACCTCAAGCGCGCTCGCGCGGTGCTGGCGAGTACGCCGCTGGTCGATGGTCACAACGATCTGCCATGGCGCATCCGCGAGGACAAGCCGCATCCGATGGATGTCGAGGCGTACGATCTGCGCACGCACGTGGCGGGAATGACCGACTTCGCGCGACTCAAGCAAGGGATGCTCGGCGCGCAGTTCTGGTCGATTTACATACCGGGCGAGATCAAGGACTCCGGATTCGCGCGCGTGCAGCTCGAGCAGATCGACATCGCGCGGCGGGTCATCGCCAAGTATCCAGACAAGCTCGCCTGGGCGCTGACGGCCGACGACGTGCGGCGCGTGTTCAAGGGCGGCAAGATCGGATCGCTGCTCGGGCTCGAGGGCGGCCACGCGATCGAGAATTCGTTAGGCGCGCTGCGCGCCTACTACGACATGGGCGCGCGCTACATGACGCTCACCCACAATGTGACGCTCGACTGGGCCGACGCCGCGCTCGATTCGGCGAAACACGGCGGCCTCACGCCGTTCGGACGCGAGGTGGTGCGCGAGATGAACCGTATGGGGATGCTGCTCGACCTGAGCCACGTCTCACCCGGCACCATGAGCAACGCGCTCGACGTCACCGAGGCGCCGGTGATCTTCTCGCACTCCGGCGCCCGCGCGCTGGTCGATCATCGGCGCAACGTGCCCGATTCGATCCTCAAGCGGATGCCGAAGAATGGCGGCGTGGTGATGGTTCCCTTCGTTACATCGTTCGTGTCGAAAGAGGTCTACGAGTGGAGCAACGAGTCGGCGCGAGCGACCGCCGACCTACACCGCCAATATCCGGACACCGCTGTGGCACGGCGCGAGTACGACGCGTGGCTGAGAGCGCACCCGCAACCGCCAGCCACGCTGAAGCAGGTGGCCGACGTGATTGACTATGTGCGCAAGATGGCCGGCGTCGATCACGTCGGCATCGGAAGTGACTTCGATGGCATTCCCGATGTCGTCGTCGGTCTGGAGGACGTGTCGAAGTTTCCCTTTCTTTTCGCCGAGCTGGCGCGCCGCGGATGGACCGACGCCGACCTGCGGAAACTCGCCGGCGAGAACGTGCTGCGCGTGCTCAAGCGCGCAGAGCAGGTCTCGGCCCGGTTGAAGAAGGAGCGACCGCCGTCCACGCGCACGATCAAGGAACTCGACGGTGCAACCCAGCTGCGCCCGTGAACTCCTGATATGTACGGATCTTGCTCGAGTCCACACCACTCGTTCCTGGAGCTCCAATGGTGATGATCGTCTTTGGTTGGGTGCTCGGCGTCTCCGTGTTCTGCTATGGATGGTTGCTGGCGATAAGCGATAAGCGCCGCGCGGCGATCTATGCCGTACTCGCCATCGTAGGCCTGATCATCTGCGGGATATCCGTGTACGTCGGCGCCGGGCAGAACCACGTGGTATATCCGGGCACCGTGTAGAGGCCGCGGATACTCGCGTTCATCCGCGTCAATCCGCGGCTGCCTTTTCTGTTAAAGAGCCTGAGCCGATGCCAACCAGAAAATCCGCGGCTCCCCTGTCGATGACCGATTCCGCCGTAGCCACCAAGACGGGCAAGACCTGGCCGCAATGGTTCGCCGTTCTCGACAAGGCGAAGGGGACGACGCTCACGCATGGCGAGATCGCGGCGCTGCTTGGCGCGCGGCATGACGTGGGACCGTGGTGGCGGCAGATGATCACCGTCGAGTACGAGCGCGCGCGCGGGATGCGCGCGAAGCATCAGACGGCGAGCGGCTTCCAGATGAGCAGCACCAGGACCATCGCCGCGTCGGCGATCGAGCTGTTCGATGCCTGGATCGATCCGGCCCGACGTCGCACCTGGCTCGGCGCCGTGAAGCTCGAAGTGCGGACGACGCATCCGCCGAGGAAGCTGCGTCTCCTCTGGAACGACGGCAGTACCGTCGAAGCGCACTTCCTTCCGAAGCCGGCCGGCAAAACGCAGCTCACAGTGAGCCAGACCAAGCTTGCCGACGCGAAGTCTGTCGCGCGGATGAAGACCTTCTGGTCCGCGCGCCTAACGAAGCTCCGAGACGTCGTCGGTCGTTAGATGCAGATGTCCGATGTCAGAACTGTCCGCCCGTGCGGTTCTCATTGCGGCATCGCCGCCGAAAATCGATCGAGCGTCGCTCGTTCGTCCACCGTCAGGCTTTTGATGCCCTGCTGGTCGACCTTCTGGAGCAGACGCACCACTTCGGCACGGTTGAGCGGGTGCAGATCGTCGAGGCGAATGTCGCGCCAACGGCGGATCGTCTCGCCGTCGCCGAACAGACTCGCCTTCACCACGGAGGTCGGCGCCACTTTTTTCTGCCAGGCGCGGGCGGGCGAGCGGATCTCCATCCACTTGAGATAGAGAAAGCCCGTCGCAAAACCGCCCAGATGCGCGTAGTGCGCCGTGTTCCCCCCGCCGAAACCGCGCGACCCGGCCAGATCCCACAGCACGTAGAGCGTCACCAGCAGCCACGCCTCGACAGGGATCACGCCGTAGATGTAGATGCGCTCCCGTGGCCAGTACTTGGCGTACGCCATCATCACGCCCATCAGCGCGCCCGACGCGCCGATGATCGACACGTTGGGCGTCAGGTACGAGAGCAGGCCGCCGCCAATGCCGGCGATGAGGTACAGCAGCACGAAATTCTGGCTGCCCAGCCGTTCTTCCACGCGCGAACCGAAGAAATAGAGCACGAGCATGTTGAAGAAGATGTGACCGAAGCCGCTCGTGTCGTGCAGGAACATGTATGTGAGGAGCGTCCAGGGATGGCTCAGCAGTTGTGACGGCACCAACCACAGCTGTTGCGTGAGCCCCTGAACGAACATCTGCAGGGCGAACATCGCGATGTTCGCGACGAGAAGGCGCTTTACCCAAGGAGTCATGACAGGACGGTAACCGGAGGCGGGCGCGGGTGCCAGATGGCGCGTGACAGGGCTTTACCAGAATCGCAGCCGGCGTTGTCATTGCCAATTGCCCGCCGCATCTTCTCCCATCCGCTATCCCGGGAAATGCAATGAGCGAGCACGAGCAGTCGGAGATGTCGCGGCGCGCATTCGGCGCGACGATGATTGGTGGGGCGATCACGGCGGCGCAGAAGCGCGTGCCGGCGATCGAGTCGCTCTCGGAATCGCGCGCCGCGAAGACAGCCGTTGCGCCGTTCGAGCTCGATGAAGTCACCATCGCGCAGCTCCAGGCCGGAATGCAGTCCGGCAAGTACACGGCCCGGTCGCTGTGCGAGTTGTACATGGGCCGTGTAGGCGAGCTGGATCGAAAGGGACCAGCCTTGGCCGCGGTGATCGAGCTCAATCCGGAAGCGCTCGCCATCGCCGCTTCGCTCGACGGCGAGCGGGCGAGCAAGGGCGCGCGTGGCCCGATGCACGGCGTACCGGTGTTGATCAAGGACAACATCGCCACGGCCGACGGCATGCAGACCACCGCCGGCTCGTTGGCGCTGGCCGGCTCCAAGCCTCCGCGCGATGCCTTTCTCGTCGAGCGCTTGCGCGCCGCGGGCGCGATCATCCTGGGAAAAACCAACCTGAGCGAGTGGGCAAACTTTCGCTCGACGCATTCGTCGAGTGGATGGAGCGGCCGCGGCGGTCAAGCAAGGAATCCCTACGCGCTCGATCGCACACCCTCGGGCTCGAGCTCCGGCACCGGGGTCGCGATCGCGGCGAACTACGCCGCGATCGGCATCGGCTCGGAAACTGACGGCTCGATCACCTCGCCGTCATCGTGCAACGCGCTCGTGGGCATCAAGCCGACGCTCGGCCTCGTCAGCAGATCGGGGATCGTGCCGATCGCGCACAGCCAGGACACGGCCGGCCCCATGTGCCGCACTGTCACCGACGCGGCGATTCTGCTGTCGGCCATTTCGGGTGTGGACGCCCGCGATGGCGCCACGGGAGCAAGCCGGGGTAAGGTGCCTAACGACTACACCGCATCGCTCGACGTGAACGGACTCAAGGGCGCGCGCATCGGCCTGCCGCGCGAGAAGTTCTTCGGCTATTCCACCCACACCGACAAGCTGGCCGAAGCCGCCATCGCCGTGCTCAAGGAGCACGGTGCGATCATCATCGATCCGGCCAACATCGCCACGGCCGGCAAGTTCGACGATTCGGAGTTCGAGGTGCTGCTGTACGAGTACAAGGCCGACCTCAACGCGTACCTGGCCGGCCTCACCAGCTCGCCCGTTCGCACGCTGGCCGACATCATCGCCTTCAACAGTGCGCACGCGAGCGAAGAGATGCCCTTCTTCGGCCAGGAGATCATGACCATGGCGCAGAAGAAGGGGCCGCTCACCGAACCGGCGTATCTCAAGGCGTTGGCGAAGAACCACAAGATGTCGCGCGCGCAGGGGATCGACGCGGTGATGGACAAGTACAAGCTCGACGCGCTCGTGGCGCCGACGTCGAACCCGCCGTCGCTGATCGATCTGGTGAATGGCGATCCCGGCGGCGGCGGCAGCAGCACCACGCCGGCGGCCGTCGCAGGCTATCCACACATCACCGTGCCGATGGGATTCGCGCACGGGTTGCCGGTCGGCCTCTCATTCTTCGGCCGGGCGTGGAGCGAGGCGACGCTGATCAAGCTCGCCTTCGCGTACGAGCAGGCGACCGCGCTGCGCCGCGCGCCCGCATTCGCGGCGAGCGCGAGTCCGTAGTCACGTCTGACGCGATTGTACACGGATCGCGCGATTCGATTGCGCCGTACGCCGCTTGCGGTCGGCCAGACGATCCGCGACTTGAAGTGCGATTGCTCGCGCCATCAATGCGCCACTCGTCGCGCTCGTTTAGCTGATTTTCGTGACGATGGCGGCGCTGGCGTGTACGCCTCGCGGCCGCGCACCTCTGTCACGCTGACGCGCAGCACGATCGTGCGAAACGGAACCGGATCGCCTTCGGCGAAGGTTTCCGGGATGAGCCGGCGAAGTGCCTCGAGTGCCCGCTCGCGGCCGCGGAGCTCGAGTGGCGAACCGACGAGATCCGCGGGATAGACCGTGCCGTGAACGACGACGCTTCGCCAGGAGAAGAGGCCTTCGATCTCGTCGATCTCCAGTGCGACCCACTGGTGATGTGCGAGGGTCGCGATCTTCGCACCCGGCGACGTGCGGAAGTACAGCCAGCCGTCGCCGAACACATAGTGGATGGGCTCGATGTCGACGCGGTCGTGGAACGAGTACGCCAGGCGCGCGACGTTGTTGCGTCCGAGCATCTCCTCGATCTCGGCCTGGTCGAGATCACGAAACTCTAGCGATCGTGGGCGCTTTGGCTTTGCTGCGCCCGTTGCCTTCGGCTGGCGGCCGGCCATGGTTCGCTCCCGTTTCACGGTGATCGAGGAACGATGGCCCGCGCGCCCCGCCACCGCTGTCGGCGATGTCCCCCACCGGACGTCGGGGAATTTCGCGATCGGCTTACGAAAGGAGCGACGTTCCCCGACTACATATGGATGCCACGCGCGCGACTATGAACGTACTGGCATCCACAGCCGCATCCTGTGTCGGAGGAGCCGTGCAACAGACCTTGATAGACGCCATTGGCGTACCGTGCGCGCCCGCAGCCACATCGACTGCGTTCGTCGTGGCGAGCGACGCATCGGCGGCCGCGCAGGCCGCGATGCGCGCCGCGGGGGCGCTCGCGCGATCCGGCGAAGGGGTGTGCGTCGTCTCAGTGCTCGCGCCGCTGCCCGCGATCGCGCCGGGAATAGGGGTCATGTCGTCCGAGCTCAGCGTTCCGATCGATCCGAACATTGATGCGGCGCGCTGCGAGGAGCGCAGCCAGGCGCTCCGCGCCCAACTCCAATCGATCCGCGGCTCGCGGGACTGGAGGCTGCAGATCGAAATCGGCTCGACCGCACGCGCGGTGGCGGATGCCGCACGGACGTGCGGCGCGAAGCTGGTCATCGTGGGCCTCACACGCCACTCGCGACTCGATCGGATGCTCGGTCGGGAGACGGCACTTCACATCGCGCGCGAGTCGCCGGTGCCGGTCCTCGCGCTACCCGCGGAGATGGCGGCGCCCCCGCGCCGAATCCTCATCTGTGTCGACTTCACGCCAGCCAGTCTGTTCGCGGCGCGTGCCGCGTTGGCCCTCGCCGCCGATGATGCGGTAATCGAGCTCATGCACGTACGCGAGAGTCCCGAGCCCGAGATCGACGTGCTCGCCGAGTGGTACGCATCCTATCAGCGTGCGCTGCCGACGATTTTCGCGTTGCTCGAGTCGCGAATCGAGCCCCAACGCGACATGCGACTGCAGCGCCGCATGGTCGATGGCGACATCGTGACCACGCTTCTGGAGCGCGCCAACGAGTGGGACGCCGATCTGATCGTGGCCGCATCGCACGGCGGCGGCTTGCTCAAGCGCTTCGCCGTCGGAAGCGTGACGACTCAGCTCATGCGCAGCATCACGCGGCCCTTGCTCGTGGTGCCCGCCATGTCGCGGGCTGCGCAGTGACGCGGTTGAGACCCTCGATCAGCGCGAAGACGGTGGACACCTACAAGCAGCGCATTCGAGAAACGCTCGGCTTCACGCACCGGAACCATTACGTCCGCCTCGCCATCAAGATCGGATTGTTCGTGGCGTAGCCGGACTCGACAACTTGTGACGCATATACCAACCGGAGAAATCGATGCAGATGCCCGTGCAGACCACGCCCGGTTCCCGCGCTGACGGCGCGGAGGCGGCCGCGGTCGAGCGACCGCGTTTCCTGGTCGCCACCGACGGATCGCTCGCCGCGGATGTGGCGATCACGACCACCGGCGCGCTCGCGAGTCGCGATGGCGCTGAGCTCGCGCTGCTCACCGTCGTGCCGGCGCCGGCCGGACGGGTAGGAAAGCAGATCGCGCGCGCCGCGCGTGATCGCGGTTGCCGGATGATCGTGCTCGGCATGAGCGAGCACGACGCGATCGACCGCGCGCTCGGCCATGAGACTGCGCTGCAGGTTATCCGGCACGCCGACGTACCGGTGCTCGCCGCAAGCGCGCATTCCCCCGCGCTGCCGTCGCGGGTGATGGTCGCCGTCGACCTCGGCGACGCGAGCGTGCGTACTGCCTACGCCGCCCTCGAGGTGCTGGGCGACGCCGGCACGCTCTACCTCGTGCACGTCGCGCCGCGCATTCCCATCCCGTTCGCCGGTTCCCGCACGTGGGAGGTGCCCGCGGGCAACGAGCTGCATCCGCCGTTCGACGTGCTCCTTCGCGATCTCATTGCGCCTCGCACCGTGCGGTTCGAGTGCGTCACGCTCTGCGGCGATCCGGCCTCCGAGCTGCTTCGCTTCGCGGAGGCGAACCAGATGGACTTGATTGCCGCGGGCGCGCACCGCCGCGCGCCATTCGTGAAGACGATCCTCGGCGGCGTCGCGACCAAGCTCTTTCGCGGCGCACGGTGCTCCGTGCTGATGGTGCCGCCGCCGGTCGCGCCACGCTCGCAAACAGAGGCCGACGCCCCAGTCTGACACACCTTCTCATCGCCGAGGCGATGGCGGCCATCATTGCGCCGTACGTGGAGGCTGCGGCGCCGGCTTGATCGCGCCGTCGCCGCGCGGCAGGGTGAAGGTGAACGTACTGCCGGCGCCCGCTTCGCTCTCGGCCCAGATGCGACCGCCGTGGGCCTCCACGATACCTTTCGCGATGGCGAGTCCGAGCCCAGTGCCGCGAACGCCAGCTGCGCGGGGCCCGTGCCAGAAACGGTCGAAGATGTGCTCCAACTCGTCCCGCGGAATTCCAGACCCGGTGTCGACGACCGAGATCGACAGTGCGTGCTCGTCCGCGCGCGCCCGAATGACCACGTCGCTGCCGGTCGCGCTGAACTTGATCGCGTTTCCGGCAAGATTGGTCACGACTTGAATGAACCGATCGTGATCGGCGGCGACGTGCGGAAGATGCTCCGGTATATCGGTGAGAATGCCAATGTTTCGCTCGCCGGCGAGCGGCTCGAGCAGCACCACGGCCCGCGCGAGGAGAATGACTGCGTCTTCTTCCGAGCGCTCGACGGTCAAGGCGCCGGCATCGATGCTGGCGACATCGAGCAGGTCCTGAATCAACCGCTGCGCCCAGAGCGCCGACTCGTGGATCGTGCTGGCGAGCTGCTCAACGCGCGCGCCCGATGAGCCGGACACAGCGCCGAGGCCCGTGACGCACATCTGAATCACGCTCAGCGGAGTCCGCAAATCGTGAGACACCACACCGAGCACATCATCGCGAGCCCGCACCGCTCGCTGCGTCTGACCGTAGAGCTGTGCGTTCTCGATGGCCTGCGAAGCGCGGCGCGCCAACTCCCTGGCCAGCGACAGCTCGGCGGCCCCATACGGTCGCTCCGGATCATCGGTGCACAGCACCATCGCACCGAGCAGGCGATCGCGCGCCATCAGAGGCACGCTCACAAAGGACGTCATCGCGAGCGCTCGCACCAGCGCGAGGCGCGCGTCATCTGCGTCGGCCGCCGAGAGCGCCGCGTCCGTGACATCGGCGACCACGATCGGCTGCCGCGCGCGCGCCATATCCCGCTCGAGATACCTCGACGCCTCTCGCTGGTGTGCAAAATCGCGCGCCAATTCCTGCTTGACGGGATCGGCGTGGACCGCGCGGAAGCGATGGGGTTGATCGCCTTCCCCGATCAGATCGATGAACGCGAAGGTCGCGCGCGACGTGACGACCAGTGCGAGCAGGTTGGCGATCGTCGCGTCGATGTCGAGCGAAGCATCGAGCGTGGAGCTCGCGTCGGCGAGAAACGCCGCCCGCCGCTCGGCCGCCTCGGCCGCCTCTCGTGCTTCGGTCTCGCGCGCGAGCAGCACCCGCCGTTCCGCCTCGGCGCGCTTCCGATCGGTGACATCGCGGAGCACCGCCGTGAAGACGCGAGCGCCGCCCACATCCAACTTGAGAATCGATGCCTCCGCCGGGAACAGCTCGCCGTTCTTGCGGCGGCCGTTGATCTCCGAGCGCTGGCCCATCTGCCGGGCATCGACCGGCGATCTCGCGAACGCATCGACGTGATGCCGATGAATGACCCGGAGGCTCTCGGGAAGCAGCAGGTCCAGCTCAGCGCCGATCACATCGTTGGCCTCGTATCCGAAAATACGCTCGGCGCCGCGGTTGAACAGCGTGATGCGGAACGCGGAATCGATTGCCACGATGGCATCTTCGGCCATCGACAAAATCCCGCTCAGCTTTGACTCGGACGCGCGGAGAAGCTCCTCGGCGCGTTTCCGGTCCGTGATGTCGTGTCCCTCGGCGATCAGGAACTCGACACGGCCGGACTCGTCAAACGCCGGCTTGAGATGGAACTCGACGATTGCCGCGCGGCCGTCCTTCGCCTGGTGCGGCGCTTCGAAGCTCACACCCTGTCCCGCGGCGGCCTGCGGCACTGCCGCGCGCAGGCGATCGCGCATGTCGCTCGGCGCCTCGCGCCACCAGGGCGAATCCCAGAGCGCGCGCCCGATCACTTCCTCACGATCGGCGCCGACGAACTCGAGCGCGGTACGGTTCGCGTCGAGCAGAATACCGTCGGTCGAGAGAATCTTGATGTAGAGCGAGGTCTGGTCGAAGAACGCGCGGTCGACCGAGACTCGCCGCGCCTCCTCGATGCCGCCAGTGGTGGTGCTGACGCCCTTCGCGCTGCGCTTGCGCACCGGTCGCGGCGGACCGTCGTCGCCTGTCGTCATGCCATCTCCCGCCTGCGTCGCTCCTCAGCGGTCATCGATGGCTGCCGCGCGGCCAGTGGAGAGTTCCCCCCGAAGGTCGCCGATCCACAGACGCGATGCAAGAAACCGGGATCGCCGCGTCGGGGATTCCCCTACTGGCGAGAGGGGAACTCCCCAAACGGATCGGCGTGACTCGCCGACAGAGACGAGAACGCCGCGTCCGTACCTTCATCGCGGTTATCAGTTTTCTCTCATCCTTCAGACATCGCTATGTCCGACTCACCGAACCTCAAAGACCGTGCGGCCGCCCTCGTCGCTACACGCGGCGGCCGCCGCGATTTTCTTCGCAACAGCGCCGCGACCGCGCTCGCCGGCGGCCTTCTCGCCGCCTGCAAGCCCGACGATACGAAAGCGGCCGCCGGGTCGCAGTCACCGCCCAAAGTGGCCAGCACAGCCGACAGCGATCACTCCGGCGGATCGATGGCCGCGCATCCGGCCGCCGTCCCCGCGACGTCCGCCGCCGAGCAGATGGATGCGATGCACGAGGCCGGCATCAAGGCGTTCCCGGCCAAGTCGAAGGGCAAGGGGAACATGCTACTCTCGCCGGTGATGGATGGCAAAGTGAAGGTGTTCAACATCACCGCCAGCGTCATCGATTGGGAAACGGCCGCTGGTGCATCCGTGAAGGCATGGGCCTACAACGAGCAGGTGCCCGGACCGCAGATCCGCGTTCGCCAGGGCGATCGCGTGCGCATGGTCGTGAAGAACAACCTTCCCGAATCGACCGCGGTCCATTTTCACGGCGTCGAATTGCCGAACGATCAGGATGGCGTGCCCTACATCACGCAACCGCCCATCAAGCCGGGCGCGAGCTTCACCTACGAGTTCACCGTTCCCAATTCGGGCTCGCACATGTACCACTCCCACCACAACTCGACCAAGCAGGTCGGCATGGGTCTGCTCGGCGCATTCATCGTCGAGCCAAAAACGCCGCGGGCGATCGAGAAGGTGGATGTGGATTATGTGCTGGTCCTCAACGACGGCTCGCACGGCTACACGTTCAACGGCAAGGGCTTTCCGGCGACGGAGCCGATCGTGGCCAAGCTCGGCCAGAAAGTGCGCATTCGGTTCATGAACGAAGGGATGATGATTCATCCCATGCATCTGCACGGAATGCACATGACGGTGATCGACAAGGACGGCTGGCCGCTGCCGGCGCCGTGGAGGTGCGACACGCTCAACATCGCGCCCGGCGAGCGCTGGGATGTGATTGTGAATTGCAACAATCCGGGGACGTGGGCGTTTCACTGTCACATTCTTCCGCACGCCGAATCGGATCACGGCATGTTCGGCATGGTGACCGCGCTCGTGGTGCAGAAGTAGCGGTGTCGTGGTGGCGCGCCATCCTCGCGGTACCGCTCCGCACCAAGCTACTGGGCGCGAACGCGTTGATTGTCGCGGCCGCGCTCGGCGCGCACGCGTTCGCCGTGCGCGCCGGCGCGGGCGAAGGCCAGCTCATGGCGATCATGGTCAGCGCGCTCGCGTTTGGCTTTCTGGTCGACGTGTTGCTCGTGAGCATCGCGCTCCGTCCCCTGGCGACGCTCGAGCGGACCGCCGAGCGCGTTTGGCGGGGCGACGTCGCCGCGCGGGTGCCGCTGTCGTTGCTCGCCGATCGCGACATGGCCCGGGTGGGGCACACGCTGAATCTGGTGGTGGACGCGCTGACCGATGACCGTCTTCGCACCCGACGGCTGGCGGTGCAGATCATCCGTCAGGCCGAGGCCGACCAGGCGCGTGTCGCGCGCGAGTTGCACGAGTCCGCCGCGCAGCGGTTGGCCGCGCAGCTTCTTCTGTTGACGGCGGCGGCGCGCAACACGACCGATGCCGCCACGCGCGACAAGCTGGAGGACATTCGCAACATGGCGGCCGACACGATGGAGGAGTTGCGTGTGCTGGCGTCGTCGATGTACCCGCACGTCCTCGACGATCTCGGCATCGAAGCCGCGCTCGAGCGGTTGGCGCGCGTGGCGCGCGACCGCTATCACTGCCCGGTGCAGACGGCCTTTGACATGCCGGAAGCGCTGACGCCGGACGTGTCGTCGGTGATTTACAAGATCGCGCAGGAGGCGATCACGGCCGCGACGCAGTATGGGAACGCGACGCGTGTCCGCGTGGCCGTCACCACGGGCAACGGCCTTGCCAAGATCGTCGTGCACCACGATGGCGAGATTCGCCACGACGATGTCGTGACGGCCGGCGCCTTCGCGGTCCGGCAGCGTGTCGCACTGGCCGAGGGACAGTACGAGGTGCAGTGTACCTCCGAATTGGGAACGCGCGTCTCGGCGAGCATACCAACCGCCATCTCGAGCCTGGCACATGAATGAATGATCTGATCCGTGTCCTGTTGGTCGACGATCACTCCGTAGTCCGGGCCGGACTGAAAGCGGTGCTTGGCCCGGCGAAGGACATCGATGTGGTCGGCGAGGCATCGAACGGCGTGGAAGCGCTCGCCTTCGCGGACCGCCTGCATCCCGACGTCATCGTCATGGATCTGACGATGGCCGGTGGTGACGGACTCACGGCCACAATCGCGCTCCTCGCCAAGCCGAGCCCGCCCAAGGTGCTCATCCTCACCATGCACGAGGAGGAGGAGTATTTGCTGCCCGTGCTGCGCGCCGGCGCGTCCGGGTATCTGGTCAAGAGCGCGGCGGACCGCGAGCTCGTCGACGCCGTGCGCGCGGTGGCACATGGAGATGTCTACGTGCAACAGAGCGCCGCCCGAGTGCTCGCCCGCGGTATGACACGCAAAGACCCCGCGGCGGAAGAGCGTACGCGCTTCGAGAAGTTGACCGAGCGCGAGCGCGACGTGATGGTGCTGGTGGCGAGGGGCTATTCCTCACCCGAGATCGGCGAGCGGCTTTCGATCAGTCCCAAGACGGTCGACACGTACAAACAGCGCGTGAACGAGAAGCTCAGTCTCTCGCATCGGGCCGACTATGTTCGGCTCGCCCTCCGCCTCGGCTTACTCGACGAGAGAGGCGGCTGAGGGAGGTCACGCGCCGGGTGGCTGGGCCGTGCTATTTGCGCCTGGACACGTACGTAACGTCGGCAAGTCCGTCGAAATCGACATCCTGCGTCCAGACGACTCCGCTCGCGGATCGCGCGTGGAATCACGACTTGGAACTTCGGAGAGCTAGTGACGATGTCCACCATTACTTCGATCGATCGTGATATCGTATGACGATAGGTAGTCTATCTAGGTATCGCCATACGATCCAGGCAGTGAGAGGTATCGCGGCCATCGTGTCCACCTGTGGCCCGATCCGGCGTCACACCGAGTGGACGAAAGACGCATTGTGACCGGGATGACGAACCGGCGTAACACCTCGGCCCGTCATGACTTGCGCGCCGCGCGCGCCATTCTCGGCCCATGGCACCGCCCATGCCTTTCTCCTCTGCGTGCACTCGCATCTCGCAGTGCTTCGAGGAGAAACGATCATGTCCGCACGTCACGTCCGCTCCGCCGCGCTCACCGCATTCACGCTGAGCGCCGCCGCCCTCCCGCTCGGCGCACAGGTCTTCACCGCGTCGTCCGCCAAATCCACGACGCCCTCCATCTCCATCACGCCCTACGCCGGCTACATGCTGTTCGGCGACATGCTGAGCGGACCGCTGGGCACCAGCTTGTCGAGCCATAACGGCGCCGTCTACGGCGCGCAGCTCGGCGTGCCGCTCACGAGCAACATCGCGATCGTCGGCAACATCGCCCACTCGACGCCAGCTCTTCAGGTCGGTGTGCCATTCTTTGGCGGAGCATCGTTTGGCCAGAGCTCGCTCTGGGCGTACGACGCCGCGCTCGAGCTGAGTATGCCCGTCGGCACGGCGACTTCGCGGCCGATCACGCCCTTCATTCAGGTTGGCGGCGGCGCCATGAAGTACTCGGTCAACATCGACGGCATCAACACCAACGCCACGAACGCCGCGCTCGTCCTCGGCGCCGGCGCCGACCTGCCACTGTCGCGCAACTTTGGTCTTCGGCTAATGGCGCGGGACTATGTTGGGAAGTTCGATTTCAAACAGGCACTGGGGGTCGGTGGTGCTGGCAACACGACCCACAACTTTGCGCTGAGTGCGGGAGTGAAACTGAGTTTTTGAGACGACGGACGTCAGTCTTACCTCTACACCTTTCACGTTGTCCTTGGGCTCCCGGTCAATCAACTTGTTGTACGGATCGATCCCAGCCCGTTCAGGGAGTTGATCCACAGTCAACTCCTCCACGGGGCGGGGTTGAGATATGGTATTTCGCCAGGTAGAGCGGCTTCCCCAGCGTATTCCCCGTCTCCTTCGCACCAAACACCCCGATGTCGACCTAGTCGTTGACCGGGATCTCGTGCTCCGCTCCGATGCTGTCCGCGCGAAGCTTTCGAGCACTCACTGACACTCTTACCGTAAACCTGCCATCGGCCCGATTGGAATACGTGGCCGAGTCAGTATTGTTGTCCTACAACGTGATCGTCTCGAACATGTCGGTGATCACGGACTGAAGCGAATCCGGCGTCGCGGCGCGCAGCTCGCGGCTGAAATCTTTCGACGTCGGGTAGGGCGCGGTCGGATGCTGGTGCTCGCGCAGGTACTTGCTCAGCGCGCCATTCATCCTGGCCTCGCCGATGTAGTCCTGCAGCGCGTACAGCACGAGCTAACCTGCCGGAGGACGGCGGCAAAACACAAGCTGGCGCGGCGGGAGCTGGGCGAGAACATTCACGGGACGGCAGCGAGCGTTTCCCACCGGGTGGCGAGGTCTCTACGCGATGACATTCACGTTTGTGACAGCAGCATCGTCGCTGGCTCTGCTGGTCACCGCCACGGCCGCGGCGCAGGACGCGGTGAAGGGCACCAACATGCTGCCGCCCGTTGACCCGAAGAAGACTGTACCGTCACTGGCGGCGCTCGTCGCTCGGCCCGGAAGCGAGCTGGCCGATGTCGTCGAGCGATACACCACCGATCGCGGCGCACTTGGCCGGCGCTACGATGCGGCCGGCTCGCCCGACCAGCGCAGGCGAATGCGCGAGTTCTACCAGGCTTGGCGGTCACGGCTTCGTGAGGTCGACTACGGCAAGCTCGGACAAGAAGGCCACATCGACTACATCCTCCTCGAGAACCGACTGCGCCACGAGTTGGAGCTGCTCGCCCGCGATGACAAACTCATCGGCGAGACCGCCGCGTTGGTGCCCTTTGCCGATCAGGTGCTCGCGCTTCAGGACGCTCGCCGCCGTCTCGTCGCGATGGACCCCGCTGCCGCGGCGCGCTCGCTTGCCCGGGTGGCCGACCGCGCCGACAGTCTCCGAAAACTGTTCGAGGCACCGCCGCGCAAGAACGGCGGCGCCGCCTTCGGCGACTCGGCAACCGCGCCGGCCTCGGCGCCGGCCTCGCCGCCAGCCTCGGCGCCGCAGGTGACCAAGATCGTCGCCTACCACGCGGCGCAGCAGCTCGAGCAGGTTCGCGCGACGCTCGGCACCTGGTTCAAGTACTACGACGGCTACGACCCGATGTTCTCCTGGTGGTCGAGGGATCCGTACAAGCGCGCCGACGAGGCGCTCAAGAAATACGGTAAAACGCTGCGCGAGAAGATTGTCGGATGGAAGGAAGGCGACGATGAGCCAATCGTCGGTGTGCCCATCGGCGCCGACGGACTGAAGGCCGACCTCGCCTACGAGATGATCCCGTACACGCCCGAGCAGCTGATCGGCATCGCCGAGCGCGAGTACGCGTGGAGCGAAGCGGAGATGAAGAAGGCGTCACGCGAAATGGGTTTCGGCGACGACTGGAAGCAGGCGTTGGAGAAGGTGAAGAACACCTTCGTCGAGCCGGGCAAGCAGCCCGAGCTCATCCGCGATTTGGCGAAGCAGGCCGAGGCGTTTCTCGATGCGCACGACTACGTCACCGTGCCGCCGCTGGCGCGCGAGGTATGGCGGATGGAGATGATGTCGCCCGAACGGCAAAAGGTCTCGCCCTTTTTTCTCGGCGGCGAAGTGATCCTGGTGTCGTACCCGACCGATGCGATGTCGGAAGACGACAAGATGATGAGCATGCGCGGCAACAACCCGCACTTCTCGCACGCGACGGTGTTCCACGAGCTCATCCCCGGGCACCATCTGCAGCAGTTCATGAACGCGCGCTACAACCCGCACCGGCGCGCCTTCGCGACGCCGTTCTGGAACGAAGGACAGTCGTTGTATTGGGAGATGTTCCTCTGGGACCAGGGCTTCCACAAATCGCCCGAGGACCGCGTCGGCGCGCTCTTCTGGCGGATGCACCGCAGCGCGCGGATCATCTTCTCCCTTCGCTACCACCTCGGCACCATGACGCCGCAGGAGGCGGTGGACTTTCTCGTGGAGAAGGTCGGTTTCGAGCGGGCGAACGCGGAGGGCGAGGTGCGCCGCTCGTTCAACGGCAGCTACGCGCCGCTCTACCAGATCGGCTACATGATCGGCGGGCTACAGCTTCGCGCGTTGCACAAGGAGCTCGTCGAGTCCGGACGGATGACCAACAGACAATTTCATGATGCCATCCTCGAGGGCGGTCCGATGCCGATCGAGATGGTCCGCGCCAGGCTGACGAAGCAGACGCTGCCGAGAGAGTACGCGGCGCAATGGAAGTTCGGAGGACCGTTGTAGCCGCAGATGAACGAACGTCGCCGCGGATTTTCCTGCCTTTGTAAGAGCGAAGAGCGCCGCAGATTTACGCAGTTGAACGCGGATCGACTCGGGTGGGCCGAGGGTAACATCGCGCAATTGGCTGTTGCTCTTGATTTGTTGTTTTGAACAACAAGAACAACATGTAGCTCCTGGCGCGTTGATCTCTCCCGCACCGAGATCGATCCGCGTTCATCTGCGGAAATCTGCGGCCGCTTTTTTTCAGTTGAAGTGCAGCGGCATGATCCGCGGCTAGTCGGCGTACTCGAGCGTCTGCGCTTTGTCGCGAAGCATCACACTCGACGTCGCTTCCGCGGTGTCGAAATCGAGCGTGCCGCCGTGATCGAGATCGATGGAGAGGTGCGTGCCTTGCTGCCGCACCTTCGTCACGACGGCGGGCGCGGCGAGCGGTGGCGCGTCCGCGGCCGCGAGGTGCACCGTCATTACCGAGCCATCCCCGAATCGGACCCGGGCCACCGAGCCCTCGCGGTCGATGTTGGTGATCGTGCGTCCCTTGATCACACTGGTGAGCTTGCGGTTGTTTGCCATTCTGGTCTCCTGTCGCGCGACAGTTCAACGGCGCCGTTTGCGCCGGCGCGCATGCTTGCGCACGGTCTCAGGCAGGTCCCGATGGAAATACTTCTTGTACGCGGCGATCCAATCCAGCGCGATCTCGCCCTGCGCGTCGGCCAGGCCGATCTCGTTCGCGCACACCATGCGGTGCAACTTGTTCTCCAGCGCGTCCTTCACCTTGGCGTTCCAGGGACGGGTGCGATACGACTCCGGCCAAAGATTGGCGATCGCATTCGACCCTCCAAGCTCGAGGCTGATGAGGTGGTCGACCTCGAACGAGCCACGCGGATGCGCATGGATGCCGTATGCCTCGTACACCTGCCGCTTCACCGCGGCCGGCACGTTGCGGACCTTCTTCGTGTAGCCCGGCACGCAGATGTCGTTCGCGGTCACCTCGAGCACCGCGCCTGGCGTACGCCGCCGATCGGGGAGGACCGGCAGGTCGTCCATCGCTTGGAACCGCGGATGTGTGCTGCTGAACGGCAAGGGCAGCCGCGGATTTTCGCGGATGGACGCGGATCGCATCTGTGCGGCAAGCCCACGTCCAACTTCTGTGGAGGTTGCTGCAAGAAGCATCGCAAGCCAGAATGACGCCGTCGCCGAGCGCACTGATATTGATTCTCTGAACGGTGTAAGAGATCCGCGACGATCCGTGGCTGCTCGAGGTGCCGCTCCCGTTCAAGATGAAGCATTTGCCCCGCAGCGCGATACGCAATTCAACGCCTGCATAGGCTGGCCAACGCAGGACCGAAGCGGTACGTATTCCAGTCGCCAGCCCGGTCCTCGGAGCCAGGCCCAATTCGAGTCCTTGATACCTCGCGGCAAGCGCCGCGATGCCCACACCACGCGGCCGCATCGAGGCCGTCCAGGCGAGGAGATCCCTTGGCACTGCTCACCCGTCGCTTCACCATGGCGACGACCGCCGCGCTCGCGGTAAGCGCCGCTCTTCCCTCTCGCGCGCCGGCGCAGATCGGCGTGCAGTGCGAGCGCAACGCGCCCGAGGTGTACGCGATCACCAACGCGCGCATCGTCCCCGTCTCCGGCGCGGTGATCGAAAGGGGCACCATCGTCATTCGCAATGGCGTCATCACGGCGGTCGGTGCGTCGGCCGCGGTGCCGGCCGATGCGAGATCGATCGACGGCGCGGGGCTCACGGTGTATCCCGGCTTCATCGACGCATACGGCAGCCTCGGCATTCCCAGCGCGGCCGCGCCGGCCGCCGGCGGCGGTCGTGGTGCTGGTGCCCCCACGACAGCTCCCGCCGGACCGCAGCTCTCTACCGCACCGAATTCGCTGCACCCCGCCGGCCAACAGCCGGAGATCCTGGCGGTCGACCTCCTCAAGGCCGATGCCGAAGCAATGGCCGGTCCGGAAAGCGCCGGCCTCACCGCCGCGCTCACCGCGCCGTCGAGCGGAATCTTCATGGGACGCTCGGCCGTCATCAACCTCGCCGGCGCGACGACCCAGGAGATGCTCATCAAGTCGCCGGTCGCGATGCACATCGGTTTCAGCGCGGCTCGAGGCGGCGGTTACCCGAACTCGCTCATGGGCGTTTTCGCCGCGCTGCGCCAGATGCTGCTCGACGCGCAGCATTACGGCGAGCTCGACGCCGCGTACGCGAAAAATCCGCGCGGCATGCGCCGTCCCGAGAACGATCCGTCGCTCGCCGCCCTGCAGCCGGTGCTCGCCCGGCAGATGCCGGTGATCATGCTCGCCTCGACGCAGCGTGAGATCGAGCGCGCGCTCGATCTCGCCAAGGAGTTCAACATCCGGCCGATCATCGCCGGCGGCGGCGAGGCCTATCTGGTGGCCGACCGGCTCAAGGCCGAGGGCGTTCCGGTGCTGTTGTCGGTGAATTTTCCAAAGCGCCCGACGAACGCCGCGCCCGATGCTGACCCGGAGCCGCTGCGCGTGCTGCGCGAGCGCGCCGAGGCACCGAAGAATCCGGCGAAGCTGGCGCAGGCCGGCGTCAAGTTCGCCTTCGAGTCCGGCGGCATCTCGAACTGGGCCGACTTCAACACCAACATCGCCAGCGCCGTCACAAGCGGGTTGACCGCCGACCAGGCGTTGCGCGCACTGACCATCACGCCGGCCGAGCTGTTCGGCGTGAGCGACCGGCTGGGCACGATCGAAGTCGGCAAGATCGCCAATCTCACCATCAGCCGTGGCGACGTCTTCGCCGGCGGACGCGTGACGAAGCTCTTCATCGATGGCAAGCCCGTCGAAGCACGCGCGCCGGTCACGGCGAATGCTCCATCGATGGCCGCCGGCACCTGGACCCTCACCGTCACGCTCGACATCGGGGAGAAGCCGATCACCGTTGCGCTGATCGAGGAGGGTGACCGCATTCGCGGCACGCTGCAAGGCGCGCTCGGCTCGGCGCAAATTTCCGACGGTTCCGTTTCGGCGGCCGGCGAGCTGCGCTTCACGGTGTCTATCACGCTGCCGTCGGCGACGGAGGAGGCGACCTTCGCCGGCCAGATCAATGGCAATGCCGTGCGCGGGACGGTGCAGATTGTCGGTCATCCGCCGGGCAGCTTCGTCGGCACGCGGCCGGCAGCCGAAGGCGCGCAGGGACAGCAGGGTGGGCGCCGCCGCCCGCCGCAGCGCTAAGCGATGCTCATCATGCGAAACGCTCTGGAGAGCTCAATGAAAATTTCACTGCTGGCCGCCTGCGCACTCGCGGTTCCAGCGACGATCGTCGCGCAGCAGGCGACCCCTTCGCGCGCGATGACCGCGCGCCCCGCCGCCGCGCCGACGTTGATCAAGAACGCGACCGTGCTCACCGTCACCAAAGGCCGGTTCGAGAACACCGATATCCTGATTCAGAACGGCAAGATCGCCCAGATCGGGAAGAATCTGACCGCCCCCGCCGGCGCGCAGGTGATCGATGCCACCGGGAAGTACGTGATGCCCGGCATCATCGACCCGCATTCGCATTCGATGAGCGACGCGGTCAACGAGGGCTCGCTCTCGGTGACGTCGATGGTGCGCATCGCCGACGTGCTCAACCCGACGGCGATCAACATCTACCGCGAGCTGGCCGGCGGCGTGACGACGATCAACGTGCTGCACGGATCGGCGAACACCATTGGCGGACAGAACGCGACGGTGAAGCTCAAGTACGGCCGACCGGTGCAGGAGATGCTCTTCGCCGGCGCGCCGCCGGGCATCAAGTTCGCGCTGGGCGAGAACGTGACGCAGAAGAATCGCAGCAACGTCGTCATCCCCGGGCAGCCTTCCCCGCCGCGCCGCTATCCGACCAGCCGCATGGGGCAGGAAGAAGTGCTGCGCGACGCCTTCACCCGCGCGCGCGACTACAGGACGGGGTGGGAGGAGTACAGGGCCAAAGTCGCCAAGGGCGAAAAGGCACTCGTCGCGCCGCGCCGGGATCTCGAGCTCGAGCCGCTGGTCGAGGTGATGGAGGGAAAACGCCTCGTGCACGCGCACTCGTACCGATCGGACGAGATGCTGATGCTGCTGAATCTCGCCAAGGAGTTCGGCTTCAAGGTCGCGACGCTGCAGCACGGACTCGACGGCTACAAGATCGCCTCCGAGATCGCGCAGGCCGGCACCGGCCTCTCGAGCTTCGCCGACGACTGGTCGTACAAGATCGAAGCGTACGATGCGATTCCGTACAACGTCGCCATCCTGCTTCGCCACGGCGTAGTCGCCACCATCAACTCCGACTCCGATGAGCGCGCGCGCCGCCTGAACATCGACGCCGCCAAGCTCGTCCGCTACGGTGGTCTGACCGACGACGAGGCGCTCAAGACCATCACCTACAATGGCGCGCTCCAGCTCGGCGTGGCGGACAAGGTCGGCTCGCTCGAGGTGGGAAAGGATGCCGATCTCGCGATCTGGAGCGGCGATCCACTCAGCGTGTACTCGAGCGCCGAGACCACGTTCATCGAGGGCGAGATCTACTTCGACAAGAAGCGCGATCTGGACATGCGCGAGAAGATGGCGAAAGAGCGTGCCGCGCTCGAGCAGGCGGAGCGCGGTCCGCGACCTACCCGCGCCACGCAGATTCCGAACGAGGATGACAAGTGATGACGCACCTATTCAAGCGCGCCACGCTCGGCGTATCGCTCGTCATGCTCGCGGCCGGCGCCGCGCTCCCCGTGCGAGCGCAACTCGGCACCTTCAATCCGCGTCCGGGCCCGCAGGGCACCTACGCGATTCGTAACGCCCGCATCGTCACCGGCACGGGCGCCGACATCGCGAACGGGACGGTCATCATCAGCGGCGGCAAGATCGTCGGCGTCGGCGCGAACGCGGCGATTCCCGCCGGCGCGCAGACCATCGATGGCACGGGCCTCAGCGTGTATCCCGGCATGATCGATGGCGGCACGACGCTCGGATTGAACGAGATTCCGCAGGGCGCGAACGCGACCGTCGACGTGAACGAAACTGGCAGTTTCAACCCGAACGTGCAGGCGTTCTACGGCATCAACCCGCACAGCGCGCATGTCGGCGTCACGCGAGTGGTCGGCGTCACCACCGTGGTGTCTCGTCCCACCGGGGGCATCATCTCCGGCCAGGCGACGCTGCTCAACCTCGCCGGCGACACGCCACCGCAGATGGCCATCGCCCCCAAGCTCGCGATGGTCATCGAGCTGCCGCGCTCCGGCTTCGCCGGCCGCGGTTTTGGCGCCTTTCTCGCCGAGCAGGGCGGCAACACCGCCGACGCGACGCGCGCGCGACAGCGCCAAGTCGATTCGCTCAAGCAGATGCTGCGCGACGCCGACGCCTACGGCAAAGCGTTCGACGCTTACGCCAAGGACAAGGCGCTGCCGCGCCCCGAGCACGACGTCGTGCTCGCCTCGCTCGTTCCGGCGCTGCGCGGCGAGATGCCGGTGATCTTCCCGGCCGACGCGGCCGCTGACATTCGCTCGGCGGTCACCTTCGCCGAGGAGATGCACCTCAAGCCCATCATCATAGGCGGGCGTGATGCGGCGACCGTGGCGCCGTTCCTCAAGCAGCACAATGTGCCGGTGATCCTCACCGGCGTGATGGACTTGCCGTCGCGCGAGGATGATCCCTACGATGCCAACTATTCAGTCCCCGCCAAGCTGTTGCAGGCGGGAGTGAAGTTCGCGATCTCGCAGGGTGCGAACAGCGCCGACTCGCGCAGCCTGCCGTACGTCGCCGGCATGGCCGCCGCGAACGGGCTCCCGAAGGATGAGGCGCTCAAGTCGGTCACGCTCTACCCGGCGCAGATCTTTGGCGTCGCCGACAAGCTCGGTACGATCGAAGTCGGCAAGATGGCGAACATCGTTGTCACCACCGGCGACATGCTCGAGGCGAGGACCGACACCAAGTTTCTCTTCATCGATGGACGTCCGATTCCGCTCGGCACCAAGCACACCGAGCTCAACGGCATGTTCAAGGACCGACCCTGAGCGAATGAAGCCCGCATGGTGGAGAAAGTGGCACCGGTGGATCGGGTTTCCCGCCTCGTTGTTTTTGCTCTTTGCATCGGTGACCGGCTTCTTCGTGGCCGGCACGGAGTTCTTCGGGGCGGATGAGGCGCTGCGCGAGGCGAACCGCGATCTGATCAGCCCGGTAACGGCGAGGAGCGCCGGCGCGATCGGCGCCGACCGTCTGGCGCGCGCGCTCGCCACCGTCGCCGCCCGCGCGGGCGATCCGCCGGTTGACAAGGTGACGGTGGAGTTCAAGGGCCAGCGGCCGACCATCACCGTGTTCACGGGCAAAGCCACCGGAGGCGAAGACAGGAAGCTCGTCCTCGATGCTCGCACGGGAGTGCTGATCTCGAGCGAGGTATATGCCGACAAGCCGTTTCTCTATCGCCTGCACAGCGGCGAAGTGTTCGGCGACGGCGGCCTGATCGTCGCGATGTTCTGGGCCCTTTCGCTCGCGGTGCTCACCGTGACGGGTTTCATTATTTATTGGAGAATGCGCCGCGCCGATGCCACAGGCTGGCGCCGCATCTTCTGGTAACCGGGTAATCTCCGACCACCGCGCGCGTGTCGCTCTCCATCAACGGCCTCTCGAAACAGGACGGCTCAACGCGTGCTCTCGACCGCGTGAGCTTCGACGTGCGCGATGGTGAAGTGCTGGGACTCTTCGGCCGGGCGGGGTCCGGCAAGCGCGCGCTCTTCGAGTGCCTGGCCGGACTGCGCCGCGCCGACGCCGGAGTGGTCACTGACGGAGAGACGATGATACCATCGGGCCGGCGGCGGCACTCGCTCTTCTACATTCCCGACGGAATCACCCCGTGGCCCGATCAGACCGTCGGGTTCGTGCTCCAGCTCGCCAAGAATCTCTACGCCGCGCCTACAGGTAAGCGGGCACAGGTCATCGACGCGCTGCAGCTGCGGCCGCTCATCGCTCAACGTCTGGGCGCGCTTTCGACCGA
The DNA here is from genome assembly GCA_038228795.1 of Gemmatimonadales bacterium. GTDB lineage: Bacteria > Gemmatimonadota > Gemmatimonadetes > Gemmatimonadales > Gemmatimonadaceae > JALZAE01. Next base: position 234,018 of record JBBROY010000001.1, read on the forward strand.
ACAGCGCAAACGCGTGCTCCTCGCTTTGGGGTTGATCACATCGCGTTCATTGCTCCTGCTCGAGGAGCCGTTCGGTGGCCTCGACTCGAGCCAAACGCGAAATGTCTCCGCGGCATTTCGCGCTGAAGCGGCGAGAGGACGGACGCTCTTTCTGTCGTCTCAACAGCCGGGCGACCTCGTCAGCGTGTGCGATCGCCTGATCCTGCTCGCCAATGGCCGGATCGTCGGCGAAGGCACCTTCGACGAGTTGCGCGCGCTCTCCAGACTGACCGACGGTACGCTCGATGAGGTGTACCTCACGCTGGCCGCGACGCCGCCACGATGACACTGCGCTGGCTGTTCAAGAAGGACCTGCGCGAGCTCGCGGCGTCGCGTGCTTATTGGCTGCTCTTCCTAATGCTCGGCCCGCTCGTAGGACACGCCTTCATTGCCGCCGTGCAGAGTTACGCGGAAAAGAGTGGCGGAAGCGGAGCGGTCGGGTTCACGCATGGCTTGAATCCGCTCGACGGCATTCTCGCTCCGACTTTCGCCGCGTACGAGCCGGCGGTCATGCTGCTCCTCCCGTTCGCCGCCGTACGCCTCCTGTCGGCGGAGAAGGAGAGCGGCGCACTCACGCTGCTGCTCCAGGCACCGCCCAGTGCCGGCGCGATGCTCGGCATGAAAGCGCTCGTGCTGCTCATCGGATGGATCGTCGCCTGGATTCCCGGACTCATCGCGCTGGCGTTGTGGAACGGCTACGGCGGCCATCTCGATGCGGGGGAGGTGGCGAACGTTCTGCTCGGCCTCGCGCTGCGCGGAATGCTCACGATCGGCGTATCGCTCGCGGCGGCCGCGCTTACTAGCGGCACCGCGAGCGCCACGCTGCTCGCGCTCGGCGTCACGCTGGGAGGTTGGGCGCTCGACTACACGGGCGCCACGCGCGGCGGCTTGGCACATCGCCTTGCGGCATACACGCCCGAGGCCGCGACGCGCGTGTTCGAGCAGGGCGAGTTGCGGGCGAGCACGGTGCTCGCCGTGCTCGCGTTCTCGTTGGGCGCGCTCGCATTCGCTGCCGTCTGGCTCCGACCCGCACTCGGCCTTCGCGATCGCGCGCTCAGTACCGTCGCCGCGATCGCCGGCACCGCCGCGCTCGCCGCGGTCTGCGCATCCACCGTGTCCCCGCGCGCGAGCGTGGACGTGAGCGAGAGCAGGCGGAACTCACTGCCGGTTGCGGACGAGAGCGCGCTGTCCGCCATGCACACGCCGCTGCGCATCAGCGTGTACCTGGCCGATGACGATCCGCGGCTGGCCGACCTCGAGCGTGAGGTGCTCCGAAAGCTCGAGCGCACCATGCCGGACATCGCGATCCACTACGCCGCAAAGAGACGCAGCGGACTGTTCGGGCAGACGGATTCCCTCTACGGCCAAGTGTGGTACACGCTCGGCGACCGCCGCGCGATGAGCCGGTCCACGTCCGAGCCGATCGTGTTACAACTGATCTATGGGCTTACCGGCCTCACCCGGCCCGCACCGGACGACGAGCCGCCGTATCCGGGATACCCTCGGTCGACGACCCCGTCCGGCGCCGCGGCCATTTTCTATCTCGCCTGGCCACTCGTCGCCGTCGCAATGTGGTGGATGGTTCGCCGAGGAATTAGTCGCACTAAGTGACCAAATCACCGTGAGGTTCGTAACGCGGGGCTACCGCCTCATTGCACCGGACCACACGACGACTGCCCCGCAGCCGCCTGCGAACTGGGATGGTGTCGTCGCCGCTCCCCTGTACACCTCGACGCCGGCGATCTCTTCGGGACGCACGGCCCCCTCGATGTCCCCGGCGCCACCCGTGATCCGCGCACCGTCGAGGAAGAACTGCGGCGTGCACTCCCCGACGAGCGCATCCGGGCCGCGCATGCGAATCACACAGCGCCCCAGCGTATTATTTCCGCCGCCGCCAACGCTCACTACGACTCCGGCCATGCGGCGAAGCACATCGCAAAACGTGAGCGGTTGCTGCTTCTCGATGTCTGCCTGCGTCACGAAGGTGCCGAAGCCGCCCTTCCGCCGCTCGAGAAATTCGCGTAGCGCGCCACTTCGTTGCTCGTTTTTCTGGCCGTATACTGTCACCGCGTCGAGCTCCGCCACGCGCTCCGACATCACGAGCTCGACCACGCCGGGCGTGCGGGTCGACAATGCGACGGCGGCCCGCTTCGGCGCATAGCCGATCGACCGAACCTCCACCGACTGCGTGCCGGCCGGCAGAGCGCCCAGCGCAAAGGTTCCATTGTCTGCCGTCGTCGTCGTGGCCGCCGTTTCCAACACGCGCACCTGCGCTCCAGCGATCGCGCGGCCCGTCCTGTTTTTCACCGATCCCGTCAAACGCGCGCTCCCTCTGTGCATTCCATCCGTGACTATCGGCGACGACGGCGCCGCGACGTCGGCGCGCGCGATGGAGAAGTTCACCAGTTCGACCGCACCCGCCGCGGGAGTGATGTCGATGAATCCCGTCGCATCGGCGCCGAGCTCGGCCCGTGCGCTCAATCCGCGGTCGATTGGCAACCGACAGATCGCGTACCGGCCCAGTGCGTTCGTCTTTACCGGCACCTGCCGTCGCTGGCGCCGCACGCCGTGGTCGATGATCAGCTCGTACCACACCACCACGACGGTGCTTCCCACAATCGGCTCGCCGCTCTCCGCGTCGCGCACGTGCCCGAGCAGCAGGGCTGTGCTATCCGCCCGCAGCCCGGCCGCGCCGCAGATCGATTGAATGACGCCGGCCGCATCGGGTATCCAGAGCGTCATGACGCTCGACCCGCCGGCTGTCACGTCGAGCGTGCGGGTCGGCGAGCTGACCCCGAGATCTTCGAGCGCGGTATGGAAGAAGCCGACGACGTAGCGTCCTGGCTTCACGCTGTCGATTTGGAATGCGCCCGACGAGTCGGTCGTGGCGACGTACGACGTGTCCGCGGCCGGCGACAGTAGCAACTGCACCATCGCGCCTGCTAATGGATGCCGCGCCAGGCTGTCGTACACGACTCCCCTGACCGTCCCGCGCGCCTGCGCCAACGCCGCACCCGGCGTCGCGAGCATCACGAACCCCACGCTCGCCGCGAGCCGGAAACAAAACCTCGAGTTGCGCATCCTCACCTCGCTTCCGTATGCGGAGATGATAAGCGATACACACCAATTCGCGAGTCTGAGATGAGCGTGTGATCGTCAGACGCCGCCGCCCGACGTCCGACGCTCCCGTTCAGGGCGATCGCAGCGCCTCGACCGGATCTACCCGACTCGCTCGGCGCGCCGGGAGCCAGCAGGCAAGCAGCGCCACGGCGCCCAGCACCACCGGCACGGCGACGAAGGTCAATGGATCGCGCTGGCTCACGCCGTATAGCTGGCTCGCCAACAGCTGCGTCGCCGCCAGCGCTCCGACGACGCCCAGGATGACCGCCCCGGCGGTGAGTACCATCCCTCGGCGCAACACCAGGCGCACGACCTCCGCGGCGTGTGCGCCGAGCGCGATGCGAATGCCAACCTCGTGCGTGCGTTGCGCCACCGTGTACGACATCACGCCGTAGATCCCGACGCCAGCCAGCACCAGGGCCAGGCCGGCGAACGCGGCAACGAGCATCATCATGAATCGCGGCTGCCCCAGCGAGCGCTGCGCGAGCGATTCGATCGTGCGAATCTTCCACACCGGCTGGTCGCGGTCGACCGACCAGATGGCGGCGCGCACTGGCGGGCCGAACGACATCGGGTCGCGCGCCACGCGAGCCACGACGGTGCTGAAGAGGGATGGGTCCTGCGTATATGGCGTGTAGATCTGGCCGCGCTGGAGCTCGGCGATCGCGATGTGCTTCGCATCGCCGACCACGCCAATGATCGTCCGCCACACCGTGTCGCCTACCGCGCGCACACGATGCCCGAGTGCCGAGCCGCCGGGCCACTCGCGATGCGCGAGCATCTCGTTCACGATCACGACGGGCATCGTTTCGCGCGTGTCCGTCTCCGCGAAGTCGCGCCCCGACAGGAGCGGAATGCGCATCGTGGCGAAGTAGCCCGTGGTCGTCGCGTTGGCCAACGCGCCCGGCGCGTCGCCCGGCTTCGGCTCGGGCTTTCCTTCAGCCAGGTAGCCGATCGATCCGGAGTTACCGCTGAGCGGCACCCCGCGCGCCATCGCGGCGCTCGTCACGCCGGGCACGCGCCGGATTTCTTCCGTTGCGCGAAGCATGAACGCCGTCATCTGCTCCGGCGTATTGTACTTCGTCGGCGGGAGCCGGAACTCCATCGTCAAGACGTTCTTCATGTCGAAGCCGGGCTTTACCTGCTGCAGCGACACCAGCGAGCGAATGAGCAGGCCGGCCGCGATCAACAGCATCGTCGACAGCGCGATCTGCGCAACGACGAAGCCGTCGCGCATGCCACCGCGCCCAAGGCCACGGCCGCCGCGATCGCGCAACGCGCCACTCAGATCGGCGCGCGAGCTGCGCATCGCCGGCGCCATCCCGAACAGCACGCCGGTGCCGAGCGTCAGCAGGACCGCGAACAACAGCACGCGCGTGTTGAGGCCGACTTCGGTCGCGAGATACAAATTCGCCGGCAGATTGGCGACCAAGAATTTCATCATCACCGCGGTGAGCAGCAGACCGAGCGCTCCGCCGGCGATCGAGAGGAGCACGCTCTCCGTCAGCAGCTGCCGGACGATGCGTTGACGCGACGCGCCAAGCGCAGCGCGCACAGAAATCTCGGTCCGCCGCGCCGCGGCGCGCGCCAGCTGCAGGTTGGCGACGTTGAAGCAGGCGATGAGCAGCACCACTCCCACAGCGGCGAGCAGCGTCATCAGCGCCGTTCTCGATCCGCCGACCAGATTCTCGCGCAGCGTCACGACCTCGGCGCTCTGCCCGGAGTTCGTCGACGGATTCTCCGTCTCGATCTGCTTGGCGATGCTCACGATGTCGCGCCGTGCGCTCTCGACCGTCACGCCTGGTTTGAGCCGCGCAAAGGTAAACATAGTGCCCGCGCCGCGCTGCAGGCCGCTCTTGTTGTAGTAGACGATCGGCAGAAACAGCTCGACGCTTCCGTAAATGCCTTCATAGCCCGGCGCCAGCACGCCCACCACCGTCATCGGCCGACCGTTCAACGTGAGCGTCTTCCCGAGGATGCCGCGATCGCCGCCGAATTTGCCCGACCACGCCGCGTGGCTCAGCACCACCACCGGCTGCTCGGTGCCCAGCGTGCTCTCGACGTCGGTGAACAGCCGGCCGAGCGCCGCGTGCACGCCGAGGATCTTGAAGACGTTGGCGCTGGAGAATTCGCCGACCAGTCGGTCCGGAGCGTCGGTGCCGGTGAAGTTCACGCTGATTGGCCGCACGATGCCGAAGTCGCTGAAGGAGCGATTGCGCTGCTGCATGTCGAGATAGTCCGGATACGACATGGCGGCCTGCGGGTTTCCGGCCGTCTTGCCCCACACCATCACGAGGCGATCGGGATCGGGAAACGGCAGCGGACTCAGCAGCACCGCGTTGACCACGCTATAGATCGCCGTGTTCGCGCCGATGCCGAGCGCGAGCGTCGCGACCGCGATGAGCGTGATGGCGGGACGCTTGCGGAGCGTACGAAACGCGTAGCGCACGTCGTGCAACAGCATATCCATCTGTTCTCCGGAATCGGGGTGCTCGGTGCGCTCGTTCAACTGGTGGAGCGCGTCGATCGCGGCGTGGAATCGCGCGGGGACCGCGGTGGCGATGAGATCGCCGATGAGATGCCGCCACAGCCGGAGCGGGCGGCCGGCGAAGCGCGGATCGCCGGCGAGATCGCGGACGTGCTGCCGCATCTCCTCCCCATGCTCGGCGCGGAGCGCAGTCGGATAGAGCCTGAGCAGCGCGCCGAAGACGCGCTCGCCAATCGGCTCCCGCTGGTGGTTCATTACGCCGGGCGCGGCGCGTTGGTCCCGCGCAGTACGCGCTTGGCTCGCGCGACGGCGACCAGGTCGGCCATTCGCGCGCTTTCGGTCTCGAGCGCGCGCCGGCCGGCGGTCGTCAGGCGATAGTAGCGACGCCGCTCGTCATCGTCCTTTGCCGGGGGACGGCGGCGCGTCTCCTCGATCAGTCCCGCCTTCACCATGCGTTGGATCGAGCCGTACAGGGTGCCCGGCCCGGTTCGCACCGCGCCTTCGCTCAGGCGCTCGATCTCCTGCGCGATCGCGTAGCCGTGGCGGTCTTCATCGGCCAGCGCCAGCAGGATGTGCATGACCACCGGGGTGAGCGGCGGCAGATCGTTCAGCGGCACGGGACGAGGCACGAGCGGCTCCGGGCATATATCCGTGGAAACTGTATCCGTTACGGGTATAGTATGCCGAAGACGGGTCCTGCACCAGCCCGGTCGGGCTGGGGGCTAGGGAGTCGAGGCGGCTGTGGGTAGCCCGATGCTCAGCCGCACGGCCTTATCGGACTGGGCGTGGAATTGGACCGCGATCACCCAACCCCGCGCGATGTAGAGCCATGTCGGTCCCTGCTCTTTCATTGGGTCGCCCCACTTGGCGCGCACGGCGTCGTGCGTATCGCCGACACGGACGCCGCCGAGTTCCGCCGCTTCGCGCTTGGTGGCGTTGATGATCGCCACGCCGTCTCGATCGGTGACGACGGCCGACAGACCGCGTTTGAGCCAACTGAAGGAGTAGGCTCCGGGCCCGAGCGTGTCGACCGCGTCAGGTGCGCCGAGCTTGGTGAAAAGCTCCGACTGCGGTTGACCGAGCGAGAGGTGTGCGAGCGCGGGCGCCTTGTCGCCAGGCGACCAGGGCAAATGACCCTGCGCGCGTACGGCGGAAGCGGGCGCCGCCACCAGTGCGAGTACACCGGTGGCGGCGGCAAAGAAAATGGAGCGTCTCATGTGTCGATGACGATCACCACGTCAGGAACATTACAGCCACGCCCTCCGATTCAGGTCTCGATCGGATCAAACTCGCGCAGCAGCTTGGTCGTTTTCGCCTCGGCGATCCGGTTCAGCAGGCGCTGCGCTTCGTGATCGTCTCGCAATGTCTTGGTGAGCGTAATCGACGACCCGATGGTAAAGAGCATCCCCATGCCGACATAGCCCTTGATCCAGGCGTCCACCGGCAGATAGCAGAGTCCGAGGGTCGTCGCGCCAACGGAGAGCGCGAAGCAGGCACGCACGAAGAAGAGCCACGCGGAAGAGTCGCGTCGAATCGTCGGATGTTCATCCATGTCACACCCCGGTGCAGATGGTGAAGGTCGAACCGCACCGGAAAGTTGGAGTGGAGGGTTGGGCGGGGGGATCAGTCAGATTACGTAGGGACAGGTAAGTGCGCTGCGTGCTGCGGTTTTCGGTGGCTACGGATCGATCGCTGGCGCCTGGCTCTTCGGCCCAAGCCCGAACCCGGCGATCGTTCCGGCGGGCGTGATCACCCAACGAACCAGCAGCGGCTCGTCGAAACTCGAGAACTTCGCGCTCCGCCAGTACTGCCGGTTCCCGTTGCGCGTGATGAACTTCTCCTCGAGCACCTCGACCTCGGCTCCCGCGCGCGCCGTCATCTGCGACAGTTGGTTGAGCAGCGCCTCTTTCGGCATCGCCTGGCTCGCGCCCGGCTCCATGTGAGCCAACAGGCTGTCGGCCTGTCCGCTATAAAACCAAGCGGTGTATTTCCGTCCGATCACCATCGAGTCGGCGGGGAGTGATGCCTTTTTCGCCTGCGCGGCGAGCGGCGCGGCGAGCGGCGCGGCGAACGCGAGAGCGAGGAGGATGGCAGCGATGCGGTGCGGCTTCACGAAATGCTCCGATAGAGGTACGGGCCCATACGGCGCCCGCACCCATCGAGTTTCGATGCATCGCGCGGGCTCATACCTTGACATTCGACAATCGATCGCACACTGTATTGTCGAACGACAAGGTATCCCAGCCAGAGGCATCATGCGCGAGACGAAGACAGAACTGCTGCAGGGAACGCTCGACCTGCTGATTCTGAAGGCGCTCGCCGCCGGTACGCTCCACGGCTGGGCGATCTCAAAACGCATTCGCCTCATGTCGCGCGACGTGCTCGAGGTCAATCAGGGGTCGCTCTATCCGGCACTCTATCGCCTCGAGGACCGCGGCTGGATCGCCAGCGAGCCCGGCGAATCGCCCGAAGGCCGCCGCATCAAGCTGTACACGCTCTCCGCCCAGGGCCGGAAGCAGCTCGCGCGCGAGGTCGAAGCCTGGGGTCTCTTTTCCGGCGCGGTCAATCACGTCCTCCGCACGAGCTGACCATGAATCCCTTCCACTCGCTCGCCCGTCTGGCGCGCCGCGCGCGCCTGTTCGTCGCGCGCGACGCGGCCGAGCAATCGATGGACGACGAGATGCGCTATCACATCGAGTGCGAGGCGCGCGATCGCATGGCACGCGGCCAGGACGAGGCCAGTGCCTGGCGCTCCGCGCGCCAGACCTTCGGCGGTCTCGACCGATTCAAGGAAGAGGGACGCGACGCCCGCGGCACGCGGCTGGCCGAGGATCTCCAGATGGACGCGCGCTACGCCGTGCGCGTGTTGCGCCGGAGTCCCGCGTTCGCTCTCGCGTCGCTCATCACGCTCGCGCTTGGCATCGGCGCGACGACGGCGATTTTCAGCGTGGTGCGCGGCGTGCTGCTCCGACCACTGCCCTACGCGGAGCCCGAACGGCTGGCCGTGTTGTGGGAGCGCAACGTGCCCCGCAACCACGACGAGAACGTGGTGTCGGTGCCGAATTTCGAGGCGTGGCGCGCGCGCAGCCTCGCCTTCGATGCGATGGCGGGAATGGTCCCCGCGCCGCTCACGCTCACTGGACTCGGCGACGCCCAGCGCGTGCGCGGCGCCGAGGTCTCGTCGACCTTCTTCACGATGCTCGGCGCGCGCCCGTTGCTCGGCCGCGTCTTCGCAAGCGGCGAAGGGGAACGCGCACCGGCAAATGTGATCGTGCTCTCGCACCGCTTCTGGCTCGAGCATTTTCGAGGCGAGCAGGGCGTGATGGGGCGGGCGGCGATCCTCGACGGCTCGCCGCGCACGGTCATCGGCGTGATGCCGGCCGACTTCGAGCCGCCACGCGTCGGCTGGATGCAAGACCCGGAATTCTGGATTCCATTCACGCCGACGGCGTCGAATAGAAGCTGGGGACGATTCCTGATCGTCATCGGCCGGCTCGGAAAGGGAGTGTCGATCGACCGGGCGCGCGCGGATCAGGAACGCATCTCCGCGGCATTGGCGGTCGAGGACAAGGCCGACGCGCAGTGGAGTAGCTCGGTGAAGGGGCTCACCGAGCAGATCATCGGAGATGTGCGAACGCAGCTGTGGGTGCTGATGGTGGCGGTCGGCCTGTTGTTGGCGATGGCGATCGCGAACGTGGCGAATCTCACGCTGGCACAGCTACGCCGCCGCGAGCACGAGATCGCCGTGCGAGGCGCGCTCGGCGCAACGCGCCCGCGACTCATTCGGCAGTTGCTGACACAGAGCGCGTTGCTCGGAATCGCCGGTGGCATAGCCGGCGTGTTGGCGGCGTTCTGGGGCGTGCACGCGTTGATCGGTCTGTTGCCAACCGACGCACCACGCGCCGGATCGATTCGCATCGACGGCGCGGTGTTGGCCGTGGCGGCTCTAACGTCGGTGGTCGCGGTGATTCTATTCGGTGCGTGGCCGACGCTCCATGGAACGAAAGACCGTCTCGCGGGCGCGCTCGGCGAGAGCGGACATCGTGGCACATCGGACCGCCTCGGCGGCGGCGCGCTGATCGTGGCCGAGGTCGCGCTGGCCGTCGGTGTGAGCGTGATCGCCGGCCTGGCAATGCGCAGCTTTCTCTCGCTACGCTCGGTCGAGCTCGGCTTTGACGCGCGCGACGTCGTCGTGATGCGGATAGCGCTGCCCGGCCAGCGCTACCAGACGAACGCGCAGCAGGTGGCGTTTTTCGAATCGCTTCTTGGCGCCGCGCGTGGATTGCCCGGCGTGCAGTCGGCGGGCACGATCAACATTCGGCCATTCGGCGGCGGTGGTCCCGCGACGACCGTCGCCGCCGAGGGAAAGTCGGATCAAGATTTATCGAACGCGCCGGTGACGGACGTTCGCGTCGCGGACGGCGACTACTTTCGAACGCTTCGCATCGCGCTGGTCGCGGGCCGCACTTTCGGCGCCCAGGATGTTGCCGGTGCGCCGGCGCGGGCCGTCGTCAGCCGCTCGGTCGCGCGGCAGCTGTGGCCGGGCGAGGATGCGATCGGCAAGAGAGTGAAGGTCAACCTCAACAACGGCATCGTAGCCGAGGTGATCGGCGTCGTGGCCGATGTGCGGGCGATGGACGCGCGCACGGCGCCACGTCCGGCGGTGTATCTCGCCTTCGGGCAATCGAACTGGAGCGTGATGGACATCGTCGTGCGGGGCGACGCGGGCGGGGCCGGCGGCGCGGCCGCGCTCGTGCCCGCTGTGCGCAAGCGCGTGGCCGAGCTCGATGCGGCCCTGCCGGTGTACCAGGTGGCGCCAATGTCGGAGCTCGTATCGGCATCGACGGCGAGCGAGCGGTTCACGAGCATCCTTCTCGCTTCGTTCGCGCTGACCTCGCTCGTTCTGGCCGGGGTCGGGATCTACGGCGTACTCTCTGGCGACGTCGTGCGGCGTCGGCGCGAGATCGGCATTCGCCTCGCGCTCGGCGCGCGTCCGTATCGCATGCTCACGCTCGTGCTGCGCCGCGGTCTCGCACGCGCGGCGCTTGGCGTCGCGCTCGGCCTGGCGGGTTCGCTGGCGCTTACCCGCTCGATGCGGGCGCTGCTGTTCGAGGTCTCGCCCGCCGATCCGGTGTCGTTCGGATTAGTGGCGTTGCTGTTGCTCGCGATCGCGGCAATCGCGACGCTGGTGCCGGCCGTTCGCGCATCGCGAGTGGGGCCGGCCGTGGCGATGCGCGGAGAGTGAACGCGGGCTACCCTGCGTTGTTCAACCGGGATCGACTCGCGTAGGGATCTCAAACCAGATCTCGAACTCGTATCCGTCGGGATCCGTCGCGAACAGGAAGGGTTCACCCGGGATGAAATCGCCGCGATCGCGGATGGTGCCGCCGGCGTGGATCACTTCGCGGACGGCGAGATCGATGTCGGCCGGATCGACCAGGCGGAAGCCGAAGTGCGCGATGCCGCCCGAGGTGCCCGCATGCGCCTCGCGCGGCTGGAGTACGATCACGTCGCGCGAGCCGGGAGTCTGAAGTTGCGCGAAGGTCTCATCGCGGAAGATGACTTCGGCTCCGAGCAGCTCTTGATAGAAGCGCACCGATCGGTCGAGGTCGCGCACGCCCAGGGCGATGTGGGTGAGGCCGTGGGTCTTGATCATCAGGGGCGGGAAGATGGCCGGCACCTGGCGCCGGCGCCAGTCGTAACGGTTTTCTGACGTCGGGGCGCGTTGCATCGGTCGACGGACGACTCATTGCGGACGATATTGTCGCCGTCCCATCGGATGGTTCGCCGGCCGCCCCCACCCCACCGCTATCGCGAGCGCGACATGGAATCGGTTTTCAGAGACCTCCGCTACGTCGCGCGCGCGCTGGTGCGCACACCGGGCTTCGTGCTGGTGACGGTGATCACCCTCGCGCTTGGCATCGGCGCCACGACCGCGATCTTCAGCGTGATCAACGGCGTGCTGCTGCAGCCGCTGCCGTATCCGCGCGCCAGCCGTATCGTGCAGCTGTGGCAAGTCGGGCCCGACGGTAACACGCAGTTCTCCGATCCCAACTTCGACGACTTCAAGGCGCAGACCCGTAGCTTCGCCGCCTTGGCTGAAATGACCCCCGGTGGCATCGCCTCGGTCACGGGCGCGACGGAGCCCGTTCGCGCGCGGGCGACGGTGGTGTCTCGCGAGTTCTTCGATGTGCTCGGCGTGCAGCCGCTTCGCGGCCGCCTGTTCGCGCCGGATGAGCTCAGGCCGAACGGCGCGCCGGTGGTTCTGGTGAGTGAAGGATTCTGGCGCCGGCAGCTCGGCGGCAACCCGAACGTGCTCGGCTCCACGCTCTCGTGGGATGGCAAATCGCGCACGATCGTCGGCGTGATGCCGGCCAGCCTCGATTTCCCAACCGGCGTGGAGCTGTGGTCGCCGCGCGAGATGTACGAGCGGAATCCGTACCGCACCGGTCACAACTGGCAGGTGATCGGCCGGTTGCGGGATGGTGTCTCGCTGACGCAGGCGCGACTGGATGCGAGCGTGATCGCCAAGCGCTTGAAGAAGCAGTATGGCGATGACACCTGGATGAACGATGCGCAGGTGACGCCGCTGCTCGAGCAGATGGTCGGACAGGTGCGCCCGGCGCTGGTGACGATCCTGGCCGCCTCGATTGTGCTGCTGCTGATTGCTTGCGCCAACGTCGTCAATCTTCTCGTCGCGCGAATGGCGATGCGGCAGAGCGAGCTCGCGCTCAGGCTTGCGCTCGGCGCGCGGCCGTGGCGGCTCGCGCAGCAATTTCTCACCGAAGCGCTCGTGCTGTCGCTGGCCGGCGGCGCGCTCGGTGTACTGTTGGCCGCGCTCGGCGTAAAGGCGCTGGTGTCGATGCAGCCCGGGAACGTGCCGAGGATGAGCGAGATCCACGTGAACTGGCAGGTCTTGCTGTTCGCGCTGTCCGTGTCGATGGCGACCGCCATCGCGCTCGGATTGCTCACGGCGTGGCGCGCGACGCGGGGCGACATTCGCGAGACGCTCGCACAAGGACAGCGTACGCAAGCCGGCGGCGCGGGCAGCGATCGCGTGCGCAGCGCGCTCGTCGTCACGCAGATGGCGATGACGCTCGTGCTGCTGGTTGGGGCGGGGCTGCTCGGCCGCAGCTTCCTTCGCTTGATGCAGTTAGATCCTGGCTTTCGCTCGACGCAAGCGGTAGTGCTCGACATCTCCGTTCCGACCTACAGCGATTCGCTCGCCCCGGTGAAGGCGGCGCGATTGTACGACGACCTCATCGCGCGATTCGGTGCCCTGCCGAGCGTGACGGAGGTCGGCGGGGTTAATGCCTTTCCACTGACCGCCGCCAGCACGTCGAACGGCACGTTTCTCATCATGAGTCGCGTGGACGAGCCACTCGACATCAAGAATTTGATGCAGCTGATGAAGGACTCCGCGCGCACCGGCCAAGCGGAATTTCGCGTCGCCAGCGCCGGCTATTTTCGCGCGATGCGCGTTCCGTTGGTGAAGGGTCGCCTGTTCGACGACCGCGACGGGCCGAGCGCACCGCACGTGGCGGTGATCAGCACATCGCTCGCGAAGACGAGATGGCCGAAGGAAGATCCGATCGGGAAGGTCATCCAGTTCGGCAACATGGACGGCGACCTGCATCCGTTCACGATCGTCGGCGTGGTGGGCGATGTGCGCGAATTTAGTCTGGCCTCGGATGCCAGGCCGACCTTTTACGCGTTCTATCGGCAGCGGCCGAAACCGGCGGGCTCGTTCAACATCGTAATGCAGAGCGCCGGCGATCCGTCGACGCTCATCGCCGCGGCGCGCCGGATCGTGCACGATCTCCGACCCGACGTGCCGCCGAGGTTCCGGACGATCGAGGAGATCATCGGACGCTCGGTGGCCGACCGGAAATTCGTGCTGCTGCTCGTCGGCGTGTTCGGCGCGTCGGCGCTGCTGCTGGCGACGCTCGGCGTCTACAGCGTCATCTCGTATCTGGTGACGCAACGGCGGCAGGAGATCGGTATCCGTGTCGCGCTCGGCGCGCAGACGGACGATGTGATGCGTCTCGTGCTGCGGCAGGGCGCGTCGTTGGCGTTGGTCGGGATCGCGGTGGGCGCGCTGGCGGCGATCGGTCTCACGCGGCTCATCGCCGGTCTGTTGTACGACGTGAGTCCGACCGATCCGATCTCGTTCGTCGGCGTGGTGCTCGTGCTGACGGCCGTGGCGCTGATCGCCAGCTACGTTCCCGCGCGGCGCGCGACGCGGGTGGATCCGATGAGCATTCTGCGCGGGGGCTGACTGCAACTGCGTAGACTTTGTTGAGCCATCACAGATCTTGTACTAGGGGTTCCGCGCGGTCTTGGCGTTCCACTCTCGATACGCAGGTGTCTCGCGCAGGCGGTCGAAGACGTGCTCCTGCAGCACGTCGGGCGAGAGAATGCGGGCATCGCGCGCGCAGGTGAGCGATTCGAGCGCGGACCTCTCCGAGCGCAGCAGCGCGTAGGCTCGCGCGCGCTGCAGGCAGACGCCTGGGCGTCCCGCCTCGGCTGACTCGGCAATGCGCAGCGCGGCCAGGGCGTGCTCGGCGTTCTGCTGTTCGAGATAGGCGCGCGGCTCGTAGAAAGAGGTGTGGACGAATACGAGCTCCAGCGCCCGGCGCGCCGCGGCGCGCGAGAGCGAATCACCGGACGCGGCAACGCGGTGCAGCGAGTCGAGGGCGAGCTCGCGCGCGAGCGATTCACCGGTTGCGCCAGGCCTGGTCGAGCCACGAAGCGTCAACAATCCCTTCATCACGCGCTGCATGTAGGCAGCGCTGGTGGTCTCGAGCGAGCGCTCCAGCGTGAGGCTACGCTGAACCGCCGGCAGTTTCAGCAGGCTGTCGGCGCGCTGCATTGGGGATCGCGTATCGTGGAGCGATGCAAAGTCGTGCGCGATCGATCGCCAGGCGCGCATCGCGGTCACCGCGTCGCCCGTTTGCTCCAGCAGTTCCGCCGCGCGGCCGCGATCGGCGAAAGCCGAATCGATGAGGGCGGAGTCGCGAGCGCGAAGGCTGGTGCGCATTGCCTGCAGCTCCATCCATCGCAGCGCGTCGGCGGCGATTGATCGAGACATCCACTGGTGACCGCCGGAGAACACCGTCAGCTGGTGCGCCTTGCCGAGCGTGTCGAGGGTACGATCGAGTGCGCGCATCTCATCGTGATTGAAATCATCCGAGCCGGCGGTGCCAAAGAAGGCGAAGGGCGTCTGCCGGAGCGTGTCGGCGGTGAAGCCGGCTGGCGGCGGCGGTCCGCCACTGGCGCCGATCACTCCGGCGACGCGCCCGCGCAACGCGAAGCCGAACAGCCAGGACATCCGCGACGTACCGGAGAACCCGGCCAGATAGATCCGGTTGGTGTCGATCGACAGCTCGCGCTGCGCGACGTCGAGCATCGCGTTCACGGCCGGCGTGTTCGGATCGCCGTCGACATCGCTGGCGGTATTGTACGAGCTCATCACGATATAGCCGTACTGCTCGGCGGCATCGCGGAAGAGTGAGAGCGGCGTCATCGCGCGGCCGCGCGGGTCGAGCAGCAGCAGCAGCGGCCATCGCCGCCGCGGCGCATACCCGCTGGGGAGAAAAATGGCGTAGCTCTGGCCGGAGTCGCGCGCCGCCACGTGCTCGACCGTCTGGCCCGGCACGCCCTGCGCGCCGGCGGTGGTGGCGGCGCCTGCGAGCAACCAGAGGAGCGCATACGCGCACGCGGAGATTTTCATATGAGCTCCGCCAAGATACAGATCTCGCCAGCGTTCGTGGAGCGTCCGCCTTCTGGGCATGCTCACGGACGAGCGCGCCCTCCCACGATCGCGCCAAGCACTCCGCCCACGACGCCGCCGATGGCCGCGCTGCGACCGTTGCGACCGACCGCCGCACCAAACACCGCACCGACGCCCGCGCCCCAGACGGCATCACGGGTCATGATTCCCTGCGAGCCGCTCCCGGGGGGCGCTGCGGGTACGGTCGAGGTGGGACGGCTTCCAGCGGTCGGCGCTTGCTGTTCGACCGAGGTCGGGACCGGGGCTGCGCTGGCCTGGTTGCTCGGCGGAGCGATGGCGCCGTCGTTGCTCGATCGTGTAGTGGAGGCCGCTTCGTTCAAGTCGACCCTCGTCAATTGCGTGCGCCGTCCGGCGCGCGGCACGAGATGGGCAGGCGATGTGATCACCCGCCGCGGAGCGGGCGCGACGGACACACGTGCGGTGCGTGCGGGTTCGAGTTGGTGGATGCGCGCGGCTACCTCGGCGGCGGTCGAGGATGCTGGATCGATCGCGAGATAGCGACAGTAGGCGTGCACCGCTGCGTCGCGCTCGCGAAGCCGCTCGCTCACGCGGCCCAAGTGATAGGCGACCGCGGCGTTGCGCGGGTCGAGCCGGCCAGAAATCTCCAGCAGTGCTTTTGCGTCGCGCCCATCGCCGAGACGTTCCGCCTTGAGACCATGCTCGGCAGTCCAGACCGCGCGCGCGCTGTCAATCGCGTGAACCGCCTTCGAGCGAGCCAGGGCATTCTCGGCCACGCATTCTCCGGGCAGGGGCGCGGTGGGCCGCGTGGGCGCGCCCGGCATCCCGGCGGCCTCGAGATCACGCTGAAACGCCGACGATGTGTCGATGGAGGAAGCGCTCGCGTCGCCGGAGCACGCCGCGAAAGTGGCGAGGGTGGCGATCGGTCCAAGCGTACGCGCGAAATCCCATGCCGATCGGGAACGGCGTCGAAGCATGGTGATGTCTCCTGAGGACGGGTGGCAACGCCAACAACCGCCCCGGAGTAAAGCACTGCACGTGCCGACCGTTAACCCTCGGTGAGGCCGGTGTAGCTGCGCCGGTGTCTCACCCGGCGACAGTCTCTTTCTCTAAGTCGCACGGGTCGCGGGGAGCGCGACGCATGCTGCTTCGCGCAAAGGAGTTGCGAGCGTGCGCGTCAGGCGTTGCGACACTCAATGTGGACCTTGACATCTCTGATCTGGACACGATCGCCCGCGGATCAGACGCTCGGCGTACTTCCAGTGGCGCGTCTTCTGGTGGTTCGGATCGCTACGGCCGGCCGAACAGCTTGCCGATGCCGCTCTTGATCTTCTCGCTCGCCTTTTCCTGCAGCTTGGCGGCCGCGCGCCGCTTCATCTCATCGTAGGTCATCTTGACAATCAGTGAGCCGGGCGCCGCTCTCACCACCGGCTCCATCTTGAGCACGGCGTTGACGTAGTCGCCACGATCCTGGTACCAGAGCGCCTGCGAGAAGTTGAGAATGGTGGACAGCTCATTGATGCGATTCTGCTCCTGCTTCTCCTTGAGCGCCTGCTGCTCTTCGGGCGAGAGCGCGAGCGCGAGCCCGTCGATCAGCTTCTGCGACAGCTTCTGCTGGAGCTCGAAGAATTGATCTTCCTGTCCCGTGACCTGGGCCGTCTTCACGATCGCGCCGGTCTCCACGTTGACCACCCGCGTGTCGATGCGGATGTTCGGCTGGAGCGCGGCCAACGCGCCGACGACGACGTACTGCGCGCCGGCGATCTTGCCGACTTTCACCGCGGTGGTCGAGTCGAAGTACTTCGTGCCCTGGTTGTCCATTTCCTTGACCAGGTCCTGCAGGCGATCGCGCTCGACCATCTGGATTTCCGGCACCGACGACAGGTCGGTGATCATCATGGTCGCGATGCCCTTCCCGATCGGATCGTAGTCCGAGCGGCCGGTGTGGTTGTCGAAGTACAGCACGGCGACGGTCTTTCGCGGCGCACCGTTCGCGAGGGATTCGTGGCTGGGCGCGGCGACCGACAGGCCACCGAGGGCAAGCAGGGCAATAGCGATTCGTTTCATATGCAGCTCCGATGGGGCTTTGTGGGACGTCTCACACTACATGCGATTGCCCTCCCTGTCGAGCGCCCTGATCAGGCCGCGAAGGCAGTGCAGGACAGGTCGCCGGAGCGTGGGGTTACCTTTTCCAGCCATGAAGCTTTGGATCGACGCCGACGCCTCGCCGCGCGAGGTGAAGGAGATCGTTTTCCGCGCTGCCGAGCGGCTGAAGTTCGAGGTGGTGTTAGTGGCGAACCATCGGGTGCCGGTTCCGGTCGGCCAAGCGCTGATCAGCGCGGTGCGGGTGGATGGCGGCCCCGACGTCGCCGACCGGCACATCGCCGCCAGTGCCGTAGCCGGTGACGTGGCGATCACGGCCGACATTCCCCTGGCCGCAATTCTCGTCGCTCAACAGGTGTTGGTGATCGACCCGCGCGGGGAGGAGTACACGCTCGAGAACGTCGGCGAGCGGCTGTCGGTGCGCGATTTCATGGAGGGCCTGCGCGGCGTCGGCGTCGATACGGGCGGGCCGAAGGCGTACGGTCCCCGGGAGAAGCAGGCGTTCGCGGCGGCGCTCGACCGGGTGCTGACGAGAGCGTTGAGGGCTCGGTGAGAAAAGGCTAGCGCGCCGGCGTGACGCTCGTCGCCCAGATCCACATCACCGCGGCGATGAGCAGAATCGCCGCCCCGATGGCGATCCGCACGTGCATGGCCTTCATTTTCTTCGACATTGTTCCTCTTGCGACGTCAGTCGCTATACGGGTATTCCGGATCGGCGAGGCGCGCCGCGCGCGCGGCTGCGTCCGGTCCCGCGATCTCTTTCGCGAGATCGAGCAACATCGTGCTCAGGTGATCGCCGTAGCGCAGCAGGCTGGCCGCGCGGGTGGGGCGTGCGAGCAGGAAGGCGAGGATATGCTGGTCGGCTTTCTTTGCGTTGCACGCCGGACACGCCAGGACGAGGTTGTCGCGCCGATCATACGCCGTCTTGCCCCGGCGCGGTGTCACGTGGTCGAGCGTGATCGCGCCCTCGCTCACCCGCCGCTCGCAATAGGCGCAGACCGGTCCGTGCTTACCGAGCAGCCACTGCCTGGTATCGCCATAGGCGGCGCGGCTGGTGGGCTGCGAGGTGGTCTGCGGCTGCGTGCGCGCGGGACCTCGCCGGCGCGATCGCTGCGGTCTGCGCGCGGGGCTCAGCGTCGGTCGGGGCGAGCGTGAAGGCTGATCTTCATGGATACCGCGAAATCTAGCCGCAGATGTCGAGGCCGGGCTACAGCCGCGGCTCTAGCCGGCGATCCTCGCGGATTCTCGATGGTCGCCGCAGATACGGCAAAAGCAAAGGCAGCCGCAGATTTCCGGAGATGAACGCAGATGAACGCAGATCGCCTCGAGCGCTTTCGACCCGGAGAGCCCGCCTCAGCTTTTTGTCGTTCTTGTACAGCAACAAAATAAGTGTTGGTCCGGCGGACTGACGCTCTCGCTCCGTCCCGATCGATCCGCGTTCATCCGCGGAAATCTGCGGCTGCTATTTTTGACTGATCTGCGGCGATCTGCGAAAGTCTGCGGCGGGCTGTTTTGGTCCCGGGCGGAGAAGGTCAACGTCGATCTGCGGCCGTGAGATCTTGCTCATGCGACGGACCTTCTGCAAAATGCGAACACGAAGGCAGCCCAACGAGCACGAGCGGGGTCTCTGCGGCCCCGGGAGGAGAGTTACATGGCGGAGCCCCTCACCTGTACACCCAAATCGCTACCGCGAGACCTGTGGATTCGGGCCGCGGAAACGGCGACGAAGATCAATCCGGTCAACCATCCGCGGCTCGACCGGCTCGGACTGGTGGT
Source organism: Gemmatimonadales bacterium (assembly GCA_038228795.1). Classification (GTDB taxonomy): domain Bacteria; phylum Gemmatimonadota; class Gemmatimonadetes; order Gemmatimonadales; family Gemmatimonadaceae; genus JALZAE01. Next base: position 253,295 of record JBBROY010000001.1, read on the forward strand.
GGACGATTTCGTCGTCACGCGTGCGGCGATCGCGGTGGTCACGACGAAGTACTGGGGCGCGGGCGGCGTGCATCTCACGGTCGGCTTTCTCGACAATCCGCCGAAGGCGCTCCAGACGCGGCTGCTCTCGCACATGAATGCCTGGGGCAAAACGGCCAACGTCAAATTCGTGGCGAGCTCGACGAGCCCTCAGGTGCGCATCGCGCGCGTGCCGAACGATGGCTACTGGTCATACGTGGGTACCGATATCAAGCACATCCCGGCGGGCGAGCCGACGATGAATCTCGACTCGTTCACCATGAACACACCCGAGTCGGAATTCCATCGCGTCGTACGCCACGAGACGGGACACACGATTGGGTGTCCGCACGAGCATATGCGGCGCGAGCTGGTGGAGCTGATCGATCCGGCGAAGGCGATTCCATTTTTTCTAGCGACGCAGGGCTGGAATGCCGCCATGACGCGGGCCCAGGTGCTCACGCCGATCGAGGAATCGTCCCTGCTCGGCACCGCGCACTCGGATCCGAAGTCGATCATGTGCTATCAGATTCCGGGCTCGATCACCAAGAGCGGAAAGCCGATCGTTGGCGGGCTCGACATCGACGCGTCGGACGCCGCGTTCATCGGTGGGATCTACAAGAAGCCGAAGAAAACTTCGGCGAAGAAAAAACCCGCGAAGAAGAAGCCGGCGAGCAAGACGCCCGCGAAAGCGGCGCGGCGCCTGCGCTCTCGTTAGGCGCCGCGCGTTCTATCGAATTCGGCGCGCGTCAGCTCGTAGCGAATGGCGTCGGGCTCCGACGGATCGGAGCCCGCGCCGACGAAGCTGAAACCAACTGAACGCAGCACGCCGATAGAAGGCGCCAGCTCGCGCAGCGTGTGCGCGATCACCATCGTGACACGGGGGTCGGCAAAGGCGCGCGCGACCAAGGCCTCCGTCGCTTCGCGCGCGATGCCGAGCCGGCGCCGCTCCGGTATCACTCCGTAGCCGACCTCCACCGCGCCCTCAACGTCCGGGGCGCCCTTGTATCCGCTCATGCCAGCGAGTCGCGGTCGCTCGCCCGGCGCCGCCGGTGCCTCCGCGATGTAGTACGCCAACCAACCGTCGTCACCGGGATGTGTCGCCATGCGATTCAGGGTCCAGCGAACCGCGTCGACATCGTAGAGCTCCGGCGGCCAGGTCACCGGAACCTCGACGCCAAGCGCGCGAGCGAGCGCCGCGCGCGAGTCGAGCTCGGCGCGTAACGAGTCGGTCGTGGCGGGAATGAGCAGCAGGCGAGCAGTACGAATGAGGCTCATCGATTCCGGTCAGGAGAGAATACCAAAACATCGAGGTCGCGCCGGCGGTCGTGTCATCGGTTGCGGGTCATCAACAATGCGTCGCCGTCTGGTGTGATGATCGGCCCGATGGTGCGGAAACCCGCTTTCTCGTAGCAACGAATCGCCCGCGCATTCGAGGGATGCGGGTCGGCCTGGACCATCGTCGTCGAAGGCGAGGTGAACAGGATCTCGACGAACTGCCGCACCATGCTCGTGCCGAGCCCGCGGCCGAGCAGGCTCGCATCGGCGAGAAACTGGTCGATCCCAAGCACGCCGGGGTCGTGGACGTTGGTCCACCACCCATCGCCGCTGCCGGCCGCGACGTACGATTGGATGAACCCCACCGGTGTGCGGTCGATGCAGGCGAAGTATGGGCGCACCGGCGATGTGTGGAGTAGCCGAGAGGCATACTGGCTCCGCAACTCCTCGAGCGACGGCGCCTCGCCCCACCATTCGGCGACGTGTGGGCGGCCGCGCCACTCGAGGAGGAGCGGGATCTCGTCGACGGTGATCGGCTCGAATGTGAAGTGGTCCGCAGTCACGCGCACGCGGTCAGGTGAGTGGATCAGGACGTCGCGAGAGCCGCCGCGATCTCGCGGATCTGCGCGGTGTGCCGCGCCTCATGCGTTCCGACCGAAGCGATCCACTGGTACAGGTTGAGCACGCCGAGCACCGGGTGCTGGTGCGACAGCTCGCCGAGCGCGAGCCCGTCGGCGGCGAGCACGGCCGCCCGAAACTGATCGCGTGACGCTTCGAGCACGATCCACGCGGCGGCAGCATCGCGCTCGCCACTTGGATGCAATGGCACGGGCGAGGCGACCACACGCGTACGATCGAGCAGCACGGTCGTATCGAACGTCGGCACGATCGCGCTCGTGTCGTAGTCGGCGCCGAGTCCGGCGGCGCGCGCCGCCGACACTTTGGCGGTCAACATCATCGCCACACGACCATCAATAATCGCCAGATGCTCGAGCACCTCGGCCACCGACCAGCGGCCAGGCGCCGGCCGCGTCTCGCGCCGCGCGACCGGCACGTCGTCGACCGCGCTGCGCAGCTCGGCGCGGTGCGCGTCAAGATGTTCGAGCAGCTCGCGAATGCGTGGGTGCATGGAAAACCGGTGAAATTGAGAACTACGCGCCGCGCATGAACGCGCAGCCGGCGTTCTGCGCGCGGATCATGGCGAAGATGCCATTCGGCATCAGTAACGCGCCGGGTATGAGTCCCGCCCGAACCTCGGTTCGCACCTCCTCGACGTCACGTTTGTGCTTCTCCGCCATTCTGCGCGACCAGTTCATCGCGGCACGGTTGCAGGCCAGGAAGATCGCGCCGCGCGCCTGGAGCGACTCGAGCAATGACGCATCCGGTGCCGACGTAGAACCGGCGGCGGCCCGCCAGAACACGTTTCGGCGCGCCGGTGCATTCGTTACCGGATCAGTGACTTTCACGTCCTCGCCGATCGCGTACTTGTCCCACAACGTATCGTTGAACGCCATCTGAACGCCGAGCTGCCGCATCACGATCACCGCTCGCGTCTGGTCGTCGCGCGTATTGTAGACCGCGTGGTACGTGTCCATGAAATCCGCGGCGAGATTGGGCGCGAGACCGTCGGCGATCTGATTGGCGTCGAAAGCGACCTTGTACGGCACGCCCGCCAGGCGATCCACCCACGACATGTCCCACGGCGAGTCGTGCCGCGAAATGTCCATCGCATATGCGTCCGTCGCGACGAACCCCGCGCTACTAGCAGCGGTCACGGCTGCTGCCAGACCGAGCCGTCCAAAGAACTCGCGACGGTCGCCGCGGATCGAATTATCGGACATCTCTCTCTCTCCTCAGAAGAATCGGCCGCGGATATGGCACCACTTCACTGCAACAGCTGGCCGCAGATTGTCGCAGATGAACGCGGGTCGTTCACGGCACAACCTGGTCCGCGGCTTCTCAGTGGGGCGTTACGATGCGTCCTACGTCGCGCCCTCGATCCGCGGCGCGCGCACGATTGTCTCCGCGGCTCTCGGAGAGGAGCCGGGTGGTGAAACGCTGCCCTTCGGCGATGCGCTCGACTTCCAGCGCGATGGCATCGACCGCTTGTTGCATGCGTGTGTCGTGATCGGCGGCCGCGGTGCCTGGCGAGACGCGGTCGCCGCGGAGCTCGGCGCGGATCGCGCGTTCGCGGGAGCGCATCCAGGCAATGGCGAAGCCAATCGTCGTCATCATCAGCGTGCCGCAGCCGAGCGTGAGGAACGCGATCAGCGCTCTGGGGTTCATGTCGCCTCCATTAGAGATGGGCGGTCAGCCACGTCATTCTCGTACTGGCTGATCAGCCGCACATAGATGCATCAGGTGGGAGACACGATCAAGTCGCCGTTTCATCGCAGGCGGCGGTCAGTTCGGCTTCCATGTGCCAATAGATGATGAAGTGCCAGATGCTCTTGGTCGCCAGGTCCTCTGTGCCGTCGTCGTACTCGAGCACTTCGTCGCGCCCTGGACGCACGAGAATGTCGCTCCCCATGTCGCCCGATCCGAGCCGGATGAATTCCGGCGTCTTCCCGAACGGGGAGGCGTCGGCGGCTGATATCCGCCCCCCATCCTCGCTCGCGATGCTGATCGATCCGTATCGACCTAGCAGCTCGCGCTGATCCCTCGTGAGTTTATCGAATGACGGACCGGGCGCCGAGGCGTCGGGCGGTGTGGTGATAAGGAATCGAGACTTGTCGAGCAGCTGCGCGGCGCGGCGTTGCGCCTGCGACACTGTCATGCTCTCCAGCTCCGCCATGATGCGCTCATAGCCGGGTGCGTAGTTGTCGAAGCCGGTCTTTGGCTTATTGCGAGCCTTGATCTCATCTGTCGCGAATTTGCCCAGCAAAACCGCCACGTACAGCCCCGCGGCAACGGCTACCCACATTACGCTGCTCATAGCTGGCTCCTCGCAAATTGTCCGACGCGAACGGCGCATTTTGGCGACACCGCGGCTCACCACTCGCGCTGTTCGACGGAGACGCCCGGCATAGCTTTCCCGCACCATGCCCGCCCCGTTACTCCCGATCGACGATGCGCTCCCCGCGCTGCGCGACGCGCTCCGCATTCAGGGCGCCGCCGTGTTGCAAGCGCCGCCCGGGGCGGGCAAGACCACCCGCGTGCCGCTGGCGCTCCTCGAGGAAAGCTGGCTCGGAGGCGCGAAGATCGTAATGCTCGAGCCGCGCCGCCTCGCTGCCCGCGCGGCCGCGCGGCGCATGGCGCTCACGCTCGGCGAACGCGTCGGCGAGACCGTTGGGCACCGCGTGCGGATGGACACCCGCGTCGGTCCACACACCCGCATCGAGGTGGTGACCGAAGGGGTGCTCACGCGCATGCTGCGCGACGACCCGTCGCTCGAGGGCGTGGGCCTCGTGATCTTCGACGAGTTCCACGAGCGCAACCTGCAGGCCGATCTCGGACTCGCGCTCACCCTGCAGTCGCGTGCGATTCTTCGGCCCGAGCTCCGGCTCCTGGTAATGTCGGCCACACTCGACGGCGAGCGCGTGAGCACGCTGATCGACGACGCGCCGGTCATCACGAGCGCGGGGCGCGCGTTCCCTCTCGACATTCGATACGTCGAGCCGCGTCCGGACGCCCGCGTCGAACAATCCGTCGCGCATGCGATCCGGAATGCCATCGCGAGCGACACCGGTGACGTGCTCGCCTTTCTCCCCGGCGCGGGCGAGATCCGTCGCGTCTCCAACTTGCTCGGCGATGGCGGCACGCTCGGACGCGGCGTGCGCATCGCGCCGCTCTTCGGGAATCTGTCGCAGGAGGATCAGGATCGCGCGATCGAGCCGAGCACGCCGGGCACGCGCAAGATCGTTTTGTCGACGTCGATCGCCGAAACGAGCTTGACCATCGAGGGGGTGCGCGTGGTGATCGACTGCGGACTCGCCCGCGTGCCGCGCTTCTCGCCGCGCACAGGGATGACGCGGCTGGAGACCGTGCGCGTATCGCGTGCGTCGGCCGCTCAGCGAGCGGGCCGGGCAGGCCGCGTGGCGCCCGGCGTCTGCTACCGGCTCTGGCCGGCACAGGAGCAGGGTCATCTCGTCGAGCACGCGACTCCGGAGATCCTCGACGCCGACCTCGCGCCGCTCGCTCTCGATCTGGCCGCCGCCGGCATTGCCGATCCCGCCGAGTTGCGGTGGCTCGATCCGCCACCCGCGGCATCGTTCGCGCAGGCGCGCGAGCTGTTGGTCGAGCTCGAGGCTCTCAGTGATCACGGCCGTATCACGCAACACGGCGAGCGCATGTCGGCGATGGCGCTTCACCCGCGCTTGGCGCACATGGTGCTGCGCGCGCACTCGTTGGGCGGCGCGCGCACCGCCGCGCTGGCCTGCGACATCGCGGCGCTGTTGACCGAGCGCGATGTGCTGCGTGGCGACGGCGCCCCGCCCGACGCCGACCTCCGCATCAGACTCGATCTGCTTCGAGGCGAAGCCGAGCCCGAGTACACGCGTGGCGCATCGGTCGACCACGACGCGCTGCGAAGAGTGCGGGCGGAGGGCCGTGAGCTCCGCTCGCAGCTGCGGCGCGAGCTCGATGTGGATGTGCCTACCGAGTGGGGTGACTCGAACGACTGCGGACTGTTGCTCGCCTTCGCGTATCCCGATCGCATTGCGCAGCGCAGACAGGGAGCGAGCCGCTACGTGCTTCGCAACGGACTCGGTGCATCGTTCGGGCCGGCACAGACTCTGGCGGAGTCGGCGTACATCGTCGCGGCGGAGCTCGATGGCAAGCGACCCGAGAGCCGGATTTATCTGGCGGCGCCCGTCGGAATTGGGGAGATCATGGAACAGCTCGGCGCGCAGATTCAGCGTGAAGATGCCATCGAGTGGGATTCGGCCGCGCGCCGGGTGACCGCGCGCCGGCGCGAGCGGCTTGGCGCAATCGTGCTGCGCGACATCGCCATCGAGCAGCCCGATCCGGCCAGTGTCACGCGCGCGCTGCTGGGTGGGATCGCCAAGGAGGGTGTGGGCGCGCTTCCGTGGAGCGATGCCGCCCGCGGCATCCGCGAGCGCGTTGCCTTTCTGCATCGCTCGACCGCTGACGACTGGCCAGACGTTTCTGATGATGCGCTGGTCGCGGCGCTCGACGAATGGCTGGCCCCGCATCTGCACGGCGTGAAGAAGCTCGACGACGACCGTATCGATGTGACGGCCGGGCTGATGGCGCTCGTCGGATGGCGGCGCCGCGCGATGCTCGACGATCTCGCGCCGACCCACATTGAGGTCCCGCGCGGCATGCGCATCCGCATCGACTACTCCGATCCCGACGCCCCCGTGCTCGCCGCGCGCATTCAGGACCTGTTTGGCCTCGCCGAAACTCCGCGCATCGCCGGTGGCGCCGTTCCGCTCACCCTGCACCTTCTCTCACCGGCACGACGTCCCGTGCAGGTGACGAAAGACCTCGCCAGCTTCTGGCGTACGACGTATGCGGAAGTGAGAAAGGACTTGCGCGGGCGGTATCCGAAGCACGAGTGGCCGGAAGAACCTGGGGGCTAGCGGTCGGGGTTGGGGGATGGGGCGCGCACGTTGATTCGGCGCCCAGCCCGCAGTCCCCGAGCTCACCTCTATCAACCATTCCACCTTTCGTACTGTCCACCAAGCACCTGCCGTCATTCGGAGTTTGCATTGGACACTCTGCTTCACGATCTGCGGTACGCCCTTCGTTCGCTCCGGAGAAATCCGGGGTTCACCGCCATCGCGGTCACAGTGCTCGCGCTCGGCATCGCGGCGAATACGGCGATTTTCAGCGTCGTGAATGGCGTGCTGCTCGCGCCGCTGCCGTACGAGCAGCCGGATCGTGTGGTGATGTTGTGGAGCCATTGGGAGAACTGGCCGCAGACGTGGGTGTCGCCGCCAGAGCTCGACGACTATCAGCGCGAGTTACGCGCCCTCGAGCACGTGGCCGCGTTCGACTACGGGCCGCGCAATCTCACCGGTGGCGATACGCCGGAGCGTGTGCGCGCGGCGTTCATGTCGGCGGAGATCTTTCCGGCGCTCGGCGCCCGGCCGGCGCGCGGGCGAGTTTTCACGAAGCAGGATGACCAGCCCGGCGCGGCTCGCGTCGCGCTGATCAGCGATGGATTGTGGAGGCGCCGCTTCGCCTCGGATCCGTCGATCGTCGGCAAGGACATCCGCCTGAGCGATTCAGTCGTCACCGTCATTGGCATCATGCCGGCGGAATTCGAGCTACCGCTCGACTTCGGGCAGCCGGTCGATCTGTGGATGCCGATCGCGCTAGCCACCTCCGACCCGAATGACCGCGGCAATCACGGATTGAACGTGGTCGCGCGTCTCAGGAAGGGGACGTCGCTCGCCGCGGCGCAGGCGGAGCTCGACGGGCTCGGCAAGCGACAGCGCGAGACATATCCCAACGCCTACACCTCGGCCTTCGGCGCCACGCTGGTACCGGTGGCGACGCAGGTGCTCGGCAAGGTCGGGCCGGCGCTACTTCTGTTGTTGGGCTCGGTCGGCTTCGTGCTGCTCATCGCTTGCGCCAATGTCGCCAACCTCCTGCTCGCGCGTGCCGAGTCGAGGCAGCGGGAGATCGCGGTTCGTACCGCATTGGGTGCGGCGCGTGGCCGCATCGTTCGGCAGCTGTTGACCGAGAGCGGTGTGCTCGCGCTGGTGGGTGGAGCGATCGGACTGCTGCTGGCCGTCGCCGGCCTGCGCGGATTGGTGATGCTCGCGCCGGCGAGTATTCCTCGCGTGGCCGCCGTCGGCATCGATGCCCGCGTGCTCGCGTTCACGACCGTCGTCGCGCTCGCGACGGGAATTTTGTTTGGACTGGTGCCGGCTCTGCACGCGGCGCGCACGGATCTGCAGCAGGCGCTCAAGGCCGGCACGCGCGGCGCCGGGATCGGACTCGGCCAGCTCAGGCTGCGACGAGTGCTGGCGGCGGGCGAGATCGCCATCTCGCTCGTGCTGGTAATCGGCGCCGCGCTGTTGGTGCAGAGCTTCGTGCGGCTGCGCAACGTGAACGCCGGCTTCGATCCCGAGAACGTGTTGACCATGCGCGTGACGCTGGCGCCGTCGCGCTATCCCGGCAATCGCGAGGTGCGCGAGTTCTATCACACGCTGATTGGGCGCACGCAGGGATTTCCCGGAGTGAAAGCCGTTGGTGCCGTGCGTGTGTTGCCGATGACGTCGACCATGGGCGATTGGGGATTTCTCGTGGAGGGGAAGACGACTCCGGACGGCAAGCCGGGTTTTTCACAGGGCGATTGGCAGGTGATGACGCCCGGCTATTTCGCGGCGATGCGCATTCCGCTCGAGCGCGGTCGTATGCTCACAGACGCCGATGACGACCGTGCGCCCGGTGTCATCCTGTTCAATGAGACAGAGGCGAAGAAAGTATTTGGCGATGCGGATCCCATCGGCCATCGCATCCGCATGGGTGTCGACACCACGTGGCGTACCGTGATCGGTGTCGTGGCCGACGTGCGGCATCGCGGACTCGACGAAGCCGCGCGCGGCGAGATTTATCTGCCGCACGCGCAATGGCCGATGTCGCAGAACGGCCCGACCATGCGCGGCATGACGCTCGTGATCCGCACCAACGGCGATCCCGCCGCGGCCGCCGCTCCGATTCGCCGCGAAGTGCACGCGCTCGACGCCGACGTTCCGATCTCCGATGTGCGCACGATGACTGACGTGCTTGGCTCGTGGGCCGGCGAGCGCCGGTTGACGATGCTCGTGCTCGGCATGCTGGCCGCCACCGCGCTCGTGCTGGCCGCCGTCGGCACGTACGGCGTGATGTCTTACAACGTCGCGCAGCGAACCCGAGAAATCGGCATCCGTGTCGCACTCGGCGCCCGCGCCGAGGATGTGGTGGGGATGATCGTGCGCCAGGGCGCGGCGATCGCGTTGACGGGCGTGCTCGCCGGAATCGGCGCCGCGCTCGTGTTGACGCATTTCATGACGGGCTTGCTCTTCGGCGTAACGGCGCGTGATCCGCTGACCTTTGGCTCCGTCGCGCTTCTGTTGCTGGTGACGGCCGTCGGCGCGACGTATGTGCCCGCGCGCCGAGCCACGCGCGTCGCGCCGACCGAGGCGCTCAGGGCGGAGTAGAACCGTGTTTCAATGCAGCTCGCGAATCCGCATCGCGCGCAACTCGAGCTTTCCGTTGTGATCACCCTGGATCGCGATATGTCCGCGTTTGGCGCGCCCGTAGTTTGGCCATTCGCCGAACTTGCTCGCCTTGACCTTTGCTTCCCAATCGGGGCTCCACAGCTCGTACTCGAGCAACATCTGCCCGTTGAGCCAGTGCTCGACGTGAGCGCCTTTGACGATGATCCGCGTGCTGTTCCATTCGTTCGCCGGCTTCACGATGCCTGCCGCCGAGGGATAGAGGCCGTAGGCCGCGCCGGCGGAGGTCAGGCGGCTCCTGCCGTCGGGAGCGTTGGCATCATCGAGCAGCTGATACTCGGGCGCACTCCAGTAGATGTGCTCGTATTCCTCGGTGCCGCGATAGAAGATGCCGGAATTGCCACCGGTGCCGAGCTTCCACTGGAGCTCGAGCTCGAAGTCGCCGAACTGGTCTTTGCTGACGATGTCCTCGGTCCCGACATCCTTGAGCAGAATTCCATCGACGACCTGCCATCCCGCCGGCACCGTCTCCGATTTGTAGCCGCGCCAGCCGTTCGTGGTGCGTCCGTCGAACAGCGTTCGCCATCCGGATCGGCCGTCGGCGTCGGACAGAATGGTGGCCGAGGTCTGTGATCCCATTTCGGTTTGTTGCGTCGTGTGTACGCTGATGCATCCGGCGGTGAACGCGAGCGCCAGCAATGCGGACCGCGCCTGCACTAGATCGCCCAACCCGCGCGATACTCGCGCGTGAGATACTGGTTGGCCTGCGGAATGTTGGTCACTTCCATCTTCGCGCCGTCATAAATGAGCTTGCGCCCCTGCCCTGTTCGCAGCGCGACGATGCCGAGCAGCATCGTCTCGGTTAGCTGGGCCGCGTACTCGATCGGCGAGCTCGAGGTCGCCTGTCCCTTGCATGCCTTCGCCCAATTCAGCTCGTGGCTCCAGGCGATGCGCGGGTAGCTCTGCGGCACTTTCGCGGCCTGCTCCATCAGCGACGCCGGATAGATCTGCGGATTGGCGCCGTACGTCTTGTTGATCAAGATCCCTTTCTCGCCAATGAAGATCACACCGCCTTCGCTCTCGAGCACGACATCATCGGGCAGCACGTCGGGGCGCGGCGGATAGAGACCGCCATCGCTCCACGTCATCTTCACCGGCGGCAGCGAGCCGCGCTGCGGGAATTGATAGTGTACCGTCGTCGCGACCGGATAGCTCACCGGCCGGTTGCGCGCGCGGGCGGCCGGAGTGCCGGGCGCCGCATTTGGATCGGCGGGGATCGGCATCGTGCCCCACGGCGACGAGGTCGCTTCGATGCTCACTGGATACGTGAGCTCGAGCGCCCAGAATGGATGATCGATCAGATGCGCGCCCATGTCGCCGAGCGCGCCGGCACCGAACTCGAGCCACCCACGCCAATTGAAGGGATGGTAGATGGGATGGTACGGCACATCCTCGGCGACGGGTCCGAGATAGAGATCCCACCGCAGTCCCGGCGGCACGCCCGTCGATCCCATCGCGGAGGCAAGCGCCTCGGCCACGTGCCGCGGACTCCAGGCATTACCGAACGCGTTCGATCCCGCCGGCGGCATCGGCATCCCACTAGGCCGCGGAATGCCTTGCGGCCAGTAGACGATTGGGCGGTTCGTCCAGACGTGCACCTCGTGCACCGGGCCGATGATGCCGGCCTGGATCCACTCGTTGATCAATCTCGCGTCGGCGCTCGAGTGGCCCTGATTCCCCATCTGCGTGATGACCTTTGGATTCTTGAGCGCCGTGTCGCGCAGCACGCGCGCTTCGTGCACCGAATACGTCAGCGGCTTCTGGACGTAGACGTGCTTTCCGCGATCCATCGCCGCCTTGGCGATGACCGCGTGGAGATGATCCGGTGTGGCGACGACGACCGCATCGATGTCGGGCTGCTTGTCGAGCATCTCGCGAAAGTCATCATAGCGTTTCGCCTTGGCGAACTGCTCGGCGAGCTTGACGCCCTCCGGTCGGGGATTCCCGTCGCGATCCTTTTGCTTCTCGGCGACGTTGTGCTCGGCGAAGGTGAAGTCGACATCGCAGACGGCGACGATGTTCTCCGTGGCCGCGAGCACCTGCGCGTTGCTCGAGCCCATCCCGCCGAAACCGACGATGGCGACGTTGAGCGTATCGCTCGGCGCCTGATAGCCGACGCCGCCGAGTACGTGGCGCGGGACGATCATTGCGCCGAAGGCGGCGGTGGCCGAGGTGGCGACGAAATCGCGGCGGGAGATGGAGTCGCTCATTACTAGCTCCTGGAAGGGCGTCGGGCGTCGACGCCTGACACCCTCAGTAAACAGCTCGGAATTGCGCTTCACCCTCGGTGCTGAGAAGCGTCCAGAGGCAGTAGATGCCGAACACGGTTCCGAAGGGAATGTTGAGGAGTTGGAGAACGGCGAGTACGATGGCGAGGATGCGGGCCCAGGGGCGGCGCTTGAGGAGGCCGTAGCCGGCGAGGAGTCCGGGGAGGGAGACGGCGGCGATGAGGAGCGCGATCACGCTGCCGAGGCCCGTCAGGGCGGCGAATCCCCCGATGCTTCCGGAGGCGGCGCCGCCGACGATCATGCCGAACATGACGAGGAGCCCCACGAAGAATCCGAGGATGCCGAAGGCGATGTAAAGCCAGGCGATCACTTTGATGTGGGAAGACACGGGTGCGCTCTCCAGCGGAAGGAATGCGAGTGGTCGAAGCGAGAATAGCGTGTTGTGACGAAGCGGTAAAGGCGGGGGATCGCTGAGGGGGAGCTACTCAGATTCTCAGTCTTGATCCGCTCAGATTGTCATCCTTGATCCGCCTCGCTTAGGCCGCTCATCGCCCCGCGGAGCCCGTGCGCGTACAGCCCGCATCGCCCAAGCGAGTGCGGCCCGTGCCCCACGTGTCGGGGGTTGCGCGCTGCCAGCGCTCGCGGTCTCGAAAGAATCCGAACGCGGCGCCCGCGGCCGCTCCCGGCAACTCCGCGGTAGCAAAGTCCTTCGACGAGGACGGAAACGTGCTCACCCCAGTGAGGCGCGCGACACCGAACACCGCACCGATGAGCACCGCTCCCTGCACCGCCGACTCGAGCACGTTCCGCGCGACCGCGCGTTGGCCTCGTCGCACATCGATCGCGCTGATACACGACGTTTTGAATGCGCGCTGCACGGGGTGTCCGTCGTTCCACACCTGCAGCCGGATGCTGTCGCCACGCACCGCGAGCACGCCACCGGTGAACACGGTCTGGTCATCGAGATGGATGCGCACCGGCTGGCCGTCAGCGAGTCGCAATTCGCCGCTCGCTGTCACGACGCTCGGCGGCAGCTCGAGCACGGGCTCGGACCAAGGATGCCACGTCAGGCCAATGGATAGTCGGGCCGAGTTCCCCACGTTGGCGCCCTGAAAGGACTGCGAGCTGCGCGAGCTGTCGGAAGTGCTCACCAACTCGGCGCGGTCGAAGAGAAAGCTTCCGTATTTCGCTTCGGCATCGAGCGCGAAGGCGGCGGTCACTGGAATGCGTATCCCGCCGCCGACGAACGTTCCTCGTCCGTAGAGGTGCCGCGTTCCGGGCCAAGGCGCGTTGCGCGTCGAGGATTCGTCGACGTCGCCCGCGAGCGTGCTCACGCTGAGGTACGGGACGACACCCGGCACGACACGCGGAATCATCAGCCGAGCCGTCGCTTCACCGGAGACGAACGTCTGGCCGACGGGCGACCCCTCTCGCATTCCCTGATGCGTCGAACGATTCATGCCGAAGCCGAGCTCGAAGTACGGCGAGAACCGGTAGGCGAGCGACGCGCCCCCGCCATTTCCTTTCCCGAACAGCTCCGAGTACGTGTTGCGGAGTAGGGCGCCCTTGAAGTAGTCGATCGTCGCCGTGAAGGTCGACTGCGTCGATGCGCCCCAATGGCCGCCGAGCGCAATGCCGTTTGGCTCGGCGGCCGCGGATTGGGCAGCGAGCGCGATCGGCGTCAGGGTCAGCGAGGCGGCGAGTACGGCGGAGAGGCACCGAGATGACGAGAGAGGCGGTCGGCGAGACCTCTGGGGCGGGTACGTTTCCATGAGTCACCATCGAAGTGAGGAGAGGTATCCGAGATCCCGCGAGGACGCGGAGAACGCCTCCCTGTATGGTCAGCCGCCTTGTTCATCTCATGATTGGGTGCTCCGCGCGGTTCGCGTTGCAATGAGAAATAGCGCGATGAAGAGCGCCTCGCAGACGAGCGATGCGACACCCATCGGCTCGAGCCACGCGTCGGGCTCCGCCGGCAATCCGGGCAAGCCGACTGTGCGGCTGGCCACATACGCGACGAACGCGCCCCCGGCCACGACGAGCCCAAGAACCCAACCCACCATTCGCTGATTCCGGAATAGGCCCGTGGCGGCGACCAGTGCTCCAATGCCGTTGGCCGCGAAGAGGATGCCCTTGTACCTGGCGTCGCCAAAGGCATCCCGGGCCTCCGCGATGTGAATGAGGCCAGTACAGAGAATCGCGGCGATGGCCGACCACTTCACCAACGGAGATGGTGTCGTCATGTGACGAGGTCCTCGAGGTTCGGGAGCGCTTGACTCAACTCCCGGCAATTCAACATGGCTGTGTACTGCCCTTCTGTCACCGTCCCGAATCCAATCGCGCCGCGCGCGCAATGTCGATCACTGTCTTGGTGATCCGCTCCGCGCTCGCACTGTCCCCCTTCACCGCCAACGCATTTGCCAACTGCTGCCCCGTGATCGCGTACGCCAGCGGAATCCCCACCGAAGCGCGGTCCGGCCACTGCCCCTCACGAATCAGCGCGCCCGCGCCGCCGTACACCGTGTCCCACAGCGTGCGCGTCCGCTCGATGTCGAGATGCGCGCCGGGAACAGCAGGCAACTCGGCCGTCGTCTGAATCGCGCTCGGGTCGAGCTTCTCCGCCAATCCCTGTTGGCGAAGATATGGCGCGAGGCCGAGCGCCTGCGCGTAGCCGCCTAACGAGAAGTACACGCCGCGATCGGGGAAGGAATCGCGGATCGCATACAGTACCAGGAGTTGGTCGCGCGTCAGCATGCGCTGTGGCACCATCGCGTCGATGCCGCCATGCTGAAAACGCACCGGGCCGTTGAGCTGGGCGTACGACGGAACCGAGTCGAGCTGATCGCGCGTCAACGACCAGATCGGCTTCACCGGTTTTTTCCACTCGCCATCTCGGTAGATCGCCGGCCCATGCGCCGCGTCGTACGTCTCGGGGGGATGGGCCATCAGGTTGTGTGCGTACGCTGGAATTCCCAGGTAGGGCACGAGCGCCACGGTCACATCGCGGCGTACCCCTTCGACGTGCTGCGCGTACCAGAGCGGGAAGCTGTCGTTGTCGCCGTTCGTCACCAGCAGTCCGTATGGCTCAACCGAGTTCAGCAGGTCGACGGCCCACTCGCGCGTGAAGGTCTGTCCCGCGCGCGATGCGCTGTGATGATTCGCGGCCAGCGGCACCAGCGCCAGCATCAAGATTGGTGCGGCCATCGCCCACGCCCGTCGATTGCCCCTGCCGAACGACGCGAGCTTGTCGGCGGCGAATCGCCAGAGCGACGCGAGCCCGATCGCGGCCATGAATCCCCACAGCGAATAGGTCCAGATGAAGAAGTAGTCGCGGTCGCGCGGCTCGCGCGCTACGTCAGTCAGCTCGGGCGACTGGGATGATCCGTACCTGAAATTGAGATAGAAGACGAGCGCGACGGTGAGCGTGCCGGCAAGCGTCGCGAAATACCACCAGCTGCCGGGCGCCCGCCTGCGCTGCACCGCCAGCCCGCCGGCGCCCAGCGCGAGGAACAGGATCGCGAACGCATATTGAAGCAGTGGACGTTGTCCATCCGCGTCGCGCACCCACTGCCACTTGAAGTACAGCCACCACATCTCGGCCTGGGCGGTAAACGGTGCCTGCCGCTCCATCACGGGATGGCCTCCGTATTGCTCGCGCTGCATGTTCGCCAGCAGCAGGTGCGCCGTCTCCGCGCTCAACGTGCATCCGATCTCCGGCTTTCCGCCAATGCACGCAGTTGGTGACCCTTCGTTGATTGCCGGCTGATAGGCCGCGCGGATCGGTTGGAGCGCGAAGGGCGATACGCCCGCCAGCGCGACGGCAGCCAGCACGATCATCAGCCGCCAGCGCAGCAGCGTGCCAGGCCGGCGCGCGATCATTGCGGCGGCAATCGCGGGACCGGCCAATAATCCGGCCGGATGCACCGCGTAGCCGAGCCCCGTCACGTAGGCGACGATCACCAAGAGCCGGTCCGCTGAGGCATCGCGCTTCGATTCGAGCGCATCGAGCCAGCGCACCACCAGCCACGACGTGAGTGCGAGTCCGAGCAGCGATACGGTGTACACCTTTTCGTTGACGACGCTCTGGTTCCAGACTGTGAACGCCGTGGCGCCGAGCAGCGATGCCAACGCCGCCGCGCCAATCCTCCGCTTGCGTCCTGGTACGATCTCCCTCAACACGCGCTCAGCGCAGAGAAACCAAAGCGCGGCGCTGCACGCGCTGGCTAGCGCGGCGAGCAGATTGATGCGCACGGCGTACGATACCGGCAGCGGCAGCAGGCCGGCGACGTGCGCTAAGAGCACGAACAGCGGATTACCCGGTGGATGCGGCAGGCCAAGTATCTTGGCGACCGCGATGTATTCGCTGGTGTCCCACATGGCCGTCGATGGCGCGAGGGTGGCGACGTAGAGCGCGAGCACTGCGGCGCCGACGGCGGCCGCGATGGCGTAGGGAGGCCGCTCGCCGCCGAGCGCCTGTCGCACGCCGCGCGAGAACGTCAGCCAGAGCGCGATCGGCGCGAGCACGCAGTAGCTGCTAACCAGCAGGCACGCGCCGAGGGACGTGCCGCCGCGCCAGAGATCTGAGTATCCGGCGAGAAGGACGATCAGGGCGGCGACTGAGAACCAGAGGTGGACAGGTATACGCTTCACGGGATGGCTCCGAGAGTTGGAGACGGCAGATGGGAGAGCGCAGATGTCAGACGTCTGCTCTCTCCCATCTGCCGTCTGACTTCTCCGGCTGCTAGCTGGAGAGATGTCAAGAAGCTGTGAGGCTCACGGGCGCGCGAACGCGATGCGGCCATCCTTGACCACCATGCGAATTTTTCGCATATCGCGAATATTTTCGAGCGGATCGCCATCGACCAGAATGAAGCTGGCGCGGCGGCCGGGCTCGATGGTGCCGAACTCGGTTCCCTTTCCCAACCAACGAGCTCCGTTAATGGTCGCCGTGCGAATGATGTCGGCCGCCGGAATGCCCGCGTCCGCGTAGGCCTCCATCTCGTCGAACAGGCTGCCATCGTCGGTGCCGGCGAGGATCGGAACGCCGGCACCGTACGCGCGCTTCACGAAACGAGACATGCGGCGATAGCTGTCCTGTGCCGCGGTGAACTCCTCGAGGCTGAAGCGGCGCCGGCTGTCGTCGCCGATTTTCTGGATGGCGAGCGTCGGATCGAGCGCGATCTTCGTGCTCACCATCATCGTGATCAGCGCGCCGACCTCCGCGCTCTCCGGATCGATCAGCGACCAGTCGGCCTGCATGCGCGCCACGGGTGCCTTGCTGCCATCGAGCGATTCATTGTCGCCCTGCGGCTGCCGCTCGCGCGGAAGAAAATCCTTCCACACGCGAATGTGGCTGAACCCGTCGATGCCGGCCTGCATCGCTTCGCGCAGACTCGTGTGCACGCCGATGTGTCCGGTCACCGGCAGCCCCTGCACCTTGGCTTCCTTCACCACCGCGGCGAGCACATCGGGATCGAGCAGAAAATACACCTTGAGCGCGTCGACGCCCTGCGCCTTGAGCGCCCGCACGAGAGGTGCGGCGCGGTCGGCGCGGTCGAGCTCGACATCCACCATCGGGTGATAACCGCCGAGTCCGTCGATGAGAGGGCCCGCGGAATAGAGGTCCGGTCCGGCAATAATGCCCAGCGCGATCGCATCCTTGAAGTTCATGCTCGTCGACACCGCGACGCCGGGATCGCGAATCGAGGTGATCCCGTTTTGCAGCAGATCGCCGCCCTGGTTGTAATCCCAATAGTGCCAATGATTGTCCATCAACCCGGCAACCATCGTCTTGCCCGCGGCATCGAGCACGCGCACGCCGGCGGGGAGCGTCCCCGCGCTGGACGGCCTTACGCTCACGATTCTGCCGTTCCGAATCTCGACCGTTGCATTCGCCACGTATTCGTTCGATGTGCCGGTGAACACGCGCGCATTGGTGACGACGAGGTCCGCCGGCGGCTTGTCCGGCGCCGAGAAGTGGGCCGAGAATGGAATCGGCGTGCTTTTTCCCGTCGCCAGATCGAGGCGGAAGAGCTTGCGTCCCGCGCACAGAATCGCCGACGCGCCGTCGGGCATCACGGCGAGCTGCTTCTGGTCGTACGCGCTAGCGAATATCTCGCGCGCCGCGCCGTCGGCGGTGCGCACCATCACGTGATCGACACCGTTGTCTTCGCGGATGAAGAGCTGCTTGCCGTCCTTCGCCCAGGCGACGGCGAACTCTTTTTGCGGCGTACGCGTAAGTCGTTCGCTCTCCAGCCCCGGCAACTTCAACAGATAGAGATCGGGTCCGCCGTAGCGGCCCGATTCGAGCAGCACCTGACTCCCGTCGGGCGACAGCGCGAACGACCACTCGTGCCAGTTCTGCGCAAAGGTCAGCTGCTTGGCCGCCGAGTCGCTTGTGCCCAACGACAGGCGCCACAGATGCGCGTCGTACTGCCCGCGCTCGAGCACGAAGAACAGCTCGCCGCTCTTTGGATGAAAGGCGATCTGTCCGATGCCGTTTTCGGTGTGGTAGATAAAGCGCGAAGTCCCGGTCGCCAGGTCGCGCAGCACGATGTCGGTCCCGTTCGGCATCTGGTGCGCATAGGCGACGAACTGACCGTCGGCGCTCCACGCCGGATGCGCGTCCCACCCGACGCCATCGGTGATCTGCTGCGCCTCGCCGCCCGCGACCGGCAGCACGAAAATCCTGCCGAGAATCGACGCGGCGATGCGCGAGCCATCCGGGGATACCGCCGGATCAGCCGCGCCACGGTCGACCGTAACCGCGCCCTGCGTGGAGAGCGCGAGCGCGGCGGCGGCGAGCAACGAGAGGAGAGGCATGTCCTAGAAGGTAAGAGTCCGGTACGTCGCGCTTAATCTTCGAGCGCTTGCGCGACGAGGAAGGAGCGGCGCATGCGAACAGGATTGCGCGCAGCGGAGCAGGGATCAAGAGGCGTCCGAGCCTTTTTCATCTGTGCTCGGCCTACTCACCCCGGAGCGCCTCCGTCGGACTGATCTCGACCGCCCGCCTGGCCGGCAGCAGGCACGCCAGCGCCGCGACGGTCGCCAGCGCCAGCGACACCGCGCCGAGCGTCGGCAGATCGAGTACGGACACGTTCACCAGCATCGACCGCAACAGCCGCATGATGGCGATCGCACCGACAATGCCGATCGCCAGTCCGAGCAGCGTCATGCGCATTCCCTGCGACAGCACCAGCCGCATCACCGAGCCGCGCTGCGCACCGAGCGCCATGCGGAGACCGATCTCATAGGTGCGCTGCGAGACGCTGTAGGCAATCACGCCGTAGATGCCGATGCCGGCCAGCAGTAGTGCCAGCAGCGCGAACACGGCCAGGAGCGTCGTGCTGAACCGGCGGCTGGCAATCGAGCCGGCGACGACTTCATCCATCGTGCGCGCTTGCGATACCGGGGCGTTCTTGTCGAGAGCGCGCGCGGCGGCACGTATCGCGCCGGCCGCCAGTGCCGGGTCGCCGGCGGTGTGGATCACCAGCGTCATGGTCGATCCGGCGTTGTAATTCGTCTTCCCCGCCTGCGCGTGCGGGAAGTACATCGTCGGCGGCACATCGTCCTGCAGTCCCTGCGATCGGACGTCCTTCACCACGCCGATGACCGTCGCCCACGTCGCGGCCGTATCGAACATCTTGATCGTGTGGCCGATCGGATCGTGGCCTGGCCACAGCTGCTTGGCCATCGTCTCGTTCACCAGCGCCACGTACGGCGCGCCGACGCGGTCGCTCTCGGCGAACCCGCGTCCGTGAAGAATCGGAATCGACATCGCCTTGAAGTACTCCGGCGTCACCTGCTGCGGCGCGGCGGATGGCGCCTCGCTGATGGCCTTCACCACGCGCCCATCGATGAAGATCGACCAGATGTTGCCGCTGCCGTCCATGGGCAGCCAGCGCACCGCCGCCGCCGCGCGCACGCCCGGCATGGCCTGTACGCGTGAAACGAGGTCGTGGTAGAAATCGACCGCACGCCCTTCCGGATACGCCGCGGGCGGCAACGCGATCTCCATCGTCAACAGCTGTGATGGATTGAAGCCAAGATCGGTGCCCTGGAGCTTCCACAAGCTGCGCAGCATGAGACCGGCGCCCGTCAGCATCACGACCGCCAGCGCGACCTCCGCTACCACGAGCGCGCTGCGCGCGCTGCGAAAGCCCGTCCCACTCGCCGACGTCTTGCCGCCCTCCTTCAACGTGTCGGCGGAATTCTCGCGCGAGCCGCGGAGCGCGGGCACGAGACCGAACAGCATGCCGGTCGCCAACGAGACCACGAAGGTAAAGGCCATCACGGTCGCGTCGATGTGCACCTCACCAAGCCTCGGAATGGAGCTCGGCGCCGCGGCAATCAGCAGCCGTTGCCCCCACCAGGCGAACAGGATTCCGAGCGCGCCGCCGCCCATCGCGTAGAGCGCGCTCTCGGTCAGCACCTGCCGCACGAGTCGCCGGCGCGAGGCGCCGAGCGCGGTGCGGATCGCCAGCTCCTTGCGACGCGACTCGCCACGCGCGAGCAGCAGATTGGCGACGTTGACGCAGGCGATCAGGAGCACGAACCCGACCGCGCCGAGCAACGCCAGCAGGAAGGGGCGCGTGTCGCCAATGATCGAGTCGGTGATCGTGGTGATGTTGGCGACGAACGGCTTGCCCGGGAAATAGGTCTCGGGAAAGTCCTTCATCCAGCGGCGCTCGAGCGTGATCGCTTCCGTGCGCGCTCGCGCGATGCTCATGCCCGGTGCCAGCGTGCCGACCATTGACAAGTAGTGATTGTTGCGCGTCCAGAGGCTGTCGGGGTTGAGTCGCATGGGCGACCAGATTCCGGTGGCTGTCGTCGGAAAGTCGAAACGCGGCGGCATGATGCCCACGACGGTGCGCGGGCGGCCGTTGATCATCACGTCTTTGCCGACGATGCCCCGGTCGCCGCCGAAGCGCGCCCGCCACACTCCGTCGCTGAGCAGGATGACCGGGCTCGCCTTCGACGTGTACTCGTCGGCGGTGAAGCCGCGGCCAACCTGCGGCTGCACGCCGAGGATGCGAAAGAACTCGGTGGACACCCGAGCGACAGTCACGCGCGCGGGCTCGTTGCCGCCAGTGAGGCTCGCGTCTTGGGTGTTGTACGCGGCCAGGCGCTCGAAGGCGCGCATGTCCCGCTGGTAGTCCATGAACTCCGGCTCCGACACCGACCAGTACGGGTCGAGGTGCGTGAAGGAGACGATGCGGTCCGCGCCCCGAAACGGGAGGGGATGGAGCAGCACGCCGTTGACGACCGAGAAGATGGCGGCGTTGGCCCCGATGCCTAACGAGAGCGTCAGCAGCACGACCGCCGAGAAGGCGGGCTTTCGAATCATGCTCCGCAACGCGTAGCGGATATCCTGCTGGATCGACCAGAGCATACCATCTCCCATCTGAAGATTGGACCGTGACAGTGTTGGATCATCGCCGCGCTCCCGGCGCCGGCGTCCGATCTCTCGTGCGTGCTCGAGCGGCGCGGTGGCGAGCACGTCGAGCACGAGCCGCGGCCAGCGCGGTGATTCGGCATCGCCGCGGCGCGCGCGGTCGCGATAGAGATCGAGCATCTCGTCGCCGAACCGGTCGCGAAAGCGCGCCGGATAGAGGGCGAGCAGCCGGCGGTACCATCGCTCTCCCGCGGTCGCGCTCACGTGCGCTCCTGTCCGATCAGCTTTCTCGACTCGGCCAGCCGCACGAGCGCGCGGAGGCGGAGCATCTCGGCGACGAGCACGCGGCGGCCGAAGGGCGTGAGCTTGTAGTAGCGGCGGCGCTCGTCGTCGAGGTCGGCCGCGGGGCGGCGGCCGGATTCGTCGACGAGTCCCTGGTCGATCAGGCGGCCGATCGAGCGGTAGAGATTTCCCGCTTCGAGGCGCAGCTCACCGCCGGTGTGGTCGATGATGTCCTGCCGAATTCCGTAACCATGCCGCTCGCCGGCGGTCAGCATGGTGAGAATGAGCAGCTCGACTGGCTTGATCGGTGCGGGCACGGGCGCTCCCTATAGGCAGAATGACTATAGGGAGTCTGACAGCATCATCCCGGAAAGGGTTTGTCCGGGAATCAGCCCGTGTTTAGTAGCAAATAGTTACTTATTAAGATCTTTGGACTCGATGATGTGCCGGCCGGGCGTGGCGCTCTTCGCCGCCCGCACGAGGCTCTCGGCGACAGCGCGCGCGGCGACGGGGCGATAGGCGCGGAGGGCCAGCCACGCAAAGCGCTTGGCGATCTCCTCACCCAACCGGCGCTCATCGCGGTCGCCGAGCAGCAGGGAGGGACGCGCGATGGTGATGCTCTGGAAGGGGAGCGCGAGCACGTCACGCTCGAGCTCACCCTTCACACGGTTGTAGAACACGCGCGAGTCGGGGCTGGCGGCAAGCGCGCTCACCAGCGCGAACCGTTTGACGCCGAGCGCGACGCCGAGCGTGGCGATGGCGAGCGGGTAATCGTAATCGACGTGACGGAAGCGCTCCTTCGAGCCCGCCTGCTTGATCGTGGTGCCGAGCGCGCAGATGATGGCGTCGACGGCGAACAGCTCGGCGTGCTCGCTCAGCCGGTCGAAGTCGACGACGTGGCACTCGAGCTTCGGCGCGGGCGAGATCGGGCGCCGGGTGATGGCGACCACTCGCGCGAATTTCTTGTCGGCCAACAGGAGCGCGAGGCACTCGCGGCCGACGAGCCCGGTGGCGCCCGCGAGCAGAACGTCCACGCGCCGGGCTGGTCAGCTAATGCTTCGCGTAGACGCTCGTCGTGCCGTTTTTCTGGAAGGCCAGCACGGAGTATTGCTCCGCCTTGGCGCCCGGCATTTCCATCCCGGGCGTTCCGGTGATCATGCCCGGCACCGTGAGCCCGGCAATCTTCGGCTTGTCCTTGAGCAGCCGGTCGATATCGGCCGCCGGCACGTGTCCCTCGATCACATATCCGCCGACCACGGCCGTGTGGCACGACGCGAGCTTCGCGTCGACGCCAAGCGCGCGCTTCACCGCCGCCATGTCACCCGTGTCGACGGCCATCACCTTGTAGCCGCTCGCCTCGAGGTGGGCCACCCACTTCTTGCAGCATCCGCAGCTCGGATCCTTGAACACCGTCACCACGGGTTTTGCGGCCGACTCCACGGCGGCGGCGGGCTTGGCGGCGAAGCTGTCGATCGCCGACGCGCCCGCGACGGCGGTGAGAGTGATGACCGATGCGGCGAGACAGAGGCGGAGCGGGGTACGCATGGCAAACTCCCTTGAGGACGACCGGCTGTGGCCTCTGAATGTTAGCCACTACTCCGTCGTTCGCCACATCTCCATATTCGCTGCATGGCCTCGACACCCTCTTTTTCGCGCCGACTTCGCGTATCGCTGTTGGTGCTCATGCTCGCGGCGCTGGTGCTGTTGCGGTTGCCGGCGCGCGGGGACGCGGGGGCGAGTGCGGACGGCGGACGAAGCGATACGACGTCGTTCGCGACGCTCGTCGCGCGGCTGTCCGAGCCGGGCGGGTTCTTCGACAGCGACAACCTCATCTCGAACGAGACGTCGTACCTGCACGTGCTCGGCCAGATGCGGACGATCGGGGTGAGCGGTGGCGCCTACATCGGCGTGGGGCCCGACCAGAACTTCTCCTACATGGCGCAGCTTCGGCCGACGGTCGCGTACCTGATCGACATTCGCCGCGACAATCTGCTACAGCATCTCCTCTACAAGGCGATGTTCGCCGCCGCACCGACGCGCGTTGAGTTTCTGTCACTGTGGACGGGCCGCTCCGCTCCGAAGAATGCGCAGGACTGGAAGGCGAAGCCGGTCGAGCAGCTGGTGGAATACATCGACCGGTCACCGTCCGACAGCGTGCGCTGGAAGCCGATGCGCGACGCCGTGCTCGCGCGCGTGCGCTCGTACGGCGTGCCGCTCGACAGCGCCTCGGTCGCGACGATCAGCAAGATCGTCACGGAATTCGCGACCGCCGGGCTCGACATCCGCTTCACCAGCATGAACCGCGCACCGCGTCCCTACTACCCCACGCTGCGACAGCTCTTATTGGAGAAAGATCTCACCGGGCGGCAGGGGAGCTTTCTGGCGCGTGAGGAGGACTACGCCTTTCTGCGCGATCTCGAGGGGCGCGGTCTCGTCATCCCGGTCGTCGGCGATCTCTCGGGGTCGCACGCGATGGCCGCCATCGCAAAGGATGTCGCCGCGCGGGGGGTTCACGTATCGGCATTCTATACGTCGAACGTCGAGTTTTATCTTTACCGCGAAGGGACGTTCGGGAAGTTCATGGCGAACGTGCGCCGGCTGCCGCGCGATGCGAAGAGCGTGGTGATCCGCAGCTATTTCGGCGGCGGCTTCGGGATGGTGCTGCCGCAGACGCAGCCCGGCTACTACAGCACGCAACTGCTGCAGCCGCTCGACGCGCTGGTCGCGGGATTCGACGGCGGTGCGTTCGCGACCTATCAAGATTTGGTGACTCGGTAGCCATCGGTCAGATGACAATGCGCACCTCAGTTCTTACACAGCGCCTTGACCTGCGACTGCACAATGGGCACGAGCTGATCGATGTAATCCAGGTATTGCTTCGCCGCGTCGGGCGCGATGCTCCCCCCTTGTGAGATGCCGAGCTGCGCCACCGGCAACATGTCCTCTGCCATCTTGCTCAGATCGCAGCTCTTGAGCTTCGGCGCATCGCTGGCCGCGCTCTGGGCGATCGAGAGTGCGGTCGCGCCGCGCAAAAATTTGGATTGCGGCGTCGGCCGCAACGTGTCCGCGAGCATGAAAAATGGCATGGCGCGGACGTAGTCGTCGCGGCTCTTCGTCACGTTCGCGGCCTTGTAAAGCGCGTTGCCGCGAGAGAGCGCCGCCTGCGCCACGAGCGCCGTGTCTTCCTTGTGGGCGAGCGCTTTCTTTAGTGATGCGTACGCGCTATCGATCATCCCCATCACCGCTTGCGTCTCCGCCAGTTGCAAGTACCCGTGCGTGAGCATGGGGTCGAGTTCGAGCGCTTTCGCCGATGCGGCCAACGCATCCTTCGAGTTGCCGGCGCGCTTCGCTTCCTGCGCCTGCAGCACGAGTAGCTCGGCACTTTTCGGGAAGAGAGCCAGACCCCGGGGCAACGTTGCCTCGGCCTCGGCGCGCACGAGCTGCGTGTAGAGCAGATACATCTTCGGATCTTTCGGATATGCGGCGACACCGCGCGCCGCGACCGAGACCGCCTTCACGGGCTGGCTGTCCGCCTTGTACGCCGTGGCGAGACGAAGGAAGAGGGTAGAGTCGACCGTCAGACTGCTGAGCGCCGAGTCGGCGGCGAGGAGTTGCTCGCTCGTCTTGATCACCGCCCGCCACGACCTGTTCGCATAGGCGACTCGCGAGTGCAGCAGCACCAGCTGCAGGCTGTCCGGGTGCATCGCCGCCGCGCGGCTGATCAACGGTTCGGCGATCTTGTTGTTGCCGCCGCTCATGAGCGCGTTCACCACGTGCTGCACCAGCGCGACATCGTCCGAGTCGGTGGCGACGAGCCGGCTCCACATCTCGCCCGCTCTCTCACGCTGACCGATGGCGTCGTGCGCGAGCGCGGCGCCCTCGAGCCCGCGAAAATTCACCGGATCCACCTCGAGGATTTGCCTCGCCACCGAGAGGATGGAGTCGGCCGCGACGCCGGAGTTGATCATCGCGCTGAGCAGGCACGCGCGCGTGATCGTCGACCGCGGATAGGCGGCGATGCCCTCCCGCGCCGCGACCATCGCGCGGTCGAGCTTGCCATCGCGCAGCGCGTTCTCGCACCGCCGCTGCGGCATGGACTGCCCACGCGCCGCGCGCAGCGACGTCGCGAGCTGCGTTGCGGCGGCATCCACGTTTCCCGCGATCGCGGCCGGCAGCGGCTGTTGCATGTGCTCGTCGCGCGTGAGAATGAGCCGCGCGACGATGCGCACCTGGCCTTCCTTGGTCCGATCGACGACGCCCGTCAGATACTCATCGGCGCGAAAGCGCTGAATGAGTGTTTTGCGCACCGAGGGCATGACTGACGAATCCGTGTTGAACCCCGACTTCTCGAGCATCGTCTCGACGTCGCCCTGATCGACGATCTCGACCTCACGCTTGTTCGACCCGCGCGCCATTTGCGACCGCACCACGTCGGCCGCTTTCTTGGCCAACCCGCGGTTCGGTCCCTCGAAGTCGGGGATGAGCAGCATTTGCTTTGTGAACTCCTGCTGCGCCAAGACGCGCGTCGCGGAGCCACAGAACAAACTCGCGGCCGCAATCGCGGTCGCGAGAAGGGGAAGACCAGCTGACTTCATTTACCCTGTTGTTAGCTGTGAACCAGCTTTCGGATGAAATATGGCGGCGGGCACGCGGTTCGACACTGGCAACGAGCCAGCGGTTAGGTGCTAGGTGCTAGGTGCCTGGTGCCGGGCGCGCACAGTCCGATTCAGCGCCGCAGCACCTGACACCTAGCACCTAACCCCTCTTATCCAAGCGATATCCAACTTTCCACACGGTCAATATGTAGCGCGGCTCCGCGGCGTCCTCCTCCAGCTTGCGACGCAGCTCGGCGATGTGGATGTCGACCGTACGAGTCGTCACTTCGGCGCGGTGCTCCCACACGTCTCGCAGCAGATCGTGCCGCGTGGCGACGGCGCCGTCGCCCTTGATCAGCGCGACGAGCAAGTCGAACGCTTTCGGCGTGAGTGGCACCTGCCGGTCGTCGCGCGTCACGACGCGTGTGGCCATGTTGACGGTGACGTTGCCGAAGTGCTCGACCGTGCGAACCGACGACGGACCCCGCAGCTCGGGGTGCGCGCGCCGCAGCAATGCCCGCACCCGGGCGATGAGCTCCGAGACGCCGAACGGCTTCGTCACATAGTCGTCCGCGCCGAGCCGGAAGCCGTGCAGCTTGTTGGGCTCGTCGCCGCGGGCGGTGAGAATCATCACGGGTACGGTATGGTCCTCGGCGCGGACGGTGGCCAGCACTTGATAGCCATCGAAGCCCGGCAACATCAGATCGAGGATGATGAGATCGGGATTCAAACGGCGCGCGTGCTCGACGCCGGCCGGCCCGTCGCCGACGGTCACGACATCGAAACCCTCGACCTCCAGGCTTTTGGCGATGCCGAAGGCCAGATCGGGATTGTCCTCGACGAGCAGTATTCGTGGCATGTGTTGGGCAGATGTCAAATGTCAGATGTCAGTCGAGCGCTCGGCCATCGGTCGTTCTGAGGACTGACGACCGACGCCGGATGGCCGGGCGTCAGGAGAATATTCATTCGGCAACTCGATGATGAAGCGGGCACCACCCTCGGGCGCTGTGTCGACGCTCGCTTTGCCACCATGTCGTTCCACAAGCTCATTCACCACGGCCAGGCCAATGCCGCTGCCGCCAACCTCGGAGCGCGCGTCGCGGTCGAGACGGTAGTACGGCTCGAAGATGCGCTCGCGCGACTGTACTTCCACGCCAGGTCCGCGGTCGTCGACCATCAAGCGCACGCCGCCGCTCGGCATGGGCTCTCCCCGCACGGTGACCGTCTGGCCCGGCGGCCCATACTTGAGCGCGTTGTCCAACAGGTTGAGCAGCATCTGCCGAAGCGCGGAGCGGTCGGCGTGCGCAACAAGGCCCGGAGTGACCTCGACCTCGACCTTGGCGCGCCGCGCGTTGGTGAGCGGCGCGAAGGTATCGACTACATCGCGCACCTCGCGTGCGACGTCAAGTGGCTCGCGACGCAAATGCATCGCGCCGTGCTCCGACTTCGCGAAGCTCAAGATGTTCTCCACCAGGTACGTGAGCCGCCGCGCTTCCTGATCGATCACGCGCGCCGAGCGGCGGCGCTCCTCGGGATTGCTCAGGATGTCGCGCTCGAGCAGCTCGGCGAAAAGCCGGATCTGCGTCAGCGGCGTGCGCAGCTCGTGCGACACTCCGGAGACGAACTCAGTCCGCATGCGCGCCAGCTCTTGCTGCCGTCGAATCTGCAACGCGGCCACGACCACCAGTCCCGCCGTGAGCGCGAACAGCACGAGCAGCATGGGCAGCTGCGAGCGCGGCAGTCCGCCGACAAGTAATTGGTCGGCGATCGCCGGGCTCAGCGCGACGCGTACGGTGAGCCGGCCGAATCGATCGTCGAGCCGCTCACCGGCCGCGTACGCCGCCGGGATGCGTGCCGAGGATCGGTAGACGACGTCGCCCACCGGATCTGCCACGGTCACGGCGAGCACCGAATCGATCGGCATCTTGGGGATGAGCGACGGCGGCAAGAGCGTCTCGCGATCGATGATGCGGCCGAGCAGTGGCGCCACGAATGGAGCCGCATCGCTCTCGAAGCCGTAGGTCACCACCGGCTTGCCGAACAGGTCGCGCGACAAGACGTACCCGAGCAATCGCGCGCTTCCATCGACGCGATCGACGACGAGCATGTAAGAGTCGTTGGTGAGAATGACGCCGAGCCGGTGCAGCGGCTCAGTGCCGGACGATCCCCACGCGAGCGGCAGTATGCCACGCGGCGTCTCCATCGTCCGGCCCTGCGCGACCACGGTATCGCGCACCCACCGGCGCACCGCGTCCGATGGCGGCACGCCGTCGACGACGAGCGTGTTGTCGCGCCAGTCGTAGCGGAAAAAAAAGTGCACGTCGTGCAGACAGTGACACCATGCGTCGATCTCGCGCGCCGACTCCGCGAGCTCACCCGGTTTGGGCTGCTTGTCCGGCGGCAAGTTCGGATCGACGCGCGACACGTGCCGCACGAAGGTGCTGATCAGCGCCGTCAGGATCTGCCGGCGCGCGTGCTCGGCGTACGCCCAGGTGGCGAAAGCGGCGTAGTCCTTGAGCGTGCGCTCGGCGGTGGCTCGTTGAGAGCGCGCGGCGGAATAGGCTTTATAGACCAGAACACCGGAGAGAATCAGTGCAACTGACAACAACGCAAGGGGTAGTCTGGCGCGCAGGCGCATGATTGGAGATGTCAGGCGTCAGATGTCAGCGACAGCGGTGAGCACTCCAACACCAGTTGAGTACCCGCTGTTTCCGACATCTGACATCGGACGTCTGACATCGCTCACGGCCTCACGGCCATCAACGTTGCGTCATCGGTTCGGCCAATCAGTCGGTGCTCAGTCTTGGTAGCCAGTTCGGCCTGACGTCTCCCGAGCGAGACTCCGACCGCCAGGAAGAGCGCTGACAGCGGAACCGCGACGCCAGCGATCCCCGCCAATCCGAGACTGAGCGCGGCCAATCCCGCGTACCCCCATGCTCCGAGCTGATCGCCAGCCCGATACACGAACGTCTCGATGAAGCTCTTCGCCTTGTACTTGTCCTCGCGGCTGACGACGGTGAACAGCGCCTCCATCGACGGATTCGTCAACCCGAAATTGCTGCCCCGCCGGAGCACCGAGAACACGACGAATGTGGCGAGCAGCGGCGTCACGCCGAGCGCGCTCGCGCTCAGTGCGGCGAATCCGATCATGCTGATCGCCGGCATGATCGCCAACGTCGCTCCGAGGCCGATCCATCGAATGATTCGACCCGTCAAGAATATCTGCGTCAGCGCGGTCAGCGTCTGCGCGGCCGCTTCGATGTTGGCGAGGATCTCGATGCGCGATTCCTTCGTCGCGTAAAATCGGCCGATGATCTCCGTTTGCTGGAAGTACAGCACCGTCGAGCCGAGCGTGTACAGGATCAGGAACGCCGAGATGCCGAGCAGGTACGGCGAGCGCGCGACGTGCGTGATTCCGGCCAGAACGCCGCCGCCAATCCTGCCGCGGTCGATCTCCTCCGGCTCCGCGTCGCCGATCGCGGCGCGCACCTGCTTGGCGGGAAAGAAGACGACGATCAGCACCGCGATCTCGAGCAGCGTCACCGATACGAGCAGCAGGTTTACCGCGCCGATCCGCGATGCGAGCCGCCCGGTGAGCCATGCGCCGGCGATCGAGCCGAGCGTTCCGCCGACACCGATGAAGCCGAACAGCCGCTTGGCCTGCTCACTCCGGAAGGTGTCGGCCATGAAGCACCAAAACAGCGACGGGACGAACAAGTTGAACACGCTCGTCCACCAGAAGAACGCTAGGCCGAGCCACGCTTCGTTCCCTCCCGCGCGGGTCAGAAAATAGAACGCGAGCAGGTTGAGCACGAAAAATTGATACGTGATAACGATGAACCTCTTCACCGGATAGCGAACGACCAGCGCCGAGAAGATCGGATTGCAGATCAACATCGCCGTCAGCGTGCCGAGGAAGAGGAACGGCAGCTTCGATACCCCGGCCGCCACCGCCATCGTGTCGCGAATGGGGCGGAGGATGAAGTAGCTCGACATCAAGAAAAAGAAGTAGGCGCAGGCGACGAGCATGGCGCGCACTTCGTCGGGGCGCACGTCGACCAGACGCGCCAAGAGCGCGTCGAACGGGCGCTGCTTGACGTCAGTCACGCGTGCTCGGTCCGTTCGACGAATTGCTCACGCCTTTTTCTTCGCGTGCCACGCCGCGAGCACTTCCTTCTCGCGCGCCGGCGCGAGTCCGGCGCGGAGCTTCTCCTTTCGATCGTCCGGTTCCGAGTTGTAAAAATCCAGCGTATCCTTCGCCGTCAACGCCAGCGGACGGAAGGTGAGGCCCTTGGCGATCGCCTTGTCGATATTTCTGCGCGCGAAGCCGGCGTACTCACCGCCCCGACCCGGTATCCACACCGGCATGTCGCTCCACGGCCGCACTTTGTTCTCCTCGAGAAACGGCGCGTCGACCCAGGTGAGATGCGCGTCCGACGTCGTGACCGCGCGGATGCCGCCGAGCATCTCGGAGATGGTGAGCGGCGATCTGGGACCCGTCGCATTGTAGACGCCGTAGATGTTTTCCTCGCAGGCGCGAATCGTCCACTCGGCCAGATCGCGCGCGTCGATGATCTGAACGGCGTCGGTCGGGTCGCCGGGCGCGAGCACTTCGCCACCCTTGTCGATGCGCGCGGGCCAATAGGTGAAGCGGTCGGTGAGGTCACCAGGACCAACGATCAGTCCTGGCCGGATCACCGTCGTGCGTCCGGGAAACGCCTTCTCGGCTTCCTTCTCCGAGATGGCTTTGAGCGCGCCATAGTATTTACGCGCATCCTCACTCTCCGGCTCGGTGGTCGTCGCGACCGCCGCGCTTTCGTCGGCGCCGGGCTGATCGCTCTTCTCGTAGACCGAGATGGTCGAGATGAAGACGTACTGTTTCACGTGGCCCTTCAGCGCCTCGCCAGCCTGCCGCACCCAACGCGGAATGGTCGTCGGATTGTCGATTACGACGTCCCACTCGTGCCCCTTGAGCGACGCGTAGTTTCCGACTGCGCGATCGCCCTCGAGCTTCTCGACATCGGGAAAGAGTCCCGGATTCGTCTTGCCGCGATTGAACAGCGTCACCTTGTGCCCGCGCTGCATCGCGTAGCGCACCTCGTGCGGCCCGATGAATCCCGTGCCGCCGAGGATCAAGATCCGAAGTGGCTTCGGAGCACTGACGACTGACGACTCTTCGTCGCGCCGAGGAGCGTCGGCTCCGGAGAGCAATTGAGGGATGATGCCCGCACTAACAGCCCCACTGACTAACGCGGAAGTTTTCAGGAAGTCTCGTCGATTGGTCGGCACTGGGGTCTCCGGTTGTAGACGTCAGATGTCAGAAACGGCGGGTTGGCAGTTCGGTCGAGTAGTTCGTGCAGTCACTGGCGTCTGACATCTGACGTCTGACGTCTTCTCCACTCCCCGAGCATCTCCACTTCTTTCTCCGGCGTGATCAGAAACTTTGGTTTCGCTTTTCGCGTCGCCGGTACACCAGAGTTCCACCACGAAAGTGTGTCCGCCGTCGTTACTGCTAACGCCCGATACGTGAGCCCCTTCGCGATGGCCTTCGCCGATGAGATCGATGCACTCCCCACATTCTCACCGCTCAGCATCACCCAGGGCACGACCTCGTCGAGCTGGTACTTGGTGAGAAAAGCGTAGTCCTCCACCCAGCGCCAGGTGACATCGCTGGCGATCGCGGCGTGCATTCCATAGATGCACTCGTCCCACCGCAGTACGGAGCCCGGGCCCGCGGCGTTGTAGACGCCGGTCTCTCCCGCTTCGGCCATGCGAATCATCCATTCCGTCAGATCGCGCACGTCGATGAGCTGGACGGCGTCGTCGCGCTTTCCCGGCACGAACAGCTCGCCGCCGCGCGCCAGACGCTGCGGCCAGTACGGAAAGCGGTCCGACGTGTCGCCGGGCCCGACGATGTATGTCGGCCGCACGATGAGCGCGCGTCCGGGAAACGCCGACTCGGCTTCGCGCTCCGAGCGCGCCTTGGCGACTGCGTAGCTCCACGACTCGTCGCCTTTCGGACCATCGACGAGCACCGGCGCCGTCCGCTCATCGATCGGCGGCTTGCGATACGGATAGAAGACGCCCGTCGACGACACGTAGATGTAGCGCTGCGCCGAATTCTTGAGCGCGGCTGTCGACTCGGTCACCCACTTCGGATTCGTGGCCGAATTGTCGATGACCACGTCCCACGTCTTTCCGGCGAGCGATGCGTAGTCGCCCACCGCGCGGTCGCCCGACAGGTGTTCGACGCTCGCCGGCAGATCGGCCTGGTGCCGGCCGCGATTGTACACGGTGACGGCATGCCCGCGCTCGACGGCGTAGCGGACCTGGTACGGCCCGATGAATCCCGTGCCGCCGAGAATCAGGATCCGAAGCGGTTTGCCCGATGGAGGACCGGCTCGATCGTTTCCGGCGGAGAGGTCGTGCGCGCGAATGTGCTCTATCGCGCCGATCGACAGCGCGCCGGCGGCGAGGCCCGAGGTCTTGAGAAAAGTGCGCCGGGACAGAGGCATGTGAAGAAGGTCGAGGTCGGTTGGCAATCCGCATATCGGCGAAATCTGTGATTCGCCTTTGATCCTCTCTGTCGCAAGCAAGTGGGCTGAAGCCTCACGAATTCATTACAACTCGTTACACCTGATGACACGATGCGCCGCGAGGTGGACGGACGCCAGCATTGAGGGTACGATGAGCGCCATGAGCGACCCACTCTCCGGACAGCGCGCGATGCTCCGCCACACGCTCGCGACGCTCGCCTATCGCGGGGGCAAGGCGTTGCGCGGCGCCTCGGCCGCCGTCGCCGCGTTTCGCGTGGGTGACGCGACGCGAACGCCCGCGCAGATCCTCGCGCACATCGGCGACCTGCTCGACTGGGGACTGTCGATGGCGAAAGGCAAGCAGGTCTGGCACGACTCGGAGCTGTTGTCGTGGGACGAAGGCACTGCGCGCTTCTTCGCCGCGCTCGAGCGATTCGATGCGTTTCTCGCCTCCGACGCCCCGCTCGGCTGCGGCGTCGAGCAGCTCTTTCAGGGTCCGATCGCCGACGCCTTCACGCACGTGGGGCAGATCGCGATGCTGCGGCGGCTCGCCGGTTCGCCGGTGAAAGGCGAGAACTACGCGAAGGCGGATATCGTGACGGGGCGAGTGGGCGACCAGCAGTCTCCACCGCGGATGGAGTTCGAGTGATCTATCTCATCGCGATCGTCGCCGTGATCGTCCTTTTCCCGCTGAGGAAGTACTGGCTCGGTCCCATTCTCGTCCATTCGAAGTCGAAGATGGGACCGATCTCCTACCGCATCGCTACCGAAGAAGATCGATCGGAGGTACCGGATCTGGCACGCGCGTTTGTCGAGGCGGTGGGACAAGACGTGCACGCGCTGGGCTTCACCTCGTCCGCCCCTTTCGTCACTCATGGACACGGCGCGCGGTCGTTCGGCGTCCTGCTCGAGAATCCCCGGACCGGGGAGCTCGCCGTAGTCGCCGCCACGTGGATGCCGGAATCTCCGGCCTCCATAGCGAGCCCGAGGCAGCTGCTCCACTTCCGTACGGATTGGGAGGACGGCGTCACCACCACCACCGCGGGCGTGCTCAAGTTGCACAGCCCCTTTCCGAAGCTTGCGTTCAACGACAGCATCGACTCCTCGGCGTCTTTGACCCAGATCGCCCTGTACCGCGCGCACCAAGTGCACGTCGCTCGGCGCAATGGCGTTGCGAAACGCGTGCCTCTGACGCGTGGGCCGGATCCGATGCGGTTCGAGGGCGTCGACGGCCTCCGAACCTATGAGGGATGGCTGGCGCAAGGATTTCTCCGACGTGAAGGCGCGGGCTTCGTGACATCGTGGAAGGGCGCGATCGTCATGACGTATCGCATGCTCTCGCCGTGGAAAGGCATCATCGCGCGACGCAAGCGTGCCGAGGGTGACGCGCTGCTGGCCGAGCTCGGCTGACGCGAGATCAGGCGGTCGTTCGCACGCTGGCGCGGATCCACACCGGCCAGGTGATGCGGTGGAGACGCTCGGCCGCGCCCCATTGCGGCCGAAGCGCGTCGGCTAGCTCCACGACCGGGTCGTGCCCGCGCATCTTTATGTATTGCTGCGTGGCCGACCAGGTGCGTGCGTAGCCGGTGAATGCGTCGAGCGTCCAATCGCGCGTCATCTCCATCGGCGGCGCGGCGACCTCGGTGAACGGCATCGTGATCGAGCGGTATTCCGTATCGAGGATCGCGCGATTCGTCGGCCAGAACGATTTGATCTTTTCCGCGTAGAACCGGCCGAGGATGCCGTCGAGCGCGGGCGAATCGAGATGCGCGTCGCCGTAGCCCCAGACGGCAATGGCGCCCCCCACGCGCAGCACGCGCGACGCTTCGGCGAAGAACGCGTCGAGATCGAACCAGTGCAGCGCCTGCGCGACCGTGATGAGATCCACCGAGTTCGCCTCCAGTCCGCTCTCCTCGGCGTGCGCGCGGCGATACTTGATGTTCGCCGCGGGCGCGGCGTGCTTTAGCTGCGCGGTGCTCGCATCGGTCGCGATCACGCGCGTGAACATCGGCGCCAGCGCTCGCGCTGCCTGACCGTTGCCCGTGGCGCAGTCCCACGCCAGCTCGCGCCGTGCCGGCAGCGATACCACGAAGTCGAACAGCGCGCCGGGATACATCGGGCGATACACCGCGTACTGCGCCGCGATGCTGGAGAACTCATCGCGAAACAATGGGCGTGCGCCGCCATCACCGCCGCCGCCGACGGTCACCGTGTTATCGCGGCGCGCTTGGTCGCCATTACGGCCGCACTCCGCCCATTGGCCCGAGGTGATTGGCGGCGATGGCGTTCTCGCGCATTACCATCCGTGCGAGCTGCTGCGCCCGGTCGCGCGTGATCTCACCGTCGCGCATCATGTCACTGAGCGCCATCGCCAGCGCCGCGCGTGCCGTATTCGACGACAGCAGCGCGATCTCTTCCCACCCCTGATCGGGCGTGCCGAAGGCATCGGTGCCGAATAGCACCTTCTCCGGCTCGAGCGCGAGCCACTCGCGCAGCACGCCGGCCAGCGTGCGCACCGGCGCAACGAAGGTCATCATCGAGATGTCGGCCCAGACGTTTGGCTTGTGCAGCATCGACGTGGTCTGGCGTGTGAGCGGCCACCCGCCGTGGATGATCACGAAGTTCGTTTCGCGCAGCGTCGAATCGTTGAAGGTGGGTTCGAGCAGCGTCGGATCGCTGCCACGCGCCGAGTAGAAGCCGCCGCCGCCATCGGTCGCGTGAATGTGCACCGCCATGCCGAGCCGGCCCGCCTCGCGAGCGATCGAGTGGAAGAGATGATCCTGCAGCGTCTTGTATTCGGCGCGTGAGGGGATGCCGCCCGCGGCGTATTTCGCGTAGATGCGTTTCGCCTCGCTCGCCGAAGCCGGCCCGAAGTCGAGCGCTCGCAGATACGCCGCCTCGAACTTCACCGCGACCGCTCCGGCCTTGCGTTGCTTCGCCAGCGTCGGCAGGAGCACGGTGCGCTCGTACACATCGAGCGTCGCCGGAATTTTGGAGAGACCGAGGTCGCGCAAATAGCGATTGAGCAGCTTTGTCTCGAGCGGGTACAGGGCGCGCGTGTCCGGCGTGCGCGTCGCTTCGCCTCGCGTGTCGAGCGGGAGCATCAGCGCATCGGCGAAGGGTACCCAGCGGAATCGCGCGTCGAGTCCCGTGCCCATCACCACACGGTTCGCCAGCATGATGTCGATGCCGGCCTGGTCGAGCGCCCAATCCGGAAAATGATCACCCCGCTCGCGTGCGATGCGTTCGCGCGACTGCTTGAGCTCGGCCATGTGCGCCGTGAGCGTGTCGGCGTATCGGTAGCCGTAGAGCGCCCGCCATCCCGCCATCCATTCCGGATTTTCCGGTCGTAGCCGGTACGGCGCGCCTGATGGCGGCAGGCCGTCGAGCGGCAGCGCGTCGAACTCTGAATCGGCCGGCATCCCCGGCGCGACGACCTTCATGGGATGCGCGTGCGTGTCGATCGCCTTGATCGACGCGATGTAGGCGACCAGCGCCGAGTCGGCCGGCATCTGTGCACCGGCCTTCGGCGCGGCGAGGAACGGCAATGCGATGAGCGCTGCGATTCTGCGTGACATGCGAAGCCTCCGATGGCGGAGACATTACGAAGCACGCGCGCGCGTAGCAACTTTGTCGCATGAAGCAGTCTGACGGATCCACGCAACAAGCAGCCCGTGGCGGCTCAGGCCGCTTCGCCGCCGGAGTGCTCGCCATCGGCGCGATCGTCTCCGTGCTGGCGGTCGTGCCGTACAAGGCGTTCGACCTCGACCGCTATTTCGTCCCCAAGGAGCTGGCGCTCCTCATCGTCGCGACGCTCGCCGCCGCGGCCTGCCTGACGAGCGCCAAGCGCCTGACGCTCTCGGTTGCCGACATGGCGCTGGCGGCTTTCCTCGCGCTGAGCGCCATCTCGGCACTGTTCGCCGCCAACTGGTGGCTGGCGTCGCGCGCACTCGGCGTCTCGCTGGGCGGCGCGGCGGTGTACTGGAGCGCGAAATCGCTCGTGCGCGACGGACTCGCACGTGTCATCCTGATCGGTGTCGCGTGCGCGGTCACGCTCGCGGCGCTGACATCGCTTGCGCAAGCGTATGGCATCGAGAGCGCGTACATGAGCGTCAACCGCGCGCCCGGCGGAACGCTCGGCAATCGTAATTTCGTGGCCCACCTCGCGGCGATCGGCGTGCCGGTGATCGTATTGTGCACTCTGGAGGCGCGCGGCGCCTTCGGCGCGCTCGTGGGCGCGGGTGCGTCGCTTGTGTTGAGCGGCGCGCTGTTCATGTCGCGGTCGCGCGGCGCGTGGCTCGCGCTCGCGGCGAGTATGGTCGTGCTCGCCTTCTTCGGATTTCTCGGACGCGCCCGCTGGCGCGACGCCGCCCGCGTCCGGCGATTCACTCTGCTGGTGTTTGCGGCAATCGTAGGCGCGCTCGGTGCCTGGCTTCTTCCGAATACGCTCGACTGGAACAGCGCATCGCCCTATCTCGATTCCGTGCGCGGCGTGGTGAACTACAGGGAAGGGAGCGGACACGGACGCGTGGTGCAGTACAAGAACACGCTGCACATGGCCGAAGCACATCCCCTGCTCGGCGTCGGTCCCGGCAATTGGCCCGTACAATATCCGCGATACGCGCCGCACACCGACCCCTCGCTCGACCGCGATACCGGGATGACAGCCAACCCGTGGCCAAGCAGCGACTGGATGGCCGCGCTCGGCGAGCGTGGCATGCCGGCCGTGGCGCTGCTCTTGATCGCCGTCATCGCCATCGGGTTGGGTGCGGTGCGCGGCATGTGGCGCTCTCGTGACGCAACGGAGTTTCTGCGTTCGCTCGCCCTCTTGGCGACGCTCGCGGCGACGATGATCGTCGGCGCGTTCGATGCCGTTCTGCTGCTGGCGTTGCCGACATTGATCGTCTGGGCCGCGCTCGGCGCGCTCTCGCCGCCGGCGCCTGATGCCGCGCGCGTGATCGTACTCTCCAGCGCCGCCCGGAGACGGCTCGTCGTCGTCGTGATCCTGGTAGGGTTGTTCCTGTCCGCGCGAAGCGCGATGCAGCTCTACGCGATGGGGCAGTTCAGCGCGGGCGATAGGATCGCCATGATCGAGCGCGCATCACACGCCGATCCGGGGAGCTACCGCATCCACATGCGGCTGGCCGAGGCATACAGCGCCAAGCGGAGCTGCGGCGATGTGAAGACGCATGCCGGCGCGGCGCAGCATCTCTTTCCCAACGCGCCCGCGCCGCGGCGATTGCTGGCGACCTGCGGTGTACGCAGGTAGCGGCTCGCGCTCGTCAGCCTTCGCCGCCAACCGGCCCGTAGAACAGCACCCACACCACGAGATCATCGCTGAACCGCTCGAAGCGATGCTCGGAGCCCGCGGCCGCGAAGAGAAAGTCCCCCGCCCCGAACTCGTGGCGCGCGCCATCGATGTAGAAGGTGCCGTTGCCGCTCACCACGATGTACGCCTCGTCGCGCGTGTGCGGTTGCTGCGGGTCGGCGCCTCTCGGAGCATAGAGCTCCACGAGCAGCGTCCCATGCTTGAACAGCTCGACGAACCGCTCGCCCTTCCGTCCCGGAAGTCTGCTCAGACCATCGGCGATGGTTCGGCGGATGTTTTTCGGCGCATCGGGCATCGGGCGTCAGGCGTCAGGCGTCGGATTAGGCCGGCCGAGCGCGACCGAAAAGCGCCGAGAGCGCGTTTCCCGACGCCCGACGGCCGGCATCCGACGCCCGATGCACCAGTCGCTCCAAAAACATGGCGTCCGATATCGCCGCTATTTCCTCCGCTTCTCGCCATGCGTCCTCGAGCTCCGCCAACTCACCTTGCAGCGCGCGTCGCTCCGCATCCTCGTTGGCCGCCATTTCGAGCGCGAGACGGTCCACCAGCGGCAGCATCGGCAGCGCCGTCCTCGGCTCACTGCCTATGCCGCCGCGTCCGAGGAATGAGCGGTTGGTGATGTGCAACGCGAGACGCTCGGCCAGGGAAGAATCGGGACGGTCGACCGGCGTGGTTCGAGAGGCTTCTGGGTTCTTGCCCCACGCCGTGCGCAGCGCCAGCGCGGCCACGCGCGCGAAATATCCGTCGGGATCGCCGGCGTCCTCGAGCTTCGAGAGCGCGTACTGCACTTCCCCCTGCGTCGCGCCGAATCCGTTGAGCGCCGCGAGGAGCTTGCCGGCTGTTCGCAGGCCGGCATCGCCGGTGAGCGTCGTTTCGCCAAGGTCGTGCTCGATGCGTAGACGCCAGGGCTGTAGGCGATCGGGCCGCACGAGCTCGGTGCGCTCGAGGTGATCGTAGCGGATGATGACACGCTCGCCGTTGCCGCCATCGATCACATCGAGCACGCGGCGCCGCTGGCGGCGGATGCGGATCCAGGTCAGCGCATCGTAGCGGAGCCGCGTGTTGGGAAAGAAATACGGAACAATGCGCGCCGCGGCGTTCATCGAATCGCGGATGGCGAGAATGCCTCGCTCCGTCGCCTGCGCGATGGTTAGCATCGCCACACCGCGGAAATCGTTTGCGTCGCGGCGCGCGTGCTGCAGCAGCCGCCGCCCATACCGCCAGGCGGCAATTTCCGGCCGTTGCGCCGGAGGACCGATGCGGATGAGCTGCACCCCGCCCCTCAGCTCGGCCATCCCGATGTTATCGGTGGAGATGCGGAGCGAAGTCGCGCGAAAGAGCCGCTCGCAAATTTCGATCGCCTCCCACCGCTCCTCGAGCGGCGCGAGGTTCCACCGCCCGCACTGCACGCACACCGCCCACAACCGCCCCTTCGCCGGATCGAACGCGACGCGGCGTCCCACCGGGAAAGGCTCGATGTGGTCGTTAGTGCCTAGGGGAGAGTTACAGAAGAGACAAGTTGAATACATAGGGGCAGATGTCAGACGTCAGATGTCGGATGTCTGTAACTGGTAGCTGTCGGTAGCAAGTCTGACGTCTGACATCTTCCACGTCACGGAATGACCCTCGCCGGGCAGTTCTTCATGCTCGCCTCGATTTCGCTTGCTTCCCGCGGTGCCCTCGACACCCATTCCACTCCGCTTTCGGTGACCACATAGTCATCCTCGATCCTGATGCCAATGTTCGTGTACCGTTGGATCGTAGACCTCAGTCGGCTAATCATTGCCCGGTTCTTTGGCGTGTCCGGCAAGTTGTCCAGAATGTTCGGCCGCACGTAGACGCCCGGCTCGATCGTGAACGCGTCGCCGGGCTGCATGGTAGCGTCCGCGCCTGACGAATATTGCGCGGGATCGTGCACGTCGAGTCCAATGCCGTGTCCCAGCCCGTGCGGCATGAACAGGTAGCGCTGGGTGCACGTCGCGGCGATGCGCGCGCAGCGGTCCTTCCATGGCGGATCGAACGTGGCGTCCGCCGACTCGATCAGGCCGAGCTTGGCCAGGCCGGCCGCCATCGATGCGTTGGCCGAATCTGCCATCAGATGGCCCGGCGCGCCGATCTTTGCCTGGCGCTCCGCCGCGGCCTGCGCGTCGCGCACAACCTGGTAGATCGCGCGCTGCTCCGGCGTGAAGGTGCCGCTGACCGGTGCGGTGCGCGTGACATCGGCCGAGTAGCCGTGGTATTGGGCGGCGACATCCATCACCACCATTTCGCCCGCGTTCATCGTACGCTCGTCGCGGTCGTAGTGCAGCGTCGTCCCGTTCGGGCCCGAGCCGACGATCGACGCGTAGCCCGGGCCGTCCGCGCCCTGATTTCTGAAGACGTACTCCATCATTGCTTGTACGTTGTTCTCACCCGCGCTCGGCTTGATGGCGCACAGGCCTGCCTTGTGTCCCGCAACACTGATGTCCACCGCCTTGCGCACCAGCAACAGCTCGGCAGCGCTCTTCTTGGCACGCAGGGCGCGGAGCGCGGCGTCGGCACTGGCTAGGCGAAGCGACGGGTGCTCCGCCCGCATCGCTTTCACGAAGCTCTTTCCGTACGTCAGCGTGTCGAACGACGCGAAGTCGGCCGAGTACACGTCGTTCACGGCATACAGCGGCAACCGATCGGCGAGCGCATCGAGCATCGGCTTGAGCTCGGCGAACGATCGCGACGCGAGGCCGGTCTTGCCGCGAATTTCCTCGTCCGTCGCGCGCCGGCCGTTGAAGATCTCGCCAATCGCGTCCACAGGAGTCACGAAGAGCGTGCTCGTCACCGAGCCGCTGCGCTTGACGATCAGCAGCGCGGCGTCGGGCTCATCGTAGCCCGTCAGGTAGTTGAAGGACGGAAGCTGCGCAAAGCGTGGATAGTGGTGCGCCGGCTCGCGCGCGCCGAACACGATCACCGCGCCGGAGTCGATCGATGCGGCAAGCGCGTCGCGGCGTGCGCCGTACTCCGTGGCTGAAATGCCGCCGGACTGCGCTGGCGCGCGCGTTGGAGCGACCAGAGAAAGGGCCAGAGCAAATGCGAGCGCGCCAGTGATTCGAGAGGGGGTTGGCATCATCAATGAATGTGCTCTGACAGCCGTTGCCGGAAGAGGTGTCCGCGGCTGCTTTTTGTGCTTCTTGCACGGCCATCCGCGGCCATCCCATAGATTCCCCGCATGCCGACGCTGCCCGCGGCCTCGCTGATCAAGGTGGTCGTCGCGCTCGCCCTCACGGCGGTCGTGGTCGTCGAGGTCGTCTCGTCGCCTGGTCGCTCCAAACCATCCGCGGCGGTCGATCCGACTGCGCGGGCGTTGATGCGTCTCTCGCATGAGGACAGCACGCGGGTGGCACAGGCATACGAGAGTCAGCTCGAACGGATGCAGACGCTGAGCGAGCACTATCGGCCTCCACGCTGGATCGTCGACATTCAGCTTGCGCGTCTCTATACCGCCGCGCGCGATCCCTCGTATTGGCGGCGGCGGCGCGGCGGCGTACCCGATAGCGATCGCGCCACCGCGCCCGACAGCGCGACGGCGGACAACACGAGGGAAGTGCTGCGCCAAGCGCAGGGCGACAGCTATCTGCCGGCGGTGCTCAAGGCAAACGGCGGCGTGGTCATTCGATGGCCGACCCGCACTGATTCGCTGGCCGAGCCGGTTCACGTGTGGGTCGAGCCGCGCTCGCGCGAGCGTGGGTTCGATCCCGAGTTCACGAGCACCACACGCGCCGCCTTCCGCCGGTGGAGCGAGCTCGGGCTCGGCGTCACCTTCGACGTGGTCGACGATTCGTCGGTCGCCGACGTGCTCGTGACCTGGAGCGCCGTGATGCCGACGCCGGAACGGATCGGGTCGACATT
>JBBROY010000002.1:0-264654 GCA_038228795.1 Gemmatimonadales bacterium
ATCGGGACGGCGGGATTCGAACCCGCGACCCCCTGAACCCCATTCAGGTGCGCTACCGGACTGCGCTACGTCCCGCGATGAGCGTTGGAATCTAGCGACGCATCACATTGAAGTGCTAGGCGCCGAGCCCAACCCCGCCTCACTTCCCAAGAAACTCCCCGAGCGGCGCCAAACTCTCGATGTGATCGCAAAAAATCTTCACCGTCGCCACCAACGGAACCGCGACGAATCCGCCCGCGATCCCCCACAGTTGCCAGAACACCATCACGCTCACGAAGATCGCCAGCGGGTTGAGCGTCAGCCGCCGCCCGAGCACGATCGGGCTCACGACATTGCTCCACAGCAGATTGACGACGAGAAAGCCGCCGGGAATGAGTAAACCCTGCCCGATCGTCGGGAAGGTCGTCAGACCGGCGAGCGTGAGCACCGCCACCATCGTCGCCGCGCCGACGTACGGCACGAACTCGAGCAGCGCCACGAGCACTCCCCACAGCGGCGCGTTCGGCATGTGGAGCAACCACAGCACCGCCGCCACCACGGCGCCCTCGGTGATGTTGAGCAGCGCGATCGTCCCCAGATAAATCGACGTCGACGCTTCGACTTCGCGCATGATCGTCACCGCGCGCTTCTTGTCGCGGAAGTGCGGCAGCACTTTGATCAACTTCTGCAAAAACATGTCGCCGGCGGCCAGCAGGAAATACAGCAGAATGAGAATCTCGAGCGCGCTCGCCAACAAGCTCTGCGTCGAGCCGACGAAGCGCGACGAGAACGATGGACCCTGCTGCACGACGACGGTCGGCGCTTTCGTCGTCGGCGGTGGCTCAGGCGTGGCGGTCGCCACCTGCGCGACCTGTTCGGCGGTCTTCGTCATCCTATCCATCGGCTTCCGGATGATGCG
This sequence comes from Gemmatimonadales bacterium, assembly GCA_038228795.1. GTDB lineage: Bacteria > Gemmatimonadota > Gemmatimonadetes > Gemmatimonadales > Gemmatimonadaceae > JALZAE01. Next base: position 899 of record JBBROY010000002.1, read on the forward strand.
CATCTTCTCGTTCAGCACCGCCATGGTCCGCGGCGCTCGCGCCAACCACGCCTCCGCCGGCGCCGTCAGCTGCTGCACGCCCAGGATGATCAGACCGATCAGCCCGAGCACGACGATCGCCGCGCTGATCGGGGTCGGGATCCGCAGTCTCGACATCGCCCGGATCACCGGACTGAACAGAAAGTTGAACAGCACCGCCAGCGTCAGCGGAAGAAATACCTCCCGCCCCGCCTGGAGCGCGTAGAACAGCGCAATGAGAAACAGTCCGGTGAGCGCCAGCGACCGCACGGTCGCCGTATCGCGCACGGCTTCGCCGAGCTTCTCGAGATTGGGCTCCGGCGCATCGGGGCGCGGCTCGGGCGTGGCGGTGGGGTCGACGTCGGGGGTGAGCGGGGACGAGTTGGCCATGAGGGAAGGTGGGGCTGGGGGCTGGGGGCTAGGGGCTGGGGCGCGAATCGAAATCCACGCCGCCGAACCTAGTGCCTTAGTCAGCCCCTCGCCCCAGCCCCTAGCCCCAAGCCCCCAACCCCTGCCTCACTCCGCCCTCAGCGCCGCCAGCGGATCCACCCGCGATGCCCGTCGCGCCGGCAGCCAGCTCGCGATCGCCGCCACCACCACCAACACCAGCGTCACGCCGCCGAGCGTCAGCGGATCGGTAGGGCTGACATCAAATAGAAGGGCGCGCAGCGATCGCGTGACCAGCATCGCCGCCACCAGGCCCACGATCGCGCCGACTGCCGCCAACGTGATCCCATCGCGCGCGATCATCGCGCTCACCTCGCCGCGCTGCGCGCCGAGCGCCATGCGGATGCCGATCTCGCGCGTGCGCAGGCTCACCATGTACGAGATCACGCCGTAGACGCCGATCGCGCCGAGAATCAGCGCGATCGTCGATGCGATGCCGAGCAGCAGCATGGTGAACGAGGTGCGCGCGGTCGACGCGCGGACGACGTCGCGCATCGCTTGCACCTGAAAGAGCGCCAGCGAGGGATCGAGCGAGTGCATCACCTCGCGCACAGCCGGCATCACGGCGGTCGGCTCGCCCGCGGTGCGAATGACGAACGACATGTTCGGCTCGAAGTTGGCGGTGTCGAGCATCAGCGCCGGAAAGTAAATATTCGGCGCCGGCGCTTCGGCCAGCGAGTTGTTCCGCACGTCGCCCACCACGCCGACGATGGTCGACCATGGGCCCACCGGTCCCTCGTGCAAGCGCTTGCCGATCGGACTCTTCCCCTTCCAGAACTTCTCGGCCATGGCGTGGTTGATCAGAATGCCGCCGGAGGGACGCTCACGATCCGCGCGGTCGAAGTCGCGTCCCTCGAGCAGCGGAATTCTCATCGTGCGGAAATAGCCTTCGCTCGCGTTGGTGTTGAACAGGACCGGCGGCACTCCGCCCTCGGGAATCGGAAACTCCTCGATCCAGGTGCCACTATTGCTCCGGCCTTCCTCCTTCAATGGCAGCCAGCGCACCGTCGCCACGGACTGGACGCCGGCGATCTGCGCGAACCGGTCGGTTGCCTGCGCGAAGAAGCGGGCGACCTCCTTCCCATTCTTGTACGTCGCCGACGGAAGTGAGACGCGGAAAGTCATCACCTGCTCCGCATCGAAGCCGGGCTTGACGGCGTTCAGCTTCGCGAAGCTGCGCAGCATCAACCCTGATCCGCACAACAGCACGAGCGCGAGCGCCATCTGCGCGATGACGAGAGCGTTCCGCGCACGATGCTTCTCGCGGCCGCCGGTGGAGGCGCGCCCGCCCTCCTTGAGTACGAGCGACAGATTCGGCGCACCATAGCGCAGAATGGGAATCGCGCTGAACAGCATCGCCGCCAGCGCGCTGACGCCGAGCGCGAAGAGCATCACCCGGCCATCGACGGCGATCTCGTTCAATCTTGGAATCTTCGCCGCGTCGGTCGTCTTGAGGATCTTGACTCCAATGGTCGCCATCGCCACGCCGAGCGCGCCGCCGAACAGCGCCAGGATCAGACTCTCGCTGAGAAAATGGCGCAGCACTTCCCAACGGCCGGCGCCCAGTGCGGTGCGCACGGCCAGCTCCTTCTGTCGCGATTCGGCTCGCACGAGAAAGAGATTCGCGACATTGGCGCAGGCGATCAGCAGCACGACCGCGACGGTGCCGAGCAAGATCCACAGCACGCGCGCGATGTCACCCACGACATCGTCGCGCATCGGACGCGCCATGGCATGGAACTGCGCGCTCTTGAGCACGCCCGCGGTCATCGGTCCCGGATAAACATCGGGAAGCAGCGCGAGCATGCGCTCGACGTCGGCGCTCGCGCTTGCGATGGTCTGGCCGGCCTTGAGCCTCGCGATCGCGTTGTAGTTGAAGTTCGCTTCGTTCACGTGCGCCGGATCGATCTGCATCGGGATCCAAATGTCCGTCTCGGCCAATGGAAAGGCGAAGCTCCGCGGCAGAATGCCGATCACCTCGCGCGACCGGCCGTTGATCTGGATGGTGCGACCGAGCAGCGCAGGATCGCCGCCGAATTGGCCGCGCCACAGTCGCTCGCTGAGCATCGCGACGAGCGGGCCGTTCGGCATGTCGTCCGCCTCGGAGATCGCGCGGCCCGCCAGCGGCTTCACGCGCAGCGTGGGCAGCATGCTCGCGGTGATTTCCGCCGCCGGAATCCGTCGCGGATCGATGTTGCGCGCGGCGTCGGCCAGTGTGAGCGCGCTGTTCTGATAGATGGCGATGTCCTCGAACGCCCGGCCATTCTTTCTATAGAGGAGATAGGTGCCGTCCGATTGCTGCACTTCGTCGAGCCCGACTCCCTTCGCCGAATGCCATAGACCGACGAGCCGCGCGGACTGGTCGTAGGGCAGCGGTCGCAGCATGACGCCGTCGACGACGCTGAAGATGGCGGTCGTCGCGCCGATGCCGAGCGCGAGGGTGAAGATCGTCGCGGCAGTGAAGCCCGGCGCGCGACCGAGCTTGCGCAATGAATGGCGAAAATCGTTCAGCGCGAAAGCGGACATAGGCGTGATGCTCCGTGTGAGACGGCGGGAAGATTCCTGCGGCGACTACGGACGCAGCGGGCTCGGAGTGTCACCATAGCGAGCCGTCGCGGGCCACGCGTAAGTTGCGCCGTGCCCAGAGCCGCCACGCAACAAGCCGACAACACGCAACAAGCAGCACGCAACGCAGTCGCGGATCCGGCGTCGAGCTACCGCGACCGCGCCGCACTCCACGCCTCGGCGCTCGATGCCGCGCGGCGTCGCGCCGATCGATTGTCGTGGCTTCGCCTCGCGACGATGGCGGCACTCGTGCTCGCCATAGTCGCCTCGTTGCAATGGCCGCGAGCGCAAACAGCCGCGCTCCTCGTTGCGGCGCTCTTCCTGGCGACCTTCATCGCTCTCGTTCGCGCACACCGGGCCGAGCGTGCGCGCGTCGCCCGGCACGATCGGCTGCGGGCGGTCAACGAGATGGGCGTGCGCCGCGTGCTGCGCGATTGGGATGCGATCCCGCAGCCGCGCGCGAGCGACGTGCCCGCCCTGCCCGACCACCCGTACGCGCGCGATCTCGACGTCGTCGGCCACGCATCGCTCTTCACGCTGCTCGACACGGTGAGCGCGAACCCCGGCCGGCCGACGCTGCTGCGCTGGCTCGTTGCGCCGACGTCGAATGCGGGCGAGGTTCGCGCCCGACAGGATTCAGTGCGCGAGCTTACCACGCGCGACGAGCTGCGCGAAACGCTCCATGCGCTGGCGCTCGACGCCGGTGAGCTGCGCGAAGACTCGCTGGCTCGCTTTCTCGAGTGGGCCGAAGGCGACACATGGCTGCATTCGCATGTGGTGGCGATCTGGGCCGCACGCCTCATCCCGGTCACGGTTTTCATCGGGATGATACTGCACGCCGCCGGAGTGATCGACGTGCCGTACTGGATGATTCCGATGCTGATGGGGATCCTCCTGCTCGGCGCATTCTCTGCACGCCTGCGCGCGACGCTCGATCGCGCCACCGCGCGCGCCACCGGACTGCGCGAGCATGCGCCGATGTTCGAGGCGCTGGAGCGCGAACAGGCCGAAACGCCGATGCTTCGCGGGTTGCACGATCGACTGGCCAAGCAGGGCGGCGCCTGCGCCCAGCTTCGCACGCTCGACTCGGCACTCGCGCTCGGGGAAATACGCTACTCCGGAATGATGCACGGCGTGTTGCAGCTGCTTCTGCTCTGGGACTTTCACGCAGTCTGGCGGCTCGAGCGATGGCAGCGCAGCTCCGGCGCGCACGTGCGCGACTGGCTGGCCGCGCTCGGAGACATCGAATCGCTCGCCGCATTGGCGACGCTCGCCCACGACAATCCCGGCTGGTGCTTTCCCGAGATTCGGGAAGGCGCAGCGGCACTGATCGAGAGCAGCGCGCTCGCCCATCCCCTGCTCCCCGCCACGTCGCGCGTCGCCAACGATGTGACGGTCGGTCCGGCCGGCACGGTGCTGCTCGTCACCGGCTCGAACATGTCGGGCAAGAGCACGCTGCTCCGCGCCATCGGCTCGAACGTCGTGCTCGCGCGCGCCGGCGGTCCGGTATGCGCCACGCGTATGTCCCTGCCGCTAGCCGACATCTTCACCAGTATGCGCGTCGAAGATTCGCTCGAGCGCGGCGTGTCGCTCTTCATGGCCGAGCTGTACCGGCTCAAGGCTCTCGTAGATGCGGCGCGCGCGGCGAAGGGCGCGCCCTTTCTCTACCTGCTCGACGAGATTCTCCACGGCACCAACACCGCCGAGCGCCAGGTCGCGGCGCGCGTCATTCTCGGACATCTGTTGCATGCGAACGCGATCGGCGCCGTCACCTCGCACGACCTCGCACTGGCCGCGGATGGCGAGCTCGCGAAGGCGGCGGCGCCGGTGCACTTCAGCGAGACGTTCGGCGTCGAGAACGGATCGACCGTGATGAGCTTCGACTATCTGCTGCGACCCGGTTTGGCTACGTCCGCCAACGCGCTCAAGCTGCTCGAGATGGTCGGGCTTGGAGCCGCAGACCAGAGCAAGAGCCAAGCAGCCGCAGATGAACGCAGATGAACGCAGATTGTATCCGCGCGCATCCGGCCTGCATCGCGTGCGGTCTGGTTGTTCATGTTTTTGTACAACAACACAAAATCGATCAAGCGCGCCGACACTCCCAGCCCATCCCGATCGATCTGCGTTCATCTGCGTAAATCTGCGGCTGCTTCTTGCTCTTGCAGAAGCGACAGAAATCCGCGGCTATACCAAGGCGGCGAGCCACTGATCGCCCGTGGTAATCTTTCCCACGAACTGCTCCCCGAACTCCCCGTACTTGGCGTTGGCTTCGTCGAAGCGCGACTCCGTCACCAGCTTCTTGAAGTCGAGCGCGTCCTTGGCGAACGCCGTCATCCCCCACTCCCAGGCGTCCAGTCCGACCGAGCCGGTTTGGATCTGCGTCACGCGTCCCGCGAATCGACGCGTCGTCAGCCCGTGAGCGCGCATCATCCGGCTCCGCTCTTCGAGCGAGAGCGTGTACCAGTTCGCGCCGGCGTCGCGCCTGCGGTTCATCATCGAGAACGAGACGAACGGCATCGATTCCGGAATCACCGGATACAGTCGCTTGCGCACGTGCGGCGCGTTGCGCTCCTGGGCGATGCGCTCGGCCAACGCGGCGTTGTACTCGCTGTCGCGGATGGCGCCGTCGCGCTTCTTTACGTCGCGCGCGAGGTCGGCCGTGACATTGTAGAGGCCGGCCTCCGTCACGCTCAGATAGCTGACGATCGGCCGAAAGAGATCGAACAGCCCTTCGCGCGCGATGCGACGCTGCACGCCGGCGATGTCATCGAGCGACGGACGAAAGTGGATGAGCATCACGTCGGCGCGCGAGCCGATGAGCGGCGCGAGCACGCTCCATCCTCCGTCCTTCGGGGAGCCGATCTCTTTGATGGCCGAGGCGGCGCTCTCCGACATGCTCTCCAGGCCCAGCGCCGTCACGCTTCGCGTGGCGACCCGGTCGAGGGCGAATATTTGATGTAAGGCGTACCACCCTTCGATGGTCTCGGGTGGGTAGACAGTCGGCTCCATGTACCCTCGGCGGAACGGTGCGCGGCGCGGAATGTAGCGCGCCTAGCTCGAAATGCACGCTCGGCGACCCCGAAACCAGGCGGGTACGGGGCCACCGCGCACGTTGCCCTTGAGTATCGGCTCGGAACATCAGAAGCATGAAGGCTCGGCCCGGGCGTGGCTCCCGGCAACGTCGCTACGGTCGATCACACCGGCTTTGAGGAGCGCAGGCCGAACCGCCGCCCGGCGGGCATTCCACTCGAACCATGCGCCGGAGCCGTCGAGCCGCGGATGCGAGAGATACAGGCTGCGCAGGCAGGTGCTCGTCCAGGCGGCATCCTTTGCCGAGAGCCGGGGCAACAGTGCGGCGACCTGCGGAATCGCATCCGGCGCCAGGTCGTTCGCCAGGTAGTGGGTGTCGATCTTTCCCGTGACCGCGAACCGATCGACGTTCTGCCGCGCGATCCAGGCGTGATGATTCCAGTAGGTGAGCGCGGTCAGCGCGAGCGCGCCGGCGGTCGCGGTGCGACGCACGAGCCGCGGCACGTCGATCGCGCCCCAGACTTCCCACGCCAACATCGCCAGCACCACCGACACGACGGCGAGGTACACCTGCACGTACAGCCGCTGAGTGGTGTAGCCGTACGCGTTGGCGTACAGGTCGACGCGGTGGTACGCCGAGAGGAGGAGAAGCTGTGTCTCGACGACGAGCACCAGCGCGAGCGCGCGCACCTTGCCCTCGTGCACGCCTCGCGCGGCGACCTTGTCCACCGTGATGATGAGCAGCGCGCAGAGCGTCGCGCAGATGCTGAGCTCACCGAATCCCTGGTGCACCGTGTCGGCGTAGGTGACGCCGCTGCCAACCGCGGCGCCGACGTTGCCGAAGAGATGCGAGAGCTGCAGCACGAAAAAGAGAGCGAAGAGCGCCGCGACTCCGCCGAGGACCATCAATCGTTCTGTGCCACTCAGCCACGCCGACGTGGTACGCGTGCGCATCGCGATGAAGCTCTCGCGCTTTTCATGACGCATCGCGATGCCGTACGCGCCGAGTACGATCACACCGAGCATTCCGAAAAACATCGTGCGCGGAATGAATGTGAATTCGCCGAGCGCACGGCCGAGGGCATCACGCCAGGCAGCGAGCGTCTGGTCGGCGCCGCTGAGCAGCAGGGCGAATAGTCCGACGATCGGCAGCGCGATGGCCGCGCCGCGCAGCACCGACAGGCTCCGCTCCGCGCTGAGGAGCTTCGCCGCTTCGCCGACGCGCTTGGTCGTTTCATTGACCACCTGCAGTCCGGCGGCGATCGGCGCGAACACGATCGTCTCGGGCCCCACGCGCTCGGTCTCGGTGCCGCTGGCGATGAGTGTCGAGAGCGCGCCAAGCATCATGACCGTGATGAGGATCAACCCCTGAAATCGCGGATCCGCCGTGACCGCCGCGCCGCCCGAGAGCAGGCAGGCGAGCAGGAGCGGAACGAGCCTGTCCCACGTGACGGTTTTTCCGGCGCCGCGTTGAAACGCGACGAATCCGACGGTGGCCGTGACGGTCCAGAGTGGCCAGTTGACGCCGGGGAGGGCGTCGAAGCAGAGAATGGTTCCCAGTGCGGCGATGGCGGCGGAGCCGAGCCATAGGCGGCGCACGACTGAAGGCTGGGAGAGGGCGAGGGCTATGGGCATTGTCGGGAGACGTCAGATGTCAGAAGTCAGATGTCGGTTCGACGGCGGGACTGAGAACATCGCCGCTTCGCGACGTCAGCCGGCAGCGGCATCGGGCAGGGCGCCGAAGCGGCGTTCGCGGGCGTGGTATTCCTCCAGTGCGCGGGCGAGGTCGTCGCCGTTGAACTCGGGCCAGAGTCGCGAGGTGAAGTAGAGCTCGGCGTAGGCGCATTCCCAGAGAAGAAAGTCGCTCAGGCGCTGTTCGCCGCTGGTGCGGATGACGAGGTCGACGTCGGGCGCGGCCGAGGAGGGGGGGCCACAGGCTTCGGCGAGCAGCTGCCCGAATTCGGCGCGAGAGAGGTCGGGCGGCCCGTTGCGCGAGGACAGGAGCATTGGCGCGTTGGAGTGGTGATGGTCTTGCGCAGACGGCAATTCCATTGCGCGCTTCACCGCTTCCATCGACGCCGCGACGATGGCATCGCGCGCCGAGTAGTCGATCGCGACGCGCAGGTGCAAGGTGCGCCCGCGCGCCGTCTCGTGCTCGGCGCATTCGACTGCACCCCGCAAGCCCGGGCTGAGGCGATCGCGCCGCCCGATGATCGAGAGGCGCACGCCGTTGGCCACCAACTTCGGCGTCTCCGATGCGAGATGCGCTCGGAGCAGCCGCATGAGGGTGGTGACTTCGTGCGCGGGACGCTTCCAGTTGTCGGCGGAAAAGGCGAAGAGCGTGAGCGTGCCGACCCCGAGCTGAGGCGCGGCCTCGACCACCCGGCGCACCGCTTCGGCGCCGGCGCGATGGCCGGCCGCGCGCGGCATCGCGCGCGCCGTTGCCCAACGTCCGTTGCCGTCCATGATGATGGCGACGTGGAGCTTGCTGGGCGGCATCGTATTACGTAAAGCACTTGGCATCGTAAAGTCTCGCGAGAAAAAAAAGAGGCGAATGCGTGTGGGTGTGCGTCGTGAGTTCCGTCAGCGGTCGAGGGTCGTGCGCGCGGCGCGAATCAACGCTTCCATGTGATCGAGGTAGCGCTGCAGCGCGCGCCGGCCGGCGGGAGCGAGCTGGTATTCCGTTCGGGGCCGACGCGCCGCGAACGACTTTGACACCGTGACGTAGTGCGCATCCTCCAGCTTCCGTGCGTGGACGCTGAGGTTGCCGTCGGTCGTGTTCATGAGCGCCTTCAGCTCGTTGAAGGTTAGCGACTCGTTGGCCGCGAGCGCGCTCACGATGCCGAGCCGCATGCGATGGTGAATCAGCGAGTCGAGCTCGAGCGATTCGTCGGCGGCGGCGCGGCCCCGCACTCCGCGCAGCGGTTGCCGCGCGGTCTCGCCCTGTTCCGTCCGCTTGCGGCGCGCGGCGTTGGAATCAGCCACCGTATCTCCTTGCGATGAGAGCCCCAAAGATCAAGTGCAGCCCGCCGAAGCCCGCGACCAGCAGGCCGTTTCCCCACGCGGCCGGCCCGAACAGCGCGACGGCTCCGAGCGCGAGAAAGCACATCCCCATGACGGGAATGGCTCGAACCGAGAACGCGCCGCCCGCGGCGACGCCGGCTCCATAGAGCAGGAGCCACGCGCCCGGCAAGAGATCGAGCAGGCCGGCGCGCAGCAGCGCCAGCGTGAGCAGCGCGCCAACCAGAATCGCCGGCGCGAAGCTGAGCGCGAACTTGCGCACCGGGCCAGACACGAGCGGCTGTTTGGCCGTGCGCGCCTTGAAGGTCGTCGTCATCGCGCCGATGGCGAGCGAGAATACGGCGTCCGCGATCCAGATTTTCACCGAGTGCGGCTGGCGCGGCGCCAGCCACCCCGCGGCGATCGCGCTCGCGCCCACGAGCATGAGTCCCCATCCTGAGAAGGCGGTGAAGAACGACGCGTTCTCCATCGTCTGGCGGATGTAGCGAAGATCGTCGAGCGCGCGCGCTTGAAGGGCGGGCGGCTCGTCGTGATCATCAGCGGTATCGACGCGGCTCATGGCCATGATGGAAGAGATAACCGGAGAGGCAGCACTCGTCAAGTACTTTGTGTTACAAAGTAGACGCCCTCGGCGCAACATTGCAACGCTATGGTCGTAAAGCACCAGTGGAGCCCTTCCACCTCCCCTTCTTCCCCAACGTACCGTGCGATTTCTCCTCCGACTCCTGATCACCGCCGCCGCCCTCTTCGTGGCGACGCGCATCGTTCCCGGCATCAGCTACGCCGGCGACGCCATGGGCCTGCTCGGCGTCGCCCTCCTGTTCGGCATCATCAACGCCTTCGTCGGAACGATGCTCAAGATGCTCGCCCTCCCTGTCGTGATCATCACGCTCGGGCTATTCATCTTCGTCATCAACGGCTTTCTGCTGCTGCTCACCAGCTACGCCTCGACGGCGCTCGGTTTCAACTTTCACGTCGGCGGCTTTTTCCCCGCGGTCGTCGGCTCGTTGGTCATCAGCATCGTGAGCGCGCTGTTGTCGATCTTCATCAAGTCCGACGAAAACAAGGGCGACTAATACGTCTCTGACACGCGGTGCACCATGACACGAAATCTGCTCGCGGTACTTCTAGCGATCCCCGCCATCGCCCAGTCACAGGCACCGCTCGTCCAAACAGAATCGGACGCCTACACCCGATACGAGCTCCTCGCACCGGGCTCCGGCAAATTCCGGATCGTGTACGAGATCACCGCCACGACCGCGGGGATGACCGCGTACTACAATCCGATCCGAAAAGGCAGCATCGCCACCGACGAGCACGTGAACGATCGCATGACCGGACGGCCCCTTCCCTTCGCCGTCGTTCGCGGCGCCGAGGCGCGCGCGGGTGGCGTTCGCAACGCCGACACGAGCGGCGACTACATCAAGGTGACGCTGGCCCGCCCCGTTCCCGCCGAGGGCGAGGTGCGCCTGCTGATCGACAAGACCTACGAGGACGCAAAGAGCTACTTCGTGCAGGACGGTCTCGTGATTTTCTCGCGACTACTTAGCATCAAACGAAATTCCGTGCTCCTGCCGGCCGGATACGAGCTCATCTCCTGCAACTATCCGTCACAGGTGATCCGCCAAGCCGACGGCCGCCTGCTCGTTTCCTTTATGAACATCGGCTCCGCCGAAGTGCCGCTCACGCTCAAGGCGAGGACGCTCCCATGACGCGCGCCGCCTGCCTAACGAGTATCGCGCTGGGCATCCTTGGCGCGGCGACTCCGCTCGCCGCCCAAAGCTCCTCACGCGCCACGCGGCTGTCCGAGCGCGCTCATCAGGATCGCGAAATCGTCTACTTTTTGCAGCAGCCGGAGACGCACTCGTTCGACCTCTATCACGACTACACCGAAGCGCGGCCCGGCACCGACAAGTATCTGAATGTCGTACGCGCCGGCAGCAGGTCGTCGCGCCCGAGCGGGCGCGTTCTCGATACCGGCGAACAGCTGCGCGTCGAAACGCTGAAGGGCGACGTCATCACGCGCGCCAAGCTCGACATCGGTGAGCAGGTAAAGGATGAAACCGAAGTCGTCGTCATTCACTTCGCGCCGGTGAAGGCGGGCGAATCGGTGCGGCTTCGCATCTCGGAGACGTACACCGACAGCGTGAGCTATCGCCTCGACGGCGATGATCTCGTCTTCGACCGCTCCTTCGGACGCCCCGCGAACGCGGTCGTGCTGCCCGCGGGATGGTACCTCACCGCCAGCGCGATTCCCGCGACGATTTCCGAAACGCCCGACGGCCGCATCCGTCTCGACTTCGTGAACCCGCGCCCCGACGACATCGCCGTGCTGATTACGGCGCGCCGACGGAGGTAGGATGAGGTAGGCACGGGCTACGGCGCGGAGGCTGCGGTGCGGCTCCGAGCTATTCGGTGCGCGCGTCTCTATCCCCGCGCCGCTGCCGCTCCGCTTCGCCGAGCAGCGCGCCCAACTCGGAAAATCCAGATCTCAATTCAGTGATCATTGGCTGCACCTCGGATACGAATCGCGGGTCTACCGCGCCGTATCCCCGAAGCTGGCTCGGGTTGATGTCCTCGAGACGGATGACCGCCCCCGTGGTGATCGCGCGCACCGCCCCCCTGCGCGATTGGCGACGCGCGGGCAATCCGAGCGCCTCGGCGGCGCGTGCGATCCTCTCGCGCAGCAGCGTGAGCAACGGCGCCGCGCGCTCGCGAAAAGCTGGCGGGAGGTCGTCGTGCATGACGGTGAGCGAGCCGGGCAGCGCCGTCGATCCCGATGCCAGCCACTCGATCTCGGCCACGGCCTCCTCCAGCGTCGACATCACGACCTCGACGTGCCGCCGCTGATTCCTTGTCAGGATCGTTTTCGAATCCTGCTCCGCGCTCACGCGGCCCTCTCGATCATGTTCATGGCCAAGGATGTTACTCTGGGTCACACATCGCCAATCGCCTCGATCAGGTCCGACAGTCCCGTCAGGCGGCGACGACGCAGCCGAGCAGGCAGCCAATCAGTGTCGCCAGCGCATCGGCCAGCGCCACCCCTCCGACAATCTGGCCAATCGCGCTCACGGTCAGTGCGGCCCCCACCGCGGCGGCCCCACCGGTGGCTATTGCCGCGGCGATCAGCGCGGCGATCCCGACGCACACGCCGATGACGAAGATCGCGCCCGCCAACGGAAACGCCGTCTTGATGCACTGCTTATAGCAATTCCACATGTGAGTGTCCTCGCTTGATCAGCGTTGCAGTGTGGGTGAGCGGCGCTAGCGGCGAGAGCTCATCAACATCGCGATCATGGCGACGAAGGTGATCAGCCCGCGCTGCGTGGGAAACATCTCGTACGTCAACACGAGCCCCAACAGGAGCAGGGCAAGCATCGCCATCACGGATGGACGGATCGGCATCGCAACCTCCGGAGCGGGAGAACGTCGGTCACTCGGCGCAGATGTGCGACGCGCGACGAACAGGGAGCTCAGCTCTACGGACGACCAGCGCGGAAACGTCTCGCGCCGTGCAGCGGTGCGGCGCTCTCAGTATACGACGTTCATGTTCGGCAGCAAGCATCGGGAAGGGCGACCGCTGCCCAACCATCGTTTCCAGAACCTCACAAAGCCAATACAACCGCGCGCGCCAGTCCGTCGTACTTTCAGCGTCACACCACGGCGATCGTCACGGGAGGTTTTGGATCAATGCGGAAGTGCCTCGAGAGTCTCGCCATTGTGACCGTGCTCTCATCGCACGCGCAATGGTCGTCCGCGCAGGGCGCGGCACACGCCCGGCCAATCCAGCTCGACTCCACTACCAAGCTAGCGCTGACGAATGCCCGCGCGCTCTGGGTCGAGTATCGGGGCCGGCGTGCACTCAAGCTCGCGCCGCTCGAAGGGCACGAGCGCGACGTCGATCAGGAGATGGCGGCGATACTCACGGAGTCCGACTTCAAGGATGGCGTGATCGAGCTCGACGTCGCCGGCGCTCGGCGCGACGGCTACTCCAAGGCGACGGATGTGAGCGGGTTCAAGGGGATCGTCGGACTGTCGTTCCGCATTCGGGGAGACAGCGCTGAACGATTCTACCTGCGGCCCGAAAACTCGCGCGCGAGCGACCAGCTCTTCCGCAACCGATCAACGCAATACGAGTCCGATCCGGATTTCACCTGGCAGCGCTTGCGGAGGGAAAGTCCCGGCGTGTACGAATCCTACGCCGATGTAGAGTCCGGCGCGTGGACCAGAATCAGAATAGAAGTCTCGGGAACGAAGGCCCGGCTCTACGTCAACGGCGCGACGCGACCGGCTCTCGTGGTGAACGATCTCAAGCACGGCGAGAGTCACGGCAAGATCGCGCTGTGGGCGCGCATCAGCACCGAGGCGTATTTCTCCAATCTGCGCGTCGAGCCGAATGCCGCGGTGGTGCCTCCCGATTCAGCGCGCTTTGTCGAGGTCGTGAACGCACGCGCGGAAGTCGTCGACTATCGTGGGCGCCGGGCCGTGAAGCTGGTGCCGAAGCCCGAGACATCAGGGAAGGACGAGGACATGATGGCCATCCTCGGCGGGAATCAATTCAAGGACGGCACGATTGACGTCGACGTCGCGGGTGCGCCACGCCCCGGCATGCCCGCCGACTCGCGAGGATTCATCGGCATCGCCTTTCGTACTGGTCCGCATGGCGAGTGGTCCGAGCTGTTCTACTTACGGCCCACCAACGGCCGCGTCGACGACCAGCTTCGACGGAATCATTCGGTGCAATACGTGTCGCATCCGGACTTCCCCTGGCAGCGGCTGCGTGGAGAGAGTCCCGGCGTCTACGAGTCGTACGTCGATCTCGAAGCGGGCGCGTGGACGACGATGAAGATCGTCGTCTCCGGAACGACGGCGCGCCTCTACGTGAACGGCGCCGCGCAGCCGTGTCTGATCGTCAACGACCTCAAGCGTGGCGACGGCGCCGGTCGCATCGCGCTCTGGGCTCACGTTGAGACGGACGCCTATTTCGGCGCGATCTCGATCGCGGTGCCCTGAAGACACATGAGAGATGCCGGGTGTGCCCGGACAAGAAATTGGTCGCGGTGAGCGGGCGTTCGGGCAAACCCGTCATCTGTCATCTGTCATGAGTCACACTGCAGTCACGCGCAGTGAACGACTCTTCTCGAAGAGATATTCAAACTGAATGTCTACTCGGCTCGCAGAGCATCGACCGGGTCGATGTGCAGGGCACTCATAAGCACCGGAGCCACGAAGTCGACCTTGCCGGAATCGCTCGCGAGGCCGATGATCAACCCGTCACGCCACCCACCGAGACTCCATGCGCGCCATCGCCGTACGTATCACACGGATCGGAGCACTCGCCGCTCTGGCCACGTGCCTTCCCGCCACCGCTCGCGCCCAGGCTCAGCGATGGTGGGCCGACGTGAAAATCCTTGCCGACGACTCGATGCGCGGCCGCAACACGGGCAGCCCTGAACACAAAAAAGCCGCCGACTTCGTCGCCGCGGGCTTCAAGGCCGCCGGACTCAAACCCATCGGCACCAGCGGGTACATCCAACCGGTTGCCTTCGTCGGTCGAACGCTGAACGAGTCGAAGTCGTCGCTCGCGCTGGTCCGCGACGGCCACGACGAAACACTCATTCTCGGTGAGGACGCCACCATGAGTGCGCGCGCGCCGCTCGCGCCGCGCGTTGTGGCTCCAGTTGTTTTCGCCGGATACGGCCTGGACCTCCCCGAGTACGGACACGACGACCTCTCGAAGCTCGACCTCAAGGGCAAAGTCGTCGCGTTCCTTGCCGGCGCGCCGAAAGGAATTCCCGGACCTGTTCTCTCGCATGCGCGCAGCTCGGCGTGGAAGACGTATCAGGCGCACGGTGCGATCGGCGTGATCAGCTTCTCCGCCACACGCGCGGCCGACAGCGTATTTGTCCGCGCGGCCCGCAATCGTGCGATCGGGCCGCAGATGGCCCTGGCCGAATCAGCCATCGATCCGCAAGGCGGCAACACGCTGTTGGTGCAATGGAATGGGGCGCGCGGCGAAAAACTATTTGCTGGTGCGCCAGAGCGCTTCGCCAGCCTCGCCGCCAAGGCTGATAGCGGTCTGCCCCTTCCCACCTTCGCGCTGCCCGTGAGAATCCGCTCCGCGGCGAGAGTCACGCAGACTCCCATCGTGTCGCAGAATGTCGCCGGCGTGCTCATCGGATCGGACCCAAGGCTCAAGAACGAGTACGTCGTGCTCACCGCGCACCTCGACCACGTCGGCGTTGGGCGACCGGAGAATGGCGACAGCATCTATAACGGCGCGATGGACAACGCATCGGGCATCGCGCTGCTCTTGGACGTGGCGCGCGAGCTCCATGCGCGCGGGACCACGCTCAAGCGTTCGGTGATCTTTCTCGCTGTCACCGGCGAAGAAAAAGGGTTGCTCGGCTCGCGCTACTATGCGGCGCATCCGACGGTGCCCGTCGCGCGCATCGCGGCGAATCTCAACACGGACATGTTCCTCCCGATCATTCCGTTTACAAAGCTGCTGGTGAACGGGCTCGAGGAGTCCGACCTCGCCGACGACGCCCGCCGCGCCGGCGCAGCGGCGGGCGTCGAGGTGATCACGGATCCGGAACCGGAAGAGAATCGGTTCGTACGCAGCGATCAGTACAGCTTCATTCTGCGCGGAATTCCGGCGCTGTCGCTCAAGGTCGGCTATGGACGCGACACGCCGGAGCACGCAACGATCCGCGAGTTTCGATCGAAGCGCTATCACCACGCGGCCGACGACCTGAACCAACCGGTGGACATGGAATCGGCCGCGGGCTTCGAGCGCGCGTACATCGCGCTCGTGATAGAAGTCGCGAATCGGACGACGCGTCCGGCCTATCTGCGGGATTCGTACTTCAAGCGGTTCGAGCGCGCGCCCGCCGCGAAGGCCAAATAGGTGAGGACGGCGCGCCTGATCCGGCTGGCTTTTTTCTGAAATTTCTAGGATGAGAACATGACAAGATCGCGCGCGAGCCAGGACCAGTCGGCATCGGAGCTCATCTCGAAAAAAGTCGCCGAGCTCGGGGACTGGCGCGGGACAACTCTCAGTAGAATGCGGAAGCTCATCAAGAAAGCCGACCCGGACGTCGTCGAGGAGTGGAAGTGGATGGGCACTCCGGTCTGGTCGCACGACGGCATCATCTGCACTGGCGAATCCTACAAAAAAATCGTGAAGCTTACCTTCGCCAAGGGCGCGTCTCTAAAGGATCCGGCCCGTCTCTTCAACTCGAGCCTCGACGGAAAGGTACGCCGCGCGATCGACATCCACAAAGGCGACGCAGTCGACGAGTCCGCCTTCACGGCGCTCGTTCGCCAAGCGGTCGCCCTCAACAGTTCTGGCAAGTTGAAAGCTTCGAAGAAGGCGAAATCCTAAGGGAGCGCCTGCGGCCGCCATATCGCACCGCCTAGTCCGTTGGCGGCGCGCGCTCGGAGTCAGAGCGGGCCCCAAGGTGGCCCCAACGAAAAAGCGCCGAGGACCACCGGCCTCCCAGCGCTGCCCTGACGATTCTGTCGGCGTTGGCAACGTTCCCCTGACGCTGCAAGTTGATAGCCGAGTTTGGAATTGCCGTTTCTCCCACGCAAGTTGCTGAATTCCTTCACTCGTGTTCGAACGAATCGTGCCCAAAATAGTGCTGCTAGGCGACTCGATCTTCGACAACGCGCCCTACGTCAATGGCGGTCCCGACGTGCTCGCCCATCTGCAGCGCCAGCTCCCGTCCACTTGGCGAGCGACGCTCAGTGCTGTCGATGGCTCGACCACGGAAGACGTCGCCGTCCAGTTCGCCACGATCCCCGCCAATGCCACTCATCTGGCGCTCAGTGTTGGCGGTAACGATGCGCTGGGTCACGCGGACATGCTCGAACGCCCAGCCGACTCCGTCGCCGAGGTCCTCGGCATGCTCGCGGAGGTCGCGATGGAGTTCGAGCTGCGGTACCGCGCCGCGGTCGACGCGCTGCTTGAGCGCAGACTTCCGCTCGCGATCTGCACGATCTACAACGGCAACTTCCCCGATGTCCTGACTCAGCAGCTCGCCGCGACCGCGTTGACCGTGTTCAATGACGCGATTCTTCGCGTCGCGATCGAGGCCGGTCTCGTGGTAATCGATCTGCGCGTCGTATGTACCGAGCCCTCGGACTACGCCAACCCCATCGAGCCTTCCGTGCAGGGCGGCGCAAAGATCGCGGACGCGATCGTGCGCGCCCTGGTCAGTTCACCATCGGGGCTGCGCCATGCGACGATCGTCGGCGCCTAGCGGACGCGCTACGAGACACGTTTTCATATAGCCAGTGGCGTGTCGTTGACAGTCGACGCCCCGTGGAAACCAAGCACCCGTGCCGTCAGCGCGGCTTTCGCCATGCCCGCGCCAAACGCCTGAAGCCTCGCATAGGCGGCCGCGAACCGCCTGCGAATGGTGAATAACGGTGACCACAACGGTGACCACACAAAAAAGCGGCAGGTCGCCATTGGTGATCAGCCGCTCTTAGTTCCCTGCAACTAAACAACTTTCAAGAAGCGGGCGACCGGACTCGAACCGGCGACGTCCAGCTTGGGAAGCTGGCATTCTACCAACTGAATTACGCCCGCGACTGAATCGAATATAGAGCAATCGACGAAGAGCGCCAACCGCCGACCGCCTCCCGCGCAACAAGCAACACGCAACGCCTTCCAAGTTTTTGCTTGACACCGCCGATAACAGTACTACTGTATCAGTACAACGATACACCACCCCGGCCCTGTCAACGCATTGTTCTCCCGAATCGATCCCCGCAGCCCCACTCCCCTCTACGCTCAGATCGCCGCACGCGTAAAGGTCGCCATCGCGGCGGGCGAGCTGCGCGCCGGCGACGGGCTCCCCTCCGTCCGCCAACTCGCCGCCGAGCTGCGCGTCAATCCGGCCACGGTCGTTCAGGCCTATCGCCAACTCGAGGCCGACGGCTGCGTCGAGATGCGCCAGGGCTCCGGCACCTTCGTCAGCGACGTCGCGCCCGACCGCCGCGCACGCGAGCGCGCGACCGAAGCGCGGCGTCTCATTCGATCCTTCCTCGCCGATGCCTCTCGCCTCGGCTTCACCCCGCGCGAGCTCGTCGCGTTGCTCAGCGACGAGCTCAACGGCAAGCACGGGACCAAATCATGACCGATCCGGCCATTCTCACTCGCGACCTCGGCTACCGCGCCAGCACACGCTTCGCGATCGAAGGCGTGTCGCTCAACGTGCCCGCGGGCGCGATCTACGGATTCCTCGGCCCGAACGGCGCGGGCAAGACGACCACGATTCGTCTGCTGCTCGGACTGCTGCGGCCGAGGCAGGGACAGATCACCGTGCTCGGCCGCCCGATGCCCGAGGAGTCGACCGCGGTGCTCGCGCGTACCGGTTACATCCCCGAGCGCCCGCATCTCTATCCGACGCTGACGGTCGCCGAAGCCATCGCGTATCACTCGGCGTTCTATCCGACCTGGGATTCCGCTTGGGCCGATCGACTGATCAAGGACTTCTCGCTCGAGCCCGGTCAACGCATCGCGTCGATGTCCAAGGGTGAGACGGGCAAAGTGATGATGCTCCTCGCGCTCGCGCAGACGCCCGATCTGCTCGTGCTCGACGAGCCGACCGATGGACTCGATCCCGTCGTCCGGCGCGACGTGCTCGGCGCCGTACTCGATTACGTCGCGCAGCGGCACGCAACGGTACTCATCTCGAGCCACCTGGTACACGAGCTCGAGCGCTTTTGCGATTGGATCGGCGTGATGGACCAGGGCCGCCTGATCACCGAGCTGCCGATCGAGACGTTCAAGAACGGCATCAAGCGCCTTCGCGTCGCCGGTGCTCCGGCCGATCTCTCCGGCGCGCCATTCGTGCTGCTCGACCGCGACGCCCGCAACGGCACGGAGAGTTGGCTCGTGCGCGGCTGGGAAGATCCGATGCGCGGTTTTCTCGAGACGCGCGGGGCAAGCGTGCGCGAGGTGCTCGATCTCGATCTCGAGGAAGGGTTCGTCGAGCTGCTGCGATCGTTCAGGCGTCCCTAGCGTTCACCTCTTTTCGGAGCACCATCGTGTTTCGCCAGATCTTCCTCACACAATGGAAATGGACGCGCGCCCCGTTGCTGATCGCGCTGTTGGCGGCCTTCTCCATCCCCCTCGTGTCGCTGAGCCGCGACATGTCGTACACCCAGCCGATTTGGGACGCGCGCGATCTCCTCGATCGCGTGCGAAGCACCGGCGTGGCGTATTCCGCGCTCGCCGCCGCGCTCGGTCTCGTCCTCGGACTGTCCGCATGGGCCGCGGATCATCGAGGGGCACACGTCTACGCGCTGTCGCTGCCGATCGCACGCTGGCGCTACGCACTCTATCGGCTCGGCGCCGGCGCACTGCTGCTCTTCCTTCCGGTCATCGCCCTCTGGCTGAGCGCGTTGATCGCGACTCACGTGATCGTGATTCCGACGGGGCTCCACGCCTACCCGAATGCGCTCGGTCTCCGTTTCTTGCTCGCGGCTATTGTCGCGTACACGATGTTCTTCGCCGTCGCCTCCGGAACGACGCGCGCCGCGGCGATCGTCCTCGGCTGCATAGGAGTCGCGCTGACCACAATGATCTTGCTCGCCGACACAGCCATCGGCCGATCGCTGATCGACTGGGCGGCGCAAGCGCTCTTCGCATGGCCCGGTATCTTCGGTGTCTTCACCGGTCGTTGGATGTTGATCGATGTCTGAACGATGCTGGTTGGCGATCGGCGCCGCGGTTTACCTGAGCATGGCGCGTCCCGCGATCGCGCGCGCGCAATCGACCGCGAACGCGATGGCCCGTGCACAGTCGACCGCTCAGGCCCTCGCCAATGTCGATTCTCTCGCTGCCGTGTACTCCGCCGCGCTGGCGGCCGAGGCGGAGGCGGCTACCGCGTCCGCGCGAAAGCTGCCGGGCGACACTATTCGCGTCGGCGCGCTCCTGATTCTGACCGATGCCAGGCTGCGCGATATCACGCGCCGCGCCGCCGCCAACGCCTGGGGTGTGCTCGACAAGATGTTTGGCTCCACGGCACGAGTGCTCGCGTCGGAGCGATTCGTCATTCGGCTGGAGGTACCAGCGCCGAAAAACACGATGATTCCACCACCGTGGGTCGTCGCGCCGGCAACGCTCCCGCAGCAAATCGAGCTGACGCATCTGTCTGGCGGAGGAATCTCCAACGTGTATCGAACGCCCGCGTCCAATGAGTCATTGCTCGCGGACGCACTGAGCAGACGCGCAGCGGAATTGATCGTTCCGACGCTGGACACGGCGCTCGTCGCCTGGCTCGGAGACGCTTCGAGCGCGTGGACGCTCGCCCATATGGATCGCGAGGACGTCTATCGGAGCCTGGCCCTCTCCCCCTCCCCGGCCGCGCTCGACTGTCTCGGCGGCGCGATCACCGCGTGCCGCGCCGTATTGGCGCTCGATGACATTTCGGATGTCGTGGGCACGTGGTACGTATCGCCCGAATCGAGGCGACGCATCGTCCAGACCATGCAGTCTCGCATTCGACTCGGCCCGGCATCGCTACGCTTCGACGCCTGCGTGAGCGGCCGAGCTGCGTCCGTGTGTGATTCGATCCTGCGGTCGTTGCCGCGTGAAGCGATTGCCCCTCCGCTCCCTTCGAGCGCTCGCGCTGACTTCATGTATTTCGCGATCGGTCGTGGCGGTGCGGAGTCGTTTCCCCGACTCAACGCGAGCAGCGGAAGCATGAGTCGGAGATTCGCTACCGCGGCGGGAATGCCGACCGATTCAGTCGTCTCATCATGGCGATCGCAAGTGATCGCGGCCGCGCCCCCACCGATCACCATGCCCACGCGCACCGCGTGGATGGCGTTGGCCTGGGCCATCCTGCTCGGAGTGGTCGCAACGCGGAGCTCGAGATGGCGCTGACCTTCAAGCGCTGGTTTGCGATTGCGATCGTCGCGTGCGCGGTGATCACGCTAGCGGCTCGCTCGCGTACGGCGTCGGCTCGCCGCGTTGATGCCGTGTCGTGGTTTACGGTTGCCAATCAGCCGCGCCTGTCCAGCTCGCGCACGTTCTTCGAGCTCGAGCGGGCGATCATGCGCGCACGCGTGCTGCAACGTCGCGACTCGATCCTCCCTCTCCTTCGCGGGACATCGGCGGCTCCGGAGCTTCGCATCGGCGCCGACATTCCCGCGCCGCTTCGCGCCCAACTGGAGCGCGCGGTCGCAAGACAGTGGGCGCTGACCGTCGGTTCCCCGCCCGGTGATGTGCGCGTTGCGATTCTCGCGGTGCTGGACACCGCTCCGCTTCCCTATGGTATTGGGCGGGGCGGTGTTTACGCTCGCATCGCGAGGCACTTCATCATGCTTCCGTCCTCTACAGACCAGCGCACGTGCCTGGTCGTCGTGAGGTTTATTTCGCTTGCCACGACGCGCGAGATGAACGAGTGGCGGAAGAATACCTTCAAGCGCATCCTCGGCCCATGTGCGTTCTACGCCGCCTTCGGCAAGCCAGGCGTGGCAATCGAGACGTGGCTCCGCGGACGACGGTACGACCTGACGTACAACGCGTCCTGGAACGAGTCGTCGGTCGCCTTCGCCCACTCGGCGGACGATGTACTCGAGAGCACCACGTTCGGCATCGGCCTGCCGTTTGACGCGGTCGCATGCATGGCTGGCGACCGGACGCGCTGCGCGTCCATTGTGACCGACACAACTCCGTTGAACGCGTTTTACACGCCGCGCACACCCATGTCGCCCGATCTCATCACCCCTGACGATCTCTGGGGAGCGGGCTTCGCGCTGAGCAACCAGTGGTTTCTCTCCGACCTGGTCCACGACCGCGGCCGCGAAAAGTTTGCGCGCTTCTGGACTTCTCCATCGCCGCTCGAGAGCGCGTTCCGTTCGGAGATGGGCGAATCGCTCGGCGACTGGGTGCATGCGTGGACGACGGCACGGTATGGGAGCACGCATGTCGGTCCGGCGCCGGGCTGGGTGAGCGCCATCGTCGCGCTCTCGATGGCTGCCGCGGCCGTGCTCGGCATGGTCTGGTTTGCCGGGCGCCGTCAGGTGATCTGAAGTACCCCCGCGCTGAAGTATGAGAAAACGTAAACAGTTGACGGAACGCTGACAGTCCGGTTAGAGTGTGGGCGCTACGGATGCCGGCGCCCGCCAGCGTTCAACGCAAGGATGAATTTCACCGGGAGCACGGCGCAATGCTGCTCGCACGGTTCGTCAGCGCATTGCGCGTACCCGGTCGCGCCATCGTTCGGCGCGCGCTGTTAGCGAGCGCAGGCGCCGCGCTCGCCGCGTGCGCTCCGGCTGAGCCTTCGCCCGAACAGATCCAAGCACTGTTGGTGAAGAAGCCCGAGATCCTCTACGCCGCCATCGAAGCACACCCCGCCGAGTTCGTCGCGGTGCTGAACAGAGCGGCCAGAGCAACGCAAGGCTCGCAGCAGGCGATGCAATCGCAGAGCGATTCCCTACGCATCGAGCAGGAATTGCTCGACCCCAAGCACGCCTCGATCGACCATCGCGCGGTGTTGGGCAATCCGGCGGCGCCCATCACGATCGTCGAGTACACGGATTTCGAATGCCCGTATTGCCGGCAGGAGCGCGACGTGCTCGT
Organism: Gemmatimonadales bacterium; assembly: GCA_038228795.1. GTDB lineage: Bacteria > Gemmatimonadota > Gemmatimonadetes > Gemmatimonadales > Gemmatimonadaceae > JALZAE01. The sequence continues at coordinate 23,586 of JBBROY010000002.1, forward strand.
GCGCCTTTTCAAGCGATACGGTGACACGCTTCGGCTAGTGGTGAAGCAGATGCCGGTGGTAGAGCTCCACCCGCACGCTATGGCGGCCGCGCTCATGTTCGAGGCGGTCGCGCGACAGGACCCGAACAAGGCGTACAAGCTGTACGACGACCTGTACGAGCATCAGGAGCAGTTGTCGCAGAATGGCCAGCGCTTCCTCGAGGAAGCGGCGAAGCGCGCCGGCGCGGACGTCGCGCGGGCCGTTCGAGATCAGCAGAGCGAGGCGATGAAGGCCGTGGTCGCCGCCGACCTCGACGAAGGAAAACGATTCGGATTCACCGGTACGCCGAGCTTTCTCGTCAACGGCGTCTCGTTTCAGGGCGCTTACCCATTGACCGCGTTCGAGTCGTTGATCGATCGCGCGCTCAAGGCCCGCACCGTCGCGGTGCGGCCGTAAGAGGAAAGTCGCACGTCATCCGTCGTCCCTCTTCCCAGGAGTAGCACGTGAAGAACAAGCTGTCCCTGCCCGTCCTCGCCGGTGTCGCGCTGATCGCCGCCTGCGAACGCAGCATCCCTGCCCCGACCAGCTCCGAACAGCCATCGATCAACGCATCGAGGTCGTCATCCGAGCTCAACGAAGCACCGAAGCACGAGCATGCGGCCCGCGGTTTCGCTGGTAAGGTCCGCAGCGGCGCGAACATGACCTGGCACAACGGCGCGATCATGACCAACTCCACCGTGAAGGCGATCTACTGGGGCACCTCGTGGAGCGGTTCGGATCCCAAGATCGCGGGTCTCGCATCGCTCTATCAAGGCATCGGCGGCAGCAACTACTCGCTGACGACGACCGAATTCACCGGTACCAACGGCCGGGTAACGGGTGCGGCGACGTACGCCGGCAGCTATCTCGACAACAGTCCGGCGTCGGGCGGCGCGACCGTGGCGCCGATTCTCGCGGAGGTATGTAAGGTGGTCACGAGCCCCGCGGTGGATGGCTCCGGCTACTACGCGGTGTATACCGATCTTCCGCGCGGCAGCGCGGGCTACTGCGCGTGGCACAGCTACGGCAGCTGCGGCGGTGTACCGGTGCAGATCGCTTTCTTCTGGAAGCTCGATGGCGATGGCGGCTGCGATCCACAAGACGTCACCACGGGCCACTCGCAGGGCCTCGCGGCGCTCGCCAACGTCAGCGCGCACGAGATCGCCGAAGCATGGACCGATCCGCGCAATGGCGGCTGGTATGATCGGCAGGGCGCCGAAAATGCGGACAAGTGCGCGTGGACGTTCCACGTGCCGTCGGTGACTTTGACGAACGGCACAAAGTGGAAGTTCCAGGGCGAATGGTCGAACGCCGCCTACACGGCTGGTACCGGCTATCCGAACTCCAGCGGCCAGCACGGCTGTCTCGACGGGCATTAACCAGTAACGCGCGTAGGAAGCATCGGAGCGACGTCGGCCCTCGGGCAGGCGTCGCTCCGATGCATTCGCGCCCTACGTACGAGTGAATTCGAGAATTCCGCAAACGCAAACGGCCCGCCGATGAGGACGGGCCGTGACCGGTGGTGCTGCGAGAGAGCCAGCGGTCGGGATTGAACCGACGACCGCGCGGACTGGAGCGAAACGTCTAGGGCGGAAAAGTCCGCTGACGACGACGATCGGATGCAGCTGCTCAACACGCTCCCTTGGCTGAGCGGCGTCATTCGCTGATTCGATCAACGTCGGAACATGCGCGATCGCCTATGCGGATGGGGCTAGCCGAGGCGATGTCATCGCGCCATACTTCCCGCCGCTAGACGAGCGCCCGCCCACCTGCCGCTCGTGGCCCCTTCATTGCCGCCGGTATTCGTTGATGCGACTTGCCCGCCGCCTGTGTTATCTGATGGTCCTGCTCGGATGTGGCGGAGGCGACGGGGGCCAGTCGGGTATCACCGGACCGCCTTCGGCTGCGCTTCCGCGGATTGTCCTCAGCACGCGAACGCAGTTGTATTCGATCGCCGGGGACGGCACCGACCTCAAGCCCATCACCGCGAATCCGACTCAGGGCAACAAGTACTTACCGCGGTGGTCGCCGGACCGTGCGCGCATCGTCTTCACGGTCGAGGATCGCAGCGTCGTCGCGTCTCCGTTCACGGGCGTATACATCGTGAACGCAGACGGCACGAACCTCCGCCAATTGGTGCACACGAGCGGTGGCGGCTGCGCCGCATGGTCCCCGGACGGATCGAGGCTCTTGTGCACTATCGAACCGCTACCCGGATCCGGCGAGACAGTCGGCACATACGTGGTGAGCGCGGCCGACGGATCGAGGCTAGCGGTGATCCCGCTTCTTGGGAGGGCCCGCGGTTGGACCCCAGACGCCGCGCATATCTACGGCGACTACGGCCCGCTCAGCGGTTACTTCTTCATCGCGAATGCGGACGGCAGCGGCGTGAGATCGATCCCGAATATCGTCCCAGAAGATGGGGAGCCCGCGCTGTCTCCCGACGGTGCTCGAATTGCTTTCGTCAGTCGGCGCAACGGACCATCAGAGATCTGGACGATGAATCTCGATGGCACCGGTCTCACGCGATTGACGACGGCGCTCGGGCTGACCGACCTCAGCCCGCGGTGGTCACCGGACGGAGCTCGCATTGTCTTTACGCGCGGATATGGCGGCATCCTCCCTCTGTTCTACGACCAGTTTTCGATGAAGACTGACGGCTCGGATCTGAAGCAGCTCACCGTACTCGGCACCGCGATACAAAGCGATTGGTGACGAGCTCTTCGGTGATCTTGTGCTTCGCGTGAATTGAGGACTCGTGGACGCCTTTGGCTACCTGTCAGTCCTGCTCTCGATCATCATCGCGACCCAGTACGGGTGCACTGGCTGCCGCTCCTCTGGATCGCGGTCCTGCTCCTCATCTGCGTGCAAGTCTGCTGGACGATGTTCGGACCGCGCTTCCATCGCGACTGGAGCTTCCTCAAGTACTGCACAGTGCTCGCGCAAACGGCGACGCTCTACGTGATGGCGGCGGTCACGCTCCCGCAGCAGGTCGACGAAGATGGCGCGACATCGCCGCGTACGTCGACCGGCATCATCGCTGGTGCTTCGCCTTCTTTCTCGCCACGCTGGTCGTGAGTGCGGCGAAACACGTAATCCTCGACGGCCCTGTCCCGGATCGCCGCGCGCCGACTGCACTGGAAATGCAACGGCCCGCCGATGAGGGCGAGCCGTGACGCGTTATCCTCGAGCGAGTTAGGCTAAACGAGAGCCAGCGGTCGGGATTGAACCGACGACCGCTCGATTACGAATCGAGTGCTCTACCACTGAGCTACGCTGGCCGTTTTATCTACATGCCCTGGCGCGGACTCGAACCGCGACGCCTTACGGCACCACCCCCTCAAGATGGCGTGTCTACCAATTTCACCACCAGGGCGAACCTTTCGAGACGGGACCGATGGGGATCGAACCCACGACCTCCGCAGTGACAGTGCGGCGCTCTAACCAGCTGAGCTACGGCCCCAATTTTCTTCTTCCACACTTCTGCACAACACCCCCGTCGATAGCCCCAACGGGAGTCGAACCCGTCTCTGCACCTTGAAAGAGTGCCGTCCTAACCGATAGACGATGGGGCCGACGAACGAGCATAGCGGTAACGGGATTCGAACCCGTGTTCCAGCCTTGAGAGGGCCGTGTCCTAGTCCCCTAGACGATACCGCCGTATTCCGACGCGTTCTGCTTCCACTTCATCCCACATTTCAAACAGCCACTCGAGCTCGCCCACAGGCCCGGAGGGAATCGAACCCCCAACCGCTGGTTTTGGAGACCAGTGCTCTACCAATTGAGCTACGGACCTTCAAGAGCAGGTGTTAGGTGCTAGGGGTTAGGTGTCAGGTGACCGCGATGCCCTAGCACCCAGCACCTAGCACCTTGCACCTAGCTGTCAGGGTGACTGAGGGGACTTGAACCCCCAACCCCCGGAGCCACAGTCCGGTGCTCTAACCAGTTGAGCTACAGCCACCATGTGTACGGCCATGCATCTTAACGGAGACGAACGGTTGAATCAACGGCGGGCGGGGGGTGTCGCCCCTCCTACTTCGCCCTATCGAGATACTCCCCCGTATTCGGATTCACCCGGATCTTCACGCCACTCGGGATGAACTCGGGCACGTTCACCGTCACGCCATTCTCCAACTTCGCCGGCTTCGATGAGGCCGTCTTGGTCGCGCTCCGCATGACCGGCGAGGTCTCGACGATCGTGAGCTCCATCGAGTTCGGCAGATCAATGGCAATCGGCTTCCCCTGATAGTACTCGGCCTGAATTTTCATCCCCGGTTGCATCCACTGCGCGGCGTCGCCAAGCATCTCCTCGTCCATCTCGAGCTGATCGTAGTTTTCCGTGTTCATGAAGTGGAACGTGTCGCCACCCTGATACAGGAACTCCAGATCGTGCGTCTCGAGCGCCGCGCGCTCGATGGCGTCGGCGGCGCGGAAGCGGTGCTCGAAGTTCGATCCGGTGCGCAGATTCTTCATCTTCGCCTGCACCATCGCCCGTAGGTTGCCCGGCGTGTGATGACGGAACTCGACCACCCGGCAGGGATCGCCCTCGAACACCAGCACCATGCCCCGGCGAATTTGCGTAGCGGGAAAAGCCATTGGCGAAACCTGTGGATAGAACGATGACATACAAGACTCGCGACCGCGGCGCAGTCGGATGTAGCCCATCAATTTAACCCTCGGCCCACGCTCAGGTCAACGCGAACGCTCCCGCAACGCCGGCGCGAGCGTGCGCCACACGTTGTCCGCAACGATTCGCTCCCCCTCGACGTTTGGGTGGATGCCGTCGTTCTGGTTGAGCGACGCATTCCCCGCCACGCCCGTCAACAAGAACGGAATCAGCGTGGCGCCGTTCTTTCGCGACAGGTCCACGAACGCATCATGAAATGCCGATGTGTAGCGCGCGCCAAGATTCGGCGGGGCATTCATCTCCGCCAGGAACAGCTGGGCGTGCGGCCACGCCCGCTTCACACTGTCGAGTATCGAGGTGATGTTCGCCCGCATCGAGTCGACGCCAAGTCCGCGCAGCCCGTCGTTCGCCCCGGTCTCGAGCACGAACACATCGACGCTGTCGCGCACCACCCACGGAATCCGCCGCAACGCGCCCGCCGACGTCTCGCCGCTGACACCGGCGTTGCGGACCGCGTAGTTTAGTCCGAGCGAGTCAATGCGCTTGGCGATCAACGCGCTGTACGCCTGCTCGGGCTCGAGGCCGAGTCCCGCGGTCAGGCTCGTGCCCATGAAGACGATCTGCCGCTTCGAGAACGTCGTGCCCGCGGGCGCGTTTGCTCCCGAAGCACTGTCGGCCGCCGGCCTCGCGGCCGTTTTTTTCTGACCGCCGCACGCGACCACCAACGCGCACGCAGCCATCACGCCCGTCCACACGAATCGGTTCATCATGCTCGTTGCCAGAGAGTTGACCCAAACATACCAGAGCGGCGGCCACCCGCTCACGGTGCTCCGCGATGTGAACTTCACTATCCCCGACGGATCCTTCATCGCGATCGTCGGGCCATCGGGCAGCGGTAAAACGACGCTGCTCGGTCTGCTCGCCGGATTGGATACACCGAGCGGCGGTCAGGTGCTCCTCGACGGCGTCGATTTGACGGGATTGAACGAAGACCAGCGCGCCAGGCTGCGCGGTGAGAAAGTTGGGTTCGTCTTCCAGAGCTTTCAATTGATCCCCACGCTCACCGCGGCGGAGAATGTGCAGGTGCCGCTCGAGCTGCGCGGCGAGCGCAATGCGGCGGCGCGCGCGCGCGAGCTGCTCACGCGCGTCGGGCTCGGCGACCGCACGCATCACTTCCCGTCGCAGCTCTCGGGCGGCGAGCAGCAACGCGTCGCCATCGCGCGCGCCTTCGTCAACAAGCCGAAAGTCCTGTTCGCCGATGAACCGACCGGCAATCTCGATACCGTCACCGGCGCCCGCATCGTCGAGCTGCTCGAGGCGATCAACCGCGAATCGGGCACCACGATCGTACTCGTCACGCACGATCTCGCGCTGGCGCGTCACGCGCGGCGCATGATTCGGCTGAGCGACGGCGCGGTGGTGGAAGACACCGAGCAGGCGGCGGCATGACGACACCGGCGCTCTCCGGCGGAAACCGATGGACGTCGGTGCCGATGCTCGCGTGGCGCGAGAGCCGCAACTCGCGCAAGCGGCTGATCCTGTTCATGTCGGCCATCTCGATCGGCGTGGCCGCGCTGGTGGCCATCGACTCGTACTCGAACAACCTCACCCGCTCGGTGCACGAACAATCGCGCTCGCTGCTCGGCGGCGATCTCGCGGTCACCTCGCGCCAGCAGTACCAGCGCACCGTCGACTCGCTCGTCGACACGCTCGCGCGCCACGGCATCGGCGTCGGCAGCATCACGTCGTTTGCCTCGATGGCGAGCGTGCCGCGTGGGTCGACCACGCGCCTGGTACAGGTTCGCGCCGTCACGCCGGGCGTTCCCTTTTACGGCACCGTTGAGACGACCCCGAGCGGGATGTACGCCTCGCTCCAGAGCGGCGCCAACATCCTCGTCGATCCTTCGCTGTTGTTTACCCTGAGAGCGAAGGTCGGAGATACCCTGACGCTCGGCTTCGCGCAGTTCACCATCATCGGCACCCTGAAGAACGTGCCTGGCGACGTCGGCGTCGCGACAGCGCTCGGACCGCGCGTGTACATCCCGGCCGCCTATCTCGAGCAGACACGGCTGCTCACTTTCGGCAGCCGGGCCGACTATCAAGCGCTGCTCAAGCTGCCGCCTGGCACCGATCCAAAGACCATCGTCGCGGGCCTGCGCAAGCATTCCGATTCGACGAAGACGCGCGTGCGCACCGTCGAGCAGACGGAGCGCAACCTGACCAACGACATTCGCAACCTCGACCGCTATCTCGGTCTGGTAGGTCTGGTAGCGCTCCTGCTGGGCGGCATCGGCGTGGCGAGCGCGATCTTCGCATATGTGGCGGAAAAAGTCGACACCGTCGCGACGCTGCGCTGCGTTGGCGCGACCAGCGGTCAGGTGCTCGGCATCTATCTCATCGAGGCGGCGGCGCTCGGTGTCATCGGCGCCGGCATCGGCGTCGTGTTGGGCGCAATCGTCCAGTTCGCGCTCCCGCACGTGATCGGCGGATTTCTGCCGCTCGACGTCACAATCCGGCTCGAGCCGCTGGCGCTTCTCTCGGGTCTCGGTGTCGGAGTCTGGGTCTCGTTGATGTTCGCGCTCGGCCCCCTGCTCGCTCTCAGGCGCGTGTCGCCGCTCCAGGCGATACGGCGCCAGGTCGTCACCGTCGCGCTCGGGCGGCGGTGGCTCGACCCGGCGCGCCTTCTCACCAGTGCCGCGCTCGCCGCCAGCATCGTCGCGATTGCCGTGAGCCGGGCAGGACGGTTGCGCGATGGGTTGGGGATGAGCGCGGCCATCGCGGTCGCGATTCTCGTGCTGTGGCTGAGCACCGCCGGGGTGTCATGGCTCGCGCGGCGCGTGCTGCGCGACCACTGGCCGTTCGTCGTCCGGCAGGGCGTCGCCAACCTATACCGCCCGGCAAACCAGACCAGAGCGGTAATCCTGTCGCTCGGTTTCGGCGCTTTTCTCATCAGCACGCTCTATCTCGTGCAAACCAATTTGCTCAGCCAGCTGGCGGTGAGCAGCGCCGCGTCGAACGCCAACCTCGTTTTCTTCGACGTGCAGGACGATCAGATCGCCGGACTCGACTCGATCGTGCGGAGCGAGCATGCGCCGGTTGTGCAGCAGATTCCGATCGTGCCAATGCGCATCGGCTCGCTCGGCGCGCGCGCGACGGCCGAGCTGAGTAAGGGACGTGGCATGTCGTGGGCGCTTCGGCGCGAGTACCGGTCGAGCTACCGCGACACCCTGGGCGCCTCGGAGAAGATCATCGCCGGTTCCTGGTTCAAGTCGGGGAAAAAGCTTCCCGACGGATTCTTCGAGGTCTCGATCGATGACAACGTCGCGCTCGAGCTGAAGCTCCGGCTCGGTGACACCGTGACCTGGGACGTACAGGGCGTGCGCGTTCCGACGATCGTGACCAGCTTGCGCCAGGTGAACTGGGCGCGCTTCGAGCCGAACTTCTTTGTGATTTTTCCGCGCGCCGCGCTCGAGCACGCGCCGAAATCGTTCGTGCTGCTCACCAACGCGACGACTCCCGAGCAGCGCGGACGCCTCCAGCGCGCGGCGGTCGACCGCTACCCCAACGCGTCGAGCATCGATCTGTCGGTGGTGCAGGAGACGATCGCTCGCATCCTCAACAAGGTGTCGCTCGCCATCCGCTTCATGGCGCTCTTCAGCCTCGCTACCGGAGCGATGGTGCTCTTCAGCGCCGTGGCCGCCTCGCGTCGCCAGCGGGTGCGCGAAGGGGTGCTGCTCAAAACGCTCGGTGCGACGAAGGCGCAGATCGGCCGCATCATGCTCGCTGAGTACGCCGTGCTTGGGGCGCTCGGCAGCGCGACGGGGATGTTGCTTTCGGTCGGCGGCGCCTGGGCGACGATGCACTTCATCTTCGAGGCGCCGTTCCGTCCCGCGCTGGTGCCGATCGCCTTGCTCACGCTCGGCATGATGATGCTCACCATCATCATCGGCGTCCTCGGCAGCCGCGATGTATTTCGCGAGACGCCCATGGCGGCGCTGCGAGAAGCGTGAGCCGCTATGGCTTCTTTGGAAACGAATCCAGGGGAATACTCCGCTCCGATCCTGGATTCTTGATCTTGAAGCTTCGGCCGTCGGGGAGCTTGACCCGAGAGTAGCCCGAGTCGGTATAGGTGATCGTCGCCTGCACGGTTGTATCGGCGTGCCGTGCGGGCTTCGCGCTCGGGGGCGCGCCGCCAGTCGCGCCCGCTTGCCGCCCGGCGGGCTTCGCCGTCGCTGGGGAGTGATGCGCCGAGGAATCGGCGCGAGCGGAGTCGGGCTTGGGCTTGCCGCTGTCGGGCTTCACGGGATCGGCCTTGATGGTGTCGGGGGATGGTATGCGAGCGAGGGCGCTGTCGATCGCGACGTCGCCTTTCGCGCGACACGCCGTGGCCAACACGAAGGACGAAAGCAGTACAATGGTGCCGCGCACGATTGGTCTCCCTTGTAATGCAGAACGGGCGGCAGGCGAGAGATCGCGTGCCGCCCGTCTGATCTCACACTCGATCTATTGTACCCGCAAGACGTACACTCGGCCGTTCAGTCCGACGATCGGTCCGCTGCCGGCCTGATTGAGCAGCGCAAATGACCACGATGGTGACGTTCCGGACGTGCCGTCCAGCCGGAAATATTGACCCGAGCCCGATCGATAGGCTGCGGCGATCGGCGAAACGGCCGAGGGGAATCCGATCACCGGAAGGGGATACGAGTTGTCGGACGCGAGCCCCTTCTGCGTGCTCCGCATGTCGTAGCTCTTGTAGGCGTACTTCACGCCGAGGCCGGCGATCGGGCCGTGATCGGCGTAGTTCGCGAGCATCCAGCCGACGAGGATCGAGTCGAACGGAACCCCTGCGTTGCCGACGAGGTTCGCCACACTTGTGTCGGGGCCGTGCACCATGCGCCGTGTGAACTCCGCGACGTCGCCTGCCACCGAGTAATGGTCGGCCGTGTATCGCAAGAGCGACCAGCCCGCGCCGCGGAACGCAAGCGATCCCGCGGCGGCCTCGCTGTTCGGGCCGACCTGCTCCGGAGTTAAGAGGAAGTCCCGGTAGCGGAGCATGTTCTGAACGAAGAAGGAGCTGTAGTCGTCGAGGTTCGACCTGATGTCCGCGTAGGTCAGGAGCTGTGTATCGCTCACGCCCTTCTCGGCGCGACCCACCAAATCTTCGGCAAGGTGCGCCATCGACTCGTCGAGCCACGTTGCTTCCGTAAACACCGTCGGCTGAGGCAGACGATACCCGAAGTTGATCATGTGCTGGAACTCGTGCGCGAGCGTCCCGCGTGTGATGTTCTTCACGAAGGCGAGCGAGAAGGTGTTGCCACGCGCCGCCGTTGGATCGGGCACCAGCAAGTAAAACACCTCGCCAATGTTGCTCTGAGGGCAGGCCGGTAGCCCGCCGCCCGCGACGTGCGGGAAGAAGTCGCCGGGAAAGAAGAATCCTCCGACAAAACCCTTCGTCGCGGCTTCGCCCGCCTTAGTGAGAAGATTCACCTGTTGCGTGAACAGGATGAAAACGTGGCCGTCGCCGTTGATATCGGTTTCCGGACCGAAGTGCGCGACATCGGTCGGGTAAATCTTGGTTTCGAATTCGGCTGAGAGCGCCATGTAGTCTGCATCGGTGAAGCCGAGCGTGGGCACGCCCGGATCCTCCAGGATGATGCCCTTCGCTCCAACCGCTTTCACCACCGCATTGACCGTGGTGAAGGTGTTACAGGGGTTGGTGGCGCCGGGCACCCTGATCGTCACAATGTCTCCGACAGCGGGCGGTGGTGGCATCGAGACGTTGGCAGCGATACTCGGGCGCAACATCGCGCGAAGCGTGCCCGAAGAGGCGGACCGCTTCGCCGCGCCGGCAAGACGCCGCCCCTCCGCGCGCATCATCTCGTGATGCGCGTCGGCAACCGAGATCGGAGCTTGGGCTCGGCTCGCGCTCCGTGATGGCGCGAGACGATTGAAGCCAAATCCGCCGAGCGGAGTGAGGTCGCCCACCGCGGTTTTGATCGAATAGTTCTCGACGATCGGAAAAGACGTTGATGCGTTGTCATCGATTCCACTGGCGTTCGCGGCGACGAACACGTAATCGCGCGCCGTGGTACCGGCCGCCAGCTGAATGCACGCGATCTGCGCCGGACTGCCCATCACCTTCACCTCGCCCACGGTGAGCGAGAGCGGCGTTGCATTCGGCGCGACGGGCACATTCGCTTGCTGGGCATTGAATCCCGCAACCGAGACGGCGACCGTTTTGCGAGCGGCGGGCGCACAGCCCAGGTCCGGCACCGTGATGATGATCTGAGTGGCCGAAGCGCTCGTTACCGTGGCGGCCACGCCGTCGACGGTGACCGAGTTGCCGGCACTGACGGTCGAGAAATTCGTTCCCGTGATCGTGGCCGATGAGCCAACCTGCAGCACGGCCGGTGTCACCGACGTGATGGTAATCGGTGCGCCCGATGAGACGGTCGCTGTCAGTTGGCCCGTGACGCCTTCGGAGGTCGCGATGATATTGACCGTACCAGCCGCAACGCCGGTGACGTTCGTCGTCACGCCGGTCGTCGGACTGACGGTGGCCTTCGCGTTGTCGGATGAGGACCAGGTAATCGTACGGCCGGTCAGCACAATACCGGCCGCGTCGCGCAGTTGCGCCGTGAACACGACCGTGGCGCCGATGCCGATGGTCGTCGACGGCGCCGTCACCACAACCGTCGCGACCGGGGCGGGGGTCACGGTCACCGCGTGCAGTCCATCCTTGGAATCCGTGCTGGCCTTGATGTTCGCCGTGCCCGCGCCCACGCCGGTCACCAGGCCGCTCTGATTGACGGTCGCCGCGGCCGTGTTGTCCGAGCTCCACGCAAAGGTGCGCGGTAAGCTCGTCCCGTTCGATCCGTTGGCGGTGCCGGTCAACTGAATCGTCGAACCGATGGTGACGGCGCTGAGGCCCGCGACCGTAACGCTAGTGACGGTGGGCGTTGCGGTACCACCATCGCCGCCTCCGCACGCACCGAGCACCGCGGCCAATGAGAGCACGAAAAACTTGCGCATGCTGTATCCGCTGGGATGAGAGAAGCGGCAACGGCCAACCGGGGCGGCCGTCGACGTGATGCAATGAAGTACAGTTTCCGGCGCCGCAATGCTTGGCCGGAGCTGTCCGATAAAACAAATGTAGTCGCGAGATTCACGACTCTCTACCATCAATTCTGGAGCGCCGCTCACCGCTCCGTCAGCCCCTACTTTCCGGCCGGCGGTTCGATCTTCCAAAAATCGATGCCGCCCGCCTGCTGGCCGACATCGACCGTCGCCACGGTCTTTAATTGCAGGAGATCGATCATCTCGACCGTGCCCGGCTGGCTGCCAATCCCCTCGACCGAAATGAAGACGTAGCGGTCGTCGGGCGACACCACCGCTCCATGCACGACCTTCCGTTTGGTCGGAATGCGCGCCAGCTCCTTCCCGCTCGCGATGTCGATCACCGACACCGACTGTCCGCGCTTGTTGGTGCCGACCAGCTTGGTACCGTCGTGCGTGACCGCCAGGTTGTAGACGCCATCGCCCGCCGGAATGCGCCGGGTGAGCGTCCACGTCGCCACATCCACCTCGGCGATGTCGCTCGACTTGTTGCACGCGACAAACACTTTCTTCCCATCCGCGGACGGTTGCGCCCAGGTGGGCGAGCAGCTCACGTCGCCCGGTTTCGGCGCTTCCATCCCGTGCCCACCCATGTCGGCGTGGGCATCGCGATTCATCGCCCCCACCTTCGGCGCGCCGGCCATTCCGTGCTCGCTTCCCTTCTTCAACATGAAATGACGGGCGACACCAAAGGTTCGCGTGTCGATCTCGGCGATCATGTCATCCATCATGCAGGCCGAGTACTGCTTGGTGCCCTGCGCGTTCACTCGCGATCCGTGCGGCATGGTGCAGGTCGTGACGCGCGCGACTTCGATCATTGCATCGGTGGCCACGATCGAGACGGACGATGGCACCATGTCGCCGTGCAGATTGAAGTTCACCACGTAGATGAACTCGCCGTCCGGAGTCACCTGTGCCGTCGCCGGAAAGTTGCCGAGCTCCACTCTGCCGAGCAGCGAATCGGTGCCCGCGGCGTACTTCCACAGCGAGCCGTACGGCGTGCCGTGGGCCGTCGACACGTAAAAGAATTTTCTGTCTGGCGACACGGCCAGTCCGTGCGGTCCGTCGACGTCGGCCGGCATCAGCCCGGTGATGAACTCCTTGTCGATCTTCGCGCCCTTGGGCCCAAAGCGAAGCAGCGCGATCTTGTCCGTCGCCTCGGACGCGACGTAGACGAGGTAGTCCTTGTCGGGCAGCGGAGCGGTCGCGGCCGCGGGCGCCTGCGCGCGCGCGACGGTCGCGCCGAGCGCGAGACAGGCGATGATGGTCTGGTTGAAGCGCATGGCGACCGGGAGAGGATGAGACGATGCTGCTTGAGAATCATATTCCACCCGACAAACCGCAAGCCGTTCCGGCGATGCCCGATGGATCGTCACTGGCGGTGAGCGCTTGCTAAGAGATTCTCCGCCGTGGTAATTCCCCGAGCGCCTCGCCGCCACCTTTCGCCCAATTCGTGCCGCATTTTTTGATCACCGCGCCGCCGGGTATTTGGTCCGACGTTTGGGCCTATGTCACCCTTGGAAGCACGAGCATCATCACCGAGGAGATCGCCCCGGTCGTCGCGGGCTTCGCCGCGCACGAGCACCGGCTCGATCTGCTCTCGGTCGCGACCGCCTGCTTTCTCGGCACGTGGGGCGCGGCCATCGGGCTGTACGGCATAGGCAGGTGGCGCACACGCCGGCTCATGGCGCGATTCCCCCGCGTTCGCCGCGCGCTCAAACGACTGCTGGGAGCGGTACGGCGCAGCCCGTGGCGCGCCGCGCTCGCCGTCCGCTACGCCTTCGGCGCGCGGCTGACGCTGCCGATCGCCTGCGGCGTCGCCCGCTCCCCCTTCATCCCGTACGTCATCGGGAGTGGCATCAGCTGCCTGACCTGGTCGATTCTCTTCACCCTGCTCGGGTGGGGGTTCGGCGAGACCGCGGTGCTGCTGTTCCATCGCGTGAAGCGCTTCGAGCTCCCAATCGCGCTTGGGCTCGCGTTGGCGATCGCGATCATTGTGTTGATCATGCAGGCGCGCGCCCGGCGAAAGTCCGCCGATGAGCTGATTGCCGGCCGGCTGATCACGCGCGGGAAATAGCCGGTATGCCTACGCGGGGATCTCGACGGTCGCTTTGCGCTCCAGCTTGCCCCAACCCACCACGCGTCCCTTCATCGCGGCGATGATGCTCTTGATCACCACCCAGTACATCAGTTGGCGGTAGACGTAGCGCTGGGTGAACACGAGCAGCGTCAGGCGGCGATCTTCCCCCTGCTCCATGAGAAATGCGAGCACGCTGGCGAGCCAGTCGACCAGCAAGAAGATGGCGTAGAGGATGATCACCTGCTCGAGGCTGGTCATCGCGTACGTGCCACCATGCTGGACATACACCCAGTACACCGACACGATGCTCCAGAGAAACAGCAAATCCGCCAGCGGGCCCAGCGCGGTGAGCACGAGCTGGAAGAGAATCGTGTTCGGTAGCGCGACGAAGCCGAGCGAGCCGTAGCGGCGATTGAACAGCACGTCGCGGTGTTTCCAAACGCATTGCAGCGTACCGAACGACCAGCGGAAGCGCTGCTTGGCCAGCTCGCGCAGCGTCGCCGGAGCTTCCGTGTAACCGATCGCCTCATCGGCGTAGGCGATCGAGTAGCCGTTACGGCGAATCGCCAGCGTGAGATCCTGATCTTCGGCCAGCGTGTCATCGCTGAAGCCGCCGGCCTCGATCACCTGTGCCTTGCGCCATGCGCCGACCGCGCCGGGCACGACGGTGATCGAATTGAGCAGCGAGAAGGCGCGCCGGTCGAGATTCTGGCTGATCACGTACTCGAGCGCCTGCCACCGCGTCACGATGTTGACGCGGTTTCCGACCTTCGCGTTCCCGGCCACCGCGCCGACAGTCGGATTCTCGAGCGGCGCGACGAGCTCCGCCACCGTGTTGGGCACGAAGAGGGTATCCGCGTCGAGGCAGATGATGATCTCGCCCTTGGCGCGCTCCAATCCAAAATTGAGCGCGCTCGCCTTCCCGCCGTTCGGCTTGCGATACAGCGCCACGCGGGGATGTTGCCCGTAGGCGGCGCTCGCGACTTCGAAGGTCCCATCCGGGGAGCCGTCGTCGACCACCACGATCTCGATCTCGCTCGGATATTCCTGTGACAGCAACGTCTCGATCGTCCGGTTGATCACCCTCTCTTCGTTGTACGCCGGAACGATGATGCTCACCGGCGGCGCGTAGGCGATCGGCGCATCGACGTCCTGGTGCCGCTTCATACGCTGCACCAGCGCGAGCGCCGTGATGACCGCCAGCCGGCTCACACCAAGAAATACGGCCAGCAAGAAAAACCAGTGGAGCAGCCATTCCGAGACGCCGAGCAGTCCATATGCGGCGAACTCGGCGGCGCGCGTGAACGCGCTCTGCGGCGGGAGGGGTGGCATCGATGCTTCGCGCGTGATGCCGACCAATCCCGACACGAGCACCAGCGAATCGCCGCGCGCCCGAAGCGAGTCGATCAGCGGGCCGAGGGCGGCGACCGTCTGTGAGCGATCGCCGCCGCTGTCGTGCAGCAGAATCACGTTCGCGGGACGAGCGCTGTCGGACGCCGCGCGCTGCTTCAGCACGGTGTCAATGATGAAGGGCACCCCGGGGTTCTGCCAATCCTCGCTATCGATATGGAGACCGATCGTGTAGTAGCCGCGGTCGCGCGCCATGGCGACGGGAACGAGCTCATCGGCGGTCGTGGGCTCGGCGTCTCCGAAGTACGGGGGACGGAAAAACGCCGAACGGCGGTTGAGAACCGCTTCGAGCAGCCGTTCGGTCGCATCGATCTCCAACCTCGCGAGCCAGGTCGGCGTCAGATCGAGGTTGGGATGGGTGTAGGTGTGATTCCCATATTCGTGCCCCTCGGCGACGATGCGGCGCATGAGAGGAATGTGGGCCTGCACGTTCTGCCCGATCACGAAGAAGGTCGCCAGCGCGTGGCGCGATCGCAGCGTATCGAGAATCGCCGCCGTCCAGCGTCCGTCGGGCCCGTCATCGAAGGTGAGTGCTACCAGGTGATTCTGCGTCTTGAAATCCGGACCGAACCGGCGGATGACCCACGGCGATGGAAATGCCGTCACGCGTTCGTCCATCACGTAGCCGGTCAGCGTATCGAGGGCGACGACGCGCGTACCATCGGCTGGCCGGAGTCGAAGGTCGAGGATTTCGCCCGTGCCCTCGAACTCGGGATCGTATCCCGAGGGAATGGTGGCCAGCCCGTGCGCCGGCTTGCCGGCGAGCCCTTTGCGCGACAGCTCGCCCCAGATGGATTTGTCTTCCGAGCCGAGCCGCCAGATCGCGTGCCCCGCCGCGCCGAGCGCCGAGCCGGCGAGAATTTGGTTGTACATCGTCGCGCCGTCGAGAAACCAGATGATGTGATCGGTCGAGTCGGGTTCCGTCCACGCGATGTACGGGTTCATCGACGCCGAGTCGAAGCGCACTTCGGCGTCGCTCTCCTTGGCGTTGGTCATCGCCACCTGGAATGTGACGTTCTCGGCTCGGTTGGGATGCGCGTCGTTCCAATCGTAGCCGTACGCGCCAACAGCCAGAATCGCCTTCTGCGCCGGCACCACCGTGAGCATCTGGCGCGCCTTGTCGGCGTACCAGCGCTGGCTGGCGACCGGGCCGGGATCTCCGCCGCCGAAGTGCTCGTCGTACAACATCAGAATGAGCTCATCGTTCTCGGCGACGTACCGTTTGATCAGCGAGGTCTCCATGTACGGAACGATGGCGACCGTCGTTCGCCGGCCGAGCGACTGCATCACCGCGCGCAGCACGTGCTCGAACGCGAGTACGTGCTCGTGCATCTCCTTCGGCAAGTTTTCGAAGTCGATCGTGACGCCGGCGAGGTCGAGCTGGATGACCTTCGCGGCGAGCTGATTGATCGCGCGGCTCTTGGCGACGGGATCGGTCAGCAGCTTGTGCAGCGACTTGGTGTCCCATCTTGCCGTCGCCGAATCGAAGTTGCTGACGAGCAGAAAAATTTGCGGCCGGATGGAGTCGGCGAGCGTGAGCGGCTTGTTGTCCTTCACCATGTGGAGCGAGTCGCCACCCGGTTGAACGAACGCCCATTCACAGATGACCCAATCGAGGCTGGCGGCGTTCTCTTGCAACGACTCCCACGAGTTGTCGTCCCAGGCGACGTAGAAGCCGGCGACGATCGGGTCGTATCCCAACTCCCGAGGGCGCACCGGTCTGTCCGAGCGCTTCGACGTCAGGATCACCTTGCGCTGCGCGCGAGGAATTTTTCGCAGCCGCTCTTCATAGCGAAGCTTCTTGGTTTCCGCGATCCGCTCGCGCATGGCGCGGCCGGCGACGAGACGCGGAAAATGTTGGAGCGTGGAGGCGTTGCGGGTGAGCGGCAGCGCGGGCAGCAGCGGCGGGATCAGGACGCTGACGATGACGGTGAGAATGATGACCGTCATCAGCAGGCTCACGACGTAGCCGATGCGGCGATATCGCCGCCACCGGCGGCCGGATACGTCGAGAAAGACCGGCGCTCCGAGATGTCGGGACTGCGGCGTGCTGCTCATCGATGGGCGCCCAACCGCGGACCGCGGCGGCCAGACTGTCGGTGATCGAAGGTGATGGTGCGCACGGGTGGGATGTCGCGTAACGTAACCGCTCGCGCGCTCCGACGGCCAGGAGGACTTACTCGACGCTCACAGTCCGGTGTACTCCTTCACGGTCAAACCGCGCTCCCTTTCAGCGGCACAGCGCCACACCACGAGGGCAGTCGTCGTGTTCATCGATGAATCCGAGCAGGCACAGCAGGTTCGGCCGCAGCTGCTCATGGAACTGGAGCTCTATCGCAGGGAGTTCGAAAAGCTCAAGGCCGAAGTGAATGTACTGACGGCGGGCCTCACCGACGAACAGTTCAATTGGCGGCCGCCACAGGGCGGCTGGAGCGTTGGGGAGTGCATCGCGCACCTCAACGTCACGAGCGCGCAGTACCTGCCATCGATCGATGCCACGATCGCGGACGCGCGCGCGCGGAAGCGGCTCGGCCGCGGACCGTTCAAGCATTCGTGGTTCGGGAAATACTTCATGCGCTCGATGGAGCCGCCGCCCAAGCGCAAGCTGCGCGCCCCGAAAGTGTTCGAGCCGGATGCCAAGCCGAAGCGCCCGGGGGTCGTCGTGCCGGCCTTTCTGACTTTTCAGGACCAGCTCATCGAGTGCGTGCGGACGGCCAACGGCGTCGACCTGGGCAAGGCCAAAGTGCGTTCCCCTGCGGTGTCGTGGCTGCGACTCCCACTCGGCGTCACCTTTGGCGTGATGGTCGCACACCAGCGGCGTCACGTCTGGCAAGCGCGCCAGGTGATGAGCGCGCCCGCGTTTCCCATCGGATAGCGGTGAGCGCTACAGGGTCGGCTTGCTGTTCAGATATTTCTTGAGCCAGCCCTGCACTTCACCCCACCACAACTGCTGGTTCTGCGGTTTGCCGATCCAGTGGCCTTCGTCCGGAAACATGACCAGCCGGCTCGGTACACCCTGCCGCTGCAGCGCCGTGAAGAACGACAGATCCTCGGTGTAGGGCACGCGATAATCGAGCTCGCCACCGGTGACGAGCGTTGGCGTTCTGAAATTCTTGGCGTAGAGATGGGGCGAAAACCTCCGGTACTGGTCGCTCATGCTCTTCGAATTCCAGTAGGGCCCACCGTACTCCCAGTCGGCGAACCAGACTTCTTCGGTGGCGCCGTACATGTTCTCGAGGTTGTAGGGGCCGGCGTGCGACACCAGCGCCTTGAACCGACTCGTGTGACCGGCGATCCAGTCGACCATGTAGCCGCCGAACGATCCGCCCGCCGCGCCGGCGCGCGATGAATCGAGCCACGAGTTGTGCGCCAAAGCGTAATCCAGGCCCGTCATCAGATCGCTGTAGACCTTCCCGCCCCAATCGCGCGTGACACCGTCGACGAACTTCTGGCCGTACCCGATCGATCCGCGCGGATTGAGGATCACCAGACCGAAGCCGGACGCGGCGAACATCTGATAGTTCCAGCGTCCGTGAAACTGATCGAGCCACGCGCCCTGCGGTCCGCCGTGGATCAGCAGCACGACCGGGTATTTCTTGCCCGCCTCCCACTGCGGCGGCTTGATGATGAAGCCCTGCACGGAATCGCCGCCGGCAACCTTGAACCAGAAATCTTCGGCCGGATTCATCGCGAGCTGCGCCACGAGCGCATCGTTGAGGTGCGAGAGCTGGCGGACGCCGCGCGCGCCGGCCGCATCGAGCGATCCGACGAAGACCTCGGCGGGGCGGTCCGCGGCATCGCGCGTAAAGGCGACCGCGATCCCGTCGGATGACAGAGTGAACCCCGTGCTGTTGTGATCGGCGACCAGCAGCTGCGGCTTGCCCCCCATGCCGTCCCGGCCGATGACGGAGCGGTAGAGCTTGTTGCGGCCGGCGTCCTCCGCTTGCACAAGGATGCTCTTGGAGTCGGGCGCGAACGTGTAGGCGTCAGCGTTGCGGTCCCACGATCGCAGAAGCTCGTGTGAGCGGCCCGACGCGCGATCGTACAGCATCAGACGCCAGCGATCGGACTCGAAGCCAGCGCGCGCCTGCGAGGCGTACGCGATGAAACGGCCGTCGGATGAGTAGACCGGATTCTGATCGGCGCCCTTGTTCTGTGCCGTAATCGCATTGGGGCGGCCGCCGGCGGCCGAGACGACATAGACGTTGACGTCGGTCGTCCAGGCATCCTGCCGCCCCTGATCCTTGGCCGTGTAGGCGAGCTCTTTTCCGTCGGGCGAGAAGGCGTAGCCCTCGCTTCCGCCGAAGGGTCCGGGCGGCACGTCGTAGCGCGCCCCCTCCGTCACATCGCGGAGGCCGGAGCCATCCCGCGCGATGACGAACAGGTGCGCGCGAGTGCCCTCGTCCCAGGCGTTCCAGTGGCGATACATGAGCCCGTCAGCGACGTGCGCTTTCACCTTGTTCGTCTCGCGCGCTTTGGCGCTATCGGCGTTACAGCTTTCGCTGCGACACGATGCGTAGACGCCCGACACGAAGGCGACGCGGTCACCCGTCGGCGCCCATACCGGACCGCCGGCGCCTTGATTCATCTCGGTGAGCTGTTTTCGGCCGGAGCCATCCGCGTTCGCGACCCAGAGCTGGCCGCCGGCGATGTAGGCGATTCGCACGCCATCGGGTGACCACCGCGCGTCGGTGGCGCGCGTGGCCGAATCGGGAAACGCGCGCGGCGCGCCGCCGTCGATCTGTTGGATGTAGGTCATGGGCGTTCGCCGGTTCGCCGCGACATCCGCGGTGCGAACGAGGTACATGACCGACTTCCCGTCGGGCGACATCTGCGCATCGGCGACAGCTTTCACGGACGCGAAGTCGGTGAAGGACAGCGGACGCTTGCCTTGCGCGGCGAGCGGGGCGGCGGCGGCGAGAAGAGCGAGCAAGCTCGTGGAACGATGCATCATCAGTCGCCTTTGTGCCGGTAGGTGATGCGGCCGCGGGTCAGATCGTAGGGTGACACCTCGATCGTCACGCGGTCGCCGGCGAGCACGCGGATGCGAAAGCGCCGCATGTTGCCGCCAAGCGTGGTCAGCACGTCGTGTCCGTTGTCGAGGACGACCCGGAACGTCGCGTTCGGCAGAATCTCCGTGACGCGTCCTTCCAACTGAATGGCATCTTGCTTCGACATGTGCCCTCGCGGCGGATCGCGGCTGAGCCGTAGCGGAAAAGGGACCGGGCACGAGCCTGGTCCCCACGCGAAATCTTCGAAGAGATGGTCTGGGTCGCCAGTGGCGCGAGGGCGAAAGTTATCGCGGGCGGCACAAAGGTCAATCAGGGAAGCCGCTCCCACGTTTCCGCCTAATCTTGTCGAGGGAGAACTACACAAAAAAGCAGAGCTTCGCGGCTCTCAATCCGGCGGTCGCAGACTGCCGGGGCCCACCGGAACGAGGTCGGTGACGAAATCACGGACGCGCGCCATGTGGGGCGCGGAGAGCGAGAAGGTCACACGGTCGAACGTTCCGTCGACCTGCTTGGCGTTGGCGATGCGGAAGAGGTCGGCGATCGGAAGTGAACCGGCCGCTTGCTCGACCACGAACGATGCAACGTCTTTCTTCTCGATCGTCATGTCGTAGACCAGTACGCGCGTCGAATTGTCGAGCACGAACTCGAGGTCCTTGTTGCGCCGAAAAAGCGACGTGTGCCCGACCTGCGTCACGAACACGTTCACGCTGTCGGGTGCGGTGCGCGGAGACGTGCCGCGGTACGACGCCGCGACCGTGAAGTCGAGGCCTGGCACCACGTTCGTAATGCTCAACCGAACCTGCGTGCGGTCGGTGACGCGATTGTAGCTGCGCTGAAACGACTCGCTGTGCGCGAATGGGGACGTCGTATCGGACGCGGATTGTGCATAGGCCGCCGTGGCGAGCCAAGGTACGAGCCCGGCTCCGAACAGCAGGGCGGATCTGAGCTGCATGTAGGTATCCGTCAGAAGGAGCGGCAGGAAGTTAACACCGGAACATGAGGGGCGTAGTGATCTACCCCACAGAGCGGAAATCCGCTCCCCCGGTTGGTTGGCGCTACGCCGACCGCGCGTGCTGCTTGTGCTCGAACAGCTCGTCGTCGGCCTTCGTGAGCAATTGATCGAGTGACAGCGCGCTCTTCGGCTCCTTGCGCGCGGTGCCCATGCTGAGCGAAAGCTCGTATCGCGATTCGGAGCGGCCGTTCCGCTCGCGCAGCTTTTCCTGCAGCCGCCCCATGATGATGTCGACCGCCTCCCGCTGCGAATCGACCAGCAGCGCGGCGAACTCGTCGCCGCCGACGCGGGCGATGATGTCGGAGTCCCGGCACGTCTCCCGCAGCATCTTGGCCGTGGTCTCGAGCGCCTTGTCGCCCTCGCGCTGGCCATACTCTTCGTTCACATGCTTGAGACCATTCAAGCCGAGCAGCAGCAGCCACAGTCCCTTGGTGCGAGGCGCCAGCTTCATCGCCCGGTCGGCGTGCACAAAAAAGCCGCGACGATTGAGCAGGCCGGTCAACTCGTCCGTCAGCGACAGCTTGTGGAGCGCGCTGAACAATCGGTGGCGCTCGAATGCATAGCGGATGGCGCGGCGCACGGCGCTGCTATTCATCTCGCTCTTGAGCAGATAGTCCTGCGCGCCCGCCGTGACGGCCTGCACGCCGATCGCTTCGTCCGCGTCGCCCACCAAGATCAGCGACGGAACGTCGCCGCCGCTGCGGCGAAGGCGCGAGAGGACGTCGGCCGGATGGGTGGCGTGCACGGGCATCCCGACGATCAGCATGCCCACATTGCCCAATCCGATCTGCGACAGCGCGCCGGCGAGCGAATCGGCGATGTGCAGCTCGCATTCGGGATCGAGCGCGCCGCGCGGGGCGCCCGGCAAGAGCGCGTCGCGGACGATCGCGGCGGTCGCGGCATCCGACTCCACCAAAACGATTCGAAGAAAGTCGTGAGACATCGGTGCGGCTCGAACGGCGTGAGATGAGATGCACGACGCCGCGCACGTATGGCGCGGGCGCCGCGACGACGTCCTCCTATCCGAGCTCGAACGCCGCCGCAACAGCCCGCCGAATGAAAGTCTCGGCGGGTCTCAACGATTCACGACGGTCGACGAGTGCTCTCCGTCACCGGGTTGGCCGGGAATCTCACAGCGCGCCCCCGGCCCTTGCCCGAAGCTGGCGCGCCGCCGTAGCGTTCGCCGCGTGATGGTCCTTCCCCGCGGGCGGCTAGTCCTCCCCGCCCTCCTCTGCATCGTGAGTGTCCGCCCGCTGGCGGCCCAGAATTGCGCGGTCGTGACGTCGCGCACGTCGCTGGCCGCGCTCGCTGGCCGCCGGATCGACTCCGTGAAGATCGTGACCGCCGCGCCGGAGGCCTTCCCGGGCCCGCTCCGCGTGATCGACGCGCTGCACGTGCGAACGCGGGACCGCACGGTACGGCGGCTGCTGCTCTTCCGGCCTGGCGAAGCGGTTGACTCGCTCGCGGTCGTCGAGACGCTGCGCCGCCTCCGCGAGGGGCGCCTCTTCACCGACGTGTCGCTCGCCGCGACGGACTGTGGACCCGACGCCGCGACGACGATCACCGTGTTCACACGCGACGTCTGGACCACGCGGCCGCGCATCACCATTCGCGCGACCGGTGCGAACTCCATCGGCTTCGAGGAGCGCAACTTTCTCGGGACCGGACGCGCGGTTTCTATCTCGTTGGCGCGCGACCAGGGCCGGCTTGCGTCCGTCGCGTCGCTCAGCGATCCGGATTTTCTCGGGCGCGATGTGAACGCGAACCTTCGCTATGCGGAGTACGCGGACGGTCACGCGGTCCGTACGCTCTTCCAGACGCGAGAGCGCAGTGCGTACGACCGGTGGCGCAATTCGCTCTTCGTCTCGACCTCGCGTCACGCGGCCGATCTAGACACGGCGGAATACAGTCTGAGCCGAGATGTCGTCACGGGGCTGCTCGGCGCGCGTGTGTACTACGACCGCCACAAGACGGTGTACGCGCTGGCGGGCGGTGAGTTCGAGAATACGCTCTTGCACGTGAACAGCGCCTCCCAGCTTCTCGGGCCGGAAGACGTCGAGCGGCGATTCCGCTCCGTCGACATCGGACTCGGCCTTCGCACCGCGCACTTTGCCGTGACGGACTGGCTCGTACCACACAAGACGATCGTCGACATCCCGCTCGGCTTCGAGGGTGAGGCGGTGCTCGGCATCGGGCGCGAGGTGACGACGGGACTCTCGATGTCGCATCTCGATCTCTGGACGGGCCGAATGTGGCTCGCTCGCCGAACCACGCTGTTCGTGACCGACGTGTGGGCCTACGGCTACTACAGTGATGGCGGGATCGAAAGCGGCTCGTATCGCGGCCAGTTCGCCGTCTACCAGGCGGCGCGCGGCGGGCAGTGGCTGGCGCGCATTTCAGGCGAACGACTCCTATCGCCCGATCCCGACGTGCGCGCGCTCGCCACGGTGGATCCCCTGATCCGGTTCATCTCGCCCAATACCCGACTGGCCGAGTCGGCGCTGCTGGCGACCGTGGAGCGATCGTGGCACGTGTGGAGCCCGATCCGTTCGTTCACGGTGGACGGTGCGCTGTTCACCACCGTGTCGCGACGCGAGGGCAATCTGACCCGGGAGGTGGGCGATGAGACAACGGTATACGCCGCCGTGATCGGCGCCGGCGTCCGCCTCGTGCCGACGACCTCGGGCGTGGGACCGGGCCGCGTCGACATCATCTATCCGCTCGTGCGCTCACCGACGCTCTCCCGCAAGATTTTCCTGTCGCTCTCCGTTTCGCCGTGGCTCGGCGCCGACCGTCATCGCGACTCGTTTCGCGACAGGTAGAACGATGGCGCGTCCGGCGATACGCGGGTGGCACCATCGGCGACGGACAAGTTGACCTTGGCACACCGAATCACCGCCACTATATTCGTAGTGCGCATGCGCAGCGACGCGGCGCTCCTGCCCTCTTCCATGGCCTCGTCTCCTCCTCGGAGCCCAATGCGCCTGCTCGCCGGTCTCATCCTCGCGGTCACGGTGGCTGCTTGTGCCGAGCCCACCGCCAGCATCGATCAGAGCGCGGGGCCGGAGGATGCGGACGTGCTGGCGCCGAACGCGACCACGGCGACGATCGCCGACTTGGTGCACGTCAAGCTGCGGAATGACGCGGCGCAGTGGACGTTCCAGAAGCTGAGCGTGTTGCCGCGGAATACGAAAAACGATTTCTGGATGGCGACGTTCGGCACTCTCGGCCTCAAGACGACCTACGAGAGCAGGCAGACGTCGGTGGTCAAGCCCGGAGAGTCCGTTACCGTCGACTTCCAGGTGGCGGGGCCGATCAAAGGGTGGAAGGCGAAGCTCCACGGCGCCGTGACGTTCGCGGGACCATCGACGGTGGCGGCGCGCGCGCCGCGCGAGCTCTGGTGCGGACCCGGGACATGGCGGAAGATTGGACCGCACGAGTATGTGGTCGAATTTCAGATCTCGCTCGAGCAGCGCGGAAACGACATAGTGCCGCGCTGCCGCTGATCGACCGCCGCGCGGAGGACGGTCGCGACACTCGCGGGTGATGAAGGTGAATTGAGGGTCGGTGTGGTTGATGCCCAATTTCACGCGACGTGAACGACAGCTAGTGCTCGCGCTGGGCTGCTCGGTCGCCCTCTCCGGCGCCGCTCCCCGCCCGCGCGTTACGCCTACGCCGCACTATCGGGCAAACGACTCCGTGGAGGTCCGCGGCGTCGCGTACGCAGCCGATGACGCATCGCTCGACAGCGTTCGCGCCGTGCTCGTCACGAACTCGTCGGCAGACACCGCGCCCGTCGCCGGCGATGGCAGCTTCACCTTCGGTCGCCGCCAAATCTCCGACGACTCCGTCACCATCGTGCTCACGTCGGAAGAGAGCGCTCCGAGGTTCCTCCGCAGCATTCTTCACCTCAGACTCACCGACACGACACGCGCGCTGCACCTGGTGCTCGTCCCCGCGCGCTGGACGATTGCGCAGGGGACCTACGCCGGCGTCGTCGTCCCCATCAGCGTTCGAGCCGCGCTCGTGCGTCTCTCCGACGGCGGAAGTTTCTACCGCATCACGCGGCACGCGCCGTGGCTCGGACCGATGCTCGTATCGTGGCCCGAGACGATGTTCCCCCTGCGCGTCGCCTTTCGCCCCGACCGCGCAACGCGCACCGTCACCGCCAGCGACTCGGCCGCCTTCTGGATGCTGCTCCGCGCGCTCGAGCACGATCTGGGAGAGGAGCTGTTTCGTCCCGCGCCGTACGAGGCGCTGCCACTCGTGCAAAATCAGTTGGAGGTCCAGGTCGACCGCCGCCAATCGCCGGAGGGATTGGCCTGGACCACCTGGAGCGCACAGGGCGATGTGTTCGATGGCAGTTTGAGCGTGCGCAGCGCATCGCTGCTCAGCGAGCCGGCGGTGGTCACCCACGAATTGCTCCATGCGCTCGGCTTCGGGCATACGCGCTCGTGGCCGTCGGTGCTGTCCTTTCCGGCGACGGGCGTCGTCCGCGCCACGGCGAGCGATGCCGCATACGTGCAGCTCATGTATCGGGTGCGATCGATGCAGCGCCGGCTCGGCGCGCCCTTTGGCCTGCTCGAGGCCGCCGCCGGCGAACCGTGACATTCGGACATCGCCCGCTCTTTTCCAGCCCGGCGCGGCAACGTATGGTTGAGATCGAGGAACGATCGCGCTCGCGGAAGGAGTTCGAATGCGGATGGTGTCACGAATGCTGCTTGGCGTGTGGGTCAGCGTCGTCGCGGCGACGAGCACGAGCGCGCAACGGCTCGACTCGGCGCGGGCACTCCGCGACGCGCAGCGCGCCCAGGCGCAGTTTGAGCACGAGCGGCGCTTGGCGCTTCCCGAATCGCCGTCCCGGTCGTCGAGCGGATACGACGAGCACATCGGCCGACTCAGCTACTGGTACGACGCCGACGCTCAGCCGCCCGAAGACCCGCCGCGCGTCCGCGCCGGCCGCGACCGGCTGCTCGCTTCGCTCGCGTCCGCGAGCTCGGCGGCGTCGGGCGATCCGTGGATCAGCGGACAGCGCGTTCGGTACCTGGCCGAGATCGACCGCGGCGC
Source organism: Gemmatimonadales bacterium (assembly GCA_038228795.1). Lineage (GTDB taxonomy): Bacteria > Gemmatimonadota > Gemmatimonadetes > Gemmatimonadales > Gemmatimonadaceae > JALZAE01. The sequence continues at coordinate 49,929 of JBBROY010000002.1, forward strand.
CGACGCCGTAGCGGCCGCGCGCGAGTGCCGATCCGTGGGTTGGTGGTGTGATGCGCTGCTCGGCTTCGCGCTGCACACGAATGGCGAGGAGCCCGCGGCCGACTCGGCGTTCGCGCGCGCGCTGGGCGCAATGCCATCCGACGAGCGGTGCCGCTGGAACGACGTCACCGTCCTCCTCGACGGTGATGCGCACGATCGCTACGAGCGCATGCCGTGCTCACCCGCGCGCGATTCGATCGAGGCGCGGTTCTGGTGGCTCTCGCAGCCGCTGTATACGCGCGCAGCCAACGACCGCCGCATCGAGCACTACGCGCGCGTGATGATGACGCGGCTGCAGCGCGACGCCGCGACCACGATCGGGATGAAATGGGGCGACGATCTCGCGGAATCCTGGGTGCGCTATGGCTGGCCGCGCCGCTTCTCACAGGCGCGTGCCCCCGTGAGCACGATCGGCGCCGACGTGATGGTGACGGAGCACGAGCCGACGCCGGCGTTCAACTTCGCGCCCTCTGAGCGCGCACTCGCGGATTTCGCCGCGTCCGGCGACGGCGATTACAGCACGCGCGCCGCGCATCCGCGGTCACGCTACGCGCCGTCATACGTGACCTCGTTCGGGTCGATTCCCCATCAAGTCGGTGTCTTCCGTCGCGGCGATTCCGCTCTGGTGATCGCGGCGATGGCGGTGGCGCGCGATCCGCGATTGGTCGGAGCCGGCATCACGCCGGCGCTCGCGATCATGCACGGCGCCGACTCGCTGGCCGAGATCACTCCGGCTCCGCTGCGAGACGGTGGCGTGGCGGTCGTGATGGCGCGGACCGCCTGGTCTCCATTCGTCGCCAGTCTCGAGATCGTCGCCCCCGAATTCAAGGTGGCGGCGCGTGCGCGCTTCGGCGTCCGCACTCCGCCCGCCGACACAGGCATCACGATATCCGACCTCGTCTTCGTGCGCGATTCGCTTCCCTCCGCTCCGACAATGGACGACGTGGCGGCCGCGCTGCTCGGCGAAGCGCGCACGCACCGCGACCACAAGCTCGGCCTGTACTGGGAGGTCTATGGTCTCGGGCTCGACACCGCCGGGGCAACGGTGTCGGTCACTGTCACGCCCGTTGGCCGCGGATGGTTCCGTTCGGCCACCGACTTGTTGCACGTCACCCAGCCGACGGTGCCGATCAGCTTCACCTTCGGCCAGCGTCGAGAGGGCGACTCGCAGCACGGCGTCGGCGCGCTGTCGCTCGATCTGCGCGAGCTCGAGCCGGGACGCTACCGCGTGGATGTGTTCATCAAGCGGCACGAGCTGGAGACGGCGCGGGTGAGTCGCGAGGTGGAGCTCGAGCCGTAAGGACGGGTGTGGGGCGTGGTTGATGAAGAGATCTTCGAGCTAACCACACCCTACACCCGCCTCACAGCCGATTCAGTCCCGCCAGCGCCGCCACCTTGTACGCTTCCGCCAACGTCGGGTAGTTGAACACCGTGTCGCGGAAGTATTCGATGGTGCCACCAAGGGCGAGGACGGCCTGGCCGATGTGAATGATCTCGGCCGCGCGCTCACCGATGATGTGGACGCCAAGCAATTTGAGCGATGACGGGTCGAAGAGAATCTTGAGGAGACCCGTGTCGTCGCCGAGGATCGCGCCTTTGGCCAGCTCGTCGTACCGCGCGAGGCCGACCTCGTATGGAATCTTGTCGGCGGTGAGCTGCTGCTCGTTGCGGCCGACTGTGGAGATTTCCGGAATCGTGTAGATACCGTACGGCAGCACCTCCGGAAACGTCTTGCATTTCTCGCCGAACATATGGCTGCTCGCCAGCCGCCCCTGTTCGGTCGATGTCGACGCGAGTGACGGAAATCCGATCACGTCGCCCGCGGCGTAGATGTGCGGCTGCGCGGTCTGGAACTGCGCATTGACGCTGAGCTTGCCGCGCGCATCGGCAGACAAGCCGGCGGCCGCGAGGTTGAGCAAATCGGAGTTCGCGGTGCGGCCCACGGTATAGAGCAGCGCCTCGCCGTGCACCTGCTTGCCGCTCTCGAGCTTGGCGATCACGCGCCCATTCTCGGCGACTTCCACCGAGGTGACGGATTCGCCGAGCCGGAAGATCGCGTTCAGCTTTCGCATGTGATAGCCGAGCGCGTCGATGATCTCGCGGTCCACGAAATCGAGCAGCGTCGGACGCTGGTCGATGATCGTGACCTTGGTGCCCAACGCGGCGAACATCGACGCGTACTCGAGGCCGATCACCCCGGCGCCGACGACGATCATCTCGCGCGGGATCTCCTTGATGCCGAGGATCTGTTCGGCGCTGAAGATCTTTTCGCCATCGAGCGGAATGCTCGGCGTAAAGGCGGATCGCGTGCCGCAGGCGATCAGGAAGTGCTCGGCCTCGATGACTTGCGGGCCGACCTCCGTCTCCACCTCGAGGGTGTGCGCGTCGGTGAATCGCGCGGTGCCCATGACGGTGACGACGCCGTTGCGATGCAGCTGGTTGCGAATGACCTCCGTCTCGCGCTCGACGACCGACTGCACGCGCAGCGACAGATCCGGCGCCGAGATCGCGTCTTTGACGCGATAGTTCTTGCCATAGAAGGCGTGCTGACCAAATCCCGAGAGGTAGAGAATCGACTCGCGCATCGTCTTGCTCGGAATCGTGCCGGTCTGCACGCACACGCCGCCGATCATGTTCGGGCGGTCGATGATGGCGACTTTCTTCCTGAGCTTCGCGGCGGCAATCGCGCCCTTTTGCCCGGCGGGACCGCTGCCGATCACCGCGAGGTCGTAACGAGTGGAGGCCATGGAAGGGAGTATCGGCTCCCCGTGCGCGTCTGGCAATCCAGCGCTTGTGGGGCGTGACGTGCCGGCTACATTCTCCGCGTCGCCTGCGACGGGAGCGCACCTCGCATGTCCAGGATCAACTCGGGGATGAGCCGGCGGTCGTTCATCGGGTGGATCGCCACCGCGGTGCCCGCCACCCGCGTCCTTCACGCCGCGTTGCCCTCGAGCGTCGAGCTCGATCACCAGACGCTGGTCGCGCTCGCCACGGCGCTGTTGCCGACCGAGCTCGGTCGCGCAGGCCTCGAGCGAACCGCGCGGGAATTCGCTTCATGGGTTCGAGGCTATCGTCCCGACGCCGAGCTGCTGCACAGCTACGGTGACCCGGTCATCAGACGGGCGGGCGAGAGTCCGGCCGCGCGATGGTCGCTGCAGCTCGCGGAGCTCAGACGCGATCACTTCGCGCAGCGCCCGCTCGCCGAGCGACGCGCGATCGCGCGCGAGCAGTTGGCGAACGACAAGCTCGACCGCATGCCATCGATCGCATCGGCTCGACACGTCGCCGCGGGATTGCTCGCGTTCTTCTATGACTCGCCCGCGGCAACGGATCTCTGCTACCGAGCGCGCATCGCCAGGAACGCCTGCCGTCCGCTCGGCACCTCCGCGCGCAAGCCCCTGCCGTTGGCGGATGACGCATGAAGCCCCGCGTGATCGAGAGCGACATCTGCATCATCGGTTCCGGCATCAGCGCCGCGATGGCGGCCGAGCGACTGGCCGCGCACGGGAAGCAGTCGATCGTGGTAGTCGAGGCGGGAGACGAGGCGCCGCCGCTCGGCCAGCGCTATCCGCTCCGGCAGCGCTACCTCGACTACGGCGAGAGCCCGTGGCCGCGCGATCACCTCGAGGACCAAACGGCGACGGGTCCGCTGCAATCGCGTTCGATGCAGGTCGGAGGGCTCGCGATGCATTGGGGCGGAGTGACGCCGCGTTTTTCGCCCGAAGATTTTCATGTGAAGTCGCTCTACGGGGTCGGCGACGATTGGCCGATCTCGTACGAGGAGCTCGATCCGTTCTATCAGGAGGCCGAAGAACGGCTCGGGGTCGCCGGCGAGCAGGGTCCACCGGCGCTCGATCCGCGCGGCAAACCGTTTCCGATGCCCGCGCTGCCGCTGACGTACAATCTCGACCTGCTGAAGGGTTGGTCGGACAAGGCGGGCATTCCGTTCTGGAGTCAGCCGTCAGCGAAGAATTCGGTCGCCTACCACGGGCGCTCGGCTTGCTGCCGAAGCGACACGTGCTTTCCGATCTGTCCCGTCGGCGCGAAATACTCGCCCGACGTCACCTGGAACGCGCTGCTCGCCGCGGGACGGATTCGACTGATCGCGCGCACGCTCGCGAGGCGGCTGGTGCCGGCGGAGAGCGGAGATCGCATAGAGTACGCGATCGCGAACACACCGGATCGCCCAAACGAGCCAGTGCACTTCCGCGCTAAGACCTTCGTACTGGCTGGGGGCTATGTCTGGAGCGCGCATCTCTTGCTGCTGTCGCGCTCGGCGCGTTACCCGAGCGGCATCGCGAACCGGTCGGAGCTCGTCGGCGCGTACCTGGCGGGCCACCGCAACGTTGGCGCGTTCGTGAAGTTGCCGATGAAGCTCTATCCCGGAATGAACGAGCAGCACTCGCTCGTCACCAAGCGATTCATGCGTCCGGGCCCGCTCGACAAGTACGTGCGCCACGATCTCCGCATCTGGGAATCGGCGAATGGCCGCGGTGCGCGCTTGCGCGACGACGCCGGCACGCTGATGCTGGGCGACGAGATCCTCGACGACTGGCGCGCGCGCACCGCGACGGGCACGGCGCGCATTCGCGCCTACTACGATGTGCTGCCCGCGCGCACGAGCGCGCTGACGCTCGATCCCACGCGCACTAATCGGTGGGGCGATCCGCTTCCGACGATCACCTTCCGCGACAGCGACGACTCGATCTCGCTCCGCGCGCACACGGAGAGCGAGATCAAGCGCGTCTTCGCCGACCTGGCCCGAGCCGGCGACGGCCAGCTGGTGGGCGTGCGCGTCGACAATTTTCAAGATCATCCGTCGGGCGGCTGCCGTATGGGAGCCGACCCGGAGTCGAGCGTCGTCGACCGCACCGGCCGCGCGCACGATCACGAAAATCTCTTCATCATTGGCTCACCGACCCACGTCACCGGCGGCTGCGCGAACGCGACGCTCACGTTTTGTGCGCTGGCGTTGATGTCGGCGGCGGAGATTCAGCGTGCTGTGTGAACGGCTCGACAAAGACTACGAGGATGTCGCAGACTGACCAAGAATTCTCAGTGACACCCGTCGCGACTGCTTCACCGCGTTCTCCCCTCAGCGACATCTGCGTAATCTTTGTTGAGTCTTTTCAAGAGCTCGTCACAGATTCAACAGATTGCAAAGATTGATGACAGCCGCGACAGATGGTCGAGCCAATAGAGCTTTTTGTCCTTCATCTTCGTAGTCTGTCAATCTGTGATGAGCTTTTGAAAGAGCCATCTCTGTGTTTCGCGGTTCGATCTTTAGACGGAGACTTCGGTGCGAACTCTTACCTGCTGCGTAACCCTCGTTGCCGCCGTGGCGATGCCCGTCCGCGCGCAATACGCGCCGGTCACGATCCACGCCGCGAAAATGCTCGATGGCAAAGGCGGTGTGATCAACGATGCGCTGATTACGGTGCAGGGTGACAAGATCACCAAGGTCACAAGCGCCCAGGGCGCCGGAGCGACCTACGAGCTCGGCTCGGTGACGCTGCTGCCCGGGCTGATCGATGCGCACGATCATCTCACCTGGTACTTCAACCGGAAGAATCGCTTTCACAGCGGCGACGACGGTGACACTCCGGCACAGTCGATGCTCGCCGCGGCCGGCAACGCCTACACGACGTTGATGGCCGGCGTCACGACGGCGCAGAGTCCGGGATCGGCGGCCGACAAGGATCTCCGCGAGTTCATCGCGCTCGGACAGATCCCCGGGCCACGGCTGCTCACATCCCTCGAGCCGCTGAGCGAGCGCAGTGGTACGCCCGAGCAGCTCCGCGAGCTGGTCAAGCAGCGCAAGCAGCAGGGCGCGGACCTCATCAAGATCTTCGCGTCGGCCAGCATCCGCGACGGCGGAAAGCAGACGATGACGCAGGAACAGCTCGATGCCGCCTGCGGTGAAGCCAAGGCGCAAGGACTGCGCAGCATGGTGCACGCGCACAGCGCCGAGTCGATGACGGCGGCCGTCAATGCGGGCTGCACACAGATCGAGCACGGCGTGTTCGCGACGGACGAGGTGCTCGCGCTGATGGCGCAGCACGGCACGTACTTCGATCCGCAGTGCGGCCTGGTGTTCCACAATTATCTCGACAACCGCGCCAAGTACGAGGGCATCGGCAATTACAACGAAGCCGGCTTCTCCTCAATGGAACGAGCGCTCCCGATGGCGGCCAATGTCGTCCGTCGCGCGTCGAAAACCAGGGGATTGAAGATGGTGTTCGGCACCGACGCCGTCGCGGGCGCGCACGGGCGCAACGCGGAGGAGCTGACCTGCCGCGTGAAGGACGGCGGCCAGAGTGCGAGTGACGCCATCATCTCAGCCACCTCGCTCAATGCGCAGGCGATGGGGCTGGGCGATGAGATCGGCTCGATCGCGCCGGGCCTGCAGGCCGACATCATCGCGGTACGCGGCGATCCGTCGGCGAACATCACGGCGCTCGGCAAAGTGGTGTTCGTGATGAAGGGCGGTGTTGTCTACAAGAACTCGCGGTGACCCGCGTGCGCTACGTGGTGCGCGCGGTCGCGCTACTAGCGGCGACTGCGCTTCAGGCGCAGTCGAAGAATGACTGGCCGGTCTACGGTGGTGATGCGGCAGGAACGAAGTATTCCGACCTGGACAGCATCAATCGCACGAATGTGTCGAAACTCGCGCTCGCCTGGCGCTGGGAGACTGGCGAGCTGCCGCTGGCCGACAAAAAGACGCGACCAGGCGCGTTCGAGGTGACGCCGGTGGTCGTGAACGACACGATGTGGCTGAGCACGCCGTACAACCGCGTCGTCGCGCTCGACGCGCACACGGGTCGCGAACTGTGGAGCTACGATCCGCGCGCCTACGACGCGGGGCAGGTTCCGAATGGCACCGGCTTCGTCCATCGCGGCATTGCGTTGTGGAGTAACGGCCGCGAGCGGCGCGTCTTCATCAACAGCCGCTGGCGGTTGATCGCGCTCGATGCCGCGACCGGAAAGCGGATACCGACATTCGGCGATTCGGGCGAGATCGACCTCACGCGCGCGCTGCGTTGGAAGATCAACCGGCTTCACTACACCAACACGTCTCCGCCGGTCGTGTTCGAGAATCTCGTCATCGTCGGCAACGGCGTCGCCGACCGTCTCGTCTACAAGAACGATCCGCCGGGCGACGTGCAGGCGTTCGACGTCCGAACCGGCAAGCGCGTCTGGAGCTGGAGTCCGATTCCGCGCGCGGGTGAGGTCGGGGTCGAGACGTGGGAGAACGACTCGTGGAAAACGACGGGTCACACCAACGTCTGGGCGCCCTTTTCCGTCGACGAGCAGCGCGGTCTCGTATACCTCCCGGTGAGCACGCCAAGCAATGATCACTTCGGGGGCGGGCGCCTCGGCAACAACCTGTTCGCCGAATCGCTCGTGTGCCTCAACGCGCGCACCGGTAAGCGCGTGTGGCACTATCAAATCGTGCACCACGGCTTGTGGGACTACGATTTGCCCGCGGCCCCAACGCTCGTGACTTTCTCGAGCGAGGCCCGGCGGTATGAGCTGGTGGCGCAGGTGACCAAGATGGGATTCGTCTTCGTCTTCGACCGGCGCACCGGTAAGCCATTTTGGAAGATTCAGGAGCGTGCGGTGCCAGCGAGCGACGTGCCCGGCGAGCGCGCCTCACGCACCCAGCCCTTCCCCACCACTCCGGCCCCATTCGCGCGACAGGGACTGACCGAATCGGATCTGATCGACTTCACACCCGAGCTCCACGCCGAGGCGCTGGCGGTATTCAACGCCCACAGACACGGACCGCTCTTCACGCCACCCTCGTTGGGCGGCACGATCATGAGTCCGGGCAATATCGGTGGCGCAGCATGGGGTGGTGCGGCGTTCGATCCGATCTCGAAAACGCTATACGTGAAGGCGACAAACTCCCCGAGCCTCATCACCGTCGCCACGCCCGACGGAGACTCGATCTACGGCAAGTACGTGCGCAGTGGCCCGCTGGACCTCACCGTCGGTAACGGCATACCGATCGCCAAACCACCCTATGGCACCCTCACCGCCATCGACATGCTCAGCGGCAAGCACCGATGGCAGGTCACGCTCGGCGACACACCGCGCGTGCGCGACAATCCGGCGCTCGCCGGGCTCACGCTGCCTCCACTCGGCGTCGCCGGCGCGCCCGGTCCGGTCGTCACCGCGGGAGGGCTGATCTTCATCACCGGCGGCGGGAGCACGCTCTACGCGATTGGCACCGGCGACGGCCGCACCCTCTGGCAATCCGATCTTGGCCGCGCCGGCTACGCGAACCCGATGACCTACGCCACCAGCGACGGCCGACAGTTCGTCGCAATCGCCACTGGATCCGGCGTGGGCGCGGCGCTCATGGTGTTTGCGCTGGGCCGATGACGACAACAAAAACAAAAGCACAGATCGGTGGTTTCGCCACGCGATAGTGCTTCGCCAAGTAATTGGTTTAGCCAGGGAATGGTTGCCGTACGGCCGACTCGCCCGTAGGATGGAGTGCCCCGCTTTCCACTCTCCAGCCCACGCGCCCATGCGTATCCCCCGCTCGCATCTCGCCGCCCTCGCCGTCCTCTCGTTTCTTGCGACCACGAGCCTCAGCGCGCAAAACGCGGCGACGAAATTCACGGTGCAGGATGCGCTCGACTTGGCGACGTACCAGATCGCCGACCTGAGCGACGACGGCGCCTGGCTTGTCGCGACCTCCTCGACGCGTCGCGACGGCCTGATGGTCGACTACCACCGCGACTCCGATCCGACCTATCTCCGGCCAAGGCCGTCGATGCTCTGGATCATCGAGACGAAAACCGGAACGATCAAATCGCTGTACCCTGAAAAGCGCGACATCTCGTCGCCGAAGTGGTCGCCCGACGGCACCAAACTCGCGCTCCTGCTCCGAAACGGCGAGGTCTACGAGCCCGTGATCTGGGAGCGCGCGACGGGCCGCTTCACCACGGTGCACGCGCCCGCCGGCAAGTACGTCGCCGAGAACAGCGATCTGCGCTGGACCGGCGATGCCACGTCGCTCGTCTTCTCACTCCACACGCTCGACTGGAAGAAGCGCGCGCAGGAGCAATTCGCGCGTCAGACCGTCGGACCGATCTTCGTGCAGTCGAGCAAAGATCCCTTTCTCGCCTGGGACGACATCCGCCGGCTCGGCAACGTGCGCTCCATCGTCGCCTACGAAGTGGCAACCGCTAAAACGCGCGAGCTGCTCCCCGAAGCGATGATCGCCTCGTACGGCGTCGCCGAGGATGGCTCCGTGATCACCTACAACGAGGACATCACGAAGAAGACCGACTACGACGTCATCTTCGGATCGGAGAACAAGGCGCTCGTCGCGCCGGCGACGTGCGCGCAGAAATCGGCGGGCTGCGCGCCGGCGCGCGTGCTCTTCCCCACGCTCAAGGGGATGACGCTGGTCATGGCGAGCGACGGCAAGCATTACGCGTACGGCAAGGATGGCCGCGTCTTTATCGCATCGGTCGACGACACGGCCGCGAAGCTGATCGCCGGCCCCGCCAAAGACGCGAAGCCCAAGAGCGATTCGGCGGCCGACACGTCGAAGGCGGCCAAGGACGCCAAGGACAAAGAGCGCTTTTCGGCCGCGCGATTCAGCCCCAAGGGCGATGCATTGATCGTGTCGAATAAGGACGGGCTCTGGCTCGTCGATCTCGCCTCGGGCAACCGCGAAATGTTTCTCGCCACGCCTGATTCGTCTTTGCGTCCGCCGCAGCGGTCGGTGATCGGATGGAGCGAAGACGGCCGCACGCTCTACCTGAGTCACGCTGCGCGCACGGAGTGGCAACGCGGCATTCTCCGCTACGATCGCACCACCAAGCGGCTCGATACGCTCTCGCTCGACACCCGCAACTACTCGCAGCTCCGCGTCGCCAAGAATGGCAGCGTCGCCGTGGTGGCCATTGGCGATGTCTACCGCCCGGCCGATCTCTACGTCGGCGACGCATCGCTCAAGAATCTTCGCCGTCTCGTGCACACCAACCCACAGCTCGACGGCAAACAGCTCGGCCACGCCGGCCTCACCAGCTATCTCGATGCCGACGGTCACGGGAAGTATGCGGTGGTCTACTATCCGCCGGGTTACGACAAGGCGCGCCGTTACCCGACCGTGTTCAACGTCTACGAGGATTTTTTCAACGACTCGTTCGATCCGGTTTTCAATCTGCTCAACGCCAACGGTTACGTGGTCGTTCAGCCGTCCGTCGATTTCGACATTGGCTATCCTGGTGAAGCGTGGGTGAAGGGTGTCACCGCGGCAGCGAACAAGCTGATCGAGCTGGGTATCGCCGATTCGGCCAGGCTCGGCGTGCACGGCACCAGCTACGGCGGCTATGCCACCAATCTCTTGATCACCCAAACCAACCGCTTCAAGGCGGCGATCAACATTTCGGGCAAGGTCGACGTGATCTCGTTCTATACCGACTCGCCGCGCCTCGGTGTGCGAAACATTCACGCGGCCGAAAAGAGTCAGGATCGCATTGGCGCGACGCTCTGGCAGCAGCCGCAGAAATACGTGCAGCAATCCGCGATCATGTTCGCGGACCGCATCCAGACGCCGCTCATGCTGCTGACCGGCGAGCAGGATCAGAACGTGCCGGCCGACAACACGCGCGAGATGTTCTACGCGCTGCGCCGCCTCGGCAAGGACGTCGTCTGGGTGAACTACATGAATGGCGGACACGGCGCCGGCAACGCCAGCGTGGCCGACTACGTCGACTACCTCGGCCGCATCCTCGGCTGGTATGACACGCATCTGAAGAAGGACGCGCCCAAGGGCGTGGCCTCGCTCGAGCAGTGAGCGTCGCGCGCATCGCACGCGTCGCATGTAAGGCGGCGCTGGGCGCGGCGTGCGCCGCAACTGCCGCGCCCGCGCAGGCGGCGCCGCCTCCGGGTACCGACATCTTTCTCGCGGCTTTAGCCGAGAACGGCACGCGATTGAAGATCGGCACGCCAGTCAACATCACGCACCGCGACGGTTACGACAATCAGCCGTCTTTTACGCCCGATGGTCGCGCCATTCTCTACACTGTGCGGGCCGATTCGCAGAGCGACATCTGGCGCTACGACATCAAGAGCAAGAAAACCACACAGCTCACCCGTACGCCGGAGAGCGAGTACTCGGCGACCGTGATGCCGGGCGGCCGCACCTTTAGCGTGATTCGTGTCGAGCGCGATTCGACCCAGCGGCTTTGGCGGTTCGATGCGAGCGGTGCCAATCCCGCGCTCGTGCTCGAGCGCATCAAACCCGTCGGCTATCACACGTGGGCCGATGATTCCACTCTCGTGCTGTACGTGCTCGGCCGCCCCTCGATGCTGCAGCGGGCCAACGCGCGCACGGGCGATGCAACGGTCGTCACCACCAACATTGGGCGCGCCTTGCAGAAGATTCCCGGCAAGCACGCGGTGAGCTTCGTGCAGAACGACTCGGCAACGGGGCCGCGCATCATGATGCTCGACCTTGGCTCAGGGGCTGTGACTCTGATCGCGCCACTGCCTGAGGCGAACGAGTACCACGCGTGGACGAAGCGGGGCACGCTGCTCGCCACCCAGCGCGCGTCGGTGCTGCGATGGGATGCAGCGGCACAAAAGTGGAATTCGATCGTGACATTTTCCGACCCGGCTCTCGCGAAGCTCTCGCGCATCGCGACCAGTCCCGCCGGCGACCGTATCGCGCTCGTGGCGGAGCAGCCGAAGTAGGCTGGAGCCGGTCGTCGCTGTAAATACCGAGTCAGAATCGTCCGGAAAGCGTCAATGCGGATTGCTGGCTCCAAAACCCGGACATACCTTCGCCATGACCGACCGCCGTCGTGCCTATCGCACGGCCGCGGCGGCTCACCATTTGGCACCGAGGTCCTCCATGTCCTCAGCTCGTGCCCCAGCGCGCCGCATCGCGTTCACCGTTGGCGCGATCGTATTCGCCGCGTCGCTTCCCGCCTGCCACACCATGCATTCCCCCGCCGCTCGCGGCGCCAACGCTCCGGGTAGCCGCGTCATCACCGAAGAGCAAATCGAGCGCACTGGCGCGCGCTCGGCGTGGGATCTCGTCCGCGCGACCGTGCCCTTCACGCAATTCTCCGAGACGCGACAGGGCTTGCCGACTCGAATGCGCCGACGGGGCAAGTCGAGCATCTTCCTCAACGATGACATCCGGATCTTGCTCGACGGCGCGCCGCTCGAGGACATCACCCCGCTGCGCGACATCCCCGCCTTCGACGTCGCCACTATCGAGATCGTTTCCGGCATCGACGCCACCACGCGATTCGGCACCAACTACGGATCGGGTGCGGTGATCATTCACACCAAGGTTGGCATGTACGCCGAGCGCGACACGACCTCCAACTGATGCATCGCCGACCGACGACAAAGCGCCGCGAGTGACGAACACTCGCGGCGCTTCATGCGTCGTACGCCAGCAACGACGTCAGTCGATGTACATCTCTAGTCTCGTGCTGAGATTCTTGGTCACTAGACGAACCTTCATTGGAAGTCCCCCGACCGTCGGCGCGATGCCTCGACTGACCTCCGCGAACGCGGCGACGGTCGCCGCATCGGTCGCGCTCCCGTCCCGCGTCACGAACGAGACGGTGGCGCCACCATCTTCCTTCGCCAGGACGACCGTCACACCGTGGTCGCTGAAATACCCCGTCCCCTGCAGCGCCTGCCCGAGTGCGCGAGCATCCTGCTCCGAGGCGTTGCCCGAGTAGTAGATCTCGTCGCTGGTGCCTATCACGACCTTGTGCGCGGGCAAGCGCCGCCCGTAAAAGTAGACGACCGCCACCAGGGCCACCGCGGCGAGGCCCATTCCAATCCACAGGCCGGGCGGTGCCTTGCCTCGCGGCTTCACCGGCGGAGGAATCGGTGGAGGAACGGGCGGAGTGTAAACAGGATCGACTGGCCGATAGCTCGCCCCGTCGGCAGCCACGGCGGTGAGCGGCGAGCCGCACTCGCCGCAAAATTTCCGGTCAGCGGTATTCGCTGCCGCGCATTGCGGGCAGCTGATTGGTCCGGACGCGCTATCGGCAACACTCATCGGGTCTCACCTCGGTCGGAATGGCGCGCCAGCGACGCTCTCCTCCATAGGCGCGAATCCGCGCCGGTGGGGATCACGTCGCCGCGGGCAGCGCGTAGTCAAACTCGTAGAAATGTTTCTTCTCGGTGATGTTGATCTTCATCGTGCCGGCGAGTCCGGTGAGCTCGCCAGTGCCTGACGATGGCGCGACCGACACCGTCAACTGCTGTCCTTCTCGCGTCGACGTGCCCGCGTGATGCAACACGAAGGTGCCGCTCCGGCCCCCGAGTGTGCCCGTCACCTTCTCGATCGCCACGTAGACGGCCGCTCCGTTGCTCTCGGTGAACGACGCCAGCATCTCGCCCTTGCCGGTTCCGTCGAGGTCGCCGTGGAACCGCTTGTCGATCGTCATGCGGCCGAGCCCCGCTTCGGTGGCGATGTCGGACGGGGTCTGCGGGGTGATCTTCACATCGAACGCGCCGCTGGCGTGCATGGTCATGGATGATACTCGCGCTCCGTATGCCCCTTCAGCTGCGTGCGATAGAAGTACACATCGCGCAGATCGCCCGTGCTATACCGCTTGGCTTGGTCGTTGAAGTGCGGCGACGCCGGATTTCCGCTCTCGCCCCCGGCCGTGATCGCCTTCGCCCGCACGCTGTCGCCAAACTCGACAACGGCCACGAAGCTGTTGCCGCTCGTCCCGTACATTTTTTTTGTGTTCTTATACGATCGCGCGCCGAACGAGGCCAGCGACCCCCATCGCGCCGATGTGAAGCCGACCGGAATGCTCGGCCCCGCATCGTTGAACGGATGGACGATGTCGTCCGTGAGTCGCTGGAAGCGATTGACGTCGCCCCACGGAGTTTTCCAGCTCCCGAAATCCGCCTCGAGCTTCGCCGAGGCCTCCGCCAGCGCTTGGAGCATCTGCTCGCCCGTCGCTCGCGTGGCGACGTAGTCGTCGCCCGTCATCGCGGCCCGCCGGGCCTCTCCGCCGACGCGCCGCGAGATCTCATCGCCCCAGTACACGGCGAGCGTGGTGGCCACCGAAGTCGCCGACCACCGGAGGTCCCATCCCCTGAGCATGCCGATCTGCTCCGAGACTTTCGCCTTGAGCGGATTGTCGGCCGGTGTCTGATCGTACGACTTGAGCAGCGCTGGAATCACGTCCTGGAACGCAGGCAGGTAGCTGTCGTACGCCGCGGCTCTCAGCGACTCGAGCGTGAAATCCTTCTTGTTCGCCAGCAAGCGAAGGGCGTGCAGCCCGCGTGCGTTTTCGCCGCCCGTCTCCATGTACGCCGGATAGTCGGACTTCTTGGGACTGCTCGCGCCCGCGGCCGAGAACGGCCAGTTGTTCGTGTTGTAGAGCCAGCCGCTCGCCGGATTCAAGAGGTGCGGACTCTCCTCGATGCCGTGCAGACCCTTCCACTCGGTGGCGGGATCGCCGCCATCCACCGGCTTCGTCCAATCGAATTTGGGGTCGCGCTTGGGGATGAAGTTTCCGTGGAAGAACGCGATGTCGCCGTCCGCGTCGGCGAAGATCGTGTTGTTCGACGAGTTGGTGTGTAGCTCCATCGTCTGGCGAAACGATTTGTAGTCACGCGCCTTGGTGCGGGAATAGGACTGCGTCAACGCTTTCACCGGCTCCTGCATCAGCCGGATCGCGACCCACTTGCCGTCTGCCTTGCGAATGATCGGCCCATGCTGGCTCCGATACACCGTGAACTCCTTCTTGGCCATCCCGTTCGCGGTCTTGTACGGCACCGTGATTTTGGTCGCGGTGAGCGGTCGCTCCTCTGTTCCGTATCGGTAGAAGTAGCGGTCGCCCTTCTTCGTCACGGTCTCGAGATACTCGTCGACATCGTCGACACCGCTGGTGGTGTGCATCCACCCGACGCGCTCGTTGAAGCCCTGGTAGATGAAGAACTGGCCCCAGGTCACGGCGCCATACGCGTTCAGCCCCTCATCGCTCGCCACCTGCACCTCGGCGCGGAAGAAGAACGACGTGTGCGGATTGATGAGCAGCAGCGCGTGATGCGCGGCGGTGTTGGATGGCGCGATGGCGATGCCATTCGAGCCCGACGGCTCGACGAACGCATCGGCCCCGCTATTCGGCACCACACTCGGCGCCTCACTCCCGTAAAAGGTCTGGAGCTGATTGAGATTGACCTTCTCGATGTCCCCGCCAATGCTGCCCTCGCTGAAGGTCAGCGCCATCCACGGCTCGAAGCGCTTGATGAGCCGTGGGGTCACCCGCGGATTCTTCGATAGGTAATAGTTCAGGCCGTCCGCCCAGGCATTCATCAGCGTTTTCAGCCACGCGGGACTCGACTGGTACTTCGTCCTCATCGAATCGGGATTAATGAAGAGCTTCATCCGGAGGTCGCGATACACCTCCGCCTCTCCCTCCGCTTCCGCGAGGCGTCCCATCGCATTGATGAAGTTGGTCTCGACCCGGTTGAAGTCGTCTTCGGCCTGCGCGTACATGAGTCCGAAGACGGCGTCGGCGTCCGTCTTTCCGTGAATGTGGGGAATGCCCCAATCATCGCGGATGATGGTGACGTCCCGGGCGATCCGCTCCCAGCGCGCCCGCTCCGGTTCGCTGCCGGTGTCCCGAGCCGCGAGCGACACGAGCGAGGCGGCGACGACGAGAACGAGCTTCTTCATGGCGGTCCAGTCATTCGAGGAAGAGTGGGGCGGCGCGGAGTGAAGTTAGACGCGACTGGAGCCGGTCCGCCAGGCGAGCGACCAAGCCGAGGGCGCGCCGGGACCAGATTCCGGCTCGAGAGAACCCGAACGTGGCGTCGTTGACGCCTGAAACGGGTACCACTTCTTGACGTATCACAGGCTTACCTGCCTGCCGCGCTAATGCTACTTTTTAGTGTTCGAGCAGATTTTTACGGGCTCGGCTCCAGCCGCATACCGCAGGAGAATGATGAGTATGACACCATCACGCACGCGCGGCATCACGGCGGCACTTGTAATCGTCGTCACCACGATCGGGAGCGTCGCCGCCGCTCAACAGGCAGTGATTACGCCTACGCGGCCCGCCGGCGGGGGACAGTCCGATGCCGCCGCCATTGCCAAGGCGAGAGCGGACAGCGCCCGCTATCCCTACATCGCGGCGGACGTCCAATTCATGTCCGGGATGATTCATCACCACGCCCAGGCGATCGTCATGGCGCGGTGGGCGCCGACGCACGGCGCCAGCAGTACCGTCCTCACGCTGTGTAGCCGGATCATCAATGCCCAAGGCGACGAGATCGCGCTCATGCAGCAGTGGCTGCGCGACCGGCGCCAGGTGGTGCCCGAAGCGACCGCCACCGGGATGAAGATGGTGATGGAAGGAATGGAGCATGAGATGCTGATGCCCGGCATGCTCACCGACGCACAGCTCAAGCAGCTCGATGCGGCGAGGGGCGCCGAATTCGACCGCCTCTTTCTGATTTTCATGATCCAGCACCACACCGGCGCAACCTCGATGGTGAGGGATCTGTTTGCCACCTACGGCGCCGGCCAGGATGAGCTCGTGTTCAAGTTCGCGTCAGACGTCAACATCGATCAGACCACAGAGATCGCGCGAATGGAAAAGATGCTCCTGAATCTCACCTTCGGAGCGCACGCCCCGTGATCACCCCGTAGTCGAACGCCAGCAGCTGCACCTCCGCCCCCAAAGAGGAATTACCTATGTCATTCGTATTTCAAACTCGCCGTTCGGCATGGCGACGGTCTTCCATCGCGCTGGCATCGCTGGCGTTGACGGCAGGCTTGGTCGCCGTGACGGCCGGCGCGCAGAACATGTCGACCACGCCGCCGAGCCCAGATCCCAGAATCGGTCTCCGGGCCGGCAAAATGGACGCGGCTGAAGCGATCTGGAACATGCACGTGCTCTCGAGGACGGCGCCGTCGGAAAAATTCGTCGGCAGCACCATGTCCGACATCGCTTTCACCGGCAACTACGTCATTCAGGGTAGCTACAACGGGTATCAGATCTGGGACATCTCGAATCCGAGCCAGCCGTCGCTGAAGTTTGGGAATTACTGCCCGGCGTCGCAGAGCGACGTCTCGGTGTACAAGAACTTGTTGTTCGTGTCCGCCGAGGGCCAAACCGGACGCATCGATTGCGGTGCGCAGGGCGTGAAGGACACGGTGAGCATGGAGCGCATTAAGGGAATTCGCATTTTCGACATTACCGACATCAGCCACCCGAAAAACGTCGCCAACGTTCAGACCTGTCGCGGCTCGCACACGCACAGCGTGCTCGTCGATCCGAAGGACAAGGAAAACGTCTACGTCTACGTCTCCGGCTCGGCGGGTGTTCGGTCGCCCAGCGAGCTGCCCGGCTGTATTGAGAAGGCTGATGATCCGAATACGGCGCGCTTCCGCATCGAGGTCATCAAGGTGCCGCTCGCGCATCCAGAGAAGGCCGCCATCGTGAGCTCGCCGCGCATCTTCAACGATCTCGCAATGGTGAAGTCGCACGGTGCCGCGCCTGATGATATGGCCGCCATCGCCAAGGCCAAGGCACGCGGCGAGTTCGTGGTCAGCTTTGGGAGCCAGGAAGTTGTCCTGCCGGGCGGATTCACCAAGCCCATGCTGGATAGCATCGTGAAGGCGCGCAGTGGCACCGGTGACGCGACGGCCGCCGATAGTGCGGCGCTCCGTGCGGCGCTACCGACGTGGGTCGCGGCGCGGATGGGTCCGCAGTCTGCCCCGAACCCCGCGCGTCCGGGTGTCACGAGCTGCCACGACATCACGCTCTACCCCGGTATCGGTATGGCCGGTGGTGCGTGCGAAGGCTACGGACTGCTGATCAACATCAAGGATCCGGCGCATCCGGTGCGTATTGGCGCCGTGTCCGACTCGAATTTCTCCTATTGGCATTCGGCGACGTTCAACAACGATGGCAGCAAGGTGCTCTTCTCCGACGAATGGGGTGGCGGTGGAGCGCCGAAGTGCCGCGCGACCGATCCGAAGGAGTGGGGCGCCGACGCGCTCTTCACGATCGAGAACGGCAAGATGGTGTTCCAAGGGTACTACAAGCTTCCTGCCCCGCAGACCTCTGAGGAAAACTGCGTGGCCCATAACGGCTCCCTCATCCCGATCCCCGGTCGCGATGTGATGGTGCAGGCGTGGTATCAGGGCGGCATCTCGGCCTTCGATTGGACCGACGCCAAGCACCCAATGGAGATCGCCTTCTTCGATCGCGGTCCGGTGGACTCCACCAGAATGACGATGGGCGGGTCGTGGTCGGTGTACTGGTACAACGGCGTCATGGTCAGCTCCGAGATCGCGCGCGGCCTCGACATCGTCGAGCTCACGCCGAGCGGGTTCATCTCGCAGAACGAGATCGACGCGGCAAAGAGCGTGCATTTCGACTACTTGAACACGCAGGGTCAACCGAAGCTGGTGTGGCCGGCGAGCTTCTCGCTGTCGCGCGCCTACGCCGACCAGCTCGAGCGGTCGAACGGTCTTGCCGCCGACAAGCTCACCGCCATTCGTGAGATGCTCACGGCGGCCGAAGCCAAGAAGGGCAAGAAGCGCCACGATGCCCTGATGCACCTTGCGACGCACGTCGACGGCGATATGCGTGGCTCCAGCGATGCGGCGAAGGTGAAGATGCTTGCCGCCTCGGTGAGGGCGCTGGCCTCGTTGTCACATTAGTACGAAGAACAAACAAAGCCCGCCCGCGATGAGAGTCGCGGGCGGGTTTTGTTCATCGAGGCACCGCTCCCGGCTCGAATCGCCTCGTCATTCGAGCAGCGCCTTGCATACCTCGCCAACTTGGTTCCCAACACTCTCGTGCCACATCGCGAATGCGTAATTATCGGTTCGTCACAAGCGCGATCGCCGTGCTTAGCTGTGCACCCGATAGCGAAGACGCGAAACCCGATACGTCGCGGTCGACGACGACACTGGCACCGCTTCGAAACTCGGTTGAACTTGGGCGAGACAGCTGTCACGGTGCAGTGGAGCACTAGTGTGCCGGATCAAACAAGCACGGCAAGCGCCTCGACCGTCGAAAGGCAGCACGACCAAATGGACGAGACCGATGACGTCATCCTCAGCCTTGATGCTGATTCTTCGTTAGCTCTTTCATTACCTTACAGAGGGCGGCACGCATCACTCTTGATCCGATGCAAGAAAAAGAAGACCGATCTCTATGTTGTCACGCACATCCCCGTTAGTTCGCTTTGAGTTCACGCCGTTCGATGCTGGTGCCGTGACCGTCGCGTTCAACGTTGATGGCTTGGCCGTGCTTCTCCCGGAACTTGCGCGTGCCTGCAGTCGGAAGTAACGCTATGTGCCGAGGCACGTCGTGGACCGCCGGTTCGGCAACTGTTTTGATGTTAGTTCCGCAAACCCGCTCTCTTGTCGAAGAGTCGTAAGTTCGGGATGATCTCACCCGTGCCACGCGCCCGCTCCGTCGTCTTCGCATTGCTCCTGCTCGCATCCTGCCGCCACGCATCCGATGCCGGCGTCAGCGGAACCGGAACGATCGAGATCGTCGAGATCGACATCGCGCCGCTGGCGCCGGCGCGCGTCGTACGCGTCATCAAGGATGAGGGCGACGCCGTCCGCATCGGCGACACCGTCGCGCTGCTCACCCAGGCGACGCTCCGTGCCGACATCGAATCGCGGGGGGCGCGCGTCGCCGCGGCGTCGGCGCGGCTCCGCGACCTCGAGGCGGGCGCGCGTCCCGCTGAGGTGCAGCGCGCCGAGTCGGAGGTGCGCACCGCGGAGGCGGAGGTGACGCGCACAGCCGCCGACCTCCAGCGACTCACCGGCCTCGCCGCCAGCCAGATCATCAGCCAGCAGCAGCTCGACGCTGCGCGCACAGCGGCATCGACCGCGGCCAGCCGTCGCGACGCCGCCCGCGATGCGCTGCGGCTCGTGCGCGACGGCGCGCGCCCGCAACAGATCGCCGCGGCGCGCGCCGAGGTCGCCGGCGAGCGCGCGTCGCTCTCCGGCGCCGTGAGCGTCGCCAGCGATCTCGTGCTCATCTCGCCGGTCGCGGGCGTGGTGACGAGCCGGAACGCGGAACCTGGCGAGGTGCTCACCGCCGGCCAGTCGGCGGTGACCGTCGGCGATGTCGCGCGGCCATGGGTCCGCATCTACGTCGATGAGCGCGCGCTGCCGCTCGTGCGCGTGGGCCAACGCGCGATCGCGACGCTCGACGCATACCCGAAGCGCGAGTTCCGCGGCCGCGTCGCGGCGATCGCGAGCAAGGCCGAGTTCACGCCGCGCGTCGCGCTCACCGAGAGCGAGCGCGCCGACCTGTTGTTCGGCGTGAAGGTCGAGCTCGCCGACAGCACGGGCATGCTCAAGGCCGGCCTGCCTGTGACGGTGCGCGTGATCACGGACACCGCCGGCACGAGTCCGCCGCGCGTGCCATGAGCGACGAGGCGCTCGCGATCAAGACCGTCGCGCTGCGCAAGGCGTTCGGTCCGCTCGTCGCCGTCGATGACCTCAATCTCGAGGTGCCGCGCGGCGAGGTGTTCGGCCTCCTCGGCCCCAACGGCTCCGGCAAAACGACGACGATCCGCATGCTCTGCGGCCTGATCACTCCGACCTCCGGCACCGCCGTGGTGATCGGCTTCGACAGCCGCACCGAATCGGAGCAGCTGCGCCGCAACATCGGTTACATGTCGCAGAAGTACGGACTCTACGACGACCTCACGGTCTACGAGAACATCCGCTTCTACGCGACGGTCTACGGGCTCCACGGCGACGCCCGCGAGGCGCGCATCGCCGAGCTGATGCGCGAACGCGGGCTCGAGGAGCGCCGCGATCAGTACGCCGGCACGCTGAGCGGGGGATGGAAGCAACGTCTCGCGCTCGCCTGCGCCACGGCGCACAAGCCGCAGCTCCTCTTTCTCGACGAGCCGACGGCCGGCGTGGATCCCGCATCGCGCCGCAATTTCTGGCACGTGATCCGGGGCATGGCCGCCGCCGGCACGACGGTGCTCGTCACGACGCACTACATGGATGAAGCGGCGCGCTGCGACCGGCTGGCGATCCTGTCGCGCGGGCATCTGATCGCCGTCGGCACACCGGACAGCATCACGAAGCAGTTCGGCCAGCCGACGGTCGAGGATGTCTTCATCGAGCTGCAGCGCCGCGACGAGGGCGCGCTGGCGTGAGCTTCCGCCACTCGACCTTCTGGCCGATGCTCCGGAAGGAGTTCATCCAGATGCGCCGCGACCGCCTGACGCTCGGCATGATGATCGGCGTGCCGGCGCTGCAGCTGATGCTGTTCGGTTACGCCATCCGCACGGAGGTGCGACATCTCCCGACGGTGGTGCTCGATCAGTCGCACAGCTCGGAGAGCCGGGCGCTGGTAAGCGTGCTGCGCAACACCGGCAACTTCGACATTACGGAGGAGGTGATATCGCGGGAGGAGGTGCAGGACCGCATCGTCAGGGGCAAGGCGAAGGCGGCGCTCATCATCCCCCCCGACTACATGCGCGATCTCAAGCGCGGCACTACGGCTCAGGCGCAGGTGATCGTCGACGCCGCGGACCCGCTGGCGTCGGCGGCGGCGCTCGCGGGCGCGGCGCAGGCGGGGCAGGCGCGCACGATCGAGATCGTCAACGCGCGCACGCATCGCGCGCTCCCCATCGCGGTACACGTGCGTCCCTGGTACAACCCATCGCTGCGCAGCTCGGCCTACATCGTCCCTGGCATCATCGGCATCCTGCTCGCGCTGACGCTCATCCCAATCGCCAGCATGGCGGTCGTGCGCGAGCGCGAGCGCGGCACCCTCGAGCAGCTCATCGTCACACCGATCGGCAAGACGAGCCTGATGCTCGGCAAGCTCGTGCCGTTCGTGCTCGTGGCGTACGTGCAGATGACCGTGGTGCTCGTGCTCGGCAAGCTGTTGTTCGACATCCCCGTCCGCGGCAGCGTCGCGCTCCTGTACGCGATCACCTTCGGCTACATCGTCGCCAACCTCGCGCTCGGCCTGTTCGTGTCGACGGTGACGAGATCGCAGGTGCAGGCGATGCAGCTGGGCGTCGTGTTCCTCTTGCCGAATATCCTGTTGTCCGGCTTCATGTTTCCGCGTGAGGCGATGCCGAAGTTCGCTCAATGGATCGGGCTCGCGCTTCCGCTCACGTATTACCTGGATGCGGTGCGTGGTGTGCTGTTGAAGGGCGTTGGTCTCGAATACCTGTGGCGGGATACGGTCATTTTGGCGTTCTTCGCGATTGTCATCGTGGCGCTCGCGGTCCGTCGCTTCTCGAAGACGGTTGAGTGAGGGAGACGTCAGATGTCAGTGTCAGTGACTGCCAACCGCGGCACGCTTGCCCCGTGAGCGGGGCGGCGCGCACCTTTGTGGCGGTGAGGGCGCTGGCCTCGTTGTCACATGAGTACGACGAACAGACAAGCCCGCCCGCGATGAGAGTCGCGGGCGGGTTTTGTTCATCGAGGCACCGCTCCCGGCTCGCATCGCCTCGTCATTCGAGCAGCGCCTTGAGTCGCGCGAGATCTTTGCGATTCGCTCGTCGCATCGCAGCGCCCATGAACGGGGCGAACAATCTCGAGAAGCCGGCCGGCGCGCCGCGATTTCGAAGCGTCATTCTCGTCGCGCCCTCGGCGATGGTCTCCCACTGATATGTCGTCTCCATTGGGAATGGACCATCCGCCGTCCGCATGACCATCGAAGTACCGGGAACGTATTCGACGATCTCGTAGGTGTAGGCGAGGCGCCGTCCGAGAAATTTAGCCACGAAGGCAACGCGAGCGCCGAGCCGAATCTCCGGAACCGTTTTCCATTCGATCGACGTGATGTTGACGTACCAGTTGGGCGCGTTGGTCGGATCCGCGGCATAAGCCGCCACGACGCTTCGTGGCGCCCGGATGATTGTCTCAGTCGAAACATCGACGTTCACGTTATCTCCATGGCGCGCTCACCATAGCGCCCAAGATTCCCAAGAAATCAACGCGCAGCTGCCGATCGTACACGATTCCTCGCTCGACGCCTACCTGAACGCGCTCGGCGACTCCATCGCCAGCCACACCCCGCGGGCCGACTTGCGCTGGCATTTCTATCTGGTCAATACGAACGAGGTCCATGCGTTCGCGCTGCCCGCAGTGCCGCGCGAGGGATAAGAAAGTTTGATCAGAAGTAGCTCAGCCACGCTTCGCGCCGACGCGTTTTGACGTTCGCGAACCAACGGCAAACGGGATACAGGCCTAACACGACGCCAATCCAAATCGCGTAGACCACGACTAAGCCGTAACCGTATCCTTCAGGGAACTGAAGGATGGCTGCGCTGACGGGCACCGGCGGATTCCTGAACATCCAGCCGGCCTGCCCGTATCGCGCGTAGGCGAACGCGACGGCCAACGTATGGATCACTACGAGATGAAGCAAATAGTAGAACAGAGGCACGCGGCCCAACACTATGAAAAATCGTCCGAGCGAATGTCGAATTCGCTCGAACAAGGCCAGAGCAACGAGTGCCGGCCCGATCGTCATCAGGAGGTAGAGGAGCGACGGTGGGTATTTTTCGCAATTGACGAAGGAAAACAAGGTAAACAGCCAGCTCTTTTGAACCGCCCACGGATGCGGATCGCCGTAGGAATTGGTCGCCCGAATGGCGATGAAGGCAAAGGTGAGACCAACGCCGAGTCGTAGTAGCAGCCTACGCCTCTCGTCCTGTGGGCGAAGCAGCAGTGTGCCGAATCCATAGCCGACGGCCATCACTCCGATCCACGGCAGGAGCGGATAGCCGGGAATGAAGTGAACGCCACGCAGCGGCTCCAGCATGTCGCCGCTGTGAAGGATCGCCCACAACCAGCGAAGAGAACCAAGGCCATCGGCACGAATCGTGTCGAACAGGTTGTGAAAAGCGATCATTGCCAGGCCGATCGTCGCGATCGCCCAGGTGGGAAGAAAGACCAGGCCCGCCATGGCAACCATGGACCAGCCCAGCGCCCAGAGTACGTCCGCATAGAGTAGGTGGTAGTCGACGTTGAACCACCAGCCGAACGTGTGAACGAAGAACAGATCTAGGACCATCAGCCATAGGCCGCGCAGTAGCAGAAAGCGCGCGAGGTCTTTCGTCGATTTGCCCCGTGTTGTCGAGAGGTAGGCGCCCGTCCCGGCGAGGAATACAAAGACGGGAGCGCAGACGTGAGTAATCAACCGCGTGAGGAATAGCGGCGCGTTCGTCTGCGTCAGATCGGTTGGATCAAAGGCGTACGCATTGGAGAAGAAATCGCGAACGTGGTCGAGAGCCATGATCACCATGACCACGCCCCGCAACAGATCGACGGAGACGAGCCGTGCCGGTCCGACGCTGGACCCCGGCGACGAGTCGATGCCGATTGAAGCTGATCTCATTTGACGCTCCCGCGCGCCGCGAGTTCACATCAATGATCGCCGCCTCGTGCGCGGCGCAAATTGCCGCGCGTTCCAGAAGCAGAGAGAGGTACAACTACTCCATTGGGAATGGACCATCCGCCGTCCGCATGACCATCGAAGCACCGGGAACGTATTCGACAATCTCGTAGGTGTAGGCGAGGCGCCGTCCGAGAAATACAGCCACGAAGGCAACGTGTCTCAGTCGAACGTCGACGTTCACGTCATCTCCATGGCGCGCTCACCATAGCGGCCGCACTCTTCTCGCGGAAGGCTCGGCGATATTCGGTACGACGCTTGCCTTGGGTATCCACGTCTCGCTCGCAAGGACATTTCATGCTTCGTCTTCTTTCGCGGCTCACCGTCCGCTGCGCTATGGGCGCACTCGGGATCGCCGGGGCGTCCGGCTGCTCCGTGTCGCAGGATCAGGAGGTCGCGATGGGCGCGCAAGATTCCCAGGAGATCAACGCGCAGCTGCCGATCGTACACGATTCCTCCATCGACGCCTATCTGAACGCGCTCGGCGACTCCATCGCCAGTCACACCTCGCGGGCCGACTTGCGCTGGCATTTCTATCTGGTCAATACGAACGAGGTCAATGCGTTCGCGCTGCCCGGCGGCTTCATCTACGTGAATCGTGGCCTGGTGGAGCGCACCGATCGGCTCGATCAGCTCGCCGGCGTGCTCGGCCACGAAATCGGCCATGTCATTCGCCGACACGCGGTGACGCAAATGCAGTCGCAGCAGAAGACCCAAATCGGAGTCTCGCTGTTGTGCACATTGACCAAAGTGTGCCAGCGGACCTCGGCGCGCGTCGCGATTCAGGCTGGAAGCGCCACGATGTTCGCGCGTCACAGTCGGCGAGACGAGACGGAAGCGGACGAGGAAGGGGTAGCGAATGTCGTACGCGCGGGCATCGACCCTCACGGCATTCCGGAGCTCTTCCAAAAACTGATCGACGAGCGGCAGCGGCACCCGACGATTCTCGAGGCGTGGTTCGCCTCGCACCCGATGGAGGAATCACGCATCGCCGACACGCGGCAACTCATCGCGGCGATTGAACCATCGAAAATGGCCGGCCTGGCCGCCGACGCGCCATCATTCCACGCATTCAAACAAATGGTTCACGCGCTGCCCTCTGTCTCTCCGCCGAGCGCACCGAACGGATCCGACCCGCGCGACTCCGCTACGGCGCACTGAGTCCCTCCGGCATTCCTAGACGGCGCGGCTGTCTGGCGCCCGCCCTCATTTCACTTCGAATTGCGCAAATTTTTCCAGCATCTCTCGCCGCGACGGCGGGTGCACGACGTTGTGCGCCGCAAAATCGTCAGCCTGTGGATATGCCGTGCGCCGGATGCGCGCGGCGGCTTTCTCCAAATCATATGGAGTGCGCCGTAGTTGAACGTCGGGACCAAGCAGGAGCCAATACGCACCCGGCTCGTCGAAGGGCATGCCGACGCTGCCGGCGTTCACGACCCGGGTCGCCCCAATCATTCGGTCGAACTGCATGTGCGTATGGCCGCAGATTACGAGGGGCGCATTCACTCCCCGCAAGACTGGCGCGACGCGCTCGTCAGACGTGAGCCGGGTGAAATCCCCGCTGTCAGTGGGAGCGTTTTGACGCTGCGCGAGATTCATTCCGGATCGGCGAGACAATTCGGTTCACGCCATCGCGCCCGCTCAAGGTTCCAGACCAATCTTGCGGAGCAGCGTGGCCCAACGCGGGTCGGTGCGCAGTGAATCGAATCCGGGCGCAATCTTGAGCGTGTGCATGAGTGACGCGCGCTCCGCATACCCCTGCTCCAGCCACCGAAAAGCGGCGTCTGGGTCGCCGAGGCCCCCGTACGCCATCGCCATGTCCATCGCGGGCAACTGCCGGCGCTTCGACGAATCGAGCAGGTCGCGAATGACGCGCTTCGCCTCGTCCCGCTCTCCCGTCACCGCGAGGGCGTACGCGAGTTGAGCCGAGTCACGAGGTAGGCTCAGCGTTGCTGCGCGCTTGAAGGCAGCGAGCGCCTCGACGCGCTTCCCTTGCAGCAGGTACGCGTGCCCGATCTGCTCGTGCGCGAGGGGCAGAAAAGGGCTCAACTCGAGCGCGGCGCGCATGAACTGGATTGCCTGCTCCGGCCGGCGCCGGGCGAGATAGAGGCGACCGAGAGCTATGCCGATGCTGGGGGTCAAGGGGTCGAGAGAGCGCGCTCGGTTCAGCGACGTCTCAGCCTCATCGAGGCGCCCCTGATACATCAACCAGAGGCCGTACCGGTGGTGGGCGTACGCATAGCCCGGATCGAGTGCCAGCGCGCGAGCAAACTCCCGACCTGCTCCCGGCCAATCCCAATCGAAGGCGAACAGGACGGTCGCAAGTGCGGCATGCGCCTCAGCAAGAGTGCTGTCCTGCGCAATGGCCTTAGCGGCAGCCGCCTTCACTCGCATCAATGGTTCCTGTGGTGGGGCACCACTGAAAATCGCGATGAGCAAGTAGGCATCAGCCAGTCCGGCGTATGCCTGCGCGTAACTCGAGTCCCGCGCGATCGCCTGCTCGAAGTAGCCAATCGCTCGCCGTAAATCATCGGGGGTGACCCGGCTCACGAAATACCGCCCCTTTAGGTACAACTCGTATGCGGCGATGTCCGTCGTGGAACGGCGAACGAGTGGCCCGCCCGAGGCGCCGAGCTTCACCTGCAGCGACTTGACGATCGCCTGCGCGATCTCCTCTTGCACGGCGAAGACGTCCTTCATCTCGCGGTCGTAGCCCTCGGACCAGAGCACGCCGCCGTCGGTGGCACTCACGAGCTCCGCGGTCACCTTGAGCCGATTCCCCGCCCGGCGCACGCTACCCGCGACGACGGTCGCGACGCCGAGCGTGTCGGCGACGGCGCGCACGCTGAGTCCCTTCCCCTTGAGCGCGAAGGCGGAGGTAGGCCGACGACCTTGAGCCCCGCGACCTTGCCCAGTGCCCCGATCAGCTCGTCTGTGAGGCCATCGCTGAAGTGCTCGTCGTCAGCGTTGCCGCCGGTGTTCACGAACGGAAGCACGGCGACCGATGGGCGCGGCTGCACCGGCGTGATACGACGGCTCCTCCAGAGCGCGTATCCGCCGAAGCCCACGAGCATGAGCAAGCCCGCGCCGATGGCGAGCGACGCGCGGCGCGAGCTCCACAACGACAATCCGCGGCGTGCTCGCACGTCTGTCGCTTCTACAGTGGAAAGTGCGCGCAGCACCTCGCTGGCGCTCTGCGGCCGGGCAAGGGGATCCTTCTCGAGCAGCTTGGCGACGAGCGTGGCAAACGCGTCCGGAACATCGGGCCGCTTCTCGGCGAGGGACGGGGGCGCCTCCGTGAGGTGCGCCGCAACGAGCTGGTGGGGGGTGCGCCCCCCGAACGGTGTCACCCCAGCAACCAACTCGTACGCGACCACGCCGAGCGCATAGAGGTCGGAGCGGTGATCCGCGCTCGGATCGCCCAACGCTTGCTCGGGCGCCATGTAGGCGGGCGTGCCGAGCGCGAATCCAACGGATGTCAGCGTCGCGCCGGGCGAACGCTCTCCCTGCGTGGCGCTGGAGAGTGCCTTCGCGACTCCGAAATCGGCGACCATGGCGTGGCCGTCCGAGAGGAGCACGTTTTCGGGTTTGAGATCGCGGTGCACGACGCCTTGCGCGTGCGCGTAGGCGAGGGCGTCGGCGATCTCGCGCACCAAGCTCAGCGCAACGGGCATCGCAAGCGCGCCGTCGCGCTTCAGCCGCGCGCGCAAGCTTTCTCCCTCGACGAACGGCATTATGTAAAAAGGCAGCCCCTCCACGTCACCCGCGCTCAAGAGCGGCACCACATGCGGATGCTGAAGCCGGGCGGCAAGGGTGATCTCGCGCTCGAAGCGCGCGGCCGACACGCCGGTGGCGAGGTCCGCATTCAACACCTTGATCACGACGCGACGGCCGAGCCGTGCGTCGCGCGCGACGAAGATGCGCGACATTCCACCGCCGCCGAGCTCTCGCTCGAGAGCATAGGCGTCGCCGAGCGCGCGCTGCAGGCGCTCCGCGAGGTTCGTCGCGTCAGTACTCACGGTGCCCTGCCCTGGTTCGCGGATGCGTTAACGTATCCGATCGACGCGAATGCGCCAGCATTTGACATCGCCCGCGTCGGAAAGTCGAACATGGAGCATCTGCGCACCACGGAACGGAAGGAGGAACTGTTACGCCGGGAACAACCCATCGACCGAGAGATACCGCTCTCCAGTGTCGTAGCAGAACGTCAGCACTCTGACATCGGGCGCCAATTCAGGAAGTTTTTTCGCCACCGCCGCCAGCGACGCACCGGACGACGGCCCGACCAAGATTCCCTCCTCGCGCGCCGCCCGCGCCGCGTAGACAAACGCGTCCTCCTCGCTCACCTGAATGAACCCGTCGACTGTGTCGGGATGAAAGTTCGCCGGAATGAACCCGGCGCCGATTCCTTGAATCTTGTGCGGCGTGTGTGTCCCCCCGCTCAGCACCGGCGACTTCAGCGGCTCCGTTGCGAACGTCTTGAGTTTGGGCATCGTCTCCTTGAGCACTTCGCTCACGCCAGAGATGTGGCCGCCGGTGCCGACGCCGGTGATCAGCACATCGAATCCGTCTGGAAAATCCCGAAGGATCTCCCGTGCGGTGGTGCGGCGATGAATCTCGACGTTCGCCGCGTTTTCGAACTGCTGCGGCATCCATGCACCGGGCGTCGCCGCCACGATTTCTTTCGCGCGCGCGATGGCACCAAGCATTCCGATCTCCCGCGGAGTGAGCACGAGCTCCGCACCGTACGCAGCCAACACGCGCCGGCGCTCAACCGACATTGAATCAGGCATGACGAGAATGCAGCGATATCCCTTGACCGCCGCCGCCATCGCCAACCCAATGCCGGTGTTCCCGGATGTCGGTTCGACGATCACGCCACCCTCACGGTGAAGCGTGCCGCGTCGCTCCGCATCCTCGATCATCGCGACACCGATGCGATCCTTGATGCTCCCGCCGGGATTGGCCCGTTCGAGCTTGAGCCACACCTCGGCTCGAGGTGCGAGGTCGCGGTAGAGGCGGTTGATTCGCACGTGCGGCGTATCGCCGATCGTTTGAAGAATGTTGTCGACGCGCATCGGAACACCCGGCGTTCGTGGAGGTTTTTGCCGTCGCCATCGCGTGGTGCGCGTGGGTTGCGGGAGTATGGATAACATACGATGAGTGCGGCGTGCGCATGCTCGTGTTACGTTAGTCCGGCGCTCGCACCGAAGGGCATTCGCTGGACCGGTCGCGCGGTAGCACCTCTGGAGGTCCGATGAACGCTTCCCGCCCGCCCGATCCGCCTCGGCCACTTCAGTCGGAGAGCCCGTCGGGACTCCGCCACCCCGAGACCATCGGCAGCTACCGCATCACGGGCGTGCTCGGCAAGGGCGGAATGGGCACGGTGTACGAGGCCGAGCAGGAGCAGCCTCACCGGATGGTGGCCCTCAAGGTCATCCGCCCGGAATTCGCATCGCCCGAAATGTTGCGACGTTTTGCCAGAGAGTCCGAGCTGCTGGGGAGACTCCAGCATCCCGGCATCGCCCAGATCTATGAGGCGGGAACCTCCGAGGGCCCGAATGGGCCACAGCCCTTCTTCGCGATGGAGTTGGTCCGCGGCCTTTCTCTCACCGACTACGCGAGCGCCAAGTCGCTCGACTTGAATGGTCGGCTGGAGCTGTTCGGGCGAGTCTGCGACTCGGTGCACTATGCCCACCAGCAGGGCATCATCCACCGCGACCTCAAGCCCGCGAATATTCTCGTCGATGCCGCGGGGCAACCCAAAGTTCTCGACTTCGGTGTCGCCCGTCTCACTGACGCTGACGTGCAGGCCACGCGCCAGACTTCGGTCGGCGAGGTGATCGGCACTCTGCAGTACATGAGTCCGGAACAGGTGGGCGCCGACCCGGATGACATCGACATCCGGAGCGATGTGTATTCGCTCGGCGTCATCCTCTACGAGCTGCTGTCGGGTCAGCTTCCCTACGATCTCGCCCGAAAGATGATCTACGAAGCTGCCCGAGTCATTCTCGTCGATGATCCCGCGCCGCTGAGTCAGATCAATCGGACCTTCCGGGGAGACGTGGAAGTCATCGTCGCCAAAGCGCTGGAGAAAGAAAAGAGCCGGCGCTACGGTTCGGCGGAGCAGTTGGCGAGCGACGTACGCCGCTACCTGAGCGATGAGCCGATCACGGCCCGCCCAGCCAGCGCGATATACCAGATGCGGAAGTTCGCCCGACGCAACAGGACATTGGTTGGCGGGCTCGTGCTCGCCGCGATACTGCTTGTGGCAGGCACCGCGGTGAGCCTATGGCAGGCGGTTCGCGCAACGGGCGCCGAGCGCCTGGCCGAATCCCGCCGCGGCGACGCGGTCGTGGCGGGCAAGCTGGCGGAACGTCGACGCGCTCAAGCCGACTCCGCGCTGCTCGTAGCCGATTCGGCGCGAGCGGATGCACTGCGTCAGCAAAGCGCCGCGACGGCCAGCGCCGAACGCGCCACCGGAGAGGCAGCCAAAGCCCAGGCGGTGAACGCCTTTCTTCAGAACATGCTGGCGTCATCCGACCCATCCAACGCGCGGGGCAAGGAGTTGAGCGTTCGCGAAGCCCTCGACCAGGCGGCGACGAAGGTCGGCACTGGTGATTTGCAACGTCAACCCGAGGTCCGTGCCGGCGTCGAGACCACCATTGGCCGCACCTACTTCGCGCTGGGACTTTACGACCAGGCCCGACCGCATCTCGATTCGGCCTACTCAATTCACCGCCGGGCACGCGGCTCGACCAACCTCGCCGTCGGCGAGAGCGCCGCAGATCTGGCCGAGCTCGCCCGCGCGTCGGGACACTATGACCTCGCCGAGAAGCGGGTGACCGAAGCGCTGGCCGTCAAGCGAGCCACCCTTCGGCCCGACGATGATCAAATCACGGCGACGCTGGTGACGCTGGCTGATGTTCGCTACCAGCAGGGCCGCAACGCGGAAGCGGAGAAGATCTATCGGCAGGCGCTCAGCCTCACTCGCGCTCGTCACGGGAATGCCGGGCTTCAAGTGGCCGAGCGCCTTCGATCGTTAGGCAATTTCCTGACGTACACCGACCGGCCGAAAGAGGCGCTGCCGTTGCTCGAAGCGTCACTCGGAATACTGCGTCAGACGTATGGCGACATCCACCCGCGAGTCGTCGACGCCCTCGTGGCCCTGAGTGACGCGCAAATGAATATGTCCGACGCTCCCGGCGCCGAGGCCAACGTTCGGAAAGCACTACCGATCGCGCGGACGATCTACGGCCAAGCCCACCCGGCGGTCGCCAATGTCGTCAGCCGTCTCGGCACCGCGCTGATGCAGCAACGCAAGCTCGAAGCGGCGGAGCCGTTGCTCCGCGAGGGCCTGGCGATGCGGGTGAAGCTGCTTGGTGAACAGCACCCCGACGTGCAACTGGCCAGGGTGGAGCTGGCTCGACTATTTCAAGCGCAAGGGAAATACAGCGACGCGGACACGCTTCTCACGGCGGCGCTGCGAGCTCGCCGCGCCGTCTTGGGGGAGACGAGCCCGGCGGTGGCCGCCACGCTCGATGATCTGGGGCAGCTCGCCGAACGACGAGAGGATTGGGCGGGGGCGGCGCAACGCTATCGCGAGTCGCTGCCGATCTGGCGAGCGGCCCACATCGAGGATCAGGAGATCCAAGCAACGGCGACGTTAGGGTGGGCGCTGGCGAAGCAAGAGAAGTTCGATGAGGCCGAGCCCCTTCTTCTTGATGCATTGGCGCGCCGGCGAGCGCGATACGGCGACAACCATTGGAGCGTGGGAGATTCCTACGAGAAGCTGGCGGGCATCGCGTCCGGCCGCGGCAATTTTGCGAAAGGGGAATCCCTTTCCCGGGCAGGACTCGACATCAAGCGAACGCTCTATGGGCCGAAGTCCCCCCTGGTTGCCTACCAGCTGCTCAACGTGGCGTACTTCCGCGAGCAGCAGAATGACACCAGCGGCGCGATCTCCTTGGTGCGTGAGTCGCTCGCAATCAGTCAAGCGACGCGTCCAGCCACTGATCTGAACGTCATCGCTGCCCAGCGAATTCTGGCGATCGATCTGTGCGCGACCGGCGCGGCAGCCGAGGGCGATTCGGTGATTCGGGCAGCCATCCTCCACGGTCCCGCGGATTCAACTCAAGCGCTGACGCATCGCCTTCGGAGCACACTGGGATTCTGCCTGACGCGGGAACGCCGGTTCGCGGAAGCGGAGCCGCTGCTGCTTCAGGCAGAGTCGGGCCTGCGTGCGATCCCACGGGGTTCGGCGAAGACGCCTTCGCTCGTCATCACATGGCTGGTGAGCCTGTACGAGCAATGGGGCAAGGCCGCGGAAGCCGCAGCTTGGAAAGCGCAAAGGGACTCCAAGAAATAGGGATTCGCGGCTCCACTCGCCTATCCCTCAGCCGCGCTGACACGCGCCGGCGAGAATTCCGCGATCGATGCTCGCGATGCTCGCGCAACCGGATAGTGCCATCGCCAGCTCCAGTTCGTGCCGAAGAATTCCGATCACCGCCTCGACACCCGACGCGCCGTTCACGGCGAGACCATGCACGACCGGCCGGCCGATCATGACCGCGGCCGCCCCGTTCGCCATCGCCTTCAGCACATCGGTCCCCCGGCGTATTCCGCCATCGACGATCACCGGAATTCGGCCGGCGACCTTGTCGACGATGGGCGGCAACGCGTCGATCGTGGCCAGGGCGGTGTCGAGATTTCGGCCGCCGTGATTGGAAACCATGATGCCGGCCGCGCCCGATTTCACCGCCAGCTCGGCATCATCCGGATGTAACACGCCCTTCAGAAGAAGAGGAACGGATGCGGCACGCTGAATCCATTCCAGGTCTTTCCACGTGAGCGGATGCTCGATGGGACCGCCGGAGATATGCGGCAGATTTTTCGGGAAGGCGAAGCCCGCACGCTCCTGACGATTGCGCGGGCCTCCGGTGGGCGTATCGATCGTCACGGCGATCGCGGTTGCGCCGGCGTCGACGGCGCGTCGAATCAGCCGCTCCGTGTAGGCCCGCTGCTGCACGTACAGCTGAAACCAGAAGAGCGATGGCCTTTCGGTCGCGACCTCCTCGACGGAGATCGTGCTGTAGCTGCTCAGCACCATCCCTGCCCCGGCGGTGCGAGCGCCGCGCGCCGTGCCCAGCTCGCCGGTCGGGTGTGCCAGCTTGTGGCATGCCGACGGCGCCAGCAGAATCGGGTGAGCCAGTCGCTGCCCCAACAGCGTGACACCGAGGTTCAAGGCGCTCACGTCGCGCAACTGTCGCGGCACAAGACGCAGCGACCGATACGCATCGATATTCCACCGCACCGTGATCTCATCCGCCGCGCCCCCGGCGATGTATTCCCACGCGACGGGATCGATGCGCTTCCGCGCCGCGCGCTCGTAGTCCTCGAGAGTGAGTAGCGATTCCGGCGCCGCCCCTGCTGCGTCCGCGCCGCTCTTCCCGATCACCGCGCCGGAAGCAGGCCTGTCGATCAGCGCAGATGCGCCGAGCGCGAGTCCAGAGATCAGAGCGTTTCGGCGATTCATGGCCACGTGCCTTCCGATGCGAGAGATTCGCGCGAAGAGGACGCCAAGCTGTTTTCCGTTCAGACCGGATGGGTGATCGACGGGCTTTGCGGTGTGAACATCCGCGGTCCCGACTCGGTGATGTGCAGGCAGTCCTCCAAGCGAATGCCGAACTCGCCGTAACTGGAGATCGTCGGCTCGTCGCTGAAGCACATGCCCGGCTGGATGCGCGTCGTATTACCACGCACGAAGTTGGTCCACTCGTGGCCATCGAGACCAATGCCGTGGCCGGTCCGATGCGGGAGGCCAGGGACTTTGTAGTCCGGTCCGAATCCGGCGGCGACAATCACCTTTCGCGCCGCGGCGTCCACGGACTCGCACGTCGCGCCGATCTGCGCCGCGGCCAACGCCGCGCTCTGGGCGTGCTTCTCGATGTCCCACACATCGCGCATCCGCTGCGTCGGCGTCCCGAATACCGTCGTGCGCGTGATGTCCGACACGTAACCCTCCACCGTGCATCCCGTGTCGACGAGCACCACGTCGCCTTCACGCAGCTTCTGCGGTTGCACGCTGCCGTGAGGAAACGCGGAGTATTTGCCGAAGATCACGAGCGCGCCGTCGGATTTACCGCCGAGCTTGTTTGTCACCGCCGTGACGTGCGCACCGACGTCCTGATTCGTCATGCCTGCCTTGAGACCGCCCAGCGTCGTGCCAATGGCTCTGAGCGTGATGTCGTTGGCACGCTGCATGAGCGCGATCTCGGCAGCGGACTTGATCATTCGGCAGCCGGCCGTGACCGGCGTGGCACTCACGAACTTCAACGACGGCACTTCCTGTCGCACGCCGTCGTAGATGAAGAAGCGCAGCCGCTCCTCGATGCCGACGGTGCCCGTTGCATCACGATCGCGCAAAATGCCCGCGAGCACTCGGTACGGACTCTCGTCCTCCTGCCACGCACGAACGTCCGTGCCGATCTTGATCAACTCACGCGCGCGCGCCTCCTCGAAGCCCGGCGTCACCCAAGCGAGCTCGCCGCGTGCCGGAATGACCACCGCAAAGGTCCGCTCGCTGTTTCCCCAGCGAACGCCGGTGTAATAGAACATGCTCGTGCCGCCCTCGAGCAGCATCGCGTCGATGCCATTCTCCACCATCAGGCGACGCGCTTTCTCGATGCGCGCGAGTCGCTCGGCATCAGAAATGGGGACGACGGCCGGTGTCTGCGTCGATTGGTCGATTGTCCCGGCGCTCGCGGCATCGATGACGTCGCCGTGCCGGCCGATGGCGGCTGCGCCCGCGAGCGTCGCGGACTGCCGAATGAACTGTCGTCGTGCCATGGGCATGTGCAGAGTCGATTGGAGGGAAACCCGCGCGGAACGTCTCCGATCAGCGCAACCGTAGCGTTACTTCCAACATTCGCGACACATCGTCCTTCGTATTGAACAGCGCCGGCGACACGCGCACCTGCTTCAGCGCATCGCGCACCGACGTATCGATCTTCGCCGCATCGAACGCCGCATGCATCTCCGCGGGATCTCGGGTGAAAAAAAACGTCACGATCGACGACGCGTTCCCCTCTGGCGTGAAGAGGCGATATCCCTGCGCCGCGAGCCCGGCCCGTAGTTCCTTTGCGAGCGCCACGGTGTGCCGCTCGATCCGATCCACGCCCACGCGCTCGACGTACGCGATGCCGGCGCCGAGCTGGTACACCTCTCCGAACGGCAGCGTCGCATAGTCGTAGCGCTTCGCTGTCTTGTACAACTCGAACCGCTGACCCGGCAACTCCTTCTCGACATGCAGCGCACCGAACCGATCGATCCGGATCCGGTCGAGCAGCTCTTTCCGAATGAAGAACGGCGCCACACCGAAGCCGCCGAGCACCCACTTGTAGGTGCCGCAGCAGAGGAAGTCCACGCCCGCTTGACGAACGTCAATGGGGAACATTCCCACGGCTTGAATCGCATCGGTGTAGAACAACGCCCCATGCGCGTGCGCCAGGTCCGCGATGGGACGCATGTCGTGGCGGAAGCCGTTCTGATGGGACACCCACGCCACCGACACGAGTCTTGTCCGGCGATCGACGAGCGGCTCGAAGGCCCGAATATCGACGGCGCCCTCGCGATGTTTCGCGATGCGCAGCTCGACGCCCTTGGTCGATTCGAGATGTCGGTACAGGACGAACTCCGCCTCGTAGTGCAGCTCATCGATCACGACATTGTCGCCGACTCCGAGATCCAGCGCGTTGGCGACGACGTTCTCTCCCTCGGTGGTGGAGAAGAGGAAGCCGATCTCGTCCGGCGACGCCTTCACCAGGCGCGCGAACTGACCGCGCACTTCGTCGGTCTTTCTAAGCATGTCGCCGAGTTGAATTGGGCGGTGCGACTTGCTCTCAACGAACGCCTGGCCGGCCGCGACGACTTGGCGAGGGACCGGCGCGATGTAGGCGGAGTTGAGATACGTCCGCTCGCGGACGACCGGGAAGTCGGCGCGTACACCGAGAGGATCGTCATCGCTCGCCACTCGCGCCTCCGTCAACTCGGGGGACACGGAACCCAATGCGGACTCGACGCCGCGGCTCGCTGCGGCGGCGGTCAGGGAGGCGGCAGTAGCGACGAAGGAGCGGCGGGAGAGCGACATAAGGCATCGCCAGTGAGAGGGTGACGCCCAGAAGCTACACACTCCCCCTGGCCCTGCAACTTACCGTCGATCGTGCACGACGTTGCCGCCTGGCGAACGCACCGACGTGTTGGTGACCTCGACTCCCGCGCTGAGGTGGAGCGACTTCGAACCTTTCGGCCTTAGCCTTCGTAAGCACGTTTGACGCTTCTGCTCGTCCGAAGGCGGTACACGTTCGACCAACTCTTTCTCCGGCGCAGAATCGAATGCCGATTCCCCCCATCATTCCCTTGGCGTTCGTGGTGTGCACCACGACCGTGGTCATCACGGCCATGGCGCTCATCTCCCGCCACATCTCGCAGCGGCGGATCTCACCGCGCACGATGTCCGATGACGAGATCGCGCGGCGCCTCGAGCGCATCGAGCAGATCGTGGAGTCCACGGCGATCGAGGTGGAGCGCGTCGCCGAGTCGAACCGCTTCGTCGCCAAGCTGCTCGCGGACAAGACGGGCTGAGGCGCTCGCGCCAACAGCGCCATTGCGCAATCCCGTTCCCGCCGTTACCGTCAT
This sequence comes from Gemmatimonadales bacterium, assembly GCA_038228795.1. Lineage (GTDB taxonomy): Bacteria > Gemmatimonadota > Gemmatimonadetes > Gemmatimonadales > Gemmatimonadaceae > JALZAE01. The sequence goes on from JBBROY010000002.1 coordinate 87,101, forward strand.
ATGGGAAACCCATAGGGACGGAACATGGCCGGAAAGTTGGATGTGAAGCAGGGCACGCTCGCCCTGATGATTCTCAGAACCCTCGACGTACTGGGCCCGCTCCACGGCTATGGAGTCGCGCGCCGCATCGAGGAGACGAGTAAGAACCGCCTGACGCTCAACTACGGCACGCTCTACCCCGCCCTGCTCAAGCTCGAGCAGGAGGGGTTCATCACAGCCGAATGGCGGCAGTCCGAGAACAATCGCCGCGCAAAGTATTACGCGCTCACCGCCGCCGGACGGAAACAGCTCGCGCGCGAAGCACGCGAGTGGCATCAAACCGCTGATCTGATCGCCGCCTTTCTCGCGCCGCGGCGGGAGACACCATGAGACACCTTCGCGCGGCGTTTGCGCGCATCGCCGGGTTCTTCACCGGACACCACGCCGACGATGACCTCCGCGATGAGCTGCAGGCCCATCTCGAGATGGAGACCGCCGAGAACATTCGGCGCGGCCTGCAACCGGAAGAAGCGCGACGGCGGGCGGCACTGGCGTCGGGCGGTCTCACCCAGGCCGCGGAAGCAGTCCGTGCGCAGCGCGGATTGCCATGGCTCGAGAGCGTTGCGGCCGACATCAGGTACGCACTCCGTGCGCTGCGACACAGCCCCGCGTTCACAGCTGTGGTCGTCATCACCCTCGCGCTCGGCATCGGAGCCAACACCGCGATCTTTAGTGTCGTGCGCGGCGTACTGCTCAAGTCGCTGCCGCACCGCGACGGCGACCGGCTCATGTATTTGCGACAGTCGGCCGACGGGCCCGGGCAAGCCAACATCTCCTTCTCCGTGCCCGAGGTCCGTGATCTTCGCGAGGGAGCCAAATCGCTGGCCGGCATCGCGGAATACTCGCCGTTCTCCTTCACCCTGCAGGGTGAGAAGCAAGCAGTCCGGATCGACGTGGGGCTCGTCACGGGCAACTACTTCGAGGTCATGGGACTCTCGCCCGCGCTCGGCAGGCTCACGCGGCCGAGCGACGACGGCCCCGGAGTGCCGCCCGTCATGGTCCTCACGCACGATTACTGGATGAGACGCTTCGGCGGCGACTCGAGCATCGTCGGCAAGCAGCTGAGAGTGGAGGACAGGTCGGTAACGGTGATCGGAGTTCTTCAGCCAGCGCCGTTCTTTCCGGACCGCATCGATGCGCTGCTCAACATGGTGGTCAGCCCGCATCACGTGAGCGCGATGATGGTGCAGAACCGCTCGCATCGCATGACTGAAGTGGTTGCGCGGTTGGCGGCGGGCGCGACCGTGGAGCAAGCACGGACGGAGGTCGCGGCCGTGCACGCGCGCATGCAGAGCGAATTCCGCGGCGTCTACAATGCCGACTCCCATTATCGCGTCGAGGTCATCCCCTTCAAGGAAGCGCTCGGCGAGCGCGCGCGGATGACGCTGTGGCTGCTCATGGGGGCGGCGGCGTTCGTCATGATCATCTCCGCCGCCAACGTCGTGAACCTGACGCTCATGCGCGGCGTGCGCAGAGGACACGAGCTGGTGGTTCGCGCGGCGCTTGGCGCCGGCGTGGCGCGGCTTCGTCGGCTGCTGCTCGTGGAGAATCTCGTGTTGACGCTGATGGGCGCGGTGGTGGGCGTCATCATCGCGATCGGCGGCGTCAGACTGCTCGTGTCGCTGGCGGCCCGCTACTCGCCGCGCGCGAACGAGATCCAGCTCGACGCCACGGTCCTCGCCTTCGCGCTCGCGCTGTCTGTCACGCTCGCGATGTTGCTTTCGTTCGTGGCGTCGCTGCCGAAAGAGGGATCCATTGCCTCCCTGATCTCCGCGGGCGTGCTTCGCGTGAGTGGAAGTCTGAGGAAGCAACGTCTGCAGCGCGCGCTCGTCGTCGCGCAGATTGCGGTGTCCGTCGTTCTGCTGGCCGGCGCCGGATTGCTGACACGAACGATGATTCACCTCTCCGAGGTGAACACAGGTCTCAGAACCGAGGAAGTGCTCGCCATGGAGGTGCCGCTCCTCCAATTGGGGGGTAGCCCGGGCACCGGGACTGACCTCGCCGCATGGTTCAAGAACTTGCTGGCATCCGACGCCGTGGCCAAGCAGAGCTACGAGCGCATGCAGCGCGAACTCCAAGCCCTGCCCGGTGTGACCGAAGTGGGAGTCGGCTCCACGATTCCGCTCCGTGGCTCATCGATGCGGCTCGAGGTAAAGGCGGAGAACAAACCACCGGCCGTTGGAACGGCGGCGCCTCGCGCCGATTTTCGATCGGCGAATCCGGAGTACTTCCGCGCCGCCGGTATTCCACTGCGCAGAGGGCGCGACTTCACCGCGACCGATCGGCAAGGCTCAGGCAAGGTCGTGATCATCAACCAAATGCTGGCCGACACCTTCTTCCCGGGAGAAGATCCGATCGGGAAACGGATCGCCTGGACGGGCGAAATCCTGAAATTCAGCCCGATCAGCGGCGACTGGCGCACGATCGTCGGCGTCGTGGGCAACACACAAGACGGAGGGCAGGACGCGAAGCCCCGGCCCGTGATGTTCATGCCCTTCGCGCAGGAGCTCGCGATGGCCGCAGTTCTGGTGATCCGCACGGATAGCAACGCATCCGCTCTGGCGGCCGTCGCGACTCGGGTCGTGCGGCGGGTCGCCCCGACGGCTCCGATCGAGAATGTGCTGACCATCAAGCAGGTCAAGGATCAGAGCGTCGCGCCCCGGCGTCTGAATGCCGCACTCATCTCATTGTTCGGCGCGCTGGCGGTGATTATCGCGGCGGTGGGGATTGCCGGTGTGCTGGCGTTCTCGGTGAGCGCGCGCACCAACGAGATCGGCATCCGCATGAGCCTTGGCGCCGACGGCGGTCGGGTGCAGCGGATGATCCTCAAGGAAGGGGGGGTGCTGCTGGCGGTGGGTCTCGTGCTGGGAGTTGCCGGCGCCTTCTTCGCCGCCGGCGTCATTCGCGGGCTCCTCTTTGGCGTGGCGCCGCACGATCCGATGACGTTGATCGGCGTGGCCGCGACAATGGGAGTAATCGGGATTGGAGCCTGCTGGATTCCGGCTGTGCGCGCAGCGCACATCGACCCGGCGATCACCATGCGTTCGTAGCCGGAGAAATCCACGTGCCGACGACCGCTTCGCCTGCGCCTATCTCGAGCTGAGGCTGTGATCTGACCCGTGTGGGGATTGACGCTACTGGTACACATCCTCGCGGGCGCGCTGGCACTCGGCTTCGGGTATGTCGCGCTCTATGCCGCGAAGGGAGCAACGCTCCATCGCAAGAGCGGGATGCTGTTCGTCTATGCGATGCTCACCATGGCCGCTCTGGGAACAGTGATCGCGGCTGGGCGCAGCGTGGCGCCGGCGGTGAACATCCCAGCGGCGTCGCTGACGGCCTATCTGGTGATCACCGCGCTGACCACGGTTCGGCCTCCTTTTGCCGCGTCGCGCTGGCTCAATCCCGGCGGCATGCTGGTGGCGTTGGCACTCGGCCTAACCAATCTCACCTTCGGCTTCGAGGCGCTCGCTAACGGCGGCAAGAGGCACGGCATCCCGGCGTTTCCCTTTCTCATGTTCGGCGTAGTCGCACTGCTGGCCAGCACGGGCGATTTTCGGATGATACGGGCCGGACGTCTTCGCGGCGCGCCTCGAATTGCACGGCATCTGTGGCGCATGTGCTTCGCGCTGTTGATCGCCGCGCTGTCCTTCTTTCTCGGCCAGGCGAAGGTGTTTCCGAAGCCAATCCGCATCATTCCCTTACTCATGATCCCAGTGTTAGCCGTACTCGTCACCATGTTGTACTGGCTGTGGCGTGTGAGGATCAGACGGAAGTTGCGCGGCATCATAGTCGTCAGGGACGCACCTGAAGCAGTGTGAGTGACGTACCGCCTCGACGAGACCGCAGCACCGCGACGCACGAAAGGGCACCGATCCGCGCCACCAGAGACGCAAGACGCCCTGAGGTGTGCACAACTGATGCGCGTCGTCACACCGCCGCCGCTCCCACGCTGGCGGCCGAGCGTCCGTCGTCCGGCACGCCCCGCTTGCGCCGCAAAATGCCGGCGCAGATGAGCGTGATCACGAGCCCGACGGGAAACGGCTCGATGAAGGTGAGCGCCACGTTCATCACCGGATTCTTGTACATCGCCTTGAACGACTCCATCTCGCGCTGCTTTGCGTCGAGCTGCTGTTGTGTGGCGCCCGAGGCTTTGGATTTCGCGATCATGTGCGCGGCGTACTTGTCCCCGAAGTTCGGCATGAACTTGTAGTAGATGACCTGCCAGGTTGCCGTGTAGCAGCTGCAGGCGATGATGGTGATGAGCAGACCGACGCTGAACGCCCGGCCGAAACCGAGTGCGCCGCCCGCCACGCTGTCGCGATACGACCGGATGCCGAAGAACACCATGAGAAACGAGAGGACCATCGTCGTGTAGCCGATGATCTCGCCCCGGTCGTAGCCGATCCGGTCGATGAACAGCATGCTGATGACCATCATCAGCGAGAGCAGCCCGCCGGCGATCAGGCCGAACGTCAGGACGATTTTTCGCATGGACGCACTCCGGTTGGTGTGGGGTTGACCGGAGAATGGGGGCCGGCGCCCGGATTCGACATCATCCTTTCGGATGATTTTGGCTGTGAGCGGCCAAAATCACTCGTTCGGATGACGGAATTGAGCCTCAGGGAATCAACCGGCGTTCCTTTCCGATCTGTACGGCCTGCGTTCGGCGTTTGGCGCCGAGCTTCTCGAACAGCCGGCTCAAGTGCGTCTTCACGGTATTTTCACTCACGAACACCGTCTGGCCGATCTCCCGGTTGCTCAATCCTCTGGCGATCAGCTCGAGAATCTCGAGCTCGCGCGGCGTGACCCCGAGAGCGGCGACCTGGCCGGCGTCGCGGACGAACGCCGAATGTGCAGGCGTCAGCACTTCGCGAATCACGATCGTCTCCTTCGCTCGCGTCAGCCTAAGGCCGAGCCAAATTCCAACGGTGGCGAAGACGGCCGCGATGAGCCCACCGTAGATCTCGACCGAGTGCTCGACGACGAGATAGCGATACTCGACGGCCTTGAGCAGCGCGATGACCGCGCCGCCCAAAGTCCCGTAGAGAAGGACATGCTTTTTCACGCTCTACGTTGCGCAGCCGCCGAACGCGGGCAGGGTGTCAGGATCGTCAAGTCATCGTTCTCCAGCCGCCGTCACCGGCGTTGCCGAGAGTCCGTACGGCGCGATCATCTTGCGCGGCGTCGGCCACAGCTCGTCCAGCGTGTCCCCGGAATACAGCCGGCCATTCTTCATCACATAGCGCACCGAGTTCGAGTTACGAATGTTGTCGAGCGGGTTCCGATCCAAAACGACGAGGTCCGCGAGCTTTCCGACCTCTAGCGAGCCCAGGTCGCCGTCGAGCCCCAGCGCCTGCGCGCCATTGATCGTCGCCATACGGATCACGTCGTACGGTGTCATTCCGCCAGAGGCGATGGACCAGAGCTCCCAGTGGTAACCGAGCCCCTGAAACTCTCCATGACTGCCGACGCCGATGCTGCCGCCGGCCTTCACGATGTCGTTCGCGATCTTCGCCGTCTTCGAGAAGATGTATTCATCCTCCATGAACCAGCCGCCGGGTCCGGCGCCGACGCCCAGGCCACGGCGTCGCGTCTTGAAGGCGAGATCCTCGTACGGCATGAAGCGGCGCACCTTCGCGTCGTTGAACGGTTGCTCGCGTTCGAAGTAGAACTCCTCCGCCCACGGCCCACCGTACTGTACGAGCAGCGTTGGTGTGTACTCGATTCCTGAGCGCGCATACGCCGTCACCACGTCCTTGAACAGCGGCACCGTTGGCGTCGCGTGCTCCTGCGCCGGGTAGCCGTCGAGCAGCATCGTGAGGTCGTACTTGGTGTCGAGGCCGCCCTCGGTGGTGGGCATGAGCCCCTGCTCCTTCGCTGCCATGATCACCCACTCACGCGTCTGGCGATTTCCCTTCACGTACATCTTGATGAATTTTGTGTCCCAGTACTTGCTGTATCGCTTGAGCACCGAGCGCGTCTGCTCCAGGTCGCGCAGCGGCTCGAGCCAGTAGCCCACGCCGACCGCGGTCGAGTAGATCCGCGGCCCGACCATCCGGCCGGCCTCCACTTCGTCGCCGTAGGTGATGACATCGCTCGAGCCGGTTTGCGGGTCGCGCGTCGTCGTAACGCCGTAGGCGAGATTGGCGAGATACATCCACGGCTGCTGCTTGTGAACGCTCCATGCCGGCCACATGTGCGAGTGCGTATCGACGAATCCGGGCACGATGGTCTTGCCCGTCACGTCCATCACCTTTGCGCCGGCCGGTGCGTCACCGCGTTCGCCGATCCGCACGATGCGGTTATCGCGGATCACGATGTCCGCGTTTTCGAGAATCTCATGATCGTGCGCCGCGTTCATCGTCACGACACGCGCGCCGCGAAGCACGACCGTTCCGCGTGGCGTGTCGCGCGGCACACGTATGCTCACATCCAGCTCGCTGGCGTGGAATTGTTTCTTCGCGAGCGAGTCGACCCGCGCCTTCCCGAGCAGGGTCGTATCCTTCTCGAGCAGCTTCTTCTGCGCGTCGAGCGCCCGATCGAAGGCGGCCGCGGAGTCGAGCTCGTAGGTGAAGAGCGTGCTGCCGAGCGACCATACTACCGACTTACCGTCCGCGCTCCAGGTCGAGAACTCGCCGCCGACGTCGGTGAGCCGGCGCGCCGGCACCGTGCTCGCCTTCGGATCTTGGATAGAGATGACCGGCGCTTCTCCGCCCAGCTGAGGCACCGTGACCACGTAGACATCGTAGCCCGACTGCACCAGCGCTTGATCGCCACTGGGATTCATCCGCGCTCGCTCTGGCGCCCTGCCCTTCTCCTCGTCGAGCAAAACCGGCGCCGTCACCCGAAGGTGCTGTTTGAGGTCGGTGCCGTCCCATCGGATGCTCACCAAGCCGCTGTCGCCCGCCCATAGATAGATGCGGTTCGGGTCTTTCGTGAAGTGCGGCTCGTCCTTGCCCCATGTTGGCGTGATGAATGTGGCGCTCCCGCCGGCGGCAGGAATCGACACCAGATCAATCGCCGTTCCTTCAGCGACAGGACCGTCTTCCACCCGCCTCGGCTCCGCGGGCCCACGAACGACCACGATGCGAGTGCCGTCCGGAGCCCACGCCGGGTGCTGATACGTCGCGTTCTCTCGCACGAGCTGCACCGGGGCTGACGTCCCGGTGGTGCGCACCTTGTACACCGAGCCGCCCTCGCGCTGCCAGGTGACATAGGCAAGCCACAATCCGTCCGGCGACCAGGTGGGCTGCGCCTCAACCGCATCGCCGGTGGTCAGGCGACGCGGCGTTCCATTGGGCAGGTCCATCACGTACAGGCGGTCGAGCGCCGTGAAGGCGACGCGCTTGCCATCAGCGCTGGGCGACACGTCGCGAATCTGGTGCGCGCGAAACTCCGCTGAATCGCTGATGGGAAACTTGAAGGCGAGCTTGGGTCCGAGTCCAAGCTGCGTGCGCACGTGAAAAGGGACGGCGACTGGCGCGCTGCCGCTCAGAGGCACCCGCCAGATTTTTCCACCGTATGTGGTGACGATCTCCCGCGAGTCCGGTGTGAACGCCATGCCAGGATATGCATCCCGGCTGCCGATGGCTTCCTGATCATCGCGCTGCACCGGATAGGCGAGCCACTTCTCATCGCCGGACTGCATGTCGTGCAGCACGAGCCCCGTCTTGGCTTCATAGCGCGAGGCGTACACCATCCACTTCCCGTCCGGCGAGAGCGTGGGACGAAGTGCGGAGCCCACGCGGGACGTACGCACCGCGGACCGGCCCGTCTCGCGGTCGTACATCCAGATCTGGTATTGCGGATAGATCGCGTTGTACTGCCAAGCGCCTTTGCGCTGCGCGTACCAGAGATAGCGCGCATCCGCTCCGAATGCCGCGCCGGTGGCGAGCGTCGTACTATCGCGCGACTTGAGGATTGGGATGCCCGCGCCACCGTCGATGTGGAACATCCACAGCTTGCCGGGCTTGAAGACGATGTCCCCCACCGTGGCGATGATGTATTTCCCATCGGGGGTCCATGCAGGACTCTGGATCACCTTGTCTCTCAGCTTGGTGATTTGCCGAGTCTCCTTCGTGTCCACGTTCAGGATCCAGACGTTCTCCGCGCCATCGCGGTCCGACGTAAAGGCCACCCATTTTCCATCAGGGCTGAAGCGGGGCTGCGCGTCGAACGCGAGTCCGCTCGTGATCGCCTGCGCCTCGCCTCCGCCAAGCGGCACGAGGTAGAGATCTCCGAGCAGATCGAAGACGAGCGTGCGACCGTCGCGCGAGACGTCGACAGATATCCACGATCCTTCGTCGGTGTCGATGTCGATCGTGCGCGCCGGCCTGAGCGGTAGCTCCTTCTTGCCCGGTGACGTGTCGGGACGCATGGTGGAGTCGGTCGCGGCCTGTGCCGCGATGGATGTTGCGATGGCGGCGAGCAGGGCCGCGCTGAGCAGTGCGGTGCGCATGCGATGTCGGTTCGTGGGAGGCGGTGGGGGCGATCGACGGGAAGGTGGATCACGAGCGGCGTTCAGCTGCGTGGCTGTCAAATTGTGCGGCGCGCAGCGTCGTGCACAATGGCCATCCACGTCCGCCGCGAGGTTAGACGAGGGGCCGATCGGCGCGCGGGGCCGCATCGAGCAAGGTCGAGCGAATATCCCGAAGTTGCGGGTACACGAACATGTCCGCTCGGATGTCGGCGGGTGTGGCGGCTCCGGGCCAACATGTCGTATACCTCACGCTGGCGATCTCCGAATCGAACGTGGATGGAGCCTGCGGGCTTAACGCCCGCGTTCAGTTGCAAGCGAATCAACAAGCGCGCGCGGCGCAGCCCCGTGCAAATCCGCCGATCGCTTGCCAACTGCAACGATCGCTAGTTAGCCGGATTTACAAGTCAGCTAGCAGGCGGGCGTGATCGTCGAGCGTGGCCCGAGGAGCAAACGGGATGTACTTCATACTGAAGGTTATCTTGCCGTCTTCGAAATGTGCGTAACGCGCAGAAGTAATGCCGTGAGCTCGGCGGCTGGAAAGATTGTCAAACGAATCTCAAGTGCTATCAGCGGCCGGACGAAGACACGATGCGCGCCGCGCTCGCTCGTCGGTCGAAACGAGCGGTCGAGGCGGACACGTCATCGAAGGGATCGCCGCGCGCACGCTTTAGGCGTGCAGTCGCAGCACGTAGCTGACACCAGCGGCACATACATAGAGCCCGACGCCAAAAACGGTATGCGTCGCCAGGCTCTTCAGCCTAGCCTGGGCTGGCTTCGGCGTTCTCGAGGCGGCAATGCCGAGGCCGAACGACGGCTGCAGAATGAAGAAGGGGAATATTACCGTTGCAATGCCGTAGAGCAGCGCCGGCAGCAGCGTCGGCCTGGCAAGCCAATCGCCGGACGCGAGTACGACGAAGGCGAGCGCGAGCAGGAGACCGATGGTGTAATGAGCAATCCATCCGGCCGCACACTCAAACTGTTTCTGCGGCGCGGCGGTGATGCTTGCATGTCGGAACGTGCGACTCGACATGTGCCGAATCCAGCGGCCGAGCAAACAGTAGCTGAGCGATGGAACGCTGAAGGTGCGCTTTAGGAACAGATTCCAAAGGTCCGTGATGAGCGTCGCCCCAAGACCGATGACAACTGCCCCGATGATGTAGGGTGCGCTGATGCTCACTATCTGCCCCGATATGGATAGTGCTGCCTAACGCGCGGCAGCCTTCTCACGTTCCGGCGTCGCAAAGTCGTAGAACACCCGGAACACATTGCCGTCCGGGTCTTCAGCGATGAACTCGTGTAAACCTCACGGCTTCGACTCCGGCTTGGAAACCAAGATGGCTACTGCTCCACGACCCATAGAACTCGTCGACTTCTTCTTTGCCGCTGAGATTGAGCCAAGTGAGAACCCTACGTTCCCTGCGCCTCCTTGGTTCGACGGTAAGCGGGTCAGTCCGCGGCCGGACGACCACCGAAGCTGACGACATAGCCATCGGGGTCCTCGAGGTAAAAATCCTTCGTGCCCCACGCGGTCACTGCAAGCGGCTTGAGAATCGTTGCGCCGCTCGCCGTGCAGTGCGCGTAGAAAGTCTCGATGCCGTCAACGCCGGCCGCCGCGTCGAGATGCCCGTTCTCACGTATGTGCCGGCACGCGTCGCCGTGCTTGGGCGCTTCCTTGAGGTGGAGCTCGAGTCCATCCAGCTGGCCAATCGCGTAGAACCCGCCCCACGGCTCGCCGAAGGTGAAGCCGAGTTTCTGATAGAACGTGATCGACCGGGCGAGGTCGTCGACCAGGAATTGAGGAGCGAAGGATGTCAGCCGCGGCTTCGGCGTGGTGGTAGTCATCGAGCATCCGTGTTGAGGGGTTCATGACGCATCGAGGCGCGCCGCGCTTCCACGCGCGGCCTTGGCAGCTGCAACGATTCATCAGGCGGCAATGTCCGCGGTGCGTCGCGGAGCGCACGCCCGGCGGCCCGGCTAGCCCGTCCCGCTGTAGAAGTTTGCGCGACGTCGCACCAGGAGCACCAGGTGCACCACCAACTCCAACGCGACGAAGGCCACACCAGCCACCCACCACGATGGCCGCGCAATGCCGCCCGTCATGCGCGAGAGGCGCATCGTCAACACCACGCCGAAGCCCAGACCAACGCCGCCCAGGAACCACACGGCCATCCGCGCGGCGGCTTGCAGCAGCCGAGCGCGCGCGAGGCGGGGCCGGAGCCAGTTCAGGAACCAGAGTTCCACCCAGTGGCCACCAAGGGAGAACCAGAGTACGAGGCCGGCCGCGACTGGCCAGGCGTCGAACCGGCCGAGCCGCCACGCCACGACGCCACCGACGACGAGCGCGATACCGACAGTACGCGTCGCGGTGGCGCGGAAGGGCTCTCGAATTGGTTGCCATGCTGAGGGCATGTCGCGGCTCCGTCCCTCAGTGTCGCGGCGAACCGATGGCAACTGGCCGAGCGGGATACGAACGTGATCTCGCGAGCAACACCAGGCACCCTCGTGAAACCAAAGCGGGTGATTTGGTTGGCGTGGGCACGCGGGCCACGTGGTATCGACGAAGGTATCCATGAGGTATTGCTGCACCGCCTCCGCGACTCGCGCAATGTACTCGTCACCGGTCGCGAACTCGCGTTGAGAGTCAGCATAGTGCGTGATGATGTCGAGGTACCTCGCGCCCACCGTGCTGACGACGTCGCGTTCGAGGAGGGCGAGCGCGCGCTGCTCATCACCGTCGCGGTTGAGCTCGACCGCATTGTCGCTCATGGCGAAGAGGACTCCGTGCCCTGTGAACGCGAATTATTCAGAACAACAAACTTGCGAAGCGAGATCATCTTGCCGCCCGCATCTGAGCCGACGACGCCGAGTTTCCGAAACGGCACGGGCCGGGGGGGGGAGTGAGCGAACGAAGGGCGCCCGGATCCGGGCGCCCTTCGTTTTCCAGCGTCCTGCCGCGCGCGGTTACTTCGATACCGCCGCGAGCCGCCTGATCGCGTCCGACATCATGCGCACACGCGCCGCGTCGCGGGCCCCGCTCGCGTAGCCGTCCACCTGTTTCGCGAGTGCGTTGAGCGCCGCGCCACGCGCGGCACCGCTCTTGTTCTCCGCCGCGTCGAGCGCGACCGAGACCGCGGTGGTGCGATCGGCGGCGAGGCCGTCGTTGCGCACGAGCTGATCGATGAACGAGCGCACCACGACAAACGCCGGTGGCCAGACGAGCTTCGGCTGGCTCTGCGGGTTGTATTGCTCAAACGTCACCAGCTTTGCCGCGGCGATTTCGTTCGCCGAGAGCTGCGCGCTTGGCGTCAGCTCATAGATGTCGAGCCCGCGATCAAGCTCTGACGAGTAGATCATTCCGTTCCAGTAGTACGCGCCCCACGAACCGCCAGGCGTGAAGCGTGCGCGACCTCCCGGCGCGGCGCCTGCCGCGGGGGGGGGCACCGGCTGGTCGACGAATGCCGGCGGGTCGATCGAACCGCGGTCGAAGTACGCGATCTCGATGGGATGGTCCGCGTCCGTGAAGTCCATGATGTCCACCCCACCTTGGTACCACCCCTGCACGTAGAGGTCGCGCCCCGGTACCGGGATGAGGCCCCCGTTGTGCGAGACGCAGTTCTCCTCCGCGGATTGCGCCGAGGGAAGCTTGAAGTAGGCGCGCTGGGTCTGCTTGTGGTCTGCGCCGACGGTGATGATCGTGTTGCCGCCCAACTCCATGATGCTGCCGGCCTGACACATCGGTCCCGTGCCACCACCCCACTCATCGGTCTGGATCAGCTTCTTGCCGTCGTTGCTGATCGCGGCGGTGTGCCGGCCCTGGAAGTTGTTGGTGTCCTGCAGCGCGGAGAGCCGCAGGGGCTTCTCGGGGTTCGAAATATCCACCAGGATCGAATGGCTCGAACATGAGGCCAACAGCATGTGGAGCGCCGGATACGACGTCACGTCGTGGCAGTTGCGCGGTCCGGTATTCAGCGGCCTGGCGAGCCGATTCGCCGAGTCGGCCGCAGGTCGCGGTGGACGGCGGGTGTCCTCCGCGACGCAGAAGGTCTTGCACTCAGGGGCGGCGTCGAGGCCGGTGAAGATTCGCGCGCCCGGAATTACCGCAGCCCGCTCGGGGTGATCGAGCGGCACTTTGATGATGTCGAGTTGATAGAGCGAGTTCGTCGGGTCCGCGGGGTCGGTGCCGTTCTTGCACCCCGCCAGCTCCGAGTCGGGCCGCGCACCCTGCCCCCCCGACACGTAGATGTAGACGATGTTGGCATCCGTCGGGCTCGGGACGACCGTGTTCGTGTGCGAGCCTTTGCAGGTCTGCACGTTCTTGATCAGCTTGGGCGCGCGCGGGTTGGAGACGTCGAAGATGCGGATGCCCGCCATGTGATCCTTCGGGTTCTGCACGCCGCCCTTGCCGCAATCGTTGCGATTGCCCGCGCCCTCGGCGGAGACGAACAGCAGGCTGCCGACAATCGACGGATCGCCTTGCGACGTGATGCACTCCACGACCGACGCGATGACCGGCTTTGCCGGATCCGTCACGTCCCACACCGTGAACCCGGCGAAGTTGGCCTGGTACGCGTAGTGGGTGCCGAACGCCATGTCGGAGTTGATGAACGTCAGGCCGCGCCCCGAGTCGAACTGCGCCGGCTTTGGCGAGAACGACACGAGGCGCATGTTGCTCGCCGCCGTTCCGGCGTCAAAGCGGCCCGGCTTGAGGTGGCTCCGAGGATCGGAGGCGCTCGGATAGCTCTGCGCCGACAAGAGCGCCGGTGCAACCAGAGTCGCGATGAGGCCAATCAGCGTGCGTGAACTGCGCATCGGGCGGAACTCCAGTGAGTGGGGTGGGACAGGCGGTTGCGGCAGTGGTTATTTCTGCGGAAGCTGTGTGAGCAACCTCTCCATGATGCCGATCTCGACGGTTTGCGCCGTGACGACGTCGTTCGCGAACACGTTCACGTCCACTTCCTGTCCGGCGAGCGGGGCGTTGAAGAGGTCGTCCACCATCTTCAGCGCACCGGCGTGGTGCTGGATCATCAGGCGGAGGTAGGCGCGGTCGAAGTCGACCCCCCTGGCCGCGTCGAGTTCCTTGAGTTGTGCGGCCGTGAGCATGCCAGACATCGTCATCTCGTGCCACGACGACGTATCGGGTGCGAACTGATCGTAGCGCTGGAGCCAGCCCTGCATGATGCGAATCTCCGGCACCTGCGACTGATCGATCTTCTTCGAGAGTTTCAGCACCTGCGGATTGGCGCCGTGGTCCTCAGCCATCCGGGACATGACGATCGCCTGGGCGTGGTGCGCGATCATTCCCTGCATGAACTCGACGTCGGCCTTGGTGTACAGGGCGCCTTTCGGGATCACGATCTCGTGGTGACCCATGTGCATGCCGCCCATTCCCGTCGTGTCGCCAGCCTGGGAGAGCGCGAGCGACGGAGCGCCGATCAACACGGTGAAGAGCGCGAGCGCACCGGGAACGTGTTTGGTCGTCACGATGACCTCCTTCAGTCAGTCTGCTCAACGAGAGAGTGGATCGGCCCCAGGGGAACAAGAGAAACGATACACCGTATCGGGGTCCATGCACCAGACGCCGTGTTGCGGACGGAGTTAGTGCGGGGCGTCGGTCATAGCGGTCATCCATGCGCTCCCAGGTCAGGCCCGCGAAGATCGCTGCGGCATCGGCGAACGAGATGCTCCCAATCGCGAGATGTCTGCGGTTTTCTGCGGCAATCTCCTGTGCGAGCAAGAGGAGCGCTGCCAGCGGCCCGGGTGAGGTGACGATGCGTGCCGCGCTCGAGCGTCGTGCGCAGTGTAAAGCAAGGGGCGAATTGTGACCCAATGGACAGCAGGGCTGGACAGCAGAATCGAAATCGCCGGGATGCAAAGACCCCGCTTGCGTCGGGAGATGCAAGCGGGGCAAGGACTTCGCGGGAGTGGGCCTGGGAGGAGTTGAACCTCCGACCTCACGCTTATCAGGCGTGCGCTCTAACCACCTGAGCTACAGGCCCCAGTAAGAGATCCGAATCTTACCGACCTCGCGTGCGACCCGTCAACTGCTCTCACAGACGACGCGCGCACCAACGCATCGCGTTACTGCGGCGAGCCGCCGTCGTCCCGCCCGCCGCCAAACGCGCCGGTGAAAATCCGCAACGACGCGAGAATCGCCAGCGCGAACAATGCCACCGCGCCAGCTGTCCTCGTCTGCGACAGCTGTCGCTCGCGCACGTTGAGCAGCTCACCGCGCAGGAATTCGAGATGCTCGCCAGTCCAGAAGGTCTCCACCCCGCGACGGTCAGTGATCGACCGCATCGCGATGGTGATCGAGCTGTCGGTGAGACCCACCACGTCGCCAAATACGGACGAGATTCCCTCACCCGCCCTCGGCGCCACGCGGGCGCTGCCGCGCTCGGAAAGGTCGGCGTAGATGTGTACGCCCGACGTCAACACGTCCATCCGGATCGGCCCCGCCGTGTAGCAGGCGGAGACAACGGGGAGCATGGCCACGAGAAATTTCGCGATTCGCTTCATGGTTTGTTGGGACAAAGACAAAGCGGCCGAGGCGCGAAAGATATCGCGCGCTCGGCCGCCTGTCCTCGCACCGATTCAGTTCGAAACGATCGTCGGATGCGTTACGTCGCTACACGCCTTCGGATCGTTCGCGTTGCGCGCCGGCTGATTCGCCGGCGAAGGGATGTTCGGATTCGTCTGCCGTTCCCCGGAACCGTACAACACGCGTCCGGGAACGTCGGTCGCCGCCAACGCCGGCGTCAACCGCGGATAACAATTCCGCTTGAAGTCGTTGTACGCCTCGATGTTCTGGAACGACGCGATCCACTCCTCGGCCTTGATCTCCGTGAGGAGCGCCGGCCCGGTGAGCGCGACAGCCGCCGGCACCGCCACACCGAGCTTGGACGCCTGCGCCGCCTTCGCCGCGTTCAGCGCCACGAGCGCGGGACCATTTTGTCCGAGACGAGCCTGTGCCTCGGCGAGGAGCAGCTGCGTCTCGGCGAAGGTTACGATCGGCTGGCGGAAACCCTGTGCGAGCCGGGCCGCGCTCAGCACCGATAGCGGCGTGGTGCCGCTACCGTTCCGATCGGCGCCGCGGAAATCAAACACTCCGCCACCGACGTTCACCGAGTCGAAGTACGCACGAATGCGCTGATCGCCGTTCGCCACGCGTCGCGCCTTGAGCGTGTCGACCAACGTCTTGCTTGCTCCCAGGTCGCCCGCGCGCTGAACGACGATGAACTGGTACCAGAAATTCCACTCGGTGCTCGTCGTGCTGTGGAACGTCTGCCAATCGTTCGCGTTGGACGAAATGCCGAGTGCCGCCGCGGCAACCGTCTTCACCAGACAGTCTCCGCCACACGCTGTCGCGCTCGCCGCGCCCGCCGCTCCGCCGACGAGCTGCCCTTCCACCCAATGCATGTAGTAGCGTGCCTTCAGCGAATAGGCGGCCTGCGTCCACTTGGTGCGATCGCCGGCATAGGTGAGATCTACCGAACCGGGCCCGATGTTGGTCCCGCCCGTCTTCCCGATGAACAGGATCGCGGTGTCGAGCTTCGCCTGGACGACGGCGTACACGTCCTGCTGCTTGTCGAGCTTCGGCGTCACCGCGGTGCCCGCCGCCTCCGAGTACGGAATGTCGCCCCAGATCGAAGCGCCCATCCCGATGTCCAGCGCCTCGAGCACGAGGGTGATGCCGTAGTACGACGAGTCGCTCGCGGCCTTGGTCGCGGCTTCGACGTTCCTGATGTCGATCAAGCCGCCGCCGCTATAGATGCGGCTGAAGTAGCCGCTGTAGTCGGCTTCGGTGAGCGAGTACTGCGCGTACGACTGCTGCTGGCGGCCGGTGCCCGCCAGCTGCTGCGTGAACATCGAGGCCAACCGGGCGATGCCGCCTTCCTGCTGGGACTCGTTCGACACTTGTATCGATGCGAAAAGCTGATTGGTGGTCGCGCTCGTCGGACTGTTGGGGCTCACGGTGAGCCCCGGTCCTGTGAGCGAATCGTTGCACCCTGCGGCGCCAGCGGAGGCGAGCAGGAGCGCACCGAGCGACATCTTGACGGTGTGCTTCATGGTTCGGGCTCCAGGTCAGCGATTGAGGGTGAGTGACAGAACGAACGACCGCGTCTGCGGGTTGTTGAAGAAGTCGACGCCAACCAGCGCGTTCTCGGCGCCGCCGAGGTTGGTCTCGGGATCGAAGCCCGTGTAGTGAGACCAGGTCTTGAGGTTGCGGCCCGCCAGGCGAATATCGACCGCCGAGAGTCCGAGCCGGCGATGCACGAATGCCGCATCCCACGTGTATTGCAGCGAGATCTCGCGCAGCTTCGCGTAGCTGCCATCCTCGATGAACTGCGCGCTCACGGACCCGAATCCGCCGCCCTGTCCCTGAAACCAATTGAAGGTCGGCGTGGTGCCAGGCTGCGAGACGAGGAACACGGAGGTTCCGGCGCCAGGACCGACGACGCCGTTCGGCTGCGGCATGTACGTCTTGCCGTAGACGACCGAGTGTTCACGCAGATCCTGCGTGTCGAAGTGCGTGCCGAAGAAGTAGAGGGCGCCCTTCGTGCCGTTCCACACCTGGCCGCCCTTTTTGAAATCCAACAGCGAGGAGAGCTGCAGCTTGCCGAAGCGGAAGCGGTTGGTCAGGCCCGCCATGTACTTCGGCTGGGCATCCATGATCTGCCGCTCGGTGTTGTCGACGACCGGAAACCCGGAGGCGTCAATGTAGAGCGCGCCCTTGGCGGCGCCGGCGCAAGCGGCGTTGAACGCCGCTAGCACTGCCGTTCCACCCGAGGGTGCGACATCGACCGCTCCACAACGCGCGAAGTCGTTGCCGCGCAGACCACCTACTCTGCCACCGACGGTCGCCGCGCCAAACGCGCCGGCGAACGAGCCACCCTGAGCGACGTTCGTTGTACCGCGGAGGGAGAGAACCTTGTTGTCGTTGGTCGACCACTGCCCGCCGATCTCCCAACTGAAATTCCTGCGCTGGATCGGACGATAGTTGAGCGTCGCCTCCCAGCCTGAGTTGCGAATGCGTCCCGCGTTCTGCACCTGCGACGTGTACCCCGTCGACGGCGGCAGCGGCACGTTGAAGATCACGTCTGTGGAGTAGTCCTGATACCAGGTCACGCCACCGTCGACGCGTGAGTTGAACAGACCGAAGTCGATGCCCGCCTCAGTCTCCTTCGTGCGCTCCGGCTTGATGAACGGCTGACCCTTGGTGCCCGAGGTGAACAGTCCGGCGATGCCGTTCTGGTTCGCCGTCGCCGCCGGCCCGAATCCACCGTCGCCGAACGAGCCACCGGCGACGAGAAGCGACAGCAGTTGATACGCGCCCGGCTCCTGACCAACCTCACCGTACGCCACTCGCGCCTTACCGAACGACACGATGCGATCGAGGTGCAGCTTGCTCAGATGGTCAGTGAAGGTCCACGCCGCGCGTGCCGACGGGAACCAGTTGCGGCGGCTGTTGTCGCTGAAGGTCGAGGAGCCGTCGTTGCGCGCCGCGCCCGTGATGTAGAGCTGATCGAACAAGTCGAAGGTCGCCTGTCCGAAATATCCGTTGGTGTTGACGCGTACTTCGGCGTCGCTCGTCGGCGCCACGAACTGAAGCGTGTTCGTGAGCTTGAACGGAGAGTCGGCGAGCAGCGTGTTGCCCTGAACGAACTCCTGCTGCAAGCGGCGCATGTTGAAGTTCGTGCCAAGCGAGAAGGTGCCGTTGACGTGCCTGTTCAACGAGTAGGTCGCCGTACCGATGAGATTGTCGTCGACCTGGGTATTGTTGAACTGGAACGAGATCACCTGGCCGGTCGGGAAGGTCGAGCTCGACTTCGGGATCGCCTGCAATCGGGACTCGCCACTGTAGTCCGCGCCGAAGGTGTTCTTGAGCGTCAGCCAGTTGAGCGGCGTCCAATCGGCGGTGATGTTGCCGAACGCGCGGTTGCTATTGAGCGTGTTCGATTGGTTGAAGATGACGAAGAGCGGGTTGTCGTATCCGCGGCTCGTGGTGGCCGACAGTGGCGTCGGGTTGGGATAGCGGAACGACCGCTGCTGATGGGTGACCGGATCGAGGAGCGGATAGTTGTTGAAATCCGGCGGCGTGCGGAATCCGCCGAGCAGCAGGCCGGACGTGTTCGATCCCTTCTGAACCGCGTTGCCCCGGGTATCGACGTACGAGACGTTCGCGCCGACTTTGAGGCCATCGGTGATGCGGTGCGACGCGTTCACGCGGGTGGTATAGCGATGGAAGGCATCGTTGGGTCCAACGATGACGCCGGAGTTGTCGGACTCGGAGCCGGACAGGAAGAACAATGTCCGATCGTTGCCGCCCGAGATGCTGAGCTCATTCTCGAGCTGCTTGCCGGTCTCGAACAGCTCGGAGTAGTGGTCGTACGACGTACCGGCGAGGGCCGGGCCATAACTGGACGCGGCGCTCGTGCTTCCGACGAAGCAGCCGGGCGTGGTGCAGATGGTCGAGATCCACGCGCCTGCCGAGTTCGTGTTGCCCTGTCCGTATTTCCGCTGCAGCGGATAGGTCTTCACCACGTTGTCGATCGATCCCTGCGAGCGGAGCGTGTATCGCGTCGCGCCGGGCGCGCCCTTCTTGGTCGTGATGAGAATGACGCCTTGGCCGGCGCGAGCACCGTAGATGGCACCCGCCGCCGCGCCCTTCAGAATCTCGACCGACTCGATGTCGTCGGGGTTGATGTCCGAAGCGCGGTTGGGCGCCACCGTTCCCGCGAGTTGGCTTCCGGTCGCGTTGGTGGAGTTGTCGATCGGCGTGCCGTCGACGACGAACAGCGGTTGGCCGGTACCCACGATGGTCTTGAGACCGCGGATTCGAATGCCCGCTGAGGCGCCTGGCTCACCCGACTGCGATGTGATCGCCACGTTGGGCGCCTTGCCCGCGAGCGCATTCACAATGTTGGTCTCGTTGCTCCGAACGATGTCCTCGCCCTTCACGCTGTTGATCGACGTCGCGAGCTTCTCGACTTCGGTCGCGGTGCCGGCGCCTGTGATCACGACCTCGCCCAGCCGCAACGGATTGTCGCCGAGTACCAGGTCGCGCGTCACCGTCGTGCCCGGGGTGAGCTGAATCTCGACCGACTTGGCCGCGTAACCAATGCGGCGGGCGGTCAACGTCACCGGTCCGGTGGCGATGCGCACGGACGGGACGACGAACGAGTAGTCACCTGACTGTCCAGTCGTCGTTCCAAGATTTAACGACGGGATGAACACGGAAGCTTCGGCCAGCGGCGCTCCGGTGCCACTCGTGATCTTGCCGCGGACCGTCGCGCTTCCCTGCGCGGCGAGCAGCGACGGCGCGAGCGCCAATATCGCGGAACGGAACAGCAATCGACGTAAATGCTGGTTCATGATTTCACTCCTGTTGCAGTGAAAGAGCCTCACACCGGCGGCGGAGGCGGCGAGCAAAGGGGGGGGTTCAGGTGCGGCTGCGGCTACGACCGGCCAGGCAGATTTCCAGCGGACTGATGCATAAAAATCGGCGGCGCCAACGGGCCGAGCACAGCCTGGCCAGGGCTGCGGTGGTGTGTGACATTATGCATCGTCACGCATAATGTCAACGAAATGTCAGTCAATCATTCGGCGACGTCCGCGATTTGACATCTCGTGCTCGCTCGGCGCGCGCGGTCAGGGAGTTGGGAGCTTGTCCGCGATGTGGGCGAGCGCCAGAGCGAACCAGGCCGTGAAGCGCTCCGGCCGATCACGGAGCTCGCTCGCGAGGCTGGCGGGCGCCAGCCAGCGCCATTCGCCGACCTGCTCGGGGTCCGGCATCGGCGTTCCGTTCCACTGCCCGACGAAGAGATGATCGATCTCGTGCTCGACGAGATCGCGCGTCAGCTCGGCGCGGTAGGTAAAGCACCCGTGCGCCTCGAGCTCGCAATCGAATCCCATCTCCTCGCGCAACCGCCGGTGCGCGGCATCGAGTACGGGCTCGCCGGGCCGAGGATGGCTGCAGCAACTGTTCGACCACAGGCCGGCCGAGTGGTACTTGCCAAGCGCGCGACGCTGAAGCAGCAGACGGCCGCGGCCGTCGACGACGAACACGGAGATGGCGCGATGCAGCAGGCCTTCGCGGTGTGCTGCGAGCTTTTCAGCAGTTCCGATCGGGCGGTCATCAGCGTCGACGAGCGTGACGAGCTCCGCGGTCGCGTCGACCCGCACCCGCCCGTCAGTCTTCGTAGCGGTGGGGTCCCGGCTTCGGACGAGTCTCGTCCGTGTCGTCATACTCGTCATCCAGGTCGACGAGGTCATCGTCTTCCTCGCCGAGCTCATCGACCTCGCCCTCGTCGAGATCGTCGTCGAGGTCGTCGTCGTCCTCGTCGTCTTCATCGTCGAGCTCGAGCTCGTCTTCCTCGTCGTCGACGAGTTCATCCTCATCGAACTCTTCGTCCAGTGCGTCGTCGTCGAGCGCGTCGTCATCACGCACCATCAGCGGCGTCACGATCGACGACGCGAGCAACTCGTCCAACATAAACCGGATCTCCCGTGCGAGGGTCTCTCGACCTTTCTTACGATGAGGCGCGCTCTCGGTCGCGCTTGGCCTCACGTGACAACTTCTTGCGATCGTTCGCGCCCAAGAAGCGCTTGCGAAGACGAATCGACTGCGGCGTGACTTCGATCAACTCGTCTTCCTCGATGTACTCCAGCGCCCCTTCCAAAGTCAACTCCCGCGCCGGCTCGAGCTGGATGTTTTCGTCGCTCGATGTGGTGCGCATGTTCGTCAACTTCTTTTCCTTGGTGGGGTTGACGTCCATGTCGCCCGGCCGCGAGTTCTCGCCCACGATCATGCCCTCATAGACAGCGGTACCGGGCTCGACGAATAAAATTGACCGTTCCGAAAGATTGAACAGGCCGAATGCCACGGCCATGCCATTCTCCATCGACACCAGGACGCCGCGCTTGCGGCCGGCCAGGGGGCCCGCCCAGCGCCCATACTCGAGGAACCGATGATGAATGATGCCGGTTCCCCGCGTATCCGTCAGGAACTCGCTGCGGTACCCGAATAGCCCGCGGGCCGGAATGCGATACAAGAGGCGGACGAGACCCTGCCCCGGGTTCTTCATCTCGATCATCTCGGCGCGGCGCGGTCCCAGCTTTTCGATCACGGCGCCGAGGAATTCCTCCGGCACGTCGATCGACAGCTCCTCGTACGGCTCGAGCCGCTCGCCGTTGACCCCTTCGCGCGTGATCACGCGCGGCCGCGAGACCTGAAACTCGAATCCTTCGCGCCGCATCGTTTCCATCAAGATCGAGAGGTGCAGCTCGCCGCGTCCGCTCACGCTCCACGTATCCGTCGCATCCGTATCATCGACGCGCAGCGCGACGTTGCGCTCGAGCTCCGCGTAGAGCCGCTCGCGCACCTGACGCGAGGTCACGAATTTTCCGACGCGACCGGCGAAGGGCGAGTTGTTGACGACGAAGTCGACCGAGATCGTCGGCTCTTCGACCGCGATGCCGGCCAATCGCTCGGGCGTCTCGACATCGCTGACCGTCAGTCCGATCTCGACGTTGTCGAGGCCGGAGATCGCGACGATCTCGCCCGCCGCCGCCTCGGTGATCTCGCCGCGCTCGAGTCCCTCGTACGCCATCAGCTTGGTCACTCGCGAACGCTCGATCGGACGCGTGGGTTCGAGCGGAAGGAGCGCCACGGCGTCGCCGACATGCACGGTGCCGCGCTCGATCTTCCCGATGCCGATGCGACCCAGATACGGCGAATGATCGATGGTGGAGATGAGCATCTGGAACGGACCAGTCGCCTCGCCGGTCGGCGGCGGCACGTGCTTGACGATGGCGTCGAACAGCGGCGCCAGATCGACCCCGGTCACGTCCATGTCCATGGTGGCGATGCCGTTGCGGGCCGAGGCGTAGACCACGGCCGCATCGAGCTGGGTCTCGTCGGCCTCGAGCTCGATGAACAGATCCAACACCTCATCGTGCACGCGCAGCGGGTCGGCGCCGGGCCGGTCGATCTTGTTGATGACGACGATCGGCGTGCGACCGAGGGCCAGCGCCTTGCGCAGGACGAATCGCGTCTGCGGCATCGGCCCATCGAAGGCATCAACGACCAGCAGCACTCCGTCCACCATGCGCAAGATGCGCTCGACCTCGCCGCCGAAGTCGGAGTGGCCGGGCGTGTCGACGATGTTGATCTTGATGTCCTTCCAATGGACCGACGTATTTTTCGACAAGATCGTGATGCCGCGCTCGCGCTCGAGCGGATTGGAATCCATGACGCGCTCGGCCACGACTTGATTGTCGCGGAAGGCGCCGCCCTGGCGGAGCATCTTGTCGACGAGCGTCGTCTTGCCGTGATCCACGTGCGCGATGATGGCGACGTTGCGAATCTGCTTAGCGTTGAGCATAGCCTTTTAATATAAACCGTTGCATTGCAGCCCTCTACTGGTGTGACAGCGGTGGCACAAATGCGTTGCCGGTGCTATACACATGAGATCGTTACAGAGGAGGGTCCGCATGGCAGAGCAACAAGACGGAGAGCAGCCGGCCGGATACCCGCTGGGTCGTGGCTACGGACACGATTACATGCGAGGGGGCGAGGTATTCGGCGGATATGGGTACAGCCAGCGTAATGCGTACGACGCGCCGCGCGGCGATCACCCCGACCCAAACGAAACGGCCCCCGACGGTCAGGCGAGCGACGCTGCCGCGGCAGAGCTGAGCGGCCTCCCCGCTCCCGACGAGAGAGACCCGGCCCGACACCTCGCGATCGACAACTCCCTCGCCCAACTCGAGCACAATTTTGGGTCATCCGGCAACCTCCGGCATTCGCGGAGCTACTACGTCACGCAGGCGCAGTTGCAGCAGCGCCTCTTCAAGAACAACGCTGCCGATCGCGGCACGCAGCCGGACCCGAGCGTCCACTAGCCGCGGATAGTATCGTCGCGACCGTCGGCGGCATCACCGTTTCGCCGCCGATGGCCGCGAATGCATGCGGTCAGCGGCGCATCGCGGGTTTGGCGATCTGCGGCTCGGGCTTGCCGCTCGACGCAGCCTCGGCCGGATCGATGAAGCTCGTGTCGTGGCCGCGGGTCTTGAGCGCCGTGACCAATGACGCCTTGTCCATCGCCTTGAGATAGGCCTCGCGCGGGTCGACCACATGCGCATCGACCAGGTCGAGCAGCGCGTCGTTGAGGGTGATCATTCCCAGCCGCTTCGACGTCTGGATTACCGAGGGAATCTGGTAGGTCTTTCCCTCGCGGATGAGGTTCGAGATGGCGGGAACGGTCAGCAGGATCTCGCGCGCGGCGACGCGCCCGCCGGTGGTGCGCTTGAGCAGCGTCTGTGAGACCACGCCCTTGAGCGACTCGCTCAACATGACGCGCACCTGTTCCTGCCGGTCGGGTGGGAACTGATCGATCACACGATCGATCGTGCTGGCCGCCGTGCTCGTGTGCAGCGTACCGAAGACGAGGTGCCCCGTTTCAGCGGTCTCGATCGCAATCGACATCGTCTCCAGATCGCGGAGCTCGCCGACGAGAATGATGTCCGGATCCTCGCGAAGCGCCGCGCGCAGCGCATGGCGGAACGATGAGGTATGCGAGCCCACCTGCCGCTGCGTGATAATGCACTTCTTGTTCTTGTGCACGAACTCGATCGGGTCCTCGATCGTGATGACGTGATCGGAGCGCGTGCGATTGATCAGATCGATCAGCGCGCAGAGCGTTGTCGACTTGCCGGAGCCGGTGGGGCCGGTGACGAGCACCAGCCCCTTCGACAGGTGACAGAGTCGTTGCACCTCGGCCGAGATGCCGAGCTCGTCGACGGTCACAATTTTCGTCGGGACGATGCGGAAGACGGCGCCGGCGCCGCGCAAGTCGCGCATGGCGTTGCAGCGGAACCGCGCCACCCCTTCCATCTCGTACGCGAAGTCGGTGTCGTTGAGCTCCGCGTACTCGGCGCGGTTCCGCTCCGGCATGATGGTGGCGAGCATCGCCTCCATCTTGTCGCCGTCGATCACCGGATCGCCGTCGAGACGGAGCATGTCGCCCTGCAAGCGCAACACCGGCGGCTCACCCACTCGAAGATGCAGATCCGACGCACCGCGATCGGAGAGCATCCGCAGCAGCGACTCCATCGCCATCCGCGCCGCGACTTCGCCCTGCGGAGCGCGCGCGGCCTGGGGTGAGCCCATCGCGGCGTGGCCATTCGAGCCGTTGCCGTTGGCCGCATCACCGGAGGCCTTCGCGTGACCATTGCTGGCCGCCATCGGCGCGGGAGCCAGGTCGCCGACGGCCGGCTCGAGCCCCACCGGCGTCAGCTCGATGCGCAGCTTGTCGCCGTCCCGGACGGCGTGCGCGCGAAACTCGCCGCTCGGCGACGAATAGCGAAAGCTGGCGCCGCGACCCCCATCGAGATCCCGTGCGGCATCCGGCGGCGCCACCTCGCGCAGTAGCGTCAGGAGTTGCGGCGTCGTGAACGGTTTGTTGGTAATCGGTCGCGGCGTGCCGGCCAGCTCCATCCGCGCGACGTCATCGCCGACGAGCAGAAGTGCGCTGCCACGGTTCGTCGTGACGAGCTCGAGAAAGCGATCGATGTATGCCATGTTAATCCAGAGGCCGCACGCGTTCGATCATGCTGGTGTTGACGAGGCGCACACCCTGCTCCTCGGAAATGGCGAGGAAGCGCTCTTCGTACCGATTCAGAAAATCGAGAAGACGGGGCCGGTCTGTCGGCATCTCGAGCAGCACGGTTCCAGTGTGCACCGTACCTCCGACCAGCGTGACCTCGAGCGCGGCCGACCGCGCGCTGGCGCGCCGCATCTCGTCGAGCGCGGCTTCCTCGTCGGCCAGACCGAAAACGTCGGCGACGCTATCCTTGGCGACGAACAGCACGCCATTCTCCGTTTGCAGCGCGACGAATGGATCGGCGCCGTTGAAGACGTCGATGGCGTGCTCGTGCCCGTTGTAGCCGTACGCCTGCGGCTGGACGAAGATGTGCCCGTCCACGCGCAGGCCGCCGGCCAGGGTCAACGACACCGACAGGCGTTCCTTCTCGATCCGGTACAGCACTGGGACTCCGCGAGGGTGCCTCCTTAGTATCGGGAGCGCGGCGCGGGCCTTGAGTCGGGGCGTAACGGCGGGCGCGGGCCTCGTGGGCGCCCGGCTCGCAGCGAGATGGATGCAGTGGCGTCGGAGACCGAAAAGTTTGTAACTTCCCTGAGTGTTCGCTCGGTTGCTGGCCATCCTTTCGCTCGTTGTGCTGAACGCGTTCTTCGTCGGCGCGCAGGTCGCCGTCGTTCGGGCGCGGCGGCCGCGGCTCGAAGCGCGCGCGCGCACCGGCGACCGGCTCGCGACGATGGCGCTTCGCGCCCTGAGCGCGCCCCAACGCATGGTGTCCGCGGCCCAGCTCGGCATCACACTCTCGACGCTCGGCCTTGGCGCGATCGTCGTGGACTGGTTGTACGAGGTCAGCGCCCCGCGCGGCGACGCGGTCGGCGTGTTGGCGATCGTGATCGGCCTGGCGCTGATCGTCTACCTGCATACCGTGTTCGGCGAGCTGGCGCCGCGCCAAATGGTGATCGCGCGTCCGGAGTCGCTGGCGCGCCTTCTGGCGCCCCCGTTGCTGGCGTTCGCGTGGATCACCAGCCCGCTCACCGCTCTGATCGAGGTGTCGTCCCACATCGTGTCGCGGCACGCGCGCGACTCGGCGACGAGCGAAGACAACAATGCGCCGTCATCCGACGAGCTTCGGCTGCTGGTGGAGCGCAGCGAGGAGAGTGGCGCGCTGCAGCCCCAGGACGCCGATCTGCTCGAGGGTGTGTTCGAGTTCTCCGAGAAGAATGCGCGCGAGGTGATGACCCCGCGCACGGAGATCGTGTCGCTGCCGCTGGATTCGACGCTCGAGGACGCGTTGAAGGTGGTGGAGGAGACGGAGTTTTCGCGCTTCCCGATCTACGACCATTCCATCGACGACATCGTCGGCGTACTGCTGGCGAAAGATCTACTGCCCATTCTGCATCGTCCGCCCGCCGAATTTTCGCTCGGCAAGGTGATGCGCCGCGTGCACATGGTGCCCAGCACCCGAGAGGTCGAGGAGGTGCTGGCCGATTTCAAACGGCTCAAAGAACACATCGCCATCGTGCTCGACGAGTATGGCGGGACCGCCGGCCTGCTGACGATGGAGGATCTGCTGGAGGAAATCGTCGGCGAGATACTCGACGAGACCGACGAGCGCGAACCGGCGATGGGCACGGCGCGCACCGGCGAGATCATCGTGCCGGGCGAGACGAACATTGGCGAGCTGAACGAACACTACGGCCTCGCCGTGCCCGACACCGACAGCACGACGATCGGCGGATTCGTCTTCGGCTCGCTCGGCAGACTGCCGCGGCCGGGTGACAGAGTCTCGTCCGGCGGCGCCGTGTTCACCGTGCGAACGATGGACGGCCGGCGCGTCGGGACGCTGTCGGTCGAGCTACTCTCCACCGGCCTCGAGCGGGACGCGGTCCAAGTTCCGCGCTCGCACGACGCGTGATTCGCTAGGACGTCGGCGGCCTCACTGGCGCCCTCTCACCGGACCGCGCGGCAGCAGCTGCGGCAGGTTCGCCAGCTCGAACGCCGTCGCGGCGATCACCGTTGCCGCCTGCTTGAGATCATCCACCACCGCGTAGTCGAAGGTATCGATCTGCGAATGGTGCGTGTGATCGTACCCGCGTGAGAGTTGGTCGTAGTTGAATCCCGGCACGCCCGTCATCAAGAACGGGAGATGGTCGGTGCCACCCTTGTTGCGATGCTTCACATCGAATGGCCCGAGGTCGGCGATCGGGGCGAACAGATCGCGCCACATCGCCTCGAGCTCGTCGCGGCCCTGGAGCGACATCCCCTCGATGCGGCCAGTGCCGTTATCGATCACGAGCGCGGCCTGATACTTGGGAATCTCGCGCAGATGGTCCCGGACGTAGGAGGCCGAGCCGAACAGCCCCTCCTCTTCCCCGCTGAAGAGCGCGAAGCGGATCGTGCGCTTGGGACGAGCGCCGCTCGCTTTGAGAATCCGCGCCGCCTCCAGCACCGTCATCGCTCCCGATCCATTGTCAGTCGCGCCAGTGCCGAGATCCCACGAATCGAGATGCGCGCCGATGAGCACCACCTCGTCAGGATGCTCGCTGCCGCGAATCTCGGCGATCGTGTTTTCCGCGGTCTGTGGGCCGGCGGTTACGAACGAGTTTTCAATGGTCGCTTCGACGCGCACGCGTTCGCCCATCGCGAGCAGGCGATGCCATTGGGTGAACGTTTCGTGGGCGACGACGATGCGCGGCAAAGTAAGCACGTCTTCGGGCGAGCCGCTCATCGTCAACAGCGCGTAGTCCTTTGCGCCATCGACGATGGTGCCAGCGATTCCCTCGCCGATGAGCAGCGAATCGCGCCGCTCACGAAACGTGGCTTCGGCGGCGTTTCTCGGCGGCGCGTAGGTCGCCTTGCGCGCGTCGCGGAGCGCAACGGAATCTGTCGCGGAGAGCGGCGGCCCGTCCGGATCGGGAAAGGGGAACGGCGGACCCGTCATCACCCAGGCGCCGGTGAGCTTCCCGGCGAATTTCGCGGTGAACTCGGCCTGCGTCGTCGCGTTCATGTAGATCACATCGCCGGCGACGGGACCTTTCGTGCCGGGCGCCCACGCCCACGAGAAACCGGTGAGCCACCGCTCGTGCGGCAGCAGCATGCGCAGGGTCATCGGCCCCCGCTTCCACGCGACGCCGAACGCGTATGACTCGCGCCACGCGCTGTCCGCCCCGTACTCGCGGAATTTCGCGCGCGTCCATTCGTTGGCGCGTGCCATCGCCGGTGAGCCGGTGAGCCGAGGACCAATCACGTCGGTGAGATACTGGAGATCGGCGCCGACGCGCGAGCGGCCGCCGGCGCCTTCGCGCACGATCGCGCGCACCGCGGCGGAGTCGGCCGGCGAGAGATGCACGCGTATGGTATCCGGTCGCGTGACCGGCGCGGCGAGCGCGGCGACGGTGAGCAGTGCGATCAGCATCTAGGCGTGTTGCGGACGAGCGATGCGCGCCGCGATGCGGGCGCACTCGAGCGTCGCGTGAATGAAGCTCGATGGATCGGCGATCCCTTGGCCCGCGATGCCGAGCGCCGTACCGTGATCGGGCGAGGTGCGCGGAAAGGGCAAGCCGAGGGTCACATTCACCGCGCGGCCGAAGGCGGCGACTTTGATGGCCGTCATGCCGACATCGTGGTATGGCGCGATCACGGCGTCGAACTCGCCGCGCATCGCGCGCACGAACACCGTGTCGGCGGGGTACGGTCCCGAGAGACCGGCGGCGTGGGCGGCAGGAGCGAGGATGGTCTCATCCTCCGTGCCGAAGCGGCCACCATCGCCACCGTGCGGGTTGAGCGCGCAGAGCGCGATGCGCGGCTCGGCTATTCCGTACCACTCGCGGAGCCCTTCGCGCGTGACGCGCGCCGCGCCATCGATCGCGCTCGCGGTCAGCGCGTGCGGTACATCGCGCAGCGCGATGTGCGTGGTGGCCAACACGACGCGCAGCGTGTCCGAGGTCAGCATCATCGCCACGCGGGTACCGGTGAGCGAGGCGAGCATTTCCGTGTGACCCGGAAAATCGAAGCCGCCGTCCAGGAGCGCGCGCTTGTCGATTGGCGCGGTGACGATGCCGGCGACATCGCCGCGCTGCGCCATACGGGTCGCGCGCTCGATGGCCAGCCCGGCCAGCCGTCCGCCAACTTTCGCCGAGGCCACGGCGTCACGACCGGGAGCCCATTCGCCGATCACTTCGTTCACATCGAGGCCGGCGCCAGTGGGACCGACGAGCACGAGCTCACATCCCGCGCGCACGCGATCGTCCTGTATGGCGCGGGCGATGATCTCCGGACCGATGCCGCGTGGGTCGCCGAGCGTGACCGCGAGCCTGACGCGCGGCCCGTCAGGCATCGTGCAGCTCGACGTCGCTCGTGATCCGGTAGAGCGTCTTGGCATCGGCGCGACTGACGTTCTTGCCGACGTCACCGACGAGCTCGATCTCGAGCGTGCGCTGCGCGTACTCAATGCGGATGCGGTCGCCCGTCTTCACCTCGAGCGACGCTTTGGCCTGCTTGCCGTTCACCCAAACCGAGCCGACATCGCACGCTTCCTTTCCGTCGCTCCGGCTCTTGACCAGGAGCAGCCTTTTGAGCGCGAGGTCGAGTCTCACTGCGGACTAGTCATCTGTCATCTGTCGTGAGTCATCGAGTCGTGAGGGTGGTCAGTTGGCAACCCTGAGTACTGGATGACGCACGACAGATGACAGATGACGCGGGTCCGAGTGCGCTCACATCATCACGTTGACGTATGTGTCCTTCTTGATGCTCTCGATGAAGTGCCGCACCATTCGCTGCTGCGCAAGCTGGCCACGGATCTGCTCGCGATAATCGGCGGCGGACGGTTGGCGGTCTTCCGCGATCGCGGTGATTTGCGCGATGACGAGCTTGTCGATGCCGCGCCGCTTGTCCTCGATGCCGAAGGGCGGCGTCACATCGCCGACCTTCTTGCCGGCGAAGGCCTTCTGATACGTCTCCGGCAGCTGCGAGCGTGGGAAGGCCGGAACGATATCCTGCTCCTTCGAATCGAAGTCGTGGTACTTCTTGGCCAGCGGCTCGAACTTCGCGCCATCCCGAAGCGCGGTCGCGACGGAATCGGCGACACGCCTGGCGATCTTCACCTGCGTCGAATCAACTTTCGGGATGATCAGGATGTGGCGGCCCTTTACCTCGGCGGGCTGCACGCGATCGATCCGTACGATGTGATAGCCAAAGGTCGTCTCGAACACGCTGCTCGTCTGTCCCGGCGGAAGACCGAAATACCAGCGCTCGAACTCCGGAACGAACTCGCCGCGGCGCTGCCAGCCCAAGTCGCCGCCCAAGTCCTTCGTGCTTGGATCCATCGATTCGCGCTTGGCGATCTTCTCGAAGTCTCCGCCCTCCTTGAGCTCCTTGAGCAGCGCCTCGGCCTTCGCCTTGGCGGCATCCTTGGCGGCGGGCGATGCTGCCGGCGCGATCACGATCTGCCGGAAGGCGATCGTCGCAGGGAGGCGCTCGGCTTCCTTCTCGTGCTCCTTGAAGAATGCCGTGACGTCCGCCTCGGTGACCGGAACCGGTGTGAGCTTCTGCTCCTGGCGCATCTTGTCCATCAACTTCTGGATCGTAATTCCGCGCTTGATGTTGTCAGCGAGGTAGCGACGAAATTCTTCTTTGGTGCCGAACCCCGTCTTCCGCAGCTCATCCTTGAGCTCCTGATCCGTCTTGTAGTTCGCTTGGATCTTCTTGAGCTGCGCATCGACCTGTGGCGCCACCTCGGCATCGGTCACTTCGATCTTTTGTGTTTTGGCGCGCTGCAAGAGCAGCTCATCGTCGATCATGCTGACGAGAATATCGCGGGCGAACGCCATCTGTCCGGCTGAATCGGGCGGTATCACCGTACCCTGCTGCCGCATCTGGTTCACACGTTCCTGCACTTCATTCCAGGTGAGCGGCGTGGTGCCGACCACCGCGACGATGCGGTCGACGAGCAGCTCGCTGGCCGGGGGACCGCCTTGCGCGCGCGCGATGGACGCGGTTGCCAGGGCGAGCGCGGCGATCGTGATCAGTTTTTTCATGACGGACTCCTACACCGCGATCCGGGCGGTGGTCCGGCGCGCTCACAATCGAGCGCGGCCGTCCACCGCAGGACGCGGCGTGAATCAGGGCTTCTTCACGGCGGGTTTCGGGGCGCTCTTCGTCGCCGCGGGCTTTTTGGCGCTGGTGTCGGTCGGCTGACCCTGCAACTGGATCGGCGGACCCATCGGGACCTGCGACGCCGGGCGATTCGCCGCGCGAGCCGAGTCGGCCGAGACGCGAATCTTCGTCGCGCGCTCGATGGCGCGATCGAGGCCGGCGCTGTTCAGCTTCCACGAATATTTGGCGCGCAGCACCGACTGCAGCGGCGCCGGCACGTCGACGAACTGCACACTCTGCGGATTGGCAAGAAAGGCGTCGAGATACTTGTCCACCTGCGCCGAGGCGAAGCGCGCGCGGTCGCCCGACGACTTGGCGCTGTCCTTGAGCACGTTCGGGCTCACGCCGAGCATCAACCAATCCTGCCCGACCACCGCGGTGAACTTCGAGCGCACGTCACTGAGCTCGGCCGGCGTCAGCGTGACCTTCGCGCTGTCCGCCTGGTGCAGCACCAGATCGTTCTTGATCAACGTGCGAGCAAAGCCGAGCACGGTCGAATCCGGCGTCGTCGTCTGCTGCAGGCCGGTGCGAATCTGCTGGTTGTTCGGAAAAGCCTGGATCCACTGTGCCAGCTTCCTGGCCGTAAAATCACCCGCCTTCGAGGTGGCGATGATGTTGCTGCTCTTGAGGGCGGCATCGAGGTCCTTGGCGGCGGCGCGAATGTTCTGCGCGGCGCCACTCTTGAACTGGATGTTGCCGGTGGCCTCGGTCTTCGCCAGGTAGAGACTCTCCGCGACCACCGTGCCCTGCTGCGCGAGCGACTGCGTGAAGCCGTTCTTGACTTCCTCGAAGGTCGAGCGCCGGATGATGTGATAGCCGAACTGCGTCAACACCGGCTGCGAGATGTCGCCGGGCTTGAGCGCGGACACCGCGTCGCCGAACTCCTTGACCATCGCGCCGCGCGGGAAGAGACCGAGGTCGCCGCCCTTGTCTTTGGAGCCCGGGTCCTGGCTGTTCTTAGCGGCTTGCGCCGCGAAGTCGCCGTTCTTCACGACCTCGGCTCGGACCGCTTCGGCCTTCTTGCGCACGGAATCTTTCTGCGCGTCGCTGGCGCCCTGCGGCGTGAGAAAGAGAATGTGGCGCGCGGCGAGAACGTCACCCTGGTTGTACTTCGCCTCGGCGTTCGACGTATCGCCGGCCACGAAGCTCTTCTGCACCTGCTCGTGCCACTTGGCGGCGCGCATCTGGGCGAGGTACGGCCACATCGCATCGTCGATCGCCTTCGTGTCCTTGAGCGAGTCGTTGTTCGCCGCGGCCTGCGCCAGCAGCTGATAATTCACCCACAGGTCGGCCACCGAATGGGCGACTTCCGCGTTGAGCGGCACCTTGCTCTCGCCGAGCAGCTTCGCGAAGTGCTCGACCGACAGCTCCTGCGAGCCGGCACGCGCGACGACATCGACGTGCGCGGTCATCGCTTCCTTGAAATTGTCGCACGCGGAGGAGAGCACAGCCGCGGTCAGCAGGGCGGATAGACGAATTTTCATTGCGGGGCAACGCTCCGAAATAGGATATGTCTGAGGCCAGCAACGCCGGCGCGAACGAACGCGCATCACGCGATCGGTGCGGGTGGTCAGGCCTCGAGGCTCACGCTTGGGAAACCAGGCTCTTCAGGGCGCGGACGAGCCCATCGAGCATGTCCGCGCCGCCCAGCCTGGTCAGCTTCAGCGAGAGCGGTTGTGTGCGCCGAATCTCGGCCTGGAACTGCACTTCGTGAAACGCCGCGGTCAGCCCCTTGAGTCTGGGAACCGCATCGGCCCGAAAGGTAATACGGGCCTCGTTGCCGCGCACCAGGATTCCTTCCACCCCGAGGCGACCGCCGACGATCCGCAGCAGCGCCTGCGATAGGAACGCCACCGCTGGCGGCGGCAGGGGCCCGAACCGGTCGCGCAGCTCGGCGCGCAGCGCCTCGATGCCGGCGGGCTCCATGAGATGCGTGAGCCGGCGATACACCTCGAGCTTTGCTTCTTGCACCTGAATGAAGGAATCGGGCAGATAGCTGGCGATATCCATGGTGACGTCGGCCGGGATGAGCTTCGGCGCGCCCTCGTGCTTCATCAGGCGCGTGACCGTCTCGTCGAGCATGCGCAGATAGAGATCGAAGCCGACCGTCTGGACGAATCCCGAC
This sequence comes from Gemmatimonadales bacterium, assembly GCA_038228795.1. Taxonomy (GTDB): domain Bacteria; phylum Gemmatimonadota; class Gemmatimonadetes; order Gemmatimonadales; family Gemmatimonadaceae; genus JALZAE01. The sequence goes on from JBBROY010000002.1 coordinate 120,495, forward strand.
TGTTCCGGCCCGAGCAAGTTGCCGGCGCCGCGCATCTCGAGGTCCTTGAGCGCCACGCGATAGCCCGAGCCGAGCTCGGTGTGATGCTCGAGCACCGCAAGCCGGCGCTCGGCGTCGAGATCGACGTTATCCGGGACGAGCAGGTAGCAGGTGGCGCGCCGGTGCGAGCGGCCGACGCGTCCGCGCAGCTGGTAGAGCTGCGCGAGCCCGAAGTAGTCGGCGCGATTGACGAACATCGTGTTGGCGTTCGGCACATCGAGGCCGCTCTCGACGATCATCGTCGACACGAGCACGTCGACCTCTCCGCCGACGAACCGGCCCATCACGGCCTCGAGATCGGCGTCCTTCATCTGTCCATGCGCCACGGCGACCGACGCGCGGGGCGCAAGACGTTGGACGTGATCGGCGATGCCGGTGATCGTCTCGATGCGATTGTGCACGAAGAACACCTGGCCGCCGCGATCGAGTTCACGCGCGATGCCTTCCTCGATCAGCGCATCGTCCCACGGCTCGACGAAGGTGAGCACGGGCGAGCGGTCCCGCGGCGGCGTCTGGATGAGCGTCATGTCGCGCAGGCCGGCGAGCGAGAGGTGCAGCGTGCGCGGAATGGGCGTCGCGGTGAGGGTGAGCACGTCGGTCTCGAGGCGCAGCTGCTTGAGCCGCTCTTTGTGCTTTACTCCGAAGCGATGTTCTTCGTCGACCACGATCAGTCCGAGGTCACCGAACGCGACATCGTTGCTGAGCAGCCGATGCGTGCCGATGATGATGTCGACTTTTTTGGCGGTCACGTCGGCGAGGATCGTCGCCTGTTCTTTCCCCGACTGAAAACGCGACAACGTCTCAACGCGAATCGGAAAATCGGCCAACCGGTCGCCGAAGGTTCGGCCGTGCTGCTCGGCCAGAATCGTCGTGGGCACCAGCACCGCGACCTGGCGGCCGCTCTGTACCGTCTTGAACGCGGCGCGCACGGCGATTTCCGTCTTGCCATAACCGACGTCGCCGACGAGCAGACGGTCCATCGGGCGGCCGCCCTCCATATCGCTCTTCACTTCGGCCGTCGCGCGCACCTGATCCGGAGTGTCCTCGAACAAAAAGCTCGACTCGAGTTGGCGCTGCCACGAGCTGTCGGGAAGCGCGGGGGTCTTGGTCGCCATCTTCCGGCGCGCATAGAGATCGAGGAGCTCGGCGGTCATCTCCTGCAGCGCCGCGCGGGTCTTATCCCGCTGCGCCGCCCAGCGCTTGCCGCCGAGCTTGTGCAGGCGCGGTGGCGGAATGTCGCCACCGACGTCTGATGCACCTCTGTACCGCTCGATCTGGTCGATTCGGTAGATCGGCACGTTGAGTCGGTCGCCGCCCTCGTACTCGATCACCGCGACCTCGATCGTGCTCTCCTGCACGAACATCTGCTCCATTCCGCGATAGATCCCGATGCCATGCTCGAGATGCACCACGTAATCACCGGGCTTGAGCGCGGTCAGTGATTCGATCGCAATGCCGGTGGTGTAGCGCCGGTGCCGCCGGATTCGCCGCTCGCGGCGGAATATCTCATGGTCGGTGAGAACCCGCAGGCCGCTGCCGGCCGCATGCTCCACCGCCGGAATGATGAATCCGCCGTCGAGCACGCCCACGGCGATCACCGCGCCGGATGGCGCGTACCGAGCTTCGTTCAGTAGCTCCTCGAGACGCTCCACCTGGCCGGCATTGTCGCAGAGAATCACCGTCGGAAAGCCATCGTCGACGATGCGGCGGAGCCGCTTGATGTCGCGGTCGATCTGCTCGGGCTCGAGGAGCGGCAGAACCGTAGCGTCATCGCCGGCGCCGAGCGCGATCGTGCCGAACGACGCGAGCGCGCGCTGCGCGTCGACCGGCGACTGATAGAGCTCTTCACGCGACGGCGCGTCCTCGCCACGGCGCCGCGCGAGGATGATGTGATGGTTCGCCTCGTCCCAGGTGCGGCGCATCTCGATGGCCGTGACATCGCCGGCCGGAAGAACGATCAGCGTGTCGGGGGGGAAGAGGTCGGCCAGCGCGCCGCGCGCGTCGGCGCCGCTGTCGTCATCGCCACCCGAGCGGCCATCGACCGGGAGAATGAGCGCCATCTCGGCGTCGCGCGTCGATCGCTGGGTGAGCATGTCGAAGTGCCGCAGCGATTCGATCTCGTCGCCCATGAACTCGATGCGGACGGGATTCGCCATCCCGAATCCGTAGACATCCATGATCCCGCCGCGAACGCTGAATTGCGCGACGTCTTCGACGAGCGGCACGCGCTCGAACCCGACCGATTCGAGATGCGCGGCGAGGTCACCGGGGCGGCGTTCATCTCCTCTTCGCAGCTCAATGCGCGCGTCGCTCATCGCGCGCGGCAGTCGCGTGCGCTCCAACCACGCGCGCGCTGTGGTCACCAGCACGCGGATCTCGCCCTTCCCCAGGCGCTCCAGCGTCTCGACGCGCTCGCCCGCCACCTCGAGGTGCGGCTCCGCCTCGCCGAAGCCTTCGCGCGGCGGATAGAGCGCGACATCGCCTTCATCGATCAGCGACTCGAGATCGGCCAGCCATCGCTCGGCTTCGGGGAGCGATTCAGCCAGAATGACGAAAAATCGATTCTGGCCGAGGCGGCGGGCCAGCGTCGCGACGAGCGCGGCATCGGCGGAGCCGAGAAGACCGGCGACGCCGATGCGGCCGGCCGGCGCGGGGATCGAGTTGGCGAGCCGGTCGAATGCGGGAAGCGCCGCCAGCGCGTCGAGCAGGCGCGGCAGTGGCACTACGCCGACCTCCTCCGTCCGGCGCCCGCGACGGCGGCTTCAATCAAGAGCGCCGCGGCCGCGAGCGCGAGGAGCGGCGCGACCAAGGGCCGCCTCGGCGACGAGACGAACGTCTTCGCGGTCCAGCTCTGGGCATCGTCGAACGCGCGCACGGAACTCGCGCGCGGGCGCTGCGCCAGCGCGTCCGCCGACAGGCGCTCGAGCGCGGACTCGTCGCTCTCGGCCGCAACGACGAGCGCGCCCACGCGGCGATCACCCTTCAGAAAAAAATACGCGCCCGCGCGATCGGGAGCGCGCAGAGTGTCCGCGGTCAGCGCGAGCTTCTGACCCGGGGCCGCCTCGAGTGCGTCGGCGAACGACGGCCGCGAGAGCGGCGCGCCGGGCACCGCGTACACCACGGTGCCCGCCTCGGCCGACAGCCGCTGCGAGAGCACATCGCTCAACCACGGCACGAATCCGGCGCGCACCGGAAGCGTGGTCGCGTCTGGCGCCAGTGGCGATGCGATGAGCACGTAGCCGGGACCGCTCACGATCCACGGCTCGCCGGCGGCGGTGGCGAGCGTGTCGATCTGCCGGCCGCCGCTCGAGGAGAGCACGTACCGAAGGGCGACCGTCGTATTGTCGAGACGGTCGCCGCGCACCACACTCTCGCTGCGCCGAATCGCGCCGAAGCGCCATGGGATGCCGAGCCGCTCCAGCGCGCGATTCGCGGCGCCAATGCGAACGGGATCGGTGGGCGCCACCAGGAGCGCTGGCAGTTTGATGACCTCGTCGGCCGGCGCGAACGCCACATCGCTGCCGGCGGTCACGCGCTCGGACTGCACCAGCGCGTCGACCGCCGAGCGCGCGAACATGCCCAACGATGGCGCGACGTTCACCGACGGCGCGGGCCCGATCCAGGCGGCGAATGGTCGCACGTCATCGCCGCGAAGCTCGTCCGGCTCGATTTCGACCGTGCCCGACACCCATCCGCGCTCCGGGGGCGCCGCGCGCACGAGAATCTCGCCATCGCGCGCCACCGATCCGCGGGCGAGGGTGCGTCCCTCGAGCGTGATGCGGTAGGTGGCCGAGTCGGAGACGAGCACCCGCGCGTGCACCGCGCCGCGCGGTGTCCAGCGGGCCGGCGTCGCCGTCGCCTCGATCACGCCGTGATTGGTCGGCGGTGCCCCCTTCGGCCGATAGACCAGCACCTTCGCGTCGCCGAGTGCCACGGGCAGCTTCCAACTGCTTGCTTGACCGTCGGTGATAATCGCGATCTCGCGCTCGTTGAGCACGCCGGCGTGCACGAGCCCGCTCGCCCGCGCGAGCGCGCGGGCGATGTCGCCCGCGCCGCCGAACGGCTCGGCGCGATCGACGGCTTGCATCACCGCGCCGATCGTCCCGCCGTGCACCACGCCGTCGACCGTGATCATCCACACGTGATCGTCCGCTGATGCGCGGCGCAGCACGTCGCGCGCCCGAGCCTTGAGGTCGTCCAACACCGGGTGTCCGGCTTGGATGACCGACGAGCTGAGTGAATTGTCGAGCACGATCGCCATCGATGTCGGCGCGTGGCCGCCCGAGCCGACGCGAGCGATGGGACGCGCGGCGGCGCCGGCGACCAGCACGACGGCCAGCACGCGTAGAATCATCAGCAGCAAATTGCGCAGGCGGAGCTTTCGGCTGTGCTCGCGCTCCGCCCTCACGAGGTACCGCACGGCGGGAAACTCGACCTGCGTGCCGATGCGGCGGCGCATGAGGTGGATCAACAGCGGCACGGCGGCGGCGAGCGCGCCAAGCATCCATGCGGGCGCGAGAAACTCGATCATGGCAATCGTCCGCGATGCGAGAAGGCGCGGCGCAGCGGCACGCCGAACGGCGCGTCGGTGAGAATGAGCTCGTACGCCGCGCCGGTCGCCGTGAGGGCCGCGCGCCATTCGCCGATGGCGCTCTCGACCGTGGCGCGATACGCGGTACGCACATCGGCCACCGTCGCGGCGACGGATGCGGCGCTCTCCGGATCGACGAAGATCGCGTCGTGTCCTTGACGCAGCTCGCGCTCGTCCGGATCGAGAATGTGGAGCACCGTCACGTGATGGCCTAGGCGGCGCAGACCCCGCACGCGCACCACCACATCCTCCATGTCCATCAGTAAGTCGGAGATGAGGACTATCCATCCGCGGCGCGGAATCAGCCGTCCCGCCTGCTCGAGCGCGGCCGGTGCGTGTGATGCGAGACCGCTTCCGGGCTCGCGCAGCGCGGCGACCAATCGCTTCCACTGCCCGGTGCGCACGCGCGGCGGCACCGAGGTACGCACATGGTCGTCGAAGCGGATCATTCCGACCGCGTCACGCTGTCGGAGAAAGAGCAACGCGAGTGCAGCCGAGAGACGCTCGGCGTACTCGAGCTTGGTAATGCGCGCGGGATCGCCGGACCACGCCATGGAGCGGCTGACGTCGAGCACGATCGTCGAGCGAAGGTTGGTCTCCTCCTCGAACTGCTTCACCACCCATCGATCGGCGCGCGCGGCGGCGCGCCAATCCAGGTAGCGCAGCTCATCGCCCGGCTGATACGGCCTGAACTCGGCGAACTCGACCGAGAACCCTTTCTTCGGTGATCGGTGGAGTCCAGTGAGGAAGCCGTCGACAATCCATCTAGCGACCAACTCGATGTGGCCGAGTGCGGCGACGTCGGAGGGGTCGAGAAGATCGGCGCGGGATTGGGAGGATTCCATAGAGGTTGGGAAGGTAACCAAGGGCTAGGTGCCAGGTGCTAGGTGCCAGCTGTTTGGGCACGCTCGACCATATCGCGCGAAAGATTGAATGCGCCCTTGCACCTAGCACCTAGCACCTAGCACCTGTCCAGAATGCGCTACGACCCTCGTCTTACGCCGGGGACACGAACTCGCTTGCACTTCCCTGCGCGCGCCAATAACCTGCGATGGAGCAATCACTTGGTCGATTCCAGCCACATAGACCGAGTGGGCATGGGGCGTGCCCTTGGCACGAGTGCCGATTACCGAGGTGTTTCCAGATGAAGAGTGCAGCCTTTGCGCTGGCCGCTGCCGGCTGGCTCGCGATGCCGGGATCCGTGCTCGTCGGGCAAGAGCCGATACCGCGAGAGCGAGTGCCGATCGATACGCGATCGAATCGCCGCCCGGATGATCGGACGCCGAACGTGCGCATCTGGATGGACGGCGACCGTGTGCTGCGGCGCGGCGAGCGCTCGCGCGCGTACTTCCGCACCGACGAAGACGCGTACGTGATGATCGTGCGCATCGACACCGACGGTCAATTGCACATTCTCTATCCCGACACGCCGCGCGACGAAGGTTTCGTGCGTGCCGGCGTCACCTACAGCACCGCCGACCGCGGCGCCGATGCGTTCTACGCCGACAATTCTCCGGGGATGGGATACGTCTACGCCATCGCCAGCTGGGATCGGTTCGATACCGACGTGCTGAGCCGCGACGGCCGCTTCTGGGACTATCGGAACGCGGGCTTCGAGCGAATACATGGCGATCCGTTCCAGGCCATGCACGAGTTCACGCAACGCGTGTTGTACGACCGGCGCTCGCCGTACGCGCTCGACTACGCGGAATACTACGTGGAGCGTCACGTCGACTACCCGCGCTTTCTCTGCTACCAGTGCCATGAGTATCGGTCGTACGTCGCGTGGAATCCGTACCGCGCATTCTGCCGGCAGTTTCGTGTGGTGGTGTACGACGACTTTTACTATTCGTATCCGCGCCGCTATTACGGGCGCAACTACTCGGGGTCGCGCGTGGTGTACGCGCCGCAGCCGCGCTACGAGTTCAAGCGCGCCGTCGCGGGCGGAGCACCGATCAGCGCGGTCAATTTCATCGAGCGTCGCCGTCGTACGGACACCGACGATCTTCGTCGCGGCGGTTCCCGCCCGGGCGATTTGAACGGCGGCTCCCGTCGCGACGATGGCAACCAGGCGCAACGGATCCAGATCGGTCCTCGCGGCGACGACGGGATGCCTATCCGGCGCCGCCAGGATGACGACACGCAGAGCTCCGCGTCCGATCCCCGCGGCAACGGGGCGACGCAGCAGTATCCCGATCGCGGCGTGCAGCGCCGTGAGGCGGAGCCGCGCGACGGCGGGGACTTCCGCGGCGATCCGACATTGGCGGTGCCGCGCCGCGATGACCGTCGTCCGCCGCTCGATCGCAACGTGCAGAGCGGGCCACAGGGTACGCCGGTGCGTCGTCCCGATCCGGGACCGAGTCGGAGCGCGCCGATTATCCTGCGGCCGGAGCCGCGGCGCGACTCGCCGCAGCCGCAGCAGCGCTCGAGTCCGCCGCCGTCGCCGCAGCGCTCCGCTCCAACTTCGAGCGGGCCGGTGCTGCGTCGCACCCCGTGAGATGACGAGAGCTGTTCGACGGAAGAAGCGCGGTGCGCGCCCAGCTCTCTGAGTCATCGCTCGTTTCCGTTGGTCGGGCTTGGTCCCCCGGCTATACTTCGAGGCTAGTCGAAGTTCGCGGTGCCTGACCCATCGGGTCTGCAGCACGCTCACCGCGCACCGCACCGAGCCCCGCCATTGAAGCTTGACCACATCAGGAACTTCTGCATCGTCGCGCACATCGATCACGGCAAGTCCACGCTCGCGGACCGGCTGATCGAGGCGACGGGCATGATCACGAAGCGCGAGATGAAGGCCCAGGTGCTCGATACCCTGGACCTCGAGCGCGAGCGCGGCATCACCATCAAGCTCAACGCCGTGCGCATGGAGTACAAAGCGCGCAACGGCGAGTCGTTCGAGCTCAACTTGATCGACACACCGGGCCACGTCGACTTCACGTACGAAGTGTCGCGCTCGCTCGCCGCATGCGAAGGGGCGATTCTCGTCGTCGACGCGTCGCAAGGAATTCAAGCGCAAACGCTCTCGAATCTCTTTCTGGCGATGGACGCGGGACTCGACATTATTCCCGTGCTCAACAAGATCGACCTACCGGGCGCGGAGCCGGAGCGACGTCGCCAAGAGGTCGTCGACCTGCTCGGCTGCGATCCCGAGGACGTGTTGTTCGTCAGCGCGAAAGAAGGGGTCGGCGTCCCAGAGCTGCTCGAGCAGGTGATCAAGAAAGTTCGGGCGCCAGAAGGCGAGCCCGAGGGTGCCCTTCGCGCGCTGATCTTCGACTCGTACTACGATCGCTATCGCGGCGCCATCCCGAGCATCCGCGTCGTCGACGGCTCCATTCGCCATGGCACCAAGATCACCTTCGGCGCCAGTGACGCGGTGTACGAAGTCGACGAGGTCGGCTACAACCAGCTTCGCCAGGTGATTGCCGAGGAGCTGGGCCCGGGCGAGGTCGGCTACGTGGTCGCGAACGTGCGGAGCGTGCGCGAGACGCGCGCGGGCGACACTATCTTCGACGCCACGAATCGTGCGGCGGCCGCGCTGCCGGGATACAAAGAAGTGCGCAGCTTCGTCTTCGCCGGCATCTATCCGACGGATACGACGCAATACGAAACGCTGCGCGACGCGCTGGCCAAGCTGCAGCTCAACGATGCGTCGCTGAATTACGAGCCGGAGACGTCGACCGCGCTCGGCTTCGGATTCCGTTGCGGGTTTCTCGGGCTGCTCCATATGGAGATCGTGCAGGAGCGCCTCGAGCGAGAGTTCGATCTGTCGCTGGTGACGACGGTGCCGAGCGTGGAATACCACGTCTACCACACCGACGGCACCATGGAGCTGATCGAGAATCCGTCGCTGCTCCCCGAAGCGGGCGTGATCTCGAAGATCGAAGAGCCGTATGTGAAGGCGCGCATCATGGCGCCGGCGGAGTACATCGGCCCGATCATGACACTCGGCACCGAGCGGCGCGGCGTCTACAAGAACATGACCTACCTCGACACCGAGCGCGTCGAGTTCGATTGGGAGTTTCCGCTCGGCGAGATCATTCTCGATTTCTTCGACCGCCTCAAGACGATCAGCCGCGGCTACGCCAGCCTCGACTACGACATGCTCGGCTACCGGCCGAGCGATCTGGTGAAGCTGGACATGCTGATCAATGGCGATCCGATCGACGCGTTCTCGGTCATCATCCACCGCGACAAGGCGTACGAATGGGGCCGCAAAATCGCCGACAAGCTCAAAGAGCTGATCCCGCGCCAACTGTTCGAGGTGGCCATCCAGGCCGCAATCGGCAACAAGGTGATCGCGCGCACGACGGTCAAGGCGCTCCGTAAGGATGTGCTCGCCAAGTGCTATGGCGGCGACATCACGCGCAAGCGGAAGCTGCTCGAGAAGCAGAAGGAAGGGAAAAAGCGGATGAAGCAAGTGGGCTCGGTCGAGATTCCGCAGGAAGCATTCTTGGCGGTACTGCAGGTGGATTGAGGGTTGCGGGACTCGGCACTCGGCACTCGGGATTCGGGCCTGACAACCGCGGCCTCGGTGGAACACGACGCCGTTCCCCAGCCGTTGCCGAGTGCCGAATCTCTGGCGCCGAATCCCGGCCGTCAGGAATCGCTCGTCGTTCAGACTTCCTTCCTCGGCGACGCGATTCTCACCACGCCCTTGATCGGCGAGCTGGCGATGCGGGGGCCGGTGGACGTCGTCGCGACGCCGGCCGCGGCGAAGGTGCTCGAGAACAATCCTTCGATCCGCCATCTCTTCGTGTACGACAAGCGCGGCGTGCATGCCGGGCTCGGCGGACTGTGGCGCATGGCGCAGACGATACGCGGCCGCCGCAGCGCGATGTCGCCCATGGCTGGGGAGGCGATGCCGCCGGGCGAGCCAAGGCCGAAGGGGCGGCGCGCGCGCCGTATCGCGTATCTCGCCCAGGGCTCGGTGCGAAGCGCGACGCTGGCAGTGCTCGGCGGCTACCGCGAGCGCGTCGGCTTTATCACGTCGCCGGGTCGCGCACTGTACACGACACGCGTCGCCTTCCGCGAGGACCGCCATCACGCCGAGCGGCTGTGGTCTCTTGCGTTTCCATTCGAGGAGACCCAGCCGCCGGCGGGAGCATTGGATCCGAGGCTGTATCCATCGACGACGGACGAGAGCGCCGTGGATGAAGTGCTGCGCGGAGCGGCGATGGAACAGCCCTTCATTGTTTTGGCGCCGGGGAGCGTGTGGGGAACGAAGCGCTGGCCGTACTACGCCGAGCTTGCGCGCGCGCTGGTGGCGCGGTGGCCGATCGCGATCGTCGGCGGTGCGGAGGACGCGGAACCGGCGCGCGCGATTCTCGACGCCGCTGGCACGGAGCGGACGGTGAACGCGGTCGGTAAGTTGTCGTTGTTGGGATCGGCGGAGCTGATTCGACGCGCGGCGCTGATCGTGACGAACGACTCGTCACCGCAGCATCTCGCCTCGGCGATGGGTACGCCGACGATTACCCTGTTCGGGCCGACGGTGCCCGAGTTCGGCTTTGGTCCGCTGGCGCCGCGCTCGGTGACACTCGGACATGAGGGGCTGGACTGCCGGCCCTGCCATCATCACGGTCCAGAGCGGTGTCCGCTCGGCCACTGGCGCTGCATGCGGGAGCTGGACGTGGAGCGCGTGCTGAGATCCATCGACGCCGTTTTAACCAAATAGGAACGCGAATGCCGCGAGCGAAACGGACACAGTACATCGTCGGAGTCGACCTGGGCGGAACGAACATCGTGGTAGGGGCGATGCCGGAAGACGGCAGCGCGCAGTTGGCCGTGCGCGAAGAGTCGACCCACTCCGAGCGCGGCGCCGAGGCGGTGGTCGACAAGATCGTGGCGATGATCGCGGGCGTGATCTCCGACGTGATTCAATCGCAAGGCGCGCATCCGCAGGACTTCCTCGGCGTGGGGGTCGGCGCGCCCGGTCCACTGGACCGCGAAAACGGCATCGTGATCGTCGCGCCGAATCTCGGGTGGAAGAATTTCCCGTTGCGTGATGAGATCGCCGATCGCATCAGGCTTCCGGCGACGCTCGACAACGATGCGAATTGCGCGACGGTGGGCGAATGGTGGCAGGGCGCGGCCAAGGGCGGCCGCAACGTCGTCGGCCTGACGATCGGCACCGGCATCGGCGGCGGCATCATCCTCGACGGCAAGCTCTATCATGGCTCATCGGACGTCGCCGGGGAGATCGGGCACACGACGATCGACCAGGCAGGCCGCTATTGCCGGTGCGGAAATTACGGGTGCCTCGAGGCGTACGCGTCGGGTCCGGCGATCGCGCAGCGCGCACGCGAGGCGTTGGAGCGCGATGAGATCTCGGCGCTGCGCAAGATGGTCGGCGGGGACCTCGATACGCTCACGGCAGCCACCGTGTACAACGCGGCGCACGACGGCGACGCGCTGGCGCTCGAGGTGGTGCGCGACACCGCGAAATTTCTGGCTACCGGCGTGGCGAATCTGCTCAACCTCATCAATCCCGACGTCGTGGTGATCGCCGGCGGCGTGACGAAAGCCGGCGACCATCTGTTCGAGCCGTTGCGGGCAGAGGTGAAGCGGCGCGCGTTCAGACCCGCGGTCGCCGCCTGCCGCATCGTGCCAGGATCGCTACCCGGAACGGCGGGGATGGTCGGTGCGGTCGCCACGTTCAAGGCGCAGCGCATGGGAGAAGTGTGAGATGGGCTCAACGAGTCATCTGTCGCCAGCGACTGCCCAGCACTGAGTGACGATGTCATCACGGACCAAAAGGCGTGTCGGGGTGATCGGCACGTTCGTGTGGGACACCATCTACGGGCGAGATCCGATGGTCGCGCCGGTGGAGGAGTGGGGCGGCGTCACCTACGCGCTCGGTGGGCTGGACGCGGCGCTGCCCGATGATTGGGAGATCGTGCCGATCGCGAAGGTCGGCAGCGATCTGGCGCCGCGCGCGCGCGAGTTTCTCGCATCGCTCAAGCACATGGCGCCCGACGCGGCGCTGGTCGAGGTGCCCTACCCCAACAACCGCGTCGCGCTCTACTACCAGAGTGCCGAACGTCGCTGCGAGAAGCTGACCGGCGGTGTGCCTGGATGGACATGGCCGGCATTGCAGCCGTTGATTGCCGGTCTCGGGCTCGACGCGCTCTACGTGAATTTTCTCAGCGGTTGGGAGCTGGACATCGAGAGCGCGCAGCTGCTGCGCCAACACTTCCGCGGCCCGATCTACTGCGACCTCCACATGCTGGTGATGGCGGTTCAGCCCGATGGCATGCGCACGCCGAGGCCGTTGCCGAACGCGGCGGAATGGTGCCGCTGCTTCGACATCATCCAGATGAACGAGGACGAAGTGGCAATGATGGCGCCCGAGCCGATGGCGCTGGCGGCGATGGCGATGTCGGCTGGCGTGCACAATCTCATTGTGACCATGGGAAGTCGCGGCGCGGTCTACTTTGCCGCGCCGGATTTCGACTCCTTGGCCGACCTGGCGACCCCGCGTCCGCTCGGCGCGTCGTTCGGACCGGTGCGCACGGCGCTCGTGCCGGCGGAGAAGTTGGACGTCGACGGCGATCCGACCGGATGTGGTGATGTCTGGGGCGCAAGCTATTTCTCGCGACTGCTCGCCGGTGATACCTTATCCGACGCGATGCGAGCCGCCCATCGAGCGGCGGCGCGCAACGTGGAGTACCGGGGAGCAACGGGGCTGTCCCGCCATCTGCGCCGCGAGTTGATCACCGGATGACCACCGTCATCAACGTTCCCAATTCCCTCGATAGCCAAACCTTCGAAGTGCTGCTGGAGCAGCTCGCGAGCGCTCCGGCCGACGAGAAGGTATTGATCGATGCCCGGCACACGCGCTGGGCGTCGCCCTATGGGCTGACGGGCCTGCTCACGCTCGCGCAGACGCGCGCCGAGAAGCCGGCGTTCTACGCCCCCGAAAACGACGAGACCGCGTCGTACTGGGCGCGCGCCAGCTTTTTCAAGTACGCCGATGATCTGTTCGAGCTGCACGGGCACGTGCCGAAATCGAGGGCCTCCGGCGACAGCGATGTGCTGCTGGAGATCACGCCGGTCTCGAAGAGCGATGACGTCCATGAGATCGTTGGACGCATCCAGCAAAAGTCGCAGGCGATTCTGACCAAGGAGCTGAATCTCGACGTCAAGGCGACGATGGGATTCGCGATGACGCTCTCCGAGGCGTGCCAGAACATCGTCGAGCACGCGGGGCGCGGCGGATGGGTCGCCGTGCAGACGTACAAGTGGGCGAAGCGGCTCGGGCGGCGCGTGGTCGTGATTGCCGTCACCGACGCCGGGATGGGTTTTCGGCAATCATTGGAGAGCGCGCAGGGCCGCATTCCGAGCGACCGGTGGGATGACGCGGCCGCACTCGAGGAAGCGGTGATCCGCGGCGTGAGCCGGTTTCGCGATCCGGGGCGCGGGCAAGGGCTGGCCGGCGTGCGCCGCTACATCGGACGATGGGATGGCAAGTTGTCCATTCGGTCCGGGACAGCTAAGATCGCCATCGTTCCAACCTGGGATGAAGACGTGCCGCTCGAAGAGAAGCTTCCGTACTTCCCTGGTGCGCAGATGCAGATCACCATTCCGGAACGGATCGACGGCAAGTGACGCGCGAGTGATCAATCACATCGACCTGAGCTCGGTGCTGCGCCGCACCGTGTGCGACCTGTACTCCGATCTCGTCACGCGGCCAACTGGCGCCGCCGTGCGCCTCGGCATCGAGCAGCAGCTGGCCGCCCTGGCCGAGCCGACGCTGACCGTCATCGACTTCTCGCACGTCGGGCTGCTCGACTTCTCCTGCGCCGATGAGATCGTCGCCAAGCTGCTGCTTCGCTATACGGCGCAGTCGGTCGGAGGCAACGAGGCGATGGCGGCGCCGCGCGATGCGTACTTCGTCTTTCGCGGGCTGCACGAGTCGCATCTCGATGCGATCGAGTGCGTGCTGGACCGGCACGGGCTCGCCATCGTGGCGCAGAGCGCCGACGGGGGAGTGACGTTGGTCGGATCGATCGGCGATGAAGAACGACGGGCCTGGGAAGCGCTGTGCCGCATCGGACGCTGCGCCGCGGCGGAGCTGTCGCGCGTCGCGGGCTTTGCGCCGCAGCGCAGCGAGGCGGTGCTCGGCGCGCTCGCGCGGCGCAAGCTCGTGATGATGTTCGACGAGCGGTACGTCGCGGTCGGGGCGACGACGTGAAGGAGATGTACAACCCGCCGCTGCAGGTGGTGGGGCTGATCGCCACGCGCAAAGAGGATCCCGAGCGCGGCCCGCTCATCCGCATCCGTTCCGAGGACGCATCGCTCCGGCTCGTCACCGAGGGCGAGCTGGTTTGGGTGTACGGTCCACGACGCCACGAGCTGGCGACCGTGCAAATCGACGACACGCTGCCGCGCGGCGGCGTGGTGGTGCGCGACATCCTCGGCGCTTCGCCGTCTGAGGTGGTTCGCGTGGTGAAGACCAACACCGATCGCCCGATGCCGACCGGTACGCTCGCGTGAGCCCGCCATCCGACGGACCTCGGCCGGGCCGCTCGACGATCGCGACGCACGGTGGCAGCCGCGCGCACGCCGCCGGCGAGCCCGTCGCCACGCCGATTTACCAGAGCACCATCTTCCAGCAAGAGATCGGCACCGCCGAGGGGCTGCGGTATCCGCGCTACGGCAACAACCCCAACGCCGAAGTCGTCCAGCGCCGGATGGCAATGCTGGAGGGCGCCGAGTCCGCGCTGGTGTTGGCGAGCGGCCAGGGCGCGACGGCGTGCGCGCTGCTCGCCCTGCTCCGGCCGGGCGATCACCTCATCGCCAGCTCGTGGGTGTACGGCGGCACACAGCAGCTGCTGACGGCCGAGTTCGAGCCGATGGGAATCGCGGTGACTTTCGTCGATCCGATGGAGGCGCGCACCTGGCGCAAGCACGTGCGGCAGGAGACCCGTGCGATCTTTCTCGAGACGCCCGTGAACCCGACCTGCCGCGTACTCGATCTGGCGCCGATCGCCGTGCTCACGCGCGACAGCAGTATCGCGCTGGTGGTCGACACGACCTTCGCCAGTCCGATCAACTACCGCGCGATCGAGCACGGTGCCGACGTGGTCATCCAGTCCAGCACCAAGTACCTCAATGGCCATCACGATGCGCTCGGCGGCGTGGTGCTCGGCAACGCGTCGTACATCGAGGAAGTGCGCCAGAAGATGATCCACTGGGGCCAGGCACCCGACCCTTTCGGGGTGTGGCTGCTCGAGCGCGGACTCAAGACGCTCGACGTGCGGGTTCGTCGCTGCAACGAGAGCGCGATGCGCATCGCGCAGTGGTGCTCGTCGCGGTCCGAGATCTCGCGCGTTCATTATCCCGGCCTGGAGAGTCATCCAGATCACGCCGTGGCGGTGGCGACGATGGACGGCTTCGGCGGGATGCTGGCGATCGAGTTGGCTGGCGGCGCCGACGAGGCCGATCGCTTCCTCGGCGAGCTGCGCCTGATCACGCACGCGCCGAGCCTCGGCGGCGTGGATTCCGTGGTGAGCGATCCGCGCTACACCTCGCATCCGCATGCGACCGCCGAGCAGCGCGCGGCGATCGGAATCCCGGACGGCTTCCTGCGCCTGAGCATCGGCATCGAAGACGCCGAGGATCTGATCGCCGACATCGAGCAGGCCCTGCTCTCGTGACCGCGCGATGACGGACAAGCTGACGACGGACGCGACGGAGAGCCAAGCGGGCGACCGCCGGCGAGTGGAACGACGCACGAGCCAGCTGCTCGCCGAGCTGACGCTGCCCGAGCTACGGCGCATGGTGCTGACCATGACGCTGTCCGTCGCGGTGCTCGTGCTGTTCTTGTGGATGGT
Organism: Gemmatimonadales bacterium; assembly: GCA_038228795.1. Taxonomy (GTDB): domain Bacteria; phylum Gemmatimonadota; class Gemmatimonadetes; order Gemmatimonadales; family Gemmatimonadaceae; genus JALZAE01. The sequence continues at coordinate 135,957 of JBBROY010000002.1, forward strand.
GCGAACCGTCATCATCGGAGCGATTCTGGCGGTGATCGTCGCGTTGTACGTGCGGCCGCTGTACGAGCGCGTGCTGCGCGTGATTCCCAGTCGTACGCCGGCGTCGCTGGTGACGCTGTTCGCGCTGATGATCCCGCTCCTCGCGGTGAGCGCATACAGCTGGATCGAGCTGCGGCACGCCACGCAGTACCTGTCGGCGCACCAGGATGAGGTGGTGACGCGAATCGACCAGGCGATCCATCGCATCCCGATGGTCAAAGGGGAAACCTTCACCGATCAGATCCGGAACGGCGTGCTGGTCGCGACGGGCTACGGCACCAAGGTCGCCGCGTCGTTCAAGGCCGAGCTGGCCGAACTGGCGGTGGCCGTCGCGATCTTTTTCTTCACGTTGTGGTACGTGCTGGTAGACGGCGATGAAATCGTCGGCTATGTGCGGTCGAAGGTGCCGGCGCGGTACTCCGAGTTGTCCGCCGCGCTGGAGACCAACGTGCGCGGCGTATTGTACGGGGCGATCTACGGAACGGTGGTGACACAGACGATCAAGTCGATCGTCATCCTAGTGTTGAATCTGGTGTTCCAGGTTCCGCTGGCGGCGGTGCTGGCGATCCTGTCGTTCATCATCGGCTTCTTTCCGATCGTCGGCTCGTGGTCGGTGTATCTGCCGGTGGCGCTGTGGCTGCTGATCTTTCGCGACAACTGGGTAGCCGCGCTCATCATGCTCTTGGTCGGATTCTTCGGCAACACGATGTTCATCTCGATGTACGTGCGACCAAAGCTCGCGGCGGAAAAGTCCCGCGTGCTCAACTTCTATTGGATGTTCGTGGCTCTGGTGACTGGCGTGTACACCTTCGGCATCGTCGGTATTCTGCTCGGACCGATCATCATCGGGCTGCTCAAGGCCATCATCGACACGGTGACCGCGCAGCAGAATTGGCGCCTGTTCGACGCTGACGGCGAGCCGCTTCCCGCCACGGGATCGTTGATCGTCTCCGCATCGTCGGGCGGCCACGGCGACGCCGCGCATGCGGAGCGCGTGCGAGGCGAGCCGTGATTCGTTTCTCGCACGTGACGAAGGAGTATCCGCGCACGGGCACCGCCTTGAGCGACGTCTCGTTCTTCATCAACAAGGGCGAATTCGTTTTTCTCACCGGACCGAGCGGCGCCGGCAAGTCGACCATCCTCAAGCTCGTGTACATGGAGGAGAAGCCGACCAGCGGCGAGGTGAAGGTCGCCAGCCACTACGCCACGCTGATCAAGCGGCGCGATGTCTCGATGTTTCGCCGCACGCTCGGCGTGGTGTTTCAGGACTTCCGCCTGCTCGAGGATCGGACGATCGAGCAGAACGTCGCGTTCGCGCTCGAGGTGACGGGCGCGCCGCACGGCAGCATCTCGCCGAAGGTGAGCCGGCTGCTGACGCAGGTCGGACTCGGCTCCAAATCGAACAATTTTCCGCGCGAGCTGTCGGGCGGCGAGCAGCAGCGCGTGGCGATCGCGCGGGCGTTGGTGAACGATCCCTTCGTGCTGATCGCCGACGAGCCGTCGGGCAACCTGGACGACCGGGCGACGCGCGGGATTTTTCAGCTGCTGCGCGACATCAATTCCGCCGGAACCGCGGTGATCATGGCGACGCACAATCTCGACCTGGTGCGCCGCGCCGATCTGCGGGTGATCGAGATCAACCGCGGCAAGCTGGTGTTCGACTCGGGCGAGACCACGCTGGCTCCGCCGGGACGCGCACCGGCCGCGAACGGCTGAGGGCGGAGCGAGCCGATGCGCCTGACCATTCGCGAGTCGCTCCTCGCGTTCAAGCGCGCGCCGTTGCTGAGCGCGCTCAGTATTCTGACGATCGCCTTCAGCCTCTTCGCCTTCGGCTTGTTCGCGCTCGTGGCGTTGAACGTGAGCACGGCGCTCCGGGAGGTGGAGGAGCGCGTCGAGATTCGCGCGTTCGTGACGGACGGGACGACCCGCGAAACGATCGAGACGGCCAGCGGCGACATCGCGGCATTCCCCGAGGTGCAGAACTCCGCCACCGTGACGCCGGAGGAGGCGCTGGCCAAGGCGCGAAAAGAGCTCGGTGAGTTTCAGGACGTCTTCGATGCCGCCGTGCTCCCGGCGTCGATCGACATCCATCTGAAGCCGGGCTTTCGCGACCCGGCGACGGTGAAGGCCGTCGCCGCGCGCATCCAGAGCTATCCCTTCGTCGAGGAAGTGCGATACGGCGAGGAGTGGGTCGCCAAGCTGAACACCATTCGGAACATCGCGACGGCGGCGGGCATCGCGCTCGGCATCGCGTTCGCCGCCGTGGCCGTGATCATCATCGGCGCCACGATCCGCATGGCCGTGCTGGCGCGGGCGCGCGAGATCTCGATCATGAAGATGGTCGGCGCCACCGACGGGTTCATCCGGCGCCCCTTTCTCGTCGAGGGGCTCGCCAAGGGCTTGATCGGCGGCGCGCTGGCATTGCTCCTCACCTACTTCGCGTCGTCGCTCATCAGTACCTACATGATGCGCACGACCTTTTTCACCTGGCAGCTCGCCCTCCTCGGCGCGCTCTGCGGAGGGCTCATCGGGCTTTTCGGGAGTGCGTTGTCGGTTGGGCGGCATCTGCGAAAGATCTAGCGCCGCGGATGACACCTTCGCTTGCAACTACAAGAGGCAGCCGCGGATTTGCGCGGATGAACGCGGATCGCTTTCGTGCTCGTCTGGCCGTCGCTCGGCAATTACCAACAAGAACTTGTTGGAAGGTGAATCCGCGTTCATCCGCGTTCATCCGCGGCTGTCTTTTGCTCTTGATTTGTGTTTTTCCAGCGAACGTGATCCGCGGCCAGACGACCGCGCCTTCGTCGAAGGACCAGCGCGATCAGCTCGAGCAGCTGCGCCGCGAGCGCGAGGCGTTGACGAAGAAGCAGCAAGAGCTCAAGAGCACGGTGCACGATCTGTCGGAGGAGGTGAACATCCTCGACCGGCAGGCGGACATGACGCAGCGGCTCGTGGCGTCGCTCGACGCGCAGATGGTGTCGATCTCGAAGGAGCTCGATGCGACGAGTGCCGACCTCGTGCGGGCGAGCGATGAGCTGGCCGTAAAGCGCGCGTCGTTGCAGCGGCGACTGGTGGACATTTACAAGCGCGGTCCGCTCTACACGGTCGAGGCGTATCTCTCGGCCAACACCTTTGGCGAGCTGATCGCGCGGTACAAGTATCTGCACATCGTCGCGCAGCGCGATCGCGAGCTGGTGGGCCACGTCGAGACGCTGCGCAACAAGATCACGACGCAGCGCGGCAACCTCGAGCGCTTTCAGACCAACATCGAAGCGGCCCGCACGGAAAAGGCGGCGGAAGAGGCGCACCTGCGCGATGTGCAGCACGAGCGCACGCAGAGCCTCGCGCAGGCCAAGACGAGTGTGAAAGAGACCGACGAGCGGCTGCGGGCGATCGAGAACACCGAGCGGCGTCTGGCCGACCGGCTGAGCTCACTCGAATCCGAACGGCTGCGCGACATTCGCGGGCGTCCCAATACCATCGCATCGGCGAGCACCATCAAGACGAGCGATCTCGGTCGCCTCGATTGGCCGACCGAAGGAACCATTCTCTACAACTTCGGGCGCGTCATCAATCCCAACAACACCACCGTGCGCTGGAACGGCATCGGCATCGGGACGGCCGAAGGATCGCCGGTGAAATCGGTCGCGCAAGGCAAGGTGGTGGTCGCCGACCAGTTCGGCACCTACGGTCTCACGGTGATTGTGCAGCACGGCGGCGGCGACTATTCCGTCTACGGCTCGTTAGGCAGGCTGGCCGTGCAGAAGGGCGCGTCGATCACCAAGGGACAAATCGTCGGCTACGTCGGCACCTCCGACCCGAATTTCCCGGCGCATCTCCACTTCGAGATCCGCCCGCAGGGCCGCGCGGTCGATCCGCTGGAATGGCTGCGCGGCACTCGATAGCCGCCTGATGCTGCTGGGTGCACACGTCTCATCTGCCGGCGGCATCGCCCAGGCGCCGCCGCGCGCGAAAGCGATCGGCGCCACCGCCATGCAGATCTTCAGCAAGATGGCCAACCGGTGGGCGGAGCGCGTGTGCCTCGACGACGAATGCGTCTCCTTCCGAGCAGCGTTGGCCGAGTCCGGCGTCCGCGTCATCTCGGCACACGACAGCTATCTGATCAATCTGGCTTCCCCCGAACCTGGTCTCCGCGCGCGGTCGACGCTCAGCTTCATGTACGAGCTGCAGCGGTGCGAGGCGCTCGGCCTCGACTACCTCGTGTCGCATCCGGGCAATTTCATGGACGATCGCGCCAGTGGCATCGCGCGCAACGCCGAGTCGATCGGGATGGCGCTCGCGCTCGTGCCGGGCCGCACGATGCTGTTGATGGAGACGACCGCCGGCAGCGGCACGGCGATCGGCGCGTCGTTCGAGGAAATGGCGGCGCTGATCGACGCCATTCCCGCCGCGCACCGCGATCGCGTTGGCGTCTGCGCCGACACCGCGCACGTCTATGCCGCCGGGTACGATCTCGTGCGCGACTTCGACGGCGTGTGGGCGCGATTCGATGACACCATCGGCCTCGCGCGGCTTCGCATGATGCATCTCAACGACTCGAAGTCTCCGCTCGGCTCCCGAGTCGACCGGCATCAACTGATCGCCGAGGGGCACCTCGGGGAGTACCCGTTTCGGCGCATCATGACCGACGAGCGGTTCACGAGCGTCGCGAAGGTGATCGAGACGCCGAAGCTCGCGGACGCAGAGACGACGGACCGGAGGATGCTAGAGCGCCTCCGAGCATACGCCGCGGACGGGCGGGGGCTAGGAGCGGGGGGTTAGGGATTGGGGCGCAGACCAGACTCGACATTGGCGGCGGCATACTCTAGTCTTAAGCTTCGATGAGCCATTCTTCGCCGCACAGCACTCCGCGCCGTCCGTGGCGCTTCGTGATCACCGCGCTCGTGGTGGTGGCAGCGCAGCTGCTGGCGTTCACGGTCGCCCCGCTTGTCGAGGCGCGCGCCGGCCGCAGCGCCGTGGCGCACGTGGAGGCGACGGGCACCAGCCTGCATTACGCGCACAACGACGCATCGTGCGCCGGGTGCGCCGCTCGCGCGCTCGCGGGCGATGTGTCACGCCAGCTCCCGCCCCCACCTCAGGCGGTCCCGAGAATTGCCAGCGCACCACAGGCGCCGGCACGGCGACGTATCGCACCATGCGCGTCGCCCTCCTGTCCCAGAGCCCCTCCGACGCTCGCGTGAGATGGAGCGCGCTCCGGCGCGCTCGACCGCATCCGCTCCGCCGGACGATCGCGTCCGCGGCGCACCATTCTCATAGCGAGAGCTCGCACGCCGGCGCGCGCCAACATGCGCGACGACCGCGGCTCTGGGTCCTGACAACAATGTGCCATGCTCGCCGCTTCAGCGGCTACGTGCTCCTATTCATCGCTCACGCGAGCACCACGCGCGCCCAGCAGCGTGACGCTCGCACCGACTCGATCGCCAAAGCAATGCGTGATTCGGCGACGCTCGCCCGGGAGGCCGAGCGGATACGCAACGAGCCCCGCGGTCGCGTGACCGACCCGATATCGATTACGCCGCCGCTGCGGTTGACGCGACGCGAGGCGATCTCCGAGGCGCTGGCGCACAATCCGACCATCGCGATCTCGCGCGAACAGGTGGCCCAGGCCGAAGCTCGGTACGTTCAGGCTGCCGCGCTCCCGGAGCCGGGGATCGGCGCGACGGTCTTGGGGCAGTCGGCGGTCGTCCGGCCGCACTCGGCGACGGAAACCGACATCAGCTTCGGCGTCACGCTTCCCTTTCCGCAGAAGATCTCGCTGCGCGGCGCCATCGCGCGAGGCGATGTCGGCAACGCCGAACAGAGTCTGGCGCTCCAACGGCAGACGATCGCCTTTCAGACGTGGCAGGCCTACGATTCGTTGCTCGTTTCCGAGCGGCATCGCGCCGATTTTCTCGAGACGCAGTTGCTCGCCGCGGATTTCCTCAAGAAGACGGAAGCGCGCTTCAACGCTGGCACCGCCGCCAGGCTCGACGTGATTCAGGCGAAGGTTGGTGTGGCGCAGGCGGGCAACGATGTGCTGGGTGCAGAGCGCGGCGTCGCCACGGCGCGGGCGGCGCTCAACAGGCTGTTGGGTCGGGTGTTGGGCGCAACGATTGAGCCCGCCGACTCCCTCACTATTCCGTCGCCGCCGCCCGACTTCGACGCGCTCGAGCGCGTCGCGCTCGCGAACCGCCCCGAAATTCGCGGCGTCGTCGCGCAGCAGCGCGGCGCGAGGGCGAATCGCTCGCTGGCGCAACAGTTTTGGCTCCCGGACGTCTCGCTCAGCGTGTCGCGCAACAACGTGTACGGCGAAGCCCCGAACTACTCGAGTGGCATCGGGATCGGCATCCCACTTTTTTTCTGGCAGCACACGCGCGGTGAAGTCGCCGAGGCGAAGCATCGCGAATACGAGCTGGCCGCCTCGTATCGTGACGTCAGGTCACAGGTCGGGCAGGACATTCGGTCGACCTATGCCGTGGCGGTCACGGCGTTGCGTCAGGTGGTCTTCATTCGCGACGAGCTCCTTCCCGCGGCCACCGAGGCCTACCGCGTCGCGTCCGTGAGCTATGGACTGGGCGGCTCCTCGGCGATTGAGGTGCTCACTGCCCAACAGACGCTGATCGGCGCAAGAAGCCAATACGCCGCGGCGTTGGCCGCCGTCAACGATGCGTTTGCCGACCTCGAGCGCGCCGCCGGCGTGCCACTCGACTCCATCACTCCAGGGACATCCAATGAGCGCTGAGCGCATCACTCGCGCCTCGATCGCCATCGCCGTCGCCGCAATGGTCACGGCGTGCTCCGGAAAGAAGAGCGACAGCGCCGGCTCGACGGGCACCGCGCCTCCGGCGCAGACGCCGACGGCCGTCGCCGCTCGCGCCATCACCCTCACGCCCGAGCAACGCGAGCGGCTGCACGTGGTGACGGTGAGCGAGGTCTCGTACAACTCGACCGTCGTGACCACCGGCAGCGTCGCGTTCAATCAGGACGTCTCGACGCAGGTGCTGGCGCCCATCTCCGGGCCGGTTACCCGAATTCTCGCCCATCCCGGCGCGGCGGTTGGCGCCGGCACTCCGCTGGCGCTCGTCTCATCGCCCGATTTCGCGACGGCGGTTTCGACTTTCCGCAAAGCGCTGGCGACCGCGACGCAGACCCGGCGGGTCGCCGAGCAGGATTCGGCGTTGTTCAAAAACGACGCGATCGCGCGGCGCGATCTGGAGCAGGCGCAAACCGACGCGCTGTCCGCGAGCGCCGACCTCGATGCGGCGCTACAGCAGCTGCGCGCGCTCGGCGTCGAGGAGACGTCGATCGCCGCCTTGCGGGCGAACAAACCGGTGAGTGTCGTCCAAGGCGTCATTCGCTCGCCGATCGCCGGCACGGTGGTCGAGCAGTTGATCAATCCCGGACAGTTACTGCAGGCGGGAACCACGCCGGCGTTCACCGTGGCTGATCTCAGTTCGGTGTGGGTCGTCGCGAACGTATTCGAGAGCGACTTGCCGATGATCGCCAAGGGAGAGACCGCGACAATTACCTCGGCATCGGCCCCGCGCGCCTTCACCGGACGAGTCGACTATGTCGCGGCGCTGGTCGATCCGTCGACGAAGGCGATTGGCGTCCGCATCGTGGTGCCAAATACCGGACGGTTGCTCAAGAAAGACATGTACGTGACGGTGACGATCCGTTCCGCGGCGCCGCGGCGCGGCGTGCTCGTTCCCGTCGCCGCCGTCCTGCGCGATGAAGACAATCTCCCGTTCGTCTTTGTCGAAGGAAAAGATGGCGCCTTCGCGCGACGGATGGTCACGCTGGGCACCCGCATCGATGACCGATACGAAGTCCGCTCCGGACTCTCGGCGCTCGAGAAGGTGATTTCCGAGGGCGGGCTGTTCGTGCAGTTCGCGCAAAGCCAGTGACGTTCCCTCCCACCCGGCCGGGCGACTACGAGCCGCGCGCGCCCCATCCCGTCCATGCGGAGGAGCAGCCTGCACATCCCGCCGCGCAGCCGGCGAAGCCCTCGTTCGTCAATCGCATCGTCGCGGTGTCGCTCAAGCAACGGCTCATCGTCATGCTCGCGACGGTGACGCTGACCGGTGCCGGCATCTGGTCGTTCCTCCGTCTCCCGGTCGACGCCTATCCGGACCTATCCCCACCGCTGGTCGAGATCAGCACGCAGTGGCCAGGTCACGCCACGGAGGAGGTCGAGCAGCTCATCACCGCGCCGATGGAGCTGGCGCAGAATGGCGTGCCCGGTCTCAAAGTGATGCGCTCGATTTCCCTGTACGGATTGTCGGACATTCGGCTCACGTTCGCGGATGGCACCGACCCGTACTTCGCACGGCAGCAGGTGCTCGAGCGCCTCGGCGACGCATCGTTGCCGGACGGCGTCTCGGCCGGCATCGCGCCCTTGGCGTCGCCGTCGGGGCTCATCTATCGCTACGTGCTGGAGAGCCCCGATCGGTCAGCGATGGAGCTGCACGTGCTGCAGGAGTGGGTGATCACGCGCCAATACAAGTCGGTGCCCGGCGTGGCCGACGTGTCATCGCTCGGCGGCGAGACGATGGAATATCAGGTGCTGCTCGATCCGACGCGGCTGGCGGCGGTCGGGCTGACGGTGCCCGTGGTACAGACCGCGCTTGCCGCGAACAACGGCAACGCGGGCGGTGGCTTCTATTCCGAAGGTGGACAGTTCTACTACGTGCGCGGTCTTGGTCGCGTGACGACGACTGAAGACATCGGCCGCATCGTGGTCGCCGTGCACAACGGCACGCCGGTGCTCATTCGCGATGTGGGCGAGGTGGTGATCGGTCACGCGCCGCGCCTCGGACAATTCGGCTTCAACCGGTCGAACGACGCGGTGGAAGGGATCGTGAGGTTGCGCACCGGCGAGCAAGCGCAGACGGTACTCAAGGGCGTCCAGAAGAAGACGGCCGAGCTCAACGAGAAAGTCCTGCCGAAGGATGTGAAGGTCGTTCCGTACTATGACCGCAGCGACCTCATCCATCTCACGACCCGCACCGTCGAAGACAACTTGCTGCGGGGCATCGTGCTGGTGGTCATCATTCTCGTCTTTTTCCTGTACGATCTGCGCTCGGGATTGATCGTCGCGGTGACGATCCCGCTGGCGCTGCTGTTCGCGTTCATCTGCCTCGACATCAAGCACATTCCGGCCAACCTGCTCTCGATCGGCGCGATCGACTTCGGCATTCTCGTCGACGGCTCCGTGGTGATGGTCGAGAACATCTATCGACGATTGGCCGAGCGAGATGCGACGACGCGCAGCGTGACGGCCACGATTCTCGAGGCGGCGGCCGAGGTGGACCGGCCGATTTTCTACGCGGTGGCGGTGATCATCGCGGGCTTTCTCCCGATCTACGTGCTCGCCGGTCCGTCCGGAAAGCTGTTCAAGCCGATGGCCGACACGACGATCTTCGCGCTCATCGGCGCGCTGCTCGTCGCGCTCACGCTGCTGCCAGTACTCTGCGCGCGTTTCCTCCGACGCGTGCGTGAGCGTCGCAATCCAGCGTTCGAGTGGATCCGCGGCCAGTATGCGCGCGGGCTGGCGTGGACGCTCGAGCGGCCGAAGACGGTGATCGGGTTGTCGTCGCTCGTATTCGTGCTCTCGCTTCTCCTGGTGCCTGGCATCGGTGGTGAGTTCATGCCCAAGCTCGACGAGGGTGCGATCTGGGTGCGGGCGACGATGCCCTACACGATCTCGTTCGAGGAATCGTCGAAGCTCACGCCGCAGATTCGCGGCATTCTCGCCTCATTTCCCGAAGTGACCACCGTTGCCGACGAGCACGGCCGGGACGACGCCGGCGCGGACCCGATCGGCTTCTTCAACGCCGAGTTCTACGTCGGGCTCAAGCCGTACAGCGAATGGAACGGTTCGCATCGTGACAAGGCGGCGCTGATCGCGGCGATCGACGAGAAGCTGCATTCGTTCACCGGCATCACCTTCAACTTCACGCAGCCGGCTGAGGATGCGGTCGACGAAGCGGAGACCGGACTCAAGAGCTCGCTGGACGTGAAGGTGTTCGGAGGCGACCTGGCGCTGCTCGAGCAGAAAGGACGCGCCGTGAAGAACGCCATCGAGAAAGTGCCCGGGATTGAGCACGTCACGCTGGTTCAGGAGCTCGGCCAGCCCGCGCTCACCATTGCCGTCGATCGCGACAAGATCGCACGCTATGGGATCAATTCCGGCGACGTGAACGGACTGATCAGCGCGGCCGTCGGTGGCGTGGCCGCGACACAAGTGAATCAGGGCGAGCGGCTGTTCGATCTCGTCGTTCGGCTGAAGCCGGAGTATCGCCAGACGCCGCAGCAGATCGGCGACATTCGCGTCGCTACGGCCGACGGCCAGCAGATTCCGCTGCGCGAGATCGCCAACATTCAGGTCGGCAGCGGCGCGTCGTTCATTTATCGGCAGGACAACACGAGGTACATCGGCGTACAGTATTCGGTGGAAGGCCGCGATCTGGCCAGCGCCGTGAAGGACGCGCAGGCCGCGGTGGCCAAGGCCGTCTCCTTGCCGCAGGGCTACTCCATCCGTTGGGGCGGCGAGTACGAGGATTACACCACATCGCGCACGCAGATCATCATCGTGCTGCCGATCACGTTCGTCCTCATTTTTTTCATTCTCTTCGCGCTCTACAACAACTTCAAGTTCCCCTTGATTACGGTGCTTGGCGTGGTGCTGTCGGCGCCGATTGGCGGGCTGCTCGCGTTGCGACTTTCGGGGACGCCCTTCTCGGTCTCGTCGGGAATCGGCTTTCTCGCGCTCTGCGGCGTCTCGGTCCAGACCGCGATCGTCTACATCTCCTATGTCAACGAGCTACGCGGCGACGGCCGGACGATCGAGCAGGCGACGAGCGAAGCGGCGATTCTCCGGCTTCGACCAATCATGATGACGGCGCTCGTCGCCGCCTTTGGTTTGCTGCCCGCGGCGCTGGCCAGCGGTGTCGGCGCGGACTCGCAGAGGCCGTTCGCGGTGGTGATCGTCGGCGGATTATTCTCGCGTCTCCTCATTTCCGTGTTCCTGATGCCGGCCCTCTACGCTGTCGTCGCGCGTCCCGGCGACCGTCTCGAGGTCTGAACTGCAAGTCGTCAAAGGTCAGTCGTTTGTCGTCAGCCAGGTTTTCAGTGGGCTGACGACTGACGACTGACGACGGTTGTGAAGGCTTGAGCGCGCGTATCCTGGCCTGCAAGTTGTATCTAGATTTCGCGACGAGAACAGGCCACCCGACACCGATCTCATGGCTACGACGACCGAACCGACAACCGACCGCCGCACCTTGGAGAAGCAGGGGCTGCATCCCAAGGGGGAGCTGCACTGGAACTACATCGCGCCCGAGCTCATCCAGGCGGCGATTCGCCGGGAGGAAGGACAGCTGGCCGACATGGGGCCCTTCTGCGCCGTCACGTCCCCGCACACCGGGCGTTCGCCGAACGACAAGTTCGTGGTGAAGGAACCGGCCAGCGAAAAGGATGTCTGGTGGGGAAAGGTCAATCAGCCTTTCGCACCGGAAAAATTCGACATGCTCCTCGCGGACGTGCAGCAGCATCTCGATGCACAGAGCGAGCTGTTCATTCAGGATCTCTACTGCGGCGCGGATCCGAAATTCCGGCTGTCGGCCCGCTTCGTCTCGCCCAACGCGTGGCACATGGCGTTCGTGCGGAACATGTTCATCCGCCCGGATCGGAAGGAGCTCAAGAGCTTCGACCCGAACTTCACCGTGATCCACGCGCCCGAGTTCCAGGCCGATCCCGCCAAGTACGGCACGCGCACCAGCACCTTCATCATCCTCAATCTCGCCAAGCGCATGATCCTCATCGGTGGCACGCGCTACGCCGGTGAGCTCAAGAAATCGATCTTCACCGTGATGAACTACCTGCTGCCCAAGCAGGGCGTGCTCAGCATGCACTGCTCGGCAAACATCGGCGAAAAGGGCGACACGGCGCTCTTCTTCGGGCTCTCCGGCACCGGCAAGACGACGCTCTCCGCCGATCCCGAACGCTACCTCATTGGCGACGACGAGCACGGCTGGTCCGACGAAGGCGTGTTCAACTTCGAGGGCGGCTGTTACGCGAAGGTGGTCAACCTCAGCGCCGAGAGCGAGCCAGACATCTATCAGACCACGCAGATGTTCGGCACGATCCTCGAGAACGTGGTGCTCGACGAGCACACCAAGCAGGTCAACTTCGCCGACACGTCGCTGACCGAGAACACGCGCGCGTCATATCCGCTGCACTACATTCGCAATCACGTGCCGGGCGGCCGCGGCGGTCACCCGAAGAATGTCGTGTTCCTCACGGCCGACGCGTTCGGCGTGCTGCCGCCGATCGCCAAGCTCACGCGCGAGCAGGCCATGTACTACTTCCTCTCGGGCTACACGGCAAAGGTGGCCGGCACCGAGCGCGGCGTCACCGAGCCGCAGGCGACGTTCAGCGCCTGTTTCGGCGCGGTGTTCCTCGTCTGGCATCCGACCAAATACGCCGACATGCTCGGCAAGCTTCTCGCGCAGCACGATGCCACCGTCTGGCTCGTCAACACCGGATGGACGGGCGGCGCGTATGGCACAGGCTCCCGCATGAAGTTGAGCCACACGCGCGCAATGATCCGCGCCGTGCTCGACGGCACACTCGAGGGCGCCGAGACGGAGACGGATCCCATCTTCGGTCTGGCGATCCCCAAGCACATTCGCAACGTGCCGAACGAAGTCATTCGCCCGCGCGACACCTGGAAGGACGCGGCGGCCTACGACGCGCAGGCGAAAAAACTCGCCGAGATGTTCGCCAAGAACTTCGAGCAGTTCGCGGAGCACGCCGGTCCAGCGGTCAAGGGCGCCGGTCCGAACGTCTGACGTGACAGAACGAGAATTTCGAATGACCGCGACCATCATTCGAGATCCGCTCTGGAACAGCATCTCCGTCGACCCGCTGGCGGTGCGCCTGATGGACACCGCGGTGTTCCAGCGCCTGCGCTACATCCGGCAACTCGGACTCGCCTTTCTCGTCTATCCCGGCGCGACGCACTCGCGCTTCGAGCACGCGCTCGGCGCCTACCATCTCGCGCGCCGCACGCTGCGCATGCTCGACGAGCGCGGCGAGCTGGCGCGCGTAGCGTCCGATGACCCGGCAATCATTCGCGCCGCCGCGTTGCTGCACGATGTCGGACACTATCCCTTCTCGCACGCGCTCGAGGAGATCGGCGCGCTGCATCACGAGGAGGTGGCGCGCCCGCTGATCACCACCGGCGAGATCGCCGAGCTGCTGCGCGAGATCGCGCCCGACGCGCCGGAGCGCGTCTACGCCCTGATCCGCGGCCAGAGCACGAGCCCACTGCAGCGGCTCATTTCCGGCTCGCTCGATCTCGACAAAGTCGAGTACCTCAAGCGCGACGCGCTAATGTGCGGCGTGCCGTACGGCGAGATCGACGTAGACCGGCTCCTCCACTCGCTCACCGTGCTCGACGATCCCGACACCGGCGCGCTGGCGATCGGCGTGCGTGAGAAGGGACTGGCCGCCCTCGAGTCGTTGCTCTTCGCCAAGTATCAGATGTACCGGAACGTGTACTGGCATCACGCCGTGCGGAGCGCCACCGCCATGTACAAGCGGATGGTCGACGAAGCGCTGCGGCTCGGCACCCTCTCGCCGTCAGACGTCTCGTCGTTGACCGACGAGGGGTTGCTCGCGCGGCTGGAGCGCGTCGCCACGTCGCCGCTGCTGCGCCGGTTGCGCGAGCGGCGACTGTACAAGCGCGCGATGGAGTGTCCGGCCGGAGAGCTTGGCGATACGGTTGCCGATTGGCTGGGCTCCGATCTCGCGCTCACCTTGTCGGTCGAGAACGCGCTGGCCGCCGAGCTTGGCTTCGCGCCGGGCGAGCTACTCCTCGACTATCCGGAGAAGCCGCAGATGCTTGGCCTCGACATCCCCGTACTCACCAGAGACGGCGCGGTGCGGCGGCTGACGGCGGAAGGGTGGGCGGGCGCGATCAATCTGCCGCGGCTGTCCGAGGAGCTCTATGGATCCGCGCGTTGGCTGCGCGTCTTCGTCGCACGCGCCATTGAGCTACCGCGCGACCGCATCCTCGAGATCGTGCGACTGCCGGCGGCGGAGGTCGCGAGCCGATTGCAAACGGGCCGTCCGCTGCTCGGATGAAAAAAACGACCCCGCGAGATCAGCTCGCGAGGTCGCCTTTCACAATTGTCCGATCTTAGAACCCGCCGAATCGAACGCCGACGACCACCGGAATCATGTTGAGCGCGTTGCCGTCCGTGAACACGTGATGGTACGTCGCCTCGGCGTACACCCCGAAGCCCGCCAAACCGAGCAACACGCCACCGCCCGCGTTGAGCCCGAACTTGGTCTGCGACGACCCTTCGCTCGAGACGCCGACCGCGCCGACAGTGTATGTCTCGGCGCTCGCCTTCAGGTTGTAGACGCCGACTCCGCCGGTGATGTACGGCTTCACCGGGCCGGGAGCGAACGAGAAGATGGCGTTGGCCGTGCCGCGAATGTCGCGGAAGTTCCCCTCGCCCGAGGCGGGCTTGTACTTCCAATAGTCGTACATCCCCTCGACGCGCACCGCGAATGGAATGAGCGGTGCGCCGATCCACAAGTTCGCGCCGGCTGAATAGCCCGTCTTCAATTCATTGGAGATGGACCCCGTCGGAAAGTTGGCGCCCCCAGCGAAGCCGAACTGGACCTGGGACTTCGCCGCGGGAACGATCACGAGAGCGGCCGCGACAACGGCGAGCGCACGAGCTACACGGTGCATCTGAAGCCTCACGATGGAATGAAGTGGCACACTGATACGCTGAAACGTATCCGTATGCTCACGATTCAACATCGCCCTTCGTGACGTCAGGAACGGCGGGCGTGCCCATGGGCGGCGTCGGGATCGGCATCATTTGCGTGTCGGCGAGCGATGTCGGCTGTTCGTCATCGAGCTCGGTCACCTGCACCACGATGGCGGTGATGTTGTCGAGACCGCCGCGGCCGTTGGCCTCATTGATCAGCGCGTCGACCATCCGGCCCGGGCCGGCCTTCTGCAGCAAGATCTGCTGCATGCGGCTGTCATCGACCATCCCGGTCAGCCCGTCGCTGCAAACCAGATAGATGTCCCCTTTCATCACGTCGCCGATGTAGCTGTCGGGTTCGACGTCGTCGCTCGCGCCCACGCAACGGGTGATCACGTTGCTATAGGGGTGGTAGCGCGCCTGCTCCGGCGTGAGGTATCCGGCGTCGACCTGCTCCTGCACGTAGGAGTGGTCCTTCGTCAGCTGGCGCAGCACGCCGTCGCGCAGCAGATAGACGCGGGAGTCCCCGACCTGGCCGACGAGATACCGATTGTTGCCGAGGAGCACGAGCGAGACCGTCGTGCCCATGCCCTGCTTGTCGGCCTCGGTCAGCGTTCGCTCGTAGATCTTGTGGTTCGCTTGTTGAAGCGAGCGCACGATGACGTCGACCGTGACGGGATCGCGCGGATCGTTCACCTCGGCAAGCTCCTCGACGATCGTCTCAACGGCCATCTTGCTGGCGACCTCGCCGGCGGCGTGACCGCCCATGCCATCGGCGACGACGAACAGGCCTGGGTGCTTGTGCGGATTGGCGAAGAAATTGTCTTCGTTACCCGAGCGGATCATCCCCGTATCCGTGCGGGCCGCGACGGCAAGGTTCACTATCAGCTCTGCAGGAGAAGGAAGACGCACAGGGCGAGCAGCGCGACAACCGCCAGCCACACCACAGGCGAAACGCGCGGGCGCCGAAACAGATCGTCGTCGCTCAGAGCGGCGGCGGCGGCCGGCGGGGGAGATGGTGTCGTGACCGCCTCGCGGGGCGGCATCCGGTCGAGGCGCGGCGCGGCGATCGCGCGCGTCCCTTTCATTCCAGCCAACGCGTCCGCCGCCGACGGGCGGAACTCGAACTTCACGCCACCAAACCGAACATCGGGTGCGCCCACGAGCGGCGCCTCGCCCTCAATGCGCCGTCCGGCGACGTAGGTACCGTTGGTCGACCCCATGTCGACCACGAACCAGCCGTTGTCGCGGCGCTGAAACTTGGCGTGCGAATCGGAGATGCTTTCGTCGGGGATGACGATGTCGTTGTGCGCGCCGCGGCCGACGTGGGCGAGCGGCATGCTGATCTCGTACAGCGTCCCTTTCGACATGCCCGCGTTGATGACCTCGAGCGTGGCCAGCACGCCGCGGTTTGCCGGGCCGCCGTCGGCATGAAATCGGAACTCCTCGCCGCCGATGCGAACGATGTCGCCCCGCGTCAGCGTCTGCGTCGCGGGAGCGGCGCGGCCATTGAGCACCAGCCCGTTGGTGCTGGTGTCCGTCAGCACGTAGCCGTCCGGGCCCGGCGCGACGACCGCATGTTTGCGCGAGACGTCGCCGCTCGCCACGACGACGTCGCACGTCGCATCGCGTCCGATGACCAGACCGCTGATCGGCACCGGATACTCGCGGCCATCGACGAGCGAGACGAGCCGGCCGCCCGTGGCGCCAAAGGGGCGGCCGGGCGTGGGATATCGCGTGCGCGCATCCGGCAGATGGACGCTCGGCACGAACGCCGTGTTACCCGCTTTGCGGTCGTCGCCGAAGTACAGCTCGCGGCCGGCGATCTCGATCTTGTCGCCGTGCATGAGCGGCGTTGGCTCCTCGCCGATCGGCACCCCATTCACCCGAACGGGTTGGTGCCCGCGCCGGCGCAGCAACACCTGCAGCGGCTCGATGATGCTCAGCGTCGCGCATACCGGCTCGATGCCCGTGCCCATCAACCTGATCGCCGCATCCGCCGACGACCCGACGTCGGCATCACCGCCGTCGAGCGCATACTGCTGGCCGTCGAGTTGGATGTATGGCATCGCGTCGAAGTGCGAGACGTCGGGAGAGCGGGCAGACGAACGTCAAGCGCCCACACAGCCGCGCTTGGTCGCGGCGGAACTGCGTGGCGCGCTTGCAGGTACGAGAGCAGAAAGTATTGGCAGCGAGAGGGTACGGCAAGCGGCGACGATCTGCCCTCTGGTATACGGGTTGCGTACTCTAACAGTGTCGTCGCATCGCTGCTCACTTTCGCGGAGTATTGGTCATGGGATTCTTCGCCTGGATCGTGCTCGGCTTCATCGCCGGATCGATCGCGAAGGCCATCAGGCCCGGCAAAGATCCGGGTGGCTTGCTGGTCACGATCCTGATCGGCATCGTCGGCGCAATGCTCGGCGGCGCGCTCGGCGGCATCATCACCGGCAATGGACTCGCCGGCTTCTCGGCGCAGAGCGTCGTGCTGGCGATCATCGGCTCGTTGCTCTTGCTGTGGATCTAGCGCGTGGCGTTGCGACGGACGCCCTGACCGGAACGCGGCCGACCCGGACTGGTTGGCCGCCACGGTGCGCCATACGTTGATCCGTATGCCGCGCGCCTTTTGCCTCCCGGATTGCACCGGTGTATAGCTGGATCATCTTCGGGCTGGTGGTCGGCGCCCTCGCAAAGTTTCTCATGCCGGGGCGCGATCCACCGGGCTGCATCGTCACCATCGTCCTCGGTATCGCGGGTGCCTTCCTCGGGGGCTGGATTGCGTCGCTGTTCGGGTGGGGCAAACCGACGTCGGGCAGCTTCGAGCCCCGCTCCATCGCCCTCGCGACGCTGGGCGCGATGGTCTTGCTCGCCGCCGGCAGACTGATTCTCCGTGGGCGGAAGCGCGACTGAGGCTTGGCGCTGAATCCCTCCAGCTATCGAGCCTCGACAGCATTCGCCCGCTATACTTCGAGGCGATGAAAGACCGAATCATCGTGCGCGGAGCGCGGCAGCATAACCTGAAAGGGTTCGACCTCGAAATTCCGAGGCGCGCCTTTACAGTCATCACCGGACCGTCCGGATCGGGCAAGTCGTCGCTCGCATTCGATACGATCTACGCCGAAGGACAGCGGAGGTACGTCGAGTCGCTGTCGGCGTACGCGCGGCAGTTCCTCGAGCGCATGGAAAAGCCCGACGTCGACTCGATCGACGGTCTCTCCCCTGCGGTGGCGATCGAGCAGAAGAACCCGACCAAGACCTCGCGATCGACGGTCGGCACGGCGACGGAGATCTACGACTTCCTCCGTCTGCTATGGGCGCGTGTCGGCCATACGTTTTGTCCAAAGTGCGGCCGCGAGATGAAACCCGACACGGTGCAGTCGGCCAGCGATGCCGTGATGGCGCTGGCGGTGGGCACTCGCTTCTCCGTCGCGTTTCCGCTCGTACTCAGCGACCAGGTCACCCACGAAATCGTGGTCGACAATCTGCGGGCGCAGGGGTTCGTGCGCGTCTCGGTCGACGACCGCGTGATGCATCTCGATGAGCTCGCCGGCGCGAACATCGACCTCACGACGGTCAAGGAACTGTTGGTGATCGTCGATCGACTCGTCGTCTCCGCCGACGCCGCCGGCCGTCTCGCCGACGCCATTGGCAGCGCCTTCGCCGAGGGTGATGGCGATGCGGTCATTCTGATGGTGCGGGATTCGACAGCTGTTTCCGGCGGCTCGGCGGCTCACAATCGGCACCCCGCCACCTCTCAGCTTCCACTCGACGCCGCTCGCCTGCGGTTCACGGAGCGATTCGAGTGCGCGTACGATGGCACGCGCGCGCCCGTGCCGACGCCGCAGCTCTTCTCCTTCAACAATCCGCGCGGCGCCTGCCCGACGTGCAACGGATTTGGCGCGACACTCGAGTACGACATCGGACTGATCGTCCCGTACCCTGATCGCACACTCCGGGATGGCGCGATCGATCCGTGGACGAAGCCACGCTACGAGAAGAAGCGGCGCGCGCTGGCCGAGTTCGCCAAGAAGAGCGGGATCCCGATCGGCGAGCCGTGGCAGGAACTCAGCGCGTCGCAGCGCGAGGCGCTGCTGCATGCGCGGTCGCGCGGCTACACCGGCATTCTTCCCTTCCTCGAGGCGCTCGAGGAAAAACGATACAAGCAGTACATCCGCGTGTTCTTGCGGCAGTATCAGACGGCGCAGCTGTGCCGCACGTGTCACGGCACCAAGCTGCAGGCTGAATCGTTGCAGGTACGCGTCGCCGGCCGCACCGTCGCCGAAATCGCCGAGCTCCCGGTGGATCAGCTCGTGCCGTGGCTCGAGAACATTCCGCTCTCCGACAACGAGCGGATGATCGCCAATCACGTGCTGCGCGAGGCGCGCGGCCGGGCCCGATTCCTTCTCGATGTCGGCCTGGGTTATCTCTCGCTCAATCGCGCCACGCGTACCCTCTCGGGCGGCGAGGCGCAGCGGATCGGATTGGCGAACTCGCTGGGCAGCAAGTTGGTCGACACCACGTATGTGCTGGACGAGCCATCGATCGGGTTACATCCACG
This sequence comes from Gemmatimonadales bacterium, assembly GCA_038228795.1. Classification (GTDB taxonomy): domain Bacteria; phylum Gemmatimonadota; class Gemmatimonadetes; order Gemmatimonadales; family Gemmatimonadaceae; genus JALZAE01. The sequence continues at coordinate 155,343 of JBBROY010000002.1, forward strand.
CGATGTGAGCCGGTTGCTCGCGCTCCTGCAGCGGCTCCGCGAGGGCGGCAACACCGTCATCGTGGTCGAGCACGATCTCGAAGCCATTCGAGCGGCGGACTACATGGTGGAGATGGGTCCGGCCAGCGGCGAGCACGGCGGGCAGGTGGTGTTCGCGGGGCCTCTCTCGCTGGCCGGCGACAGCCCGCTCACCGGACAGTACCTCACCGGCGCGAAGACGATCCCGATTCCCGATGAGCGTCGCACGCTCGGTCCGCGATGGATCACGCTCACTGGCGCGCGCGAGCACAATTTGCGAGGCGTGGATATCAGGGTTCCCCTCGGCGCGCTGACGGTCGTTACCGGGGTGAGCGGCAGCGGCAAGAGCACGCTCGTGCACGACGTGCTCTACCGCGCTCTGGAAACCCGGCTCCATGGCGAGCACTCGGCAAAGCAGCATCTCGGCGAGCGCATCGGCGAATTCGACGCGATCGTCGGGTGGGAGGCGATCGAAGACGTCGTGATGATCAACCAGGAACCGATCGGCAAGACGCCGCGCTCGAATCCCGTCACCTACGTGAAGGCGTTCGACGAGATCCGGCGCATCTTCGCCGATCAACCGCTGTCCCGGCAGCGACGCTACTCGCCGGGCACGTTCAGCTTCAACGTCGCCGGCGGCCGGTGCGAGCGATGCGAGGGCGCCGGCCAGTTGCAGATCGAGATGGTGTTCATGGCGGACGTCTTCGTGCCGTGCGATGACTGCGGCGGCAAACGCTTCAAGGCAGAGGTGCTCGAGGTCAAGGTGAACGGCAAGAACGTTCACGACGTGCTCGACCTCACCATCGATGCGGCAATCCGATTCTTTCCACGCGAAGAAAAGCTCGGCCAGGCGCTCTGGCAGCTTCAGCAGGTGGGAGTTGGCTACCTGCGGCTCGGCCAGCCCGCGCCGACGCTGTCGGGCGGTGAGGCGCAGCGCATCAAGATCGCGCGCGAGTTGGCCCACGCCGGCAAGACGCGCGGGCGAAAGATGTACGTGATGGATGAGCCGACGACCGGTCTGCACCTCGAGGACATCCGCAAGCTCGCGCGCGTGCTCGACCGGCTCGTCGATCACGGCCACACGGTCGTGTTGATCGAGCACAATCTGGACGTGATCAAGTTGGCCGACTGGGTGATCGACCTCGGACCCGACGCCGGCGTGAATGGCGGCGAAGTGGTCGCCATGGGAACCCCGGAAGAGGTCGCGCGCGTGGAAACATCGCATACCGGGCGCTGGCTGCGCACCGTGTTGGCGAGTACGCGCGCGCCGCTGTCGCGCAACGAAATGGAGCGCGGCGTGGCCGGCGGGCGCGCCGTGATTTAGCGCTGCGATCTTGTGCGAGGTCACGTTGACTGAGCGCTACGCGCCCGATACGTTTCGCCAACTTCCCGAGTAGCTCAGGGGTAGAGCAGGCGACTGTTAATCGCCGGGTCGGGGGTTCAAATCCCTCCTCGGGAGTAGCGCTTCAGTGCAGTGTGATGCAAACGACGCGAGGCCGTCCCTGTGGGCGGCCTCTCGTCGTTTGTGATCGGTGCTCTTTCACGTACGCGAAAGCGGACGCCGCATTACGCGCGCGCATGACGCAGCGCACTAGCCTCGTTCGTAGAAGGGCGGCGGCTCGATTCCCAGCGCGCGCAAATAGACGTAGCCCTGGCCGCGGTGGTGAATCTCGTTGTCGACCACGTACAGGATGAGGTCGTGCACCACGCCGGGGTACTGCCCGAACGCCGTGATGGTTTCTTGGAACCGCTGCGGCGGGATCTGCGGCCATAGCGCGTCGAGTTGCTCCGTGCTTTCATCCCACAGGCGGAGCACTTCCCGCTTCGGCCGCGGATCCCGGTTGCTCGAATTGATCCACTCCCCGGAGAGGGTTCCCTGCACCATCGGCATCGCCATCGCCATCAACTCCATCGCGAGCTCGCCGAACGAGCGCATGCCGCCGAGGGAGAAGCTGAACAGCGTGTCGTCGGGGAACGCGTCGATGACACGTCGGGTCAACCGGCGATGCCCTTGCCAGTGAGCCAACAGCGCATCAGACGCGATAAACGACGTCGATTGATGAGACACCGAGACCTCCGTGCGCGTTGAGCGCGTAAAGGCGTTGTGTTAGCGCTATCGGCCGCGGCTATTCGTATCGCAGCGCCTGAATGGGATCCATGGTCGAGGCACGTCGCGCGGGCCAGACGCCAAAGATAAGCCCCACGGCGGCGCTGAACGCAAAGGCGAGCAGGATCGAATCCGGTGCGATGGTCGTGTTCCAGTGAAAGATGTTGCTCATGGCGATCGCACCGCCGATGCCCGCGCCGACGCCGACCAGTCCGCCGAGCATGCACAGCACGATTGCCTCGATCAGAAATTGGAGCAGGATGTTCCAGCGTGTGGCGCCGAGCGCCTTGCGCACGCCGATCTCCTTCGTGCGCTCGGTGACCGACACCAGCATGATGTTCATGATGCCGATCCCGCCCACCAGCAAGCTGACGGTCGCGATGCCGGCCAACAGGTAGGTGAAGGTCTTGGTGGTCTCGTCGAGCGTCGCCAGAAAGTCCGTCTGCGCCCGTACCTGAAAATCGTCCTGCTGCCCGTCGCGAATGCGATGCGCGCGCCGCATGATCTTGCTGAGCTCGGCGATGGCGTCGGGCACCTCGCCCTCGCTGCGCGCCAGCACATTGATGTCGTTCAACCGCTCGCGTCCGAAGACGCGAACGCGTCCCGTCTGCAGCGGAATCAGGATCTGGTCGTCCGGATCTCCGAATCCCCCGCCCGCGCCCTTCGCCTCGAGCACGCCGATCACGTCGAACTGGATGCCGCGCACGCGAATCGACTCGCCGATGATCGCCTCGGGATTCTCCACGCCGAGCTGGTCGAGCAGCGCGTGGCCAAGCACGGCGACGCGATGCTTACCGGCGTCCTCGCCGTCCGTGAACATCCTCCCGGCGAGCATCTTGTACTTTCGCACCAGGAGATAGTTGGACGTCGTGGCGGTGATATCGGTATTGGTGTTCTTGTTGGCGTATTGCACCTGCAACCGGCTGTCCTGCTGCGGCTGTATCGCCGTGAGCAGCGTCGCGCGCTCCTCGAGCAGTTTCACGTCGGCCATGGTCATCGGCTTGAGGTCCTGCGACCGCACCCCCTGAGCCTGGATGCGCCGCGGATTCACTTGCAGCATCGTCGTGCCGAGCGCGGCGATGCGATTTTTCACCGACTGTTGCGCACCGTTGCCGAGTGCGACCATCGCGATCACCGCGCCCACGCCGATCACGATGCCGAGCATCGTCAGCAGCGCGCGCAGCTTGTTGGCAATCAGCGCGCTGATCGCGACCTGCAGTGTTTCCGTGAGAAGCATGTGATGAGCGCGAGCGGGAATACCGAACGGAGAGCATCCAACGTAGTACGCACGACCTGGGCGGGCGCTGGCGCTCGGCGGGGCACAGGCGAGACAGCTTCCCGTCAGGTTGCGAGGTTATGACAACCGCCGGTCCACTCGGCTGCAAGGCTGGCCACTCATGTATTGCCATGCGCTCATCGCCGACCACGCTCCAACTACCGAGGCGCGGGCTGACCGCCGGGCTTCCACTTCGGAGCCTCATCGTTCGCCAGAATGCGCACCGCGGCCAACGCGGAGTTGATGACGGCCGTCATATGCGCGAAATCGACGCGTGACAGATCGTCCGACGGGTGGTGGTAGTCGGTGTGCATGTTGAACGTCGACAGCGTGTGCGCCGGAATCCCCTTCATCGCGAAGGCGATGTTGTCGCTCCGCTGAAAGAATTGTTGGTCGGGTCGCGGGTCGGCAACGACGGCGACCCCGGCGGCGGCGAGCTTCTCGCCCATGGTCGAGCGGTCGAAGCCGGTGAGCCACGCCTTGCCCGCTCCGCCGGCGAGCGAATCCGGGCGCGCGATCATCTCGATCTCGAGGTTCGCGACCATGCTGGAGAGCGGCCGCGCGGGGTGATCGATGTACCATCTCGTGCCGAGCAGCCCCACCTCTTCTCCGGTCGTGGCGGCGAAGATGATCGTCCGCTTGGGTCGCGGTCCGCGCGCGAGTGCCCGTGCGATCTCGACCACCGCCGTGGTGCCCGACGCGTCATCGTCGGCGCCGTTGTAGATCGAGTCGCCATTCACCGGGCGGCCGATGCCGAGGTGATCGTAGTGTGCGTCGACCAGCACGACCTGGTCGCGAAGTGTCACATCGCCGCCGGTAAGAATGCCGATCACGTTCACCGCCGTACGGCGGCGCTCGGCCGGCACAGTGTCGAGCGCCGCGAAGCTGGGTAAGAGCGACAAGCTCGCGCCGCCGTTTCGGCCCGGCGCCGCGGCAATCGGAACGCGCTGAAAAAACCCGCTGTCGCCTGCGGGCTCGAGGCCCGCGCCGCGCATGGCGGCGGCGATGATCGCGGCCGCCTTCGCCGAGCCGCGTGAGCCGGTCGCGCGGCCTTCCAGCGAGTCGTCGGCAATCGCGGACTCGAACGCTCGAACGTCTCGCTCTTGCACCAGAACCGTGGCCGTGTCCGACGACGACGCCGATGCCTCCACGCGATTGCCGGAGGAGCAGGCACCCGTGGCACCGGCGAGAATGATGACGACGCGCGGCAAGATTTTCATGTAGACATCGTAGCGCATCGCGCGCTGCCCGACAATTCGTTGCCGGGCGCGGACGATGCTATCTTGCGCCCCGCCGCCCGTCCGGGCGGCGATTGTATGTCCACTCACGCAGCCGCATGCAACCCGAATCGAAGCCCGCTCCGCTCCCTGACGCCCGAGTCCTCTCGCTGCCGGCCGAGCCCGCCGAAGTCCACTCGCTCACCGGCCACTTCGAGATGCACCGCGCGTTTCACTCGCGGTTCCTCTCCGTCGACCACGACGTGATCGTCTATCTGCCGCCCGGATACTTCGAGGGATCGAGCCGGCGATACCCCGTCCTCTACATGCACGACGGTCAGAATCTGTTCGACGTCGCGACATCGTTCGGGAAGACCGAGTGGGGGATGGATGAGGCGGCCCAGGCGTTGATTTTCCGGGGTGAGATCGATCCGCTGATCATCGTCGGCATTTACAACGCGGGCGCCCTCCGCATCGAGGAGTACACACCGACGCGCGACTCGGCCAAGAAGGTTGGCGGCAAGGCGAACCTGTACGGCCGCATGCTGGTCGAGGAGCTCAAGCCACTTATCGACGGCGAGTATCGCACCCTTCCCGACATGGCGAACACTGGACTCGGCGGGTCGTCACTTGGCGGGCTCGTCTCGCTCTATCTGGGGCTCAAGTATGCGGGGATCTTTGGCCGGCTGGCGATTCTGTCGCCATCGGTGTGGTGGGACAACCGGTTCATCGTGCGGCGAGTAAAGGCGCTGTCGACGAAACCGCCACAGCGCATCTGGCTCTCGACCGGAACCGCGGAAGGGCGCGGCGTGGCCAAGTCCGCGCGCACCGTTCGCGACGCGCTCATTGCCAAGGGTTGGGTGATCGGTGCCGATCTCGCCTACTTCGAGGTAGACGGTGGGACGCACCACGAGAGCGCATGGGCGGCGATCATGGAGCCGATGCTGCGTTTCCTCTTCCCTCGTTCGGGAAGCTGACGCCGATTTTGAGGTTGTGAGAGGGGCCTCGCAATCGTATACTGTCCGCGCCGCCTGCTGCACTCCGTGTCGCTCACAGTTCCCTCCGGCGAGGTTTCTTTGCACATGCGCTCGTTCTTCCGAAGCTCGGCGATTCTCATCGCGGCGCTCGCGTTTGCCGCTTGTCATGACGACGGCACCGGCATCGTCATCCAGCTTCCGAACGCCCTCGCCAAGAGCAGCGGCGACATTCAGACGGGCATCGTCGGCACCGCGCTGGCCAATCCGTTGGTCGTGAAGGTGACGGACCAGAACGGTAATCCGATCAAAGGCGTGCCGGTCTCCTGGACGAGCGCCGCCGGTACCTTTTCGATCCCGTACGGCACGACGGACGCGAACGGCTTGATGTCGGTGACGTTCACCATTGCCGGTGGCACGACAGGCGCGAAGACGGCGGTCGCGACCGTGCAGACGTTGGGCGGCCCAATCACGGTGACCTTCAACATTACGGCGACCGCCGCGGCGGCCTCGACCATCACCAAAGTCAGCGGCGATGCGCAGACCGGCACCGTCGGCGCCGCGCTGGCGGCGCCGCTGGTGGTGAAGGTCACCGACGCGTTCCTCAACCCGATCCCCGGCGTCACGCTCACCTTCACGCTCACCGGCACGGGCGCGCTGCTTCCGGGCACGGCGGTCACGAACGCGACGGGCAATGCGCAGACGGCGCTCACCTTCGGCAACGATGCAGGTATCCGCACGGTGACCGTCACCGGCACCGGACTCACCTCGGCGACGTTCACCGAGACGGCGAATCCAGGCCCGGCGGCCAGCGTCACGAAGGTGAGCGGCGATGCGCAGACTGGCGCTGTGGGCGCAGCGCTCGCCACGGCATTCACGGTGGTGGTGAAGGACGCCTTCAACAACGTGATCCCGAACGCCACCGTGAATTGGGCGGCGACGGGCGGCAATGGCGCATCGATCGCGGCGACGTCGACCACCAGCGCCAGCGGCAACGCGACCGCGACGCTCACGCTCGGCACGGTGCCAGGCGCGTACGGCGCCACCGCATCGGTGTCTGGCGCCGCAACGCCGGCGACTTTTACGGCGACGGCAGTGCCGGGCGCTCCGTTCACGGTGACGAAGGTCGCCGGCGACGGACAGACGGGCTTGGTGGCGACGGTGCTCGGCATCACGTTCACCGTGCAGGTGAAGGATCAGTTCGGCAACAACGTGGCGACCGGCACGCCGGTGACGTGGGCGGTGTCGGGCGGCGGCAGCGCTCCCGCGTCGACGACCAATGCCAGCGGTCAGGCCAGCACGACGGTCACGCTCGGCACGGTGAGCGGCGCGCAGACGGTCGTCGCAACCGCTGGCACGGCCTCCGTGACGTTCAACACGACGAACACTCCGGGCCCGATCGCTGGATTGCGAAAGATCACCGGGGATAACCAGACGGTGGCGGTCGGCGTGGTGCCGCCGATCGAACTGTATGCCGCTCCCGTCGACGCTTACGGCAACATCGTTCCGGCCATTCCCACCGCCGGCGGGTCGATAGGTATAACTGGCGGCACCGGCATCACCTACAACATCCCGACACTGAGGAACGATGTCACGGGCGTCCATGTCTCTGTGAACGCTCCGACGAGTGCAGGCACCGCGACTTTCCCGTGGAGCATCTCTTTCGGTGCAGCGGGTCCGTACGCTGTGACGTTTACGATCAACGTCACGGGGCCGTTCGTCAGCCCGAGCGTCGCGGGTCAGGGCGCTCTGTTGGCTGCACCTGGCGGCAGCTCGGACGGCCAGACGATTCGACTCCCGAAACCGTAGCAACACGGGTCCCGATAGTCTTCGAAGCCCCGCGGCCGCAAGCCGCGGGGCTTCGTGCATCCGACCCGCGTCTGTCGCATTGTCGGGTTTCTCGCTGCGGCGTACATTACCCGCTCGCGCCGCGCCACAGCGCTCCTCACGCCGATCCGGATCATTACTCATGGCGGATGCAACGTCGCAAAGCTCCGGCAAGACCACACCGCTCGTCGGCGTGATCATGGGGAGCAAGAGCGACTACCCGCATATGGCGTCGGCGGTCGAGCTGCTCACGCAGTTCAAGATCCCGCACGAAGTGCGCATCGTCTCGGCCCACCGCACGCCCGACTGGATGTTCGACTACGCCGAGACCGCGGAAAAACGCGGATTGCAGGTGATCATCGCCGCCGCGGGGGGCGCCGCCCATCTGCCCGGCATGACCGCGGCGAAGACGGTGATTCCCGTCCTCGGCGTTCCGATTCCCGCAACCGCGCTGAACGGACTCGACTCGCTCCTCTCCATCGTGCAGATGCCGAAGGGCGTGCCCGTCGGCACGATGGCGATCGGTGAGGCGGGCGCCGCCAACGCCGCGCTCCTCGCCATCGCCATTCTCGCCACGGCGCAGCCCGAGCTGCGCGAGAAGCTGCGCGCCTGGCGCGATGCCCGCGAGCACGACGTGCTGCTGCAGCAGCTGCCTTGATTCCATGCGCGTGATGTCGTGACGGTCGTGCTTCCGGGTGGCACGATCGGAATTCTCGGCGGCGGACAGCTCGGACGGATGACCGCGCTCGCGGCGCGCTCGCTCGGTTACCGCGTGCACGTGCTCGATCCCGATCCCGACTGCGCCGCCCGCGCGGTGAGCGATCTGGTGATCACCGCCAGCTTCGCCGATGCCGCCGCCGCGGCCGAGCTCGCGCGCGGGTGCGACGTGGTGACGGTCGAGATTGAGAAGATTTCTCCCGCCAGCATGAACGCCGCGGCCGCGCACGCGCCAACTCGTCCGTCGGGCGCGGTGCTCGAGATCGTGCAGCATCGTGCGCGACAGAAGGATTGGCTCGCGGCGCACGATTTCCCGGTCGCGCCGTACCACGTGGCCGCGTCAGAGGCCGAGCTTGGCGTCGCGCTCGCGGCGTTCTCCGGAGTGCGCTACGTCAAGTCCTCGACCGGCGGCTACGACGGCCGTGGCCAAGCGCGCGTCGAGGGCGACGCCGATGCCGCGACGGTGTGGCGCGATGTCGGGTCGGCGCATTGCGTGGTGGAGCAAGGGGTCGATCTGCGCGAGGAGATCTCGGTGATGGTGGCGCGGCGTCCAGCCGGCGAATCGGCGGTATTTCCCGTCGCGCTGAATCACCACGAGCATCAGGTGCTCGACTGGTCGGTCATCCCCGCCCCGATTCCCGACGACGTCGCCGAGCGCGCGACTTCTCTCGGCCGCGCCATCGCCGCCGCGCTCGACATCGAGGGACTGCTCGCGATCGAGATGTTCTGGCTCCGCGACGGACGGCTGCTGGTGAACGAGCTGGCGCCCCGCCCGCACAACACCTTTCACCACACCGAGGCCGCCTGCCTCACGAGTCAATTCGAGCAGCTCGTGCGCGCGGTATGCGATCTTCCGCTCGGCGCGACCGATGTGGTTCGTCCGGCGGCGCTGATCAATCTCTTCGGCGATCTCTGGCTCGGCGATGCACCGCCGGCGTTCGATGCGGCTCTGGCGATTCCCGGCGTGCGCTGCTTTCTCTACGGCAAATCACCCCGTCCCGGCCGGAAGGTCGGACATCTCAGTGCGACGGCGCATACGACCGACGAGGCCGTCGCCAACGCGCACGAGGCACGTCGGCGCCTAACGACGCGTCGCTGAGGAGAAGCGCGCTTCGGCCGCGCGGGCAAAGCGCTCGACGATCTCCGCGGCCGGCTCGATGCTCGTGATCCCCGCCACACTCTTGCCGGCTTGCCAATAATCCTGATTGGCGTCGCCAGTGGTGTGCTTGAGACGGTGCAGCGAGCGAAGCGCGTAGATCGTGCGCATCCAGTGCTTGGTCTTGCGGCCCCGAAGCATCCAGCGCGCGAACCGTCCGGCGCGCGTGCCCAGCCGCTGGATGTACGGCGTGTTGATCACCGACACCGGCACCCCGGTGAGCCGCTCCGTGAGCACGATGTCGCTCTCGTCTGCATCCAGAATTCCCTGCTTGTACTCCGGCTTCGCGTTGCATTCCGTCGTCGCGATGAAGCGCGTGCCGAGCTGCGCGCCCGCGTAACCGATCTCGAGCGCCGCCACGAAGCCCTCTTCGTCGCCGATGCCGCCGGCGCAAATCAATGGAAGACCCAGGTCGCTCAGCCCGTCGAACAGTTGCTGCGCGCTTTGCCCGCCGGCGTGACCGCCTGCGCGATTGTTCACCGCGATGAGCCCGTGCACACCGCCGTCACGGCCCTTGAGCGCCCACTTTCGCTCGGTGACGTCGTGATAGACGATGCCCCCTACGGGCGTCACCCGATCGACCACCCAGCGCGGGTTGCCCAACGAGGTGACGAAGAAACGAATCCCCTCTTCGAGCGCGATGTCGATCCACTTCGACATCCGGTCGGCGTACGCCTGCGATGATTGCTCGATCAGCGCGTTCATCCCGATCGGCTTGTCCGTGAGCCGGCGCATGAGCCGAATTCCTTCGCGAAACTCATGGCCATGCACGTAGGTGAGTGAGATCGGCTGCATCACTCCAATCCCGCCGGCGGCCGAGACCGCGGCGACGAGCTCCGGATTGCTACACGGATACATCGCGCCGCAGATCAGCGGCACATCGACCCCGACCTGGCGCGTGAATGGCGTGGCGATGCGCGGCGTCATGGGCGGCGGCGCGGCTCAGCCTTTCTTCGCGGGCCCGACCACCCACACCACGTCTGCCGTGGCCACCACATCGCCGCTCTCGTCCGTGATCGTCGCGCGGACGATGTGGTCGCGCCGTACACTCGCGTCGGGGATCTCCGTCGTGCACTCGGCGGTGACGGTGCCACGCGCCTTCTTCAGGTATTCGATCGACAGGCCGCGCACGATGCCGCGCGCGTCGGCCGGAAGACCGACGTTCATCGCCAGGCCGCTCGTGACTTCGGCCAGATTCACCAGCGCCACCGCGTGAATCGATTTGAGGTGTTGCCGCACACCGCGCCGGTCGCGCATCCGCACCTTCGCGTATCCGGGCCGCAGCTCCATCACGCGCGGTGAGATACTTCCGGTGTACGGCACCATCTGGCCGAGCAGAATGCTGAAGATCGTCTTCCCGCCCGGCTTCGAGCTGAGGCGCCGCCACATCGTGAGAAGCGTTTCACCGGGAGAATCGGCCATGGATCGGCGGCACCGTGAGAGAAGACGAGCGTTGGCGCGGACATTATCGGCCTCGCTCACATCGGTCAAGCGCGACGGTACGGTATCTGCCTAGCTACGTAGCGTTGGTCGAATGAAATCGGGTGTCAGGAAAATCCCGACAGTGGAATTCGCGCGCGACACGACACCGAGCGCGCGCCGGGCTCGAAGCAGGACGACCCCGGCACGGCGTCCAGTTGGCTCGGGACGCGCTCGTCGTTAGCGGCACGCGCATCGCACGGCGATCGGACTGACTATCCGATGTGCCGAACGCCCTGGTGGTGAGGTTGATCGATGCACGAACTGGGCGCGGAACCGCGGTGAGCCTCTTTTGGTCGCGCCGAGCCCGCCTGGTAAAACCAATTTCCTCGCCCACCAATCCGTTCGGGCAAGATTGTCGTACATACCGCGTTCCTCTCTCTCGTGTTCACGCTGGTATGCGTTTGTCGTTGGTACTTATTTCTTATTTCTGGAGGTAGCGGTATGAGGCGGTTTACGCTGTCACGTCGTAGCACGCTCGCTCTCGCCGCGGCCGTCGCCGTCGGCGTCGCCGCGGGTGGCGCACGGCTCTGGGCGTCCGATCACCAGGACACACCCGAAGTCGAGCTCAACCCACGCATGGACATCAACGATGTCTACGCATTCCCCGGTTCGGCCGCCGATCGCATCACCCTTGTGATGACGACGTCGTCGCCGATCATCGGGACACCCACCACGTTCTTCGACCCGAACCTGCTCTATCAGATCAAGATCGATAACAACGGCGACGCCGTCGAGGATCTGGTCTTCCAGATCACCGCGTCCGGCACAGGCGCCGATCAGACGATCAGCGTGCGCGGTCCGGTCGCTCCCGGCGCGTCGCTGCAAAACGGTGGCATGAAGTACACGTTGATCTCCACCGGAACGGTCACCAGTGGCGCACTCAACACAGTCCTCGGCTCGGCGACGGGCATCCAGGTGTGGGCCGGCCTTCGCGGCGATCCGTTCTTCATCGATCTCGAACAGTTCTTCAAGATCCTCCCGGACCGTCGCCCCGCAACCGGACCATTGTCCGGCGTCGTGCAGGGTCCGCTCACCTTCCGCAGCCCCGGCGTCGATATCCTCGGTGCTGGTGCCGGTGGTCTCCGTGCCAACACGCTGGCGATCGTGATCGAGCTTCCGAAGTCCCAGCTCATGGGCGCCCTGTCCGCGACCGATCTGGCAGCGAAGATCGGTGTCTGGGGAACGATCAGCCGATAACGCTCTTTGGCGGCGCCGATAGGTTCGCGCGTCGCTCTCACCAATAGAATCTTCACCCCCGCACATGCGGAGGAGCAGAACCGATGAGGACCGTACGAAACACCGTGGCGCTGACATCGCTGGCCGTCGTGGCCGTGATGGGCGCTTGTAAGGACAACAACACGATCACCGGCCCGGACGGAAATCGCGTCTACACGCAGATCGAGCGCCTGGGCAATCCGCTCACCAGCGAAGTCTTCTTCCAGAAGCGCGATCACGGATGCCACAACGGCACCACCCCCGCGCAGGATGATCTGGTCGCCGGCGGATGCCTCACCAAGACCAAGATCCGCGACTTCGTTACCGGTGTCGGCGGCCGTCCCGCCGCGCTGGGCGACGCCATTGCTGGCGCCATCGTTTTCCCCGGCGACTATCTCGTCGTCTACCCGAATCGCACTCCGGCAAACGCCGGCTGGCTCAGCTACGTCATCCTCGGACCCACTGTCGGTTGGGGCGGTCGCAAGCTGAGCGATGACGTCGTGGACATCGGGCTCACCGCTGTTTTTAGCACGCTCCTCTCGCCGACGGGCGCCAGTTGCGCGCCGTTTACGCTGCCGCTGTGCACCGACAACGTGCCGGCGTCGGTCCGTTCGTTCTCCGCGACCTTTCCGTACCTCGAAGCGCCGCGCTGATTTCTCATTCGCATGAGCCCGGCTCGGGTTCGCCCGAGCCGGGTGCCGTTCTCCCATTCAACGATGCGTGTGATTCTATGAAGACTCGTCTGGTCGTGCTCGGGCTGGCAGCCGTCGCCGCCGCTACGGTGGTCGGCGTGAAAGTCGCACAGAGTCGCGAGGCGCCGTTGCCTCCGATTGCCTCGCGCGGAATGAGCGAGCTCGGCCAACGCGATCTCTACATCGCCGCCTGGACGCGCGTCGTCGATTATGACACGACCAGCGCGCTTGGGCTCGGCATGCTGTCCGCGCTCTACCTCCAACGCGGCCGCGAGAGCGGTGAATACACCGACTACGAGCACGCCGAGCACTTCGCGCGCCGCTCCTTGGCTGAGCGTACGAACCGCAATGCCAAGACGTACGTTGTTCTCGCTTCGTCGCTCATGGCGCAGCATCGCTTTGCCGAGGCGCGCGATGCCATCCAGTTGGCGATCGACAACGATCCGTGGGTCCCGTCGTATCGTGCCACGCTCGGCGAGATCCAACTCGAGCTCGGCGACTACGCCGGCGCCAAGACGACGTTCGATTCCCTCGCGCCTCAGCGTCGCGAGCTCTCCGTCGCGCCGCGCCTCGCGCGCTGGGCGGAAGTCACGGGCTACACCGACTTCGCGCGCAAGACATTGATCGACACGCGCGACCAGTCGCTCACGCGTCTCGACATCCCACGAGAGCAGGCGGCATGGTTCGATCTTCGCGTCGGCGACATCGAGCTGCGCAACGGGCGCATCGACCGGGCCGAGAGCGCGTTCCGCGCCGGACTGGCAATCGAGCCCGGCGACTACCGGCTTCTCGCCGCCATGGCGAGGCTCGAGCTCGTTCGAGGCAAAGCCGCCAGGGCGATCGAGTACGGCGAGCGCGCCATCGCGATCCTCCCCGACCCCGCCACGCTCGGCGTGCTCAGCGATGCATACGCCGCCACGGGCGACAGCGCCAAGTCCGCCGACTATGCCAAAACGCTGGAAGTCGTGGTGGCTGGCCAGCCCGGCGCCTATCACCGTGCCTGGAGCCTCTTCCTCCTCGATCACGACCGCCGCACGGCCGAGGTCTTGGAGAAGACGCAGGAGGAGCTGACGACGCGCAAGGACGTCTACGGCTACGATCTCCTCGCCTGGGCGCTCCACAAGCAGGGCCGCGACCTCGAGGCCGCCGCCGCGATGACGAGCGCATTGTCCCAGCACACGAAAGACGCCATGCTGTTCTATCACGCCGGGATGATCGAGCGTGCACTCGGCCGAAAGTCGGAAGCTCGCTGGTACCTCTCGCACGCCTTGGCGACGAATCCATACTTTCACCCGACGCAACCCGCCATCGCCCGCGCCACGCTCGATTCGTTGTCGCGCGAGCAGCGGTAGTCAGTCGTCACCCGTGGAGAACATGTGCAGTCACCGACATTCGGCATCTGACGCCTGACATCTCCAACATGAACGAACTGATCACTTTCGTTGAGCTCGGCTTTCGTCACATCACCGATATCGAGGCCGCCGACCACATCCTGTTCCTGCTCGCGCTCGCGGCGATCTATCGCTATCGCGATTGGAGACCGGCGCTGTGGGTCATCTCGGCCTTCACCGTCGGCCACTCGATCACGCTCGGTCTCGCGGTGACCGGCGCCGTCACGCTGCCCACGAAGCTGATCGAATTTCTCATTCCGGTCACGATTGTCGCGACGGCCGTCGAGAATTTGATCGTGCGCGATCGCGCCTCCGCGCCGTGGGGTGGACGCTACCGCCCCGTCTTCGCCGGCGTGTTCGGCCTCGTGCACGGCGCCGGATTCGCCAACGCGCTCAAGGCGCTGTTCATGGATCACGTCGCGGTGCCGCTGTTGGGCTTCAACATCGGCATTGAGTTCGGGCAGATCATCGTGATCGCCGTCGCCTTCCTGTTCCTCGCCGCGATCGACCGCGTGCTATCGATGCTCCGCCTGCCCGAGCGCGCGCCGTCGCCCTTGCGGCTGCGCATCCTCGGCGTGTCGGCGGTGGTGGCCCTGGTGGCGACTCGTTGGGCGATCGAACGCTGGCCCGGCTGAGGTGCGCCGCCTCGTCACGATGATGGCGTGTGTCGCGGCCCCGCTGGTCGCGACGGGGGAGGCGCGCCATCCGTTGCACACGTCGCTCACCGAGATCACGTACACCTCGATCGATCACCGGGCGCACATCACCATCAAGCTGTTCGCCGACGACTTCGGCAACGCCGTCGCGCGCCGCACCAGCGATCAAATGTCGCCCCGCGGCCAGCTGGCCGATGCGGCAGTCTTCACGTACGTGAAATCGTACTTCACGCTCGCCGGCAAGGATGGCAAGCCGATCGCGCTCGAGTGGGGCGGAACGCGTCGCACCGGTGATCTGATCTGGATCGTCCTCACCGCGCCGGCCCCGAGCCTCAAGGGCGTGCATGTCCACAACCGACTGATGTTCGACATGTTCCCGGATCAGGCGAACATCGTGCAGGCGATGTACGACGGCGCGCGCCAAAGTCTGCTTTTCACGCACGACGACAAGCCAAAGACGCTGCCGTAGCCTCGAAAATGTCGCGCCGCCGCGTCTTCAAACCAAGCGCGGCTGAGCGCTGTCTCACCCATCAGCGCGGCTCCTCTCGCTGCGCCCATCTGCGAAAATCTGCGGCTGCCGTTGCCATTTGTCGTTGATCGGTGGCTGTCCGGGCCGCTCGCACCGCGCCGCGAGCCTCTTCCATTTGGTACTCTCATGAGCCGAGCCATTAGCCTCCGCGTTGCCGCCTCTTTCGTCGCCGCGGTGGGATCAGCGGCATCCACCGTTGCGCAGACACCCCAGTCCGTGTCGCTCCGCGGCGACAGCGTGGCGATCTACAATCTCGCCGGACGCGCGACGATCGAGGCCGGCACCGGGGCCGATGTCGTCGTCCAGATCACGCGCGGCGGCGCCGATGCCGCCAAACTCGACGTCAAGTCGGGCCTGATCCGCGGCCGCGAATCGCTCCGCATCATCTATTCCGACGAGCGCGTGGTGTACCGGCAGCAAGAGGATGATCGCGGCTCCCGAAGCCGCACGACGATGCACGTGCACGAAGACGGCACCTTCAACGACAAGGACGATGGCGATCGTGGCCGCCGCGTCGAGATTTCGTCGTACGGAAGCGGCATGGATGCCCACGCCGATCTCAAGGTGCTCGTGCCGCGCGGCAAGCGCGTTTCGCTCAATCTCGGCCTCGGCGATGTGAGCGCGACAAACGTCGATGGCGATCTCACGATCGATGTCGCCGCCGCGACGGTCATCACGCGAAACACGACGGGCAGACTCTCGATCGATGCCGGCTCCGGGAGAGTGGAGGCGAGCGACGTGAACGGCAGCCTCAGCGTCGACGCGGGCTCCGGCGGCTCGGTGATCTCGCGCGTGAAGGGCGGCTCGCTCAATCTCGACGTCGGCTCTGGCCGCGTGCGCCTCACCGACGCCGACGTGACGTCGCTGTCGATCGATGCCGGCTCGGGCGGCGTCAACGCGACCGGAATCAGATCATCTAACGTGAAGATCGATGCCGGCAGCGGCGGTGTGGAGCTGCAGTTGCTCTCGAGCCCGAAACTCCTCGAGATCGAGGCCGGCTCCGGCGGCGTCACCATTCGCGCGCCGGCCGACCTCGGCGCGGAGATCGATGTCGAAACGGGCAGTGGCGACATCAACACCGACTTCGCCATCACGATGTCCGGCACCAGCCGCCGCGCCCTCCGGGGCAAGATCGGAAACGGGTCGGGGCGCATCCGCATCGAAACGGGATCAGGTGGAGTGCGGTTGTTGAAGAACTGATTCCAGGAAGCGCGCCGTGCTTCGCTAGAGCCGATGTTCTCGCACGTAATCCGTCAGCTCGCCGCGCGTCGTGACCTCGAGCTTCGTGAAGATGTTCGAGAGATGCGTGCTGACGGTGCGTGATGAAATGTCGAGCGCTTTGCCAATCTCTTTGTTCGATTTGCGCTCAGCGACCAATCGCACGATCTCGACCTCGCGCGGCGTCAGACCCGCCGCGCCGGGCGCCGATGCGCGCGTCGGCGGTCGCGCCCCCAGTTCGCGTATCTGCTCCCGCGCGGTGGCGAGATCCGGCGCCGCACCCAGCTTCGCGAACACGTCATGCGCGCTTCGCAGCTCGCGAAGGGCGCCCTCGCGGTCTCCCAATTCCGCCAAGCGAAATCCCAGCTCACGGCGAAGACGCGCCGCGTCGGGCACGAACGGGATCGCTTCGAGCGCGCTCGCCGCGTCGCGAAGGACCCCGACGCCGCGTTCGGCGTCGCCGCCGAGCGTGGCGACCAGTGCGTCGCATGCATCGGCCCACGCGAGACCGAGTGGATGGCCGACGCGCTCCGAGTCGCGCCGAAGCCGCTCGCCCACCCATCGCGCGCTGGCGAGATCGTTGATGCGGAGCGACGCTTCGGCGATCACCGGTAGCAGACGGTAGATCCCCCACACCACATAGCCCGACCGGTCCGCGATGGCGAGGCCGGCCCGGCCCACACGCATGGCCTCGGCGTACTCGCCCACCGCGAGGTGATAGGTCGCGCGGCCGGTGTGCGCCGGCACCACCGTGTGTACGTCAACGTGACCACTCGCCCCGCGCGACGCCCCGCTGAGGTCCCACGCCTGGTCAATACTCGCGCGCCCGCGCTCCATTTCGCCGCGGCCCAGGTAGAGAATTCCCGACCATACCAGAAGCCGCGGCAATAGCGCGCGCTGGCCGAGCACGCGCGCCAGCGCCACCGACCGCTCGGCGATCGCCAGGGCGCCGGACCAATCGCCTTGCGCCGACGCGACCTCGATCTCGATCTCGGCCGACCACAAACGAAGCACCGGCGAATGCAGCTGGTCGGCGAGCCGCTCGCTCTCGCGCAAATGGCGCTGCGTTTCGTCGGCGTTGCCAGTCAATCCGCCGAGCAGCGCCAGCGCCCAGTGCGCCGACCACTCGACCGTCAATTGATCCGACTCGCGCGATAGCTCGATCGCGTGGGCGCCGTGCTCGCGAGCGCGCTCGGGCGATCCGGTCCATAGGTGCAACAGCAGCAACGCCCGATGCGCGCGCGCCATCAGCGGCGAATCCTTTCGCGATTCGGCAACGGTGAGGGCACGCTGCATCTCTCGCTCGCCATCGGCGGGCCGGCCCAGCTCGACGTACGTGACACCGGTCGCAATGAGCAGGCGCGCGGCGAGCACCACATCACCGGCGCGCCCGGCGGCGGCGATGCCTCGCTCGTAGTGCGTGAGCGCCTCCTGGTGCCTGCCGCGCCAGTAGCTCGCCAGCCCCATGCGCCGCTCGATGGCGGCGATGCGAAGTTGATCATCAGCGGTCACCGCATCGGAAAGCGCGCGCACCCAGAGCGCGAGCGCCGCATCGTACTCGCCCAGGCGCTGCCGCGCGCGCGCGAGCTGGTCGACCAGCGGAGGATCACCCCCGGCCCGATCACGATCGGCGTCGGTACCGGATCGGTCGGCCAGCTCCAGCGCCGCGCTCAGATAGTTCGCCCCCTCGCGGTTGGCGTGTTTCTTCAATGCCGAGCGGCCCGCCGCGACGAGATAGCGAATGGCTTTCGGCGTGAGATCGGCCGCGTTCGCGCGCGCGAAGTGGAACGCCAGCTCGTCGGCATGGTCGAGCGCGCGCTGTCCGTAATAACGCTCCAACGACTCCCCCACCGTCGCGTGAAGTTGGCGCGCGCGCGCCAGCCCGAGCTCGCCGTACAGCGCGTCCCGCACCATGGGATGCGCGAAGTCGTACACCACGGCGGCGGCGCTCTCGCTCTCGATCAACACGTTCGCCCCTCGCAGCTCGTCGAGCACGGCCAGCAGTTCGCTCCGCTCGACGGTCGTCACGCACCGAAGGGCGTCGTAGCTGGCGCGCGTGCCGATCACCGCCGCGATGTCGGCAAGCGCGCGCGCTTCGGGCGACAGCCGCGACACGCGGGCCCTGAGCGCGTCGCGAATCGACGCCGGCAGCGCGAGCGTCTCGACTTCCCATCCGTGCCACGCGCCGTCGCGTTGATACAGCGTGCCGGCGTCGATCAGCGCGCCGAGCACTTCCTCGAGGAAGAAAGGATTGCCGCGAGTCCAGCCGTAGAGTAGCGCGGCGAACTCTCGCGCCGCGCCGGCGTCGGCGCCGAAGCCCTCGCGCAGCAGCGTGTCCGTCCCCGCGCGCGTGAGCGGACCGAGCGGGTGCACGCGCGCCGCGCCCAACGAGACGAGGCTCGACTCAATGGTGCGCAGCGACGGGCTCTGATCGCGCTCCAGATCGTTGTACGTGCACACCACGGCCACGCGCATCGATCCCAGCTGCCGCGCGACGAAATGAAGCAGCTCGAGCGACGCGCTATCCGCCCATTGGAGGTTCTCGAGCACCAGCAGCAACGGCTTCTTCGCCGCGTATCGACCGAGGAACTGCGCGAAGTTCCAGAGCAGCCGCGTCTTGATCTCGCTCGGATCGCCACGCGCGCCCGACCGCGATCGGTCGTCAGCGGGCGCGAGCCCCGGGAAGAGTGCCGCCAGCTCGTCCGCGCCGCCGCGCGTGAGCAGCGTGAGCGCCGATTGATCGAGCGAGCGCAGCAGCGGCGTCATCGCGTCGGAGAACAGGGCGTAGGGCACGCCCGCCTCCACCGGATACGCACGCCCGAGCGCGATCGTCCAACCCTGCTCCGCGGCCGTGCCGGCGATCGTGGTCACCAGACGCGTCTTGCCGACGCCCCCCTCGCCCGCGACGAAAATCGCCGAGCCGCGCCCCTCGGACGCGTCATCGAGCAGACGCTGCAGCATCGCGATCTCGTCGGAGCGTCCGACGAGTGGAAGGGTGTGGGCCATTGGATGGGTGAACGCGAAAGCGCGACGGCGGATGATGCACCCGCGCGTCGCGCTCGCGAAAGACCCGGTCGCTACCGCCTAACGACGCGCCGTCGATCTCCCCGCACGCGCGCTCAGCGTGCTGTCGATCTCACGCGCTGACACATCCTGCGGAATGTCCCATCGATCCTGGCGCTTCGTCGGCACGCGCACCAACGCGATCTCACCGGCCGGGCCGATGTCGACGACGGCAGTGGCCCCCGCATCGTGCCCTTGAAATACCTTGATCAACAGCGACCACGTCCCCTCGGTCGGCCACTGTTTGCGCAGCGCGAACACGCCCGTGCGCGAGGTGGTGTCGAAGCGAAGTTTGATCGTGCGCCGCGCGCCGTCCACCAATCCTTCCGCGGTTCCTTCGACCGTCCCCGCGACCTGCTGCGCGTGATGAAACTCGTGCACCAGCAGCACGGCTCCGCGCATCGTCGGGTCGAAGGGGTTGACCGGATATTCGATCGACACCCATGGCGGTCCCTTCGCGTGCGCCGGCTTCGCCGGCGATGTCGCGGCACCGAGCAACGCGGCACACACGAGCCCCGCCGCGATCGTGATGGTGCGATGTGTATTGCGTGACATGAACGATTCTCCTCGTACGTTGACGTGAAGAGCGGGAGTCACTGCCGGCCAAGCAGGACGGCGCCCTTGAACGAGCGGATCCGGACGAGCGCGCCGCCCTTCCCCACTCTGAAGGCAAGCTCGTTCCCGCGCGCGTCCAGCATTGGTACCGGCCGCGCGGCGGTGAGCCCATTCTTGATCGTTCCGTGCACTGTCGACACGTCCACCTGCGCGTCCGCGTCGCCGGGAAGTCGCAGGTCGATCGTGCCACTATGCGATTCAAAATCGAAGTTGCCGCCGGCCACAGGAGTCATCGCGACCGACATGTCCCCCGTGACCGACTCGAAGCGCGCCCGCTCGAGCTTCGCGCCACTGACCGTCACCGTGCCGCTCACCGTCGTGAATCCGGCATCTTCGCTCGACCCTTTGAGCGTGATGGCCCCGGTCGCGCTCTTGGCGCGAAGCCACGGTGGCGATCCGTCGATCTCGATCGATCCGTCCATCGCTTCGGCGTTCAGCTCGCGCGGCGATCCGGTCACCTTGATGTGGCCGCCGACGATGTTGAGATCGAGCCCGCCAGTCACGCCGCTCACCTCGATGTCGGCGTTTCCGGTCTTCACCCACACGCGCGCGCCCTTCGGCACGTGCAGCTCCAACAACGCCGGCTTTGGCTCCATGTTGCCCGGGACGTCGACGCCCATCTTCGCCCCATATGCCCCCGCGCCGAAGAAGAACTTCGCCGAGTCGGGAATCACTCCGGTGACGACGAGCGAGTCGCGGTCCCAACCGATGACGCGAACGGTTCCGCTCAAATTGTTGACGCGGATTGGCGACGTGGCGCCGACCGCGCTGCGCCTGCTGATCTTCTGCTGCGCCCCGACCACGCTCGCCGCCGCGCCGAGCAAGAGGGTCGCGCCAGCACATCGCATTGCCCATGTGAGGTCGAGCGTCATGTCAGCTCCGAGCCATCAGTTGCGACGTACGGCGCAGCAGATCGATCTTCTGCTCGTAGCCGGACGACAGCAGGTGGGCGAGATCAGAATTGTTGGGATCGCGCGCCAACGCGGCGCGCGCTTCAGCAATCGCTTGGTCGATGGTGCGCAGACTACGCTCGACCGTCGTCACCGTGCTCGGCGCCAACTCGGCTCGATGCGCGTCGAGGAGCGCGGCAAGGTCGGTCGCCACCGGTACGTATTGAGCATCGATCAACCGCAGCTGAGGCGGCGTCTGTTGCTGAGTGCTCGCCACCGGCGGCGGCGCCTTCGCGTCGGACGCCTGGCGCATCACCCACACCGTCGCCGCCGATGAGAGCGCCATCAAGACGACGGCCGCCGCGAGTTGCCAGGCCTGTACCCGCCAGCCCCGGCGCGACACGTCGCCTTCCACCGATGAACCAGCGGGCATACGCGACCGAATCGCGAGCCAGTGGTCGGCGCTCGGCTGCACACTGCGAGGCGCGGCCGCCACGCGCGCCGCCAGGCCGCGAAGCGCCTGCACTTCCGCTCGGCACGCAGCACATTCGCGGAGATGCGCTTCGGCGTGCTGACGACGCGCCGCATCCAGCGTTCCGTCGGCGTAGTCGTCGAGCAGCGGTTCCATGGCTTTACAGGTCATCGCTCCAGTGCCTCCCTCAACAGTCTACGCGCCCGAAAGAGGTGCGCCTTCGATGTGCCGACGGCCGTCCCGGTGAGTTGGGCGATCTCGTCGTGCTGGTATCCCTCGACGTCGTGCAACACGAATACGGTTCGCGCGCGACTTGGAAGCGACGCGATCGCTCGCTCCAGATCGATGTCCGCGCCCGGCACACGCTGCCACGCCGCCGCATCGAAATCGTTTCCAGCTCCCTCGCTCAGCACGCGGAGCAGTCGCCGGCCCCGCGCACGTTCGGCGTTGAGAGCGAGATTCACGGCCAGCCGGTGCAGCCAGCTCGAGAACGCGCTCTCGCCGCGGAAGGTGCCGAGCGATTGCCACGCGCGGACGAACACGTCTTGCGTCAGGTCCTCGGCCCGCGCGGGGTCCGAGGCCAGTCGCAGGCAGAGCGCGTGAACGCGCCCCACGTGCTCTCGGTACAGTGCACCGAACGCATCGTCGTCGCCCGCCTGCGCGCGCCGAACCAGCTCCATCACATTGCGTCTCGGTGCGCCAATCGTTTCAGGCTCCGCCAGTGCGGCCATGCCACTTTCCCGGTGGTCTCGAGAGTGAGACTCCGGTAATGCCGCGGAGGTTTAGACGATCGGCCGCCGATCACCCTGCGTCGATCTGCCACGCCTGAGAGGTTCAATGGAGACAAACGAAAACGAATCGGCGGAGCCAAATGCTGGCCCCGCCGTGGTTGGAATGCGCGATCAGGATCTGCGCCACCTACATGGGCGGCTGCGACTTTGCTTTGCCGGCCGTCGATGGACTCCACGACGGCGGATCACTGGCCGGAAATGATTCCTGACCCGCCTCATCGACCAGCCGGTTGGATATCGAGCTCGCGAACACGTCGATCAGCTTGGCGTTGAATTGCGGCAAGTCGTCGGGCTTCCGGCTCGTGACCAGCTGCTGATCCACCTGTACCGTCTTGTCCACCCACTCGCCCCCGGCGTTGCGCACATCCGTCTGCAAGCTCGGCCACGACGTGATCGTGCGCCCCTCGAGCACATCGGCTTCGACGAGCAGCCACGGCCCGTGACAAATCGCCGCGACCGGTTTGCCCGACGCGAAGAATTCGCGGACGAAGCGCACCGCGTCGGCATCCGTGCGCAGTCGGTCGGGATTCGCGACCCCGCCCGGTAACACCAGGCCGTCGTAGTCCGTCGCGTGAACGAGACTGACCTCGCGATCGACTGGAAACCGATCGCCCTTCTCATCGTGCCTTACTGCCTGGATCTCACCCGTCGAGATCGAGACGATGTGCACCTCGCCCCCAGCGTCCCGCACCGCGCGCATCGGCTCGGCGAGCTCGGACTGCTCCACACCATTCGTCGCGAGAAACGCGATCTTCCGGCCATCGAGTCGTTGTGCCATGCCCCCCCCGCTACTGCTTCTTTGATTTGCGCGCGCCCTTCCGCGCCTTGAGCTCGGCCATGGCCGCGTTCTCTCCCGACGCCGGGATCATACTCTGCTTCGCTGCCTTGTCGCTTGCCACGAGCTTGCGCTTGTCCGTCTCGTGCAAATGCTGGTCGTCGATGTGCGCTTTGTGATCCGTTGAGCCCGAATCGCCGGTGCTGCGACGTTGGTTCTCGCCCATGTGAGTAGATCCCGCTGAGGGTGTGTGATGTGCCCAACACATCGTCACTTTCCGTGCCGCGGATACTACCCGCGAAGCAGCCCTACGCCTCGTGCTGCCGCAGATCAGCGCTCACCGCGCCAATTAAGCAAAAGGCAGCCGCAGATTTCCGCGGATGAACGCAGATCGATTCAGAGAGCCGACCGTGTTGGCCTCGCAATTGGCTTCAATCTTCTTTGTACAAAGACAGCCGTCACCTACGCGCCCGCCACGCTCCTGCCGCGCGACGATCGATCCGCGTTCATCTGCGGAAATATGCGGCTTCCGTTCGCTCTTGCCGTGCAAGAGGAGTGATACGCGGAGCGAACTGCCGAGCAGCAGGGATCAGCGGCTCCCAACTCCATACTTGACCAGGATCGCTTTCACCTTGTCGATCGGGATCGCCTCGACAGTCACCCCGCCGCGGCCCTTGGTGGTGGTCGCCATGAAGAGCGAGTTGTAGATCGCTTCCTCGGTCGCCTCAACCACGCCCTGAAAGAGCGGCGACATGTCGTCGTTCTCCAAATCCGCGAGCACCCTCGGCTTCGGCGCCGATGTGGAGCCCGGCGCTGCAGCCCGGTGACGGACGCTCTCGGCGGTGGAAAATGCGATCACGTAGTCCCCCGATCCGTTCGCCGCGCTCGAGCCCGTGCGTGCAAGACCCATGATGGCGCGCGCGGCAAGGCGGCGCAGGTTGCGATCCGAGAGCGGCGCGTCCGTCGCGACCACCATCATCACCGACCCGTCGCCACGCTCGTTCATGACGTCGCGCTGAAATGCGTAGCTGCCCAGCTCGCGGCCAACCGGCGCGCCTAGCACCTGGAGCACCCCGCCGAAGTTCGTCTGCACGAGCACGCCAACCGTCCAACCGCCCAATGACTTTGGCAGCACTCTTGACGACGTGCCGATCCCCCCCTTCCATCCGAATGCAATAGTCCCCGTGCCGGCGCCGACGCTTCCCTCCTGCACCGCGCCACCGCTCGCCGAGGTGAGGGCCTGACGCACCTGGTCGGCAGAAATGGGACGCGAGCGAATTGCGCTCAGCCCGCCGTCGTTCGTCTCCCCCACCACGGGATTGATCGAGCCCACGCGCTCCATCCCCGGTTGCTCGAGCATCCATCCGACCATCGCGTCCGCGGCCTTCCACACGCAAAGCGTACACGTGAGCAGAATTGGCGACTCAATCTCGCCCAGCTCAGTCACCTGTGTCACTCCGAGCAGCTTGCCGAATCCGTTGCCCACGTATGTCGCCGCAGGCACGCGCTCGAGAAAGCTGTTGCCGCCGTGCGGACGAATCGCCGTGATGCCCGTGCGCACCGAGTCGCCGGCGACGATCGTCACCTGACCAACGAGCACGCCGCTGACATCAGTGATCGCGTTCAGCGCACCCGTCTTGAAGATGCCGGGCGCCACGCCGATTTCTCTCGCGCGCACGGGACGCTGCGCGGCCACCGCGTGCGCACCGAACGCGACGAGCACGGCCGTAGTCAAAATTGGACGCATTCCCGCTCCGAGGTTGGAAGGTGATTCGCGTCGCGACCGAGCTGTTTCCCCCGCGGGTCTGGCGGCGGGAGCCTAGCGCCCACTCGCCTCAGCGTTCCCGGCCGCGGTCCCGTGCTCTCCTCCGGCGCGGCAGCGCCCACACACCGGCGCCGCGCCCAAGTCGACAAGCAACCGGCGGGCCCAAGATCCGTTCAAGTGCGAATGGCAGAGAATGCGCTCACATCGGGAGCACACGCCGCCGTGGATCATGTCGAAGCGGGCGCCGCATGCTTCGCACTCGGTCGCGATATGGGGTTTCTGAAAGATCCGAACTCCGAGCACTGACTTCCTCGTCGTGTCTATGTGATCCAGATTGTAGCGGGTTTCCCACGACTGTAGGACGCACCTGTTCTTCGGGCGATCTTCGGCGCGGGGTATCACTCGCCGTCAAGAAGAGCGATATTTCCACTGTGCCGATCGTACCGCTGTACGGACACGACCGACTCCGCGCTCGCCTGGAAGCCGCCGTCGAGAGACAGGCGCTGCCCGGCAGTATTTTGATCCAAGGCCGACGCGGCATCGGCAAGCAGCGGCTCGCGCTCTGGCTGGGTCAACGCCTCCTCTGCTCGGCAGCCGACGCCCGACCTTGTGGCCGATGCGTTAGCTGCAAATACGCCTTGGACCTGGTCCACCCTGACCTCCACTGGTTCTTTCCCCGGACTCGGCTCGCCGACGCTGACGCGACGGTCGAAGCTATTCGTTCCGACTATGCCGATGCCCTCGCGGAGCGCGTCGCCGCAAGCGGACTATATGATCCGCCGACCGGATCAGAGGGGCTTTTTGTTGCAACGGTACGGGCGGTAGTCCGCGCGGCGTCGATGACCCCGACGATGTCGAAAAGGAAGGTGTTTATCATTGGCGACGCCGAGCGAATGGTGCCGCAGGAAGGGGCGGAGGCGGCGGCGAATGCGTTCCTCAAGCTGCTCGAGGAACCTCTTCCGGACACGACGTTGATCCTGACGAGCAGCGAGCCGGGCGCGCTCCTCCCGACCATACGGTCGCGAGTGGTCTCATTTCGTGCTACACCGTTGTCTGACAAGGAGATGGATGCATTCATTACCCATCCGTTTGTCAAGGCGAGGCTACCGGAAGTCGATACTGATTGGGACGCCCGTCGTCGCATGGCAGGAGGCTCGCCGGGTGCCCTGATCGGTGGGAGCGGAGCGAACGAAGCGATGCGCGCTGCGAGGGCTCTGCTATCGGCGGCGACTGGCACGAGAGACGAACGATTGCGGGCCGCCTTCGCACTTGGCAGCTCAAAGGCTCGAGGGTTCTTTAGCGAGATGCTCGATGCACTTACTCTGCTCCTTCACGATCGGGAGGTCGAGGCGGCGCGGCGAGACGACCCACCGAGGGCGCTGGCGGTCGGACGGGCAATCGACCTAGTGGAAGACGCGAAGGTACGAGCGAGTGGAAACGTCAGCCCTCAGCTGCTCGGTGCCCGACTTACGAGGGAGTTGTCGGAGTTGTTGGCATGAAAGAGCTTAGCCACGTTGATGAGCGCGGCGAAGCGCGAATGGTCAACGTCTCCGGCAAGGCGTCGACCGCTCGATTCGCGCGAGCTACCGGAAGCATTTCGATGAAAGCTGCGACACTACTGGCGATTCGATCCAATCAGATCGCCAAGGGCGACGTGCTTACTGTTGCGAAGGTGGCGGGGATCATGGCGGCGAAAAGGACCGCTGAGCTCGTTCCGTTGTGCCATCCGTTGCCGCTGGCTGACGTTCAGGTGACGCTGTCGTCGGACGATGGGCTGCCTGGGATCAGGGTCGAAACGTCCGCTCGTTCGACGGGCCAAACGGGCGTCGAGATGGAGGCGTTGACGGCGGCTGCCGTGGCGCTGATCACGGTCTACGATATGGCCAAGTCAATTGACCGGGAAATGGTCATTGGCGACATCTGTTTGCTCGAAAAATCGGGTGGAAAATCGGGGCACTGGGTTAGGCCGTAGCCGGGCCATCGAAACGGTTCGGCACACCCGTTGCCTTACTTCCGTCCTGGACGAGCGCTGCGTGGCTCGCCAGTGCTTCACCACTGCTCGTGAGGGCTCATGCAGAATACACGTGATAAGTACGCCTGGATTAACCGAGAAAGAAAAGACTACGTGCACGGGGGCGACGCCGCCCGCCGGCTTGAACGCATTAAGCGATGGGTCCTTGTCGCCGGGTTCGGGGTCGCCGTTGCCTTGTCCCTGAGCGCCCGCCCCTCTCGGGTGCCGAACGCGGAGGCGGCGGCGTTCTCCTTCATGGGCGCCGATGCGCGGGCACTTCGCAATCAGCTCACCGCCGCCGAGGGCCGGCTCCAGGTGGCCAACCTGCAGCTGGAGCGCGCCAATCGCGTGATGAAGTTCTCGAGCAAATACCGCATCGGTGCCGATTTGGCCGGCGACATTTTCGACATTGCCATGCAACAGGGAATCGACCCCGAGCTCGGCTTCAGACTCGTCGCGCTCGAGAGCGATTTCAAGGATCACGCGGTCAGCAGCGTTGGCGCGATCGGCCTGACGCAGGTGATGCCGTCGACCGGTCGCGAAATGGACAAGACGATGACGCGCGAGCGCTTGCTCGACCGGCGCACCAATCTCACGCTCGGTTTCCGCTACCTGCGCGGTCTCATGAAGGATGAGAAGGGCGACGTTCAGATGGCGCTGCTGGTGTACAACCGAGGCCCTGTCGCGGTCGACAAGGCGCGAAAGGCGGGCATCGATCCGCGTAACGGTTACGAGCGCATTCTCACCAAGGGCTACAAGGGCAAGGGCACGGTCGAGTGATTGAACTTTGTGCACGGGTTCAAACGCGGGGCTCGAGGCGGAGCCCCGCGTTTTTTCATCAGCGCGTCTTGCCGTGGACTTTCTTACCTTTCCCCTTCTTACTCCTTGGCTTTGTCTTTCGCGCTTTGCCCGCTCTGTTGACGGCGCTCTTCTTGACCACGATCGCCTGTCCCGGCAGCACGCTGCTGCCCTTGAACCGATTCAGTTTCTTGAGTGCGGCGACGGTGGTTCCGTATCTCTTGGCGATGCCGGCAAGCGTCTCTCCGCGCTTAACCACGTGCGTCACGGTGCGCGTGCGCGACGATCCATAGCGCTCGATCGCCGGATCCGGCACGTCCACCGCCCCCGCGACCACGGCTTGCGTCGGCAACAGCACGTCGGTCCCGACGGCGATCCGGCCCTTCTTCCCGACCTTGAGATCGCGGTTGTACCACCCGAGCTGCTTCACCGTGATGCCACCCCGCGCGGCGATGGCGCTCAGCGTCTCGCCCCTTCTCGCCTTGACGCGCGACAAACCCTTGCGTTCCGCTTCCGGCAGCGCGCCGAGCGAGTCGGCGAACGTTGCGCCCCTGCCGGAAGGAACACGAATCGTGAAGGAGTCCCTGGGCGGCGTGAGTCCGCGAAGGATGAAGGGATTTAGATCACGAATCTCCGCAAGCGTCGCGCGGCTCTCTTTGGCGATCGCCGCGAGCGGCGTCGCCGGTCCAACCCGCACCGAGTCGTACTCGAGCGGTGGCAAGTAGACCGGGTCGAGACCGTAGCGCTTCGGCTCTTTCGCGATCAGTGCCGCGGCGATGAGCTGCGGGACGTATTCCTTCGTCTCCGCGCGCAGATAGTCCTTCTCGGCCAGAACGAAAAACGCATCGTCGCATGTGACGCCGGCAACGTCGTCCGCGTAGCGGCTGAGCCCGCGAGCGATCCGGCCAGGACCGCCATCGTATGCCGCCGCGGCGAGATAGAGCGACCCGAATTCCTTGTTGAGCCATTTGAGAAAGCGCACCGCCGCGTCGGTCGAGCGCACCGGATCGCGACGCTCGTCGACCCACCAGTCCACACGCAGGCCGGCATCGCGCGCGGTCGATGTCATCAGCTGCCACAGCCCGACGGCGGCGGCGCGCGAGTACGCGTTGGGATCGTACCCGCTCTCGATCAGCGGCAAGTAGCTCATGTCCTCGGGCAGGCCGGCGGCTCGGAGCTTCGGCCGGATGATCGCTTCGTACCGATGACCGCGCGCCAGCCACGTCGTGAAGATGCCGCGCGCCCCGTGCGAGAAGCGATCGACGTAATGCTGCACGCGCTCCCGGGTCTCATGCGAATGCACGTCGATGTCCCAGGTCGGACCGGCCGGTCTGGCCTCGGCCGAATCTGGCAGACGCGCCGGCGCCACGCTGTCGCCAAAAATCTTCACCGCCTCACGCGCGACCTCCGGCACGGCGACCTTGACGGTGTCGGGGGAAACTGGAGCGGGCGCGCGCGGCGCTGCCGCCGAACCGCGCGGTGTCGTATCCACGCGAGGTGCGGGCGTGGGAGCGGGAGCGGCCGGCGTCTGCACCGCGGGGCGACACGCAAGGACGAGCGCGAGCAGCGCGCATCCAACAAGAAGCGAAACTGACCGTTGCATCACGAACCTTAGGCGCGGGCGATCATCGATGCTACCCGCGTGGGCAACAGCGGGTGCTCAGCGCGTCGCGATGAAGTTTCCGAGCACGCGGTTCGTCGCGCCCAGTACCGCGATCACTGAACCGTGCACCGGATCGCTTTCGACGAGCGCGGACCCGAGCAGCCGCTGTGGGCCATCGGCCTTTCTGTTCGCGATGGCGACGATCACCACGTTCGCATCGAACGCGCGCACGTGCTTCACGCCAATCAGCTCGAGGTCGAGCGCGCCCTCGGAAAAGATGGCGATCGCCTTCAGCGCCGCCTCCGCCGCGATGCGCAGATCGACAACCTCGCTCGATTGTCCAGTCGCGCGTCCCGTTACACGCACGCCGTCCGTCCACTCGAGCTCCACCTCGACCGTGCATCCGCCCTGCGGATTGCGCACGAGGTGAAAGTCGGTGAAGCGGAGTCGTCCTCGCTTGTGCTGTGTGGGAAGCTCCGCGGTCTGCGGCTGAAATTCGCGCTTGGGCATCGACCATTCGTCTGATGAAGAGTCCTACGCGGAGTATCGGCTACACGACTGAAAATGCCCAAAGGCAACCGGGCGATTGCCGCCGCTCATTTGCTCCGTACATTCGACGGATGATCGAACACGCACTGGCCATTGCGCTCTCTGTGACAGCGGTCACATCGGATACGCTCCGCGACCGGATTCGCGCGCGCATCGCAGAGCTGCCGGGCGCCGACGTCGCCGTCGCGTTTCGGCCGCTGTCGGTACGCGGCGCCGCGGATACGACCTATCTCAATGCGGACACCGATTTTCACGCCGCGAGCACCATGAAGGTGCCCGTGATGATCGAGCTTTTCCGGCAAGCCGATGCGGGCGAGCTCTCCCTGTCGCAGCCCATCTTGCTCGTCAATCAATTCGGGTCGATCGTCGACGGCTCGCCCTACTCGCTGGATCCGAAAGAGGATTCGGACTCGAGCGTCTACGCGCGCATCGGCGAGCGCGTGAGCGTGCGCGACTTGATGGAGCGCATGATCGTGCGCTCGAGCAACCTCGCCACCAACGCCGTGATCGCGCTCGTCGGCGCGGAGCGCGCGCAGGCGGCCATGCGAACGCTCGGCGCGGCGCGCATTCGTGTCCTGCGCGGCGTCGAGGATGGCAAGGCGTTCCAGAAGGGGCTCAACAACACCACAACGGCGCGCGACCTTGCCACGATTCTGTCCGCGATAGCCGGCGACCGCGCCGCGTCCGCCGGCAGCTGCGCGGAGATGCGGGCGATCCTGTCACGGCAGGAATTCAACGAGGAGATTCCGGCCGGTCTTCCCCCGGGAACGCCAGTCGCCCACAAAACGGGCTCGATCACGGCGCATCTGCACGACGCGGCCATCGTCTATCCGCGGGGAGCGGATCCCTATGTGCTCGTGATATTGACGCGCGGTATCCCGGATGAGCGCGTGGCCCGAGTACTGATGGTCGACATCTCGCGCATGGTCTATGACCACGTAGCGGGGGATAACCTCTCGACGAAGCGCTGAATGCTGTCAAATGGCGTCGGTGGCCAGTACCTGGCGAGGCGGTTACGAAAATAATCCTTTCCAGTCCTGCCTCTAGAGCACCAAATTGTGCGCGAGATCACCAGGGCGCGCACCACGTGGCAATGCCGCCACATCCGCGCGACCGTTAGACCGAGCGCTTCCTGCCGACCTATCGCTTCCGGGCCCGATGACTACCGGCCCGATCAAGGTTCTGCTCGTAGAGGATCCAGATTCCCGCACGCCTCTCGTCACGACCGCTCGCGGCTCGTCGGCCCCGGCGTCGCTCGAGGTCGTGCTGGCGGGCTCGGCATCGGAAGGCATCCGCGCCCTTACCCAGCACCGATTCGATGCCGTGCTGTTGAGTGTCGCGGCCTCGACAGCCGAGGGACTGGAAACGCTGCGGCGCGTTCATGAGCACGCGCCGGATGTGCCGATCATCGCGTTGATCGATGCAGGCGACGACGGCGTGGGCCTCGAGGCACTGAAGGCGGGCGCGCAAGATTCGTTGGTGAAGCCCGAGGTGGAGGGCAACCTGCTCATCCGCAGC
Source organism: Gemmatimonadales bacterium (assembly GCA_038228795.1). Lineage (GTDB taxonomy): Bacteria > Gemmatimonadota > Gemmatimonadetes > Gemmatimonadales > Gemmatimonadaceae > JALZAE01. The sequence continues at coordinate 186,668 of JBBROY010000002.1, forward strand.
GTGCGCTACGCGATCGAGCGTAATCAGCTGCGGATGGCGCTGCGGTCGATGTCGCTCGTCGATGAGCTGACCGGACTCTACAATCGGCGCGGCTTCGTCACGCTCGCGCGCCAACAGCTCAAGATGGCGGACCGAATGAACAGGCGCGTCGCGCAGGTCTTCGTCGATCTGGACGGATTGAAGTGGATCAACGACAACTTCGGGCACGGCGAAGGCGACCACACCCTTATCGAAACCGCCGAGCTGCTCCGCGATGTGTTCCGCGAATCAGATATCATCGCGCGCATAGGGGGTGACGAGTTCGTGGTGCTGGCGCTCGAGGAGACGGAGCCCGCCGATGAAGTATTCGCCGCGCGCCTGCGTGCCGCCGTCACGCGCCACAATACCCGCACCCGACGCGTCTACCCGCTCGCCATCAGCATCGGTGTCGCGACCTACGACCCGGCCGATCCGTGCGCGCTCGACGAGCTGATGCAGCGCGCCGACCGTCTCATGTACGTCGAAAAGCGCGGCAAGCGGCAATCGCCGGCGATGGGCATCGAGGCGCCGCTGCTTCCGGAGCGCTGAGGGCGAGAGCTAGCACCTCTCTTGCACGCCTCGGCGCCATGTCGGAACACCCAGCGCTCGAGCGCACCGTGAGAGTGGTGGCGGGAACGATTTCCCTCGATGCCACTTACGTCCTTCCGGACGCGGCGCGTGGGATTGTGCTGTTTGCCCACGGGAGCGGCAGCAGCCGGCATAGTCCGCGGAATCGCGCGGTGGCCGCCGAGCTGCATCGCGCCTCGATGGCGACGCTCTTAATCGATCTGCTCACCAGCCGGGAGGAGTACACCGATCCGCACGGAGGACAGCCGCGATTCGACATCGAGCTGCTCACCGATCGGCTCTCCGCGGCAACGACATGGGTCCGTACCCTCCACGAGATTGCGGCGCTCCCGCTCGGCTACTTCGGCGCGAGTACTGGCGCCGCGGCGGCGCTCGTCGCCGCGGCGCGCAGTCTGCGCGACGTGCGAGCCATTGTCTCGCGAGGCGGACGGCCGGATCTGGCTGGAGACGCCCTATCGGACGTTCGCGCACCGACGCTGCTCATCGTCGGCGGCGAGGACCGGCATGTCCTCGAGCTGAACGAGCGCGCGCGATCGCGCATGCGCTGCGAAGTACGCCTGGACGTCATCGACGGCGCGACGCATCTGTTCGAGCAACCGGGCGCACTCGAAGAAGTCTCGCGCCTTGCCGCCGCCTGGTTCACCCGGCATTTCAAACCGGCGGCAACCGCTAGCGCTCCCTGAGCGTCCAGGCGAGAAAACGCTCCGTGTGGTAGAGCGCGAGCTGTGCGCTGATCCCGTTCGGCACCGCATCGAACGCATGATCCGCCCAGGGAATTTCCAGCAGGATCGCGGTCGTTTTCGTCGCCTTGAGCCGGTCATGGAGACGCTCCCCGTATTTTGCCTCCACGATGTGGTCGCGAGCGCCGTACACCAGCAGCGTCGGCGGAAGTTGCCGAATAGCGTACGTGATCGGCGACGCGTCGCGATACCGCCCCGATCGCGCGGCTGGTGATCCTCCCATGAACGCCGATTCGGTGGCGCGGACGTGCAGCGGATCGGGTGTCGGCGGATGGAGATAGGCGTCGGTGAGATCGGCCGGACCGTAGTAGCTCACCACGCTTCGGATCGGCGGGGCATTCACCGGCTGCGGCTCGTACGCGGCGAGAAGCGCGAGGTGCGCGCCGGCAGACCGTCCGATGAGCGCAATACGCGATGGATCACCATCGTACTCGGCCGCATGTTGGCGCACCCAGCCGAGTGCGGCCCGCACGTCGTCGATCTGGGTTGGCCATTGCCACCGCGGCGCGTGGCGGTAGTCCGGACACACCACGACGTAGCCGCGCGCCGCGAGATACCTGGCGAAGAGAGCGTTGTCCGCCGGTGACCCGCGCTGCCACGCGCCCCCATAAATCTGCACGACGATCGGGTATCTCCCAGCTCCCGGCGGACGGTACACATCGAGCGCGAGCGGAATGCCATCTTGCGTCGCGAACACGATGCCGCGCGTGAGGCGCGACACGCCCGGATCGATTCCGCGGAAGAGATCCACGACAATGAGCGGGCGTGCGCGCATCGTCGAACGCGAGACCGCTGGCACATCTCGCAAAAACTCTTCGCCGAGTGCCTCGCGTGTGGCGGCGTCGAACTGGCGCGAGGTGATCGGGAATTGTATTAACGGCATCGCGGCGAGCAGCAGCGACATCGTCGCGAGCACGCACGCGATGCGCGACGGGTTGCTGCTGGCCCTGTCGATCCAGGCAACCGACAGAATGAGGACGGCGAGGGTGAGGAGCCACACGCTCTCCTCGGGTGCGCCGACGCTGAACGTGAGCAGCGCGTACGTAGGGGCGGGTACGACGATCCAGGCGCAGAGGAACAAGAGTGCGGCGGCCGCGACCAGCGCGAGCGAGGAGCGGAGGCGCACGGGCCACGGGTTGGTCATGGCCGATGGTACCGCGCAGGCGGGCGTATGCGCTAGATCGGGCGCGGGAGCACGCCACCGTCACGACGCGACGCTGCCCGGCTCATCACGTGAGCCAAATCCAGCGGTGCAGGCCAGTCCGATGATCGTCGATGGCACCATCTGCGCCAGCTGCAACAGCACGGCGGCGGCGATGGCCGGCGCCGCGGCAATGCCGAACGAGCGGGCGTTCAGAGCGTAGAGCGCCTGAAAGATGCCGACGCTTCCCGGCGTTGCGCGCACGAGAAAGCCGACGCCGCCCACGAGCAGAGCCGCCACCGATCCGGCGAGTGGGAGCGCGAGATGTGTGGCGAGCGCGACCAGATGATAGGTCGCGATCTGGAGCGCCCACGCCGCCGCGGTGAGCGCCATCGCCGCCGGCACACGCCAGGGCGATCCCGACGCACGGGACACGCTGTCGAGGTAGCGCGCGGCGTATCGTCGAAGACGTACGCCGATTGTTTGGGGTAACTCCGACGTGCCGTGAGCCGCGCGCTCGCCCCGCGCGATGAGAACGATCGCGCTGATCAATACCGCGGCCAGCGCTACGCCCGCCGCTCCGCGCCACCGCGCGAGCGCCGCGGGAAGCGAGAGCACCGACGCGGCCCCGACCAGCAACGCGCAGTACGCCACGCCATCGCAGAGCCGGTCGAGCGTCAACGCCGCCAGCACGGCCGAGGTCGGCAGTCGTTCGCCGCGAGCGACGAACAGCACGCGCGCCGCATCGCCGCCTTGCATGGCGACGATGTTGTTCAACGCGGCGCCGCCGAAGGTCGCGCGTACCGCACGACGCATCGACCGCGCGCCGACGGCGCTGAGAAATAGCCACCAGCGCAGTGCCTTGAGGAGCAACGATGCCAGGCTGGCGAGTACCGCTGCTCCGCAGAGCAAGGGATCGGCGCTGCGGACCGTGCTCCATGCGGAGCGCCAATCCACGTGTCGCGCGGCGCCGAGCAGCAGCAGCGCGATACCGGCGAAGACGACGATACGGAGCACGCGACTCGCGGTCGTCATCGCGCGGCGGCGCCGCTGCGTACGGCGCGCGGCACGCGCACCGCGCGCTTCGATGCCGGCGCGCGCGCGAGCAGCGTCAGAAACTGCGGCGTGATGAACAGGGAGAAGGCACTCGACACGTGCAGCAGCCCCGCCCTCTCGGCCATCGCGCCGAGGCGGCGGGGTGTGAATCGGTGCACGTGCAGCTGCCGCGCCTTGAACGGATTGCCGAAGCCCAGCCACGCGCCGGGCATCGCATACAGTCCGCGAATCGGCTCGGCCGGGTAGACGATGAGCGCGCGTCCGCCGGGTACGAGCACGCGCAGCATCTCTTGCAGCGCCTGCGTGGCGTGCTCGATGTGCTCGATGGCGTGAAAGGAGTAGACCTTGTCGAACTGTTCGTCGTCGTAGGTGAGGTCGACCGCGTCCATCACCCGCAGGCGGGGCGCAACGGCGTGCACGATGCACTGCGGGTTGATGTCGATGCCCGAGGTGTGCGGCGCCAGCAGCTGCACGCGGCGAGTGAGAAATCCGCGACCGCATCCAACCTCGAGAATCCGATCGTCAGGGCGCGGATCGAGGTAACGAATGACGCGGGCCACGTGGCGGTCGGTCTCGATCGGCGTGTTCAGCAGGGCGTACTTCTCGGAATCGTAGCGCAGCATGCTCGGTCTCCAGGTTGTCGTTGCGCGCATGATTCCGCGCCGGCGTCCCCTGAGCGTCCCCCGAGCGTCCCTGATCCCGTTGAAACTTGGTTGGCGATACTTACGTATTTAGCTAAGTATGCATATCATTCGACATGAACTCCGTCTTTAAGGCGCTGGCCGATCCCACCCGGCGCGAGATCCTGCGATTGCTTCGCAACGGCCCGCGCACCTCCGGGGAGATCGCCGAGCATTTTCCGTCGGCCTGGCCGACGATCTCGCGTCATCTAGCCGTGCTGCGCCAGGCCGCGCTCATTCGTTCGGAGCGCGAGGGGCAACAGATCGTGTACGAGCTCGACACCACTGTGTTCGCCGACGTGGTCGAGCACCTGCTCGAGTGGGTGCGGCCGACCAAGAGCACGAAGACGTCGGCGGGATCGACGCCGGGGAGAAAACATGGACGCAATGCCTGACGATGCGACGGGAGAGGGCACCCCCGATCGCACACGATGGTACGGTTGGTACGTGACTATCCTGCTCGTCGCGGCGCTGGCCGCGTCGGCGACGGTGTATTCGCGCTTGCCGGCGCGCGTGCCTCTCCGCTGGAACATGGCCGGTGACGTCACCACATACGGCTCGCCGCTCGGGCTGGCGCTGCTGATGCCGTGCGTCATGGCGGGGGTCCTGCTGCTCGCCACCGCGCTGCCCGCGACTGATCCGTTCCGGGCGAACTACCGGAAGTTCATGCCGACGTATCGGCTCGTCTTCGCCTGCGTGCTCACCTTGCTGCTCGCCGTTCACCTCGTGACGCTCGCCTTGGCGCTCGGCCAGCCGGTACCGACCGACCGAGTTGCTCCGATGGGCGTCGGAGTGCTCTTCGTGCTGGTGGGCAACCTGCTTCCGCGTGCGCGGCGCAACTGGATATTCGGTATTCGAACGCCGTGGACGCTGTCGAGCGATCGCGTCTGGGAGCGCACGCATCGCGTCGGCGGGTACGTGTTGACCGCCGCGGGCCTCGTGATACTGGCCTCGCTTCTCATCGTTCGCGGTACCAACGCAGCTCTCCTGATACCGGCCATCGCCATCGCCGCCGGTGCAGTCTGTGTCATCTACTCGTATGCCGCCTGGCGGCAGGAGTCGGGTCAGTGAACGCTCGTGCTGTTCTCGCATTGATCGCCGGCCAACTCGTGGTCGCCTCGCTTTCCCCGGCGCAACAACCCGCTGCGCCGGCGCGCTGGACGAGCGACTTCGTCGTGCTCCTTGGCAATGACACCCTCACCGCCGAACGGGTGACCAGGGCCGACACGCGGCTCGAATCCGATTTCGTCAGTCGCCAACAGGGACTTCGCATCGGCATGGTGATGTCCGTCGGCACGGGTGGACTCGTTTCGCGGATGGAGACGACCATCCGGCGGGCAAGCGATCCCGCCACCGCCGCTCCCATGCAGCAGGTCGCGATCACCTTCACGCGAGACAGCGCCATCCTTTTCATGGGCACCGGCAGCTCGCCGGCGGCGCAGCAGTTGGGAACGCCCGCCGGTACGATGCCGTTCGTCAACCTCTCGGCCGCCAGCCTCGAGCAGATTCTCATGCGCGCGCGAGCGCTCGGTGGGTCCACACAGACCATTCCACTCTTCGCGATTGCGGGGGCGCAGACCATTTCGTCGACGGTCCGCTGGGTTGGCGCCGATTCCGCCGTGATCTCGATCGGCGGGAGCGAGATGCGCGCGAGCCTGACGCAGGCCGGACAGCTGCTCGGCGCGATCGTGCCCGCGCAGAACGTTCGGTTCATTCGAAGCGCGCCGTCCGCGGCCTCGGCGCCGCGCGCGCTTGCGCCGGCCGACTACAGCGCGCCGGCCGGAGCGCCGTATACGGCCGAGGAGGTCCGCGTCCGGAACGCGAAGTCCGGCATCACACTCGCCGGCACGCTTACCATGCCACGGCACGCGCAGGGCGTGCGCGTCCCCGCTGTCGTGATGATCACCGGCTCCGGGTCCGAAGATCGCGATGAAGCAACACCCGCGCTCCCCGGGTGGAAGGCATTCCGTCAGATCGCGGACACGCTCGGCCGGCGCGGCATCGCGGTACTCCGTCTCGACGATCGCGGCGTCGGGGGATCCGATCTCGGCAGCATGAGCGCCACGAGCGCCGACTTCGCCGACGACATCCGGGCGGCACTCGCCTATCTTCGCACGCGCGCCGAGGTCGATGCATCGAAGCTCGGTTTGATCGGTCACAGCGAAGGCGGGATGATCGCGCCCATGGTGGCGGTGACCGATCCGGGCCTGTACGCGATCGTACTGATCGCCGGCCCATCTCGGACCGGTCGGACCGTCTCGGACGCGCAAGTTCGCGCCGCCATGCAGGGCAGCGGATTGCGGGGTGCGGCGCTCGACTCGGCCATCGCGCGAAACGACGTCGCGCGCGAAGCACAGCTCGCCAAGATTCCCTGGCTCAAGTTCTGGTTCGACTATGACCCGCTGCCAACGGCGGCGCGGGTTCGGTCCCCCGTGCTCATCGTGCAGGGCGCGACCGATACGCAGATCACCCCCGAGCAGGCGGACGAGCTCGCCACAGCGATCCGCTCCGGCGGCAATCGCGATGTCACCGTCAAGCTCATTCCGGAGACGAACCACCTGCTCGTGCACGACACTAACGGATCGTTCAGCGAATACGCCAAGCTGAAGTCGCTGTCGGTAAATCCGGCCGTCCTCGGCGCGATCGCCGACTGGCTGGCGGCGCGAGCGCGGTGACCTCGAGGCCCGCCATTCATCGGGGCGGGATTCTTGCGGAATGCGGGGGTTCACGCGCGAAGAATGTCGCCCCCTCAGCCGCACACCACACATGACCGATGTTGCCATAGCGTCCACCGGTAAGACGAACGAAGAAGCGGGTGAAGATCTCGCGACGCAGATTCGCGCACAGTTGAATGGGGGCTCGCCGGACGCGCTGCTCGTTTTCGCGTCGCCAGAAAACGACTATGAGGCCCTTCTGCGCGCGCTGTCCGACCGCAGCGGGGCTCGCTCGATGATCGGCTGCTCGTCGGCCGGAGAGTTCACCGATCAGACGGCCGGTACGGGACGCACATCGGCGATCGCGCTGCGCGCGGCGGACATGCGCTTCAACGCCGCGCTCGCCCGCGATCTCGCGAAGGGGCGCGACAACGCCGCTCAGCAGCTCGTTGGCGCGTTCGCGGGTTTGGAGTCCTCCGAGTTTCGCTACCGCACCGCCATCGTACTGGTCGACGCCCTGGCTGGCATGGCCGAGAACCTCCTGGACGAGCTCACGGTCGCCACCGGTGGGATGTATCAGTTCTTCGGCGGCGGTGCGGGTGACGATGGGCGATTCAAGCAGACCCACGTATTCTTCGGCACGGAAGCCTGCACCGATGCCGCAGTAGCGTTGGAGATCCTCTCAAACAAACCGTTCGGGATCGGCGCGCGGCACGGCTGGACTCCCTCTGGCGATGCTCTTCGAGTGACGGAGTCTCAGGACTCGTGCGTCGTGAGTCTGAACATCTCGCCGGCAGTCGAGGCCTTCGAGGATCACGCCGCGCTGACCAATCAGCGATTCGATCGCCAAGATCCACTTCCGTTCTTCCTGCACAACGTGGTCGGAGTCGACACGGGCGATGGGCATAAGCTCCGCGTGCCGCTCGGCGTGAACGCCGACGGCGGAATCATGTGCGCCGCCGAAGTCCCGGCCGGCACCACCGCGCACATCATGTCCACCGAAAAATCTTCGTCGGCCGCCGCGGCGGCGAGCGCGACGCGCGATGCCATCGCGCAAGTCGAACGCGAAGGCCACACGCCGAAAGCGGCTCTTTTCTTCGATTGTGTCGCTACGCGACTGCGGCTCGGCGAAGATTTCACAGACGAGCTCGCAGCCGTCGCCAAGGAGCTCGGCTCCGCGCCGTTCGCCGGGTTCAATTCCTACGGCCAAATCGTGCGTGCACAGGGGCAATTCAGCGGATTTCACAACTGTACCGCCGTTGTCTGCGTCATTCCCGATTGAAAGAGTGGCTCGTATCTCGCGAGCCCCCGCCACGATGGCAGACCTCGTGAACGAGCAGTTGCTCGATCTTGCCGCACGCCTGTCGTCGCCCGGGACGCGCGCCGCGGCCGCCGCCGCTCTCGCGTCAGCGTTCGGCGCCGAGAGTCTGCTGATCTTCGTGCGGGACCGTGAAATCGATGTGCTCCTCTCGGCGCCCGGGTTTCCTCAGGCCCTGCCGAATGGAAAATTGTGGCGCGCGTTCCTCGCCGAGTGCGTCGAGCGCGGACACCACGAGGGTGCCTTGCCCCTGCATACCGCCGACGCCCAACTTGCGGCGGTGGGCTACGCGAACGGGCGCGACGTCGTGCTCGTGCTGCTTGGCTTCCACGAATCGGCCAACACGGATGTCGGCTGGTTTTGCAGTTTGTTGCCAGTGTTCGCAGCTGTGTTTCGCGGGGAGCAGACAGCGGCGGTGTCGGAGACACAGGCAAAGCTGGCGCACGAATCCGCCGCGCGCTCGGCCGTGATGGCGCAGACGCTCGATCGCACGCGCACGCAGCTGGAAGAAGCGCTGACCGAAACGCGCGAAGCACGCGGCCAGCTGGAGCGCGTCAACGCGCAGCTCGAGGAGCACGCGGCCAAGGTGGAAGCGGCGAACCAGCAGTTGCGCGACCAAGCCGAGGAGATGGAGGCACAGGCGCTCGAGCTCGAGATGCAGGCCGCCGAGCTGCAGGCGTCGAACTCCGCACTCGAGGACGCGCGCTCGGTCGCGGAGAGCGCGGACCGCGCGAAATCGGAATTCGTGGCGACGATGAGTCATGAGCTACGAACTCCCCTCAACGCCATCGGAGGGCACGTGCAGCTCTTGGAGCTGGGCGTGCATGGGCCGGTGACGGACGAGCAGCTTCAAGCTCTCGCGCGGATCGATCGAAGCCAGCGCCATCTCCTCGGCCTGATTAACGAGGTGCTCAATCTGGCGCGGATCGAGGCGGGCCACGTCGAATACACACTGGCCGATGTGCCACTGTCGGATGCGCTGGCCGACTTGCGGGCGATGATCGAGCCACAGTTGGCGGCGAAGTCGCTGTCGTTCGAGATCCGCGACGAACAGGGTCTGCCATCCGTGCGCGCCGATCGCGACAAGCTGCAGCAGATTTTTCTCAATCTGCTGTCGAACGCCGCGAAGTTCACAGATCCAGGTGGACGTGTTTGGATCGACGCCGTCGAGAAACGCGGAAACGCCGGGCAGGGTGTTTATTCGCGTTACGGATACGGGGCTTGGAATTCCCGCCGCGAAGCTCGGGCTGATCTTCGATCCGTTCACGCAGGTGGACTCGAGTCACACGCGCGCGGAACAGGGCACGGGGCTCGGGTTGGCGATCAGCCGCGATCTCGCGCGCGGGATGGGCGGCGAGCTGGCGGTTGAGAGCATGCTCGGCGCGGGCTCGACGTTTACGCTAACGCTCGAGAAGGCGAGTGAAAAAGGCGGCACTGGGGTGTAGGGATCGGCGTGATCACCAACGAAGATGTCTCGCGCTTACGACACCCCACCCCAATCCCCACACCCGCCCCTTCACCATGACCCGGCCGGGTTTCGAACCCGGGACCTACGGATTAAAAGCTCGTGTCCACCCGCGGTAACACGCACTCCGTCGCGGTCGCTCATGGTGTGCCCTGCCCTGACCGCGGTGCTCAGCGATCGCCTCGCGGTCACGGAAGTGGCGACCCGTCCCGCGACTTGTCCCGCGACAGTTCCTGGTCGCATCACGCCTTCTTTCTCAATCGCTGGCCGACCGCGCGCGCGACCATCGCCCGGCGCTCGCGACGCGCGTAGCCTTCGGTGACGCGCGAGGTTTTTTGCCCGACCGCATCACGCACGTCGACCATCTGCATGCCCTCGTCCATCCCGGTCTGAATAAAGAGCCGGCGTAGATCGTGAATGCGCACGTCGATCCCCGTCGCCTTGCCAGCCGCGGCGAGCCATCGGCGCAACTTCTTGTATCGCCCATCGTAGGTCGACCCACGCCAGATCTTCGGCGGCTGGGCGACGCGACACGGGATCGCCGCTTCGACGTAGGCCCAGAGTTCCGGATCCACGGCATAGACTTTCCCGCCTGTCTTGCCGCTGGTGTCGATCTCGTGCGATCCGCGGCGCAGCTTCACGCCTGGCCAGAGCAGTTCGCCGATGCGCATGCCGCTCGCCACGAGCGTGACGAACGCCGGCACGCCCGGATCCGGCACTTTGGCCATGAGCGTCCAGAAGCTGCCCGTCGGGACCTCGCGATGGCTTTCCGGCTCTCGATCCGGCTTGCCCCACGCGCGGAGGATCTCATGGCGAATCGCGTGGTGCTTGTCACCGAGGAACTCCGTCAGGAAGTGAGAGACGGCCGCGCGCGCGCGATTGCGATTCGCGGGACTCGAGTTCCAGTCGCGGACGAGCTGGCGCCACGGCACACGGCGGAGATCGGCCGCGGTGGCGCGCCCCGTGAGCTGTACGCCGGCGAGCTCGTGCAGCTGTCGCCACGAAAGCCGGTATCGCTCACGACTCGACTCGGTGCACTCCATGGCGTCGATCGTGCGCGAGACGGCGCCGTCGCCGGCGCGACGAACACCGCGCGTACGCTCGTCGCTGTCCGAATCCCAGAGCCGATCGCGCAGCTTGATGTCGGCGAGCAGATGCGCCGTGTCGAGCTTCTTGTTCTTTTTCATCTGCAGGAGCACGGCCCACCTGACGCGCCCCTCTTTCAAGGCGAGCAGGGTGTCGACCTGCCCCTCACGCCAGAGATCCGTGAGCAACTGATCACGTTCGCGAAATGACTTCACATCGCCGACGCCGCTCGAGATGTTCACGCGGTTGACGGGCGCGCCGAAGACGCGATCGATGCGGTACATGCCGCCGCGCTTCTTGCCACCGGTGCGGTGCGGCGTCATGCCGCACACTCGAGATCTGCGAGCCAGGCGAGCGCCTCGAGCTCGTACCAGAAGGGGTCCTTGCCGAACTTGCGTTTGAATTCCGGCGCGAAGTGCTTGCGAACCCACTGCCGCGATCGCACGAGCTTGCCGTTCGACCGCTCGCTGAGCAGGGCGATCACGTCGTCGATCAGCAGCATCTTCCCGCGGTCGACGAATCGCGGCGGGGCGGGACGGTCGCCGCTCGAGACAGACAGCACGGGGCGCGATTTCATGCGGCGCTCGTCACGGTCGCGTCGGCGCCGAGTTCGCGGCGGATGCGGGCGACATCGCGGTCCGAGTACACCGGCTGCCCGTCGACGCTCGCCGGCACGATGCCGAGCAGCGTTGCGGTCTTCGTGAAGAGGTAGCGCGTGGTCTCTGCCTTTCGTGCAGCGCGCGTGAGCGAGTGGTACTCCGGCATGGGCACCTCGAGATCGATAACGCAAAAAAAACACGGCACCGCGACCCGCCCCGTTGGGGGTGAGCGTTGGCGCCGTGTTGAAACGGCCTCTGGATTGTAGCGCGGTGTGCTCCCGCGCAACGTCGATCACCGCATAGTAACTTGGAAGCAACTCGCACGTCAAGGACTGTTCTCGCCCGGATGACACGACTCTCGAATCTTTCGCGTGCGGCCGATGAGCCGTTGTATTGCCCGGCTGGACATCGCGTGCACGCCGATGAGCGCCCCGCGTTTCTCCGGTGCGATGCCCTTCTCGCCGAGGGCGAGAGCGCGCGGTGTGGTGCGAAGTTGTACCATGTGCCGACGGCGACCCAGTGGTTCGTCGCGAGCATCACCGATGCTGAGTACACCAGCCTGTCAGGGCGAGGTTGGTCGGCGAAGCGGATACTCGGGATCCTGTTTCCCGATGCGGACGACAATCTCCGGGCGATCCTGCGCTCGCTCATCGCGGCGCTATCGCCGACGCACCGCGACGCGCCTCCGCGCGCACCAGTCGTCCGTATCGCGCGTTCAGGGCTCATGCGCCCCATTGCACGAGGCCGTGGCCGCCGGTCGCACTAAGCATCGCGGCGAGGTGGGGGCGCTTGCTCGCCGCCGTTGGCACGAGTCATCACCCGCAACAGGTCCCACATCGCATTGACCGCGGGATCAGTGCCGAGGGCCGTGGCGCACTCGATCTTCGCGACGAGGCGCCCTTCGTCATCGTGGAGCAAGAACGTCGTGAGCAGCTCCCCATCAACCGCTGTTTTCCACACACCGCGCCGGATGCCTGGGTCAGACTCGCTCCTGGCCGGGGCGTTCTGTCGGGAGGCCGATGCAGAGCCGTCCCCATGAATAAGCGTGAAGGGCTTCATCTCCCGGCTGTCGCTTGCGCGCTTTCGTTTGGCCACGGCGCCACCTCGAGAAAAGGGGAACTAGTGCGGTTCGGCGAACTGCGTCGCCGCAACAAATCGCGCGAGCGCAAACTCGGCGGCGGCCTCGAGGCGTTGCGGGACCAAGAGCACGGCGATGCGGACGCCGGCAGCCGTGTAGACGCCGAGCTGGACGACGTCGCCGATTGCGCCTTCGTGGCGGATGGGAAAGCTCTCGCGATTGTCAGGCATCAGGCGCAATGCTTTCTCTCGCGGAACCCTGCAACCGGACATCTTCGAGCACGTCTCGCACGATCGCGTTCAATTCAATTTCCACGAAGCCCTCGAGCATTCCCGGGGCCGACTCACGCGAACCAGGAAAGGCATCGCCTCCGCGCGCAGCACGGACGACGCCGTCGATCCCCTCCGCGATGAGCGCCTCGTGCGCCGGGTCGTCGTCGCTGAGCGCCAGGCGCTCGCTGAAATACGCAGCCAGCCAGATACGCTGACTGAACGAGAGCGGACGACCACGCGCGAGCTGCCGGATCCGACGGCGCCCCACGCGCAAGCGGCGCATGAGTTGGTCTTCGGTGACGCCTCGAGTGACGAGCTCCCGAAGGGCGCGCGTCGCGAGATCGGCCGGGCGCCCAGGCGCCGGCGCCGCTGGTGGCGCGATGGACTCAGGCATGCGGCGCTCCCGCGTGCATGTGCTGGTGCATGATCACCACGCCCTCGACGTCCGCGTGTGGCGCTGTCCACCGCTCGCCGTCGATCGCGGCCTCGAGGACGATGGTGTGCCGGCAGGCGCGCTGCACCGTGGCCAGCGTCGCGTCGCCGTCGTGGCGAGCCACGACGATCGCGCCCCACGCCGCGATGCCGCCGCGCCTGATCAGGATGACGTCGCGGCGGAGATAGCCGAGCCGCGGGAGATCGCGCATCACGCAATGCGCGGCGAACTGCTGGGAGTCGAGCAGTGCCGGCGCTGGTCGGAGCGCGGGCATCGGGCGTGGTGGAGCTTCTGCAGCTGGTGGCATGGGACCTCGGCCTGTTGTCCTCGAGGTCGCCGCGCCGTAGCTTGGGCACGCGACCTTTCGGGGTTGTGAGCCGTCCGACCGAATCCTTCCAAGGGAGAGAGGTCGGGCGGCTTTGTGTTGCGCGAAACGTGCGAGACTTAGTATGATGCTAAGTATCGGATCATGTCAAGTCTCGGACTATAGCGAGGTCACGCAGCAATGCGCATCGTTCCCGCCGTGCGAATCCGAATCCAGGAACTGCTCGCCGAGCGCGGGTGGACGCCCTACGCGCTTTCGAAGGCGACCGCTGGCCGGGTCAGCTTATCGACCGCTCACCGCCTGAAGCGCCTGGAGGGCCGCGTGAAGACGTTCGATGCCGAGATGCTCGAGGTGCTGATGGACACATTTCGCCTCAAGAGCCTCGACGAGCTGCTCGAGCGCGAGCCGAAGAAGCGGGGGCGCGCGTGAACACGGTGATGGCCCGCTGGGCTGGTGTGGCCGTCACGCTCGCCCTGCCCTTCGCAACCGGCGGACGCGCAGAAGAGCATCGAATCTTTGCGCGGGCTTTCTGAGGTCGGCGTGGCGATCACCGCCGAGTTCTCGGGCACGACTGTCGACACCGCCGGTCTACGCAGACTCATCGAACTGCGGCTGCGTGAGGCGGGACTGCGGGTGGTGCCTTCAGTGACACCCGGGATGAGTTGGTTTCATGTCCACGTGAGCGCGGCACAGCTCGAGAACCGTACTGCAAGCGTGGACATTCGTGCGATCGTTATGCAGCCCGTCGTCGTCGTGCGAACGGCGAAGCATGATTACGCTGCCACCTGGCAGTCTTATCGCGGGTCGCTCTACAATTCGCCGGAAGTGCAGGGGCAGCAGATACGGGAGATTACAACCGGGCTCCTCGACGAGTTTGTGAACGACTGGCTCAGCGTCAACCCGAGGCGGTAACTGAAAATTCGACGTGCTTTGAACGTAGGCAAGGGAAACGGGGGCGCGCATGATCACATGGCTGGCGAAAATCCCAACTGCGATCGGTCACGCCTTGACTGCATTCAAGAACGCCCAGAAACTCGACGCGCAGAAGGCGCTGCTCGACGAACAAGAGCGTAGTCGATCGCTCGCGCTGGAAAACGAGACGCTGCGAGAGCAAGTGAGGCGCGAGGCCAGCGCCGCCGACGTTCGCGCTCGGCTGGTCTTCGAACACAATGTGTATTGGCTGAACCGTGCGGACGGCCAGCGCGAGCAAGATCCCTACTGTCCGAGATGTTGGGATGACGAGAAAAAGTTGATGCACCTAACGTTCATGGACCTGCGGAAGCGCGATTACGCGTCATGCCAGAAGTGCACCGGCGGCTATGATCTCGTTCAGCGGCTTAACGCCCCCTGGGACGAGCCGTTGCCGCCGCGCGGAATCATGGATGGCTTTTAGTCGAATCGCATGCACCCGGGCCGCCCGAGTGGCGTGGTCATCGTTGATACCAACGCCCTGAAATATCTGCGCGACGACGTGACTCGAAGTCGCGTCGTTCGCAGCCTCCGCGCCGCCGATTTTTTTATCTGGCCGAGCGCGATCAACGTCGTCGAGGCGGCCGAGTCCAAGAATCGCGGCGTGCGCGATGCGCTGCTCCGGGTGTTGCGGGATCTCGCTCGGCCCTTGCCGGTGCTTCCCTTTCCGACAAACCTGTTACGAGACCTCGCATTCGCTGTGAAGGACGGCAAACAGAGCGCGCAGATCGATCGGACAAACATCGAGCGCCTGCTTCACGATCCCGACGGCAACGCAAGTCTTCTCAAGGCGACGACTGATTTTCGAAGAAGTACCGAAGCGCATTTCGCCTCGCTGCACGAATCGACGCGGCCGAAGGTGCAGCAGCTGATCAAGAACGAGGGCCTCCGTCAGGAATGGTCATCCGCTCCCGACTTCCTCGATCGACTGTGGATGGCACCACCGCTTCTCCCGGAGTTCTCGAAGATGTTCTGGGACTATTTCGGCATGCCGCCCAACATCCCGGCTGATCGGCTTCTCGAGTTGCCAGCTTGGAGGATGTTTCTCGAGCTCGAGGGCATTGCAGTATTCGAGCGTTCTGTCACGCTCGAGCAGCCTCCCGCAGCTCACAAGTTCGACATGCTGCAGGCGGTCTATCTCGCTGCCGCCCCACGCCGAATACTTGTGTCTGAGGACAAAGGCACGTTGCGAGTCGGGCGGGCGCTGCTGCTCGGCCGCTACACCGATTCGCGGGTCATGACCCCTGAGGAGCTAATCGCGCTCGCGGGCTAGCCCTCGCAATGCGGGCAGCGCGTGCGCCACGCGGCCAGCCATGCGCGGCAATACGGATTCCCGCATCGCTTGAGCGAGCTCGACGTCGACGGCGTTCGCCGCATGCCAGCACCAGGGCGAACGAGGCAGGCCGGGCCGAGCGGATCCCACGCCGGCGCACTACAGGTGCCGATGGGCGGGACGCTCGCCGCTCGAGACTGGCGCCCCTCGGCACCGAACGACCGGAAGAGCGCGGTGACCGCACTGCGTGCGGATGCAGCGACGTACCTCGGCATACTGGACCCCGAGAATGGGAAGCGCGGACTAGGCTACCGCATCGCGCGCGCGCACGGCGGCGAGCTGCGCGCGACCTTCGTCTGTTGCCTGGTGTGTCGCGGCGAGATCGGCGGTGATCGGCATCGGCGTCACATGACCGACCTGGAGCGTCATGTCGACATAGATCGGAACGCCCAGCGCCTCGAGCTTCGCGCAGAAGTGATAATCCTCGCCGAGTCCGGGCTCCGTCGTGTGCTCGAACCACGGCGCCGGCATCTGCCCGAGCACGGAACGGCGAATGAGCATGCACGCGACGCCCACGCGTGCCACCCGAACGAGGCCGCTCCGAGAGGCGACCGGCTCGACGCCAGACATCGCGGCGCGGTAGGGCGGATGTCGCTGCACGGCGTACCCGCTGACTACGTCGACGTCGTGCGAGAGCAGCTGCATCGCCGTGTGCGGAGGCGGTGCCATATCGGAGTCGACAAAGAGAAGCCATCGATATTTGGGCGACGCGAGCACCGTCCGAACGAGCTCGTTGCGCGCGGCCGCGATCGACGACGGGCCGTGCTGACTTAGAAAGACGCCGGATCCGGCCGGCAGCGCATGACTCAACTGCAGCAGCGCGTTCGCGGTCGTCGTCCAGATCCACGGCACGCACGGCACCGCGACGAGCCCGGGCGGATGCGCGGTCTCGTGCGGCTGAGCGTTCGGTGAGCGGTGACGCGCGGACACGTCAGTCCATCCGCTCGCGCGCACACTCGAGCGCGAAGGCCGCGGGATACTCGCGCGCCTCCGAGGGGCTCAACTCGGCCGTGATGCGACCGAGCACGGCATCGAGGCGGGCGCCATCCGTGATCACCTCGAGGACTATACGCTCGCTGAGGCGCGATCGGAGCGCGGTCATCAGCTCCTCGCCCAGCTCGCGCGCGAGCGCATGGGCATGTGCCTCAAGCGCGTCGGCGAGAGTCGCGGAGCTGGGATGCCAGAGGCGAATGAGCGACCCGAGCATCGCGCGATACGTTGCCGGCATCGAGTCGTGCTCGGCGTACCACCGACCGATCGCGGCGCGCGGCACCTGCATCCGCTCGGCGAGCTCGTTCGAGGTGAGCGCGAGATGCGAGAGGCCTGCCGCGACGAGCTCACCCCCCGACATGTTCGCCAGGGCGCCGGCGGTGGGAAGCTTCGTCACCGCGTCACGTAGCGCGAGCGCAGGATCGGCTGCGAAGCCCGCGCGTCCCAGCCTGGTGTGTTTGTCACCCGCTGCCAGCAGACGATCGTGCTCGGACTGCATCTCGCCGTACGTTGGGCTGTCGGCGTTCACAAAACCACGCGAATCGGCACTGACTTATCATCGAGGCGCTGGATCATCTGTCGCGTGCGCGCGATCTCACGGCCGCTTTGTTCTTTCTGAATCATGACCAGCTCGATCCGGAGCGGCTGGTTCAGCGAGCCGCCGCCATTGCGGTACGGGTCGTGGCTTGGTCCACCACCGCCTCCTCCACCACCGCCGCCACCACCGCCACCCCCGCCACCGCCGGATCCGCCCAGGCCGCCGACGAACGCCGCGCCAGCCGAGGCGAGAATCGCCGCGCCCTCGTGCAGCGCCGCCGAGCCGTAGTTGCCTTCGGCCGCGGCAGCGGCGGCCTTCACGTGTTCTTTTTTCGCCACCATGTTCAGCTCCGCGACGATCGGCGCCGCTGCGGCTTTCTTGAGGGCGGCGGTCACCTTTTCGTGGCCGGTCACCATGGCCGCGGCACCCGCCTCCGATGCGCTCGCAAGCACTTCCCATGCGAGCTGGGCCTTGCTCGGCATGTCTTCGAACGCCTTCTGCGCTGCCTTCGCCGCGTCGACGAGGGCGGCGCCGTAGCGGTTGATCAGCGGCGTGCCGATGATCGCGGCCGCATTGATACCGTGAATGCTCCGCATCACATCCGCCATCGCGACCGACATACCATCCTTTGCGCCGAGGCGCCCACTGCCCTTGCTCTCGCCACCAATGCCGAGCGCCTGGTCGATCCCGCTGTCGGTGTTGAGGCGATGCTGTTTGTCTGCGGCCTCCGCGGCGAGCTTGTGCGCTTCGATCCCCTTATGGATGGCGGCGACCATCCGCGCCTGCTCGAGCGCCTCCTCGTGCTTGATCCGACGTTTGCGATCGTGCTTCGCTTCGTCCTTTGCACGCTCATTCTCGAAGTACTTGTCGACGATGCGCTGGTTTTTCTCCCGCTCGGCGTTCTCGTCGATGAGCGCCTTCGTCACGCGGACCGTCTGGTCATACTCGCTTTGCTTCTGCGCGAGCAGCTTCTTCCCGTTCTCCAGCGCAACCTCGGTGACGGTGTTCGCGGCCGGTCGCATCCGCTCACCGGATTCGAACTGGGCGCGCTCGGCGGCGGCCGCCTGCTCGAGCGCGGGAAGCGTGGCCTTCACCGCGTTGAGTTCAGCGAATGCGACAGATCCTTTCTTATTGAGGCTACCGAAGTCCATGCCCTCCTCGATGCGGCGCATCGAGGTCTCGAAGTCGAGCACCGTCTTGAGGGCTTCTTTCGACTGCCTGGTGTAGTGCTCCCAGAGCCCGATGCCGGCGAACGCGACGGCCGACACTGCGGCACCGACCGGTCCAAACGCGAAGGCGAGATCACTCGCGCCGGTAATCATCCCGCGCAGGCCGCGCACGCCGCCCTCGGCGCTCCGCTCGAACATCATAAAGCCAGCCGACGCGCGCTGCAGCGCCAGGCCAGAGCGACGGTCAAAGCTCTGCATCCCATTGCCGAGCTGGCCGATCTGGCTATCCGTGCGCTGGATGACGGCATTGAGCTGATCCATTTGGCGCGCCGATGCGCCGAGCTCGGCCGTCAGCTGCTTGACTTCGGCGGCCTCTTTCTTCCATGCCGCCTGCCCCGACGCCGACGCGAGATTCACCTGGTTCGCGAACGCAGTCAGTTCACGCCGCGCGTTCTCGATGCCTTGCTGCGCATCTTTCGCGTCGGCGGTGATGATGACTTTGACTTCGGGATTACCCGCCATGCGATCGCTCTCCGCGCGGACTTAGGTCAGTGTGATCGTGGATCCGACCGAGCGGCACGTGATTGGAGGCCTTCCAGTTTTCCATCGCGCGAGGAGAGGAGGTCCCCGCTCGACAACGCCGCCGCCGGCGGTGATCCGCCTACTTCTTCCAGCCACCCAGAGACATGGGCGATGCGCCGCCGCTGCCGCTCGTGGCGCCGCCGCTCGACGCTGCCGGTGTCGCCGCTGCGGCACTGTTGACGAGCGGGACTCCGGCTGCCGCCTTCGGTGCCTTCGCGATATCCGCGGCCACCTGCGCGGCAACACCGGCGGTGTCGGTCGTGATTTTCGGCGCTTCGCTCGTGTGGTCGGTCTTCGGTCCGTCGCTCATTTGGATTCTCGGAAGAAAGGGGAGTCCCGACGCCTAGCGGCGCGGGCGTGTGGCGCGCGTGTTGTCCGCGCGCACCTGGACACCGGCAGGTACGTCGCGCGGCGTCGTGAATGATTTTACGGACTCGTTGATCTCCGCGGCCGCGTCTCGGATGTCTTCTGAGGACCGATCCGGCAACAGGCGACTGAGCACGCCGACCAATCCGGTCGGCGCCGGCTTCGAGAGCATTCTGACGCGGCCCATGCGATGCTCAGCAGCCGCCTCCGCGAAGCACAAGTGAACGATCTCGCCTCCGGTGACGATTCGATCGAGGGTCGCAGACAGGAAACCACACTGAGGGTCGAGAAGGACGAGACACGCCACTGCGGGGCCATGCTCCGATTCGACTACCTGCAGCGGCTTGCGTGCCGGTGGGGCCACGGGCGGATTGTTCGGGTGGTATGCAAGCCCGAGTTTGACGCGCGCGATCGCGATCCAGCGCGGGACGGTCTGCAGGCCAGGCCCGATGTGTTTCCCGTCGAGCACGAAGGCCCCGTACTCGCCGACAACGATCTTCGTCGCCGCGGCCATCGGTCCCGTGATCGGTGGCTCGGGCTTGTTGGAGCCTTCCGCCCATTCGGCGTACGGGCGATACAAGGGCTCGTCGAAGTCAGCGATGAACGCTTCAGATTCGGTAATCATGCGACCTCAAAAGTTGACTGGAGGAGGGGCGAAACCGTGGACCACTGTTCGTTCGACGCAGGGGTAAGCGCGGGCGCGGAGGGCGCGCCATCGATCCATGTGGCGAAACGCGCGCGCGTGTTCCGCGGCCGCTTCGGCGACGTCGGTGTGTTCGAGCGCGGTCGCGCGCCGCGCCGCATCCCGCGCAGCGGCGTGCTCGTCATCGGCGGATTCCCCTGGCCCGTCAAACGCATCGAAGGTGAACGAAGGCCGCGCGAGCATCACGACCGGCACGGTGAAACCGATCGCGCGCATCATCAACCCGTCCGGGAAATGGTCGTTGAGAGCGAACGCGGCCGGGCGCTGCGCGATCGATCACCCTTTTTCTCCGCGCGCGCCTTCGCCCAGGCGTCGACATCCGTCGCGGCGAACACCATGCGGCCGCCGACGAGGCGATGCGCGAGATCGCACTTGTACGCTGCGATCCGAATCGTGAGCGGGGCGCAACTCGCTCGCTCCGCCGCTTCGTTGCTCGTGAGCAGCGTATCGGTGCGGGTGATCTCGGCGACAGCGTGCATGGAATCTCCGGGTCGAAAACGAAAAAGCGACACCGCGCCGTAAAGGCGAGATGTCGCGGGTCAACGCGTGGTCTCAGTTTTTGTGCGGCACGCCGGCCGCGATGCTGCCTACTCTCCCAGCTTACAACACCTCGCGTCATCTGCGCAATAGCTAGCCGCGAGGACTAGCCGCGTCACGAATCTCGCGACCGCTCGGCAACCGCGCGCAACACGTGCGCCTGCATGCGCTCGACGACGGCCTCCGCCTCCGCCGCCGTTGTCGCCGCGATGATGTCCGCGCGATAGCCGTGCACCACGCGCCGCACGGTCTCCGCGAGGGTCACTGCTCATCCGCGCTGGCGTCTTCGATCTCGTCGACCGCGGCCATCAGAGAGCGCAGGAGATCGTCCCGGATCCCCTCGAGGCGGATCGCGGCCTCGGTGATATCCGCGACGCCGATGATCTGGTTCGCGAAGACGTTCGGCATTGCCTTGACGCGCCCGGCGAGCCGCTCGGCGTAGCGCGTGACTTCGTCGCGGTGGATCTCGATCGACACCACAGATTCCTCCGCCTTCGCCAGCTCGATTTCCATGAGTCGCGCCTCCGCGGCCATTTTCCGCGCACGCGCACCAGCGAAGTCGGCCGGCGCCGCCGCGGCGATCTTGTGCTCGATGTACCGGCGCATGCTCTCAGGCCACAGGTACGACGTGCGGCCGTTCTTCACCGTGCGCAGCACCACGCCAGCCTCGGCGAGGTTGTGGACCTGGCGCGAGCTCACCCCGAGCCGCGTGCCGAGTTCTTTCTGTGAGAGACGTTCGGACATCGTACTCCTGACATGAAACGGAACTCTGGTTTGCGGCGTGGCACTACCGGTCAAATGCCCTCGCTCGACACCCTTATTGGACCGGCCCGGAAGGACCCAAGCCCGCGCAGGGCGTGGCTAACGCTCGTGCTCGTCGTTCTCGCACGTCATGGCGCTGTCGTGCTATCGACGAGCTCGGCGTGGATGGTGTCGGGCATGGCATTCCTCGGTGAGTGGTGGCGCGCGCGCCTTATCGTGCGACGCGAGCCTTCGCGATGGCAGCGGTGATCGCGTCTCGAAGCGAAGCCAGATGTTCGGTGCACCCGAGCTCGTCGGCATCTTGAACGCCCCTGGTTCTCCCCATCTGCGCGGGTGCGGCGGACAGCGCGGCGTCAAGCGCGGATGTCAGCGTGCGGGCGAGCGGCACGCCGATGCCTAGCGTCACGTGCGTCTCGGCCGTGCGTGAGGCGGCCTCGGTGAGCACGGTGGTGAGCGAGGCGAGTGCGTCGAGCAGACGTTGGGCTGGCTCTCGAAGGATCCTGTTGGGTGGCAAGCCCGGCGCAGCGTGCGCTCTCAGCCAGGCCGTGGCGCGGAGGAGGGTGTACTGCAGGACTGCCGGACTGTCGACGGTGATGCGGATCTCGTTGGACATAGGGACAGGGACTCTGTGGTGGGTGCGCTACGCGGCTCGCGAGAGCGCGAGTGCCAGCTGTTCGATGCATCGTTCGGGTCCGCGCATGTCAACGCGCTCCCGCCGGCCGCGGTGATTCACGGCGATGAGCGCGAGCTTGAGGGCCCGCGTCATGCGCTCGGCATACGCCGGATCGAAGCTGATCCGGCGAAGCTTCTCCGCCGGCGACGGTGAGAGTGCCCGCACGCTCGCGACGAACTGCTCGAGCACGGTGCGCGCGCTCCGGAGCTGGCCGGGATCGATCCCGATATCCTCGCGGAGTCGACCGCGGCGGCTGTGCATCGCCTCGATCGCTATCTCGACCGCAGCGCCGTCGCGGAGCCAGGAGGCGTAACTCTGCGCGGTCCCACAACGCTCGCGGGCGAGCTGGCGAATTACGTGTGTTCGCTCCTGCGGCCCGCCGGTGGCGGCACGTGGCATTCAGGGCTCGGGGTTGAGTTGTCCAACGAGCATCCGAAGCTCGGGCTCGGTGGGGTCGTCCCCCTCTAAAGAGGGGGGACGACACCCATTCGCGTTGCCGTGTTCATCTTGCTGGTCGTCCGGTGGTCGTCCCGAGGTCGTCCCGGTATCGTCCAACGGACGAGTAGGGGTCTCTGGGGTCGTCCGCCCTCGTCCCGAGGGGTTAACCCGATCGGCGCCGAAGTCAGGAACGCGGTAGGCATGGCGCCCGGGTTCGCCATCGTCGACGATCATTTGGCGCTCGAGCAAGCGGGCGATGGCGTCGTCGATAGCACGAGCTCGGCCGGCGATAACGTCGCGCACCTGCTTGTTGCTGCAGCCCGGTTTGAGGCTGATGAAATCGCGAATCTTGATGTCCAGCGGGGCATCGCCTGGCGTCGCCAACGTGTACCGCTCGCCATCGAACCGCACGTCGAAGTTCTCGGTCGGAACGCGGCCGCGCGCGCGGATCCGGCGCAGCGTGGCATCGCCCGCTTCGTCCGGCGAGAAGATCTCCACGATGACGTCGACAGCGCCGCCGATCGCCGAGGAGTCGCGATACTTCCCGTCGGCTTTGCGAGCGTGGTGCATCGTGATCACCGCGACGCCGAGCTCGTGCGCGAGTCGGCTCAACCCCTGGACGATGGGTTGCATCTGCGCGGCCGCCGACGTGTCGGAGATCGCGCCTTCACTGTAGGCGATCAGCGTATCGATGATGACGAGCGCCGGGCGCACGGCTTCCACGTGCTCGCGCACGAGGGCGAGACGCTTCGGAACGGTGTCCGTCCCCGGGGGAAACCGGTCGACGATGTGCACGCGGTCGGGATCCGCACCGAACTGTGCGAGGCGCCGAACGAGATCGCCAACATACTCCTCGAGTCCCATCACCAGGACGTCGCGCGGCGTGCAGCGCACGCCGAAGAACTCACCGCCATTCGCGAGCTGCGCGACGGCAAAGCCGACAAACGTGGATTTTCCTGACTTTTCCGGTGCCGCGAGGAGCGTGTGCCGTTTCTCCCACGCGATGCGCGGAATGATCGCCACCGGCGGCCGGGTGACATCGGGATCCTCGAGCAACTGCCGGAGTGTTCGGCGCGTCGGTGGCTCGAGCGATGGGAGCAACTCGCCGGCGCGATCGGCCAGCTCGCGCAGTCGCTCCGCGGTGCCGCCGGCGGCGATCCAGTCGGACGCGTCACCCTTCGTCGGCAGACCGGGCAGGGCAAGAGTACGCACGCGCCTCGCGATGCCACGGAGCGACGTGGCGACCTTCTCGGCGTGCGCGCGGCCGCTGTCGTCGTTGTCCGGGATGATCACGACGTCGGCGTTCTCGAGCGAGGTGGCGAAGTCGTCGTGCCACTTACCTGCGCCCATCGGGCTCGTCGTTGCTGAAACGCCGATCGCGCGGAGCGCATCAACATCCTTCTCGCCTTCGACGACGACGATAGGCCGCTCGTGCGCGATGTCCTCGATCAGCTCAGGCAGGCGATAGAGCACGCGGCGAACCCCGTTGAGCCGCCAGGTCCATCCGCCAGCGCCATCCGGCCGCCGCTGCCGAAAGTCCTTCGGCTCGTAGCGCACGGTCTGGAAGAGGACCTCGCCGTGCTCGTCCGCGTAGTCATAATGCGCGATCGCGCGCGGGTGCGGCGGTGGCGCGCCGTGCGCGACCTCCCCGCCTGCACGTTCGACGAAGAGATCACCGATGCTGAGTCCGAGCGCGGAGACTATCGCTTCCGTCGTGCAGCCCCTATGGCACTTCACGAGGACGCGTCCATCGCGGCCACGGCTGACGGAGAGCGACGGGTTATCGTCCTCGTGCGCTGGGCATCGTGCTGTCCAATTGTCGCCGTGCCGCTTTGGATTGCGCTTCGCCTCGTTGAGGCGGGCGAGGATCATGTCGACTGCCTCACTCCGCATGATTGCCCTCCGGATCACCATCACCATCGCCATCACCGGCAAGCACCATCGCGGCGGCCAGGCTGGTGCGCTGCAGATGATGGTAGACCATCAACGTCGGATTGATGATCTCGAGAATCACCCCGGCCGCATGCGCCGCGCGCTGCGCGCCCGTCAGCACGTGCAAGCCGTAGGAGTCGACGCGCTCGACGAAACCACAGTCGAGCGAGACGCGCGCATGGCCCGAGGTGATCGCCCGAAGCACTTCGACCGACAGGCGCCGGGCCGATACGCCGGCGAGTGCGGAGGGCGCGGTGATGGTGATGGCAGGAAGGCGGGGAGTGATCACGGTGCGCCTCGTGCCGAATCCGCCCGCCGCGTCGTGCAGCCGACCGTCCCGACGATCGCGCCTACCGCGCTCGCGTTATGCCGCATCGTCATCGCCCTCGGCGATCTGGAGGCACCGGCCGAGCGCGGTCTTTCGTAACGCGCCGATCAGCAGCTCCGATGGCGCGTCGAGCACGAGTGGGACGCCTGCGGCGTTGGCGGCCGAAAGGATCGCCATCAGCGCACCGAGGCCATTCGCGTCGAGCGAGGAAACGCCGTCGCATCGAACGATGAGCTTTTCGTGTCCAGCGCCAATCGCCGTGACGGCGGCCTGCCGGAAGTTGCGCGACGCTGCTCCGACGAAAGCGCGACGCGGTCATAGCAACCCGTCCCGCGAAAAGTCCCGCGACGACCGATAGCGACGGCCGCGCGGGACCTCGTAACTTATTGCAGCACCGAATGACCCGGCCGGGTTTCGAACCCGGGACCTACGGATTAAAAGTCCGTTGCTCTACCAACTGAGCTACCGGGTCCGTGCATCCAAGGAATTTTAGCGAAATTCTCGCGCCCGCACCACGCCGTGCGCACTTGATGCCGTTCGGCCCGGCAGCGGCGTGTTCTGGCCGACATCGGGCGAGCGCCGCCGGCGATGGAACAATCATCCACTATCCCACGCTTGTCCTTGATATCCATGCGGCACGACCCTGTCCGGAGGTGGCACGATGAACACGACCTTTCCGCAGCGCCCCGCGATCGGCCTCGCCATTCTGCGCATTGTCACGGGCGCCGTCTTTCTCGCCCACGGCTACCAGAAGTTCTTCGTGATGGGCATCCCCGGTGTGACGGGCTTTTTCACCAAGAGCGGCGTGCCGATGCCCACCGTCGCGGCTCCACTCATCACCATGCTCGAGCTGCTAGGCGGCATGGCGCTCCTCCTCGGCCTATTCTCGCGGCCAGTCGCCCTGCTGTTCATCTGCGACATGCTCGGCGCCATCATGTTCGTGCACGGCAAGAATGGTTTTTTTCTGCCCATGGGCTATGAATTCGTGCTCATGCTGCTCATCGCATCCCTCACGATCGCCATCGCGGGCGCCGGTGCGTACTCGCTCGATGCGATGATCGCCGAGCGCCGACGCCAGTGAGTACACGCGCCGCTCCGCACGCGGGCGGCGATCCCCCGCGCCATCGCCTGCCCTCCGCGACTCGCCTCGGCCGCGTGCGGCTTCAAGTGTCCGACCTCGCTCGATCGATCGCCTATTACGAGCGCGTGCTCGGACTTCGCGTGCTCGCCCGCGGCGACGGAGCAGCCACGCTCGCCGCCCACGGCGACGACGCGCCACTCGTGGAGTTGCATGAGCGGCCTGGCGCTACCCCTGTACCGCGCCGCGGCCGGCTCGGTCTTTACCACTTCGCGATTCTGCTACCCAACCGCGAAGCGCTCGGCCGATTCATCGCGCACCTCGCCCGCATCGGCGAGTACGCGGGGATGTCGGACCATCTGGTGAGCGAGGCGCTGTACCTCACCGATCCGGATGGGCTCGGCATCGAGGTATATGCTGATCGGCCGAGGAGCAGTTGGCGATACGAGAGCGAGCAGATCGAGATGGCGACGACACCGCTCGACGCCGCCGACCTTATTCGCGCCGCGGGCGACGAGCCATGGAACGGGATGCCAGCCGGCACCGTCATCGGTCACGTGCATTTGTACATCGACGACCTCGCCGAGGGCGCGGCGTTTTACCACGACACGCTCGGCTTCGACAAGACCGTTTGGAACTATCCCGGCGCTCTATTCATGTCGGCCGGGGGATATCATCACCACCTGGGCACCAACACGTGGGCCGCTGGCGCGCCACGCTCGCAAGACGCCGATGCGCGTTTGATCGACTGGGAGATCGTTCTGCCAACGGACGCGGACGTCGCCGCGGCCGCGGAGCGCCTCACCGGGTCTGGATACCATGTCGTCGCCGACGGGCGGCACGCGCAGGCGACCGATCCCTGGGGCACGACATTACGGCTGGTGCGCGAGCCTACGCCGTCGCCGTCCCTCGCGCGTGCGCATCTGTGATCAAACGGCAGAGTTCGCCGCCGGACATGTTCACCCAATCGTGATGGGGCGAGCGGATGGTGACGTGCTGCTCTTCCCCATCGCACGTCGAGCACTGCAGCAGCACGACATCGATATCATCGCGCTGCGCCTTGCCGGTCTCCGCGACGAGCACCACCCGCCACCGCATCCCGTCCTCGCATGTGATCTCTCGCATTGTCGCCTCGTGGGCTGATATCGCCGTGGGTGAGCTGACGTTGGTGAGGTACTTGGGCACCTTGCGTACCAGCGCGCTAAGCGAAATCTCCCAGCCCCGCGTATGATAGGACGTCGCCATGCGGTCAACAGCGCCTGCCGACCACAATCATCCCTCGGAGGGTCGATGTTTCGCTCGCTTTCACCGTGGCGCGTCGCTGTGACGATGGCGTCATTCGTGTTGGTCGCCGGTACAGTGTCACCCGCGCGACTCGCGCGAGCGCAGGGTCAGGTGAACGACCCCGAGTACACCGCCAAGATCAAGGAATTTCTTCAAGACCCGCGTATCACCACCGAGCTCGTCGATCATCTCCCCGCCTCGAGCACGGTTCCGACGCCCCTCAAGTTCCTGGGCAGGATCGTCGGCACTCCTGGCGAGCTCACGTACGCCAAGGACATCGACCGCTACTTCGACGCGCTCGCCAAAGCATCGCCGCGCATCAAGGTCTGGCGGATGGGCAAGAGCGAGGAAGGGCGCGACATGATCGTGCTGGCCGTCGCCGATGAGCAGACCATCAAGTCGCTCGACAAGTACAAGGGGATGCTTGGCCAGCTCACCGATCCGCGAAAGACGACCGAGGCGCAGGCGCGCGAGCTGATGAAGACGGCGAAGCCGATCTATTGGATCACCAGCGGCATGCACTCGCCCGAGCTCGGCGGCCCCGAGATGCTGATGGAGCTGGCGTATCGCCTGGCCGTCGAGGAGACGCCCTTCATTCAGAACATCCGCAACAACGTGATCACCTTCATCACGCCGGTGCTCGAGGTCGACGGGCGCGAGAAGGTGGTCGACACCTACTACTACAACAAGAAGCGCGCGACGGGCGACGCCCGGCTCCCGGCGATGTACTGGGGCAAGTACGTCCAGCACGACAACAATCGCGACGGCATGGGGCAGTTCCTCTCCCTCACCCGCGCGACCACCAAGACCTTTCTCGAATGGACGCCGACGGTGCTGCACGATCTGCACGAAGCGCAGTCGTATCTCTACTCGTCCACTGGCACCGGCCCGTACAACGACGCGCTCGATCCCATCGTCGTGAACGAGTGGTGGACGCTGGCCAACAACGACGTGTTGGAGATGACCAAGCGCGGCGTGCCGGGCGTGTTCACGTACGGCTTCTACGATGGCTGGGTGCCGAACTACATGTTCTTCATCGCGCACTCGCACAATTCCATCGGCCGGTTCTACGAGGTGCAGAGCTACGGCCCGGAGAACAACGCCGACCTGCGGCTCCCGGTCACCACCACGAGCAAGGAGTGGTACCGGACCAATCCGCCGCTGCCGTCGATCAAATGGGGTCCCCGGAACAACACCAACATCCAGGAATCGGCGCTGCTCTTCTCGCTCAGTCACGTGGCGAAGAACCGCGACAACTACCTGGAGAATTACTGGCTCAAGAACAAGCGCGCGGTCGACAAGGGCAAGAACGGGCCACTCTACGCCTGGGTGATTCCCGCCACTCAACGCCGGAAGGCCGACGCCGCTGACGCGGTCAACGAGCTTCGCCATCAGGGGCTCGAGGTGCACACCGCCGCCAGCGCGTTCAAGGCGGGCAGCATCGACGTCAAGGCGGGCGATTATATCGTTCGCGGCGACCAGCCCTATCGCACGCTGGGCGACATGTACTTCTCGCTCCAGAACTACGCCATCGCCAACCCCGCGCCGTACGACGACACCGGCTGGACATTCCAGCTCATGCGCGACATCACGATCATTCCGATCGGCGACAAGGGAATTCTCGGCCAGCAGATGGCGATGCTGTCCGGCGAGGCGCGCGCGCCGGGCGGCATCGAGGGCACGGGCAACGTGGTCGTGGTCGAGCACACCAGCGACAACAACCTCGTCTCGTTCCGCTTCAAGAACGCGTCGGTGAAGATGCAGGCGGCCGAGGATGACTTCGACGCTGCCGGCCACCACTTCAGCGCCGGCGCGTTCATCATTGCCAATGCGGACCGCGCCAAGCTCGAGCCGATGCTCAAGGAGCTCGGTCTCTCGGGTTGGGCCATGGCGGCGGCGCCGTCCGTGAAATCGCACGACCTCGACATTCCGCGCATTGGCTACGTGCACAGCTGGACGCGCACGCAGGACGAAGGCTGGGTTCGCGCCGCGCTCGACACGTACGGCATTCCGTACAGCTACTTCGCCGACCAGAAGCTCAAGGATGGCAATCTGCGCGCGAAGTACGACGTGATCATCTTTCCGCACGTCGGCGGTACGGCGGCCAGCCAGGTGAACGGCATGCCGATGACAGGCGCGACGCCGCTGCCCTACAAGAAGACGGCGGCAACGCCGAACATCGCCTTCATGGACCAGAGCGATGACATTCGCGGTGGCATGGGCGTCGAAGGGCTGATGAACCTGTACAAGTTCGTGCAGGATGGCGGCACGCTGATCACGGAAGGCTCGACGGCCACAATTTTCCCCGAGTACAACCTCGCGCCGGGCATCACGATCGAGAATCCGGCCGACCTCTTCGCGCGGGGCGCGATTCTCCGCGGGATCATAGGCGACAAGAAGAGCCCGCTCGTCTACGGCTACGAAGGCACTCAGCTCCCGGTCTACTTCAACCAGAGTCCGGTGATCAACGCCGGCGGAATACCGAACAACCTGGCATTCGGCGGTGGGCGCGGCGCGGCCGGTCTCAGCCAGAACGTCACCCCGAACGCGACGCCGGTGCGGCTCTCACCCTTCGACTCCACCTTCTCGATGTCGACACCAACCGACGCCGCGGGCCGCGGCGGTCGTGGCGCTGGTGGGGCCGGCGGGGGCGGCGGATTCCCGGGCCAGGGCGCCGAGGTCACGCGACCGCGCGTCGTCTTGATGTTCCCGGCGAATCCCAACGATATGCTTCTGTCGGGCACGCTCTCGGGAGGTCAGGCGCTCGCGGGCCGCGCGCAGCTCGTGGACGCGTCGATCGGCAAGGGCCACGTCGTGATGTTCGGCATCCGCCCGTTCTGGCGGTGGCAGACGCAGGGCACCTACTTCCTTGGCTTCAACGCCATCTTGAACTGGAACGATCTCGACGCCGGCAAGGCCGAGCCGACCGCGGCGCGTCCGGTTGGGGGTCAGCCATAGCGGAATTCCACTCGGTCTGACCGAGCCGGCGGCCCGCGTCACCCCGGTGGCGCGGGCCGTTCGGCATCCCGCCCTGGCGCGGCGATTCCAACAGCCTTAACGTCTCGCGTTCGCTCACGTCGAATGGGATGACCGGCTCCCCCGGGCTGGTGGAATGATCCCCAATGATAGGAGACGTAGGAATGAAACTCTCTCTCAGGCTGCTCACGTTGAGCACCGCCGCGATGATCGGCGCTAGCGCGGTGCCCGTGCTGGCGCATGCACAGGGTGCCCGCCCCGATCGGGCTGCACACCGTGAACACGCGGCGGAAAATCGCGCCCGCATGCGTCGCCGCCTCGAGCACGCCTCGCCCGAGCAGAAGGAGTGGCTCAAGGCGTTGATGGCCGAGCGCAAGCAGCTGCGCGCCGACGTGAAAGCTGGAAAGATCGACAAGGCCGCCGCCAAGGCGCAGCTCCACGCTTGGCGCGAGTCGCACAAGCCGCCGACGAAGCCCACCGGCTGACCGCGGACTCACGCATTCCTCCGCTTCGGCAACTCCGTACCGTGCGCCCGGGCGCACGGATCGCCGCCGTGACCATTGTCGCGGCGGCGATGCTATGCGCGCCTTGCGCATCGGCGCAGAACCTCGATAGCGCTCTGTTCGCGCGCCCCACCCGACAGTCGATCACTTTGGGCGGCGCGTATCGGTCGTACACGATCGGCGGCGCGAAGGTGAATGAGAGTACGGCGCTCGTGTCGTACGAGGTGCGCGCGAGTCACGTTCGCTTTCAGCTCGATGGCACCGGCGTGCGGTTCGTGACGCCCGCGTCGACGATTCAGGGTGCCACCCCCCTCGGTGGAAAGCTGGATCTGATCTTCAGGCTCGGCGACACACTGACCATCGAGGCGCGCTCGGCGAGCCAGCCGGCGCGCCTGGACTCGGCGCAGGCCGTCGCGATCGGCACCGCTGGCACGTCGACGATCGACCTCGAGTCGTTTTCCTTCGGCGCGCCGGCAAAGTTCGGCGGGCGTGGCGCTCTGGCGGTGAATCTTGGCGACGTCGGCCTGTCGTTGCGGGCAGGGGTCGACGTAGAGCCCCGTCCATCGGCGCGCTCGACCGTCTATTGGCGCGG
Organism: Gemmatimonadales bacterium; assembly: GCA_038228795.1. Lineage (GTDB taxonomy): Bacteria > Gemmatimonadota > Gemmatimonadetes > Gemmatimonadales > Gemmatimonadaceae > JALZAE01. Next base: position 217,874 of record JBBROY010000002.1, read on the forward strand.
CACGACGCTGCGCGGCGGTGCGACGCTGTTCGGTGTGGTCGGCGCCGCCAGCCAGCTCAGTGCCGGCATCGACGTGCGCAAGAGCTACGCGGACTCGTTAGGCGGGAAGAACCTCTTCCCCGGCGGCGGAGACGTCACCGCCAAAGTCGCGCTGTCGGCACAGCTCGACAACCCGTGGGACGAGCTCAATGACGATCTGGACGCGCATGTCTCGATCTTCTATACCCAGCCATTCGGCGACACGCGGAACGATCAACCCAACCTCCTCATTCCGCTCGGCAGCACCATGGGCGCCTATGGCTCACTCACGTTACCATGGGGCACGGTGCTGGTGACGCCCTCACTCGAGCTGCTCCGCGAGTCGAGCTCGGCCGATGCGACGAGTGGACTCGTCCACTCGCACAGCAGCGCCAGCGGCTGGACATCGGCGCTGGGAGTGGACGCGGTCATCCCGCTATCGTCTGTGGTCGATCTCACGCCGCAGGCCGGGTACGTCTTCGGCAACGTGAGCGCGACCTTCGATCAGTCGCTCGTGCGTCGCCGGGGAAGGCCGCTCAGAAGCTCGAGCGGGTTCTCGGATCGAGTCACCGGGTGGTACGCGGGTCTCGAGCTGTCGCTGACATTTTAGCGCAGCGCATCTCGCGCGTGCGCGCTCTGGCGATCGCGGGTCTTGTTTTCCCCTCGAGCAGCACGATCAGCGCTGGATAGACAATCGCCGTGTCGCCGCACGGCTCGGTCGGATCGATCACATCGTGCGTCAAGCCGAGCGCCGCCTCGAACTCGAACCGTACTACGCGGGCGCCGTGTCGCTCCCATAGCGCGGCCAGCGCCGCCACCTTCGCATTGTCGATCGTGCGGTCGGCGCCGTTGGTGATCAGCACGATCGACTCGGCCAGCGGACGCTCGCGCACCGCCGCGTCGAATACCGCGCCACCGAGCCGCATGGTTTGCGCGACCGCGTGCGTGGAGAATCCCGCATAGACGTGCGGGCGCGCGACTTCACCGCCCTGGTGAATCGTCACGTTCGGCAAGCGCGAGGCCGCCTGCGTCAGCGGATCGCCGAGCATGCCCGGCACGTGCGCCACGCCCAGCGCGGGCGCAATGATCAGCACCCGGTGAAGTCCGGCGCGGAATTGGGCGAGCCACGCCGCCGCCGTCGCCCCGCCCGAAAGTCCCACGACATCGATCGTGTCGCCCAGGCCGACTGCGATATCGATCGCGCCGTCGGCGACATCCCGATACTGCTCCGCTGTGAGGTGGTCGAGCACGCTTACGTCGCGGCCCCGCTCGCCGTGGAGCGGCAAGCGCGGAATAAGCACGTTGTAGCCGCGCAGGAACAGCGCGGCACCAAGCGAATCGAACTGCCACGGAGAGGCGGTGAGCCCGTGAAGTAGTACGACTGTGCTCGGCGTCTTCGCCCCGTGCGTGAGGAGTCGCGACGCTCCGTATGTGCTCACGATCCCCGCCTCAGAAGCGCGCACCGCCTCAAAACGCGCCAGGGCTTCGGCGTAGTCGGCGACCGGACGCGGATGCGAACGCAGGCTCCGCACACGCAGGGGGACGAAGATCAGCGCAACCGCAACGAGGAGCAGCGCGCAAGCGAGCATCGCCCTGGCGGAGAAGATCCGGAGAAGAGGCACGCTCGAATCTACTTCGCGTCGTCCTCCGCTTCCTCCCCTTTTTCGACGATGTCGCCGGTCGTGAAGAGAATGTCTTTGAGAATGGCGCCCCATTTTGGAGTGCGTCGCAGGAGGAACTCGAGGTCCATGCCGAAGTGCTTGAACTCCTCCTGTTGCGCGTTGCGCATGATCGCGCGGGCGGCCTTATCCTTCTCCACACTGATGCGCTGCTCGTACCAGCCGATCGCCTCGGCCTCCTCGATCATCGACGTGATCATGCGCGCGAACGTGCGGGTCTTTTCGGACAATTCATTCGGTGGTTCATGGTACTGGTCGAAGCCCATTGGTTCCTCCATGGTGGTTGCGCCGAAGGGTGGCGGCGGCGGGACACGATAGCAACTTCGCCATACCTGACCTCGTAGTCAGGTAAGCCCGGTCCGGGCCGGTCCACACCCTGTCGCGTCGGGAGGCGGAGTTGTACTTTTCGCTGTCCCACCGCGATTTCTTTCGAATCGGTTGTGGCAAGCACCTGCCGCCACCATCTTTAGCTCTTCGTGGTCTGCACCCGGCGGACCTCGGCCCAACGGTAGCCAATGCCACTATTGACGCCATCCGCCAAGCGCGGCTTCATGCCTCGCGCCGAGGTTCCGATCCTGCCGCATAACAACTTTGGCGGCATGCCTCGCGCGCTGCGGATCGCGCACGTTACCGAGTACTACTATCCGCACCTGGGCGGCGTGTGCGAGCACGTGCATTTCTTTGCCCGCGAGGCGCGCAACCGCGGGCATCACGTCGACATCATCACGTCGAACATCGCTGGGGCGCCCCCGGCCCCGCACGTCATCCGCCTGGGGCGCAGCCAGCCGGTGTACGCCAACGGCTCGCAAGCGCGAATCACGCTCGGATTGGGGCTTCGCAGGCAGATGCGCGAAGTGCTCAAGCGCGGCCGCTACGACATCGTGCACGTCCACGCGCCTCTCACCCCCGTGTTGCCGTTGCTGGCGGTCGAGGAAGCGGACTGCGCGGTGGTGGGCACCTTTCACACGTACTTCGAGAAGTCGGTCGCTTACACGCTCGGGCGGCAATATTTCCAGGATCGGTTGAACCGGCTCGATGCCGCCATTGCCGTGTCCGATGCGGCAATCGCGTCGAACGAGCGCTATTTCGATGCCGACTGGATCGTGATACCGAACGGGATCGACGTCGACACCTTCAGTCCCGATGTGCCGCCTCCGCCCGGCATCCGCACGGACGTGCCGAGCATTCTCTTCCTTGGGCGATTCGATCCGCGCAACGGGCTGTCGACGCTCATTGATGCGTTCAAGCGCGTGCGCTCCCGAAAGCGCGAGGCACAGCTCGTGGTGGTCGGTCACGGTCCGCTTCGCGAGCACTACCTCCGGGTTGCCGGCGGCGACCGTGACATCACCTTCGTCGGCGCGGTGCTCGATGGGCGTCCGAGCTACTACGCCCACAGCAGCATGTACGCCTGTCCGACGACCAAGGCGTCCTTCGGCATCACGCTGCTCGAAGCGATGGCCTGCGCCACGCCGATCGTCTGCTCGGACATTCCAGGATTCCGGAACGTGGTGCAGCACGACCGCGAGGCGTTGATGGTGCCATGCGGCGATCGCGACGCGCTGGCCGACGCAATGGTCGAATTGCTGGATGACGAACAATTGTGTCATCGGCTTGGCGACGTCGGCCGCGAGCGCGCCATGGGCTATAGCTGGCCGCGCGTCGCGGACTCGGTGCTCGACCTCTACGCGCGCCTGCTGGGCTACGCCACCGTCGCCGCATGATCGGTGCTGATGTCCTGAGCGCCGCGACTCTGGCCATTGCCGGGAGCGCGGCGCACGGGACGTACTACCGCAACAGCTTCGTGTTCGGCCGTGCCCTGGGCCGGCTCCCGACCGACGATCGCGTGGTGGCCCTCACCTTCGATGACGGCCCCAACCCTGACGCGACTCCGCGCATCCTCGACGCGCTCGCCGATGCCGGAGTGCACGCCACCTTCTTCGTGCTCGGACGGCACGCCGAGCGTTGGCCACGACTCGTCGAGCGCGCGGCGAACGACGGACACCAGATCGGCAATCATGGCTATTTCCACAGAAAGCTTCACCTGCGGGGGCCGGCGTACGTGCGAGACGATCTCCTTCGTGGCACGCGTGCCGTCGAGCAGGCTTGCGGCGTCGAGCCGGGTCACTTTCGCGCGCCACACGGATTCCGAAGCCCGTGGGTCACCCCAATCGCGCGCGGGCTCGGTCAGCGCACCATCGGGTGGACGTTGGGCGTCTGGGATTCGGCACGGCCCGGCGTGGCCGAGATCGCGCGACGCACCGTCGTCGGCGCTCGGCCCGGATCGATTCTTCTGCTTCACGATGGTGACGGATACGATCCCGAGGGCGATCGCTCGCAGACCGCGGCGGCGATCCCATCAGTCGTCGCCGATCTCCGCGAACGTGGGTACCGCTTCGTGACACTACCCGCCGCATGAGGCGCCACGCCGGTCGGATCGCGCGCTGGGTGCTGACTGTTGGGATGGTGGCGCTCCTCATCTTCTTCGCCAGGCACGTGAACTGGTCTGAAACGTGGAGCTCGATTCTTCACGCCGAACGTTGGCCTCTGCTGCTGGCCGGCGTAGCCAATCTCGTGTCGCTGGCGCTCAAGGGCGCGCGGTGGTGGATTTTCCTGCGGCCGATGGGCGTCAAGTCGCTCGGCCTCGCGATGCGGGCGACTGTCGCCGGTGCGGGTCTCAACAATGTGTTGGTCGCCAACAGCGGCGAGGCAGCCCGCATCGTCTTCGTCTCTCGCACGACGCACGTGCCGAGCAGCTCCGTGCTGGCGGCGCTCACCATGGAGAGGCTGTTCGAGTTCATCGGCTACTTCGTGCTGCTCGTGACGGCTGCGTATCTGCCTGGCGTCTCACCGTCGATCGCGCGTTATCGGATTCTCGCCATCGTCGGCCTGCTGGTGCTCCTCGGACTCATGGGATACCTGCTGCGCGCTGGCCCGGGCGCGCGGGCAACGCCGCGAGCCGTCACGCACGGCACGGCGATCGGTGCGATCAACAAGGTGCGCGAGTATCTCAAGCACTTTGCCTCGAGCATGGCCGGCATGGCGACGTTGCCGAGACTCGGTGCGGCATTCGGCCTTACGATGCTGTCATGGGTGTTGCAGGTGGTCTGCTATCACGCGACCGCGCGCGCCGCGCATCTGCCGCTGCCGCTCGTCGGAAGCGTCTCCGCGCTGCTGGCCGTCAACATCGGATTCCTGATGCGGGCCACTCCGGGGAACGTCGGCATCTTCCAACTGATCTACGCCTTGACCGCGGCGACGTTTGGCGCGAATCAGGACGATGCGGTGGCGGTCGCGGTGCTGTTGCAAACGCTGCAGGTCATTCCCGTCACGATTCTCGGGATCGCGCTCGCACCGGAGTTCGTATTCCGCCGCAGAAAGACGCCGAGACCAGGCGAGCCGCCCATCGAGTAAGCCGCAGATAGGGCAAGATCAAAGGCAAAGGGCAGCCGCAGATTTACGCGGATGCACGCAGATACGGCACTTCCGTTCGATGCTATTACAGGTAGTGCCGGCTCTGCGTGCATCCGCGCAAATCTGCGGCTACTCCTTGGTTTTTGATCCGGCAGTATTTGAAGCTCAAAAAAAGAGCGGGGATCCAAGTTTCGGATCCCCGCTTTCATCTTCCATCCATCTGCGGCCGAACGTTACGGCTGCGTGTTCATCGTGATGGTCTTGCCGCTCACGTTGTCGCCCTTGCTCTCGATCACGAAGACGACGCGGCGGTTCTTTTCTGCGCCCGGCTGGTCCTTCTCGGCGCCCTGAACCACGAGGCGTGTCTTGCCATAGCCAACGGACTTGATATCGGAGCCGGCGCCGAGGCACGCGGAAGCCAGGTAAGCCTTCACGTTGTCGGCGCGCTGCTGCGAGAGGCGCTGATTGAACTGCACGCCGCCCGCCGGATCAGCAAAGCCTTCGACGGTGATCGCCGAGCCCTGGTAGTATTTGCACGCGACGTTGGCGAAGCGGTTGAGCGTCGCCTTGTCCTGCTCGCGGATCGTCGCGTCGTTGTACGCGAAGTTGACCGGGAAGTCGAACTGCACCATCGCGACCATCCCCTGCTGAATCGACGTGATCTTTGCGCCGAACTCGTTGCGCAGGCTATCGAGATCGCGGCGGAACATCGTGATGTCCTGCTTCAGGTCGGCGCGTACCGAGCTGTCGCCGGCCATGCGGGCGACTCTTTCGCCGGCGAGGGCCGAGTCCGCGATCTTGCGGTTGGTGTCCAGGCGGGCCTGCACCCAACCCTTCGTGGCGCAGCCAGTCGCCAACGGCGACATCAGCGCGACCATCGCGGCAATCTTGAGCTGATTCTTCATGATTCGCTCTCCGTCTTCTGCGTGTTCTCGTGTGTGAGCTGCAACTGGAACCTCCGAAGAACCTAGTTAGCTAAATCCATGCCTACTCAGCCGTTTCGTGACTCACGTCACGCCAATCGGCCAACTTAATCCATTCTTAACGCGCATCGTTTTTCGCCAACCATTCGCCACCATCCACTACCAGAATTGCTCCGGTAATCCAGCTGGCGGCGGGCGAGGCAAGAAAGGCAACGGCGTTCGCGATGTCTCGCGGCGAACCCCAGCGGCCGAGCGGGATGCGTGTGCGCGCGTGGTCATCCATCGCACGGTTCACGGCGAACAGATCGGGCGCCCCAGTGTTCGGCGGAGTGAACGCTTTGCGAACGCCCTCCGTTGGAATCGGGCCGGGCGCGACCGCGTTCACGCGGATGCGATGCGGGGCCCACTCCACCGCCAGCGTCTTGGTGAGCGCGTCGACGCCGGCCTTCGCGGCCGTCGCGTGCGCCATCTGCGGCCAGCCGCGGTAGTGCAGCGTCATCGAGACATTGACGATCGCGCCTCCGCACTGCTCTCGCATCGCCGGCATCACCGCTTGCGAGCAGTAAAACGTTCCGAACAGATCGATCTCGATGACCGACCGCCACGCATTCGGGCTGAGCGTTTCGCTCGGCGCGTAAAAATTGCCTGCGGCGTTGTTGACGAGGAGATCGATGCGTCCGTGGTCCGATCGCACCTGCTCCACCATCTGACGTACCCGCTCGTGATCGCGCACGTCCACGGGAACACCGGCCGCACTGCCGCCGGCATCTCGAATTATTTTCACGGCGGGGTCGAGATGCTCCGGCTTGCGGCTGGCCAGCACCACGTGCGCGCCGAGCGACGCGAGCAACTCGGCGATGCCAAAGCCGATTCCGGTTCCACCTCCCGTGATGAGTGCGACCTGTCCGCGGAACACGTCATCCCGAAAAATGGGTGCCTCGCGCGCCGGTTCGCTCACGATCGAATCTCCAGCGGCGACATGCGCGCGGCATCGAGCTCGAGCTGCAGCTGGTCGGCAATCGCCCGCTCGATCATGGCGCCATCGGTAAGCTGCTGGGGCGCGGCGTCGGCCAGCTGCAAGTCACCCTCGAGCAGGTCATGGACCATCTCGAGCTCGATCGTGTGCTCCTCGTGAGCGCTTTCGTCGAGATTCGCGGTCAACGCTTTCACGATGAAGGTGCGCCGGTGGTGCGCGGTGACGCCGTTCTCCACGATCGCCACGACGTGGGCGGCGGTGGTGTAGCCGCAGTTGCGCTCCCATCGGTACGCGGGGTGGCGCTTGGCGAGGCGGGCCATGAGCCGGTCGCGGGTCACTTTGGCGACGATCGACGCGCAGGCGATGTTGAAGCAGCGTGCGTCGCCGTGGACGATGGCCGTGTGCACCACGCCGAGCGTGCGGATGGTCCTTCCGTCGACGAGCACGTGGTGCGGCGACAGGCGAAGGCCTGCTAGCGCACGACGCATGGCCAGAACGCTGGCGTGGTAGATGTTGATGCGATCGATCTCGCGCGACGACGCGGCGGCGACACGAACATCGAGCGCGCGCTCGAGGATGCAAGCCGACAGGCGCTCGCGCTGTTTGGCGGTGAGCTGCTTGGAATCGTCAACGCCGGGAATGGCGCGCGCCTCGGGCGGCATGACCACGGCGCATGCGACAACGGGACCCGCGAGCGAGCCCCGTCCCACCTCATCGACTCCGGCAATCAGCTCGCCGCCGGAGCGGCGCAAATCGCGTTCGATGGTGCTCCAGCGGTGGCGGCGCGGCGAGCGATCGGGCCGCCGGCCTTCTTCGCCTTCCATCGCGTTCGCCGGCACCGGCGGCGATTACTCCGCGGGGACTGACACCGGACGGATCTTGCGCTCCTTGATGCGCGAGCCCTTGCCGGTCGTGTTGCGCAGGTAATACAGCTTGGCGCGACGAACGCGGCCGCGGCGCACGACGCTGAGCGTCGAGATCATCGGCGAGTGCACCGGGAAGATGCGCTCGACACCGACGCCGTTACTCACCTTCCGCACCGTGAACGTCTCGCTGACGCCGCTACCACGCCGCGCAATGCACACGCCCTCGAACGCCTGGAGACGCTCCTTGTCGCCCTCCTTCACGCGCACGTTCACGCGGAGGGTGTCGCCGGTACGAAACGGCGGAATATCGGAGCGCATGTACTCTTTCTGGGTTTCGATGAACGGGTGCATAAAAACGCTCGGGGCGGGAGGGGCAGGCCCGGTAAAGGCTTGAGTGATATAGACCTGGAAACGTAGCGTCGGCGCGTGGGAGACGCTAGGGGAAATGGGCGTCGCGGGGCGCGAGCATTACTCCGTGTTCGAGCGGTGCAACACCGTAGCACCGTCCTTCGCCCACACCGACTTTATGTTCACGAACTCACGGATGCCGAAGGCGCCCAGCTCGCGGCCGTAGCCGGAGCGCTTGACGCCGCCGAATGGAAGTCTGGGATCCGAGACGACCATGCCGTTCACGAAGACCATCCCCGCCTCGATCTCCGCGACGAAGCGCGCTTCTTCGTCGCGGTCAGTGGTCCAAACGCTCGAGCCGAGCCCGAAGGCGGTCGCGTTCGCCAGAGAGATCGCCTCGCCGGCGTCGCGCACGGTGAAAAGGGACGCGACCGGACCGAACAGCTCCTGCGCGTAGGCCGGCGCGCGCGCGGGGATGTCGGCGAGCACTGTCGGCGCGAAGAAATTGCCGACCCTGTCGAGGCGCGCGCCTCCCATCGCGACCCGTGCGCCGGCGGCGACGCTCTCGCGTACTTGCTTCTCCAGATCGTCGATCACCGCCTTCGTGGCGAGCGGACCGACATCCGTGGCCTCGTCGACAGGGTCGCCGACGCGGAGCTCGCCCATGCGCTGGAGGAAGACGCGCTCGAAGCGGTCGGCGACTTCCTCGTGCACGATGAATCGCTTGGCGGCGATACACGACTGTCCATTGTTGATCGTCCTCGCTTTCGCCGCGGTGGCCGCCGCGTCTTCCACATCGGCGCTCGGCATCACGATAAAGGGATCGCTGCCGCCAAGCTCGAGCACCGTTTTCTTTATCGCCCTTCCCGCGCGCGAGCCGACGTCGCTGCCTGCCCCTTCGCTGCCGGTGAGTGTCGCCGCCGCTATCCGTGCATCGTCCAGCAGCCGCGCGACCGCCGGCGACCCGATCAGCAGAGTCTGAAATTCGTCGCGATCGAATCCCGCGCGGCGCAGCACATCCTCGATCGCGAGCGCGCACTGCGGCACGCTCGACGCGTGCTTCAGCACTCCCACGTTCCCGGCCATCAACGCGGGCGCGGCGAAACGAAAGACTTGCCAGAAAGGGAAATTCCACGGCATCACCGCCAGAACGACGCCGAGCGGTTGGTAGGTGATCCAGCTGCGCGACGCGTTCGTCGCGACCGGCTCGTCGGCCAGCATCGCCGCCGCGTGCTCGGCATAGTAGCGGCAAGCGAGCGCGCACTTCGCCGCTTCGTCGCGCGCGGCTTTGATGGGCTTGCCCATCTCGAGTGTCATCAACATCCCGAGTTGAGCGCGCTCGCGCTCGAGGATATCAGCCGCGCGAATCATCTTGCGCGCGCGTTCCGCGAAGGTGGTGCGACGATGATGTGCGTAGGCGGCCACCGCGCGATCGAGACGCGCTTCAACCTCGCCCTCGCCCAGTTCGTCGAAGGTGCGCAGCGTTTCGCCGGTGGCGGGATTGATCGATGCGATCATAAGGGCCGTGATCAGGCGTAAGAGATCAATGTCAGATGTCAGATGTCAGATGTCAGTCGAGATGATCGCGTTGCGGCGAGAGTCGAGCTGCGGTGTTCGGCGCGCGCAGTAGCAATCGAGTGGCATCTGACGGCTAGAGCACACGCCGTTCACTGATCACGGAGTCTGCACCCCGTGCATGATGTATCGGTCGAACCAATCGACGATTCGCCGGTCACGATCCGCCTGGTGTAACGGTTCACCGAATCCGTGCGGCTCGCGCGGATAGCGAACCAGTTGCACCACCGCGCCGAGCCGCCGCAGGGACGTGTACATCTCCTCGCTCTGAGAGATCGACACGCGGCGGTCCTGCTCGCCGTGGAGCAGTAACAGCGGGGTGCGCACGCGGTCGGCGAGCCGAATTGGGGATCGATTCCAGAGGTACGTCGCGGCGGCGGTGTCCCATGGGGCGCCGTTCGACATGTACTCGCGGTACTTCTGGATGTCGCTCGTTCCGTAATGGGAAATGAGATCGCTCATCCCCGCCCCCGAGACGCCGGCGAGGAATCGCCGCGATTGGGTGAGCATCCAGTTCGTCGAGTATCCACCGAACGACCATCCGTAGATTCCCATGCGGGTCGAATCGGCGATCCCGGATGCGATCAGCGCGTCGACGCCAGTGAGGATGTCGCCGGCGTTCTTGCCCCCATAATCCGCGCGGATCATCTGCGCGAACTGTTCGCCGCGGCCGGACGATCCGCGAAAATTCGGCTCGAACACGGCGTATCCCCTGCCCGCGAGCAGTTGCGCGAACGGATCGAACGCCAGCGTGAATCCGCCGTACGGACCACCGTGAACGCGCACGACCAGCGGTTGGCGTCCACCGGAATATCCCGGCGGCGTCACCAACACGCCGTCGAGCGCCAGACCATCGAGGCTCTTCCAGTGCACTACACGTGTGGCGCCAATCGCGAACGTCACCGCGTTGAGTTGCATGACGCGCTGGCGCGCGCGGCCATCCCGCCGCAGGTACAGCTCCGGCGGACGCGTGGGAGAGCTCTCCACCGTGGCCAGGGTGCGCAGGTCAGGCGACCAGCTCGCTGCACTGACCACCACGGTGTCCTCGGTCCAGGCGCGCGCGCCTTCGGGTCCGAACGTCCACACGCGTGCGCTCGTGCCGCGCCCCATAATCGCGCTCGCCGTCAGCCGCTTGCCGTCGGGGCCAGAGACGAGCAGTTGAGGCGATCGCGCGTCGAAGCCCGACAGTGCCGGAATCGAGTGCGCCGGCGCGCCTGGTGGTGCGATCGCGACATCGGCGCCGTTCAGATTCACTCCGCCGCTCACCCACACATAGGCTTCCCCGTCAGCCGACCAGCTCGCGTCGTGATCCGGGCCTTTGTTGTTTTCGGTGAGCGACACGACACGGCCATCCCACCGGATCAGCAGCAGATCGGAGCGGTCCTCGTCGTCGGCGCTGCTCGTCGGCCGGCGCTCGACCAGGACATCGGTCGTTCCCGGCCTCGTGCGCGGATTGGAGAGGGCGCCATCGAGATGTGCCCACTCCTTCACCGCGCCGTTCTCGAGGTTGATGTGCCAGAGATGTGGCTCGCGATTTCGGGCACCGACCACCTCAGGATCCAACCGCTGTGGCCGGCGGTGCGAGCTGTCGGCGATCGAGCCGGCTTCGGCCGTGAAGGCGAGGCCGCTGCCATCGGGCATCCAGTCGAAGCCGATGACGCCACCGGGCGCGCGCGTGATCTGCCGTGCCTCGCCGCCCGCCGCTGCGACGACGCAGATCTGCACGCTCGAATCGCGGTCTGATAGGAAGGCGATGCGGGTGCCATCCTTCGACCAGCGCGGCAGGTGGTCGTGTGCCGGCCCCCCAACAAGCACGCGCGCGCCGAGCGAGTCCGCGATCCAGATGTCGCCGGTCCATCGCCGTCCTATCGGGTCGGCCGATGTTACGGTGAACGCCAGCGTGCGACCATTGGGCGACCAAACAAGATCCTCAATGCGGCGGAGCAACAACGCGTCAGTCGGCGCGGCGCGCGGCGGAGACTGTGCGCGAGCGGCGACCAGCGAGACCGGGCCGCAGCAGAGAGGCAGCAGGGTCCAGGCGAGCCGCGCGCGCATTGGAGATCTCGTAGAGTTGAGGGGAGAACAATCCGTCGCGAATGATGTGCGCGCGCCGGCACGTCCCGTCAAGCGATGCGGCGATTGGCTACGGTCGATCCGCGCGACCACGCGTCAGCCGCTCGCCCTCTGCTCGGCGCCATTCGGCGATGCGTTTATGGTCACCTGAGAGAAGCACGTCGGGTACGCGGTGCCCCCGAAATTCGGGCGGTCGCGTGTAGCTCGGCGCGCTCAAACCGGAATGATCCCAGAACGAGTCCGTGCGCGCGCTGTCGAGATCGGACATCGCGCCAGGCAGCAATCGCACGGTAGCGTCGACAATCGCCAGTGCCGCCGGCTCTCCGCCGCTGAGCACGAAGTCGCCGATCGACACTTCCTCGGTCGCGAGGTGATCGGCTACGCGTTGATCGACGTCCTTGTAGTGTCCGCACAGAATGGTCAGCTCGCTGCCGGCGGCATAGCGCGCGGCGTCGGCCTGGGTGAACGGGCGGCCTCGCGCCGACACGAGCACAATCGGAGAGGTGACGCCGAGCGCGTCGATCGCCTCGAAAAACGGCTCCGGCTTCATGACCATGCCGGCCCCGCCTCCAAACGGATAGTCATCGACGGTGCGATGCCGGTCATGCGTGAAATCGCGCAGATCGGCAACGTGATATTCCACGCCGCCGGCCGCCGCCGCACGCGACGGGATGCTCAAGCCGAGCGGGACGGTGAAGAAGCCGGGAAAGATCGTGACGATGTTGATGCGCAGCGGGGCCGTCATTCGAGCAGTCCAACGGGCAACGTCATCACAATGCGCCGGCCCTGGCGGTCGACCTCGTCGACGAATTCTTCCCGAAAAGGGAGTACGACGGTGCCACCCTTCCAACTCACCTCGAGGGCAAGTCCCTGAGGCAGCTCATAGAATTCGCGCACCTCGCCGACTTCTTCGCCGGACGAAAGCACCACGCTCATCCCGATCAGCTCGTGGTAGTAGACCTCGTCATCCGATGGCGGAGGAAGCTCGGATACGGGCGCGAGCAGATAGCGGTCGCGCCACAACTCCGCCTGGGTCCGATCGGAAATTTCACCGAAATGCACGAGCAGCCCTCCGCCATGCAACGGGCGCGACGACTCGACCACGAGCGTCGCGCCGTTGGCCGACGGCTCCCCGGTGGCCGTGCCGGCGAAAAGACGACGGCCGGCCGCGAACACCTCGGCCGGCGCGTCGGTGATCGGTTCGACGACGACGTCGCCCCGGATCCCGTGTGCTTTCCGCAGCCGCCCGACAATGACCATCTCGGGCGCGGACATGCTACGCGCTCGCGCCGCTCTCCGTGCCGGCGGCGGCGCTAATGGGCACCGCGCTCGCGCGCAGCTTTTCACCCTTTGCCTTCTCGTAACGCGCCTTGAGCAACCCGGCCTTGCGGAGCAGCGAGCGCACGGTGTCACTCGGCAGCGCACCGACATCGAGCCAGTATGTCGCGCGCTCGACGTTCACGTTCAAGCCACCCTCGGCCCGCCGGGGATCGTACTGCCCGATGGTCTCGATGAAACGTCCATCGCGCGGGCTCTTGGAGTCGGCGACGACGATGCGGTATACGGGCGTCTTCTTGCGCCCGACACGACGGAGACGAATACGAACGGCCACTGTGAACTCTCCCCAAAAAAGGGTGACTCGACTGACAACTCCGGGCTCATCGCACGCACGGGAATTCCCGCGGCGCACCCGGTATTGCGGGTGAGGGGTGTTGCGTGTGGGGTGCGGTCAGGGCGGAGATCTCTGAGCTAACCACACCAGACGCACCACACCCGTCTCACCGACCAAACATCCCCATCCCTCCGCCCATCCCCGGCATCCTCGGCATCCCGCCCTTGCCGACTTTCTTCATCATCCGCTGCATCTCGCGGAACTGGTCGAGCAGCTTGTTCACCTCGCTGACCGGGCGGCCGCTACCCTTGGCGATACGCGAGCGGCGGGTACCGTTGATCAGCTCGGGCTTCTTCCGCTCTTCCTTCGTCATCGAGAGCACGATCGCTTCGATGTGCTTCATGCGATTCGGGTCGACCTGGGCCTGCTTGAGCATCTTCGTGTTGACGCCAGGCAGCATCTTCAAGATACCCTCGAGCGGGCCCATTTTCTGGATCTGTTTCATCGTCCCGAGAAAGTCTTCGAGATCGATCCCCTCGTTGCGGACCTTCTTCTCGAGCCGCTTCGCCTCGGCGGCATCGAACGTCTCCTGCGCCTTCTCGACGAGCGACACAATGTCGCCCATCTGAAGAATCCGGCCTGCCATGCGCTCCGGGTGAAAATCCTCGAGCGCGTCGATCTTTTCACCGACGCCGATGTACTTGATCGGCTTCTTCGTAATGCCATAGATCGAGAGGGCTGCGCCGCCGCGGGCGTCGCCGTCCATCTTCGTCAGAATCACGCCGGTGACACCGAGCTGGTCGTCGAATCCCTTGGCGATCTTCACCGCGTCCTGACCCGTCATGCCGTCGGCGACGAGCAGGATTTCATCCGGCTTGAGCTCGGCCTTCAACCGCGCCAGCTCCTGCATCATCTCGTCGTCGATCTGCAAACGGCCCGCGGTGTCGATGATCACCACGCGATCGCGATTCCGCTTCGCCTGATCCACGCCTGCCTTGGCGATCTTCACGACGTCCGTCGTCGAGCGATCCGAGTACACCGGTACGTCGATCTGCTTGCCGAGCGTCTCGAGCTGGTCGATGGCGGCAGGCCGGTAGACGTCGGCGGCGATCAATCGCGTCTGGCGTTGCTCGCCGACCAACTTGCGCGCGAGCTTCGCGGCGGTGGTCGTCTTTCCCGAGCCTTGCAATCCAACCAGCATTACGATCGTCGGGGGCACGGTGCTCAGCTTCAGCCCTTCGCGGCGCTCGCCAAGCATCCCGGCCAGCTCGTCGTGCACGATCTTGACGAGTTGCTGCCCTGGTGAGACCGTACGAAGAGCGGAAACGCCGACCGCTTTCGCCTCGACGCGCTCCAGAAATTCACGCGTGAGCTGAAAGTTCACATCGGCTTCGAGCAGCACGCGCCGGACCTCACGCAGCCCCTCTTTGATGTCCGCTTCGTTCAGGACGCCGCGTCCGCGCAGGCGCGAGAACACGGCGTCGAGCTTTTCACTCAGTTCATCAAACATAGCCCTGAAACGTAGTCGCGATTAGGATTCTGAGCAACGAGAACGGTGCGCCGCCGCGCGCCACTCCGAGGCGCCGATTTCGTTGAAGGAACGGCTCTTACGCACCTCGCACCGAACCCGCCGATGTCCCGTCCGACCCGCAAAGAAGAGATTCTCCGATCTGAGCTGCCGCCAGCGTTGCCGTTGATGGCGCTGCGATCGACCATCGTGTATCCGCTCGGGACGATCGCAGTGCAGATGGGCGCCCCGGAGAATCTCAACATCCTGCGGTCGAACGAAGAGGGTGGGCTCATCGTCGGGCTGGTCATCGCCACGGGCGACCACGACGAACCCATTAACCCCGAGACGTTCATCGGTCGCGTCGGCGTGGCGGCTCGCGTGCACGAGCGCATCAATCTGCCCGGCGACACGATCCAGATCACGCTGCAGGGTCTCCGGCGCATCGTGATCGAAGGGGTGGCGCAGCGCGACCCCTTCCCCGTCGCGCACATCAAGGCTGCGCGCGAGACGCCGCTCGATCCGATTCAGGGCGAAGAGCTGATGGCGCGTTTGGTCAACGCCGCGGAAACGCTGGCCGAGCTGGTCGACCGCATCCCGGACGAAGTGCCGCAGATCCTCAAGCTCAACCTCTCGGATCCCGGCCGATTCGCGGACCTCGCCGCGACGAACATGAACTTTCGCATCTCCGACAAGGACGAGGTGCTCCAGCGGCTCGACATCGCCGAGCGGATTCGCTTCGTGCTCAGCCGGCTCGAGCGCGAAGTCGCGCGCGCCCGGGTGATGGAGGACATCAAGCGGCAGACGGAAGTGAAGATCGAACAGCACCAGCGCGAGTTCTATCTGCGGCAGCAGTTGCGCGCGATCCAGGCCGAGCTCGGCGAAGCCGATCCGGGCGAGAAGGATGCCAACGATCTGTTGCGGAAAGTCGAGGACGCCAAGCTCACCGAACGGGCGATGCAGGAAGCGCGGCGCGAGACCGAGCGGCTGCGCATGCTCTCGCCGGCGTCGAGTGAGTATCAGGTCATCCGCACGTATCTCGACTGGCTCATCGCGCTGCCGTGGAACAAGCGCACCGGTGACGATCAGATCGCGCTGGCGAGAGTGCAGGAGGCGCTCGACAAGAAGCACTACGGACTGAAGGAAGCGAAGGAGCGCATCATCGAGTATCTCGCAGTGCGGAAGCTCCGGGGCGGCGAGCAGCACGGCCCGATACTCTGTCTCGTCGGTCCGCCGGGCACGGGCAAAACATCACTCGGCGAAGCGATCGCCGATTCGATCGGGCGCGAGTTCTACCGCATTTCCGTCGGAGGCGTGCGCGATGAGGCGGAGATCCGCGGCCACCGGCGTACGTACGTCGGCGCGATGCCCGGGCTGCTGATTCAGGCGCTGCGCCGCGTGCAGGTGAAGGATCCCGTGTTCATGATCGACGAGATCGACAAGATGACGCATGGCGGCGCGAGCGGCGATCCGACCGCGGCCATGCTGGAGGTGCTCGACCCGTCGCAGAATCACGACTTCGTCGATCACTATCTCAATCTACCCTTCGACCTCTCGAGCATCCTGTTCATTTGCACCGCGAACAACCTGTTCGACATTCCGGCGCCGCTGCGCGATCGCATGGAGGTCATTCGGATCGCCGGCTACACGATCGAAGAGAAGGTCGAGATCGCCTGGCTCTACCTGCTGCCGAAGTTGCTCGAGGAGCACGGCATCAGCGACAAGGACATCCAGTTCACGGATGAGGTGCTGGAGCACATCTCGAGCGGCTACTCGCGCGAAGCGGGACTGCGCGGCTTCGCCCGCAACCTGTCGACGATCATGCGCAAGCGCGCGCGCGTGAAGGCCGACGGCGAAGAGGGCGCCTGGATCATCGATCTCGCGAAGGTGGAAGAAATCCTCGGCGCCCCACGCTACCCGAAGGAAGCGGCGGAAACGGAGCCGGAGATCGGCGTCGTCACGGGCCTCGCCTGGACCGCGACCGGCGGCGACATCATGCTGATCGAGGCGCTCAAGATGCCCGGCACCGGCCGCTTGATCGTGACCGGCCAGCTCGGCGACGTCATGCGCGAATCCGTGGACGCCGCCTACTCGTACGTGCGATCACGAGCGCACGCCATCCAAGTCGACGACGTCGCCTTCAAGGACTTCGATCTGCACATCCATCTTCCCGCCGGCGCGATCCCAAAAGATGGACCGAGTGCGGGCATCACGCTCACCATCGCGATCGCCAGCGCGCTCGCCGAGCGTCCCGTGCGGCGCGATGTCGCCATGACGGGCGAGGTCACGCTGCGCGGCAAGGTGCTGGAGATTGGCGGCGTGAAGGAGAAGGTGATGGCGGCGTACCGCTCGGGCCTGCGCGAAGTCATCCTGCCCAAGAGCAACGAGAAAGACCTGCGCGACATTCCCGATGAGGTGCGCAAGAACATGGCGTTCACCTTCGCGGGAACGATGGACGAGGTGCTGCGCCTGGTGCTGCTCCAGAAGGCCCCGACCGCTCCCGCCGACCTGCTGCCGGTCGCGGAGCCCGCGCCCGTCGCGGCGCCGCGCGCGACGTTGGCGGACCGCGAGATCCCGGTCGAGACCGGGGACTGACGCGGCGGATGGCCGCCTCCTCGCTTCAACCGCTCGACGATCCCGTCCGCAAGGCGCAGCTCGCCCGCATGAAGCGGCGGGCCAGCGGCCTCTTGGTGATCGCGAGCGTCGTTTTCATCGCCGCGCGGCTCTTGGAGCACCGCTATCCATGGCTCGCCGCGATCCGCGCTACGGCTGAGGCCGCGATGGTCGGCGGACTCGCCGACTGGTTCGCCGTCACCGCGCTCTTCCGCCATCCGCTCGGCATTCCGATTCCGCACACGGCGATCATCGCGGTGCGCAAGGATCAAATCGGCCGAGTGCTCGGCAACTTCGTGCAGAAACATTTTCTCAGCCGCGACGTGCTGGCGCAGAAGCTCGCCACGCTGCGCGTAGCCGAGCAGCTGGCGAAGTGGATCAGCGATCCGGAGAATGCGGCACTCGTGGCGCGGCACGCCGCCACCGCGCTGGCGAGCGGGGTGAACACCCTGCAGGACGATGACGTGCAGGCGCTAATCGACGGCGTGCTGGCGAAGAAGGTGCGCGAGACGGAAGTCGCGCCGCTCATCGGCAAAGCGCTCTCGGTGATGACGGCCGGCAACCGGCATCAGGAACTGCTCGACCAGGCGATCAAGCTTGTCGCGCGCGCCGTGGATGATCACCAGGACGCGATCCGCGCCAAGATCGAGGAGGAAGCGCCGTGGTGGATTCCCAATCTGGTCGAGGACAAGATCCACCAGAAGATCGTCACCGGCGTCGACCGTACGCTGCGCGAGGTCGCCGATGATCCGTACCATCCGCTGCGCGCGCGCTTCGATGAAACGCTGCGCGAGTTCATCGAGAAGCTCCAGCACTCCGCCGACGTGCGAGAGCGCGCCGAGCAGATCAAGCTCGAGATGCTCGACGCCGCCGCGATCCGACGGTTCTCGAGCACGATGTGGGAGGACACGAAGGACGCCCTGTTCCGCTATGCCGAGCAGGCCGAGACGAAAGCGCCCGGCGCGATCGAGCGCGGACTCGTGTCGCTGGGCAACGCGATCCTGAGCGATCCGAAATTGCTGGCGAAGATCGATCACTACGTGACCGACGTCGCGATGTACCTCGTCGACCGGTATCAGGGCGAGGTATCGCAGCTCATTTCGTCGACTGTCGCGGCGTGGGACCCGGAAGTGACGTCGCAGCGCATCGAGCTCGCCGTCGGCCGCGACCTCCAATACATCCGCATCAACGGCACCCTCGTGGGCGGGCTAGTCGGCTTGCTGTTGTATTGGCTCGGGATGTTGATCTGAGTCGGGGCTATCGAGATTCGCCGAAGTACAGCGTATGCCCTTGATCGTCTTTGATGACGAACTCTCTAGTTCCGCAGAAGGAAGGCGTTCATCCATCAACGTGATGCTTTCACCTTCGCCCGGTCGATGAGGTCGGTTGGCGACCCCTTGGGCACATCGACGTATATGACGGTCGGATGGCCGGCGAGGTCGCCGCCCCACAGCGTGATCGAGCGCGCGTAGGTATCCCAGCGCGTACCGCCCTCCTGCGCGCCGGCGCCCCCGTTGCCCGGGAATCGGATGCCGATGGCATGGCGCATCGCGCTGGTGAACTCGACGGCGTCGATCGCGCTGTCCCACATCGACACCCACACCATACCATCGCCCCTCGGCGTGTGTACGATCATGTAGCGGTCGCCGCCCCAGCCCGCGGCGGCCGGAACGGCTTCGTCCTGCGCCTGCACGTGCTGGAAAAGAAAGTCGCGGATCTCGAACTCGCCGAGGCCGTCCTGAAAGGTGACGGTGCCGCTCTTCGGCGCGGGAAGCGTGATGGCGATCGGATCGTCTCGCTTCGCGCCGAAGTACGCTTCACTGCTGAGAATCTGCTCGGTCGATCCGGGGAGCACGTCCACGAACGGAGGCTTGCCGGCGCGGTGATCCTTGTACCGCCGCACGAACTCGGCACCGCTCACGTACGGAAAGAGCATCATCTCCTGAATGAACGGCGGGGCCGACGAGAAGACGGGCATCACCTGCTTGCTCTGACGAATCGACTCGCGCATCCGGTCCCAGCTGCTGAACATCGCCTCGGCTGCGCGGGCGTTCTCCGGGCCGGCCAACGCTTGCAGCGACTCGATCGTCGCCTCTCCTTCGAGCAGGGCCGACGCGGCCGTCACGCGATCGTTGTCGCGCTGATGCAGCAGCGAGTCGATGTTCACGTACTGGTCTTGCAGCGCGTGCACCAGCTCGTGCCACACGACAATGCCCGCCGCCTCGCGTGCTGCTCCCTTCACGACGTAAAGCACCTTCGTCCGCGGATCGTAGTAGCCAACGACCTGTTCGGTGAGCAGATCGAGCATGAGTTTCCGCAACTCGAGCGAGTCGGAGATGACGCCGAGAATACGGTACGCCGCCTGGCGGCCGGCGAGCTCCTTCTGCACCGCGGAGTCGGCGAGCTCGCGCCGTAGAAAATTGTACACCTCTTCCTTGCTGCGCTCCTCGAGCTTGGGCGGGGTCTTGAACTTGAGTCCCACCGATTGCTCGATGCGCGGAACCGCCTCCGCCACCGTCTTGGCGTACCTCGCGGCGCCATCCCCATTCTGACACGCTGCCGCGACGAGAAGGGTGCACGTGGCGACAGCGGCTAATCGGCCCATCGCACCGCTTGTCCGGTGGCGGCGCTCACCACCCGCGCGACATCATGGCCGCGCACAACCAATCCCTCGGAGACGAGCTGCTGATGCAGCTCCACGTCGAGCTCGGCCAGACGCTCGGCGGGGGACCGGCGAGAGTGCGACGCCGGTTTCGTCTCGGACTCTGGCGCGGGCGACGGCCGAGCGGCAGGCTCAGTTGTCGCGGCGGCCGGGGCTTTGGCGGTGAACGCCGCTTCGAGCTCGGCGCCGAAGCGCTCGAGCGCCGCAAAGCTCTCGCGAGCCCACCGGTCGATTGGATCCGCCTCCCCGTCTTCGACGTTTCGCTTTTCGCGCACCGTTTCCGCGGGCGCCGCGTCGGTCGTCAACGCGCCCGAGCGCACCAGCTCACGGCGCTCCAGAATCATCCGCTCGGCGATCGGCGTGTAGATCGCTGTGGCCTGAGTGTGGGCGCAAGCTTCGTCGAGCGCGTCGATCGCCCGGTCGGGGCGGGCGCGATCGGTCACGAAGAGATCGGTGAGCATGATCGAGGCGCGCAGGGCGTCCTCCGAGATGGCGACGTTGTGATGCCGCTCCAGGCGATCCTTGCGCGTCTGCATGACCGTCAGCGTCTGCTCGGCGCTGAGCTCGCGCACCGCGACCTTCTGGAATCGCCGCTCGAGCGCCGGATCGCCGCAGACCCACTTCTCATACTCATCATCCGTCGTGGCGCCGATGACGCGGAACTCGCCGCGCACCAGCGCGGGCTTGAGCATGTTGGCGGCATCCATCGACACGCCGATGGCGGTACCCTGTCCGATCAGGTTGTGCAGCTCATCGATGAAGAGGATGATGTCCGGGTCAGCGGAGGCGCGCTCGACCAGCTCCTTCATACGCTCCTCGAATTGGCCGCGGTACATCGTTCCCGCCATCATCGACACGTGGTCGAGCGCGAGCACGCGTGCCGAGCGCAGCGTGAGCGGAACGGCGCCCGTGGCGATGCGCTGAGCCAGCCCTTCGGCGACCGCCGTCTTGCCGACTCCAGCAGGACCAACGAGCGCCGGATTGTTCTTACTCTGCCGCAGGAGAATATCGATCACGCGCGATATCTCCTCGTCGCGGCAGCAGACCAGCTCCAGCTTGCCGGCGCGCGCTTCCGCGGTCAGGTCCCGCGTGAGGTGATCGAGCGATCCGCCGCTGTCGAACATGTTTCGAAGCATCACATCCCCAGTACGCGATGGGTATACCAGTCGATGACCCGCGCTCCCCAGAACAGCGCGATGAGCGATGCCGGCGCGAGGAAGACGCCAAAAGGCACGAGTGGCGCCGAGAACGGCACTCCATTGCGTCGGCTGCGCAGTGCGGTCATTGGAAAGACTATCACGAGAAACACGATGGCGCCGATGAGCGCGCCGAGAAATACCGTCAGCAGCGTGCGAGTCGGCCCAAGAAAGGCGCCGATCATCGCCATCAACGTCACGTCGCCGAATCCCATCGCTTCGCGGCGAAGGATGACTTCGCCGAGCCATCCGGCGATCGCGATCGCACCGGCCCCGACGCACGCGCCAATGAATGCATCGTACAGCGAAGCGAAGGGAAGAGTTTCACCGACGAACACCGCGGCAGTCGCCGCGACGAGCGCGAAGACGAATCCAAACACGGTGAAGCCATCCGGAATCTCATAGTACATCGCGTCGGTGAGCGTGACGCCGAGCAGCAGCGTGAGGAAGATCGCTACGCGGCAGGCGGTAAAGGAAAGTCCGAACTCGGTGACGGCGGCCACCCACGCGAGCGCGGTCACCAACTCGACGAGCGGATAGACGATCGAGATTGGCAGCGCGCAGCCGCGGCACTTGCCGCGCAGCACCAGCCAGCTGACGAGAGGAACGTTGTCGTACCACGCAATCGAGGCGCCGCAACGCGGGCAACGCGAGCGGGGCTTGATGACCGATTCGCCGCTCGGCCACCGCGAGATGCAGACGTTGAGAAAGGAGCCGATGCACGAGCCGACGAGGAACGCGAACACGCGGGACATGATCTCGATCGTCTGTTCGGCGCTCATGCGCGAAGGTAGTGCAGGAGGATGCCAGCCGCGACGGCGACGTTGAGCGATTCGACATCCGAGCTGATGGCAATACCGACCGTATGCGCGACGCGCGCGCGCGCCTCATCGCTCAGCCCGGCGCCCTCGTTACTCACGGCGATCGCCAACCGCGCCGGCGGCGCGAGCTCCTCCACCGGCGCCCCGTGCACGTCGGCGCCCCAGAGCACCGTGCCCGTGTCGCGCAGGAACTCGTCGAGCGCGTGCCACGTGAGCGAGATCGGCGGCCGGTGGAACAGGGCGCCGGCGGCGCTTCTCACCACTTTCGCGTTCCAGACGTCGACCGTTCCGGGCAGCGCGAAGGTCACCGCGGCGCCGAAGGCCGCGGCGGTGCGCAGGATGGTGCCCGCGTTGCCGGGGTCCTGAACGCCGTCGAGCGCAAGCAGTCGCGCGCGAGCAGGGAGCGCGAGGGCGGCGAGGTTTGCGCTGGGAATCCCCGCGATGGCCAGAACTCCCTGCGGCGACTCGGTGCCGGCTGCGCTGGCGAAGTCGTCATCGCTCACCGTGTCCATGTCGATGCCGCGCTGCTCGAGCACCGCGCGAATCGCGGCGCCGCGAGGTGCCTCGTCGAGAGAGGGCGACGTCAACACGCCGCGAACGGAGAGCGGAGACCGCAGCAGCTCCTCGACCGCGCGCGTGCCCTCGGCGACGAAGAGGCCGTGGCGCTCACGGGCTTTCCGCCGATGAAGGTCACGCGCTAAGGTCAGCAACGTCAAAATGTTACCGGTTCGGGCCGGAAAACGGTGGTTGGAATGGCTCTTGCCCTCTATACCGGTGAGATCGACGACCGAGGAACAACGAATGAAACGACTAGTGGCGTGCGCGGTGGTAGCGATCGCGGCCAGCGCATGCGGTGTCTCGACGCAGCAAGAAGTGCAGATGGGCCAGCAATATTCGCAACAGATCAACTCGCAGCTACCGATCATCGGTGATCCGGAGATCAACCGGTACATCAACGTGCTCGGCGATTCGATCGCGCACCTGGCCGATGACCGGAATCTAGACTGGCACTTCTATGTGGTCGATAGCAAAGAGGTGAACGCGTTCGCCGTCCCAGGCGGCTACGTCTACATCAATCGCGGACTGATCGAGCGCGCGCAGAAGATGGACCAGGTGGCCGGCGTGCTCGGCCACGAGATCGGGCACGTGATCATGCGTCACTCGGTGAAGCAGATGGAGAAGGCCCAGACGGCGCAGGTCGGCATCACGCTCGGTTGCGTGCTGCTCAAGGTCTGCGACAGTCCAGGCGCGAGCGATCTGATCAACGTCGCGGGTGGTGCGCTGTTCGCCAAGTTCAGCCGGCAGGACGAGACCGAGGCCGACGAGGTCGGCGTCCGCAATGTGACGCGCGCCGGCATCGATCCGCATGGCATTCCGGAGATGTTCAACATCCTGATCGAAGAGCGAAAGACGAAGCCGGCTGGAGTCGATGCCTGGTTCTTGACTCACCCGCTCGAGGAAGACCGCATCGCCGACACCCAGCGGATGATCGCGCAGGTTGACCCGGTGATCTTGCAGACACTCACCAAGGACAGTCAGAACTTTCACGCCTTCAAGAACCGGGTCATGTCGTTACCGCCATCGCCCGTTCAGAGGACGAAATAGGGGATTGGATCTGGGCTGGGGTCTGGGCTGGAAGGGACGCAGAGAGCGGGGCGAAAAGACTTTTTTCGCCCCGCTCTCTGTGATTGGAATCCCCCCGCCCCTAACCCCCAGCCCCCAACCCCTACCCAATCTTGCGAATCGCTTCACTCTGGAAGTGCTCCGTTTCCGGGCTCGGGCGCTCGACGAGGGACATTAAATCCTCGACCGACGGCGTGCGATCTGGAGCAAATCGCGAGATCGAGACATCGAGCGAGAGTTGATACGGTCGCGAGGGTCGCGAATTATAAGAGTCGAGCCGCTGCTGCAGGCGCGATCCGATGATCTCACCGCTTTCATCCGCCGCATCGAGCACGAGCACCACGAACTGGTCGTCGGCCAGACGCGCGATCACATCGGAGGCGCGAAAGGTCGCCTTGAGGATCTCCGCGCCCTGCGAGAGCGCGCGGTCGCCTTCGGCCCGGCCGAAACGCTCCGCAATGTCGTCGAGACCGCCGACGTCGGCGCGGACGAGCAGGATCCCGCGCGTGCGCGGCGCGAGCTTGAGGTGATGCTCGCACAGCGTGTGGAACCCGTGACGGTTGTACAGACCGGTAAGGTTGTCCGTGAGTGAGAGCTGGCGCAGCGTCACGTGCAGCTGCTGGCGCTCTATGGCATAGCGGAGAGCGCGGGCGACGAGCCCCGGACTCAGCTGGCTCTTGACGAGGTAATCCTGCGCGCCACGCTGCACGGCCTGGATGCCAAGCGATTCATCATCGAGCGCGACGAGCGCGACAATCGGTACCGATGGCGATTGCCGGCGCACGTGCCCGAGGGTCTTGAGCCCGCGCGAGTCGGGCAGCATGAGGTCCAGCAGCACGATGTCGATCCGCTCGGTGGCTAGCCGTTGCAGACCGGCGACCAACCGGTCGGCTTGGATGAGCTTGAAACCGGTATTCGAGCGCGCCGACGCGAACTGCTGCTCCAACGCGGAGCGCAGCGGCCTGACGTCCTCCGGCTTGTCTTCGATCAAGAGCACGGTGATGCGTGACGGCTCACCGTCGGCGGCTTTCCAGCTTGCCATGATATCAGGTCCTCAGTCCGCGCCAATCGCGACGTGCGAGTGCGTACGTCGACGCCTAGAGTATCGGCGTGGGTTAGAGAACCTTGAGGTAACGCCGTCAACTGCCTGTCGAAGACGTCAGATGATAGATGTCAGATGTCAGACACTCTCAACCGGCACTGAGCACCCAGCGCTGACATCTGACATCTAACATCTGCATCTCTCACTTCACTCGGGAAACCCAATCCGTGACGAGCGCCATGAAACTGCCCTTCACCTTCTCGGCGGTTTCGATGACCTCGCGATGTCCGAGCACTCCGGCAGAAATTCCCGCCGCCATGTTCGTGATACAGCTGACCCCGGCCACCCTCATGCCCAGCGCGCGCGCCACGATTACCTCCGGCACCGTCGACATTCCCACCGCGTCGGCACCCAGCCGCTCGAGCATCCGCACCTCGGCCGGCGTCTCATAGCTCGGACCGGTGAGCCCGCAATAGACGCCTTCGACGACCGGCACCTGAACGGCGCCCGACGAGTCTCGCAGGAGCTGCAGCAGCTCCCGGTCGAACGGCGCCGACATGTCGGGGAAGCGCTCCTCGCCCGCTCGTACCGCGCCCGTCAGCGGGTTCCGAAACATCATGTTGATCTGATCCTCGATCAACATGAGGTCGCCGGGCCGGAACGTGCGGCGCACACCACCCGCGGCGTTGCTGACGAATAGCGTGCTCACGCCTAACGCGTGCGCGACTCGAACCGGCAGCGCAGCGACTTCGGCCGAATGACCCTCGTACATGTGGAAGCGCCCTGCCAGCGCCAGCACCTCGCACGCGCCAAGCTTGCCGGCGACGAGGCGGCCAGCGTGACCCTGCACGGTGGGCGCCGGGAATCCCGGGATGTCGGCGAAGGGGATCGTGCACGGGTCGGCAATTTCGTGAACGAGATCGCCGAGCCCGCTGCCAAGCACGATCGCGATACGAGGAGAGTGGCCCGCGATGCGCGAGCGGATGGCGCTCGCGGCGCCGGCGACGATCGCGTCGTAGGCGTCGGTCACGGCGTCGCCGACAGCGCGGCGATCTCGGAGCGCACGCGCGCGATCAGCGCTTCCCGTTCCTGCCACGGAAGAAACGCGCTGGTAAAGCTATTGAGGGCGATCTGGCCCAGCTCCCGCAGCGTGAAGTCGAGGTGATGCGCCGCATGCCAGTACTCGTCGGTCAGCGTGGTGCCGCTCATCAATCGGTTGTCCGTGTTGAGCACGACGTTGAGTCCGTCGTCAAAGTAGGACCGCAGCGGGTGCGACTCGTAGTCGGCGACCGCGCGCGTCTGCACGTTACTTGTCAGGCAGATCTCGAGCGCGATGCGCCGGTCGTTGACGTACTGCATGAGCGACGGGTCATCGATCAGATGCGTCGCGTGCCCAATGCGATTCGCGCCGCATACGTGGACCGCTTGGCGCACCGATTCGGATCCGTCGCCCTCGCCGGCGTGCACGGTCACCGCGAGGTCGTGCTCCCGCGCGTAGTCGAATGCCGAGGCGTGCAGCGCCGCGGGATTGCCCGCTTCGCCACCGGCGAGATCGAAGCCGACGACACCACGGTCGCGATAGGCGACAGCCAGGCGGGCTAGCTCGAGCGACAGCTCGGGCGATTGGTTGCGCAGTCCGCAGATCAGCACGCGGCCGAGAATGCCGTGGTCGCGCTCGGCCCGCGCGATGCCGCGCAGGGGAGCCTCGACGGCCGCGCCCAACGACAGTCCCTCGCGCCGATTGAGCACGGGCGCGTAGCGAATCTCGAGATAGCGCACCCCGTCGCGTGCCGCGTCCTCCATCAGCTCGTACGCGATGCGCTCCAGCGACTCGGCGTGCTGCATCACGGAGAGCGTGATGTCGAATCGGGCGAGATAGTCCTCGAGATTCCGGGCGTCGCGCACGATCATGAACTCTCTGAGCGCGTCCGCATCGCGTGCCGGCATCGGCTTGCCGTACTCCGCACCGAGCTCGATCAGCGTTGACGGACGCACCGACCCATCGAGGTGACAGTGCAGCTCCGCTTTCGGGAGCGCTCGGAGTAGCTCTCGGCTCAGGACGGCCACGTGGCGATGAAGGCGTAGGTGGTTAGTGGAGCAGTTCGTCGTCGTCGCGGGCTCGCTCACGCGCGCTGACGACCCGGAATATCGCGCCGCCGTGGAGTGGCGTATCGATGTCGATCGGGAGACCACGGCTGTCCGTCACGACGCGCGCGCCCGACTCCACCTCGCGCGCGGCGTCCGCGCTCCATGCCGCGAGCGCCTCGCGCACGCGAGCGCCGGCTGGGACGACCACTTTCTGCGCGTTGATGAAGACGGAAAGGGTCTCGGGCATCTACTTCACGCGCACCCGGACATCGACCGGCGGCTGCACGGGCTGCGCTCGCGACTTGAGGTAGTCGATGAATGCTTCGAGCAGCGTCGGCTCGATGACGAGCGCGCGCGACGCGGATCCGGCGAGCGTCAATCCCGGCTCGGTCTCCGTCATGAAGTCGTTGAGGGCGACCGTGTACGTCTTGGCGTCGATCACCGGCGCTCCGTTGGCGGTCGTCAGCTCCACGATCCGGTGCATGGGGTCAGCGAGCGTATCGAGCGTGACGCGCACCCCGCTCACGTGAATGCGCGGCTGTCCGTCGCGCAGCTGCTTCACGCTCGACTCGAGGTACCTTCGAAGCTGCGCGCCGGTAACGGTGAGCGTCACCAGATGATTGTCGAGCGGAAGCACCTCGAAGGCCGTCCCATACGTCGCCGGACCCGCGGCCATTCCCGCGCGAATGCCGCCGTTGTTCATGATGCCGACATCGCTGTGCGCCGCCTCGCGCACGCCGTCGGCGATCACATTGCCGAGGGCGTACTGCTCTCCCGTCTTCGGCATCGCTGCCCCGATCATCGCCACCGGACGGTCGACCAGCGAGGCGACAGCGGCCATCGCGCGCTTTACGATCGAATCGATGTGTGGATGCGGCGTCTCCGAGTCGGTCAGGACGTTGACGACATCGATCGTCGCGGCCGAAGACGGAGCCGGGCCGACGGGAATGTCGACCACGCCGATGGCGTTGCCGCTGAGTCTGGCTTGGACGATCGGAATGCCCTTCACCACGCTCTCGACTAATGAGTGCGTGTGCCCGCTCACGATCGCGTCGACGTGCTCGGTCACTCGCTGCGCGAGCTCGATGATCGCCCCGTTGC
The DNA here is from genome assembly GCA_038228795.1 of Gemmatimonadales bacterium. Classification (GTDB taxonomy): domain Bacteria; phylum Gemmatimonadota; class Gemmatimonadetes; order Gemmatimonadales; family Gemmatimonadaceae; genus JALZAE01. Next base: position 246,008 of record JBBROY010000002.1, read on the forward strand.
AGGCGCTACGGCCGCTCTGATCGCAGAAGGCGCCGAGGTGCGCGAGCACGATCACGAGCTCGGCGCCGCGCTGTCGCAGCGCGCGCGCGTGCTCGTCGACCGCCGGCGCCGGTTCCAGGAACTGGAGGCTCCGAACATTACTCGGCTTCGTTTGACTCGGCGTCGACGGGAGCGCGATCCCGATGAGGCCAATCCGCACTCCGCCTCGCGTCACGATGGTGTCCGTGCTGAGCCATGGTAGCGGCGAGCCGTCGACCGAGCGCACGTTCGCCGCCATCATCGAGTAATGCTGCTCTTGCATCCGGGCTCGAAGAGTGTCGATGCCCCAATCGAACTCGTGATTGCCGAGCGCCGCCGCGGCGACGCCCAACGCGTTGAAGATTTCGACTACCGGCCGGCCGTAGGCGAGGTTCGATGCCGGCGTCCCCTGAAACTCGTCACCGGCGTCGACGAGCAGCCACGCACAGTCGCCGCTGCACTTCGCTTCTTCGCGCTCGAGCACCGTCGCCAGCGCCGCAGCGCCCCCGCGCCGGACACCGCGCGAGTCCGTACGAGAGTCGAGCGCGCCGTGAAAGTCGTTCGTGGCGATCACGCGGATGTGAGTGGCTTTGCTCCCCGCCGGGGCAGTGGTTTGCGGTTGCGGCGAGGGCACGTTGCCGAAGGCACGGTCACCGCCGGCGGCGGCCGTGTACGCACGCGCGACCGCGGCGGCGGGCAGAAACGTCCAGTTCCGATGGAAAAAATCTTCCGGCCGCAATACAGCGCGCTTGCGCACTTCATCGATCAGCAGCTGCCGAATGTCGAGCTGCTTGTCGAACATCACGGGCGCGCCGCGCAACATGGCGAAGCCGCCGCCCCCCGATGCGCGATAGTTGTTCACGGCCAGCGTGAAGCGGTCGTCGTCGCGGACGGAGCGGCCCTTGAACGTCAGCGACGTGATGCGCGAGCCGATGGGCTTGGACACATCCATCGTGTAGTCCGCGCCGGCGATCATGTCGAAGTTGAAGCCTGGAACCTTCGGATCGGTCGGCGGTTCGGCGGTGCCGTAGGTGCCGAAGTAGCGCGCACTGAACTCCAGGTAATCGCGCAGCTGACGTCCGGTAATTCGCACGCCGATGAGCGTGTTGTCATACGGATAGAGCTTGGCCAGCTCGGCGACGGTGATCGCGCCCGAGTCGATCTTCGCGCCGATGTCAAAGGCCGCGCTCGCCGCGAGATCGGTATGCGCCGCCGCCCGCATCGTCTCGAGCACGAAGTCCGTAATCGGCGTATCCGTCACACGCGCCGAGTCCGAGCGCCAGGCGACGGGCGTGCGGCCGATCGACTGCGAAACGTACGCCACCGCGCGCGCGTGCTTGCGCTCGACCGCGGCGAGAATCAGCGGCGATTCCGCGTGCCCGACCGCCAGCACGAGCGACGCGCGCCTCGAGCCGACTCGCCACGTGCCGCCATCGCGCACCACACCGAGGTGCGCGACGCTTACGCTGGTTGCCCAGTTCTTGGGCTGCGTCAGCAGCGTGCGTCCGATGATCGTATCCGCCATCTGCCGGTGCGAGTGGCCATAGACGATGAGGTCGATTCCGTCGACCTCGTGCGCGAGACGCGCCGCGACGTTCTCACTCGGCAACTTGGTCTCGACGGTGTCGTAGCTCGCTTCCTCGTTGAGGCCGCTGTGCACCGTGACGATCACCACACTGACGCCCTTGGCCTTCACCTCGGCGACGGCCTTTTTGATGTCGGGAACGATGTCGTGCAGCACGATGCGGCCGCGGAGATTGTCGCGGTCCCAGAGCACCGACCCCGGCGTCGTCGCGCCCACGATGCCAACGCGCACGCCCGCCCGCTCGACGATGCGATACGCCGGATACGCCCGCTTGCCCGCGGGCGTGTACGCGTTTGCCGCGAGAAAGGGGAACCGCGCCTGGGCGATCGCGCGATCGAGCGTCGGCAGGCCGTAGTTGAATTCGTGATTGCCGATGGCCGCCGCGTCGTAGTGCATCGCATTCATGGCCGCGATGACCGGATGCGTGCCCGCGCGGTCGATGCGCGCGGCGACGAACGTCAGTGGATTGCCCTGAAGCAGATCGCCCGCATCGAGGAGAATCACCCGCCCGGGAGCGGACGCGCGCACTGAATCGACAATCGTCGCCGCACGCGAAAGCCCGCGCGCGAGGTCGACCGTGTTCGTGTAGTAATCCCAGCCGCGCAGCCGCCCGTGAACATCAGTCGTCGACGCCACGATCAGGTCGACGGTGTCGCGGGCGCCTTGCGCGTCGATCGCGGTCGCCGACCCGAGCAGCAGCGCGAGTAGAGCGGGATATCGCATTCGCAAGAAGTTACTCGGGATTCCGATGCGCGGGAACCGAACATGCGATGCCGTTGCCGTGGAACTCCGCACCAGGCAACTTCGCGTTGCACCTTCGCATCGTTCTCTCACCGTGCTCCGTTACATCATCGTGACCACCGCTACGCTTCACTCCGCTCACGTTCGCGTCGATCTTTCGCTCGCGATGATGGCATGAAGCCGCTCATCATCGGCATCGCCGGGGGATCGGGCTCCGGCAAATCGACCGTTGCCCGGCGGGTGGCGGAGTCGCTGCGAGGAGCGTCGGTCGCGTTCATCGACATGGACGCGTACTATCGCAACCTCACGCATCTGTCGGCCGAGGAGCGGCGCCATGTCAACTGGGATCATCCGGAAGCGTTCGACATAGCGCTGCTGGTGAATCAATTGACGCATCTGGCGGCGGGCGAGGGGATCGACAAGCCGGTGTACGATTTCGTGACGCACGCGCGGCGCGCCGACACCGTGCGGGTGGAACCCGCCGACGTCGTGGTCATCGACGGTATTCTGCTGTTCGTCGACGCGCAGGTGCGCGCGCTCTGCGACGTGAAGGTCTTCGTGGACGCCGATGCCGACGTGCGTCTGTTGCGCCGCATCCGGCGCGATCTGCGTGTTCGGGGGCGACCCTTGGAGGAGATTCTGAACCAGTACGAATCAACCGTCAGGCCGATGCACCTGGAATTCGTCGAGCCGAGCAAGCGGTACGCCGATGTGATCGTGCCGCGCGGCGGCAAGAACGCGATCGCGATCGAGATGATCGTCGCAAAAATTCAGCGCCAGCTCAGTCGCGCGGCTACCGGGACGCGCTCGTGACCGCGGCCGGCGCGTCCGCTCCGCCGGGCGGCGAGCGCGTCCTGGTAGTCGACGACGAGCCCGACATCGTCGCGCTCGTCGCGTATCATCTCGCCAAGGCAGGCTACCGCGTCTCGACCGCCGCCACTGGCGTCGACGCGTTGCGCGCCGCGCGCGAGGAGCGGCCGGCACTCGTCGTGCTCGACTTGATGCTTCCGGAAATGTCGGGTTTCGAGGTGCTCGAGCAGCTGCGCGCCGGCGACGGCACACGCGAGCTGGCGGTGCTGATGCTCACGGCCCGGCGCGATGAGCCCGACCGCATCAAGGGACTTTCGTTAGGCGCCGACGACTACCTCGCCAAGCCGTTCAGCCCGCAGGAGCTGGTGCTTCGTGTCGGCGCGATTCTCCGCCGCGTCAATACCGCGGGCTCGACGTCCGGCGATACGCTCGCCGTCGGACCGATCACCATCGATCGCGCCGCGCACCGCGTGCGCATCGATGGCAAGGATATCGAGCTGACGGCCACGGAGTACAAGCTGCTCCGCACGCTGGCCGAGCGACGCGGTCGCGTGCAGGGACGTACGCAACTGCTCGAGACGGTGTGGGAGGCTGCCCCCGACATTCAGACGCGCACCGTCGACATGCACGTGCAACGGCTGCGCGCGAAGCTCGGTCCCGCGGGCGATCTGATCGAGACGGTGCGCGGCTTTGGGTATCGCTTGCGCGCCGCGGCCAAGTAGGTCGCGTGAAGATCGCGCAGCGATTGCTGCTCGGCGCCAGCCTCGTCATCATCGTCTTGGTGGTTGTCGCGCTCGCGCTCAGCGGCGGACGACTCCGCGCCCAGCTCACGGATCTCGTCGCGCAGCAACTCTCACGCGAGGCGCGTCTGGTGGCACTCCAGTGGACGCCCGCAGTCGAGCCCGACGCGACGGCCGATGCGGCCGGCACCGCGCTTGGCCACCGCGTCACGCTGATCGACCACACCGGCAGAGTCATCGGTGATTCCGATTTTGATGGGGCCGCGCTCGCCGCGCTGCAAAACCACGCGACTCGCCCCGAAGTCGTTCTCGCCCGCTCGAACGGCATCGGCGTCGCCGAGCGCGTCAGTCCGAGTGAGGGAGCGGAAGAGCTGTACGTGGCGGTGCGCGCGCCGCTTGGCGTCGCGAGGGTGTCCATCAACACGCGGCAACTGGAAGAGATCGTCTCGCGCGCGCAGCGCGACGTCGCCGTCTCAGGCGCGGTGGCGCTCGTGATCGCCCTGGCGCTTGCGTGGGTGTTCGCGCGGCAGGTGTCACTCCCGATCGTCGAGCTGCGCGATGTGGCGCGCTCGCTCGCCTCGGGCGATCTCTCGCGCCGGCCGGCATTGTCCGCGCCCGGCGAAGTTGGTGACCTGGCCGCGGCGGTGCACCGCATGGCCGAGCAGCTCGACAGCCGCCTCGAGGCGCTGGAGTCGGAAGACGCACTGCTCGGCGCGCTGGTCGATTCCCTCCAGGAAGGAGTGATCGCGGTCGACGGGCGCCGCCAGGTGGTGCGCGTCAATCAGCAGGGACGAACGCTGCTCGGATTGCGCGAGCCCGTGCCCTTCTCCGTCGACCGTCTACCGCGCGAGCGCGTCCTTCGTGAATCGCTCACCGCCGCTCTGGGCGGTCACGCCGTCGAGGCGACCGAGACGCAGATCGATGGCCGCACGCTCGCGCTGACGGCGCGCGCGCTGGGCGACGGCGGCGCGGTGCTGGCGCTGTTCGACCTCACCGCGCGACGCCGTCTGGAAACGGTGCGCCGCGACTTCGTCGCCAACGTGTCGCACGAGCTCAAGACACCGCTGACCGTCATCCGCGGATTCGCCGAGACGCTTGCGGCCGAGGGCGTGAAGACCGACGACGCGCGCAACTTCGCGTCGGCCATTCACGCCAACGCCGAGCGGATGCAACGCATCGTCGACGATTTACTCGACCTGTCGCGCATCGAGTCGGGCGGGTGGGTGCCGAGCGCGGCCCGTGTAGACGTCTCCGCCGCCGCCAGCGATGCCATCGCGCCGTACCGTCCGGCCGCCGATGCGCGCGGCATTCGGCTCACGCTCGACGTCGACGGCAACGCGCCCACCGTCCTGGCCGATCCGACCGCGCTCCGGCAGATCCTCGGCAACCTGGTCGAGAACGCCGTGCGCTATACGAGCGATGGCGGTGAGATCGTGATCACGTCGCGCCACGACGAGCGCGGGGTGTGGATCGCCGTACGCGACAACGGCGTCGGCATCGCGGCCGATCACCTGCCGCGCATCTTCGAGCGATTCTATCGCGCCGACCCCGCGCGCTCGCGCGCCGTTGGCGGCACCGGACTCGGCTTGGCGATCGTGAAGCATCTCACCGAAGCGCACGGCGGACGCGTGCGCGCCGAGAGCGCGCCTGGCCGGGGGACTACGGTCAGCGCCTTCTTTCCCGGAGCGCACGCGCCCGCGTGACCACTCGCTCGGCGATGAATGCGCGGGTATCCTCCGGATGATGACGGCACCTCACGCATGACCGTTCAGGCACGACCACTTCCGCGCCACGCGACGCGCGTCCGCTCGCCCGAGCCGGCCGATGGCGCGCGACGGGTCGCTGCCATCGATATCGGCTCGAACTCGATCCGGCAAATCATCGCCGATGTCAGTCCGGGCGGCGCCATTCGCGTCGTCGACGAAATGAAGGCGGCGCCCCGACTCGCCGCCGGCCTGAGCGAACGCGGCGAGCTCGACGCCGAGTCGATGAACCGCGCCGCCGAGGCCATCTCGCGCATGGCCACGCTCGCCCGTCAATTTGGCGCGAGCCGCATCGAGGCGGTCGCCACCAGCGCCGTGCGCGACGCGTCGAACGCATCGATTTTCTTGCAGCGGCTGCGCATCGAGACGGGACTTCGCGTGCGCGTGCTGACGGGTGAGGAAGAGGCACGCCTCGGATTTCGCAGCGCGCTGGCGCATTTCGATCTCGGCGTCGGCCGCGCCGCCGTCGTCGACATTGGGGGCGGATCGCTCGAGCTCGCGCTGAGCGCCAACGGCCTCGTTGACCGCCTCGTGTCGCTGCCCTTTGGCGCTCTCCGGCTCACCGAGCGTTTTCTCGGGCCGGATGTTCGGCGCAAGCACATTCGCTCCTTGCGCAAGTTGGTGCGCGACGAGCTGCGTACGCGATTGCCCGCGCGCGAGTGGCGCGGCGCCCAGCTGATCGGATCCGGCGGCACCTTCACCAACCTCGCGGCGATGACGCTCGCGCGGCAAGGCATGCTCGCCGCGCAAACGGTGCATGGCACGCGGCTCACGCGCGGCGAAGTGGAGCACGTGCTCGACGCCTTGCAGGATTCCACGCTCGCCGAGCGTCAGGCGATGGCCGGTCTCAACCCGGCGCGCGCCGATATCATCGTCGCCGGCGTGGCCGTCGTCGCGGAAGTCATGGCGCGGCTGGATGCGCACGACCTCGTCGTGTCGGGGTACGGAATCCGCGAAGGGCTGCTGCTGGATACCGCGCGTGTGACGCCGAAGATCGCCAATCCGGGCGAGGCGCGGCGCGGCTCGGTGAAGCGGTTCGCCGATGCCTGCCGGTTCGAAGAGCCGCACGCGTCGCAAGTGCAGCGGCTGGCGCTGACCCTCTTCGACGCCCTCGGCGTTCGGCTCGGATGCATTCCCGAAGACCGCCAGCTGCTCGCCGACGCGGCGCTCTTGCACGACGTCGGCTATCACATCAGTTACGATGACCATCACAAGCACTCCTACTATCTCATCCTGCACGCCGAGCTGCTCGGCATGTCGCCGGCCGAACAGGTGGTGGTGGCGAACATCGCACGCTATCACCGCGGACCGCGCCCGAAAAAGAAGCATCGGAATTTCGGGGTGCTGGCGCCCGAACATCGCCAGCAGGTGAAGCGGCTGACCGCGCTGCTGCGGGTGGCCGACGGCTTTGACCGTGGACATTCGGGCGCCGTCGAGCGCGTGCGCGTTCGCGCGCTCAAGCGGGCGATTCGGCTGTGCCCGATCGGACGGGATGCGCGGCACCCGTTGCGGCTCGAAGTGTGGGGCGCGGTGCGCAAGGCGGGCTTGCTCGCGCGCCTGGCCCGCGTGCCCGTGGAGATCGTCGACCCGACCGGCCGGGTGATCGCGCGCATCGAGCACGACGATCCCGAAGCAGCACACGCACACGACTCGTGAGGTAAGACATGGTCGAGCTACTCGTAGTTCGTCATGCGATCGCCGTCGAGCGCGAGGTGTGGGCGCGCGATCACCTCGACGATGATGCACGTCCGCTGACCGACGAAGGGCGCGACAAGATGGCGGAGGCGGCGGCTGGCCTTCTCAGAATCGCGCCACGCATAGTCACGCTGGCATCGAGTCCGCTCGTGCGCGCGATCCAGACCGCGGACGTCGTCGCCGGCGTGCTCGAGCCCGCCGGCCGCTTGGTGACGCCAACACTCGTACCGGGCACGCCCTTTTCAGAATTTCAGAAATGGCTGCGCGCGCGGCCGAAAGACGGCGCCGTGGCGATCGTCGGTCACGAGCCGCACCTCGGCGCCCTGACGAGCTGGCTGCTCGACGCGAATGCGTCGCCGTTCATCGAATACAAGAAGGGTGGAGCGGCGCTGCTCCAATTCAACGGCGAGGTGCGAGGAGGTGCCGCGGTCTTACGCTGGCTACTCGCCCCCGGTCACCTGCGTCGAATAGGCCACTGACATCTGACATCTGACGTCTGCAGTTCTCAGTCCGCTGCCGTGACTTCAGCGAGTGTTGGGACAGCTGAATACTCCCCGGTGCGCCTGATGCCCACAGGCACTGGCCTCCCCCACGGATCATTCAACAACACCGTGTGCGAGCCGCGCGCGGGCTCATCGCCCGGCGTGCGCTGGGTATACGTGCCATCGGTGTCGAGCTCCCATGCCTGGCGATTGTCCGCCAAGTACGTCTCGAGCAGTGACTTGAGGCAGGCATGGAGCGCGCGATCTTGAACCGGCGTCACCGCCTCGACGCGACGCTCGAAGTTGCGCGGCATCCAGTCGGAGCTGCCGATGTAGTACTCCTCGTCGCCCCCATTGGCGAAATACCAGAGCCGTGAATGCTCGAGGAATCGGCCGACGACGCTGAGGACCCGGATGTTCTCGCTGATCTCGGGCATGCCGGGACGCAGGCAACAGATACCGCGCACGATCAAGTCGATCTCCACTCCGGCCCGCGACGCGGAATACAGGGCGCGGATCGCGTCGGCGTCGGCCAGCGCGTTCATCTTGACGATGATGCGCGCTCGACGGCCGGCGCGCGCGTGCTCCGCCTCGCGCTCGATCAGCGCGATGAAGCGGTCCTTGAGATTCCCCGGCGCGACGAGCAGCGCGCGATATGACTGCTGGCGCGAGAATCCAGTGAGGTAGTTGAACAGGTCGGTGAGGTCGGCGCCGATCTTTTCATCGGCGGTGAGCAGGCCGAAATCGGTGTACAGGCGCGCCGTCTTGGTGTTGTAGTTGCCCGAGCCGATGTGCACGTACCGGCGAATGCCGTCTGGCTCGCGGCGAACGACCAGCGCCGTCTTGCAATGGGTCTTGAGCGCGACCATGCCATATACGACGTGGACGCCCGCGCTCTCGAGCGTGCGCGCCCAGTTGATGTTGTTCGTCTCGTCGAACCGCGCCTTGAGCTCGACCAGCACCGCCACCTGCTTGCCCCGCTGCGCCGCCTCGGCCAGCGCGCGCACGATCGCCGTATCGCCGGACGTTCGGTAGAGCGTGAGCTTGATGGCGAGCACATGCTCGTCGGCGGCCGCCGTCTCGAGAAAATCTTCGGTCGTCGTCGCGAAGGACTCGAAGGGGTGGTGGACGAGAATGTCGCGCTCGCGAATGGCCTCGAAGATCGTGCGGGTATCGCGCAGCGGCGCGGGCGTCACCGAGACGAGAGGCGGATCGCGCAGCTCCGGAACATTGAGTGTCGCGATCTCCATCAGATCGCCCAGCTCGAGCAGCGCCCCGTGCGTGTGCACATCGCGCCTGGTTAACGTGGCGTTCGGCGGCATGCGCTCGTCGCGCAACTCGTCGATCAATAGGAGCCGCATCTCTTCCGGCATGTCATCCTGCACCTCGAGGCGCACCACTTCCCCGAAGCGCCGCAGGAAGACCTGCTCCTCGATCGTCGCCAGCAGATCCTCGGGCTCCTCTTCCGTAATATCGATGTCGGAATTGCGGGTGATCCGAAAGGCGTACCAATGTCCAATCACCATGCCGGGAAAGAGCGATGCGAGATTGGCGCCGATCACCTGCTCCAGCGGCACGAACTGATTGCGCCGCCCGGTCGGTACCCATCGAGGCAGACTTTTCGGCACTTTCACGCGCGCGAAGTGCGTCGTGCCGAGTTGCGGATCCTGCACCTCGACGGCCAGTGAGAGCGACAGATTCGAGATGTAGGGAAAGGGATGTCCGGGATCGACCGCCAGCGGCGTGAGTACGGGGAACACCTGCCGCTGGTAGTAGTCGTCGATCACCAGCCATTCGTCCGCGCTCAGCTCACTGACGGACAGCAGCCGGACCCCCTCGGCGGCTAGCGCGGGAAGCAGCTGTCCATGAAGGCACTCGCGCTGCAGACCCAACAGCACGTCCACCCGCTGCGCGATCGCATCGAGCTGTGCCTGCGGACTCAGCGCATCCGCCGTTGCGCCGCTCGCGCCGGCGGCGACCTGCCTACGCAAGCCGGCCACGCGAACCATGTAGAACTCGTCCAGGTTCGTGCAGAAGATGGACAGGAATTTCAGGCGCTCGAGCAGCGGATTGCGTACGTCGTACGCCTCGTGCAACACGCGCGAGTTGAACGCGAGCCAACTGAGCTCGCGGTTGATGTAGAGATGCGGATCTAGGAGGGTATCTGACATGGGGAGGGAAGATGTCAGACAAACTTATCACCCGCGGCCGAAAACGATCGTCACGGGGGGGTCACAAGTGAGGAGCAGTCGGACGTCACGGCTCAGATATCAGTGACTGCAAACCACTTAGCCCCTGTTCTGCCTTCTGACATCTGACGCCTGACATCTCCCACTTATCGACTGATGCCTGTCGCTCCGGGCTCCGAACAGGGCGCCGGCCGCACTCACAACCTGACCACCAGGTGCAGCACCGCCCAGCACGCCGCCGCCATGATTCCCGCGGCTGGTATCGTCAGCACCCACGCCCAGACGATTCTACCGGCGATTCCCCACCGTACCGCCGACAGCCGCGTCGTCGCACCGACTCCAATGATTGACCCCGAGATCGTGTGCGTCGTACTGACCGGGATGCCGAATTTTGTCGCGATGAGAATGCTCAGCGCCCCGCCCGTCTCGGCGCAGAATCCGCCGACGGGACGCAACTTCGTGATTCGCGAGCCCATCGTGCGCACGATGCGCCAGCCGCCGAAGAGCGTGCCGAGTGAGATCGCGCTGTAGGCACCGATCTCTACCCATTTCGGGATCTGCTTCACGTCGGCCAGATAGAGATTGTGCAGCCAGCCCGTCTCTCCCGCGAACGCCGCTTTGCTCGCCACCAACAGGCCGACGATGATGCCCATCGTCTTCTGCGCGTCGTTCGCGCCGTGGGAGAGCGAGAAGAGCGCGGAGCTGACGAGTTGCGCTCCGCGAAAAAGGTGGTCGACGCGGCCGGGCGAAACACGGCGAAACGCCCAGAACACCGAGACCATCAGGGTGAAGCCGAGTAACGCCCCGATGAGTGGAGAGAGGACGATGAAGGTCAGCGTCATCGGCCACTTGCCCCCGTGAAGGACAAGGCCGTAGATGCCCGCCTTTGCCACCGCCGCACCGCCAAATCCTCCGATGAGCGCGTGCGACGAGCTCGACGGTAACCCGTAGTACCAGGTAATCACGTTCCAAGTGATAGCGCCGAGCAGTCCGGCGAGGATCACGTTCGGATCGACGATGGCCGGCACCACGAACCCCGCCGACACCGACTTCGCGACCGCGGTGCCGACGACGAATGCCGCCAGGAAATTGAAGAACGCCGCCCAGACCACAGCGACCACTGGCTTGAGCACCCGCGTGCCAACGACAGTCGCGATCGAGTTGGCGGAGTCGTGAAAGCCATTGCTGAAATCGAACGCGAACGCGACCAAAACGATGATGAGAACGTACGTGACCATCGTCGCGCTCTCAGGCGTGCTTCAGGGAGATGCTCTCCACGACGTTGGCGACATCTTCGCACTCGTCGAGCGCCTCCTCGAGAGTGTCGTACATCTCCTTCCACTTGATCACGTCGAGCGGATCCGGGGTGCCGCGGAACAGGCCGCCGACCGCTTCATGATAGATCGTATCCGCCTCTTCCTCGCGCAGCTTCACCTGGCGCGTGAGTTCCGATACCTGCTTCGATTTCTTGATGTCGGCCACCGCCTGCTGCAGCGCATCGGTCGCCGCCACGAGCACGTCGGCCAGCTGCTTGGCCGGCTCTCGCACCTCGGTCAAGCGGAACATTGCCGCGCGCCGCGCCGTGCCATCGACCAGATCGATCACATTGTCGAGCCGGGACGCCAGCATATGGATGTCCTCCCGGTCGATAGGCGTGACGAAGCTGGTGTCGATGCGCGCGATGATGTCGTGCGTGATCACGTCGGCCTCGTGTTCCACCTTTTTGATGGCGGCCACGTGTTCCGCCAACTTGTGCGGCTCCGTGAACATCTGCTTGAGCAGACGGGCCGCCGCCGTCAGTCTCCCTGCGAGGGCGTCGAACATGTCGAAAAAGGCTTCATCGCGGGGGATCAAACGCACGGCAACAGCGCTCCAGTGGGGGACGGATGGAGGCGGAAAGCTACGGGCGCTTGGGGGGTGGGGCTAGTGTGACACCGTCGTACGATTCCGGTATACATGGCGGGCTCAGATGGCGCGCCCGCTCTCGAGTTGATGGTACAACCGCTTCAACTGGTCGATGAAAACGGGTCGGGTGAAGAGGTGGATCAGCGCCATGCCGGCCAGAAATCCGCCGACGTGCGCCCAGACCGCAACGCCGCCCGACGTGTCGGGGCGCATCGGATTGAGCCGCGGGAGCCCGATGATCACCTGCTCGACGAACCACCAGATGAGCACCATCCAAGCGCGAAACGGGATGACGAAGATCGGCGGGAACCACAGCCGAACGCGCACCCGCGGAAAGAGGAGCAAATACGCTCCCATGATCCCCGAAATGGCACCCGAGGCGCCGACGGTGGGCACGGGGGACGCGGGGCTGGTGAGGATGTGCGCCGCGCCCGCTGCCAGTCCGCACAGCAGGTAGAACAGCAGAAAGCGCCACGGCCCCATGCTGTCCTCGATGTTGTTTCCGAAGACGTAGAAGAACAGCATGTTGCCCCCGATGTGCGCCCAGCTACCGTGCAGAAAAATCGAGATGAGCGGCGTCAGCACGTTGATTCGCTGATCGTCGATCACACAAAACACGCCGTTGGCCACCTCGATTCCCGATCCGATTTTTGCGAGGTGCGTAAGCTCGCCCGGCACCATCCCGAGATTGCAGGTCGACGCGATGAGGCGGGCGGTGTCCATCCCCCCACCCTGCACCAGGAACCACACCGCGAGCGTCACCGCGATGATTGCCCACGTCATCCAGGGACGCCGTAGCGTCGGAAGCTCGTCACTGATTGGGATCACGATCTCGTCTCCAGAACCGCCTTTGCGTCAGCGCAAAAGGGAAATGCGTCACTCAGACGGTTTAACCCAGGGCTCCGCGGTGCTAACGCTGCCATTGTGGCTTACCAAACCGGCCCCACCCTTGCTGAACCTGTATGCGGACCAATCCGCCCGCTTGGGCCGTTAGGCAGGTGAAGAGGGATCCGCGCCAAGCTGATGGCAATCGACATACCCGCACCACCCGCATTCGGGACATCCGAGGGAACAATGGCTGAGAAAGTGATCGGTATCGACCTGGGCACCACGAACTCCGTCGTCGCGGTGATGGAAGGCGGCGACCCCGTCGTCATTCCGAACGCCGAAGGCGGTCGCGTTACCCCCTCGGTGGTCGGATTCACGAAGGATGGCGAACGGCTCGTTGGCACGGTGGCGAAGCGCCAAGCAGTCACCAACCCGACCAATACCGTCTTTTCGATCAAACGCTTCATGGGCCGCAAGATGAGCGAGGTCCAGGAAGAGGCCAAACGTGTGCCGTATAAATCGACCGGCGGCCCGAACGACGTGGTGATGGTCGAGGTGCAGGGCAAGCGCTACTCTCCACCCGAGATCAGCGCGATGATCCTGCAAAAGATGAAGCAGACGGCCGAGGACTACCTCGGACACAAGGTCGAGAAGGCCGTGGTGACCGTGCCCGCGTACTTCAACGATTCGCAGCGCCAGGCCACCAAAGACGCAGGCCGGATTGCCGGTCTCGACGTCCTCCGCATCATCAATGAGCCGACGGCGGCGGCGCTCGCCTACGGTCTCGACAAAAAGAAGGACGAGAAGGTCGCCGTGTTCGACCTCGGCGGCGGCACCTACGACATCTCCGTGCTCGAGTTGTACGACGTCGAGGGCTCCCGCCAGTTCGAGGTGAAGTCGACGAATGGCGATACGCACCTGGGGGGCGACGACTTCGACCAGCGTGTCATCGATTGGCTGGTGGCCGAGTTCAAGCGCGATCAGGCCATCGACCTATCGAAGGACCCGATGGCCCTTCAGCGCCTCAAGGAAGCGGGCGAGAAGGCCAAGATGGAGCTCAGCTCCACGCAGCAGACGGACATCAATCTGCCGTTCATCACCGCGGACCAGTCGGGTCCGAAGCACCTCAACTATTCTCTGACGCGGTCGAAGTTCGAGCAGCTGGTCGACGATCTGATCCAGCGGACGATTCCGCCAATGCAGCAGGCGCTCAAGGATGCCGGGCTCAAGCCCGAGGAAGTCGATGAGGTGATCCTCGTCGGCGGCTCCACGCGCATCCCGAAAGTGCAGACGATCGTCAAGGACTTTTTCAAGAAAGAGCCACACAAGGGCGTCAATCCTGACGAAGTCGTCGCGATCGGCGCGGCGATCCAGGGCGCCGTGCTCACGGGCGAGCAGAAGGACGTGCTCCTGCTCGACGTCATTCCGCTCTCACTCGGCATTGAGACATTGGGCGGCGTGACCACCGTCCTCATCCCGCGCAACACGACCATTCCGACCAAGAAGTCCGAGGTATTCTCAACCGCCGAGGACAACCAGACCACGGTGGAGATTCACGTGTTGCAGGGTGAGCGCGAGCTGGCCACCTACAACAAGACCATCGGCAAGTTCCAGCTGACGGGGATTCCGCCGGCATCGCGCGGCACGCCGCAGGTTGAGGTTACGTTCGACATCGATCCGAACGGCATCCTGCATGTGACCGCGAAGGACAAGGCCACGGGTAAGGAGCAGAAGATTCGCATCGAAGCATCGAGCGGGCTCTCCGAGGCGGAGATCCAGCGTATGGTGAAGGACGCCGAGACGAACTCCGATGCGGACAAGAAGCGCCGCGAGGAGATCGATACGCGCAACAAGCTCGACAGCCTCAGCTACGAGGTTGAGAAAAACGCCAAGGAATGGTCGGACAAGATCAGCGCCGACTTGAAAACGCGACTGGACGCGTCGGTGGAGCGCGCCCGCAAGGCGCTACGCGGCGACGACATGACCGAGATTCGCGCGGCGCAGGAAGAACTCAACGCCGCGTTCCAGGCGGCGGGCCAGTCGTTCTACGCCCAGCAGCAGCAAACCAGCACGCCCGAAGGCGGCGCGCCTCCGGCCGGCGAGCAAGAGCAACACGCGGGCGCCGGCGCGGCCAGCAGCAAACCCGACAACGTGGTCGAAGCGGACTACGAGATCGTGGACGACGACAAGAAATAAGGGCGAGTGGAGGGAGTCGGGCGTGGGGTGCGGTTAGCGCCGAGATGTTGGCGCCAACCACACCCGACCCCACACACCCGCTTCGTCGTTTCAGTGTCAGAGACCTGTATTGTCCGCGGTCCGTGAGGCAACCTTCCGGGAGTTCCCGGCGTACAATAGAGTCGACAGTCCAACAGTTGACGGCGTCGCGGAGTAGAAGGTTAGACTATTGCGCGCCGTTACCCGCACTCCGAAAGAAGGATGCATTCCATGACCACAGTTCGCTCCCGCGCGAAAGTCGGGGCCGTGGCGAGCGCCGCGTTTGTCGGCGGCCTCATGATCGCGTCGGCCTTCAACCTCACGCCGTTCGGCTACGCTCAGCAGAGCGCGACCGCCTCCAAGCCGGCGCCGCAAGTTGTGCAGCCGGTGGCCGATATGAACAACGCGTTCGTCTCGATCGCTGAGCACGTGACGCCCGCGGTCGTCTCCATCCAGACGGAGCACATCGCCCGCAACTTGCCGGCGGCGCAGCGGCGCCGTGCGCCGAACGGACAGGTGCCTCCGGGCCTGGAAGATTTCTTCGACCAGTTCGATGGCCGCCGCCAACAGCAGCCCGTCGAAGGCTCTGGCTCCGGCTTCATCGTCTCCCCGGATGGCTACATTCTCACCAACAACCACGTCGTGGCGGACGCGGACAAGGTGACGGTCGGTCTGCTCGACAAGCGCAGCTATCCGGCGAAGGTCATTGGCCGCGACCCGACGACCGATGTCGCGGTGATCAAGATCGAGGGGAGCAACTTCCCCACCGCATCGCTCGGCGACGACGCGAACACGCGCGTCGGCGAATGGGTGCTGGCGATCGGCAATCCACTCCAGCTCGACTTCACGGTCACGGCGGGCATCGTCAGCGCCAAGGGACGTAGCGCCGGATTGGCGGCGCTCTATGGCTCGCGCTACGCGATTGTGGACTACATCCAGACCGACGCGGCGATCAACCCTGGTAACTCCGGCGGTCCGCTGGTCAACATTCGGGGCGACGTGATCGGCATCAACAGCGCGATCGCCAGCCCGACGGGCTACAACGCCGGCTACGGCTTCGCCATTCCGATCACGCTGGCCAAAAGCGTGATGAACGATCTGATCAAGAATGGCCGGGTGCGCCGCGCCGTGCTCGGCATCTCGATTCGCGACGTGAAGGCGGAGGACGCGCAGGTCGCGGGTCTCAAGGACATTCGCGGCGCGAAGATCGACGCCTTCGACAGCGGCGCCGGCGACATCAGCCCGGCCAAGCGCGCCGGCATGGAGCCGGGCGATGTCATCATCTCGATCAACGGCAAGCCGATCGAGCGCGTGGCGACGCTGCAGCGTATCGTGCGCGACTTCCAACCCGGTAATGTCGTCGACGTGGGCGTGATGCGTTACGGCAAGTCGATGACCTTCAAGGTCAAGCTCACCGAGGCACCGAGCGAGACGCAGGTCGCGCAGGCCGACGATCGTCCGAGCGACAGAAAGGCGCCGAGCTTCGACAAGATTGGCATCTCAGTCGAGCCCATCTCGCCGGAGCGGATGCGCCAGGCGGATCTCAACGAGTCGCAGCGCGGCCTCATCGTCACCGACGTGGATGTGAGCGGCCCCGGGTATCGTCAGATCTTTCCGGGCCAGGTCGTACTCGAAGCGGGCGTCGCTGGCCCGCGCCACGCCGTTCGGACGGTCGCCGAGTTCGAGGCGACGCTCTCGAAGGCGAAGGCGGGTGATATCATCAGCCTGCTGGTGTTCGATCCGCGATCGGAGAACAAAACGACGCTGGTCGTGAATCTGCGCGTCGGCGGCTGATCCTGGCGAGGGCGACACGACGCGCGGCCCGGAACCGCGCTCGTTCACACGGGCTGGCTGGCAGAGGACCGCCGGCCAGCCCATGACGCATCGCGGCCGACGCTCGTGGCGACTAAAATTGGGTTCTGCGAGAGTGGCGGAATTGGTAGACGCGCGGGACTTAGGATCCCGTGGGGAAACCCGTCCGGGTTCGAGTCCCGGCTCCCGCACATTTCAGCGTCGCAGATACTCGTGGCGCGCGCACGTTCCAGCACACGGCCACACTGTGGTGGGGTCGCATGTGCGCGGATGTCGGCCACGCCGTCATTTCGTCGCGCGAGAGAGCACGACGAGCGACGAATCGAGCTGTGGAATTCTGCGGTCCAATGCCGCGCGAACGCTGGCCATCAGGCTGCCGCTGAAGTCTGGCTTGGAGTCACCCTGAACGAGCGCCACGCGAAAACCATAATGCCGCTCGAGCAGCTTCGGCAGTGTGGCCGGCGAAAAATAGAGTATGTGATGCCAGGTATCGTAGTGCTTACCGCGCGTGCGCTTGAGGCCGAGCTTGCCTTGGAGCGTTTTCAGGCATGATGAGAGCGAGCGAATGTTCGGCACGCCCAGATAGAGCACGCCGCCAGGCTTCAGGATGCGATGGCACAGTCGTAAATAGTCCATCGGCTTTTTCACGTGCTCGAGAACTTGATCGAGGTAGACACAGTCGTAGGCGTCGGTCTCCCAGGGCAGCGCGAACAAGTCGCCAGAATGCACCTCCACGCCAAGCCGCTTCGCGACGCGAGCGGTCGTGGCCTGATCGATGTCGTATCCCTCGACCGTCCAACCCCGCCTCTTCGCGATCGCCAATTCTTCGCCGCTGCCGCTACCGATCGACAGCATACGGCCCGGAGCAATGAAGCGCTCCACGAGCTCGAGATGGCCCTCCTTCTGGGCCAGGAGAAACCGCTCCCGCTCCGGAGGATCGCTCTCGGTGATGTACGTCGAGTAATACGCGGAGAGGTACTCGTCGCTGTACTGGGGATTCATGAAGAGCACGTGGCACGAGCGGCACCGCGCGATCGCGATGCCGCGGTAATCCCGATCGTACGCATCGAACTCGGCTGACGAGCACAGCGGGCAGGCCGTGAGCGGGCCGTCGAACGATGGCTCCATGGAGCTCCCATCTCCGCGCGACGCTTTGGATGATTGCCTTCACTGGACGCGAAGAAGGTGACTGTCCCATCCGCGATCCGCCAGGGATGTCGACCGGCGGCGTCACGAGTGGCCGATTCGCCACGACTGCAGGAACGGCGTCAACCAAGATCCGTTGCGTCCACGAAGGCACCATCGACGAAGGGTGCCGCATCATGGTATCGCGACACCCTCCGAATGGCCATCCCCGTGCCCCGATATTTCAGCGCTGCCTCGGAGCTTCCTAACGCGTTGCCGCTGGCGGTTTCTCCGCCCGCTACTTGAGCAGGCTGAGGATGCTCTGCGACGTCATGTTCGCCTGCGCGAGCATCGCCGTACCGGCTTGCACCAAAATGTTGTTCTTGGTGAAGGTCGTCATTTCCGAAGCCATGTCGACGTCGCGAATCACCGACTGCGCCGCGGACAGGTTCTGAATGATGGTCTTCAGGTTCGAGCCTGCGGATTCGATACGGTTCTGCGCCGCGCCGATGGTGCCGAGCGTCTGGTTGACCGTGCCGATCGCCGTGTCGATGTTCTGGAGCGCCGAGGCAGCGTTGGTCACCGTCGTGAGGTCAAGAGCGTTCACGACCAGCGCGCTCGAGCTGATGTTCAGGTTCTTGAAGGAGATGTAGTCGTTGCCGCTGGTGCCGTAGCTGCCCGAGGAGCCGACGAGGAACTGGCCCTTGTTCGTGCCGCCGACGACGATCGTGTTGTTACCC
>JBBROY010000003.1:0-263637 GCA_038228795.1 Gemmatimonadales bacterium
GCGAGCGCCCGCTCCCGCTCACCCAACCCGGCATAGATGAAGACGTAGCTCTGCGGCGGCACATAGGTGTCGCGCGGCTGGCTCTGCAGCTCGGAGATCAGGGCGAGCGCCTCGTCTTGCATGCCACACTGCCCGTAGCATCGGCCCAGCAAGCCGAGATAGTACGGCGCGCGATTCGTCAGCAGGGCCACCTGCTCAAGATCGGCGACCGCGAGTTGAAACTCCGACTTGGCGAGATGGCACGTGCCGCGCAGTTGTAAGGCGAACACGTATGCCGGGTCGACGCGCAGACACGTGTTGCATATGTCGATCGCCTCGTCGTAGCGCCCGCCGATAAAGAGCGTTTGAGCGCGCGAGGTAGCGACGAGCCTCGACGACGGCGCCAGCGCGTGGCCCTTCTGCGCCTCGACGAACGCCGCGTCGTCGCGGCCAAGAAGCATCAGCAGCCACGAGTAGTGCACGTGAGCAAGAGGATTCGATGGGTCGAGGGCGATCGCGCGTCTGAACGCCGCTTCGGATCCGTCCCAGTCCCAATCGCCCCCGAACTTCGCGAGCGCCATTTCCACGTGCGCCGATGCCATCGTGTCGTCGATCGCCAGCGCGCGCGCGGCTGCCCGACCCGCCACGCCGAACGCCAGCTTCGGCTTCATGAGACAATAGAAGCCGAGAAAGTTGTACGCGTTGGCCAGCGCCACGTGCGCGAGCGCAAAGCGGTCATCGCGATCGATCGCGTATTGGAAATGCTCGATGGCCTGGCGCCAGCCCCCCGCGAAACAGGTCTTCCAGTGATGCTGCCCGCGCTGAAACGCGTGGTAGGCCTCCGGCTCGCGCGTGTGCTGCCTGGTTGAAGGGCGCACGAAAAAGGGCGCCAATCCCTCGCGGATTTCGCGCGCCACCTCATCCTGCGTGGTCAGCGGATCGTCGAAACGTCGTTCGACGCGCAGCGCGGGACACACCGACTGCTCGCGCGCCGCATCCACCAGATTGACCGTCACCCGAATGCGATTCGCGCTCTGCTGTAGCGTTCCCTCGACAACCAGGTCGACTCCGAGCGCCGTTCCGATGTCGCGAATCGGCTGGCCGGTCACCAGACGCGTCGACGTTCGCGGCGCGACGCGTAGATCGCTCAGACTGCTCAGCCGGCTACTGAGGTCCTCCGCGAGCCCATCGCGGAAGTCGACGATAGCCGGGTTGGACTCGCCGATGATTTCGAACGGCAGTACCGCCACGGATGCAGTTGCCGGCGCGCCCACGGCGCGCGCTACCGGCGTCGTGACCTGGAGTCCGGCGCGCAATCCATCGAGGTCGCCTCGCAGCGCGCGCGCCGACTGGTACCGGCTCTCGGGACGCTTTGCGAGAAGTCGGTCGATGATGCGTTCGAGCTCCGCCGGATGTTGAGGGGCCAGCTGCCGCAGCGGCACGTGCTGCTGCGATTGGATCGCCGACATGAGCGCGCTCCTCGGCGAGATGTCGAAGGGGCGCGCTCCGGTGGCCATCTGGTACAGCACGGCGCCCAACGCGTACAGATCACATCGGTAGTCGACCGGCGCGCCCTCGACCAGTTGCTCCGGCGCCATGTAGTGAAGCGTGCCCGCCACCATTCCGGTCGCGGTCAGATCCTCGGTCGTCTCCCCATCACCCTCGAGCGTCGGGAAGTGCTTGGCCAGCCCGAAGTCGAGCAGCTTGACGAGCCCGCTGTCGGTCAGAAACACATTGCCCGGCGCGATGTCGCGGTGGATGATGTCCTGCCCGTGGGCGGCTGCGAGCGCGTCAGCGACCTGTTCCGCGATGTCGACGATCTCGCTCAGCGGGAGCGGCTCGGCCGAGAGCCGCGACTTGAGGCTCCGGCCATGCAGGAGCTCCATGGCGATGAACGATTGACCGTCGTCTTCCTCGACATCCAGGATGGTGCAGATGTTGGGATGATTGAGCGACGAGGCAAGCCGCGCCTCACGCTTGAATCGCCTCAGCGCGTCCGTGTCCTTCGACAGCGTTGACTTCAGGAACTTGATCGCCACGGAGCGCGGCAAGCGAGTGTCCTGCGCCTCGTATACGACACCCATCCCACCACTGCCCACCAAGCGGATGATGTAGAAATGGGAGATCTGCCGACCAATCACGTCCCGCCCTCCGCCGCCAAAGTGCGAAGCGCGCCAGCTGCGGACGGCGCAATCGCATCCTCACTCAATTGTGCTCGAGCACCGTGCGCGTTAGGCTGCGAACATACCCGGTCGGTATGAACGGCGCACGGTGCGATCGGCCGACCCCGCGCACGTCGGAGCGGCTCTCCTTTACAAAAGCCTAAAGGCACAATGCGCGGCACACCTCCCCGCATCCCCGCACGCAGCGAGAGGCCGGGCGATCCGCCCGACGACGGATCGTGCGACTCGACCGTCGAGATCCTTGCGCGGGCGCAGGGCGGGGATCGTTCGGCCGCGATGGTACTCATCGAGCGCGCGGCACCCGCGGTTCGCCGGTGGGCACGCGGCCGCTTGCCTGAGTCGGCACGGAACGACGCCGACACCGAGGATGTGGTGCAGGACGCCGTGCTGCGCACGCTCAAGGGCATCACGAACTTTCAGCATCGCACGGTCGGCGGGCTTCAGGCGTACTTGCGGACAAGCGTGATCAACCGAATTCGCGACCTAATACGTGACAGGGGACGACGCGGCATCCCGGAAGAATTTCACGACGACGTCGCGGATTCGATGCCATCACCGCTAGAGACCGCGATCATGCACGAGAATCTCGACCGCTTTCTCACGGCGCTGCAACGCCTGAAGCCCGCGGACCGGCAGGTGATCGTGTGGCGCGTTGAGCTGGGTTATTCCGTCGACGAGATTGCGGCCAGGCTGAGCAAATCGAAGGCTGCCGCCGGCATGACAGTCACGCGCGCCATGGCCCGGCTGGGCAAGGAGCTTAACGTCGATGGCGCTACGTAGCAAAAATCGTCCGGCACCGTTGTTGCGACCGTTAGCGCTTGCGTGCTGATTTCACACCGAGGTATGTCATGACTTCCCGCCGCTTCCCCGCCTTCAGCGCTCTTTGGTTGTTGGTGCTCTCGCTCGCCTGTGCAACCGCGGCACCGCCCCCCGCCTCGCTGAATCAAGCGAAGAGCATCTACCAAGCCGTCGCCTCGAGCGGCGGAGATGGTCGCGTGCAGGCGGAAATGGCGCGCGCCCGGGCGTCGATCGATGCCGCCGAGGTGGCCGCCAAACAGGGCAAGGATCGAGCGGCCATCGACGCATTGGCGGGTCAGGCGTTGCACGACGCCGAAGCTGCTGAAGCCGCGAACATGCGCGCGCACGATCGCGCGGTCGCCGATAGCCTGTACGGGCGCCGGATAGCGCAATTGATGGCGCTCACCCAGGCCCAGCGGGACCAGCTACTCTCGCAAAATCAATTGTCGCAAGCCGAGATCGTCGATCTTCGTTCGCGAAACTTGCTCGCCGCGACGCAGGCTGATTCGCTGAGGCAAGAGGTCGATTCGCTCAAGGGGTTGGCCGCCGCGGCGCGGCAGCAGAGCGTGCGACAACAAGATTCGGTTCGCATCGCGCAAGAGGCCGCGGGACAGGTGCGCATGGCTGACGGGAGGCGCACCGATTCGCTCCGGATGGTCGCCGAGCGCGCCGGCCGCGAAGTCGATTCGATCCGGCAGGCCGCGGCGCGCGCAACACGCGCCCAGACGGAAGCCGAGCGTCTTCACGCCGACTCGCTCCAGCGCGCGGCGCGCAGGGCGCTGCAGGAGGCGGACTCGCTCCGGCGAGTACTCGGACGCGCGGTGTCTATCCGCGACTCGGCCCGTATTCGCGATTCGCTCCGCACCGTCGCGGAGGTCGCGGCGCGTCAGCGCGACTCGTTGCGCATGGCGGCCGAGGTGGTCGAACGGGCGCGGCTGGTAGAGAGTGAGCGGGCGGATTTCGCGCGGAAAGCGACGCTCGCCGCCCGGGTGGCCGATTCCATTCACGCCGCCGCCGTCAGCGCTTCGCGTAGTGAGACCGCGGCCGAGCGACAGCGCGTCGATTCTCTCCGCCGTGCCTCCGAGATTGCCTCACTGCAGGCCGATTCCCTCCGACGGTCGGCCGAGGCGATCCAGCGGCAGCGCGATTCTGTGCAGACGGTCGCGGCGGCAGCGGCTCGTCAGATCGATTCCTTGCGCAGTGCCGCGGCATCGGCCACGCGTACGCGAGATTCGTTGCGCGCAGATGTCGAGGCGCGGCTCCGACTCAGCGTGGCCCTGACCGATTTGGCTCGCAGCGCGCCGTCGCTGCGCGCACCAGCCGAAACGCCGCGCGGACTCGTCGTTGTCGTAGGTGACGGGGCGTTTACTCCCGGCGATGCGTCGGGCGGGTCGACGGTAACGCGCGCGGCGATGCGCGATCTCCAGCGCCTGGCGCCGCTCATCCGGGAGTACGCGCACTACCATGTCGCCGTCGAGGGACATGCCGATTCCACGGCGCGCTTTGAACGGGCGAACGCTGTCGCGGACGCTCGTGCGCGAGCGGTTCGCGACCTCCTGTTGTCCGGGGGGCTCGACGCCGAGCGCGTGGTGGCGCGAGGTGCGGGCCAGACGCAGCCGATCGCGTCGAACGCGACCGCGACCGGCCGGCGGTCCAATCGGCGTGTGGAGATCGTCATCGCCGGCGCGGCTCCCGCGCCGTAGCTTTCGAGCGCGAGGGCATTTCCGCCGCTCTCATTATTCGCACGACGTGGGCCTACACTTCGACCCCGTATTGTCCGCGTGAACCGACGAGAGTATCACCAACTGACTGGCGCCCTCGCGCTCGCGGCCGGATGTGTGCTGGCGCCCACCGCGCCCGCGCGCGCGCAGGATTCCACCGCGCGCCGTCCCGCGACCGTTCTCGCGCCCGACGTGGCGGGAAAGTGCGCCGGCGAAATCGTCTCCGAGATCGAGTATCAGACCGGACGTCCGCCGTTCGGCGGATTGACCGCCATGTGGCGAGCGGCGGCGCGTGCCATTGGCCTGCACCATCAGACGACGCGCACGCGGGTCGTCGAGTCGTTCATGCAACTGCGCGTGGGCCAGGCATGCACCGATTTGGCGCGTCTCGAATCGGAGCGTGTGCTGCGCGCGCAGCCTTTCCTCGCGACGGCCCGCGTGCGTGCGGTGCCCGACAACACCGCACCGGGCCGGGTACGCCTGATCGTCCAGACGACGGACGAAATTCCCATCATCATAGGCGCGCGGTTCAGCGGGAACACGCTATCGCGCCTGGTGCTCGGCAGCGGCAACGTGGCCGGACTCGGACTCGCGGCGCAGATGCAGGCCGAGCGCGGCTTCAACTACCGCAACGGATTCGGCGCGCGGTTCGACGAATACGCGTTTCTGTTTCAACCCATCCGCGCCACGATCGCGGGGGAGCGCGACCCGCTCGGCGGCTCGTGGCAGATCGGCCTCGCGCATCCCTTCTTCACCGATCTGCAGCGCACGTCGTGGCGCGGCAACGCCTATGGCGTCAATCAGTATTTTCCGATCGTGCGCCCCGCGAACGATGGGCTCGCCTTGAAGATCGACCGCACGAACTGGGAGATCGGCGGCCTCAGCAGGCTCCGCTTTCTCGGACGGCTCGCCATCGGCGGCTTGGTGGTGACCGGCACTCGGGTCACTCCGGCGTACTCCGGCGTGGTTATCACCGACACCGGATTGGTGTCGGACAGTGGGCGCACGCTCACCGCTCGTTACGGCGGGTTCCACGCCGTGCGGGTCGGCGGCATCGTTGGCCTGCGCAGCCTCACCTTCAAACCAGTGCGCGGTTTCGACGCGCTCAACGGCACGCAGGACATCGCGACGGGACTCCAGGCGGGCGTGCTCGTCGCGCGCGGCATCGGCGCGCTCGGTGAGAGCGACTATCACGTCGCGACGGAAGCGTACGCGGGCGTTGGGAACGAGCAGTCGTTCGTCGCGCTGCAGGTGGACGGGGAGGTTCGGCGCTCGCTCGATCAGCACCAGTGGGACGATCTCATCACTAGCGGGCGCGCCGCCTGGTACACGCGGCGCGGACGCTACACGCTCGTCGTCAGCGACGAGTTCGCGACGGGATGGCGCACGCGTTTGCCGCTGCAGCTCCCGCTGGGTGGCTCGGGCAGCGGCACGGACGGCGGCGTTCGCGGGTACGCCGGCGCGCTACTCACCGGCGCGGCGCGCAACGTGGTGCGCATCGAGCAGCGGCGCTTCGCCGGCAAGCTCTTCGGGAAGGTGGACATGGGATTCGCGGCGTTCGGCGATGTCGGCGCGGTGTGGGCGGGCGATGCGCCCTATGGCCGCACGACGGCGCCGCGCCCGAGTCTCGGCGTGAGCCTACTCGGCGCGTACCCGTCGGGATCGAAGCGATTGTATCGGCTCGATGCCGCCGTGCCGCTGGGCCAAGGCAAGCGTCGCAACATCGACGTGCGGTTCGTGACCGACTTGCACGCGCTCGTATTCTGGCGCGAGCCAGGCGACGTGTCGCGCAGCCGCACCGGCGTCGAGCCGACGCACATCTTCAACTGGCCGTCGAGGTAAGCGCGGGAGCGACTCGCCTGTGGCGTGAGCGCCGCTCGCCTTCAACGCTTCTGCTGCACCGACATCCCGGCGGAGCCGCTCGCTTCGGCCCGCACCGTGAGTCCCGAACGCGTCACGTAGAGTCCGCGCACGCTGACCGAGTCCACGTGCGCGGACAGCGTGACGGCGTCGCCGAGCTTCCGATTCAGTCCCGCGGTGAGCAACGCGCGGCCGCGCTCGAGCACCGGCCGAACCGGCAGCTGTGCCTTCTCGCGGAACAGCGTGCGCAGCGATTCCGACCGCAGCCACGCATATCCGTTGATGAGATCGCTATCCGTCTCGAGATCGTAGTCGAGGTCCGGCACGGTGATCTGCTCGAGCGTGGCGTCAAGTCGAGGCATCCCGACGAATCGCAGTGTGCCGGTCGCGTCCCCCGTGAAGGTGACCGAGAGCGCCAGTCGTCCGGCTGTGGCCGGGGAAACGGTCACCGACTGAATGGTGATGGAGCGCCCCGCTTGCACCACCACTCTGCCGTGCAATGCGTCGGTCACGTGAGACGTGGCCGTGGCGAAATCCATCAGGCCCTCGAGTGAGATTCGGAATCCGCTCGAGCCCGTGTCGCGGGCGAGCGGCGGCAGAGGCTGCACCGCCGTGCGAGGCTCGAGGCCCGCCACGATCTTGGGATATGCGGCGAGGCCGGCTTGCACGGTGAGCACGTGCTTCGCGCCGGTCACGCGACCCAGGCTGAGCCGTTGCGGTTGGAGACTGAGCCACACGCCGTCGGTGAGCTGAATGGGCCGCGAGAGCAGCGCCCACCACCCGGTCACCTGATTCGTGAGATCTACATCGCCGATCTTGCGATCGATGTCCGGCAGGTGCTCGGTCAGCGCCTGACGCGCCGCGCCGATGACGCGATCGGTGACATCGTAGTGGATCATGCTCACCGTGCAGCGATCGCGATCCGTCGTCGTCGCGGGCGCGAGCGTCACCACGCGCGCCGCCGAGCGGAGGTGCCAGTTGGGCGAGAGCGTGAGCGGAGTGACGAGCTCGACGATGATCTGCGGGCGCTTCGCGCTATCGCCGCCACATCCCGCGCTGACGGTGGGCCCGATCGGAGGCTTGTAGTAGCCACGGGCGGCGTAGGTGAGCGTCGCGCGCATGTGCATCTGCGAGCCCGTGACAAAGGCCGTGAATGGGCCGCGCGTTGCCGCGTACGCGTAGTGCTTGTGGTCGTCAGCGCCCACCATGTGCACACTGTCGAGCGATCCGAACGTCTTGGGCACGACGCGCTCGATCACGGTGAGCAGCGTGGTGAAATCGTACCGTAGCGGAACGTCGAAGCGCGAGAGCACCGGTGCCGGCGGAGCAGGGGCGGTCTCGACCGTCGTCGGCGCGGACGACCCGATCGCGCGAGTGGCGGGAGCTTTCTCGCCCTGGCACGCCAGCATGGCGACGCCGGCGATCGCCACGGCAGCGACTGTCTCCAATCGCTGCGAGGCGGGGAGCGCGGGACGCAACTTCACCGCGCCGTCGAGCGCCGTTCGCGCTCGTCGCGCTGGCCAAGGAACTCGCCTACGGCGGCGAGCGATTGAATGTGGTCGCAAAAGATCTTGAACGTCGCCAGCAGCGGCACCGCGATGAACGCGCCCGGAATGCCCCAGATCCAGAACCAGAAGGCGAGCCCGATGAACAGCGCAACGGGATTCAGCGAGAGCCGGTGTCCGAGCAGCAATGGGCTGACGAAGTTTCCCTGGATGACATTGATCAGCAGAAAGCTGGCGGGGATGAGCAGTGCGTGGCCGATGTTGTCGAACGTGGTCAGCGCCGCGACGGACAGGATGACGACCATCGCCAGCGCGCCGAGGTACGGAATGAACTCGAGCAGCACGACGAGGGCGCCCCAGAGCGCGGGGTTCGGCATCCCCCAGAGGTACATCACCCCGCCGACCACGGCGCCTTCGGCCAGATTCACCGACGCCGTCGTCAACAGGTACGTCGAGATGGACGACTCGGTGGCGCGCGCGATCGTCACCGCTTTTTTCTTGTCGCCGAGATTCGGCAACACCTTGATCAGCTTCTGCAGAAACAGGTCGCCGGCGGCGAGGAGGAAGTAGAGAAGGATCAGCACCTCGAGCACGCTCGCCACCGAGCGCTGCGTGGTGCCAAAGGCGCGGGCCGCCAAGCTCGGACCCTGCACGACGACCTCGGCCGGCTTCGCCTGTCCACGCCCCGCCGCCACACCAGCGCCATTCGCCACCTGCTCGGCGGTTCTCGACGCGCGCTGGATCGGTCTGATGATCTTGTTCAGCTTGGCTTCCGCCGTCGCGATGGTTTCCGGCGCGGCAGCCGCCCATTCTCGAACCGATCCCGACAGGCCGAACGCGCCGGAACCGAGCAGCGCGAGAATGGCAATGATCAAGAGACCGGCACCGAGCGGCGGTGGAATCCGGAAGCGAGCGAGCCAACGCACCACGGGGCTCAACAGGAAGCTGAGCAGAAACGCGAACACGATCGGCAACAGGAATTCGCGCGCGAAGTACAGCGTGTACATCACGGCCAGGACGGTCAGGACGGTGAGATTGATCGAGCGCGCTCGCGGGCTCTCGATCGCCGACTCCGTCTTCGAGAGATCGGGATCGGCCGACGCCGCGTCGGCCGGCCGGGCTTCCGCCGTGGAGTCGACCTTGGGGGTGAGCACGGACTCCGCGGGCGTTGGGTCAGTCGTCATGGTCAGCTCGCAAACGAAGGCACCTGGGGGCGAGGCATTGTAAGGTAGCCTAGCTAGGCTCGGGCCTTGCACCGGTACGGCCAAACGACCATTCGTTTCACTGCTCTCGACGGAGGCTGTTGTGCGGTTGGCCGACTTCATCGAAGCGAATTCCGAGAAAATCCTCGCGGAGTGGGTCGCGTTCGCCGCCACGTGCGGCCCGGCGGGGCACGCGCTGGATCTCGCCGGCCTGCGCGATCACGCCATGGCGATGCTCAAGACCGTCATCGCGGATCTTCGGACGCCCCAGACGGCCGCCGAGCAGGTGGAGAAGTCCAAGGGCAACGCGGAGCTCGGCGACGCCGCTACCGAGACGGCGGCGGAGGTACACGGGGCTGACCGCGCCGCGACGGGCTTCACCCTCGAAGCCATGGTTTCCGAATACCGCGCCTTGCGTGCCAGCGTCATCCGGCTCTGGACCAAGGCAAATGGCAGCCTCACAGGCGGCGACCTCGAGGATTTGATGCGCTTCAACGAAGCGATCGATCAAGCGCTCGCCGAATCCATAGCGCGGTTCTCCCAAGGGCTCGAGCAGTCCAAGGAGATGTTCCTCGCCATCCTCGGGCACGATCTTCGTACGCCGCTCGGCGCCGTGATCATGTCGTCGCAGTTCATGCTCGATACCGGCGAGCTCGCCGAGCCGCATCTGACGCTGGCCATGCGCATCGCGCACAGTGCGAAGCGGATGAATCACATGGTTGGCGACTTGCTGGATTTCACTCGCAGCCGGCTGGGATCGGGCGTTCCGATCGTTCGTGGGCCCGTAGATCTCGCCGCGATCGCGCGTCATGCGGTCGACGAGGTGGCTGCCGCGCATCCGGAGAGTGTGCTGCAACTCAGCACGACTGGTGACTCGCGTGGCGAGTGGGACTCGGCGCGCATCAGCCAGGTGCTCTCGAATTTGCTGGCGAACGCAGTGCAGCATGGCTGGGCGAAATCTCCGATCGACGTGACGATACACGGGGAGATTCGCGATGTGGTGCTTCGCGTACACAATCACGGTGAGGCAATAGCGGCGTCTGACCTGAGTGGACTCTTCAGTCCGCTCAAGCGTCTACGGCCGGGGCAATCGGAGATGTGGACCTCGACGAATCTCGGACTGGGGCTGTACATCGCCGAACAAATCGTGACCGCGCACGGCGGGACGATCGACGTATCGTCCTCGGGTGACGCTGGCACCTCGTTCACCGTTCGCTTGCCGCGCGCGGCGGAGTTCGCGCGCAAGCCCCGCTGACGTGCGCGGGAAATTCGTCGAGTGTGTCGCTACACTCGCGTGCGCAGTTTTTTCGCTGCGCCAACATAGGCGATCCAGCAGATGATCGCGGCCAGGGCAATGGGCCCGAACACTTCGGGATAGTCGCGTATCAAGAAGTGAAACGACGTGATGCGATTCTCTCCGACCGTGAGCTTGCTCGTCAGCGAGAGCACGGACAGGCCGATCGCCACGCCGAACAACTGTCGCTGCCACCGCAACAGCCGTCGCGTGCGCCCCAGCGAGCGGAGCTCGAGCTCCGGCGGCAGCTCGATGCGCTCGGCGCCGAGCGCCGCTCCAGCGGCATGCAAGCGCAGTTGCACCGCCAGCGTCTCATCCTGACTCAGATACTGCTCCACGAGCGAGCGCGTCGCGGCGCTCGCTTCACCCGCGAGATAGAGCGGCAGCAGATCGAGGATCACATCGCGCGACACGGTCATCGGTCTCTCCGTCATGGTGACAAACCCGCACGAATCCCAGCGAGCGCGAGACGCGCCCGGTGCACCTTTACCTTGGCCGACGACAGGGAGATGCCGAGCGCCTGCGCGATCTCCTCGTACGGCATGTCGTGCTCGGCGCGCATCACCAGCGCCGCGCGGTCGATTTCCGGCAGCGTTCGCAGTCGAGCCATCACTGCGTCAAGCTCGCTTCGCTGCGCCGTTCCGTCGTACGGGCTCGCGCGCTTGGATTCCAGATCCTCACGAAGCCCGACGCTGCGCGCGCTCCTGCGCGGGCTCTGCAAGAACAGGTTGCGCGCGATGGTGAAGAAATAGCCGCGCACTGTCGCGAGCTCGATCCGCTCGCTCGACGCCCACGCCCGCACGAAGGTTTCAGACGTGATGTCCTCGGCGTCGCTCCGCTCGCCCGAGAGGTAGAGGGCAAAA
Organism: Gemmatimonadales bacterium; assembly: GCA_038228795.1. GTDB lineage: Bacteria > Gemmatimonadota > Gemmatimonadetes > Gemmatimonadales > Gemmatimonadaceae > JALZAE01. Next base: position 11,406 of record JBBROY010000003.1, read on the forward strand.
CGAAAGACGTCCGGCGCGTACTTGCGATAGAGGGCATCGAGATCGGTCACGTGAGGCAGGGACTCGGCGATCGGCATTTGGCACGCGGCGACGGATCAACCTCGAGCGAGGCCGGCGACGATGTCGGTGAGGGCATGAGCAAGGATTCCCGGACGCAGACGGCGCTGCCAGAGGGCGAGGAGTCCGAACAGCAGGCCGAACAGCGTGATTCTGGCGCAGGCCGCCCATCCTTGATAGCCGTGCGACACGCCGAAGAGGACGGCTTGCAGCACGAGCGCGATCGCCGCGCTTCCGGTCAGCGCGCTGAACTGGCGCTGCAGGTATCCGCGAAAGACGAGCTCCTCGGCGAATCCAGCGCTGATCGACAGAGCGATCCAGAGCGCGACCTCACCAACGCGCGTGGCGAGAAAGGGGCGCACGGTTGCCGCGCCTGTCGCGCCCGACCAGTGTGTCCATGCCAGCTCGGCCAGCGTCCATCCGCCCCAGAGTCCCACGCCGAGCAGCGCGTCGGTCAGCAGCTGCCGGCGCTCGCCGATCGCGCCGCCGAGGATGTCAGTGATCGTGGTTCCGGTGCGGCGGAGTCCGTGTCGCACGTACATCACCAGCGCCCACTCGGCCGCGATCAGGGAGAGATAGAGCGGCATGACGTTCGGGTGAGATGCCAATGCCGCCGGGCTCGCGTGCGCGCGGGCTTGGCCGAGCGCTCCGGCGATGCCGAGCGCCACGAAGATGGTTACGACGACGCTCGTGTGCAGCCACGAGGCGACGGGCGTCACGCGCTGCGTCACTGACTGGTAGGGCGATGGGATGGTGACGTCGTTCACGGATGGTCCGGTGCGGGATGTCGACACGTCGATCATGCGGCTCGTGTCGCTCACCGTACCTATCCGCGAGGTGGGCGTTGGTTACGACAAAGTGCGTCCGTTCTTGGGGCATCGCCTGCTGGGACGTAGCCGCGCCGGGCTAGACTGGCCTTGTGCGCGCACCACCGCATGCCGTACCGTCATCGAGCACCGGGGCGGAGACTACACACATCTATTTCGCGAGGGCGTACCATGTCAGAGAACGTCTACAAAGTCATCGAGCTGATCGGCACCAGCACGGAGTCGTGGGAAAAGGCGGCCGCCGCGGCGCTCTCGCGCGCCGGAAAATCGCTGCGCGAGTTGCGCGTGGCCGAGGTCAAAGAGCTCGACATTCAAATGAAGAATGGAAAAATCGAGAGCTACCGCGCGAAGCTCAGCGTCTCGTTCAAGTACGAGGGGAAGTAGGCGGCCGGGCCGGGCGTCGGATTGACGCGCCGGCCCCTGATCGTCAAATTGGTATTCCGATTCGGTCGACCATCTTCTTCCCGCCCATGCGACGCATCCTTCTTGCTTGTCTCCTCTGCGCCGCCTGCCGCTCGGTGCAGACTGGCGCGTCCGACACCGCTGCGCCGTACGATCTGATCATCGAGCACGGCAAGATCATCGACGGAAGCGGCAATGCCTGGTTTTACGGCGACGTCGCCCTCCGCGGCGACCGGATCGCGCGCATTGCGCCGGCAGGCATGCTGGCGCGCGCAGCGGCCACGAAACGCATTGACGCCACCAACCTCATCGTCGCGCCGGGCTTCATCGACATCCAGAGCCACTCGCGCGAGCCCTTTCTGACCGGCGATGGACGCGTCGTCTCCAAGATCACGCAGGGCATCACGACCGAGATCATGGGCGAGGGATGGACGAACGCGCCCGCCAACGCCTTCACGCAATCGGCCGAAGGGAGCGTCGACCACTCGGCGCATGCCCCGCCCGAGTTCGCCGGCGAGCATGGCTTCGCCAAGTGGCTCGATGCCATGCAGCGCCACGGCACCTCGGCGAACTTCGGCTCGTTCATTGGCGCGACGACGGTGCGCATGTACGCCAAAGGGTCGGCCCAGGGCGCCGCGAACCCAGCCGAGCTCGACACGATGCGCGCGGTAGTGCGCAACGGAATGCGCGACGGCGCCTTCGGCGTCGCGAGCGCGCTCATCTATCCGCCCGGCACCTTCGCCTCGACCGAAGAGCTGATCGAAGAGGCGAAAGCGATGTCGCCCTATGGCGGCGTGTACATCAGCCACATGCGCTCGGAGGCGGACGACTATCTCGAGGCGATCGACGAGCTGCTGCGCATCGGTCGCGAAGGGCGCGTGCCGGTCGAGATCTATCACCTCAAAGCCGCCGGCGTCCGCAACTGGCCCAAGGCCGTGCGCGCGATCGCCAAGATCGATTCCGCGCGCGCGGCGGGACAGGATGTCGGCGCCGACATGTACGCCTGGACGGCCGGTGGCACCGGACTCTCCGCCTGTCTTCCGCCGTGGGCCTCGGCCGACGGGAAGCTGCTCTCGAATCTGCAAGACGCCGCCACGCGCGCGAAGATCCGCGCCGAGGTGCTTGTTGAGCGCACGCCATGGGAGAACCTGTGCCAGCTGGCGACGCCGCAGGGCGTGATGGTCGTCGGATTCCGTACGCCCGGGCTCGGGCAGTTCGAGGGGAAGCGCCTGGCCGAGATCGCGCAGGCGCAGAGCAAGGAATGGGTCGACGTATTGATCGACCTCACGCTAGCCGAGAAGGGCGGGTTGGGCGCCATGTATTTTCTGATGTCGGAGGACAACATCGAGCTGCAGATGAAGCAGCCATGGATGAAGTTCGGCACCGACGCCGGCGGCATGGATCCCGATTCCACGAAGGCGATGGTGCATCCACGTAGCTACGCGAACTATCCGCGCATCCTCGGCCATTACGTGCGCGATCGCAAAGTGATGTCGCTCGAGGACGCCGTGCGGAAGATGAGCGCCGCGGTGGCCGAGCGGTTGTCGATCGCCGACCGCGGGATGCTGCACGAGGGGATGTTCGCCGACATCGTCGTCTTCGATCCCCTGACGGTGGGCGACCGTGCCACGTATCAGCAGCCGCACCAGATCTCGGTAGGCATTCGCCGGGTGATCGTCAACGGCGTCGAGGTGGTGATCGATGGCAAGCACACTGGTGCGAAGCCGGGCCGGGCGGTTCGCGGACCCGGCTACCAACTTCCTTAGCATCACACTGGACCGATTATGCGCTCGCCGCGTCGATATGGCGCGCGCCGAAATGGGTGGCGGCACGCTCGAGTTCAAGCGCGCGCCGGAGACGAAGGCAGCGAGCGCGATGCGCTAGCGCACGCTCACGATACGGCCAACCACCGCAAGCGACTCGACAGGTCGTTCGGAGATCTCATGGCGGAATTGCCCGGCCACATTCGTTCGCTCACGCGTGGTCTCGCCACCGCGGCGTCAGTACTGGCGGCGATGACGGTCCTCGCGCCCGTCGCGCCTCGCGCGAGAATTGCCGCGCAGCAGCGCGATTCCACTGGCACCCTGGGTGAACGGCTCGAGCGGATCATGGCGCGGCCCGAGTTCAAGCACGCGATGTTCGGCGTCGCGTTCTATTCGCTCGATGACGACCGCATGACGTTCGCCTACAACGCCGACAAGCTTTTTCAGGCGGCGTCGACGACCAAGACGCTGACGGTCGGCACCGCGCTCGGCCTCCTCGGTCCCGACTATCGCTTCCGCACGCGCGTCTATGCGACCGGGCCGGTGACGGCGGACGGCACACTCCGCGGCGATCTCGTGCTCGTCGCGAGCGGTGACCCCAATCTCTCGGGCCGCGTCACCGGCGATGCGCTCGCGTTCGAGAATGAAGATCACTCCTACGATGCCCAACCAGAAACGCGCGCGGTGCCCGGCGATCCGCTGCTCGTCATCCGCGAGCTGGCCGCGCAGGTGGCGGCCAAGGGCGTGAAGCGCATCACGGGCCGCGTACTCGTCGATATCACGCTCTTCCACGAGGGGGAGCGCGAGCTCGGTACCGGCGTCGTGATCTCGCCCGCCGTCGTCAACGACAACCTCGTCGACCTGATGATCGGGCCGGGGACGCGCTCCGGCGATGCTACGGCGTTGCACATCGCGCCAGCATCGCCGTACGTCAAATTCATCAACCAGTCGATTACAGCGCCGGCGGGAACCCGCCCGCGCATCACCTTCTCGTCCGACATCGCGGGGCCGCGCGGCTCCCGCATCGTCACCATCGCCGGCGTCTTCCCGCTCGCGACGCCGGCCATTCTCTACAGCTATGCGGTGCCGGAGCCGAGCCGCTTCGCACAGGTCACCTTCGTCGAAGCACTGCGAGAGAAGGGAATCGCCGCCGAGCTTTCGTCCGCCGCGGCGGAGCACGAATTCACCGGCGCCGCCGCGGCGTACCTGCCGGCGCACGTGATGGCCGAGCATGTGTCGCCGCCATTCACGGAAGAGGCAAAGGTCACGCTCAAGGTGAGCCAGAATCTGCACGCCAGCTCGCTCCCCTTCATTCTGAAAGCGGTGCTCGCGAAGAGTGACACCGGGAAGACGGCCTTCGATCTCGAGCACGATTTTCTACAGCGCGCGGGTCTCGACCTCACTGGCGCGCAGCAGAGCGACGGCGCGGGCGGCGATGCCGCGTTCTCGCCGGACTTCATGGTTCACTATCTGGTGTATCAATCGAAGCAGCCATACTTCGACGCATTTCACCGTGCCATGCCAGTGCTCGGCAAAGACGGCACGCTCTTCAACATTCAAACCGAGTCGCCGGCGGCCGGCCACGTCAACGCGAAGACTGGCACGCTCTCCAAATACGACGCGCTGAATCGCAAGCTCCTCGTCACCGCCAAGGGACTGGCCGGATACCTCACGACGGCCAGCGGCCGGCGGTATGCGCTGGCGATCTACGTGAACAACGTGGCCGTGTCGCTCGATCCAAACGCCACCACACTCATCGCCGGGCAGGCGATGGGGGAAATCGCCGCGGCGGGTTATCTCACCTTGCCGTGACGGCCGGCGTTTTTCGCGAGCGTTCCGTCGACGACGTGGTACGTCGGCGGACGGCGGCCGTCGGTCACGCCTCCTCCGGCACCACGTGCTCGCTCGCCGGAAGATTGTAGTGTTGCACGTCGGGTGCTTCGTGCGGCTCGAGCGCGGAGGTGTCGTTGTGCTCCAGCACGTAGTCCACGCGGGCGTCGGTCTGGCCGTGTGCCCACTGGGCGCCGTCGTGTAGATCCGTGCGGGCATGGTCGATCGCTTCCTGAGCTTTGTCGAGCTGGTCGCGTTGGGCCTGGATGGTCGCGGGCGATTCGTCGCCCCGCTCCGCACGCACCTCGACAATCTCACGCCACGCGCCGACCCGCTCTTCCTCGTAGTCGATCCTGCTGGAGTAGATGTGCTCCTCCACGTTCAAGATCTCGTGCGCGACGGGTCCCATGACGCCCGCCACTTCCCTCGGCTCGACCGGGGCGTCGGGATTGTCGTGACGCGCCGCGAGCAGGTCGGCGATGGGGTCGTGCAAGACATCCTTCAAGTGCTCCGGCTCTGCCTTCACGAAGTCGAGTACCTCCTGGACCGTCTCGTTGGCTTTCTCGACGTGTGGTGCGACGACCTGGCCGTATCGCTCCAACTCGGCTTGGCTGATCTTGCCCGCGGCCGCGTCGTGCTCGATCTCGCGAGCGAGCGCATCAAGCGGTGTCTGGACTGGACCGACGAAGGCGGCATCAGCTGTTGCGGGCATGTGAGGAACTCCATGAGAGAAGTTGTCGCTACCCAAAGGGCGGAAAAAGCCGCCTGCCGGGATCACGGAGCCGTCGCGCGGAGCCTACCGCGATTCCTCGCGTTCGCCGCCGCCCGTCCGGGTCTTGCCGAGCACCTCTATCGCGGCGTGAAAGGTCATGTGGGCGATCATCGCGGATTCGATGCCATATTGCCAGAACAACCAGCCCCACGGTATCGAGACGAGGAAGATGATCAGCGCGACCTCGCGCGGCCGCGACGTGTTCGTAGCGCGAAGAACCGGAATGTGCGCCGCGGCGAAGATCGCATTCGTCGCGAGAATTCCCGCGAACACGACGGCGCCCATCCGATCCGTCGACGCTCCCACGATGCCCCGCGAGAGAAGCCAGACGATCGCGGTCATCAGGCCCCACCGCATGATCACTTCCTCAGTCAGCCCGCCGTAGAGCAGTCGCGTGGCGAGCGGCATTGCCCTCAGGAAGCTCACGAATGTCTTCGACAGGGAAAATGCCGCGAGCCCGCCGACCGCGCCCAGGATGATGCCGGGCACCGCCAACCCGGCAAAGGCAGACCCGATTGGCCGGCCTCCCGCGACGGCGTCGAACAGCGCGCTTCTCAACTGGAGCGCTGTACCGAGCCGCGCTCCGATCCACGCGCTCAGGACAACGAGCAGCGAGGTCTGGAGCAGCGCGAGAGCGACGATAGCCGGCATGGAAATCCGCATCGGCTTGTCGGCCGGCATCACGCGGCGGATGAGACCCGGAATGACGGGCGCCATCGAGATGGCGCCGAGGATGCCCATCGCGGAGATGGCAACCACTGTCGAGGGTGTGTTCACGTTCTGACTCCAATTCGTTCAGCGCCGGCGCGAAGTGGCTCGCCCCCGGCGACCTCGTGGGGCGTGCGGCGGCTTGCGTTTAGAGTCTGCCAGAAGTTCTGGAGTCTGTTAGAAATTTCGTGTATGCCTGCTATCCCCGAGGTCGGGACCAAGACCCGCCGCTCGCCGAACGAGGTCGCCGCACGCGCCCGCCAACCGCCGTACGACGCCGTACCCCAACGCCTCTCGCCGCAGCACGCCGCACGGCGCCGCATGCCGCCGCACCCCTCACGTCACAGCATCGCCCGCGGACATTCACTTCCCTTCGTCCGCCGTTGGCCCGTACATCTGCGGCACCGGGACGTCGACCAAACGCAGATAGACGCCGAGTTGCGCGCGGTGGTGCACCGTGTGATTCAGCACCATCGAGCGCAGCATCTGATACCGGCTCTGCGTCATCAGTGCGGCGCCCGCCTTCTTCAAGGTCCACGGCACGTCGAATTCCGCGTCGCTCGCCGCCGCGATCGCCGCGTGCCCCGCCGAGGCGTTCTTGTCGAACTCGGCCAGGAGCGTCGCGGTCGTCTCGATCGAATAGCCGGGAAATTTTGGACCGCTGGTCGGCGCAATGTCGAGCTCGCTCCGCTTCATCATCATCTCCACCCATCCGGGCAGCCGCGCAACGAGCTGGGCGAGGTGGGCCATCGGAAACGATTTCGGATGCGGCGTCCACTCCCCGCGACCATCCGGGACGCGTGCGAGCACCGTGCGGGTGATGCGCATTTCGTTGTCGAACTCGGGTAAAAGCAGGTCGGCGATCGACATGAGCTTTCTCGGCGAGAGGTGGGGCTTCGCAACGGGTGACCTAGATGCGACGTTCACCGGCGAATGTGCCGCAAGCACCTCGTGCAGCGCAACGAGAATGCCCAGCGCTACGCGGCGCGCACGAGCCAACACGGCGGCGCGACCGGCTGTATGATTCGATGTCGGCTCTCTTCGGCTCTCATCACGCGAGTTCGCCCTGTGATACGTCATTCCATCTGTCGCCGCGGCCGCGCGGCCCTCTCCGTCGCCGCGGCGGCGTGCATCGCGCTGGCGGGCGCCTGCTCATCGTTCGCGCGCAACACGCTCACCGCGCTCCCTCCGGAGCCGATCGGCAAGCTGATCGTGAGCGGGCGCGACTCGAGCGTGCTCTTCAGCACGCCATCGTATACGCTCATCGCGCCATCCTACAGCGCAGTGTGGGACACGAAGCTCGTGCTCGAAGATATCGGGCTGCAGTTCCATCGTCTGTTTGGCGAGGATCCGCCACCGATCGCCGTCGTGCTTCGAGACAGCGTGCGCGGCCGGCCTGGAATGGATTCGACCTGGTCGGTTCCCAGTGTCACGCTCATCGTGCCGACGCGAAATGCCCAGCAGACCGAGCAGGACCATCGGCGCGGCGGTGGCGGAACTGTCTTTCTCATCGCGCGCCGTCTCACGCCGCCGGCGGCGCACGCGTGGATCGAAGCGTACACCGGGCGCTTGGCGGTCAGCCCGACGCCCGGACGCGCGGAATTACCGCCATGGTTCGACACCGGTCTCGAGCGGCTGCTCATCGCGCCCGAGGCGCGCGACATAGCGGTGGCTTCGTTGCAGCGCCGGCCGAACGACATTCTTCCCCTCAGCGCGCTGTTCGTGCACGCACGGGAAGGGTTGCCGAACCTGCCAAATACGGACGGCTCGCCGCTCGGGCCGACGCAGCTGCCGAACGACCCGCGCGGCCCTGGCGGCATGACCGGCACGGGCGCGTACGGCTCGCGTCGCCCGGGCGACGGCCCGAGTTATCGCGGTGCGAGTATGTCATCATCGCCCTTCGCGTCGCAGTCGACCGCGTTCGTGGCGTATATGTTCGAGCGTGGCGGCGCGCCGGCGATGTCGGCGCTCGTCGCCGGACTCGGGAGCGGCAAGGGCGTGCTCGAGTCGCTCGCGGCACGCAAGGAGCTCAAGAGCCCGACCGACCTCGACGTGCTCGAGGCCGACTGGCGCAAATGGCTCAAGGTGAAGGCGCAGAATGCCACGAATTCAGGAGACTCGCGACGACGGCCGTGACGCGCCCGGCGTCGCGCTTGTTCCGCTACATCGCTTCGACGGCGATCCGCGCGCGCAGCGCTTCGTCGGGCATGCGTCCGTACCCGGCCTTCATGTTGTCGCGGAGATGCACGGCGCTCGACGTCGCGGGGATGGCGCACGTGATCGACGGATGCGACACGACGAATTTTAGCAGGATCTGAGACCAGCTGTCGCAATCGATCTCGCCCGCCCATGACGGCAGCTTGCGACTCCGCAGCCGCGCGAATAGATCGCCGCCGGCGAACGGGCGATTCGCGATAACGGCGACCCCGCGCTCGCGGGCCAATGGCAGCAGATAGCGCTCGGCCTCACGCTCGCCGACCGAATAGTTGATCTGGACGAAATCCACCGGGCGCGCGGCGATTACGCGCGCCACCTCGCCGTGGCTGCTGGCGGTGTAGTGTGTCACGCCGATATACCGCGTGCGGCCCGCGCGCTTCCATTCGGTGAGCGTGTCGAGATGGGTGCCGGCGTCGACCAGGTTGTGCACCTGCATCAAGTCGACGGGATTCGCGCGCAGCTTGCGCATCGAATCCTCCATCTGCTCCAAGCCGCTCGTCTTGCCAGACGTCCACACCTTCGTGGCGACGAAGAGCCTCGCGCGGATGCCGAGCTTCGCCGCGATGTCGCCCAGCACCTCCTCGGAGCTGCCATACATGGGAGATGAGTCAACGAGCTTGCCCCCCAGCTCGGCGAATGCGCCGAGCACCTCGTCGAGCGGCGCGCGCGCGGCGGCCGTTGCGCCAACATCGAAGGTCTGCCAGGTGCCGAGTCCGATCACCGGCACCTCTTCGCCACTACCCGGAATCTTTTTCGCCATCATCGGCGCGCGGACCGCTTGCGCATTCACCGCGGCCCCGCTGGCGACCGAGCCCGCCAGGCCGGCCACGGTGGTGCCGATGGTGCGCAACGCATCGCGTCTGCTGATCTCCGACATGGTCGATTGATGGAGTGTGGCTCGACTGCCGACCGGCTCGATATCTCAAGTTATCGCGCGTCGTTCAGCGCGGGAATCGCTCCGCGCGTTCGCGCATCGTCGCTTACCCTGGCGCTCCTTCCGTCGGACGAGCGGAAGCGCGGGCGACGAACCGAGTGAGCCGGTCCGGCCTCGAATTGCGCCTTTCATGATGGAGGCGCCAAGTTGAGGCGCAGGAATCTCTCTCAGGAGCCCGATCATGGCCGACGACACCACTCCGACCGTAACGAACGCCGAGGCCTTCGCCCGTGCCGAATACGAGTTCGACACCGCCCGGCTTCAGCTCCTTCGTACGGAGGTGGAAGGCAGGACCGCCGAGGAGAACCTCACCGTCCAAGCGGCGGACCTGAATAGCGCCACGCTCGAGGCGACAATACACGTAGTGCAGCACGGTGGCACCGAAGTGCCAGCGGCAAATGAGGGCGAGCACCAGGTGGTGGAGGCGGTCTTCGACGCCGATCGCGAGCTCGAGACCCGCATGGATGACATCAAGCAGGACGCGCAGGATCTCGAGGCGCGATACAACGAGCTCAGGGCCAAGCCGCCCGAGGAGCGCGATCACGAAGAGATGCTGGACCTGGCGCACCAGATGACCGATCTCGCCACACGAGCGCACGAGTCAAACACCGACTTCGGCGCTCGCGCCGATGAGATCACGCCGCGGATCGTCGAAGTAGCGGCGGACGTCGCGGCTCACGATCCGGGAGAGGTGCACGTGGTTGTTGCGGAGCCCTCCCACGCATCGGACGGCAGCGCCCCGGATACGGCGCATCACGATGCGACCGACGCGCATGCGCACGCCGACAGCACTCACGCGACCGACAGCAGCGGGTTCGACGGCTCGGCGAACGCCGGCGAGTGACGGAACGAAAAAAACGGCCCGCGCATGGTGCGCGGGCCGTTTTTTTGTCTCGGTGGGCTAGAAGTGGAACGTCACTCCGGCCACCACCGGGTACCACTTGAGCGTTCCGCCATCGGTGCTCACGCTGAAGTAGCGCGACTCGATGATCAGCGAGGTCCCGCCCCAACCAAAGGAGAATCCGCCGCCGGCGTTGAAGCCATACTTCGTCACCGACGCGCTCGTCGTCGATCCGGTGCCGGGGGTGTACGTTCCGCCACCCACACCGTCAACCTTCAAGCGATCCACGTTGCCGCCCGCAAGCCCGTAAATGTTGATGCGCGGACTTCCTTCGCTGAGCGGGTATCGCACCTTCACATCGGCATTCAGCGCGATGATCGAATAATCACCATACTTGGTGCCGCTGGTGCCGATGGTTTTGCCGCTCCACTTGTCGTAGCTGCCGTCGAAGCGGATGCCGAAAGGCGAGTCCGCCCAGTCGTAGCCGACCGGAACGAACACGGTGTAGCCGTTGTCCCAGGCCTTCTTCGCATCGCCAAGCGGCAGGCTGACGCCTCCACCCACGCCCGCATAGAAGCCAGCGCCGGCGAGCGCCCGAGCGCGGGCGATCGAGTCGGCGCGCGCAATGGAATCGCGCCGCATCTGCTCCACGCGGGCGACGGAATCACGCCGCATCTGCTCCACACGAGCGATCGAATCGCGCTTCGCCTGCTCGGCACGGGCGATCGCTGCCTGCCGATCGCGCTCGGCCTGCGCAGCGGCAGCCTGCCGGTCACGCTCGACCTGGGCCGCGGCGGCCTGCACGGCGGCGATGGAATCCTGACGCGCCTTCTCCAACACGGCGTTGGCCGAATCCTGGTTGAACGTCTCCTTCTGGACCTTCATTCTGGTCCGCGAGGTCCTGGCCGCCGGCTTCATCGGCTTCTTCTTCATCGTGTCCTGCCAGAAGCTCGTCGGTGCGGCCGCGGTGATCGAGCTCCCGCGTGCATAGGACGGCGCGGCGTTGGCGAGCGTGGGCGCCGCGATCGCGGCGGCCAGAGCTACCAAACCCATTTGCAGCAACTTTCTGTTCGGCGACATAGTTGATCGTCCCCCCCTCCAAGGTTTCGATACCCCGCGGCGCGCTGGTACTCGGTACTCGCGTCGGGGCACGTGCGACTCTCCATCAGGACTAACTGACCGAATTACCTGGTCGGCCGATTCGATCTTAATCCCTTATCCCTAGCAAGAGGTGTGCACAGACTAACGATTTTGGGGTGGAACATACGAACCACTTCGTACCTACCCCGAGGGATAGCTCACTCGGAAGTACCCTCTGAGCGAAAAATACATCAGCCCACCGACCGAACTTCGCAGCGGTCCACCAGGCGCCACTTTCCGCGCTTCCAGCGGACGTGGCACACTGACGAGCCGCCGAGCGGATTGAGCTGCGTGCTCGACGTATCGCTGCGGGGCTTTACCGCTCGTCCGCTCGTGTACACGCGATAGCCGTCCTCCTCGGCGATAGGCGGGGAGAGGTGCAGCGTGTGCCGCGCGTAGTCCGGCCAGCAGATCAGCGTTCCTTCGGCGTCGCGCGATAGGGGACAGACCTCGCGGATCACGCCGCGCCGCAGCAAATACGCGCCAATCGAATCGGGTAGCATGTCCGTCCCACCGTACACTCCGGAATCCTCGAGCGCGCGCAGGTCGAGTGCGACATCGTCGGGCGGACGTTGGATGCCGGTGTCTCCCAACGCGGCGGAATAGATCGCCGTGACATCGGGCGGCCCATCGGGGCGCTTGGCCCAGCACGCGGCGAACGCGATTGATGCGAGTAGTGCGGTGAGCGACCGGATATTGAGCATGTGCTGTCTCCTCGAGAGTCTGATGAGGAAGGCGAGAGCCGTCGCCCTGGCGGATCAGTGATGCTCGGTCGAATCACGACTAGTTTTACGGCCGCATCACATCGAGAGGACTCAGCGTGGCACTGACGGCGACGATGCATACGTTCGACATCCAGCTGGCCGACGTGGATCGCGGCGTGTACGAAGCGTTGGCATTTCGCGTAGCGCGGCATCCGTCGGAGACGGAAGATTATCTCTTCGCACGTGTCCTCGCCTACTGTCTTGAATACGCCGAAGGGATCTCTTTCTCAAAGGGACTGGCGGAGCCGGACGAGCCCGCGATCGCCGTTCGCGATCTCACTGGCGCCCTTCGCGTTTGGGTGGACATCGGCGCCCCCGATGCGGGCCGTCTCCATCGGGCCAGCAAGGCGGCCGCCCGCGTTGCCGTCTACACGCATAGAGATCCCGCGCAGATCGTGCGTCAGCTATCTGGCGAACGGATTCACCGAGCGGCGGAGCTTGAGCTCTACGGAATCGATCGCACACTGCTGGCCGGGCTGGTCGAGCGGCTGGAGCGTCGCATGAAGTTTGCCCTCTCGGTCACCGGCGGGCACCTCTACGTCACGATCGGCGACGACGTGCTCGAAGGCGCGGTGGAGCGCTACGCGCTTACGGCGCCGGGTTCGTAGCGGCGGGCGGCGGCTGAATGACGAATGGCGCGCACCGCACCGATGGCAATGCCTTGCGCATTGGTCGCGTGAGCCGTTCGGCGAGCCGCTGCCTTAGGGGCGGGCGATCAACGCGAGATTCGCTCCTCGATCCTTCGGTCTGGCACCAGCCACCAGAGGGCGACGACCACGTAGACGGCGTCGGCGATCCAAGGGCTCAGGAACGCCAACGGAATCGCCGCCATGTAGAGAAGCGTCGATTTCGTACCCTTCCTGTCTTTACCGACCGCCGACGCCAACACCGAGTCCGGTCCCTCTTCGGCGATGATCGCCTGCACTAAAATCCAATACGCGATGCTGGCCAGCAGCAGTACCGTGCCGTAGATGGCCGTGGGCATCGAATCGAAGTGGTTCTCGCCCATCCAGCGCGTCGCGAAGGGAACGAGCGAGAGCCAGAAGAGCAGATGCAGGTTCGCCCATAGGATGGTGCCGTTGATCCGCGTGGTGGCGTGCAGCAGGTGATGATGATTGTTCCAGTAAGTGCCGAGGAAGATGTAGCTCAGCACGTACATGAGAAGCGTCGGGATCACCGGCCTCAGCGCATCCCAGTGTGAGCCATGTGGGACGTGCAGCTCCAGCACCATGATCGTGATGAGAATCGCGATCACGCCGTCGCTGAACGCCTCGAGCCGTCCTTTGCTCATGTGCGAATCCCCCGAGCGTAGGGGGCCAATCTATCAGCTCCGCCGCACCTGGCGCGGACTAGTTAGCCGATGTGCAGCACGACCTTGCCGGTCGTCTTCCGCCCTTCCAACGCGCGGTGCGCCTCCGCGGCCTGAGCCAGCGGGAACTCCGCGCCGATGCGCACAGTGAGCGAGCCGGCGGCCATCCAAGCGAAGAGCTCGCCCGCGCGCCACAGCAGTTCCTCGCGCGAGGCGATGTAGGCGGCGAGTGATGGACGCGTGAGAAACAGCGACCCCTTTTGATTGAGGAGCTGCGGATCGATCGGCGCCACGGGACCGCTACTCTGACCGAACAGCGCCATCGTGCCACGACGCGCCAACAGGTCCAGCCCAGGCAAAAAGGTCGTCGCGCCGACCGAGTCGTAGATTACGTCGAGTCCCGACCCACCCGTGATTCGCTTGGTTTCCGCGACGAAATCCTGGCGTGTGTACACGATCACTTCGTCGGCGCCGGCGCCTCGCGCAAGCTGTGCCTTCTCGTCTGAGCCGGCCGTGCCAATCACGAACGCGCCGCGCTGCTTGGCGATCTGGACCAGCAGCAGACCGACGCCGCCCGCCGCCGCGTGGATCAAACAGCGATCGCCGGACTTCAGCGCGTACGTCGAGCAGGCGAGATAGTGCGCGGTCATTCCTTGCAGCATCGCGGCGGCAGCCTGCACGGTGCTCACACCCGCCGGCACCGGCACGAGCTTCGCCACGGGAATGGCCGCATAGGCCGCGTACGATCCGGTCGCCATGGCCCACGCCACACGGTCGCCGATGCGGAGATCGGCGACGCCGTCGCCCAGCGCGATGATCGTCCCAGCGCCCTCTTCCCCGAGCGTCGCGGGAAGGGAAAGGGGGTAGAGACCCGTGCGCTTGTAGACGTCGATGAAGTTCACTCCCGCCGCGTCGAGCTTCACGAGCGCTTCGCCTCCCTTCGGCGCAGGGACGGCAACATCCTCGACCCGAAGCTCCTCCGGCCCACCGGCCTTGTGAATGCGAACCGCCGGCATCGTCCGAGGAATCGTCATCGGCCGACGATCTCCGGGGCAAAGCGCGACTGTGGCATCGACAGCACGCGCTCGATGACTCGCTCATCTTCCTCTATCACAAGGCCCAACGGCGGCGCCGGGAACGCGTGCGCCACGGTCGATATCGCGGGCGCGGCCAGCGGCGCGCACAGGGCGACGATCACCAAGCACACGCGGAGGAGTCGCACCCACCTTGGCGCGAGCGAGCCCGGACCAGCGAGAATGCGACGCGCGCGCGTCACAAGGGGCGATCCGTCGTACGCGACGGCGACAGAATCCAAACATGCGCGATCGATCTGGTCCGCCAATGTGATGAGCGATTCGACCAACGTCACCGCGTCGCCCGTGTGCCGTACTGCCTCCTCATCGCAGATGAATTCGGCGTCGCGGCGGAGCGATCGGGCAACGCGCCGTGCCAACGGCTGAAATGCCGAGGCCGCCGCGATGATATCGGCGGCGGCGATCCACCAAGGATCGCGGCGCTCGAGGTGCGCGCACTCGTGGGCGATGATGCTCCGCTGCTGGGCGATCGGCATCGCCCAAAAGGTCGCCGCGGGAACGCAGATTTCGGCGCGCCCCAGCGCGACCGGACTGTCGAGCTCATCCGCCGACGTGAGCGTAACGCGTGGGCTCAACCGGAGCGCGCCCGAATCACACACTCGGCGTCTTCGCAGTTGACGTGTGAAGCGGCGCTGCCGGCGGTACAACGCCGCAGTCGCCAGGCCGGCGGCGAACGTGCACGCGATCACGACGACGATCGCGATTCCGCGCGCCAAGGGATCGCTCACCACCGTGACGACCTCATCGGGCTCGCCAATTCGGCTGAGCTTCCTCACCATGACGTACGACGGCACATGGACAGGTACGACCGCGTGCGCGAGTCGTCCAAGGTCGACCGTCGATCGAACCTCTCCGCGTCCCAATCGACCGAGTGCGAGCGCCGACGTCGCGAAGGGAATGAGCAGCGCAGCCTTCCACAATTTGTCTCGGTCGCGCGGGTTGCCGAGCAATACCCGTCCAAACAGGAGCGCGATCGCGCAGGCGAGCGCGCTATGGACTGCGTAGGTGAGCAGTCCCGTAGACAGATACGAGAGGATGGACGGGACGCTCGCCAATGATGTGTTCATGCGCGATCAGCTCCTCACTCGGCGTCGTGGAGATCGCGCTCCGCTCTGCGAAGCAGCGCGCGCAGTCGCGCGACGTCGCCGGGCTTCACCTCCGACGCGTCGATCGCGCGCGCGCCTGCGGCGGCCGCTCCGCGCGGCGACAAATCGAACAGGGCGCCCAGCACGCCCGCCATCCGCGACGCAAGCACTTCGCGCCGGTTGACCATTGCTTTGTAGACGCCCTCCCGTCCATCCATCCGATGGCGCACCAGTCCGCGTCGCTCCAAGCGCGAGAGGAGTGTGGCGATCGTCTTGCGCGACACGTCGGTGCGGGCGCGGAGCGCTTCGTGTACCTCGCCGATTGTCGCCTCCCGCCGTTGCCAGAAGACGCCGAGGATCATCAGTTGGAGGTCCGTGAGCTCGGCGAGGTCGGACATGGGGCGGGAAGGAGAGCGTAACAGCTAGCGCGGCGATCACCAACATGTGTTGGACAACCTACGGGCGGAAAGGTTGCCCATCAAGTTTTAGGATTCTTGCGGCAGCGCGTGTTGCACCCGACGCCGGCGGCTCATCGTACCTCAGAGGGGAACGCCCATATTGTTCTACTGCGCCACCAACGTGACGAGGCTCCATCCGTGAAGGCGAAGCCATCACCGGGTTCAGCGACGCCGACAATCGCGAGCGTGCTTCGGAATCTGCGCGCGCAGGCCGATCCGGCGCGTGCGAGTCATCATCTCCGATGTTTCAAGACCGGACCGGTCGATGGGGCGATCTGACATGGCGGACGGCACGGAGATCCGATTTTTTCGAGACCCCGCCGCGTGGCGCAAGTGGCTCGACGCGAACCACGGCAAGAAGCAGCAGCAGTGGGTCGGCTTCTACAAGAAGGGGTCGGGGAAGCCAAGCATCACATGGCCAGAGTCGGTGGACGGCGCGCTTTGTTATGGCTGGATTGATGGGATTCGCAAGACGATCGACGACGTCAGCTACAAGATCCGCTTCACGCCGCGCAAGCGAGGGAGCACCTGGAGCAGCGTCAACGTCGGCCGGGTGAAAGCGCTCACCGAAGCAGGATTGATGCGCCCCGCCGGGCTGGCCGCCTTCGGCGCGATGCGTCCCGAAAAGTCCGGGATCTATGCCTACGAGCAGAGGGCGGGCGCCGCGCTCACGGCGGCGCAGGAAGCAACGTTCAAGTCCAACGTCGCCGCATGGGCCAACTGGCGGTCGCGCACGCCCGCCTGGCGAAAGACCGCGGCCTGGTGGATCGTCAGCGCAAAACGGGAGGCGACTCAGCTCAAGCGGCTGGCTCTCCTGATCGACGACTGCGAGCACGGCCGTTCGCGATGGTGACGTGCTGGCGGATGATCCCTGAACGACCGAAGATGCGCTCTTGTATTGAAGGCGTTCGACGACAATGCTCTCCAGCACTCCCCACCGCGATTTCTTAGGAGTCCCCATGCGTCTTGCTCACCTGCTCGTCGCGCTCGGCGTGAGCCGCGCGCCCGCCGCGCACGACAATCCGGCATTGCGGTTCGCCGACATTCTCTGGGGCGATCCCGTGGCCGTCGCGAAAGAAAAGCTTCAGGCAAACGGCTATGCGATCGATGGGATGCAGGGCAGCGATCTCACGTTCCACGGCCGCTTTCACGGGTATGACGGTCGCGGAATGCTCTATCTGGCCGAAGG
Organism: Gemmatimonadales bacterium; assembly: GCA_038228795.1. Classification (GTDB taxonomy): domain Bacteria; phylum Gemmatimonadota; class Gemmatimonadetes; order Gemmatimonadales; family Gemmatimonadaceae; genus JALZAE01. The sequence goes on from JBBROY010000003.1 coordinate 28,796, forward strand.
GCGTGTGGTGCGGGCCTTCTTGTCGATCGAGCCCACTCCGGCCCAGGCGCTCGTCACCTACGATCGAATCCGCAAGGATCTCCTTCGCCAGCTTGGACCGACGCCGTTGAACGCCGAGCGCTACACAGCGCCGTACGTCAAAGGCGACGGACGCGAAGTCGACGCGCTGCGCGAGGGAAAGCTCCAGCTCGCGCTCGGATGGATGGCTGGAAAAAATCCCGACGAGGGCGGCTGCTTCGTCGAGATGGGAAAGGACCTCACGCTGTTCATCGTGTATGAAGGCCCCAAGTGGCACGCGGAGCGGTTGCGCCGGAAGCAGGCCAAGGAGCGGATCTGACCGACGAGCGAGCGCTCAGGGTACGCGCGTGACGTACGCAGTGATCGTCTCGGCGCGATTTCCCCCGGGGGCCGGCATCACGGAGAGCTCGCGAAGGCCATCGAGGTTGTCCCACTCGAGCAACGCGCCGCTGGCAAAGCTCGCGCTGGCGGGTGCGAGTCCAACGGCTTCGAGCGCTCTGCCAGAAAACGGCACACCGCTCAGGTGCGACAGCGTAATCCACTCGGCGCGGCCACCCGCGAAGACGATCTCGATCTCCGTGCCGCCGGGGCTTCGATAAAAGAATGCCTGGTGCCGCGTGCCGCGAATCGAAACGGTGCGCCGCGACGCCGGTGCGCCGAGCGCGGTACGTACGTCGGATTCGCTCCGACCGGCGACTTCACTGAGGTCGAGTACGCGCCGGACGGGCGCGTTCTCCGCCTCGACGTCGAAGGTGGAACGCGCGGTGCCCATGGCCGTGCGTCCCATGGAGGCGGCCGTCGATGCCAGCCGTGCGCGCATGACGAATCCCATGGCGATCGACATGCCCGCCGCGAATGCGACCAATCCCCACGGCCAGAGGAGCCGGCGAAGTACGCCGGGCACGGGGCGACGAACGTCGCAGTAGGGGCAGCGCGGCGTCGCGCTGTGAACTGCCCGCCCACAGTGGCGGCAAAGCCGGGTTGGCATGGGCAACAAGGTGGGGACTTTCGCGCCAGAAGTCGAGATCGGCCCTCAGAGGCCGATGGACCCCTTGCCGGTCCGGACCGCGTTCCTCAGCATTGTCCCCGCATTACCCCTCATGGAGGCATTCAATGGAACTGCCCGCCGTCCACTATCTCGCCGTTCTTGTCAGCGGTGTTGTCATCTTCGCCATGGGAGCTCTGTGGTACTCGCCAGCCCTATTCGCCAAGCAGTGGGTGGCGCTGACCGCTATCAACGCGGAGGAGATGAAGAAGGGCGGAACGCCAGTGCCGTACGCGATGGTCTTCCTTTGTGGGCTGCTGGTGTCCTACACGATGGCGGTGATCCTCAACCACTTCCCCAACCTCACACTCATCCGCGCGATCGAGGTCGCCGTGCTGTGTTGGGCAGGATTTGCCGGGGCGACGAGTTTCTCGACTGCCATTTTTTCGATGAAGCCTAAGGCGCTGTGGATGATCGATTCCGGTTTCAACCTCGCCTCCTTCGTCGTGGCGGCAGCGATCCTCGCTGGGTGGAGATAGCGGCGGATTTCCCCGCGAGCTTCGTGGCGACTTTTGCCCCTGCCACCAGAATTCCACGCTTGTGGACGACGGGGAAATATGGAATAGGTGTAGGGCGGGCGGGGGTTGCTCATGCTGTGTGCTCCCTCCCCGCCGTATTTTCCGCCTTATCAGGTATGGACCGCACCGGATTTCCGAATCCCTCCCAGCGGTCGGCCCCTACTGATGCATTCGTCACGGAGCTGCTATGAAGGCACCCATCAAGAATCCCGTCGTGCTTCTCATTGTCGTGGCCCTGATCGGCGCATTCGCGCGAGCCTACTCCGCGAAGAAGCAGCAGGACACATTCACCCAGCAATGGCAGCAGATACTGAACCCGCAGGCGCAGAACCCGCAGAATCCGCAGAATCCGCAGAATCCGCAATTTCCGCAAAATCCGCAATTTCCGCAGAATCCCCAGTTCCCGCAGAATCAGCAGAACCCGCAATTTCCGCAGAATCCGAATGATCCGCAGGGTCCGCAGAACCCGAATGGACCGCAGGATCCGAATGGGCCGCAGAATCCCAATGGACCGCAGAACCAGGACGGGTCGCGGCCGCAGTACGTAGGCATTCTCAGACAGAATTTCGAGTTCGCCTACTCGTCGCAGCACAACTCGCAGTGGTGCTGGGCCGCGTCCATTCAGATGGTGCTTGCCTTCTACGGGCTTCACGTGTCGCAGGAAGAGATCGTCAAGCGCTCGTATGGGACGAACGCCGAGGGCGAGCTACCCAACAAGCCCGGCAGCGGTGAGGTGATCACCGCGAATCTCAACAACTGGAGCGTCGACGAGGCGGGCGGCGGCGGTCGGTATCACGTCACGGCGGAAGTAGGGCGTGGCGCGCCACCGCCGGCGTTGCTGCTCACCGAGGTGTCGCAGCAGCATCCGGTGATCATCGCCTACATGAGCGGGCCGAGCAGCGGCCATGCAGTCGTTGCCACCGCTGCGTCGTACACGCCCTCGCCACAGGGGCCGATCGTTCAGTCGATCATCGTGCGCGACCCGTGGCCCAGCGAGGAGAACAAGGCGACGAACGGTCGCGTGGAGCACGGGGGACTCGATCTGGCGAAAAACATCGCCAACTACTGGATCATCCGCGTCGAGAAGTAGGCTGGCTCAGCGCACGCGCACCGGCACGAACACTTTCTTTGGCAGGGCGAACTCCGGCGGGGCATCGGGGCTGCCGAACATCATCGTCAGCTCCCCACGGGACGTCGGCGTAAACTCGAAATCGTAAATCTCTCCCGGATCGAAGTAGAGCTTTGCCGGGCGCATCGTCGCCTGCCATGCCGGGAGTGCCATGCCGTCCTTGGCGACCGCGCGCCACTGAACTGGCTTCTTGCCTTTGGTCAGCGCGAAGACAGTGTTCACGTCGCTCGTGATGTTGATCATGCGAAAGCGGTAGGTCGTGCCCGCGCGCAGCTCGAGTGGCGCCGGTTGCGCCTGCCCGTTGAGCAACGTCGGTGTCCAGGGCCCGCTGATCACGTTCTCCGTCGGGCCCGCGGACGAGAAGATCATCACGCGCTCCGTCCGCGGATCGAATGTCCGCCCCTTCTCGAGCACGATGATCGGACCGTACAGTCCCGAGGTGATCTGCGCATCTTCGTTGAAGTGCGAGTGATACATGAACGTGCCCGCGCGCGGCGCTGAAAAGCGCACGGTGATCGAGTCGCCCGGGGCAACCGAGGGAAGAATTTCCTTGTCGTGGCCGCTCCAATCGGGTACGCCGTCGGGATAGCTCTCCAGCTCGATGCCGTGCCAGTGGACCGCCGCCCGGTCGGCCGTCCGGTTCACCAGCGTGATCGCGACGCGCTCCCCGCGCTCGAGCACGATCGCCGGCCCCGGCACGGGCATCGCGGCGGGATTCGCCGCGTCCGGTGAGCCGCCGAGCACGAAGGCGTAGCCGGGATGTGCGCCGTACACATTCGCTTGCTCGCGAATCTCGAGGCGCAGGGGTCGCGCGGCACGCGTTTCGGCGACCTGCGCGCCGCGCGGCGACACGCGAATGCCGAGTACCAATCCATACATCTGATGCGGCCGGTCGGACCCGTGATGCGATAGCGCGCCCGCGTCCTGATCGCCCCGCTCGGTGTCGAGCGATGAGACATGCGAGAGATGACCCGCGAAATGACAATGGTAAATCCAGTTGCCGGGCCGCGTGGGTGACCAGGCGAGCGACATCGTCTGCCGGGGATTGATGATCTCCGTTACTCCCATGCGACGCTGACGGTTGGCGTAGATGGTGTCGCGCACGCCATCGCCCTTGGAATCCATGCGGAAATAGAAGCCATGGAGATGCATCGGGTGGTCGCTCTCGGTCAGGTTGATCACGTGCCAGCGCTCCGAGTCGCCCTGCACGAGATCGAGGCGCTCGGTATGCGGCCAGGAGAGCCCGTTCATCGCCATCGTGGCCCGGCCGAGTCCGGTCTTGCTCGTCGAGTCGAAGGTGAACCACCAGGAGATCATGAACACTCGGTCATCGTAGCGGCCGGCCGCGGCGGGCCCGTCGACGACGATCGCGCCGTTGAGCTGCGTGTCCTCAGGCAAACGGGAATCGAACTGTCCGAGCTTCGAGCGCGCCGTGTAGTAGAAGGTGCCGGCCGACTTTGCCGTGAAGTGCACGTCGCGTTGCGCGCCAGGCTCGATCATCACGCTGTCGGCATAACCGCGCCTATCGCCGAAGCCGAAGACGGTCAGTCGCCGGTCGAGCGTGTTGCGCAGCGTCGCGCGGATCTCGGTGCCGACCGGAACGCGAATGAGCGGACCGGGATTTTGCATCGGCTTCCCCTCTTCCGCCCACGCCGCCACATCGAGGCCGCGGCCGGACTGCCCCTCCGGATACCAGATGCCGGAGCGCGCCTCGAGATGCAGCACGAGCACTCGGTTGGCCATCACGCCGGCGGGGTGCCGGTTGTCGTTCGGCTCGATTGCCGGCGAGCGGAGCGGAGGCCCGCCCGACAGGCCCATCGAGATCGTCAGGAGCAGCGCCACCAAGAATGACATGAGGGACTCCGAGCGCGAGTTCGAGCCGCAGCCGTGGGTGTTGCAGGGCACACATTAGTGCCCTCTGACCCTGAACGCGAGATGAATCACCGCACCGGACCTGGCGCGGCGGCGTGCGCCCTGGCGAAGTTCCACCACGCACGCTGGTGCGATGCATAGCTGTTCGCTCGCTTCCCGAGGATGGCATGGCGCAGCTCACTCCGACCGGCTGGATCTGGCGCGATGGCGAGTTCATTCGCTGGCAGGACGCGAACGTGCACGTGCTCAGCCACTCGATGCAGTTCGGCTCGTCGGCGTTCGAGGGAATTCGCTGCTACGCGACGCCGCACGGTCCCGCGATCTTCCGGCTGCAGGATCACCTCCAGCGGCTACTCAACTCGTGCAAGATCTACCGCATGGAGGTGAAGTACCCGCTGGACGATCTCGTCGCCGCCTGCTGCGAGCTGGTCGAGCGGAACGAGATGGACTCGTGCTACGTGCGCCCGATGGTCCTGCGCGGGTATGGCGCCGCGGGGATGGTGCCCTTCGACAGTCCGGTCGAGGTGTATCTCCCATGCTGGACGTGGGGGGCATACCTGGGCGAGGGCGCGCTGGAAAACGGAGTCGACGCCTGCGTGTCGAGCTGGAACCGCTTTGCGCCGAACACGGTGCCCGCCATGGCGAAGATCGCCGGCAACTATCTGAGCGGGCAGCTGATCAAGATGGAGGCGTTGGCCAACGGCTTCGCCGAAGCGATCGCGCTGGGCACAGATGGGATGATCAGCGAGGGATCGGGACAGAACATCTTCCTCGTACGCGACGGCACTCTGTATACGCCGACCATCGACGGCAGTCTCCTGCCGGGCATCACGCGAGCATCCGTGCTCACGCTGGCGCGCGACGCAAAGATTCCCGTCCGCGAGCAGGCGATGCCGCGCGAAGCGCTCTACACAGCGGACGAGCTCTTTCTGACGGGCACGGCCTCCGAGGTGACGCCGGTGCGGAGCGTCGACCGGATCACGATCGGGGCGGGGAAGGCGGGGCCCATCACGCAGCTGTTGCAACGCCGCTTTCTGGACGTGGTGCGCGGCGCGGCCGATGATGTGCACGGCTGGCTCACGCACGTGCGCGCCGAGCGGGCGAGTACCCGGCGCGATTAGCGATCGCACGCCCCACGGAGCGATGAACGGCCCGCGCGTCGTGCGGCGCGGCTCGATCCGGCCGAGGCAATGCGCACCGATTGACGAGGGAAGGCGAGCGGCTCATTACACAGTGTGAAACGTCTTCTCGCCTTTACCCGAGCCGTTGCGCCCAGCATCAACGAGTGCGAGCTGACGCATGTCGCGCGGGAGCGCATCGACGTCGTGCGAGCATCCGAGCAGCACGAGCGCTACGAAGATGCACTCCGCGCGCTCGGCTGCGAGGTGCGCCGCCTCGCCCCCGAGCCGGACTTGCCCGATTCGGTGTTCGTCGAAGACGCGGCGGTGATCGTCGACGAGTGCGCCGTGATTACACGACCGGGCGCCGAATCGCGCCGGCGAGAAGTCGTCTCGGTCACGGAGGCGCTGCGACCACACCGCGCGCTCAACGCAATCGTGGCGCCCGGAACGCTCGACGGCGGCGATGTGCTGCGTGCCGGCCGGCGCGTATTCGTTGGACTCTCGAGCCGAACCAACGCCGAGGGCATCCGGCAACTCACGGCGTTGCTCGGGCCGCACGGTTACGACGTGAGCACCGTGGCGATGCGCGACTGCCTGCACCTCAAGACCGCCGCGAGCGCACTCGGCGACGCGCTCGTGCTGCTCGACCCACAATGTGTCGAGCACGAATCATTCGATGGACTCGAGCGGATTGAGGTCGATGCCTCGGAGCGCTTTGCCGCAAACGTGTTGTGCATCGGACGAGCCGTGCTCGTTCCGGCGGCCGCGTCGCGCACGGCCACGCTGCTCGAATCGCGTGGATTCACCGTGGTGCCCGTCGACGCCTCGGAGCTGGCGAAAGCCGAGGGTGGACTCACCTGCTGCAGCCTCATCCTGCACGCGTAGCGACTTGCTCCGGTGATTGAGCCGATCTATGATCGCCTCGCGAGCATCGACTCGCTCTTCCCCCGGCCAGGCGTTCCCATGACGATCACCTTGAACCGCGCCATCGGCGAACGGCAACCAACGAGCGATCGCGCCCGATGGCCGATGAGATCTCGATTCCACCGAATGTGCGTACTGTATTGTTGACGTTCGAAGGCACAGTCCGGCCATGGAGTCAGCCACCTGTCTGAGTTTTATCGAATACGTCGCGCGTCCATCAAGGACATGTCCGGACTTGCCGGCTTTCTGGTCGGCTTTCTCGGCTCGGCGCCGCTGGCGGCGCCGCTTATCGCGCGAGGCTATTCGCGCGAGCACTTCGTGGCCGGCCTGGCGCAGTTTCTCGTCGTCGTGCTCGGCGCCGGCACCGTATGCGGAGCGATTGGCCTGCGGGTTGGCGTGACCATCGGGTCGTTTTGGGAGCGGCGGCACCGGGTGAATCGGCGCGTACAGCCAGAGGATCCCGAACTAGTCGAGCCCGCGATGGTGGCGCCGTTGCTGGCGCCGACGCCGGCATACCCGGCCGGTGAGCGACGGCGTGCACGCGACTGGTCGGTTCGCTACGAAGTTGGCGGGATAAATGCCCCTGCGTTTCTCCTGCTCGCGCAGCGCGTGTGGCCGGGCGATTACGACGAGGCGCGTGTGGGAAGCGCGCTCGAGACCACGACCAACATTGGCGCGTGGGACGGGGAGCATCTGGTGGGAGTGGTGCGCGTGCTGACGGACGGCTACCTCTTCGCAACGATCCCCGAGATTCTCGTCGAGCCCGGCCATCGCAATCGCGGCATTGGCGCCGAGCTGATGCGGCGCGCGCTGGACGCGTCTCCGCGCGGCGCGCTCTTTTTTGGCGCCCGGCCTGAGAGCGCGGGATTTTTCGAGCGCGTCGGCGCCGAACGCGGACCGGCGGGCTTCACGATGCGGTCACGCGCACCGCGCCCGTAGCGAACGGCGCTTCGGGAGAGTTGGCGGCTTTCGCGGCGGCGTTAATGGGGACAATTTTACTGCGATGACCGCGCCGCGCCACATCGCCGAGCTGTTGGCTGATCGTTACACCGTCGAGCGTGAGCTCGGGCGCGGCGGCATGGCCACGGTCTATCTCGCTGAAGAGAGGAAGCACGGCCGGCAAGTGGCGATCAAGGTGATGAAACCGGAGCTCGCGGCATCCGTTGGCGCCGACCGGTTCCTGCGCGAGATCGGCATCGCGGCGCGGCTATCGCATCCGCACATCGTACCGCTGATTGATTCCGGCGAAGCGGGAGGCGCGCTCTACTATGTGTCGCCATACGTAGCGGGCGGCTCGCTCCGCGACCGGCTCGCGCGGGACGGCGCGCTGCCGGTGCGCGATGCGCTCCGTATCGCGCAGGAGGTCGGTGCCGGGCTCGACTACGCGCACCGCGCCGGCTTCGTCCATCGCGACGTCAAGCCAGAAAACATTCTTTTCGCCGATGGGCATGCGCAGCTCTCCGACTTCGGCGTCGCGCGCGCCACCTGCGCGGACGGCGATCAATCGGTCACCGACGCCGGCATCGCGCTCGGCACTCCCGAGTACATGAGTCCTGAGCAGGCGAGCGGCGAGCGTGATCTCGGGAACGCCAGCGATGTGTACAGTCTGGCCTGCGTGGTGTACGAGATGCTCGCCGGCGAGCCGCCGTTCCGCGCCGACAGCGCGCGCGCGGTGATGGCGAAGCACGTCACGGAATTGGCGCGCCCGGTGCGATCGCTGCGGCCCGACGTACCGGTCGCGGTCGAGGACGCGCTGGCACGCGCCCTGTCGAAGGCGCCGGAGCATCGCTACGCCAGCGTCGCCGGGTTCGTTGGCGCGATCGAGCGCGAGTCGCTCGAAGTTGGGCACATCGCGCGTACGGCATCACGAAGCCTCGCCGTGCTGCCATTCATCAACGCCAGCTCGGATGCAGAAAACGAGTATCTGAGCGACGGCATCACCGACGAGCTGATCGACGCGCTGAGCAAGCTCCGCTCTCTGCGGGTGGCATCCCGCACATCGGTGTTCGCACTCAAGGGCAAGCAGCTCGATGTACGTGCGATCGGTGCGCTGCTCGGCGCGTCGGTGGTACTCGAGGGTACGGTACGCAAGTCGGGGCAACGGCTTCGCATCACCGCGCAGCTCACTTCGACCGGAGATGGCCGCTTGCTCTGGTCGCAGCGATACGACCGTGAGCTCGAGGACGTGTTCGCGATCCAGGACGAGATCGCGCGCACCATCGTCGATACGCTCCGCGCGACGGAGTTCGCCGAGACGGACGGCGCCGTGCCGAGGCGCTACACGGAGAACGTGACGGCCTATGGCCTCTACCTGCGCGGTCGATACGCCTGGAACAAGCGCACGCAGGAGGGCGTGGCCGAAGGCATCGAGTATTTCGAGCAAGCGATTCGCGAGGATCCCGGCTACGCGCTCGCCTACACGGGACTCGCCGACGCCTTCGCCCTGCACGTCGACTATCGCAGCGTGCCGGTCGACGAAGGCTTCGCCCGAGCGAAGGCATACGCGCGCAAGGCCCTCGAGCTCGACGAAGGGCTGGCCGAGGCGCACGCCTCGCTTGCCTGGAGCCTGTTCATCTATGACTGGGACTGGGTGGCGGCGGAGCGCGAGTATCTGCGCGCGATCGCCATCGATCCCCGATACGCGCCGTCGCACCAGTGGTATGCATTTCTCCTCGCATCACAGGGAAAAACGCAGGAGGCGCTCGTCGAAGGGCATACCGCGCAGGAGCTCGACCCCGCCTCCATCTCGGCGCGCCGTGGCCTCGCGTGGCTCTATTACTACGCGAGACGATTCGAGCGGGCACGCTACCACCTCGGCCGCGCGATCGAGATGAATCCGACGGCCGAAGAGAGCTATCGCGTCCTCGGACTCTCGCTCGCGGTGGAGGGCGAGCACGCCGAGTCGATCCGCGTTCTGCGCGAGGCGGCGGCGATGTCCGGCGCGGGGTCGTATACGATGTCGACGCTCGGCTACGCCCTCGCCAAAGGGGGGCAGCGCGAGGAAGCCGAATCGATTCTCGTTCAATTGCATGCGCGGCGCGAGCACTCGTACGTCTCACCCGTCGCGTTCAGCACGATGTACCTCGGCCTCGGCGATCATGACGCGGCACTGGCGTGGTCAGAGCGCGCCTTCGGAGAGCGGCGGGGTTGGCTCGCGTACCTGAACGTCAATCCGATTTTTGACGACGTGCGCGACGATGCGAGATTCCAGGCGCTAGTGCGAAGAATGCGGCTCAGTGGCGAGCCGACGGAGGCATGACCCGCTAGCCGCTGATACGCGAACCGGCGCGAGCCATCGGGCGCGCGTTCCCGAGCTTGGCGTAAACCCTGCCGCGCGGTACGGCGCTTGCCTCGGAGACAGGCGTGCCCCCGGGTCGCGGGGGCGTTTCATCTCGCTTTTCGGAGTGTCCTGATGACATCGCTCTTGGATACGATTCGTTCGGAGATCGGTCCCGCGGAAATCGCCAACATTAGCCAGCGACTCGGCGTCGATCCCGCAGTCGCGCAACAAGCAATCGATTCGGCGCTGCCGCTCGTAGTCAGCGGCATGGCGCAGCACGCCGCGAGTCCGGCAGGCGCCCAACAAATCGCCGATGCGACGGCGCAGCACGGAGGCATTCTGAGCACCATCGCGAACGCGATCGGTGCCGCAACGCAATCGGGTGGTGGCGACATATTGGGCGGCATTCTTGGGCGGCACGCCGACAGCGTCGATGCCGGCGTTCAACAGACGAGCGGTCTCGACTCCGCGCGAACTCGCCAGCTCCTTCTTATGCTGGCCCCCATCGTACTCGGTTTTCTCGCGCGACATCATCAACAACAAACCGGTGGGGCCCCGGGCGAAACCGCGCCCGCATCGGGTGGCGGGCTCGCCTCGATTCTACGGCGCGAAGCGGCGAGCGCCGCACAATCCGCGTCTCCGGAGCTCGGCAACATTCTCGGCAAGATCTTCGGCGGATGACGGACGCGCAGGTGCAATCCCGTGGCGTCCACGGAGGAAATGCGCTACGGGCACTCGGATCGTGACCTCCCGTGGTCAGCGATCCCGATAATACTCATCCAAGCACAGTCCAAGGACGCGGCTGAGCAGGCCATCTCGCGTCACTCCCACTGGGATGGCGCGCACCTCGGGCAGTGTCGGCCACGCTGCTTTCAAGACAACAAGCAACTGCTCCGCGCGCAGGGCGTGCTCGCGCGCATCGTCGCAGATCAGTTGCAATGCGCTGCGCAGCTCCGCCGCGGCGGACGATTCCGAATCCGAAACGTTGGAGGGCTTCGCGACGCGGTCGGGAGAATCGTCGGTCCCAGCGTCCAGCCGCGCCAGCGCACGGAGCGCAGCGCGGAAAAGCTCGACGGTTGCGACTGAGGGAAAGGCGGGTGACTTCATCTCGCCTGCGCGACGAAGGCTGAGGATTTGGCACGCGGTTGGCGGACTCGCAACACGGCGTGCCGCATCGTTCTCGGAGCGCCGTAGGTTCATATGCTCCGCCTGCTCAGGGTAGCCCCGCGCCAGGCAAACGACAAGAGACAACGCTGACATTGAAAGACCAAAGTGTGGCCGCGCCCTTGCAGCGTGAGAACTGCGGCGAACAATCGATCAGCCTAGCTTAGCAGCGAGTCGCTATGACGCGTCAAATCACACGGGTGGTGCTCATCGTTTCGGCGGACGCCGTGATCGGCGCAATGCTCGGGATGCTGGTGGAGCTTGCCGGCGAGCTTCCAAAGTTCCCCGAACACGGCGAAGCTCCAGCCGACGCAATTCGCCGTGTGCGCGCGCCGCTGGTTTGCCTCGACTGCAACCACGACTCCGCCTGTGAAGACCATGCGTACACCGCGGCCGGCCAGGTGCGGAGCGAGATTCTCCTGTTCGCGCACGAAGCGGGGCGCGAGCGCCTCGAGCGCATGGCACGCGAACGCGACGTGCATGTTCTGAGGCTACCGATCGAGCCGGCCGTGCTCCTGCAACGCTTCGAGGAGGTGCTCGCGGCCTAGCCCGGTTCGGGCATGATCGTCAGCATCATCCACGAGCACGAGGCGCGGCGCCGCTCGTACGAGCTGATCGCCGGCGAGTTCGGCCTCAGCGATTCGCGCGTGGGATCAGCGGTCCTGTCCGGGGCCAGGTGACGCCGTTGGTCGGGGTGGGGGCGGCACGGGCATGGTCGCTTTCGGTTCATTGTCGCCCCGGTGGCACATCACACAGCTCACCTTCTCGTATGTAGCGTCGAGCTCCTTGATCTTCGGCAACTGCTCGTCGTTGATCAGGTTGTTCAGCGCCTGCATCTGACGGGCGATGCGCTTGTTCTTTCGCGTGTCGACGTCGAACTGCCCGACGACGTGGCAATTGCTGCACGTCCAGCCGAGTCCGCGCCCGTAGTTGGTGTCCATGTTGCGAAGAAATTCACCCGCCGGCATGTCCTTGAGAAGCAGCACGTTCTTGAAGACCCTGCCGGCCGGCTCGTTCTCTCGGCCGGCGATCGTCTTGAGAATCGAGTCGACCATGGAACGGCGCGATGAATCCTGCGCCACCGGATTTGGCGGCGGACGGCGGCGGGGCGCGTTAGTGACAGGAGCGGCAGGATTCACGGCGGGCGCGGGCGCCTGCACCGGCCCTGTGCCGCCCGACGGCGAGGGCTGCGATGGGGGACTCGGAGTGCAGGACGCCACAACGGCCACCGCCGCGGCGCCGATGAACACGAAGAGCGTGAGTGACCGCATCCTGCTTCCTCGGGCAAGTGACATCGAAGTAACGTGCCGGGCGAATACTACGTTGAAGGGTCGTGGCCGCCAACGAAACGCGCGCGGCAAGAGTATCTCGTGGGCAGGAGTCGCGATCTCCGATGCCTGTGCCGGGTAGTACAGACGATCATCGAATCGTGATGCGTAATGATGTCTCGAGCCACGCTCGAGTGATGCTTGGAGGCGAGGATGGATCGTGACGTTCGTGGATGCGGGCCATGTGTCGAGCATGCGATTCCGGTCGATCGCCGCGCGTTCCTCTGCGACGCCGCGATCGCGGCCGCGGGCGTGCTCGTCGCGCTCGGTGCATCGAGCCGCATGGCGTTGGCCGCGCCGCTCGACCTGATCAGCGGAACCAAGCGCGCCCGCAATGGGCGCGGGACGGAGGTGCACTACGCCCTTCCCGCGGCGGACGGTGTGCAGATCGACAAGGACAACGAGGTCATTCTCGCGCGCTGGCAAAACATCGTGTACGCGTTCAACCTCTCGTGCCCACACCAGAACACGTCATTGCGCTGGGATGCAGCCGACAACCGCTTCCAATGCCCGAAGCATCACTCGAAGTACCGGCCCGACGGCACCTACATCGAGGGCCGCGCGACGCGCAGCATGGACCGGCTCGCCATCCATCGCGATGGCTCGAGCGTCGTCGTCGATCCCGGCCAGCTGTTCAAGGAAGACGAAGACGACGCGAAGTGGACGGCGGCAAAGGTTCCGCTCTGAGCGGCCGCGGAGCGCCCGCGCCTCAACGCCAGCCATGCCTCGCGCGTTGGATCGGTGACGCCAGTTCCACAAATCGATCGTAGCCGCTTGAAGCATCGCCGATGCCGGGCGCGGCCGCGTGCATCCGACGTTTTCGCAGCTTCTCGTTTCACACCTCCTCCGCCCAATACACGAATGCGACCGAGCACACGTCATTTCGCTCGCGCCGCCGCGATCATCATCGCGGCCGCCGCGTGCACGAACGCTCCCGCGCCGGCTCCGGCGCCCGTCCCCGAGCCGGTGCGCCCGCGCCCGCAGCGGGCGCCGGCCCGTCCGGATTCCATACCGGGCGATCCGGAGAATCCCGCTCCAGGAGGCGGAAGAGGTGGCGTGGGCGGTGCGGGCGGCGCCGGCGGTGCCGGCGGCCAGGCGGCGGAGCCCAACCCGCGTCCGTACGACCGCGTGATCACACGTCAGGCCCGGTCGCGCGATGGGCTGTTCAAGGTCCATCGCATCGGCACGCGTCTCATGTTCGAGATTCCGCGCCGCGAGCTGGGCAAGGATCAATTGCTGGTGAGCGAGATCGCGAAGACGACGCTCGGCGTCGGCTACGGCGGCCAGGCGCTGAACAATCGGGTGCTGCGCTGGGAGAAGCGTGACAACCGCGTGCTGCTGCGCGGCAAGTCCTACGAGGTGATGGCGATCGATACGACGTCGCCCGTGGCCGGCGCGGTGCAGGCGGCGAACGTCGACCCGATCATCGGCGTGTTCAATGTCGAGGCGTACGGCCCGGACAGCTCGATGGTGATCGACGTGACGCGCATGTTCACGCAAGTGCCCACAGAGCTCTCGCCGGCGCAGCGCATCAGCGCGCGCGCGCAGATCGATGCGAGCCGCTCCTTCATCGAGCGGGCGGTGTCCTTCCCGGACAACGTGAACGTCGAGGCGACGCTCACCTTCAACAATCCGCCGGCGGCCGCCGCGGCGGGTGCGGCGCCGGGCCGGCCTGGCTTCGGGCAGAACGGTACCAACGCGCCCTCGGCGACGGTGCTCATGTCGTACAGCTTCCACAAGCTTCCCGAAGTGCCGATGAAGCCTCGCCTGTGCGACAATCGCGTCGGCTACTTCTCGATGTCGCTCTACGACTACAGCAGCAACGCGCAGCGCTCCGAGGACCGGTGCTACATCACGCGCTACCGCCTGGAGAAGAAGGATCCCAACGCGGCAGTATCGGAGCCGGTCAAGCAGATTGTCTATTACATCGACCCCGCCACGCCGAAAAAATGGATTCCCTGGCTGATCAAGGGGATCAATGATTGGCAGCCGGCGTTCGAGGCGGCGGGCTTCAAGAACGCGATCGTCGGCAAGGTCGCGCCGAACGATCCCGATTGGTCACCCGAGGACGCGCGCTTTTCCGTGGTGCGGTGGCTCCCGTCGACGACGGAGAACGCCAGCGGTCCGAACGTCCACGATCCGCGCTCAGGCGAGATCCTGAACGCGCACATCCAGTTCTACCACAACGTGCAGACGCTGGCTCGCACCTGGTACTACACCCAGGCGGCGGCAGTCGACCCGCGCGCCCGCGAGTTCCCGCTTCCCGATTCGCTCATGGGGCGGCTGCTCGAGTATGTGCTGGCGCACGAGGTCGGTCACACGATCGGCTTCCAGCACAACATGAAGTCGAGCTCCTACTACGCGATCGACAGCATCCGCAATCCCGACTTTCTTCGTCGCATGGGTCATGTCGCAACGCTCATGGATTACTCTCGCTTCAACTACGTCGTGCAGCCGGAGGACAAGGTCCCGGTCGAGCTGCTCGTGCCGAAGATCGGACCCTATGACATATGGGCGACGCACTGGGGCTATGCGCCGATCAATACCGCGACAGCCGATGACGAGCGCACCACGCTCGACCAGTGGGCGCGGGAGCAGGACACCAAGCCGTGGCTGCGCTTCTCGACCTCGGGCACCTTCGGCTCCGATCCGGGCGAAGAGACGGAAGCTGTGGGCGACATCGACGCCGTGCGAGCGACCGAGCTTGGCCTCAAGAACCTCAAGCGCGCAATGCAGTGGCTGCAGTCGGCCACGGTCCATCCGCTCGAGGACTTCGATGATCTGGCGACGCTCTACGAGCGCATGATCAGTCAGTGGCGCACCGAGCTCGGCCACGTCGCGGCGATCATCGGCGGCGCGGAAACGCAGGAGAAGTACGGCAGCCAGAGTGGACCGCGCTTCACCCCGCTCGGCAAGGCGCGGCAGAAGGCGGCGATGAAGTTCCTGACCGAGAACGGGTTCCACGTGCCGGCGTGGCTGATCGACCGCGACGTGCTCGGCCGCATCGAGGTTGTCGGCGAGATCAACCGCGTGTCGCGCGCACAGGGCGCGCTACTCGGCAGCGTGCTCAACGATGGGCGCATGTCGCGCCTGGTGGAATTCTCCGCCATGGCGACCTCGGGCGCCGACATGTACACGCTGGGCGAGATGCTCGGCGACCTCAGGCACGGCGTGTGGAGCGAGATCTACGGCGGGGCACCCAAGATTGACGCCTATCGTCGCAGCCTGCAGCGCAACTACATCGACGCGATCGGCCGCAAGATTCTTCCGCCGGCGGCGGTGGCGGCGGGCGGGGCGTTCCCGCAGGGCCGTGGGCCGCAGGCTCCCGCGGCGAACATCGGAGAAATTCGCACGATGCTGCGCGGCGAGCTCAAGGATCTCGATCGCGACCTCGCTGCCGCGTCGGCCAAGGCGGCCGATCGCGACACGCGGCTGCACATCGAAGGCACACGTGCCGAAATCAAGGAGATCTTCGACGGCAAATGGGAGCCGGAGGCCGGCGCCCGAGCCGGTGGCGGCGGTCGCGGCGGCGTCAACAACGAGCCGTTCTGACGGTCTGATTTCTGGTGAGGCCAAACGGCCGGGTGAGAAACTTCACCCGGCCGCTCTTCATCCCGCCGTCTGCGTTCTCCGTCCTACTTACGGGGAATCGGGCCCTCGATCAGAAACTTTGCTTCATCGTACGCGCGCTCCACGCCGATCGGCACAAACCAGGAATTGAAGCCGTCGGCGCGCACCAGGTCGCCGCCGCTGAACCGGTTCCGGAACTCGGTCAAGTCGACGCGCTTACGGGTCTCCTCGAGAGACAATCCCTGCAGCACCGCGTCGTGCACCTTCTCGCGCGTATACACCAGCAGCTCGCGCACGAGATCGAGATACTGATAGTCGTGCTGTACCATGCCATGTCCGGGGACGATCGACGTGGCGTTCAGCGATTTCACCTGATCGAGATCCTTCACCCAATCGCCAAGAAAGGAGCCAAAGGCGAAGGGCGCCGGCATCGTGAGCAGGTCGCCGGTCATGACGGTCTTCGCATCGGGCACGTAGATGTAGGCGTCGCCCGCGGTGTTGCCACGTCCCGGATGCACGATCTTCACGGCGCGAGCGCCGAGCATGATGGTGAGACTGTCATCGAAGACGAGATTTGGCGCCTCGAGCCTACCCTTCATCACTTCGGGAAAGAACTCGGCGTAATCGTCGACGTTGAGCTTCCACATCACGCGCTGCGCCTCGGAGAGCGGCGTGCCCTTGGGGGTTTTGCCCTCGGCGAGCATCTTTCGCATCAGTGTGTCGGTGGGCGCGAAACTCCGCATCTGGTCGAAATAGACCGGCATGCGCGCGACCATGTTCATGCGCGTCGCCGCCGTGCTGACAATGACGATGTTCGGAAAGGCCGCCCGATATTCGGCGTTGCCGAGCGTGTGGTCCGGATGCCAATGCGTATTGACCAGATAGCGCACGGGCTTGTCGGTCAACTTGCGCACCTCGGCGATCTGCCGGCGCGTCATCACGGGAAGATTGCCGGAGTCGACGATCAGCACGCCATCGTCGCCGACGATGGCAATCGAGTTGCCGGCCTGAAAGCCGGAGCGCTCTTCCGGCGTGATGAACGCGTAGATCCCGTCGGCGACCCTTACGGTCTGGTAGGACAGGACAGACGCAAAGCTGCGTTTCTCCTGCGCGCCGGCGACCGAGGCGCCGCCGAATAGCGCGGCGACGAGCATGGCACATGACGACGCATGATGCATTCGCCTTCCGTTGGAATGAGTGGCCCACGATCGCGCTCGTGGTCACGCCTGTCTTGAACGATCCGGCATCGGTCGTCAGGGCTGTGGAGTGGGATGCCACCGGCGGCTCGAAGGTTTGCTTGAAGGCTCGCCGGCCCGCGCATCCGGGCGACGTGTCTCTCCGCAAGTTGCCAGGCCCCGGTGTCGATCACGGTGAAACAATAGCTCAGCGCGCGGGCTCGGTAGTGAACGATCGAGGGGCCGCGCGGCCCGCCCGCGGTCGGTCCTACGGAGACATCACCGCGGATGGTGCAGCGCGCTGTGCCCCGACCGCGTGCGCGCTCGCCGCGAGCTGTGATACGGAGCGGCTCGACGGGCCGCACGCGAGCACGAATGTGAGGAACGGCAGGATGCGTCGGACGGAAAGGGTCATGTGGTCTCCGGAGTGGGAATTTCGCATTACTCCCTTCGACATCGCTCGCGCCCAGTGCGTTGCCACCGCCTACCATTTGTGCCGCGCATGAAGCGCCAGATTTCATACATCTCGCGGGCGAACTCGGTTCCCCCGAGGGCGTGCATCATTCGCGGTTCCCTCTCACACGTCTAAACCCGGACGCTCCCTGCCACGCGAAATAGCGAGGGGTTGAGGGGATGGAATTGGGGCGGCGCAAAGCGTTTCTCGCGCCGCTTTGCATTTGTCTGACACTCGGCTCGTTCCTTCCTCTTGACAATCGAGAGAACGGCTCCCATTTTCTCTCGACCGCCTAGAGGAGAACGTGTGAGCGCGCCGAACCGGGATGTGATGCAGGGGACGTTGGACATGCTCGTGCTCAAGGCCGTGTCGATCGAGCCGATGCACGGATGGGGCATCACGCAGCGACTGCACCAGATCACCAAGGACGTTCTCCAGGTGAATCCGGGATCGCTCTACCCGGCGCTCGAGCGCCTGCAGGATCGTCGCTGGATCGCGGCGGAGTGGGGCACGACGGAGAACAGCCGCCGCGCGAAGTACTACCACATCACCGCCACGGGACGACGGCAGCTCGGGCAGGAGCAGGAGAGCTGGCACCGCATCGTCGCCGCCGTGAACGCCGTCCTCCGAACCACCTGACGCCGGAGCGTCCATGCGCTGGATCACCATCGCGCTGCGCCGCCTGCGCGCGTTCATTCGCCGCGCCGATCTCGAGCGCGACATGTCCGACGAGCTCCGCCTCCACCTCGAGCTCGAGGCGCGTCACCGCGAGCAGCGCGGACTCGATCCCGCCGACGCCAAGCGCGCCGCGCTTCTCACCTTCGGCGGGATGGACGCGGTCAAGGAGGCCTACCGCGACGCGCGCGGCGTGCGTCCGCTCGACGATCTGGCGCAGGACGTACGCTACGGGCTCCGCTCGCTTCGAGCGTCGCCGGCGTTCACGCTGGCCGTCGTGCTCACGCTCGCGCTCGGCATCGGGGCGAACACGGCCATCTTCAGCGTCGTGCACGGCGTGCTGCTCCGCGCGCTGCCGTACGCCGATGCCGACCGAATCGCCGTGGTGTGGGAAACCGACCGCGACAGCGGCACCGATCGCGAGGACGCATCGGTACCCGACTACTTCGATTTCGTCGCGCGATCCCGCGCGTTCGCCGCGCTCGCCGCGGTGGTGGACGGCCCGCTGAACCGCACAAGCACGGGCGGCGAGCCGGAGCGCATCACCGGCGCTCGCGTGACGGCGAACATTTTCGCCGCGCTCGGCGTCACGCCGCGGCTGGGCCGCGGATTTCTGGCCAGCGATGATGTGCCGGGCGGCGCGCACGTCGCGATCGTGAGCGATCGCTACTGGCGCACGCGGCTCGGCGGCATCGCAGGCGTGCTTGGCCAGACGCTGCGGCTCGACGATAGCTCCTACACGATCATCGGCGTGCTGCCGCCGGACGTGCGCTTTCCCAGCGCCGAAACCGATGTGTGGGCGCCGATGCAGCTCACGGCGACGAGTGGGCCGCGGTCGCGGCACTTCATCCACGTCGTCGGCCGGCTTCGCCCGGGTGTGACGATGGCGGCGGCAAGCGCGGAGATGGGCGCCATCGCCGGCCGGCTCGAGAGCGAGTATCCGCGCGACAACAAGGCGCGCGGGACGAACGTCGAGTCGTTGACCGACGTGATGGTCGGCGGCGTGCGCAAAACGCTGGTGCTCATGCTCGGCGCCGTCGGACTGGTGCTCCTCATCGCGTGCGCGAACGCGGCCAGCCTCCTACTGGCGCGCCTCGCGTCGCGCTCGCGCGAGGTCGCGGTGCGCGCGGCGCTCGGTGCCACGCGACGCCGTCTCGCGCAGCAGTTCTTCGTCGAGAGCTTGATGCTCACGCTCGGCGCAAGCGCGCTCGGTGTGCTCATCGCGCGCGGTGGATTGTCGCTGCTCTTGTCGCTCGCGCCGCCGGGTCTACCGCGCCGCGAGCAGATCGCGCTCGATTGGCCGGTGCTCGCCGCGACGCTTGCCGTGTCCGTGGTGGTGGCGATGGCGTTTGGGCTGCTCCCGGCGCTCACCGGCGGCGGCGCGCCGGGCGAGTCGTTGCAGGGAAGCAATCGCGGTGGCACCGCATCGCGCGAGCATCGCCGATTCCGCGGCGGGCTCGTCGTGGCCGAGGTCGCGTTGTCGCTGGTGCTTGCCATCGCAGCGGGGCTTCTGGTCAAAAGCTTCACTCGCGTTCGCGCGGTCGATCCCGGCTTCAAGGCCGAGCACTTGCTGACGCTGCGATATCAACTTCCATCGTCGCGCTATCCGCAAAGCTTCTCGAATTTCCCGGCCGGGTGGAGCAAGATCTTCGGCTTCCAACGCGACGTACTCGGCCGCGTCGGCGCCTTGCCCGGCGTGCGCTCGGTGGCGCTCGCGGCCAACGATCCGCTCGCTTCGGGCTTCACCAACGGTTTCGTGATCGAGGGGCGCGAGCAGCAGTCGGCAAAGGGGCAGGCCGAGATGGCCACGCGCCCGGTGAGCGCGGACTACTTCGCGACCGCGGGCATCCCGCTGCTGCGAGGTCGCGGCTATCTCCCGACGGATGATGCCTCAGCGCCCAACGTGCTGATCATCAACGAGGCGGCCGCGAAACAGTACTGGGCGGACCAGAATCCGATCGGGCATCGCCTCCGCTTTTGGGGAACGTGGCGGGAGATCGTTGGCGTCGTCGGCAACGAACGGTTTGCGGGCCTCACCGCGCCGGCGGCGCCGGCGATGTACCCGGTGATGACGCAGACGCCCATGTCGACGGCATCGCTACTCGTACGCACCGCGGGCGATCCGCACGCGGTGCTCGCCTCCGTACGTCGGGAGTTGCGGGAGGTCGATCCCGGCGTCGCGCCGTTCGGGGTGCAGACGATGGAGGAGGCGCTGAGCGACGCGATGGGGCAGCAGCGCTTCACGGCCACGCTGCTCGGGGGGTTTGCGGCGGTAGCGCTGGTGCTGGCACTGGTCGGCATCTACGGCGTGGTGTCGTACTCGGTCGCGCAACGCACGCGTGAGATCGGCATCCGCGTTGCTCTGGGCGCGACGACGCGCAACGTCATCGGTGATGTTCTGGGTCAAGGCCTCAAACTGGCGATCGCCGGGAGCGCGCTCGGCGTCATCGGCGCGCTCGGTGCGGGCCGGCTCTTAGGCAGCCAGCTCTTTGGCGTGACGCCCACCGATCCCGTCACGTTCGTGGTCTCGGTCGCCGCGATTCTGGCCGTCGCGATCATCGGGAGTTACCTCCCGGCGCGGAGGGCAGCGACGGTACAGGCCATCGTCGCGCTTCGAACCGACTAACTGAGGACTGGAGTACGGCGCATTGGTCGGTACGCCGCCTCGTTAGGCGTGCGGCGCAACGGGAGGCATGTGGCGCTGCGTGAGGTTGTGCGGCGGCGCGAGGCGGGAGGCGTACGGCGTCGTGCGGCGATCTGAGAGCGCGGGCGGCGACCTCGTGACGCGTGAGGTGGACGTTGGCTCGGGCATCGCTGCAGTTTCGCCGTTCGCCGCTCGAGGTCGCCGCCCGCGCTCGCCACACGCCGCACAACGCCGCACGCTTCGCGCCTCCTGCGCCGTACGCCGCACGTACGGAGGTCGCCCGAGTGCCCAGTGCCGAGTCCTATTTCTTCGCCACGACTGCCCGGTATCCGAACACCAGCAGTCCATCCCGTCCGCGTCGAACGGTCGGCCATATGACGAGCGTGTCGCCAGCCGCAACCGGCACGCGCACGCCAAGGGTCGCGAGATTGCCAAGCAAGTCGCCACTGCGGGCGACGATGCCTTCGGGAATCGTGTGCATGGCCGAGTCGGCGACCGCGCCGAAGACGGCGCCGAGCGACGTGCGAAGATGCTGTTCGAACTTGTCCGCGCGCCGGGTGCGCACCATCACGTTGTCGAACCGGACGATCACCGTGTCCCCCGCGCGCATGGCGAAAACGCCGTCGCCGAGATCGGTCGTTCCGGCGCTTGAGATCACCGGCGCGAGCCGTTCGCCGCGAGGCGGCGATTCAATCGCGGGCGGAGCGGGCACGACTGCAGGGGGCGACGTCACGGTATCTGGGCGGCGCCGCGGCTGAGCAGCGGCTGATTCGCTCACCCGCGCACTCGCCCCAGCCGACTTCCGATTGGTGATGGCGGTCGCGGCGCGCACGCCGAGTACCGCGATGACCGCGATCGCCGCCGCCGCCACGGCGGCGATGATCGCCAGCCGCCGCGCGCGCGCCATCGACGCTTGACGCGCTTCGTAGCGGCAGCGAAGGCACACGGTGGTGCCCGGCCGCTGCTCGTGCGGACAGGGTGGGGAAACTCGTTCGGTCATGCGGCGCCAGGTGGGGCGGTATCGGCGGACGAGAGCTCTCACCGTTGCGACGACCCTCCCGGCCGGCCCGTCACGCTGGATCGGCCCGCGGCGGCACCGTACGTTGATCCCCCGGTGCACGGCAGGCTGATCGAATCTAGCGCGCGGAGGTCGCATTGAGACAGGCGGTGCTGGTGGAGGCGTGCGTCGACTCCGTCGACTCCGCGCTCGCGGCCGAGCGCGGCGGGGCCTTGCGACTCGAGCTCTGCGACAGCCTGCACGACGGCGGCACGACGCCGAGCGCTGGAATGATCGCCGCGGTGAAGAGCCGCGTCCGGATTCCGGTACACGTCATCATCCGCCCGCGCGGCGGCGGATTCGTCTACTCCAACACCGAGATCGAGGTCATGCGACGCGATGTCGCCATGGCCGTTCAGCTCGGCGCCGACGGCGTGGTGATCGGAGCGCTTGGCGCGGATGCGTGCATCGAGGTCGGCATCGCGCGGACACTGATGTCGGCCGCCGCCGGGCGATCCGTAGCGTGGCATCGGGCCTTCGATCTGTGTCCCGATCTCGATCACGCTCTCGATCTGCTGCTCTCGTTGGGCATTTCGCGCGTACTCACCTCCGGCGGTGCGCGTACCGCGCTGGAAGGCGCCGAGACGTTGGCCAGCCTCGTCGCGCGGGCGCGGGGTCGTATCGCGGTGATGGCCGGCGGCGGGGTTCGCGAGGAGAACGTACGAGAGATCGTCCAGCGCACGGGCGTCTCGGAGGTTCACGTGCGCGGCACGAGGCTCGCGCGCACCGCCATGTCCCCCGTCAACGAGCGCGTGCGTTTCCGCAAGCCGATGCCGGACGATGAGGGCGCGTTTGAAGAGACCGATGAGGATCGCGTGCGCACGATCGTCACCCTCGCCGCGGGAGCGGCGCCAACTCTACTGGCTATATGATGACTGTGCGGATGCATCTCCTGGCGATGCTCGCCCTCTGTTCGCGCCCGCTCCTCGCTCAGCACGCGCCGCCAAACGTGCTCGAGCGGCGCATCGACTCGATCGCTGCCGCGGCCGGCGTCGAGGTCGGCGTGTCCGTGCGCGTTCTCGAAAGCGGCGCGCACGCATCCGTGCGCGGCGGCGAGCGCTTCCCGATGGCGAGCGTGTTCAAGATTCCGCTTGCGCTGTACGTGCTGTCGCGCGTCGAGCGCGGCGAGCTCTCGCTCGATACCGCGTACACGCTCTCGGCATCAGACATGCGGCTCGGGGTCAGCACGATCGCCGAACACTCGCCCCTGGGGGGCGTTACGCTCACGCTGCACCAGCTGCTCGACTCGATCCTCATTCAGAGCGACAACTCGGCCGCCGATGCGCTGCTGCGCATCATCGGTGGGCCGGCAAAACCCAACGCGTGGCTCGCCGCGAAGAAGATGCGCGGTATTCGCATCGATCGGTCCGAGGCCGAGCTCGCCTTCGATTCGTTTGGCGTGACGAAGCCGCCTCCTCGCGCGCAGTGGACCCTCGACTCCATGCGCGCCGCGATGCGCCGCGTGCCGGCTGCCGCGCAGGAGCGGGCGGTGCGCCGGTTCGAGCGCGACCCGCGCGACACCAGCACACCAAACGCGCTCACGCTCTTGCTCGGCGGCATCGCGCGGCACCGGTTCGTGAACGCGGAGCACTCGGAATTCGTGCTGCACGACTTGCACGTGACGACGACGAGGCCGGGACGGCTGCGTGGATTGCTTCCGCCCGGCACCGAAAGCGGCCACAAGAGCGGCACCACGGCGGCCTCCCATTCCGGCTACACGGCTGGGGTGAACGACGTCGGCATCATCACGCTGCCGGCGGGCAAGGGACACCTCGCCATCGCCGTCTTTGTTCGCGCCCGCACGAAGAAAATGGCCGACATTGAGCCGGTCATCGCGCGCATCGCCCGCGCGGCATACGATTGGGCCTCCTGATTCGCCGGCGAATGGAGATTCTGTATGAGCCACGTTAGATGATGGCGCACGGCCGGCCGGTGCTGTTTGAGCCCGCGTTCGACCTCGCTCGACTGCGATCCCGCATCCCGCTGCTCGAGTCGACGATTCCGCTCAACAATTGCTCGCACGCGCCGCAGACCGATGACACGCGCGCGGCCGCGGAGCGTTACCTCGATGGCTGGAATCGAGACGGCATGGATTGGGACGGGTGGATGGCCGAGGTGCAGGCGGCGCGGGCAGCGTTCGCGCGGCTGATCAATGCCTCGCCGGAGAGCGTGGCCATCTGCGGATCGGTGTCGCAGGCGACGAGCAGCATCGCCAGCGCGCTGCGCTTCGATGGCGAGCGTGACCGCATCGTGGTGAGTGAGGCCGAGTTTCCGACAGTGGGGCACGTCTGGCTCGCCCAGCGGTCGCGCGGCGCTGAGATCGAGTGGGTGGGTGTTCGCGATGGTGTCACCGAGGTCGGCGATTACGAGCGCGCGATCGATGAGCGCACCGCCATCGTCTCGGCGTGCCACGCCTATTATCAGAACGGCTTCGTGCAGGACATCCCCGCCATTGCGCGCACGGCGCACGAGCGGGGCGCGCTGATCTACGTCGATGCATATCAGACCATGGGCACGCGACCGGTCGACGTCGCCGCGATGGACGTCGACTTTCTCGCTTCCGGCTGCCTGAAATACCTGATGGGTGTGCCGGGAATCGCGTTCCTCTATGTGCGCCCGTCGCTCATCGCGTCGCTCGAGCCGACGATCACCGGCTGGTTCGGTCGCTGGGATCCGTTCGCCTTTCGCGTGAAGGACCTCGATTGGTCGCCGACCGCCTCGCGCTTCGACATGGGCACACCGCCGGTGATGGAGGCGTACATCGCGCGAGCCGGCATGGGAATCATCGAGGAGGTGGGCGCGGAGCACATCCACGACTGGACGGTCAGCTTGTCGGAGCGGCTCATCGCGGGAGGCGAGGCGCGCGGCTTCGTGCTGCACGGCACGCGCGATGTCGCGCGCAAAACGCCATCGACCGCGTTCGTCTGCGGCGGGGATTCGCACGCGGTCGAGATGCGGTTGCGCGAGCGCGGCATCCTCGCCTCCGCGCGCGGACCGGTGATTCGCATCGCGCCGCACTTCTACAACACGATGGATGAGATCGACCGCACGCTGGACGCGTTGGCGGAGATCGGTCTGTGAGAGAGACGTTTTCCTCCAGGTTCGGCGTGATGATGACGATGCTCGGCGTCGCGCTCGGACTCGGCAACGTCTGGCGTTTTCCGTATCTGGTGGGAAAGTTCGGCGGCTCGGCCTTCGTGCTGTTCTACCTGATCATCGTCGTCGTGATTGGAATTCCGGCGTTGATGGCGGAGTGGGCACTGGGACGGCAGACGCGGCGCGGTACGCTCGGCGCCTTCGTGCGCGGCGGTCTGCCCGGGGGCAAGTACGTCGGCTGGTTGCTCGGTTTCGTCGTGCTGGCGGCGACCGGGTACTACACGAGCGTGATCGGCTGGGTGTTGTATTTCGGCATCGGGCAGCTCGTGCACGCCGCCGGCATCGCAATGAATCTCGGCGCGGTCTTGCCGCCCGAAACGGGTTTCGTGGGGCGCTCGCTCGTACTGCAGCTCGTGTGCACCGCGCTGGTGATTCTGAGCTGCGCCATCGTGCTCGTGCGCGGGCTGCGCGGCGGCATCGAAGCGGCGAGCAAATGGATCATCCCGACGCTGTTCATCGTGCTCTTCGTGTGCATCGCGCGCTCGCTCACACTCCCGGGCGCGATGACAGGCGTGCGCTGGTACATCCTGAAGTTCGACCCGAGCCAGCTCACCGCCAAGGTCGCCGTGGCCGCGCTCGGGCACACGATCTTCACGCTCTCGTTAGGCGGCACGTTCATGGTGGTGTATGGCTCGTATCTCAATGCGAGCGACCGCCTGTACTCCAGCGCCATCTGGACCGTCGCCGGGGACACGATCAGTGGACTTCTCGCCGGCCTCGCGATCTTTCCGGCGGTGTTCGCACTCGGGCTCGAGCCCAACAGCGGACCGGGACTCATCTTCTCGACGTTACCGGAAGTATTCGCGCGCATTCCCGGCGGCTGGCTGTTCGGCTTTCTGTTTTTCGCGGGGCTGTTCGGCGCCGGCTATCTGTCGGATGTCGCGTCGTTCGAAGTGCTCGTCGCCGGCATCACGGACAACACACGCATCACGCGCACGCGCGCGGTCTGGCTGGTGGCGGGCGCCGTGTTCGTGCTGGCGATCCCGCCGATGATCAACATGCGCATCTTCGTCCCGTGGGATCTCTTCTTCGGCTCGGGAATGCAGACCCTCGGCTCGCTGCTCGCGGTGCTCACGGTCGGTTGGGCATTCAAGCGCTCGGAGGCGCTGCGCGAGCTCGACTCCACAGACCGTGCTGCCCCGGTGTGGCTCTATTATTGGATTCGCTACGTGGTGCCGGGCGCGATTCTCACCGTGGGGATCTGGTGGCTCGTGACGGATGTGCTGCACGTGACCAAAGCCGTCTGAGCTTGCGGGACGTCCACTGCGCCTCTAAGACTCACCATGCCCGTTTCGCAATCCGCCTCCCAGCTCATCTACGCGTCGCTCAAGGACTGCGGCGTCTCGCTCGTGTCTGCGCTGCCCGAAACGTGGCTCGTGCATCTCATCCGAATGGCGGAAGACGATGGCGCGATGACGCTCGTGCGCTTGGCGAAGGAAGAGGAGGGCGTCGGCATCTCGGCCGGCGCGCACTTCGCCGGCGTCAAGTCGGCCATGCTGATGCAGAATCACGGCTTTCTCGCGTCGGTGAACGGCATCGTCTCCTGCGCCCAGCTCTATCGCATTCCGCTGCTGATGCTCATCAGCCACCGCGGCGAATTTGGCGAGCGCGACCCGTGGCAGACGGAGGGAGGCGGCGTGACCGAACATGTCCTGCAAGCGCTCCGCATCCCCTTTGCGTATCTGGACTCGCCAACTCACGTCACCCATAGAATCCGCAAAGCGCAAACGCTCGCACATTCTGCGAATAAGCCGGTCGCGCTGCTGTTATGTAGAGATTTGATGTGGGAAGAACAGTAGCGAATGCACTTGGACGTTCGAGTCAACCACTCCACTCCCCACACCCGCCCCTCCGCCTTGCTTCGTCTCGACGCCCTCACCGCCATCTACCCGCAGCTCCAGGAGCGCGCTGTCGTCACCATCATGGGCGCCGTCGCGGCGGAGCTGCAGTCCATCGGGCACCGGCCCAACTTCTTCTATCTCCAGCACGCGATGGGTCTCGCGTCGTCGATGGGCCTCGGCATCGCGCTCAGCAGGCCCGAGCTCGACGTGATCGTGCTCGATGGCGACGGCTCGATCCTGATGAACCTGGGCGGATTGACGACCCTCGCCCGATATCGGCCGAAGAACCTCGTCCATATCGTCTTCGACAATGAGAGCCTGCTCTCCGTCGGCGGATTCCCGACCGCGACCTCGACCGGCAGCGACATCGCCGCCATGGCGGCGGGCGCGGGCATTCCGCGCACCGCCACCGTTCGCACCGTCGACGAACTGAACACCGCCCTCGCCGCCGCGCTCGCTTCGCGCACCCTGACGACCATCGTCGCGAAGGTCGACGCAAAAGGTCCGGCAGGATTCGTGACTGACCTGGCACTGCTCGAAAACAGATTTCAATTCGCGCGATGGATGGGCGACGAAAAGCAACGGCACTCGGGACGAGTGCCAAGTCCGTAGTGTGCCGAGTTCTTCAACCCAACCTCGCTCATGCCATCATCTTCGTTGCATCAGTTCGCCCGCGAGCTCGCCGACGGCCGCATTCGCGTCATCGATCTCACACAGCCACTCGGGCCCGACACGCCGGTAATCGGATTGCCGCCGATGTTCGCATCGTCGCCGGGCGTCACCGTCGAGGTCATCTCGCAGTACGACGACAACGGTCCGGGTTGGTACTGGAACACCATTCGACTCGGCGAGCACACGGGCACGCACTTCGATGCGCCGGTGCATTGGATCACCGGCAAGGATCTCCCGGAGAACGCGTGCGATACGATTCCGGCGAATCGGTTCGTCGGCCCCGCCTGCGTGATCGACGTGACGAGCGAGGTCGAGAAGAATCCGGATTTTCTACTTACGGTGGACGGCATCCTTGCCTGGGAAAAGACCAACGGGCGCGTTCCACCAGGCGCGTGGGTGCTCCTGCGCTCCGGCTGGAGCAAGCGCGGTGACGCGAAATCGTTTCTCAACGTCGCGGATGACGGGCCGCACTCACCGGGCTTCGACGCGGCGGCGTCGCGCATGCTCGCGACCGAGCGCGACATCCTCGGCGTCGGTGTCGAGACGGTGGGCACCGACGCGGGGCAAGCGGGGCGGTTCGACCCGCCGTTCCCCAACCACACCATCATGCACGGGGCGGGAAAGTTCGGGCTCGCCAGTCTGTGCAATCTCGATCAGCTCCCTCCGACGGGCGCGATCCTGATCGCCGCACCGCTCAAGCTGGTACATGGCAGCGGGAGCCCGCTGCGCGTGCTGGCGCTGACATCGTGAGTCAGCACCAAGGCCGGCAGCGTGAGGCAAAGGGCGACACGCCTGATCGTCGGCACCGGAGAGCGCGGGGCACGCATCGCGCCATTCAGTCGATCAAGGCGGAGCACGCGCGAGACCGGACGCGACTCGAGATCGGCGCCGACTGGCTCACCCGAATGTCCAGCTCGCCAGTCTTCCTGGCGCTGCACGTCCTGTGGTTCTCATTCTGGATCTTCTGGAACGTCGGCTTTCTCGGCTTTCGCCCCTTCGATCCCTTTCCGTTCGGTCTGTTGACGATGATCGTCTCGCTCGAGGCGATCTTCCTCAGCATCTTCGTTCTCATGTCGCAGGGCCGCGACGCGCAGATCGCCGAGCTGCGCGAGGAGATCACGCTGCAGGTCATCCTGCGCACCGAGGAGGAGCTGACGAAAACGCTCCACCTCGTCGCCGGGCTCTACGGCCGTCTCGGCCACGAGATCGCGAACGATCCCGAGCTCGACGAGATGCTCGCCCCGCTCGACGCCGAGGACATCGAGCACCAACTCGCGCGGCAGATACAAGAGGCTCGGCTCGGACCTCCGAAGCCAGGCTCTTCGTAGTCAACCCACTGGGCTGTGATGCGCTGGTACACGGGGATAGAGAGCGCCCAGTGATCTGGACGTGCCGCTCCGCTCACGGTAGCGTCATTTGCTGCGGCATCTTTGTCATCCCCCTTCTTCCGCGCCCGCTCATGCCTCGTTACTCGCAGACGGTCGGCTTCGCCCTCGCCGTCTCGTTCGCAGCCGCACCGCTCGCGGCGCAGCCGAACGTCACCGACACGCGCCTCCTCGCGCAGCCCGCGCTCAGCGCCACGCACATCGCCTTCATCTATGCCGGCGATCTGTGGACCGCCCGCCGCGACGGCTCGGACGTTCGCCGTCTCACCACCGCCGACGGGGACGAGCTGAGCCCGGTGTTTTCGCCGGACGGAAAGACGATTGCCTTCAGCGCGAACTACGACGGGAACACGGATGTCTACGTGATCCCCGCCGCCGGCGGATCGCCCAAGCGGCTGACGTGGCATCCCGGATTCGACTTCGTCCAGGGCTTCACGCCCGACGGCAAGAGCGTGCTCTTCACCTCGGGTCGCGAATCGTTCACCGATCGCTACACCCAGCTCTTCACGGTTACGATCGCCGACGGCATCGAGACGAAGCTTCCCATCCCGAACGCCGCGCGCGGAAGCTGGTCGCCCGATGGCAAGCACATCGCCTACAACCCGATCGCCGGTCGTTTCCAGCAGTGGAAGCACTACCGCGGCGGCACCGCGTCGCAGATCTGGATCTACGACGTCGCCACCAACGCCGTCGAAAAGATCCCGCAGCCGGCGACGCGGTCCAACGACGTCGATCCACAGTGGATCGGCAACACGGTCTACTTCCGATCCGATCGCGACGGCGAGTTCAACGTCTATGCCTACGATCTCGCGCAGAAGGGCATTCGGAAGCTGACCGAGTGCAACGATTTTCCGGTGTTGAACATCTCGAGCGATCCCGGCTCGGGCCAGCTGGCGATCGAACAGGCGGGCTATCTGCACCTGATCGATGGAGCGAAGGGCGGCACCCCGCGCAAGCTGACCATCGGTGTCGCCGCCGATCTCCGTGAGACCCGTCCCCGCTTCCTGCGCGGCGACCGCTACGTTCGCAACGTCGCCATCTCGCCGAGCGGCGCGCGCGCGGCGTTCGAGTATCGTGGCGAGATCATCACGGTGCCCGCCGACAAGGGTGATGCGCGCAACCTCACCAATAGCCCGGCGTCCAACGAGCGCTCGCCCGCCTGGTCGCCCGACGGCGCGCGCATCGCCTACGTCTCCGACGCCAGTGGCGAGTACGAGCTCAAGGTGGAAGCACAGGATGGCCGTGGCGAAGCGAAGACGTACAAGCTGGCCGGCCACGGATTTTACGCAGAGCTCGACTGGTCGCCCGACGGCCAGAAGATCGCATACGCCGATAATTCGCAGAGCACCTACGTGCTCGATCTCAAGACGGGCGTCGCCAAGCTCGTCGGCAGCAATAAGGTGTATGGGCCGGCCGGCCTCACCAACATGACCTTCGGCTGGTCGCCCGACTCGAAGTGGCTCGCCTACACCGCGAACACGCAGTCGCTCGTCACCACGCTTTTTCTGTACAACGTCGCCGACGACAAATCGACGCGCGTGACCGACGGACTGAGCGAGGTGGGCCAGCCCGCGTTCGACCGGAGCGGCAAGTATCTCTATGTGTTCGGATCGACCGATGCCGGCCCGCTTCAGGATTGGTTCTCGCAGGCGAACCTCGACTTCCGCCGCACGCGCAACATCTACGCGATCGTGTTGCGAAAGGATCTACCGAACCCGTTGGCCAAGGAGAATGACGAAGAGAAAGTCGTCGTCGTTCGAGACTCGAGCGCGCGCCGCGACTCGATGCCCCGCGGCGATTCCGCCAAGCCGGCCAACGTTCGTCTCGCCCCGGTCGCTCCC
The DNA here is from genome assembly GCA_038228795.1 of Gemmatimonadales bacterium. Lineage (GTDB taxonomy): Bacteria > Gemmatimonadota > Gemmatimonadetes > Gemmatimonadales > Gemmatimonadaceae > JALZAE01. The sequence goes on from JBBROY010000003.1 coordinate 59,665, forward strand.
GGGCGCGACGCCACCGGCGCGACGCGCGTCGACTTCGAAGGGATCGAGTTCCGGATTCTCGCACTGCCCATCGCGGCATCGGATCTCGTCGGCCTGGCGGCAGGCGAGGCGGGGCAGGTCTACTATGTGCGCAACAGTGACAGCCGCGGCGCGCTGCACCATTACGATCTGGCCAAGCGCAAAGACGAGCTGTTAGCGCCGGAGGTGAACGGCTACACGCTCTCCGCTGACGGCAAGAAGGTGCTCTACCAGACCGGCCCGAACTGGTTCATCTCGCCGGTCGCCAAGATCACGCCGAATGAAGGCAAGCTTGCCATCGCCGATGTCGACGTGAAGATCGATCCGCGCGCCGAGTGGTCGCAGATCTTCAACGAGGCGTGGCGCATCAACCGCGACTACTTCTACGCGCCGAACATGCACGGCGTGAACTGGATCGAGAACAGGAAGAAGTACGCCCAGTTCCTCCCGGACGCGACGACCAAGGCCGACGTGAACCGCATCATCCAGTGGATGATGAGCGAGCTCAGCGTCGGCCATCACGGCGGCGGCGGCGGCGACCGGCTGACCGCGGCGAAGGTCGTTCCCGGCGGGCTACTCGGCGCCGACTACGTGATCGAGAAGGGACGCTATCGTATCGCGAAGGTCTACGGCGGACTGAACTGGACGCCGAGCCTGCGCGGCCCACTCACTGAGCCGGGCGTGAACGCCAAGGCGGGCGAGTACATCCTGGCGGTGAACGGCGTCGACCTGCGCGCGCCATCGAGCATCTACGGCGCGTTCGAGAACACGTCTGGGAAAATTGTCGATGTGATGATCGGGCCGAACGCAGACGGCACCAGCGCGCGGACGGTGCCCGTCGTTCCGATCGCCGACGAAACGGCGCTCCGGAGTCGCGCCTGGGTCGAGGGCAACCTGCACAAGGTCGATTCGGCGACGGGCGGACGCGTCGCGTACGTCTACGTGCCGAACACAGCCGAGCCGGGTCACACGTACTTCAAGCGCTATTTCTATCCGCAGGCGCACAAGGAAGGGATCATCGTCGACGAGCGCTTCAATGGCGGCGGCAGCTATGCCGACTACTACATCGACATCCTGCGCCGCCCCGCGATCAGCATGTGGGCAATGCGCTACGGCGCCGACATGAAAACCCCGACGGCGTCGATCCAGGGACCCCAGGCAATGTTGATCGACGAGACGGCCGGCTCGGGCGGCGACATGTTGCCGTGGATGTTCCACAATCTCAAGATGGGCCCGCTGATCGGAAAGCGGACGTGGGGCGGACTGGTCGGCATCCTTGGATTCCCGGTGCTGATGGACGGCGGCAGCATTACCGCACCGAACTTCGCCATCTGGACGCCGGAAGAGGGGTGGGTGGTGGAGAACGTCGGCGTGCCGCCGGACATCGAAGTCGAGCAGACGCCAGCGGCGATGATCGCCGGGCACGATCCGCAGCTCGAGAAGGCGATCGAAGTGGTGATGGGCGAGCTGAAGAAGAATCCGCCCAAGATGGCGAAGCGGCCGGCGTACCCGGACAAGACGAAGCCCTAACTGATTTCGCCGCGCGCGGCCGCACCCCCGCACGTGAAAGGAAGGCTGCGGCATTCTCCTATCGCCATTCTATACGAGTGGAGCAACCCTTCTCTCGTATCGATTGTCTATATGGACAACCATGCCCCCGACCAAGACCAACCTGCTGCAGGGCACCCTCGACCTGCTGATTCTCAAAGCCCTCTCGCTCGGCGAGATGCACGGGCTCGGCATCGCCCGCCGCGTCGGGCAGATCACGAAAGGAGCGTTCGACGTCAAGCCGGGCTCGCTCTTCCCGGCGCTCCACCGGATGGAAGAGGAGGGGTGGCTCTCGTCCTCCTGGGGCGAGTCGTCGAACAACCGCCGCGCCAAGTACTACCGCCTCACCGCCGCCGGAAAAAAGCAGCTCAAGACCGAGGCGACGCACTGGGGCCGCATCGCGGTCGCCATGTCACTCGCCCTCAAGACCTGAGGATCGACCCATGGCTCTGCATCGCCGGCTGGCCGCGCTCTGGCGCAATCTCCTTCACCGGCAGGGCGCCGAGCGCGAGCTCGATGCCGAGCTCGAGTCATACGTCGCGATGCTGGCCGAGGAGCGAGAGCGGGCGGGGATGAGCGCCGGCGATGCGCGGCGCAGCGCACTGATCGAGGCCGGGGGCCTCGAGCAGGTGAAGGAGGATGTGCGCGATGTGCGGGCCGGAGTGCTGATCGATACCATCGCGCAAGACATTCGCTACGGCGCGCGAATGCTGGTGAAGAGTCCCGGTTTCACCATCGCCGCGGTCATCGCACTCGCGCTCGGCATCGGCGCGACGACGGCCATCCTGAGCGTGGTCGACGCCGTGCTGCTGCGTCCGCTGCCGTACGAGCATCCCGACCGCCTTGTCGTCATCCTGCATCACGGCACGGATCCGGTCGCGCCCGCCAACTTTCTCGACTGGCGCGAGCAGTCCAAGTCCTTCGCCGCCATGAGCGCGGCCGAGTACTGGACCCCCAACCTGACTGGCGCCGACAAATCCGAGAAGCTGTGGGCGCTCAAGCTGACCACCGACATGCTCCCGATGCTCGGCGTGCATCCGTTGATGGGTCGAGTCTTCGCCGCCGACGAAGGCGAGCCGGGACGCGACCACGAGGTGGTGCTCGGCTATGGCCTCTGGCAGCGGCGCTTCGCCGGTAATGCGAAGATCGTCGGGACGGAGGTCACGCTCAACGGAGAGGCGTACACAGTCGTCGGCGTGATGCCGGGCACGTTCCGGTTCGCGCCGTTCTGGGCTACCAAGTCCGAGCTGTGGGTGCCGATGAGCCTGGCCAGCCAATCGACGCAACGCGGCGGCAACAGTCTGCGCATCTTCGCGCAGCTGGCGGCCGGCGTGAGCTTGGCACAGGCGCGCGCCGACATCGCGGCGATCACGGCGCGTCTGCGCCAGGAGTATCCCGGCACCAATGGCGACGTTCGCGTGGTGCCGCTCAAAGACAGAGTCGTCGGTGATGTGCGTCCAGCGCTGCTCGTGCTGCTCGGCGCGGTGGCGTTCGTGCTGCTCATTGCCTGCGCCAACGTCGCGCACATGCTGCTCGCGCGCGCGGCGGCGCGGCAGCGCGAGATCGCGGTGCGCACCGCGCTCGGCGCCAGCCGCTCGCGTATCGTGCGCCAGCTGCTCACCGAGAGTGTCTTGCTCGGTGCACTTGGCGGGGTGGTGGGACTCGCGCTGGCCGCGCTGGGGATCCGTGTGCTGGTCGCGCTGGGACCGAGCAGCCTGCCGCGCGTGGAAACGATCGGGCTCGATGGCCGTGTGCTGCTGTTCACGCTGGCGGTGTCGCTCCTGACCGGCGTTGGCTTCGGACTCGTGCCGGCCATGCAGGCGTCGGTGCTCAACCTCAGCGAATCGTTCAAGGAGGGCGGGCGGGCCGGTAGCGAAGGCGTCAGGCGAAATCGGCTGCGCTCGATGTTGATGGCATCGGAGCTCGCGCTCGCGCTCGTGCTGCTCATCGGTGCGGGGCTCATGATCAGAACCTTCGTCGCGCTCCAGCAGATCGATCCCGGCTTCGATCCGCGGGGCGTGTTGTCGATGACCGTCGGCGTCGCGGGCTCGGCGGAATCGGCGCCGGGCCGGCGCGGTCCCTTCTATCAGCAGATGCTCGAGCGGGTGCGCGCTCTGGCCGGCGTGCGCTCGGCGAGCGCAATCAATCATTTGCCGCTCGCCGGGGACACGTGGGGATGGGCGTACTGGATCGAAGGGCAGCCGTTGCCGAAGCCCGGCGAGACGCCAACCGCGGTGTATCGCGTCGTGATGCCGGGCTACTTCAAGACCATGGGCATTCCGCTCCAGCGCGGTCGCGATGTGCACGAAAGCGATGCCATGGGCGCCCCGCGAGTGATCGTGATCAACGAGCAGCTCGCCCAGCGCGCGTGGCCTGGCCAGAATCCGATCGGCCACCGCATCTCACTGCAGAAACCGACGAGTGATTCAGTATGGATGACCGTCGTCGGCGTGTCGAAGAATGCGCGGCAGGAAGACTGGGCAGCGCCGGCGCAGGCAGAGGTCTACCTCCCGGTGCTGCAGAACCGCTCGTATCTCGAAGACGACGGCGCCCACGTGGCGTACATGACGCTCGTGCTCCGCGCCGGCGATGATGCCGCGGCATTCGCGCCGCGGGTGCGCGAAGCGATCTGGTCCATCGACCGCGGCGTTGCCGTCTCGGAGGTCCAGACGATGCGACAGGTCGTGGCGGACGCCACGGCCGGCCCGTGGTTCTACCTGTTGTTGCTGGTCGTCTTCGCATCCGTGGCGCTCGTGCTGGCCGCGGTCGGGATCTATGGCGTGATGAGCTATGCCGTCACGCGCCGCACGCACGAGATCGGCATTCGCCTGGCACTCGGCGCGAAACCCAGTGATGTGCTGCGGCTAGTGGTGGGGCAGGGCATGGGCGTCGCGCTGGCCGGCGCGGGGGCAGGCATCATTGGCGCGCTCGTGCTCACGCGGTTGATGTCGGGTTTGCTGTACGGCGTTCGCGCGAGCGACCCCGTCACGTTCGCGGGAGTGACCGCGCTGCTCTGCGCCGTCGCGTTCGCGGCAACCCTGATTCCGGCCCGGCGGGCGACGAGAATCGACCCGATTCAGGCCATGAAGAACGAGTGACCGCACGGTCTTCAGTTTCCCTTCCATGAGCCGATACTCATCGAGGGAGAACTCCCTGCTCGGAGGGTTGCGTGATAAATGGGTTGAACGCCGCGCTGAGCGGCATGCAGGCGAACGCGGCGCGCTTCGATCGCGCCGCCGTGCAGGTCGCGAACGCGGGCACGTCTGGCGCGAATGGCGCCGAGTCGGCCGCGGTACAAGGCGGGGGCGAGCTGAGCGATCAGATGGTGGAGATGATCGTGTCCAAGTTCGGATTCACCGCGTCGCTGCGCGCGGCGAGCGCATCGAGCGACATGTTGCTCGAGGCCATCCAGCTCGGCGATTACTGAAGGGCAGACGTCAGAAATCAGATGTTAGATGTCAGTGACGGCGCATTCCCGCCCAATTGGGCAGGGATGCGCCGTCACTGACATCTGACATCTGACATCTGACATCTGACATCTGCCATTTGACGTCTGCCCTTCTTACGGAACGCTTACGAGGCGATGGTTGGCGTTGCGCGCCTGCCGCGGTCATCTTTCTTTGATCGTGCTTCCCGACAACCGCCCAAGGATCTCGTCATGACGACGCGCGCGCCGCGCCTTTCGTTGTTCATCGCTTCGTTTCTCCTCGCTGCCTGCGCGCCCGCGCGCACCACGCCCGTGCCCACGGCGCCGGCTCCAGTCGTCGCGGCGAGGCCCGAAAGCGCGGCCGTCGCTCCGTCCAAGCCGACGGCAGATCCGGCCCCGAGCCCGAATGCCCATGAGGCAGCGCGCAACTGGCAGCTGCTCGATGAGGCATCGGACCATGTGGCGGGCATCAGCGCCGAGCGCGCCTACCGCGAGCTGCTCGCCGGCAAGCAGCCCAAGCGCACCGTGGTCGTGGCGGTGATCGATGGCGGCGTCGACACATTGCATGCCGACCTGCGGCCGAATCTCTGGATGAATCCCAAGGAGACGCCGGGTAATCACCAAGATGACGACGGAAACGGCTACGTCGATGACGTGCGTGGGTGGAACTTCATCGGAGGTAAGGATGGCCGCGATGTGCAGTGGGACACCTTCGAGCTGACGCGCCTCTACGCGCGCTGCAAGAAGAGCCCGCCCGCGGTTGTCGCGGAGAAGCAGCGCTGCAAGACGATCGCCACCGATCTGGAAAAGCGCCGCGCCGAGGCGGAGGCGAATCTGGCGCAGATCAACGAGGCCGGCGCGACGCTGTCGCAGGTGACGGCGATGCTGAAAGAGGCGCTCAAGACCGACATGCTCACCGTGGCCGGCGTCGCGGCGTACCGACCGCTCTCGAAGGATTTGCAGCAGGCCCGCGATCTCTATCTTCGCATCGCCGACGCCGGCATCACGGCCGACATCGTGCGCGAGAATCGCGAGGCGGTGAAGGGGCAGCTCGAGCGCGGACTCAATCCCGATTTCGACCCGCGTCCGATCGTCGGCGATGACTACGCGAATCCCGCCGAGCGGCACTATGGCAACGCGGACGTGATGGGACCGGATGCGAAGCACGGCACGCACGTGGCCGGCATCATCGGCGCGGTGCGCGGCAACTCGCTGGGCATCGATGGTGTCGACGGCGGCATTGGTGCGGTGAAGATCATGAGCGTGCGCACCGTTCCCGATGGTGACGAGCGCGACAAGGATGTGGCCAACGCCATTCGCTACGCGGTCGACAACGGCGCGAACGTCATCAACATGAGCTTTGGCAAGGGATATTCGCCGTACAAAGGCGCGGTCGACGAGGCGGTGAAGTACGCCGACGCCCATGGCGTCCTGATGGTGCACGCCGCCGGCAACGAAGGCGCCGATCTCGCCGTCAGCGCGAATTTTCCGACGCCGGTGTTTCAGGGCGGGAGCCGGGCGCAGAGCTGGATCGAGGTTGGCGCCTCCTCGTGGAAGGGGCTCGACAGTCTCGCCACGTCGTTTTCGAACTACGGCAAAGAGCTGGTCGACGTGTTCGCACCGGGCGAAGATATTCTCTCGACAGTTCCGGGCGGCGGCTACGAGCGCGAGAGCGGCACGAGCATGGCTGCCCCGGTGGTGTCGGGTCTCGCCGCGATGCTGATGTCCTACTACCCGAACCTGACCGCCGCCGACGTCAAGCGGATCATCCTCGCATCGGCGACGCGCCATGGCGACCAGATGGTCGTCAAGCCCGGCTCGGGCGGCGAGAAGGTGAAGTTTGGCTCGCTCTCGGCGACGGGCGGAATCGTCAACGCGTACTCGGCGGTGAAGATGGCGGAAGCGATGAGTTTGCAGCGGCCGTGATTTGTGCGTCGGCCGTCAGGCAGGCAGTTGCTGGGACCTTCCATGTCCCTCGGCTATTATGATGTCAACGGTAGATCGACTCAACGGTACTCGAGCGGAATCCATCATGCGCACACGGTACGTTCGCTTCTTCCTATTATTTGTTTCGCTCGCCGTCTTGAGCCATGCATCCGCTGGCGCGCAGGGCACGGCACGGTTCGCGAACCTCGATGACGCGCTGCGCTCCGGTGGCGCGCTCGCCGGACGCGCGGGCCCGCGCAACGTGAATTGGATCGAGGGGGGCGCGCGGTTCTCGTATCTCGACCGCGATCCGCAGACGCGCAAAGAAGTCATCCGCGCGCTCGATCCCGCCACCGGCCGCGACACGCTGCTTTTCAGCGCTGAGGGACTCACCTTCCCGGGCTCGGCCGACCCTTTCGAGTACGAGTCGTTTCAGTGGGCGCGTGACTCGAAGCATCTCGTCTTCCAGACGAAGTTCAAGCAGATCTACCGGCGCTCCGGCACGTCGGACTACTACATATACTCGCTCGCCGGCAAGTCGATGCAGTTGGCGACCAGCGGCGCTCGCACGGCGGAGCTCTCGCCGAACGGCGCCATGCTGGGCGTGGAGCGCGGCGGCGACATGTATGTCACCGATATGGTCAGCAAGAAGGAGACGCGCCTGACGAGTGACGGGACGGAGCACGTGTTCAACGGCCACTTCGACTGGACGTACGAGGAAGAGTTCGGCGTGGCCCAGGCGTGGAACTGGTCACCCGACAGCCGCTTCATCGCCTTCTGGCAGGTGGACGAGCGAGCCGAGCCGGTGGTGCAGCTCAGCGATTTTTCTGGACGACACAATGCGTGGGATCAGATCCGTATTCCGCAGCCGGGCGACTCGAACGCGACCGTGAAGATCGGCGTGGTCGATGTGAAGAGCGGCAAGAAGACGTGGCTCGACACCGGCGAGCAGGGTGAGTTCTACGTCCCGCGCGTGTATTGGACGAGCCGGCCGGACACCGTCGCGCTCATCACGCTCAACCGCAAGCAGAACGACATGAAGCTGTTCTTCTTCGACGTCCACACCGGTGGGAAGCGCCAGGTGATGGAGGAGAAGTCGAGCACCTGGATCGACGTCTATGATTTCTATGCGGGCATCCAGGACATGATGACGTTTCCCGCGAATTCGCGCGAGTTTTTCTGGATCAGCGATCGAGATGGCTTTCAGCACATCTATCGCTACGACTACTCGGGCAAGCTCGTGAAGCAGGTGACGAGCGGAAAGTGGAGCGTCACGCGCATCGAGGGGAGCGACCCCAAGACCCAGACCATCTACTACACGGGCACCCAGGCGTCGCCGCTCCAGCGCCAACTCTACGCGGTCAAGTTCGACGGTACCGCTCAGCACCGCATCACCACCACCGCCGGCACGCACCGCATCGACATGTCGCCAAGCACCGCCTTCTACATTGATCGCTGGTCGTCGGTGAAGCAGCCACAGCAGGTGGAGCTATGGGCGACGGGCGGCACGAAGCTCAAGACGCTCGAGGACAACGCCGGGGTCACGCAATGGCTGGCGACGCACGCGTACTCACCCGCCGAGCTCTTCAGCTTCACCACGTCTGACTCGGCCAAGATCGATGGGAACGTGATCAGACCGGTGCCGTTCGATCCGACGCGAAAATATCCGGTGATTTTCGCGATTTACGGTGGTCCCGGATCGCAACAGGTCTACGATCAGTTCGCGGGCAGCGCCTGGAGCCAGTGGCTGGCCCAGTCGGGCTACATCGTCGTCGGCTTGAACAATCGCGGCTCGAACAACTACGGCAGCGCGTTCATGAAAACGGTCTACCACGACCTCGGCAAGTGGGAAGCACACGACTTCGCCGAGGCGGCGAAGTACATGGGCACGCTCCCATACGTGGACTCCAAGCGCATTGGCATCATGGGGACGAGCTACGGCGGCTACAGCACGTTGATCACGATGGAGCTGTATCCGGACATCTTCTCCGTCGGCATCGCGAATTCGGCCGTCGGCGATTGGGGGCTGTACGACTCGATCTATACCGAGCGCTACATGGATGTGCTGGCCGACAACACCGCGGGCTACCAGCGAAGCTCGGCTATCGCGAACGCGGGCAAGATCAAGGGGCACCTGCTGGTCATCCATTCGATGATGGACGACAACGTGCACCCGCAAAACACCATGCAACTGTTGACCGCGCTCACGAACGCGGGGAAGGACGTCGATACGCGCATCTATCCGCCCGGACATCACGGCGCGGCGTACAATGGCCAGAGCTTCCAACTCATCCAGAAAGTGACGGACGAGTATCTGGGGCGGTGGCTGAAGGGCGAGACGCTCCGCCCCTAGGACAGCATGTGCTCCGTGAAGGGGGCGGTCTCGGCACGGAAACGGGTCGGCGTCGTCTTCGCGAAATGCTGGAAGTCCCGGACGAGGTGCGCCTGGTCGAAGTAGCCGCAGCGCGCGGCGATCGACGCCCACGTGGTACGGGCCTCATCGAGCGCCATCCGCGTGGCGCGCTGCACGCGCGCGATGCGAAGGAACATCTTCGGTGAGAGGCCGATCGCGTCGCGAAAGATTCGCTGCACGCGTCGCTCGCTACCGCCGAGCTCGGCGGCCAGCGCTCGTACCGTGAGCGGCTCGCCGGAGGTCATCACCCGACGCACCGCGGCGCGCGCCATCGCGTCGGGCGCGCAAAGCGTGTTGGCGCGGCGCTCGAGTGTCGTCCGCAACATCGCGGCGACTGAACGCGGCGATGCGCCGTCCGCGGCGCCGTCGATCAGCTGGGCGAGCGATCGTGACACCGCGACACCGAGCGGCACGATCTCATCGGCCAGCTCGCCGGCGTCGCGGCCGAGGAACGCCGCGGCGGCCCACGGGTGCATTCGCACGCCAGCCAGCCGTAGCCGACCCGACGGCTCGACGACGGTGCCGCGCGTCGTCTGTCCGACCAGCAGCTGGCGCGGATGCCGCTCGAGCGCGCCATCCTCATGGCGGCGATCGACCGGATCGCCGAGGTTGATCACGATCTCCGGACACCCATCGGGCACAATCGTCTGCGGCTGGTGATATTCGGCCGGCACGTCGAGCGTCCAGATGACGCGGACGAATCGCGCCAACGAGGGCGATGGCGCCAGCTCGGCGTAGAACGGAGCGTCGTCGCTCACGACTGTCGGGTTTGTCCAAGCCTGCGCGCGCCTCGCGCGGTACCGTTCGCGGCGCTTCTATCGTATCGCACTCTCACTCCCTGCTCGAGGCCTGGCATGCGTACTCGAATCGTTCTGTCGTCGGTGTGCGTGATCGTCATCGCCGCGTCCACCGCGAAACTCCTGTCGGGCGTGGCGCCGGCGCCGTCGGTAGCGGGGCACGAGCCCGCGGCGATGTCGGCGCTCCGGTTCATGAGCGGATGCTGGCAAGGTCCATCGCGCGGCGGGGCGATGATCGAGGAGTACTACACGTCGCCTTCATCCAACATCATGCTCGGTACCACACGCTACATCAAGGACGGCCGCACCACCGACTACGAACTCACCCTGATCGATGTCGGGCAGAAGGGGCCGGTCATGCGGCCGCATCCGAAGGGCAAGGAGCCAGGCGAGTTCATTCCAGTCGACATCGGCCACGGTTCAGCGACGTGGGAAGATCCAGCGATCGAATTTCCCAGACGAATTATCTACAGGCATCTCGCCCCCGACAGCTTGATCGCGCGCATTGAGGGGAAGAGCGCCGACCACGCGATCGAGTGGCGGATGGGCAGAGTTACTTGCGCTGGCAGCTGAGACGACGTTCGCTGGTGCCGAGCCATGACGGAAAGGCGCCCCAGCCTCTACCCCCCAACATTGATCGCCCGCAGCGGATCGACGCGCGTTGCGCGGCGCGCCGGGATGTAGCTGGCCACCAGGGCGACGCAGACAAGCGCGAGGACCACGGCAATGAAGGTCAGCGGATCGGTCGCGCTCACCCGATACAGCTGCGCGCTCAACACGCGCGTGACTGACGCGGCGAGCACCAGACCGACCGCGGCACCTATCAGCACCGGCGTGAGTCCGCGCCGGACGACGAGCCGCACCACATCGCTCGGCGTCGCTCCGAGCGCCATCCGCACGCCGATCTCCTGCGTGCGCTGGCTGACGAAGTACGAGATGACGCCGTAGATCCCGACGCTCGCCAATACCAACGCGATGAAGCCGAGCGCGGCCAGCAACAGCGTGTTGAAGCGCGCCGTCTCGAGCGTTCCGGCGAGGAGTTGCTCCATGGTGCGCACCTCGGCCAGCGGGAGCGATGGGTCCACTCGCATGACCGCCTTGCGCAGCGGATGCTCGAGCGCGCTCGCGTCGTTCGCGGTCTTGGCCACGATCACCAGCGACCGCTGCAGCGCGGTCCACAATACCGCCGGCGTCTGGGGAACAGGGATGTAGAACTCGGGCGCGACCTCGCCGTCGAGTGAGGCATCGTGGAGATCGCCGACGACGCCCACCACCGCGAGCTTCGGCCGTGGCGCACCGGGCGCGCCGCGAATTCCCCAGAGCTGCTGGCCGACCGCGTCGCGTCCGGGCCACAGCTTGCGCGCCAGCGATTCATTGATGATGGCCACGAGCGGCGCCGCCGCATCGTCGCGTTCAGTAAAGTCGCGCCCTCCGCGCATCGGAACGCCCAGCGCCGCGAAGTAGCGGGGGGACACCATGCGAAAATTCGTCGCAATGGCGCGGCCGGGCTCATCCGGTTCGTCCGCCGCGCCGATGCCGGCGCGCGTCTGGCTGCCCGACATCGGCACGACGGACGAGAGCGCCGACACGGTCACTCCCGGGATGTTCGCGACCTCATCGCGAATGCGTCGATACGTGTCGGCCACGCGCGGGGCATCATGGTATCTGGCGTCCGGCAAGATCATCCGAGCCGTTGCGACACCGCGCGGATCGAAGCCCGGCGCGACGCGTTGGAGCAAGATCGCACTGCGAATCAGCAACCCGGCGCCGGCGAGGAGCATGATGGCCAACGCGACCTCGGCCGACACGAGCAGCCCGCGCAAGCGATCGCGTCCAGCACCGAGCATGGATCCGCGCCCACCCTCGCGTAAGGTGCCCTCGAGATTGCCGCGCGCGGCGCGGATGGCCGGCGCCAAGCCGAACAGCACGCTGCAGACGAGCGAGACGAGGAGCGTGAAGGCGAGCACGCGGCCATCGATGCGCGCCTGGTCGAGCCTCGGCACGTTCTCCGGACTGATGGCGACCAGCCCCCGCACGAGCCAGTACGCCAAGGCCAGCCCGATCGTCATTCCCGCAGCACCGAGCAGAACGCTTTCGGTGAGCAGCTGTCTGACGATTCGCGCGCGTCCCGCGCCGAGCGCGGCCCGAATCGCGAACTCCTTCGCGCGCACCGCACCGCGCGCGAGCAGCAGATTGGCGACGTTGACGCACGCGATGAGCAGCACGAGTCCGACGGCGCCGAGCAGGATCAACAGGCGCGTGCGATAACCGCCGACGAGCGAATCGGCGTACCCGTTCACGACGAACGTGAGATTGGCGTTCGTGTCCGGGAAGCGCCGCGCGTCATCAGTGGCGATGGCGGAGAGGGCGCTTTGCGCCCCCTGCCGAGACACGCCGCCCCGCAGCCGGCCAACGGCCCGGAGAAACGTGGAGCGGCGGTTGTCGAGCTGCTCGGCGGTGAGTGCCAGCGGCACCCACAGCTCATCGCCGAACGACGCAACATCGAACGAGCGCGGCATCACGCCAATGACCGTGTACGGTACGCCGTTCATGGTCAACGTGCGGCCGAGCGCCGCGCGGTCGCCGGCGAAGCGGCGCTTCCAGAGCTGCTCGCTGAGCACCACGACGTTCGCGCGTCCAGGTTGATCCTCGTCGGCCGAGAAGGTGCGACCGAGCATCGGCGGAACCGCAAATACCGCGAAGAACTCGGCGCTCACACGCGCCCCGCCGAGGAGCTCGGGCGTGTCGCCGCCGGTCACCGTGAAGCCGGTCTGCATCACCCCCGCCGCCACGTGCTCGAGCACACTGCCGGCCCGAGTTCGCCAATCGTGAAAATCGCCGCCCGACGCGCCGTCCGGCTGCCCGCGCAACACTTCATTCAGCGTGACGATGCGCTCCGGCTCGGGGAAGGGCAGCGCGCGCAATACGACCGCATCGGTGATGCTGAAGATCGCCGTCGTCGCGCCGACACCGAGCGCGAGAGTGAGGATGGCGATGGCGGCGAAGCCGCGCGCGCGCAGCAGCTGGCGCGCGGCGACGGTGAGATCGTGCATGATGTCGCGGAGGTATTCGGACCGTCGCATCTCTCGCTCCCGGCTCTCGCCGATCTGGCGGCAGCTGTCGCTCAGTTGTCTCAGGTCGCCGAACCGCCGGCGTGCCTCGTCGACGGCGGCCGATCGCGGAAGCCCGCTCCCCATCAATTCACGCGTGAGCATCTCGACGTGAAAGTCGAGCTCGGCCTCGACCTCTTCGCCCACGCTTGCACCCCAGAGCGACGCGCCGAGCTGGCGTCCCATGCGTCCGATGCGCGGCACGCCGTCAGGCGGGCAGCAGGATGGGCGTGACGGCCGCGACGAAGCGCGCGAACTCGTCGGTCTCGCTCTTGAGCTGGCGGCGGCCCTTCGCCGTCACGCGGTAGAATCGCGCCTTGCGGCCGAGCTCGGTCATCCCCCAATCGGCCTCGATCCACTGGCTGCGCTCCATGCGGTAGAGCGCGGGATACAGCGAGCCTTCTTCCACCTGAACGCGGTCGGCGCTCGCATCGCGAAGCCAGCGGGCGATGGCGTAGCCATGCCGAGGTCCAGCCGTGAGCGACTTGAGGACGAGCGCGTCGAGCGTACCGTGCAGGCGATCCTTGGCGGGCATGCGCAACTCCCGAAGAGTAACCCAGTTGTCTAGGTATGATGCACGGTTGATACAAAGATGTCAATGTATGGGAGATCTTGAGAGGAAATAGGGGTTGGGGGTTGGGCGTTGGGAGGGCCACTCCATCTACCCTCGGAACCGCACGCCGATTCGTGCCGTACGGAGCAGATCCCTTTCGCGAGAGTCCCATGGCTTGGTGGACGGTTGTGGTGGATCTCATGCGTGTCGTGCTGTTCGCCATCGCGCACGTGGTGCCCGGCGGCATCGGAAGCGCGCTGCTGCTGTTCTCCCTCATCGTGCGACTCGCGCTCCTACCGGTATCGCTTCGCCTCGCGCGCAAGCAGCGGCGCACCTCCGTTGCGCTTGCCCAGCTCGAGCCGGAGCTCGCCGCACTGCGAGTGAAGTACGCGGACGACCGCGCGCGTCTCGCCAGTGAGACGGTGGCGCTTTGCCGCGACGCCGGCGTCGGCAGCGTCAATCGCGACACGTTGACGACGTGGTTAGTGCAGGCTCCAGTGATCGGCGCTCTCATCTCCGCCGTGCGCGGCGGTTTGGCGACTGGCGCGCGCTTCCTGTGGATTGGCGATCTGGCGCGGCCGGACGCGTTGTTGACGTCGGCCGTCGTCGCACTCGCGACGGCATCGGCGACGCTCGGAGCCAAAGCGAGCGGCAATCCGGGCATGCGAGCGCTCATCACGGCCGGAGCGCTGTCGGCGATCGTCTCAGCCGTCTGGCTGCTCCGCAACTCCGCCGCGTACGGCCTCTACTGGGGTGCATCCTCTGCCGTCAGCGTCGTTCAGTCGGCGATTTTGCTTCGCGAGCGTCGGCGACATGGAGAGTGAAACCGAAAACGGCACCCGATCGCTCGGGTGCCGTTTTGCGTTGGAGAGATGTCGTCGACTAGTGGAATGACGGTCGTCCCGGGTTGATGCCGCATTCACCGCCGGCGTCGGAGACCGACCCTGCGCCGTTCCAGTAAAATGTGGTATGACCAGGCACGACGAGATCGCTGCCCAGCGCGATCGTCTGGTTCGGGCTTGCGCCGCGCGCTTCGACGGCGCTCGGATCGCGCGTGATGAAGATCGTCACGCGGTCATCGACCGGCAGCGCGTCGCTGCCGTGCCCGGCGATCGACGCCATGTCCTTGTCCTTCCAGTCATCCTCACCATCGCGGTAGATGTCGCCGTAATACACCGTGCCGGCAGTGCATGCACCCCACGACGTCGCGGGCGAAAAGTGTATCACGTCCGACATCTTGATCATGAGGCACTGGTACGCACCGGAGGCCGGCGTGCCGGTGAACAGCACCGGGTTCACCACGAAATCCTTGAATACCGCCGACGAGCCATTGTCTTCGACCATCACGGGCGAGGAACAATCTGCGTTCCGGCTGATGTACAGCGCGTACATACCGACGGACAACGACGACGGGTCGCCGGTGGTCGCGCTGGCGGAGACTGATCCCCGATAGCTGGCGAACGAGGCCGCCGCTGGGGGCGCCGCGGCCGATCCGCGGATGGTCAATGATTCGGACGGGCCAGTGCCCGAGGCCGACGAACAGGCGCCGAGGACGGCGACCGAGACCATGGCAACGAGCGAAGACGATAGGTTGGAGCAACGGGACATGAAGTGTGGCCTCACACGGGTGGATGAAATCGCGTCGGGTCCACATGAGTGTCGTCCAACCGGAGTTCAGGACCAGCGCCGCCATTGCGCCGTTGGCCGCAATCGTCACATCGGGGGCTGCCGCCGGTCCATGCGCTCCCACGATTCGCCTACGTCGCGCATTCAGCCATATTTCGTCGCATGCCCGCCCCAAGCACTAACAGACCATGACCGAGCGTCTGTACTACGCCGACGCCTACGTCACCGAATTCGAGGCGCGCGTCGCGGCCGTCGCGGATTCGGGACGTCGCGTCTACCTCGACCGCACGGCATTCTATCCGACATCGGGCGGCCAACTGCACGACACGGGCACGATCGCCGCCGCGCGCGTGATCGATGTCGTCGACGAGGACGGTCGCATTGCGCACGTCGTCGATGGAACGGTCGCGTTCACGGCTGGCGACGCTGTGAACGGTCGCCTCGACTGGCAGCGCCGCTTCGACCACATGCAGCAGCACACGGGGCAGCATCTGCTGTCGGCGGTGTTCGAGGATCTCTTTGGCTACCGCACCGTGAGCGTGCACTTCGGGCCGCACTCGAGCACACTCGATCTCGATGCCGAGTCGCTGAGCCGCGATCGGCTGCTCGGCGCTGAAGCGCGCGCGAACGCGATAGTGATGGAGCACCGGCCGGTCTCGGTCGAGTTCGAGGACGCCGCCACCGCGTCTGGCCTTCGCAAGCCGAGCGACCGCACGGGCCCGCTGCGCATCGTGACGATCGACGGCGTCGACCGGAGCGCATGCGGCGACACACACGTTCGCACGGCGGGCGAGATTGGCCCTGTAGTCATTCGCGGCACGGAGCGCGTACGCAAGTCGACGCGCGTCGAGTTCATTTGCGGCGCGCGGGCACTGCATCGCGCGCGCGCCGACTTCGAGGCGCTGGCAGCGGCGGCGAAATCGCTTTCCGCGGCGATCGACGAGGTGCCTTCACTGGTGAGCGCTCAAGCGTTGCAGCTCCGCGAGGCCGAGTCTCAGCGGAAGCGGATCCAGGCGGAGCTCAATGGATATCGCGCCCGCGAGTTTTACGATGCGCTCGCCGGCGACCACAAGGATTCGCTTCGCGTGGCGGTAGTTCGGCTGGACGAGCGCATGACCGCGGACGAAATGCGCGAGTTCGCGCCGGCATTCGCGGCGCTGCCGCGCGCCGTGTTCATCGGAGCCTCACCGGCGGCGAGGGTCGTGATCGTGGCCGCGTCGGCCGACTCCGGGCTCGATGCCGGCCCGATGCTCAAGCCGGTGCTGGCGGCGGTTGGCGGGAAGGGAGGCGGCTCGGCGCGCCTTGCACAGGGCACCATTCCTCGCGCTGAGGTTATCGCCGAAGTCGTGGAGGCACTGCGTGCACAGACGTAGCGCGATGGTGGTCGCGCTGTGTCTCGCGGTCGTGACATCGTCGGGCGCACAGCATGTCGGGCACGCGATGGAGGGGACTGACGCGACGCGCTGGACCGCCGGCGTTCACGCGATTGGCCTCATCACGCGAGCCTCGCCGGCGATCGGCGGCAAGAGCCTGACCGAGGGATATCTTGCCCAGCCGCTCGCGTGGGGACGACTCTCCGCGTGGAGGTCCCGCGTCGAGCTGACGGGCACCGTCCAGCTCGAGGGGCTCACGCTGAGGCGCGGCGAGCTGAACACCGGCATCTATGGTGAAGGGTATGTCGACCGGCGTCATCCGCACACGTACCTGCACGAGCTGATGGGAAGCGTGAACGGATCGCTCGCCGGCATGGCCGCGTCGGTCTCCGTTGGCAGAGGCTTCGTTCCGTTCGGCTCGGACGATCCAATGATGCGCCCGTTCGCGGCGTTTCCGGTCAACCATCACCTCTCGCAGATACTCGAGCGGCTCGTCGCCGTTGTCGCGCTGCGGTCGTCGCCCGTGCTGCTGGAAGCGGCGACGTTCAACGGCGACGAGCCGGTCTCACCATCTGCCGCGCCGAACGCGCGCCGTTTCGCCGACTCGTGGGCCGCGCGGGCAACGCTGTTCCCACTGCGCGGCGCGGAGCTGCGCGCCAGCCACGCGGACGTCGCATCGCCGGAAGATCGTGATGGGAAGGGGGTGCGTCAGCGAAAGTGGAACGTGACGGGCCGATGGGAATCGCAGGCCATGGCGGCAGCGCACACGTACGCGCTCGTCGAATGGTCCTCGACCGACGAGATCAATCGCGGCCGGCGCGCCTTCACCTTCGCCAGTCTGCTTGGCGAGATGGAGGTCTCCGCGAGCGGCAACGCCGTGGCGCTGCGGTTGGAGCGAACCGTGCGGCCGGAGGAGGAGCGTTTGCTCGATCCGTTTCGCACCGTCTTCCCGAGCGCCGATGTACAGATCAATGGACGCACCCGATTCTCGATCGCGACACTGGCGGTGCGTCACGCACTCCCATCGCTCGGCGCGTTCAGTGCGGAGCCCTTCGTGGAGGTTTCGGCGATCGATGCCGAGGCGCTCGACACGCCGGCGGTGTTCGTGCCCGCGGAGTTCTATGGGGCGCGCCGGCTCTGGAGCTACTCGCTAGGCCTGCGACTCGGCGTGGGCACCATGATGCACCGCATGGGTAGATACGGTGCGGGGAAATGACCCTTCAACCGAGTGCGAGATGAAGCGTGCGGGACATGTAGCCTGGCTCGTCACGGCGATAGCTGTGTCGGCGTGCAACGACGGCGGCACCGCGCCGCCGGTGCAACGCGTACCGAGCACCCTGCCCGTACTCGGCTCCGGTCTGGTGGCCGAGCGCTACACGGCCGAGGTGAACGTGTACGGGACGTACGCGTACACCACGACGTGGAATCGCCGCGGAACCGTCGTGGGCAACGCGGTGAAGGTCTGGAACGTCGCGGGTAACCAGCCGATTCTGATCGACTCACTCATCATCCCCGATGCCACGACGACGGGTGACGTGCAAGCCATCGCCGATGTGAAGCTGCTGGTGGTGGCGACCGAGCGCGCCAACGGCTCGATCGTGATCTACAGTCTGGTCGACCCGGCGCACCCGACGCTCATTACGCGCTACGCATCGGCGAATACGACCAACGGTGTGCACACCGCTGAAGTGCAGCGGGTGAACGGCATTTTGTACGCGTTCCTCTGTATCGATCCGGCCGGCGCGACGCCCGCGCGTTTGACGATCGTCGAGCTCTCGGACCCGGCGCATCCCCGCGAAGTTTTTTCCGGCGCGATGGGCAATCCATTCGTGCACGATGTCTTCGTTCGCGACGGCTTGCTCTTTACCGCGCTCTGGAACGACGGCATGACGATCTGGGACATCGGCGGCGGTGGCCGCGGTGGATCGCCGGCCAGTCCGGTACAGATCGGCAACGTGCTCACCGTCGGCGGCCAGGTCCACAATATCTGGTGGATGCACGACGCGGTCACCGGCTCGTCACGCTACGCCTTCGTGGGTGAGGAAGGACCGGGCACGATCGGTAGCGCCTCGGTGGGTGACATACACGTGGTCGACGTCAGCAATCTCGCCGCGCCACACGAGGTGGCCTTCTACCACGTTGCCGGCGCCGGCACGCATAACTTCTCGCTCGATGAGCAGACGGGAGTGTTGTACGCGGCGTTCTACAATGCCGGGGTGCGCGCGCTCAACGTTCGCGGCGATCTCGGTACCTGCACCGCCGATCAGCGCGCCGCCGACGGCCGGTGCGATCTGACCAAGATGGGCCGCGAAGTCGCCATCGGCCTTCAGCAGGCCGGCACCGCCGCGTACGTCTGGGGTGTTCAGAAGGTGGGCACGTCGCTCTACGCATCGGACATGCTCAACGGTTTGTTCAAGCTCGACGCGCGATAGCGACGCTCACGGAGTCGATAGCTCCGGCACCGCGGAACAGACTGGGAGCTTGTCGCGCAACGCAGCCGAGTCGACGACTTGACGGACGATGAGCCCTTGGCCGATGCGCACCTCGTCGTTGGTCAGCGCGTTGAGCCGCCGGATCTCCTCGACGGTCGTCCGAAAATCGTGTGCCACGGTGAACAGCGCTTCGCCGCGTGCCACGACGTGCAATTCCGGACGCATCGGGGGCGTGGCAGCGAGAGCGGCCGCGAGCCGCGCCTCACAACGACGGCCCTCATGCGCCGCGGCCGAATGCGTTGCGATGAGCGAGACGATGCTGTCGACGATCCGCGCCGGCACGTCATGCTCGATGCCGATTGACACGGCGGTCCCTCGAGACTCAAAGGTCAGCGTCCGCTCGGGGCCGGCCAGCACGCGCGCGGTGTGGACGTTCGCAACGGAATCGTAGCGATGGGACTCGACCGTCACGCTCCCCGGTCCGTCGCCGGCCAACAGCCCCGGTCGTGGCTCCACGGTTGCGAAAATCATTCGGCGCGGGGTGACCGCGAGCACGCCGTGGCTCGGCACAAAGTAGTCCCACCACCGGCGGCGAAAGGCCGGCACGGTCGACTGCTCGTGCTCCGTGGAATCGAGCGATGCGCGGATGAATGCCAATGCCCGCGCGCGGGCGAGCTCGGGATGATTGCTCGCCATGTTCGCCACCACGCCGACGGCGACCGCGGCGATTCCGATCGCAATGACCACGGAGATCACCGCCGCGAGAAGGGGCGGTCCGCCGGTTCCCTCAACCGAACGAAAGCCACCGCCCGACGCGGATGAGCCGTCGAGCGGTGGTAGCGAGCGTTCTACCGCGTCCGCCGGACTCGTCACGGCGCGACGCTATGGTCTGGTCGAGCCGCGCCGGATGAGGCGGATCACAAACAACAGGACGACGGCGCCGATGAAAGCGACGAGAATGACCCCACCGATGCCGCCGATGGGCGATGCGATCCCCAGCACACGGAAGAGCCACCCGCCCACGAAGGCGCCGACGATGCCGATGACGATGTCACCGATGAGACCGTATCCCGTTCCACCCATGGCGAGCGACGCCAACACGCCCGCGATGAGCCCAACGATGAGCCACGTGAGGAGATCCATTCAAGCCCCCGGCTTTCAGGTGATGCTGCTCACTTCGGAGCGTCGATGGGCAAACCACATTCCGTGTCCACCCGCGCTTGAGCTTGTGATGGTGCACGGCATCGTCGGATGAATCAACCCCTTGCGATCTCCAGCCAACTCCTCACTGCAAATCGAAATTAGCGCCATCGATTCTTGGCAATCCCGGCGCGGTGCGCGTGACCGACATCTGACATCGGACATCTGACGTCTTCCGGATCTGTGACCCGGAACACTGTTCGCTTTCCGGTTGTCCGTATACTGCCGAGAGCCGTTCATCAGCAGCAGTCATACTCGCGAATCTCGCGACAGCGCCCCGCCTCGATGCCGCTTGCCATCGTGTGTCGCACGACACGCCATCACCACCTCGTCCGCCGACCCGACGGCCAATCTTGATCCCGTCCTGGCTGCGGCTCGCGCATTTCAAGATCACGCTGCGACGATTTCAGGTGCCGCGCGACGCGGTGCGATGGGCGTTTGACCGGTACGCCGATCGGACGGCACTCATCACGCCCACCTCGGCATTCACGTACGGCGCGTTGGCCAGTCGCGTTTTCTCGCTCGCCAACGGCTGGAGCGCGCTCGGTGTGCGAAAGGGCGATCACGTCTTCACACATTTGCACGATGATCACGAGCAGATCGAGGTACGGCTCGCGGCGTACGAGCTCGGTGTCATCCTCACGTCATTCAATGAGGCGCACGCGCTCGAGCTGATCACCCGCGCCGTTCGCATGGCGCCGCCGACGATGTTCATCATCGGCCCGCGCACTGACGATGGCGTGCGCGCGATGCTGGTGCGCGAATGTCCGTCGATGCCGATTCTCCGCGCGGGCACCGGCGACACGTACGAACGCGTCATATCGCAGCACCACGCACGCCAGGCGACCTCGAAGATCGCGCCGACGGATCCGGCGGCGCTCGGCTTCACCTCCGGCACCACCGGCGTGCCGAAGGCGCTGTACGTGGATCAGCAGGTGGCGCTGACCAGCCTTCGTCTCACGCTCGCCAACGTGCGCATCGTGCCGACGATCGAGCGGCAGGTCACGCTCGTGTGCATCCCGCTCATCGGCGCCGGTAGCGGCTTGGTGTTGCCATCGATCATCGCGGGCGGCGCGATGGTCATTCCACCTTCGTACGACCTCGAGCACGCGCTGCCGCTGGTGGAGGAGCACAATGTCACGCGCATCTTCATGACGCCGAGCCAGTTGATCGATGTGCTCGATTGGCCCGTGGAGCAGCTGCCCGACATGAGCACCGTGACGAACGTCATTTACGGAACCGCTCCCACGCCGGCCGCGAAAATCGAGGAAGCCCTCCGCCGCTTCGGTCCGATCTTTCAACAGGGCTACGGCATGGCGGAAGTGTTGCCGCCGGTTTCGTTGCTCCAGATGGAGGATCACCTTCGCGACGGGATCCCAGCACCGCTCAACGTGCTCTCGTCGGTTGGGCGCGTCGTCCCACAGGTGCAGGTGATCATCGCCAACGAGAAGGACGCACCGTTGCCGACCGGAGAGATCGGGCAGGTGCTGATCAAGAGCCCGACGGTGTTTTCGGGCTACTGGCGCCAACCCGAGCTCACGGCCCGGACCCTCGCCGGCGGATGGATGCACACCGGTGACTTCGGATTTTTCGACCGGGAAGGATTCCTCCACGTGCTCGACCGGCGTCCCGATCTGCTCCGGCGCGGGGACAAGCTCATCTACCCGCGCACGATCGAGGAAGTGGCGCACGAGCATCCGTCGGTGAAGGAGGCGTGCCTGGTGAGCCACGGGCCGGAGTTGGTCATGTGCGTCTCACTCCGGCGAGCCGCGCGCGGCGAACAGGGCGACCCAATCGCCGAGGAGTCGGCCGGCGCCGAGCTGATGTCGTTCCTCTCTGAGCGCCTGGAGCCGTGGCAGCTTCCCGACCGCGTGCGCGTGCTCGAAGAACTGCCGCGCAGCTATCTGCGCAAAGTGCTTCGCCGGGAGATCCGTGAAATGCTCGCGCGCGAAGGTCATGCACACGAGGGGCAGGCCATCTCCACCCTCTCGTGAGCCGCGTCATCCCGACATCGATTCACCCACTCCCGGATTCTCGATGCTCTCGACCGTCGTTGCGCGCACTGTCGCCTCTGCCTGTGTTGCCGTGCTTGCCTGCTGCCCGCTGGTCGCCGCCGTCGCGTCGGCACAGACGGGGCGAATCACCGGTAAGGTCACCGAGGCATCGGGCGGCCAACCGATTCCGCAGGTCACCGTCGTCGCGCGAAGTCCGCAGGGCACAGCGGTCGCCGGCGCCACCAGCGGCGCCGACGGCGCGTTCGCGATCGAGAAGGTGCCGGCGGGCGTGTACAACGTCGAAGCCGCGCGCATTGGATACGGCAAGAGCGCGCGCCCACGCATTGCGGTGATCGTCGGCCAGGCGACGGAGGTGATGATCGTCATGTCGCCCGTCGCGCTGGAAGGCGCGGCCGTGGTAGTCACCGGAACGCGCCGCGAGGAGCGAGTCACCGACGCGCCGGCATCGATCGGCGTGATCGATGGACAGGTCATCGAGCAAAAGCAGGAACCGACCGTGTTTGGAGCGCTCCGCACGCTGAAAGGCGTCGACTTCTTCGAGACCGGACTCGTGCAGCAGCAAGTGAGCGCCCGCGGTTTCGTGAGTCCGTTTACGAGTAACATGCTCCTGCTGATCGACAATCGCCTGTCTTCGCTTCCGGGCGTCGGCGCGCCGATTCCCGGCTTGGTGTTGGCAACGAAGAACGACATTCGGCAGGTCGAGGTCGTGCTCGGGCCGAGCTCGGCCCTGTACGGCGCGAATGCGGGCGCCGGCGTCGTCAACATTATCACGAAGGATCCGCGCGAATACCCGGGACAGAGTGTCGAGGTGACCGCCGGCAACCGCGACATCCTTCGCATTGGCGTACGCTCGAGCGGCATCCTCTCGGACATGTTCGGCTACAAGGTCAGCGCCGAGAGCTACACGGGCAAAGATTTCGAGCGGTTCAATTTTTTCCCCGTGCGCAACCCGAGTACCGGCGTCACCGTCTACACGGCCAACGACTCCTCAGTGGTCAACCACAACATCGACATCAAGACGTTCGGCGGCTCGCTCTACTTCTATCCCATGAGTGGTGCGCGCGTCGTCTACTCGGGCGGCTTCGTGCGCTCGAACTTCATCAATTTGTCCAACATCGGCCGCCTGCAGGGCGATGATTGGGATCTGTACTATCACCAGCTGCGCACCAATCTCGACAACTTCTTCGGCTTCGGATCGCTGTTCTTGCAGGGTTACTATACGGCCAATTCGGCCGGCAAGACGTTCAACATCGACAACGCCGCGCAGCAACAGATCCCAGCGATCTTCGGCGGTCCCGGCAAGAGCCGTGATGATGCGATCACCGCCGCGACCTTCGTCGACAAGTCGAGCCGCCTCGATCTCGAGGCACAGCACACGGTCGGATTTCTCCAGCAACACTTCTTCACCACCGGCGTGCAGTTCCGCCGCAGCAAGCCGGTCAGTAACGGTACGTACCTGAGCGACTCGCCCGGAAACCCCGCCATTCAGATCGATGAGACGGGCGCGTATGGGCAGTACGAAAATCAGATGGTGCCCAACCTCCGCCTCACCCTCACCGGCCGCTACGACCACAATTCGGACTTCGGCAATTTCTTCAGCCCGAAGGCCGCGCTCTCGTACGGTATCGGCGACCAGAACGTCCGCGTCACCTACAACCGCGCTTTCAACTCGCCGCCGATCCAGGTCGAGTATGCTCAGAGCTTCATCCGCCGCCAATCGGGGCTCGACATCTGGCTGCGCGGCGCGCACAAAGGCTTCGAGTTTGTGAACCTGGCGCCCGGCGGCGCCGTGCCCGCGCCGATCGCGGCGATCAAGCCGGCCGAGATCACGTCGGTGGAAGCCGGCTATCGCGGCACCTGGTTCGACAGGCTCTTCGTAGACGTTTCTGCCTATCAATCGACTTACAAGAACTTCATCACGTCGCCACTCGTGATCAACGATGCGGCGCACGGCATTTTTGTGAAAGACGACGCCGGCGCCGCTCGTCGGGAGGTCACGCTCACCTACTTCAACTACGGCCAGCTCGACATCAAAGGCGTCGACGTGGGCGCGCAGCTCGCGCTCAACAACATGTTCAGCGTCTCGGGTGCCATGTCGTACCAGCATCCCGATAGCGCCTTCAAGAATCCCCGCATCGGCGTGGCCAAGCCGAGCTTCAACGCGCCGCAGCACAAGTACCACGGCGCGCTCGACGCGCGCGATTGGTGGATGATGGGCACCTACGCCGGTGTCGCGTACACGCACGTGAGCAACTTCAACTTCATCTCGGCCCAGGCGTACAGCACCGGGCCGGTTGCCGCGTACGATGTCGTCGACCTGAACGCCGGCATCCCCCTCAGCTTCATTCCTTCGGCGAACGCGCGGCTCGGCATCGCGGTAAAAAACCTGCTCGACAAGAAGCACGTCGAAGTGCCGGGCTCGCCGATTCTCGGACGCCTCATCATGGGCACCTTCTCTATCGATTACCGGTGAGGAGCACGCATGGCGGATGACTCGCGGCGCGGGCGTATTCCCGCGCTGCGAAAGCTCGGTTACGGATTCGGGACGATCGCGTTTTCGTTGCCGCACCAGGCGGTCGCGACGTTTCTCATCTTCTACGCCACCGCGATTCTCGGTATACCCGCATCGTCTGCCGGGATCGCGGTGGCGATCTCCATTGCCTGGGATGCGGCGCTCGATCCCGTGATGGGGTGGCTCTCCGACCGCACGGAGAGCCGGCGCTTTGGGCGCCGGCATCAATTCCTGCTCCTCGGCGGCGTGCTGGTCGCGCTGCTCACGTATTTGCTGTGGTCGATCGACCCCGCGGCGAGCGGAAACGCGAAGCTCATTCGCGTCTTCGTGCTCGTGCTCGCGCTCAAAACATCGCTCACGATTTTCGTCGTCCCGTACAACGCGCTCGGCGGAGAGCTCACCTCGGACTACAACGAGCGCTCGTCGATCCAGGGGATGCGCGCCACCTTCTATCTCCTCGGCATGGTGACCGCGATCGTCGGCGGGCTCACCCTGTTTTTCCGGTCGACGCCGCGGTACCTCAAGGGCCAGCTCAACCCAGCCGCCTATCCACCGATGGGAGCGACCTGGGCGGCCATTACGCTCATCGCCGCGCTCGTCGTCTTTGCCGCGACGCGCCGCTACATCGCGGTGCTGCCCAAGCGATCGGAGACGATGAAGCAGGAGGGCGGACCACTGCGCTCGCTTCGAACCGACCTCGCCGGCACGGTGCGCAACCGCGACTTCTTCATGCTCGCGCTGATGATGTTCATCATCGAGGCGGGCTTTCAGTTTGGCATCACGATCTCGATTCACACCAATACGTACACGTACGGGCTCACTGGCCCAAAAATCGGACTGCTGGCGCTCGTGTTGTTCGCCTGCTCGATCGCCTCGCAGCCATTCTGGGTCTGGTTCACCAAGCGCTACGACAAGAAGCCGGCGTTGCTGCTCGGCGGCGCCCTCGCGCTGGTCGGGTTCATTGGCGCACCGTGGGCGCACGTGTGGTGGCGCCTCTTCCCGATCGACGCGCACAGTGTGCCGTTGACGCTCGGCGCCTTCAACATCCTGGCGGGCCTCGGCAACGGCGCGTTCATGTCCGTGCCCTATGCCATGGTCGCCGACACCGCCGACGTCGCGGAAGTGGACACCGGCAAGCGCGAGGAAGCGCTCTACTTCGGCATGTACACCTTCGCCTACAAGCTCGGCGCCGCCGTGAGCCTCGTGCTGAGCGGTTTCCTACTCGATCGCATCGGCTTCATTCCATCGAGCGCCACTCAGTCGGAATCGGTACGCTTCAACCTCGCAATGACCCCGACGTATCTCATCCTGATCACCATTCCCTTCGCGCTCTGGTGCCTCTCCCGTTATCGTATCACACGCGAACGCTTCGCCGAGATCAGACGCACGCTCGATACGGCAGCGTAGCCGATCTGAATGTCGCCCCACCACCTGACACCTGACACCAAGCATCCCGTTGGTAGACCTCGCCCTCAAAACGCTCCTGCACGACAAGCTGCGATTCGCGATCACCGTCTGCGGGGTCGGGTTCGCCGTCATGCTGGTGTTCGTCCAGGCCGGACTCTTCATCGGGCTACTCGATAACGCCACCGTCACGATCGAGCACGCGACGGCCGACCTGTGGGTGACGGCGCACAACACCCCGAACGTCGACTTCGCGCACGTCTTTCCCGAGACGTACGTGCAGCGCGTGCGCGCCGTGAAAGGGGTGGAGCGCGCCGATAATCTGCTCGTCCAGTTCATGTACATCGATCTTCCCAACGGCGCGCAGGAGAGCATGCTCGCCTATGCTCTCGAGGACTTCGATCGCTGGAACCTGCCGTGGGATGTGAGCGAGGGAAAAACGGAGGACCTCCGCCGCGGTCAGTTTCTCTTTCTCGATGAGTCGGCGACGCGCCGCTTCGGCACGTTCCGCGTCGGCGAATATCGGGAGATCATGGGCAACCGCCTCAAGATCATCGGGCGCACCCGCGGGGCGCTGTCGTTCAGCACGACGCCCATCGGCTTCATGAATTACCGAATCGCGCAGGATCTCCAGGCCAATGTGCTCGCCAACATGACTCACTACATCCTGGTGAAGATCGCGCCCGGCGCCGATACCGCCGCGGTACGCGCCGAGATCAAGCGCCGCCTGCCGTACAACGACGTCTACACGAAGAGCGAGTGGGCGGCGCAAACGACCAAGTACTGGCTCGAGAGCACCGGGCTCGGCCTCAACATGTATCTCACCGTGTTCCTCGGCTGCCTCATCGGCGTCATCGTGGTCGCGCTCACGCTGTACACGTCGACCATGGAACACATCAAGGAGTTCGGCACCGTCAAGGCGATCGGCGGCAGCAACGCCGACATCTATGGCATCCTGATGCGTCAAGCGCTCGTCGCCGCCGTCGTAGGTTT
This sequence comes from Gemmatimonadales bacterium, assembly GCA_038228795.1. Taxonomy (GTDB): domain Bacteria; phylum Gemmatimonadota; class Gemmatimonadetes; order Gemmatimonadales; family Gemmatimonadaceae; genus JALZAE01. Next base: position 87,012 of record JBBROY010000003.1, read on the forward strand.
CGCGCTCGGCGTGGGCCCGAGCTACGCGCTGCGTCCCGTTTTTGCATCCATCCACTTGAAGCTGATCATTCCCCCGCCGCTCGTCCTCGCCGTTGCCGGCGGAACCGTCTTGCTCTGCCTCGGCGCGTCGATGCTTTCCTTTGGGAAAGTTGCGCGTATCGATCCGGCACTGGTGTTTAGGGGCTAGCTGTTAGGTGCCAGGTCGGCAGCAGGCGTCGGCCGGCACCTCGGACTCACCTCGCGCCCTAGCACCTAACCCCTAGCCCCTAACCCCTCGGTTCTCCGTGTCCCTGCTCGAAATCCAACACATCTTCAAGACGTTCCGCGAAGGCCACGAGCCCGTGCACGTGCTGCAGGGGATCACGCTCTCCGTCGCGGCGGGCGAGGTGTTGGCACTGGAGGGACCGTCAGGCTCGGGCAAGACGACATTGCTCTGCATCGCCGGGTGCATTCTCACGCCGACCAGCGGCAGTGTACTGATCGACGGACGCGACGTCGCTGACTGCAGTGCGCGGGAGCTCGCCGCGGTTCGCCGCAAGAAGATCGGATTCATCTTTCAGCAGTACAATCTCTTTCCGGCGCTCACCGCGGTGGAAAATGTGGAGTACGCGCTGAACATACGGGGATTGAAGGGAAGGGCCGCGCGTCGCGAAGCCGAGGTGGCGATCGACTCCGTAGGGCTCGCCGACCGACGTAGCTTTCTGCCGAGCGACCTCTCTGGAGGCCAGAAGCAGCGGGTTGCCATCGCCCGGGCGATAGCGAGCAAGCCTCCCCTCTTGCTCGCCGACGAGCCAACCGCCAACCTGGACAGTGAGACGGGCGCACAAACGCTGGAACTCTTTCGCTCGCTTGCCCGCCAACAGGGACAAGCGCTCGTCGTCGTCACGCACGATCCAAAAGTGCGGGAGATCGCGGATCGCGTTGCATACATCAGGGATGGACGGCTCGTGTCATGAACATCTTCGCTCCACAGCCGGCGCCACTTCGAAGCCGCCTGTTTTTTTGGATTCTTGGCCTGCTGGCCCTCGCGCTCGTCGTCACGGGGGCGATGGTCTGGAGAGGGCGAAGCCCCGAGCCGTCGCGTCCGCCGAAAGGCGCCGGCGTCGCATCGCCCAAAGCCACTTCAGCCAGCAGCAACAAAGTCACGAGCGACACCGGGCGCCTCGACGCGCCGCGCATCACGCCGATGCTGACCCCCAAGCCATCGGCTGAGAACGGCACGCGCGTGGTGGCGGAGGGCCGCGTCGTCGCCTATCCCGGCGCCGAAGTCACGATCACGCCCGAGGTCGAGGGGCGCATCATCAGGATGCCGGTCGACGAGCGCACCGTCGTCCGCGTTGGTGATCTGATCGCCGAGATGGAATCGAGCTCGCAACGCGCGCAGCTCGCCGAGGCGAAGGCAAAGTGGGACGAGGCCGATTCCGATCGGCGCCTGTACTCGGCGGAGCTCGCCCGAGCCGACGCGCTTGCCAAATCGAAGAACGTGCCCCAGGCAGCGGTAGACAAGGCGCAGCGTGACTACGAGGCCGCCTTCGCGCGCATGCGCGTAGCCGCCGCGACGATGGATCGCCTCCGCGTCGAGCTGGCCAAAACGCGCATCGTCTCGCCGATCGCCGGCGTGGTGGTCACGCGCGAGGCGAATCCCGGCGAGCACGTCACGACCGACTCGCGTATCGTCACCATCGCCGACTTGACCAGGACGCGCATCGAAGCCGAGGTCGACGAATTCGACGCCGGTCGCATCGCCGCCGGCGCATCGGTCGCGATTACGGCCGAGGGGTATCCCGGCGTGACTTGGCGCGGCACGGTCGAGGCGGTGCCCGATGCCGTGGTCGCCCGCCGTCTCAGGCCGCAGGACCCGGGACGCCCGACCGACACCCGCGTGCTGCGGGTGAAGATCGCCTTCGCGGACCGCACGCCACTCAAGCTGAGCCAGCGCGTGGACGTGGCGATTAGCGCGCCCAAGTAGGGGCAGCGCTGCAGCCCGAGCGCCCCCCGATCCGATACTCTAGACTGCCAGGCTCGTCTCCTTAGAGATATCGCTCGGCATCCGTACGCCCACTCCCCGCCCTTCCTAGGAACGCGGGACCTCGCCCCGTCTGTGCATGTCCCCTGAGAGGATCACCGCACTCGTATCCTACATCGGCATCATCGTCCAGCTGGTCGGGGCGATGCTGCTGGCGCTGCTGTTTTTCGTGCTGCGCCGCGACGCGAGCCGCCGGACCTATTTCGGTGTCTGGACGCAGGGGTGGATCGCCCTGGTGCTGGCGATGTCGGCCCTCGTGATCCGGTACGATCTCGTGCCGGGGTTCGACGTGCTCATCATGCCCGAGGGGCTGGCCGAGCAATTCCTGTACGGTGTCTACCAGCTCGGAAAGATTGTCTTTCTCGCGATGCTACTCGGCGGCTCGCTTGCCTTTGCGCGGGGAATCAGGCTGCCGCGGTTCTACGCCGGCGCGATGGCGCTCGGCGTCGTGTTCGCGACGTTTCCGATGCTGATGAAACAGTCGCTCGGCGTCGTCGTGATGTGCCAAGCGCCGATTGCCGTGGTGGCGTACGGCGGTTCCGCGATCGTGCTCCTGACGCTGCCGCGCTCGCGCCGTAGCTTGGGCAGCCATGTGACCGGTGGCATCTTCGCCATCGTCGCGCTGCTGTGGGTGTTGTATTTCCTCGGCTTCGCCGCCGGCGAAGGGCGGCTGGGAAGCGGCCTGCTCTCGCGATTCCCGACGACCTGGGTCGCGTACAACTCGTACATCGATCTGCTGCTGCAGATGCTGCTGGCGTTCGGCATGGTCGTGATGCTGATGGATGACTCCAAGCGCGAAGCCGACGACGCGCGTGCCGAGCTCGAGGTGGCGCACAATCAGCTGCGTCGCACGGCGCTGTATGACCCGCTCACCGGCGCGCTCAACCGCCAGGCGTTCGAGGAAGGCGTCGGACTCGAGGCGGCGAAGGCGATGTTCGGCACGGTGATCGTGCTCGACATGGACAACCTCAAAACCGTGAACGACTCATTCGGCCATGCCGCGGGCGACATGTTGCTGCATCAGCTCGTGGTCGTGTTGCGCGCGTCGCTGCGTCCGTCGGACCGCCTTTACCGGTGGGGCGGCGATGAATTCCTGCTGGTGCTGCCCGGGGCGCAGGGGATCGAAGTCTCCGAACGCGTGCAGCGTGCCATCGATGACTCGCTCCCCATCAACGTGATGGGCGCCCCCCGCGGACTGAAGGCGCTGGTGAGCCTTGGCGCGTCCGTGTACGCCAGCGGCGAAGCACTCGAGCACGCGATCGCCGCCGCCGATGCCGCGATGTACAAGAACAAGGGCGAGCGCAAGCGTGCCTCCGGCCAAGTCGCCCGCGCCGTCTGAGCTGTGGTAGCTTGAGTGCATGAAGTGATCGGGAACGCGCCATACCGCCCGCACACGGACACCGAAATGACTTCCCTCCATCGTTTACACGACGTCGGCCAGTCGATCTGGCTCGACTTCATCGACCGCGGCATCCTGAAGAATGGCGATCTCGCGCGGCGCATCCGCGATGAGGCGCTCACCGGGATGACGTCCAATCCGACCATCTTCGAGAAGGCGCTCGCGGAGGGCAACGCGTACGATGAGCAACTGAACGGCGCGCCGCGCGGGCAGACCGCCTGGCAGCAGTTCGAGATGCTCGAGACGACCGACGTTCGCGACGCCTGCGACATTTTTCGCTCAACGTTCGACGCCGCCAAAGGGGGCGACGGATTCGTCTCGATCGAGGTGTCACCCGGCTCGGCCCACAGCGCTGACGACACCGTGACGGAAGCGCAGCGCCTCTGGAAGACGGTTGGCCGGCCGAACGTGATGGTGAAGGTGCCCGGCACCGCCGAGGGCGCGATCGCGGTGCGCCGCCTTATCGCCGATGGCATCAACGTCAACATCACGCTGCTCTTCGCGATCGATGCCCACGCCTCCGTCATCGAGGCGTACCTCAGCGGCCTGGAAGATCGGCTCAAGGCGGGCAAGCCGATCGACACCATCGCCAGCGTGGCGAGCTTCTTCGTCAGCCGGGTGGATAGCGAGGTCGACAAGCGACTGGACGCGGCGATCAAGAAGATGCCGAACGAAGCCGTGCGCCTCGAGGCGCTCAAGGGCAAGGCCGCGATCGCCAACGCAAAGCTCGCCTACCAGCTCTTTCTCGAGCGGTTCAGCGGGGCGCGGTGGGACGCGCTGAAGGCGAAGGGTGCGCGCCTACAGCGCCCGCTGTGGGCGAGCACGAGCACCAAGAACCCAGCCTATCGCGACGTCATGTACGTGGAGCAGCTCATTGGACCGAACACGGTCGACACGATGCCGCCGGCGACGATCGACGCGTTCCGGGACCACGGCGACGTGCGCGTCACGGTCACGGAAGGGCTCGCCGATGCCAAGCGCGTTATTACCGACCTCGCCGCGGTCGGCATTCAAATGAAGGATGTCACTGACAAGTTGTTAGTGGACGGTTTGGCATCCTTTCAGAAGTCGTTCGATACTTTAGTCGCGGGACTGGAGAGCAAGATTGGCGCGCTGGCGGAGGCGAGGGGTTAAGGGCTGGGGGCTGGGGACTGAGATCCGCCATGAAAGGACAACGCGGGCGAGAGAACATCTCTCGCCCGCGTTGCTATTTGATTTGTCCTCGCGTTCTCCGTTTCGCCCAAACCCAACCCCAACCCCCAACCCCTAGTGACAATCAGTCACCGCGTGTGTCGCCAGATTTAACGCGCACGTCAGTTCGCCCACCACCAGGACAACATTCGCGGTGCCATTGAACGTCACGACCGCGTGACGAGTTACCGTGCGGGTCGTGGCGTGCGTGCCGTCGGTCGCGTTGAGCACGGAGACGGCGTCGTGCGAGATCGAGCCGCTCGCGGGATACGGGTTCGACGAGCGCGGGATATTGAACACCACGTTCGAGACGACGTTCGTCACCGTGTGGTGGTACACGCGCGTCTGGCCATTCTCCGCGACCTTCGAGCTGTCGCCGACCTTGCCCGTTCCGACCCAGGTGCGTGTCGGGTTCGTTCCGCGACCAACCTTCATGCTCAGCGAGTCGGCGCGCTTTACCCAGATCGTCTTGTTCGGCGTCGGCGAAACGGTACCGGAGGCGTTGAGCGCGTGGTTAACTGAGTCGGTCGCCGCGGAAAAGCCCAAGCCGTATGAGGTGCCGTTCCAGAAGCGAATCGCGCGGGTCACCGAAAGACCTCGCTCGGTCGTCGCCGCACAGGTGAACCAGCCGGTCGAATTCGGGCCGGCGCAATTGACATCGAGGGCCGACGCGACACTGGCGTTGCCCACCGAAAACTGGAAGCCCCCGCCGTACGCTCCTTCGCTGGACACGATGATATCGGCAGTGCCGGCAATCGCGTCGCCCGCGTCGATCGCCACGTCTCGCGAGACTTGCGCGTCGCTCACCTGCAGCGTCGGGCCGGTGCCCGAATCGCGCGAGCAGGCAGCCGCGCCGAGCGCGACGGCCGAGAGTGCCACCATACGAAGCCGGGCGCCACGAAGCATACATTCCTCCGAAGGGGATACTGCACGTGAGGTGGGAGCGGACCTATTCTGCTGCCCGGTGGACGCCGTCGAGCAGCATACGTTAAGGAGCGTCTCGAATTCAGTCAGTGGCCCCATTCACCGCGCTTGCATGCTCACCAGCGCGCGAATTACTTCCGCCGCACAACCTTTCGCCAATCCGTCGTGCCCTCTTCGCATATCGCCCGAACCAAGATTGTCTGCACGTTGGGACCCGCGTCCTCCAGCCCGGAAGTGATTCGCTCGCTGATGGAAGCCGGCCTGAACGTCGCGCGCATCAACTTTTCGCACGGATCTCATGAGGCCCACGCCGCGACCATCGCGACCGTCCGCGCGGTGGCGAGCGAGCTCGAGCGTCCCGTCGCCATTCTCGCCGACTTGCAAGGCCCGCGCATTCGCGTTGGCGATCTACCCGAAGCGGTCGCGCTGGTCGAAGGAACCGATCTCACGCTTGCTCCGGAAGCCATCGCCGCCGGTGCCGAGCTGCCGGTGACGTACGATGCGCTCGCCGATGACGTGCACGTCGGTGATCGCATCCTGATGGACGACGGCCTGATCGACTTGGTGGTGCTCGAGGTGGTGCATCCCAAGGTTCGCGCGCGCGTGGTGCACGGCGGACAGCTGCGCAGCCACAAAGGAATCAATCTGCCGGGCGTCAACGTGTCGGCGCCATCGATCACCGACAAGGACCGCGAGGACATCGCCTTCGCGGTCGAGCACGGCGTCGACTACCTCGCGCTCAGCTTCGTCCGCCGGGCCGAAGACATCGCCGAGTTGCGAACGTTGATCACCAAGACGACGCTCGTTGTCGCCAAAATCGAAAAGGACACCGCCCTCGCCAACATCGAAAGCATCATCCAGGCGTCCGATGCGGTGATGGTCGCTCGCGGGGACCTCGGCGTCGAGCTGCCGTTCGAGGAAGTACCGATCGCGCAGAAGCGCATCATTTCGATCGCCAATGCCATCGGCCGGCCGGTGATCACCGCCACGCAGATGTTGGAGTCGATGATCACGCATCCACGTCCGACGCGCGCCGAGGCGAGCGACGTCGCGAATGCGATTCTCGACGGGACCGACGCCGTCATGCTCTCGGCCGAGACGGCCGCGGGAGCGTATCCGCGTCTCGCCGTCGCCGCCATGACCCGCATCATCACCGAGATCGAGACGCACCCGCTACCGCGCGTCGCCGACAGGCGCTCGAAGCCGGCCAGCAGCAATGCGTCCACGGAAGTGGCCGTCGCGGCGGCCACCGTCGCGGCCGTTCGGATGATCGGCGCGCCCGCGGTGATCGTCTTTACCAAGAGCGGCTTCACCGCGCGCGTGGTCGCGTCGCACCGGCCCGACGTGCCGATCCTCGCGCTCACGGATGTCGAACGCACCTATCATCAGTTGGCGCTCGTATGGGGCGTGATGCCGGAGCTCGTTCCGGTGTCCTCCACGTACGAGGAAATGCTCGAGCACGCGTTCCCCGCGCTCAAACGCCGCGGCCTGGTCGGCCCGGGCGACCGCGTGATCGTCACCGCCGGCGTACCCTTCGACGTGCCCGGCACGACGAACGTGATGAAGGTCGAGATCGTCAAATGAGCGCGCGGTGAAGCTCACCTTCCTCGGCACGGGAACGAGCTTCGGCGTGCCGCAGATCGGCTGCCAGTGCGCGGTGTGCCGCTCGCCCGATCCGCGCGACCGCCGCACCCGCTGCGGCGCGGTGGTCGAGACCGATGGCGGCACCTCCATTCTGATCGATACGCCGCCGGAGCTCCGTCTTCAGCTGATCTCGGCTGCGGTCAGTCGGATTGACGCTGTGCTCTTCACCCACGATCACGCCGATCACACGCACGGCATCGACGATCTGCGAGCGATCTCCGTGCGGCGAAGCGGCGCGCTGCCGATCTACGGCTCGGATAGCACACTGGCGTCGCTCGCCCGAAAATTCGCCTACATCTTCGACGAGTCGTTGCGGCCATTGCCCGGAACGACGAAGCCGGAGGGTCAGGCGCATCCATTGCGGGCGGGAGTGCCGGCGCGGATTGGCGATGTCGAGGTATTGCCTGTCGCCGTTCCGCACGGTCCGATCACAGTGTTCGGGTACCGCATTGGACCGCTCGGCTACATCACGGACGCGAAGTCGCTTCCCGACCCGGTGATCGCGCAGCTTCGAGGAGTACGGGTCCTCGTGCTCAACGCGCTCTTTCGTGCGGAGCATCCGACGCATCTCAGCATTCCCGAGGCCGTGCGCGCGGCGCGCCTCGTCGGAGCGGAGCGCACGTACTTGACGCATCTGACCCACGACAATGCGCACGCCGACCTCGAAGCGGAGCTGCCTCACGGCATCATGCCCGCCTTCGATGGCCTCACGGTGCGCATCGAATGATCGATACTCCACGCTCGATTCCCGACGCCACCCACGCGACGACCGGCGCGGCTCCTCTTACGCCCAGCTCCTCCATGTCCATTGAGATCGACTACGCCTACATGTTCGATGGCGCCACACGCGGCGCCATCTCGGACGAGGCGTGGAGCACCGCGCCCCGCCACTTTGCCAACGCGCGCGCGGTTTTCAGGCGTCAGCGCGAAAGTGACCTGCTCGGCTTCATCGACCTCGCCGCCGAGAACGTGCCTGGACTCAACCTGCTGCATCGCTTCGTCGAAGGGATTGGGGGCGGCTTCGATGACCTGGTCGTGCTCGGTATCGGCGGCTCGGCACTCGGCAACATTGCGCTGCGGTCGGCGCTTCGCTCGCCGAGGTGGAACGAGTGGGATGACCAGCGTCGCGCGGGGAAGCCGAGGATGCACGTGCTCGAGAACATCGATCCGACCTCGATGTACGAGCTGCTCGATCGCATCAACATCGAGCGCACGCTGTTCATCGTCATCTCGAAGTCCGGCGGTACCGCCGAGACGATGGCGCAGTACCTGATCGTGCGCGAGCGGCTCGAGAACGCGCTCGGCGATCGGCACCACAATCACCTCGTCTTCATCACGGATCCCGGCAAGGGCGCATTGCGCGCGCTCGCGCTGGCGGAGGGAACCGTGACCTTCGACATCCCGGCAAACGTCGGAGGGCGCTTTAGCGTGCTGTCGCCGGCGGGACTGTTCCCCCTCGCGGCGATCGGCGTTGACATCCGGGCGCTGCTCGCCGGTGCCCGTGAGATGATCACCCGCTGCGAGAGCGACGACCTCTCGAAAAATCCCGCCGGCACCTTCGCGCTGCTGCAATGGTTGGCCGACACACAACTCGGCTGTCACAACCACATCATGATGCCCTATTCGGACCCGCTGCGAGAATTCAGCGCGTGGTGGGTACAGCTGTGGGCCGAGAGCTTGGGCAAGGTTCGCCCCGATGGAACGTCGGTCGGCCCCACTCCGATCCCCGCGCTCGGCGTAACGGATCAGCACAGCCAGGTGCAGCTGTTCATGGAAGGACCACGCGACAAGACGGTCACGTTCATCAACGTGAAGAAAACGCCGGTCGACATCGCGATCCCCAAGCTGCACGAGGCTGTCACGGAGCTCGCCTACCTCGGTGGCCACACACTCAAGGAGCTTCTCGATGTCGAGCGGCGCGCGACCGCGGCGGCATTGGCGCAGCGCGGCAAGCCGAGTATGACCATTCATCTCGACCAGGTCGATGCGCAGCACGTCGGTGGCCTGATCATGATGCTCGAATACGCCACGATCTACGCCGGCGCCCTCTACGGCATCGATCCGCTGGATCAGCCCGGTGTCGAGCTCGGCAAGAAGTTCACCTACGCGCAGCTCAATCGCCCGGACACCGAGGCGGCGAGAGGGGAGTGGGCCGCACTCGCCAAGCCAGAGCCGCGACTCGTGTGAGCGTGCCCGCGGGTGTCGGGAAAGGATAGTGCACGATAACTTCATTTCCCGACGCTTGACGCCCGACGCCCGACCTTCCGTACCCGTACCCTGTCCCCCCACCATGTCTCATCCTTCGTTTCCCGGCGTCACCATTGAAAACGACCAGGTGGTCGTCAACGACGCGTCGGCACTCTCGTCCACGCACATGGATGCCCTCGTGCGCGACGCCGTGTTCGCGGAGGGTGAGCAACGCGACGGAGCGCGGTGGTTGATCTGGGAGCTGGGACAGGCCGTGGGCGTACACCCCGCCTCGATCCACGATCTCTACCTCGCGCGTGGACGGGGCGAGATCCACGGATTCACCGCGCCGGCGATCAATGTGCGCGGCATGGCGTACGACACCGCGCGCGCAATTTTCCGCACCGCGGTCAAGATGAACGCCGGCGCCTTTCTTCTGGAGATTGCTCGCTCGGAAATCGCGTACACCGATCAGCGGCCGGCCGAATACGTCGCCGTGATGCTGGCCGCGGCACTGCGCGAAGGATTTCGCGGGCCCGTCTTCATCCAGGGCGATCACTTTCAGGTCAGTGTGAAGAAATTCGCAGTCGACCCAAAAACGGAAGTCGACGGCGTGAAGGCGCTGGTGAAGGAAGCCATCCGCGCCGGATTCTTCAACATCGATATCGACACGTCGACGCTCGTCGACCTCACGCAGACGACGCTCGAGGAACAGCAGCGCAAGAACTACGAAAATGGCGTCGAGCTCGCGCTCACCGTGCGAAAGCTCGAACCCAAGGGAGTCACCATCTCGATCGGCGGTGAGATCGGCGAGGTGGGCACGGAGAACTCGACGGTGCCCGAGCTTCGGGCGTACATGGACGGCTTCAACCGCACGTTGGCCGCGCGCGCGCCCGGCACCATGGGTCTCTCGAAGATCAGCGTGCAATCGGGCACGTCGCACGGCGGCGTCGTCCTCGCCGACGGGTCCATCGCGGACGTACAGCTCGACCTCGAGACGCTGCGCGAGCTTGGCGAGATCGCCCGGCGTGACTACGGACTCGCCGGCGCGGTGCAGCACGGCGCTTCCACGCTTCCGGATACGGCGTTCCACAATTTTCCGCGCACCGAAACGGCCGAGATCCATCTGGCGACGAACTTTCAGAACATGCTGTACGACAACCTGCCGGCCGCGCTGCGGCAGGAGATTTACGAGTGGCTACAGACTCACGCGAAGGATGAGCGCAAGCCCACCGACAGCGACGAACAGTTCTTCTACAAGACGCGCAAGAAGGCCCTCGGCCCATTCAAGAAGCGCTTCTGGGACCTTCCGGCCGACGTGAAGGCCACGCTCGCCAACGCGTACGACGACAAGTTCACCTTCCTGTTCACCCAGCTGGCCGTGGGCGGCACTGCTACCCACGTGAAGCGTTTCGTGAAGCCGGTGGCGCAGCACCACGTCGCGCCGGGCGTCGCGGCGCCGGACGATGCGGATTTGAGTGACTGATTCCGATCGCATCGCGGCCCTCTGGCTCGACACACTGGGCGAGCTCGCGACGCTCGCCGCGCATGAGATCCGAAACCCGCTCAACGGCGCGCTGCTCAACATCGCCGTGGTGACGCAGCGCGCCGGCCGCGGCGCCGTCTCGCCGGCCGACATCGCGCCCTTCGCCGAAGCAGCGGGCAACGAGCTCGAGCGCGTGACCACGCTCACCGAAGCGCTGCTGGCGCTGGCGCGTCCGGCGCCGGCGCGAGCGGACGTCTGGAGTACCGCCCTCCATCTCACGACGCTGCTCCACGCGGTCGCGTCAAAGAATGGTGGCGGCGTCACCTGCCGCCGGACCGGCGACGGGCCGACCTATTGCGAGGCCAGAACGGATTTGGTGCGCGTGCTCCTGGGGTTCGGAATGCTGTGCGCCCTCGGTCCCTCGCACAACGAAGTATTGGAGTGCACCGTCGATTGCGACGACAGCGCGGTGCGAGTAACCCTGGCCGGCCCGTCAGTGGAGAGAGTCCAATGGAAGCCGGATCTGCGCGCCGTGGCCGAACACGGGGGCGTTGCACTTGTCGCCACGCGCGGCGAGACCGAAATTGTCTTCTCGACGACATGACCTCTCAACCACGATCGACGATCCGCCGGAGCATATGAAGGGAGCAAAAATTCTCATCGCCGATGACGAGCGCGCGATCGCGGATGGATTGAGCGCGATCCTGGGCGGCGAGGGATATGAAGTGGATGTCGCGGTCGATGGACAAAAGGCGCTCGACCGGCTGCAGGCCGACACGTATGGTGTCGTGCTCGCCGATCTCAAGATGCCCAAGATCGATGGGCTGGCACTGCTGCGCGAGCTGCAGCAGCGCGGCATCAATACCGAGTGCATCATCATTACCGGGCAGGCCACGGTCGACAGCGCCGTGCAGGCGATGCGCGAAGGCGCATACGACTACATCGAGAAACCGCTCAACGCCGATAAGCTCAATCGCCTCAAGGCGCTGATCCCCAAAGCGGTCGACAAGTACAACGTCAAGCAGACGAATCGCTCGCTGGCCTCGCAGCTCGAAAACCTCACGCACTACGGCGAGCTCACCGGGCAGTCGGAGTCGATGCGCTCGGTTTATCAGATGATCGATGCTGTCGCGCCCTCCGCCGCGAGCGTGCTGATCCTCGGGGAATCGGGCACGGGCAAGGAGCTGGTCGCGCGCGCGATCCACAACAAGAGCGACCGCGCCAAAGGGCCGATTCTCGCGTTGAACTGCGCGGCGCTGCCCAAGGACATTCTCGAGAACGAGCTGTTCGGCCACGAGAAGGGTGCCTTCACGGGGTCCACCAACGAAAAGGCCGGCGCCTTCGAGATGGCCGACGGCGGCACGCTCTTTCTCGATGAAGTGGCCGAGATGCCCCCGGACATTCAGGTCAAGCTCCTCCGCGCGCTCGAATCGCGCACGGTGCGGCGGCTCGGCGGCAAGAAGGAGATTTCGGTCGACATTCGCGTGGTGGCGGCGACGAACCGCGACCTGCAAAAGGCGCTGGCCGAGGGCGAGCTGCGCGACGACCTCTACTACCGGCTCGCCGTGGTCGAGCTCTATCTGCCGCCGCTGCGTGAGCGCATTGGGGACATCAAGCAGCTGGCGAACGAGTTTCTCGCGCGCTTCTCGTCGCAGAACGGGAAGCAGTTCACCGGCTTCGACGACTCCGCGTGGGACTGGATCCTGTCGTACAACTGGCCCGGTAACGTGCGCGAACTCAAGAATGCCGTCGAGCGGGCGGTGATCATGTCGCGGGCGACGATCATCAGCGCGGTGGACATCATGCCGCGCCACTTGCGCAACACCGGCGAGTTTCAAGTGCCCATGAGCGTGGCCGTCGGCGCGACGCTTGCGGATACCCGTCGGCAGCTGGTGCTCAAGACCGTCGCCATGACCGGAGGGGATTTCCCACGCGCGGCCAAGGTACTTGGGATGTCTGAGCGCGACGTGCGCGCGGAGCTTGCATTAGTATTGAACGGCGGGAGCGGGCAGGTGGGCGAGTTGGCCCAAGTAGCCCGGCCGGCCGCCATCCCGAAGATCGCCGCGGCCGCGCCCACGAAGGCAAAGGCCGCTGACAAGGGCAAGGGTAAGCCGAAAGGACGGCGCTGAGGCGCTCCAGGAGACCTGAGATGCGGTATCACGACGAGGACTATGACGACGAGCCGTATGTCGTCATCGAGAAGGGCGGCGGCAACGCGGGGTCATTTCTCATCGGCCTCGCGATCGGCGCCGGCGTCGCATTGCTTTTCGCTCCCGACTCGGGCGCGGAGACGCGGCGCAAGATTGCGCGCGAGGCCCGACGCGCGAAGACCGCGGCGCAGGACGCCGCTGAAGAGTTGGCCGACAACGTCAACGACAAGTACCACCATGCCCGTCAGGCGGTCGAAGAGCGCATCGATTCGGCGCGTCAGGCGATCGAGCTGAAAAAGGCGCAGGCGAGCGAGGCGATCCGCGCCGGCCGCGAGGCGGCGCAGCAGGCGCGCGACGAGCTGGAGCGCCGTATCGCCGAGACCAAGGCGGCCTACCGCGCGGGCGCCGACGTCGCTCACCGCCCGCGTGGCGCTGTGGGAGCACGCCCGGTGGTGGCCGGCACGGAGACGACCGACGACGACCTCGACGGCTCCGGCGTCTGACGGCGCGGACGCCCGCGACCCGGACCATCGGCGTCGCGGGCGCGAACGGCCGCTCACCCTCCGCGTGTGGTGGGCGGTGCGCGATTATGCGACGCACGTCTGGGACAACAGCGGCGACGACAACATTTTCTTTCTCGCCGGCGGCATCGCGTTCAACATCCTGCTCGCCGCCGTGCCCTTTCTGCTGCTGCTCCTCTCCGGCTTGGGCTACCTCCTCAATCTGAAGCCCACCGAGTCCTCGGCCGAGCTCTGGCTGTTCATCGACCGTTTTCTTCCGCCGCATGCCGAGACGGCCGATTCGCCCGTGCACAAGATCTTGAACGACATCATCACGTCGCGCGGCCGCGTCGGGGTCTTCGGCCTCATCGGCTTCGTGTGGTTTTCGACCCGGCTCTTCGGCTCGCTGCGCACCGTGCTGCAGCACGTGTTCGACATCGACTACGAGCGCGGAATCATCGAAGGCAAGCTGTTCGACATCAAGATCACCGTCGTCGGCACATTGCTCTTCGTCGCGTACTCCACGCTCAGCGCCTATCTGAGCGTCGCCACGACGCGCGGTGTTGGCGTGCTGGTCGCCTATGGCATCCGCAAGGAGACGATGGGCACGCTCGAATATGTGCTCGGGCGCGTCATCGCCTCGGTCGTCATCATGCTCATGTTCTATTTGCTCTACAAGTATCTGCCCAAACGACGAGTCCGATGGCGATCCGCCGCGCTCGCCGCGCTGGTCACCGGCGCAATGTTCGAGTTGGCGAAGCAAGTCTTCACCGTCTACGTGCGCTCGTTCAATCCGAGCAACCTGTATTCCGGGACGATCGCCGCGCTCGTCCTGATCGTTTTCTGGACCTACTATGCGGCGCTGATCTTCATCATCGGCGGAGAGGTCGGCCAGGTGTACGAACTGCGCAGGGTAAGACGGTTACAGCGCGAAGAATTCAGCTAGAACGCAGCCAGCCGATAAGCCGGTCTGCCGAACCTCCTGGCACTGCGCTTGCCTTCTTTCTCCCCCGTACTCTTCTCTTCGGAGGCGCACATGCGAAAGTCCGCGGTGGCACTGGGGTTTGGTATCGCGCTCGCGGTCGGCGCGTGCTCGAAAACGGACAACGGTGACATAGTCGTCCAGAAGCCGGTGGTGGGGACGGTCACCGACACGCTGCACCCGCCTCAGGTGACGGTTGGTACTGACACTCACTCGGTGGTGGTGCCCAAGGTCGTGGTGAAAAAGGAAACCGTGCTGGTGAAAACTCCGACGGTCGATGTGAAGAAGCGACCGTAGGATCGAGCGACGGATGTAGCGAGTGGGGTGTGGTGTAGCGTAGATATCGTCGCTAGCCACACTTCACCTCCGCCCCTGCTTCCCATGCTCGATCTCCGCTCCGACACCGTCACTAAGCCCACAGCCGCCATGCGCCGCGCCATGGCCGAGGCCGAGGTGGGCGACGACGTGCTCGACGGCGATCCGACGGTGATGCGCCTGCAGTCCGTGACGGCCGAAATGCTGGGGAAGGAGAGCGCCCTCTTCTTTCCAACAGGCACGATGGCAAATCTCACCGCGCTCATGGTCCTCGGCCGTCACGGTACCGAGCTCCTGGTCGATGCGGACGCCCACATCGTGCATCAGGAGATGGCGGGCTCGGCGTCGCTCGCCGGCCTGCAGATCGTTCCTTTGCGAGGCGTGGGTCCGGTCTTCGATGCGACCGCGCTCCGCGCGGCCTTTCGGATGTCCTCAGTCCACTTTCCCCACCAAAGCGTGCTCGCGCTGGAGAACACGCACAATAGCGCTGGCGGGAAAGTGACATCGCTCGACGCGCTCCGCGACATGTGCGAGATCGCCCGCGCACGGAACCTCGCTGTGCACCTCGACGGCGCTCGATTGTGGAACGCGTCGGCCGCCACGGGAACCTCACTCGCCGACTTCGCCGCTAGCGCCGACACCGTGATGGTCTCATTTGCCAAGGGGCTGGGCGCCCCCGTTGGCGCCGCACTCGCGGGTACGCGCGACGCCATGGCCACGGCGTGGGTCGCGCGTAAACGGTTGGGCGGCGGCATGCGGCAGTCCGGCATCCTCGCGGCCGCGGCCCTTCACGGAATCGAGCACCACTTGCCGCGAATCGCGGACGATCACCAGCGCGCAAAGGAATTCGCGGCGATCGTCGCCGGGGCCGGCGGTGCGACCGTCGTTCCCCCAGATACCAATATCGTGATGGTCGATCTCCCGGAGGGAACGACGAGCGGCGATGTCGCCGCGCGCGCGAAGGAGCGCGGCGTGCTCGTCAGCAGCTGGGCGCCCGCCCGTATTCGCGCGGTCATGCACTTGGATGTCGACCAGAAGGGCGTGAAGTCGGCGGCCGAGATCGTCGCGCGGGTGCTCGTTGAAATGCGGCGCTGAGCACACCCGCGCGCGCCGTTGTCGCGGCCGGCCGCCGCGGTTAGTTTATGGTTGTCCCAGGTCCCGGAGGGCGTTCGCCCGCTAACTCCGTCAGGGCCCCGAAGGCAGCAGCGGCATGTGGTGTCGATCGTTGCTCCGTAAGACCTGGGGCACTCGCGCGGGAGTCGCTTCTACGGAAGCCGACCCCGCGCGATTGTGTTTTCGGTCGTTTGATTCGCTACGGTTTGTCCCGTAACTTCACCGCCCCATGTATCTCGCCCTCGCCCGCAAATACCGCCCAAAAACTTTCGGTGAAGTCGCCGTGCAGTCGCACGTGTCGAACACCCTGAAGGGCGCGATTGCGCGTGGGCGCGTGGCCCATGGCTACCTGCTCTGCGGCCCGCGGGGTGTCGGCAAGACGACGCTCGCCCGAGTGCTGGCGATGGCGCTCAACTGCGACAACCCGGGCAAGAACGGCGAGGGCGAGCCCTGTGGCGAGTGCGCGAGCTGCCAGCGCATTTGGACCGGTTCCACCAGCCTCGATGTGGTCGAGATCGACGCGGCGTCGAACCGCGGTGTGGACGACGCGCGTGATCTGCGCGAGCGCGCCATGTACGCACCCTCGGCCGAGGGGCGCTACAAGGTGTACATCGTCGACGAAGCACACATGCTCACGCGCGAGGCGTGGAACGCGCTTCTCAAGATCCTCGAGGAGCCGCCGCCGCGCGTGATCTTCGTCTTTGCGACTACCGAGCCGCAGAAGATCGCCCAAGCCGCCGCGCCCGTGCTCAGCCGCCTGCAACGCTTCGACTTCAAGCGCATCGGTCCGGCCGAGGTGCGCGGGCGGCTCGCGACCGTGCTCGATCGCGAGAAGATCGACGCCGACGCCGATGCGCTCGCTATGCTCGCGCGCGCCGCCGATGGCTCGATGCGCGATGCGCTCAGCCTCACCGATCAGGTGCTGGCGGGCGGTGAAGGGCGGGTGACCGTCGAGCGCGTGCGCGACGCGCTCGGTCTGGTGGCCGACGATGAGTATCTCGCGCTGCTCGACATCATCGCGTCGCATCGCGCGGGCGAGATCTTCGGCGCCGTCGCGCGATTGACGGACGCGGGCATCGATCTCGGCTCTCTGCTCAATGGTCTTGCCGACACCTTTCGCGCGCAGCTGGCCATTGTGCTCGGCGGCGCGCCGCAGGACATCGCGGAGCGGACGCGCGAGGCGCTGACGGCCGGCACAGATCGGTGGACCGCGGGCGATTTGCTGCGCATGCTCTCGGCTATCACGCAGGCCGAGCCAAATTTTCGCCGTAGCGGCCAGCAGCAGGTGCTGCTCGAATCGCTATTGATTCGGTTCGCGCTGCTCGACCGTACGGTCGACATTGAAGCGGTGCTTCGCGGCATGGGTGGCGCCACGAGCAGCGGAGCGGCCGCCCGCGCTTCGGCCGGCTCCACAGTGGCGGCGCGCGAGCGTACTGCGGCAGCCGGTGCGACCGCGCCGGTGCGAACGGCGCCGCCACCGGCGCCGGCAAAGCAACCGGCGCTCTCCGCGAACGCGCTGGCCGAAGGGTGGGATGCGATCGTCGATGAGTTGAGGGTGGACGGCCGCGGGATGGTCGCCGCCGCGCTCTCGCATGCGACGCCAGTCGCGACCACCGCGCGCGGCGAGATCACGCTCGAGCTGGATGCACCCAACGACGTCTACGAGCAGGCCATCACGAGCAGCGCGAGCGTGGTGCTGGCCGCCATCGGCGCGCGTTTCGCCGGCGCGAACAAGCTGACGGTGCGAAGCGCGGCGAGCGCGCCAGCTGCCGACCTCGGCGCTCCAAAACGCCAGACCGCGGAACAAATCAAAGCCGAGCGTCTCGCCGCGCTGCGCAAGCGCGACCCGGCGCTGGATGCAGCGGTCGAGTCGCTGGATCTGGAATTGATGGACTGACAAGTGGGGGCTTGGGGCTGGGGTTTGGGGCGCACTGCCTATTTCCGCGCCCCAGCCCCTCGGCCCCTAGCCCCCAACCCCTGGCATCAATTCCAACTCAGTCCCCGCAACTGATCCAGATTCAAGTTCCCGCCGCTCAGCACGCACACCACCCGCGAGCCTGCCGGCGCCCTAATGAGCCCGTGCAACAGCGCCGCGACCGAGGCGGCCGCCGCGCCCTCGACCACCAGCTTCGCGTGTTGCATCACCCAGATCATCGCGTCGAAGATGTCGCGGTCGGGGAGGGTGACGATCTCATCCACGAAGTGGCGCACGATCTCGAAGTTGTGCTGTCCCACCCGCTTCACTCGTAGCCCGTCGATGACGCAGTCGACTGTCGGCAGGGTCACGACGTGGCCTGCGGCGACACTGTCGTGCATTCCGGGCGCACCGCTCGACTCGACACCGATAATCCGCACCGCCGGGTTGCGCAGCTTCATTGCCAACGACACGCCGGAGATGAGACCGCCACCGCCGATCGGCACGACGACTACATCCACGTCCGGAAAATCGTCGTGCACCTCGAGACCGAGCGTACCCTGACCGGTGATGAGCTGCAGGTCGTCGAACGGGTGGATGTAGGTGTAGCCGCGCGAGGCGACGAGCTCCTTCGCCTTCTCGTTCGCCTCATCCCAGATCGTGCCGTGCAGTACCACCTCGGCGCCGTAGCCGCGCGTCGCGGCGATCTTGGATGGCGTGGCGTTCTCCGCCATGACGACGACCGCCTTGATGCCGTAGATCTGGGCGGCGAGCGCCACGCCTTGCGCGTGGTTGCCCGCGGACGAGCAGATCACGCCGCGCCCGCGCTCGTCGGCGGAGAGATGGCGGAATTTGTTCAGCGGTCCGCGAATCTTGTACGAGCCCGTGCGCTGAAACATCTCCGCCTTGAGCCGCACCTCGAATCCGGTGCGCTCGCTCAGCATCCGCGACTTGAGCAGCGGCGTGTGATACGCGTGCTTCGAGATGACGCGGCGCGCATCCTCGAACTCTTCACGCGTGATCGGCGCCTGCGACACGCCGGTCGCTCCTCCACTCATGAAATCTCCGGCTCAGGGACGGTCGCATCTTACGGAACGCGCGAAGGTGCGTCCATAGCTCGCGCCGCGGACCCTCACCGCGCTCGAGCGCCGAGCAATTCACGCAAGGCGCCGCCGAGCGTGGCGCGCCAGGCGACGTGCTCGTGCCCGCTCGCCAGCTCGCGATACGAGAGCGGATAACCCTTCGCCGTCAGCACGTCGCGGAGATGTCGGCTCGACGTCAGCATCGACGGATCCCGGTTGGGGATCGCGGCGGCCTCGAACACGCCGATCGTGATGGCGAAGCGGATCGGCAGCGGACCTGAGGCCGCAAGATGCCGGGCGACCCATTCTGGGTGCTCGCCGTTCGGCGCGCGGTAAAACGAGCCCGATTGCGCGATGACGTTTCCGAACACCGAGGGATGCGCGATCGCGGCGCAGGTCGCCGCGAGTGCTCCGAGACTCGAGCCCGCGACGACGCGGCGCCGCGGGTCGTGGCTCGTGCGGTAGCGACGCTCGATCCACGGCACGAGCTCGGTCGCGAGAAAACGTCCCCAAGTGGCGCGGCAATCAAGATCGGCCTCGCGAGTCTCCTGCGGGTTGTCGACGAACACCGCGATCGTCGGCGGAATCAGCTGTCGCGCGATGAGATTGTCGAGAATCGTCGGAGTCGGCACGAGCGCCTGGTAGGCTTCGCCATCCATGACGACGAGGAGCGGCAGCCCCGAGTGCCTCGTGGCGTCGAACCCGCTGGGCGTGTACACCCAGATCGCTCGAGCGCGGCCAAGCGCCGTGCTCCGCACCGAATCGCGTGTGATCGTGCCCGTCGCAACGTCTGCTCGCCTCGCGATTACCGCATCGCTCGGCGCTGCCTCCAGCTCGAGGATCGACATCGTGCCGAAGGCACCGGAGTCGAACAGTCGGGGGTTCGCCGTATCGCGTTGCATCGTAGCAAATCGCGCGAACACGTTGGTATCGCGCTCGAACGGGACGAGGTTGTCGTTGGGCGCGAACCGATAGAGAAAGCGCGAGTCCGAGGGCAGCACCGTCGAGAGCACCCAGAGATCCGTCTGACCCAGCCGGTGCATCACGCTCGCGTCGAAGTTCATGAGCGTGAGGGGCGTCACGACGACGACATTGTTCGTCGTTGAGTCTCCTCGCCAGACGAACGTGACGAGTCGGTGGGCATCGTCGCTCGCGATGCGTTCGATGATGGGGACGCCGCGCGCCCGCAGCGCGCGCCACGCCTCATCGGTTCGAAGGGCGACCAGTCGGCCAAGCGAATCAATCACGGTACTCGTCGGCGCTCTCGATTGCGCGGCGGCCATCGGCGCGCAGAGGCACACCGCGGTGAGAAGCGCCTTCGCTCCCGGATGGATGTTCATCGTTGGCATTCTCGGCTTGGTCGGAGACGTCGCAGCGATACGGTCGCCCGCTCTGACAGCGCGCCCGGGTCCAGCGTTTGAGGGGCGTGCGTCAATCCTCGTGTCAGATCCTGACACAGCGTCTGACATCGAGCCCCCACCTGACACGGCACAGCGCCCGCCGTTAGTTTTCGGCATGGTCGACATCATGAAAATGATGCAGCAAGCCCAGGAGATGCAGGGGCGGCTGCAACAGATGCAGGAGGAGCTGGCGAGCCAGACGGTCGTGGCCACCAGCGGCGGCGGCATGGTCCCGGTCACGGCGAACGGACAAGGGCAGGTCAAGTCGATCAAGGTCGACAAGACGGCCGTCGACCCCAGCGACGTCGAGATGCTGGAGGATCTTCTCTTGGTGGCCGTCGCCGACGCACAGAAGAAAGCGGTCGAGTTGGCCCAGGACGAGATGAAGAAGCTCACCGGTGGCCTGCCGCTGCCGTTCAAGCTTCCGTTCTAGCGCTCTCCTCGTATGTCGGCGATCGACGAGCTGGCCACGGAGCTGAGCAAGCTTCCGGGCATCGGGCGCAAGACGGCGCTGCGGCTCACCTACCATCTGCTCAAGCAGCCGCCCGAGCAAAGCCGGCGGCTCGCCGCCGTACTCGACACGCTGGCCGAACGGGTGCACCGCTGCACCGTCTGCAACAACCTCACGGAAGAAGATCCGTGCGCACTGTGCGGTGATCCTCGTCGCGACCGTGGCATCATCTGCGTTGTCGAGGAAGCGGCCGACATCGGGGCCATCGAGCGAGCGGGCGAGTTTCGCGGCGTCTATCACGTCCTCGGCGGGAAGCTTTCTCCGCTCGATGGAGTCAACCCGGAGGACCTCGCCATTCAGGGACTGTTGAATCGGGTTGGCGGTGGGGAAGTGCGCGAAGTCATCGTGGCGACGAACCCGTCGCTCGAAGGGGAGGCGACCGCGATCTACCTGCAGCGTCAGGTGACGCCGCTTGGTCCCATTGTAAGCCGGATCGCGCGCGGCATCCCCGTCGGCGGCGAGCTCGAATACGCCGACGGCGTCACCATCGCCCAAGCCCTCTCGGCCCGGAGGGCGATGTGAGGGGATCGAGTGCCACCAGACGCGAAAAAGCCGCCGCCCTGGGCTTCGCGGGTGGCCTTCTCGTGGGATTGATCGTCTGGAGTCAGCAGACCGTGAAGTCGAGACGGAATCTGTTCAGCTCGATTCCGCTCAAGCGGTTGGCCGCGCTCGGGTACATTCGCACCCAGCGCTCCGTCCGTACCGTGCGGCTGCTGCGCGATTACATCCACTGGGAGCAGCACCCCCGTCTCAAGCGGACTGGGGAATACGTGCTCCGGACGATGGAACACTCCCTCGACGAATAAGCGAGTTCCGCCATGCCGGTTGGTGCCGCGAGCTGGTCGTTCACCGAAGATGACTTTGCCGCGATCACGAAGACGCTGCAGCAGTTCCTGTACGACAGCAACGCGCGTTGCGCGCTGCTTGTCGACCGCTCGGGCCAGCTCGTCGCCACCGTCGGCGAGCCGCCCCGCTTCGACGCGACCGCCTTCGCCACGCTGACCGCCGCGGACTTTAGTGCGAACGACCAGTTGGCGAAACTTATTGGGGAGACGGAGTTCAACTCGCTCTATCACCAGGGTGAGAACGAGTCGATGCTGTTGGCCGACATCGCGCGCCGGGTGATCCTCGTCATTCTCTTCGACAACCGTACCACGCTCGGCATGGTGCGACTCAAGGCGAAGGGCGTGGTGGAGGAGTTGTCCAAGCTCTTCGTCGAGATGTTTCAGCGCAGCCGAGGGCCCAATGCGTCGCAGCCGAATGTCCTCAGCGGCGCCGACGATGAGATCGACCGGCTGTTTCAGTAAGCGGAGGAACAGCCATGTCGATGATCAATTATGCCAGCCGCGAGATCAACTGTAAGATCGTGTACTACGGTCCCGGCTTGGGCGGCAAGACCACGAACCTCGAGCACATCTACGGCCGCGTCGCGCCGGACACCCGTGGCAAGCTCATCTCGCTCGCCACCGAGACCGAGCGCACCCTGTTCTTTGATTTCCTGCCGGTCGACCTTGGCACCATTCGCGGATTCAAGACCCGCTTCCATCTCTACACCGTGCCCGGCCAGGTCTACTACAACGCCAGCCGAAAGCTCATTCTCAAGGGCGTCGACGGAGTCGTCTTCGTCGCCGACTCACAGATGGAGCGCATGGAGGCGAACGTAGAAGCCATGCAGAATCTCTACGACAACATGTCCGAGTACGGCTACGATCTGACGCGGATGCCGTTCGTCGTGGCGTATAACAAGCGCGATCTCCCGAACGCGTTGCCGATCGCCGAGCTCCAGAAGTCGCTCAATCCCGGGTGGGAAGTGACCGAGCCCGCGCGCCAGCGCGTCGCCCCCGACCCGTATCATGCCGGCGCCACCCTCGTCGAGCAGATTCCTTCCGGCGAATGGGTCGAGCGCGCCCCCTATTTCGAAGCCGTGGCCACTTCCGGCGATGGCGTCTTCGACACGCTACGAGCGGTGAGCAAGCTGGTACTGAAGACGCTCGCATAAGCGCGGGTGGTGGGTGTCGGGAGTGGGGTGTGGTGATGGAAGGATCTGCGCATTGACCACACCCCACGCCCCATACCCGCCTTCCCATTGGGCTCTCGCCGCGCGATGTTTTCCACGTGAACCTTCCAAACACGCTCACGCTCGGCCGCATCCTTATCACGCCGCTCGTCGCGCTGTTGCCATTCGCCGGGCCGTGGCAGCTGAAGCTCACGGGATTCGTGCTTTACGTGCTCGCCGCCGTCACCGACTACTTCGATGGCATGCTCGCCCGCACGCGCAATCTGATCACCGACCTCGGCAAGCTGCTCGATCCGCTGGCCGACAAGCTGCTCCTCGTCGGAACGATGATCCCCATGTACATCCTCATGACGGATCCGGGCAATTGGCCCGCGGGACACATTCCCCTCATCGTCAATCGCGTGGATGCGGCGTTCAACTATCAGTTCGTCACGCCGTATGGCCTGGTGCACCTGCCGTTTTGGATCGTCGCCGTGGTGCTCGGCCGCGAGCTGTTCATGACGGTGTTCCGGCAGATCGCGGCGAACCGTGGCGTCGTCATTGCGGCGATCGGGCCGGCGAAGTGGAAGACGGCCATGCAGTCGGTCTGGGTTGGCGCCGCGTATTTCTGGATCGCCGCGTCCGCCACCGCGACGCAGCTCCATTGGGAGAATCCGTGGTGGTCGGGCTTCGCCAACTTCAACGGCGTCGTTGGCGTTGTCAGCATGATCGCCGCGTTCGTGCTCACGCTCTACTCGCTCGTGCTCTATCTGCAGCGGTATGGCCACGTCGTATTTCGCATGTCCGCTCGTTAGGGGCGCCGCATAGCGATGCGGGTCGAACTGCTCACCATCGGCGACGAGCTGCTGCTCGGATACACGATCGACACCAACGGCGCCCTGCTCGCGCGCGAGCTTGCGGCCGTCGGCATCGAGATCGCCCGCCGAACATCGGTCGGCGATTCGCTTGAGGAAATTGCCGCGGGCGTGCGCGAGGCTCTCGACCGCACGGGCGCAGTGATCACCACGGGCGGGCTCGGTCCCACCGCCGACGACATGACGCGGCCGGCGATCGCCGCGCTGTTCGGTCGGCCTCTGCATCGCGACGAGTCGCTCGTCGCGATGCTGCACGAACGCTTCAAGCGCTTCGGCTATGCCATGCCGCCGAACAATCTCGTGCAGGCAATGGTCCCCGAAGGCGCGCGCGTGCTCGCCAACAACCACGGCAGCGCACCCGGTCTTTGGATCGAGGACGAGCGCGGGCGCTGGGTGGCGATGCTGCCCGGCGTGCCGCGCGAGGTGCGCGGCATGCTCGCCGACGTGTTGCTTCCGGTGCTGCGCGAGCGTGTCGGCGCCGCGGCGCCGGTGGTGCGGTCGGCCACGCTTCGCACCACCGGCATCGGCGAGTCCGCCCGGGCCGAGCTGCTCGGAGATTTGGGAAAGGAAGTCGATGGCTTGCCGGTGGCGTCGCTGCCCGGATGGGAGGGCTGCGACCTTCGCGTCACGTCGCGCGGTCTCGCCGCCGCTGACGCGGATCGCGTGCTGGCTGCCGCCATTCGCAAGCTCAGGCAGCCGATCCAGAAGTACGTCTACGAATACGATGCGACGGACCTCGCGGAGCTGGTGTTGTACATCGCCGACGCGCGCGGTCTCACCATTGCCACCGCCGAGAGTTGCACCGGCGGAATGCTCGGCGCGCGCATCACGGCGATACCCGGTTCGAGCCGCGTGTACCTCGGCGGCGTCGTCGCCTACGCGAATGCCGCGAAGACGGACATGCTGGACGTGCCCACCGCCCTGATCGACGCGCACGGGTCCGTCAGCGAGGAAGTTGCCGCGTCGATGGCCGATGGCGCCTGCGCGCGCTTCTCGAGCGACATCGGCATCGGGGTCACCGGCGTTGCCGGACCGGCCAGAGGCACGGCAGAAAAACCCGTGGGCATGGTCTGGATCGCCGTTCGCTATCGCGACCAGCGCCGAACGCTGGGCCGCAATTACGTGGGAGACCGGGACGAGATCCGTCGCCGCAGCTGCCAGGCCGCGCTCGACCTCGTCCGCCGGATGATTCAGGAAAGCTGACCGGCGCCGGCGTGTAGGCTGCCCAGGTGGCAGCGGGACGGGGCACGGCCGTTGCACCCTCGTTCACTCTCTGAGCATCTTTCGACGAGCGCCCCACACGGGGCGCGCGTCATTCGAACGAGGAAACGCAACGTGGTCGACGACATGAACGGCGGCAATGGCGAGCCCGAAGATTCGTCGGGAGAGCTATCCGCCTCGCCGGTCGGTGCCGAGATGTCCGCGGAAGCCAGAAGCTATACTGCGCCAGAGGTGCATCGACTCCTCGACGAGCAGCGGGACAAGTATCTGCGCCTCGCGGCCGAGTACGACAATTTTCGCAAACGCACGAACAAGGAGCGGCAGGAGGCGGGACCGCGGGCGCAGGCCGATCTGGTCAAGGAGCTGATCGACGCCCTCGACGATTTGGCGCGCGTCGCGCATGTGGACCCCGCCGTCGGCGACGCCGCGAGCGTGATCCAGGGCGTTAATCTGGTCGAGAGGAAGCTGCTCAAAGTGCTCGGCAACTCCGGCCTCGAGATCACCAATCCGGTGGATGAGCCCTTCAATCCGGCGCTCCACGAAGCGATCTCGACCGTGCCCGCGATGTCGCCGGAGGACGATCACATGATCGCCCAGGTGTTTCAGCAGGGCTATCTGTTCAAGGGACAGCTTCTTCGGCCGGCGCGCGTCGTGGTCAAGCAGTGGACCGCGTGAGCCCGTTGCGTTCGATCCTCTCTACACAGCGATAGCGCGACATGGCCCAGACGAAGGACTACTACGCGGTCTTGGGCGTGCCCGCGTCCGCGCCGCAGGAAGAGATCAAGAAACAATACCGCAAGCTCGCCAAGCGGTCTCATCCTGACGCCAACAAAAGCGATCCGAAGGCGGCCGAGCGCTTCAAGGAAATCTCCGAGGCGTACAACGTCGTCGGTGATGCCGCCAAACGAAAACAGTACGATGACATGCGGCGCCTTGGCGCCTTCACTGGATTCGGCGGCGGGGCGCGCTCAGGTGGCACCGCCCGATCGGGTGGCGGTGAGCAGCCAGGCGGCTTCCGATTTGAGGAGTTCGACATCGGCGGGCTCGGCGGGCTGGGCGATCTCTTCAACAACATGTTCGGTGGCGGTGCAGGACGGGCCGGCCAGCGCGCGCCCGGCAAAGAGCGTGGCCAGAGCGTCGAGCTCACGCTCGATGTTCCCTTTCGTACCGCCGCACTGGGTGGGAAGGTGCCGGTCGAGCTGGAAGTGAACGAGGAGTGCCCTACCTGCCACGGTAACGGCGCTGCGCCCGGCGCGACAATGAAGACCTGCCCGGAGTGCAACGGCCGCGGCACCGTGTCGTTTGGCCAGGGTGGCTTCGCCGTGAACCGCCCCTGCCCAATGTGTCTGGGGCGAGGGCAGGTGCCGTCCGAGCGCTGCCCGACCTGTAGCGGCGCCGGCGAGGTTCGCACCAAAAAGACGGTCTTGATTGCCATCCCCGCCGGCAGCGAGGACGGCTCGCGTATCCGGCTCACCGGTCAGGGAGGAAAGGGCGCCAACGGCGGGCCGCCGGGCGACCTGATCATCTCGTTGCGGGTGGGCGCCGACCGGTTCTTCAAGCGTGAGGGCAACGATGTCGTCGCGACCGTGCCACTCAACATCGCGCAGGCTACGCTAGGCACGAAGGTGCGCGTGAGCACGCTCGAGGGAAAAAAGATCGTCATCCGGATTCCGCCTGGCACGTCGGGCGGCAAGCGATTCCGGGTTCCGGGTCAGGGGATTGCGAGCGAGAACGGGCGCGGCGATTTGATCGTCGACGTGTCGATCATCGTGCCAGACAAGCTCACGGAGGAGCAGGAGCGAATGATGAAGGAGTTCGCGGCCGCCGGCGGCATGAGGTACTGACCCGTCAGCTGCCCGAAGTGACCTGGTAGCCTGTGCCGCGCTTGATGTCACCGACTCCGCTGGCCACGCCCGCGCCGACGCTCAGTCCGAATAGAATCGCGGTGCCCACGCCGACGACAGGCAGCACCCACACGATGGGTGTCGCGATCGCCAAGGCCCCGAGGCCGGCGATCAGTGGGGCCGACTTGGTCTGCGCCGCCTCCACGTAGCGCAGCTTATCGCGCACGAACCGCCGCGCCGCGCCGTATCCCAACACCGCCGTAGTGGCGGAAATGGCCAACCCAATCACGAGTGCGAACATTGTAGCCTCCTGGTGATGTCCATACCTCGCGGCGCGAGGGGAAGTTTCGTTTGGACGCGTCCGCTAGTACTACCCGCCTTAATCGCGCTATCGTTCGAGAAGATGCAACAGTGCCGCACTTATTGCCCACGTCGCGGAGTCGTCATCATGCGCCGATCGTTACTACTCGCCCTGCTCCTGGTCGCCGGCTGCGTCACCGCCAACCCTCCGGCCGACGGCACCGGTGCCGTTTCGGATCGCGTGATGGGATGGGATAGCAAAGGCATTTACCATTCGACCCAGGACCAGCGCGGGCGCGACATGGTGCTGCCGGTAGCAGCGGCAAAAGTGCGAGAGCCGATCCTCGCGGCGTACGACGCGCTCGGTCTCGAGCTAAATGTGATCGATCCGCCCAACGGCGTTTACGCCGCCAGCGACATCGTGAAGTCGCGACTCATCGGCGGCAGCATGATCAGCAACTTCCTCAGCTGCGGCGACGGATTCAGCGGACCCCGCGCGAATACCGATCGCATTCACTTGTCCGTTCAAACGACGGTGAAGGCGGACACAGCGGGAGGCTCATCGGTCATGACCAACCTCACCGCGATGGCGCAGAACTCAGAAGGCACGTCAAGCAACGCCGCACCGTGCACCACGACGGGCGCGCTGGAAGCCCGGATCAACGCGTCGATCAAGGCGAGGCTGCTGCTACAGTAGGCGCCAGTACGCGCCACGGCGGTAGCTTTCTTTATGACACCGTCGCTCTTCGCCGCCAACCCGACCGTCGCCCAGCCGTTCATCGTGGAGCTCGGGCCGCTCACGGTTACCGGCTTCGGACTCGCCGTACTGCTTGGCTTCATCATTGGGCAGGTGATCGGGCAGGAAGAGCTCAAGCGCCGGGGCCACGATCCGACACCGGTCGGAGATGTAGTGGTCGCCGCGGTCGTCGGATTTCTCATTGGCGCCAAGGTCTACTACGCGATCCTGATGCACGACTGGACCACGCTCTGGAGCCGCGGTGGCTTCGTGTTTTGGGGTGGCCTGATCGGCGGCATCGGCGCCGCGTATCTGATGATCCGCCGCAAGCGCGTTCCCTTCCTGCGAATCGCGGATGTAGGGGCCATCGGCATCGCTGCCGGCTACGCGGTTGGACGAACAGGATGCTGGGCGGTTGGGGACGACTACGGCCGGCCGTGGAGCTCGCGTTTTGCCGTTGCCTTCCCAAACGGCGCGCCGCCATCCACAGCGGGCAGCATGCACGAGCAGTTCGGCGTCCCGATTCCTGCCGGCGCAAATCCGACCACGGTGCTCGGCGTGTATCCTACTCAATTATCTGAAGTTGCAATGGGGATGATAATGTTCTTCATCCTGTGGCGGCTGCGCGATCACGACCATGCGGAGGGCTGGCTCTTGGGCGTGTACATGGTGCTGGCCGGCATCGAACGGTTCATCGTCGAATTCTTTCGCGCCAAGGACGACCGCTTCTTCGGCACCCTCACGATGGCGCAGCTGTTCGCCCTCGCCTTTGTCATGGTAGGATTCATCGTCATGCAACAGACAACGAAGAGGGCGTCTGGTGTCGGGCGTCCGGCGTCGGGCACCGCGGTCGGCTGAAAACAAAAACGTCCGACGCCTGACGCCCCTCTCAGCTATGCGGCCAGGATCGGCAGCGATCCCCGCGATCGGTCTTCGATGATCGCCCCGCCCAACACGCGCTCTCCATCGTACAACACGAGCGACTGGCCGGGCGTGATCGCGGCCACGGCCTCGTCGAGCGCGAGCTCGATCTCTGCGCCGTCGACGCGAACGAGCTCGGCCGCAGCGGGGCGGGCGCGGTGCCGCACCTGAACGGTGACACGATCGCCGATCGACGGCGGTGAGTCCACCAGCCAGTTGATCTCGCGAGCGATCACGCCCCGTCCTAACAGCGCATCGCGCGGACCGATGACGACGGTTCGGTCAGCGGCGCGAATCGCGACCACGTACATCGGCTCGGCGAATCCGCCCGGCACACCGCGGCGCTGACCGATCGTGTACCGCGCAAAGCCCTCGTGCTCGCCAACCGCCCGCCCGTCGACCGTGACGATCGGGCCACGCGAAAGGGCAGGCGCGTCGTTCCCCAGCTTGCGGGCGATGATCTTCGTGTGATCGCCATCGGGCACAAAGCAGATATCCTGGCTCTCGATCTTCTCCGCGATCACCTCGAGGCCCATCCGGTGCGCCATGGCGCGCGTCTCGGCCTTGGTCAGCTCACCGACCGGCAGCAGCATGCGCCGTACGACCGCGCGCTCGATGCCCCAGAGGAAATAGCTCTGATCCTTCGTGATGTCGCGGCCGCGCAGCAGCTCGCCGCCGGACGACCGCGCGTAGTGGCCGGTCGCGATCCATGTGGCGTCGATCGCCTCGGCCTTGTGTAGCAAGTCGCGAAATTTCGTGAAGGTGTTGCATCGCACGCAGGGAATCGGCGTTCTGCCTAACGAGTACTCGCGCACGAAGTCGTCGACCACATCGCGGCCGAACGCGCTCTCGAGGTTGAGCACGTAGTGCGGAACGCCGAGCTGCTCGCACACACGCCGGGCGTCGTCGATCGAGTCGAGCGAGCAGCACGGACGATCCGGGACGTCTTCACCGTAGCAGAAGAGCTTCATCGTTGCGCCGACGACGTCATAGCCCCGCTCGACCAGCAACGCGGCGGCGACCGACGAGTCCACTCCGCCCGACATCGCGACCAGCACCCGCTCCTTGGCCATCGCTCCCCTCCGTCAGCGGCCGGCGCCGGCGAGCCGGCGCGCCTTGGCAATCAGGGCGGGAAAGAGCTCGGCCACGCGCGTCATCGATTCGGTCGTCGAGAGGGAGCCCAGGCTCATCCGCACCGCCGCGATCGCCAGCTCTCGCGGCACGCCCATCGCCGCGAGAACGTGGGAGGGATCGACGTTGCCGCTCTGACATGCCGAGCCGGACGAGCAGGCAACGCCGGCGAGATCGAGCGCCATGAGAAGCGATTCGCTGTCGGTGCCCGGCACGGAGATGTTCAGGATGTGCGGCGCGCGCTCCACGTTCGCACCGTGCACCACCGCGTCCGGGATGCGCTCGACGAGCGCCGCCTGGAGCGCGTCACGCATCCCGCCCAACTTGCGCGTCTCATCCTCGCGCTCCTCCATCGCCAGCTCGGCTGCCCGCGCGAGCCCGACCGCGTAGGCGACGTTCTCCGTACCGGGACGCCGGCCGCGATCCTGAGATCCGCCGTGGAAGAGCGGCTCGATCATCGTGCCGCGACGGATGTACATGGCGCCAATGCCCTTTGGCGCGCCGATCTTGTGCCCCGAGAGCGAAAAGACGTCGACGGGAATCTCCCGCACATCGACGGCGATCTTGCCGAACGCCTGCACGCCATCGGTGTGGAACACGGCGCCGCATGCGCGCGAGCGGGCCGCAATCTCACGAATCGGTTGCACGGTGCCGATCTCGTTGTTCACCCACATCACCGAGCACACGGCGACGTCGTCGCCCAACAGACCGTCGAGGGCGGCGAGATTCACCACGCCATCGGCATCGACCGGCACCAGCCGCTCATCGCCGCCCTCGTGCGCCGCCTGGTGCACGGCGCCGAGCACCGCCTTGTGCTCGATCGGCGTGGAGACGATGGCGTTGCGGCCGTCGCGCCGGCGCGCGCGCCATACGCCAAGCACCGCGAGGTTGTCCGCCTCCGTTCCTCCCGAGGTGAAGCAGATCTCGTCCGCGTTGGCGCCCAAACATCGCGCCACGCGCGACCGTGCCTCGTCGAGCGCCGCCCGCGCTTCGCGCCCCCATCGGTGCGTGCTCGACGGGTTCCCGAAGCGTGGGCCGTAGAACGGCTCCATCGCCTCGCGGACCTCGCCGCGCACCGGCGTTGTGGCGGCGTGATCGAGATAAATGGCTTCGGGCATGTTCGTAAAATCTAACGGCTTTCGCGGTCGCGCAGCAGGGCGCGAACGGGCGCGGCGTCGACGCCGCAGATGCGCATCGGAAAGGCGTACAGGTCATATTCGCCGTCCGGCACCTCGCGCAGATCGAGGTTCTCGAGGTTGAACGCGCCTCCGCCAAAGAGCGCACGGTGCACCTCCAACGACTTACTCTCCCGCGCGTCGACCGATGGCGCGTCGACACCGAGCAGCAGCAGGCCGCGCTCGAGCAGCATCGCCAGCGCATCGAGCGAGAGCGCGGGCCACGATTCGGGGAACGACCCATTGGCGATCCCGCGCCCGGTTCGCACCAGCAGCCGCTCGATCGGTCCAGTGCGCGGGAGGGAACGAAGCGACACCGCGTCGAGCGGCGCGACGCCCTCTTCCACCGTGCACACGCGTGCGCGGCCGATGAAGGGATGCAGTGGCAGCGCCTCGGATGCCGGCCATCCGTCATGCACGTGCAGGGGCGCGTCGGCGTGGGTGCCGACGTGTGGGCTCATCGTGATCGCCGAGAGATTCACGCTTGAACCGAGATTGATGCGCATCGTCCAGCCGCAGGAGAACGGCGTGTCGCCCGGCCACTCCGGCGTCGCCGCGCTGACGGCCAGGCTGATGTCGCGCCAACCGGCGCTAGCGCTCACGCGGGTCGCCCAAAAAAGCGCGCCCGCACCTCCCACAATTTCGGGAAGAACTTCTGCGACACCGTGCGCTGCAGATAGCGCGCGCCGAGTGTGCCGCCGCTCCCCGTCGTCTCGGGGCCGAGAATTCGCTCGACGAGCTGCACATGAAGAAAGCGCCACCGCGCGAACTGCTCCTCGTACTCGAGCAAACCCTCGGCGAGCAGGAACAGAACCGACGGTCCGGGCCCCGTGTACAGTGCTTCCAGCGTGACGCCCTCGGCCTCGAGCAGCGTCTCGAAGCACTGCTGCAGCGTCGGCCTGTCGAGCCAGGCGCGAATCACGGGCGCGGGCTCGCCGTGCTCGGAGATCACGCGAAGAAAGTGATCATCGCGCAGGCCGCTCGCCGCTTCGATCGCGCGAAACTGGGCGCTCTGCGAGCCGCTCGACGTGCCGAGGTAGCCTCGGAACTGCGCGAAGCGTTGCGGCGGCAGCGTGTCGAGCGCCGAGAGTTGCGAGGTGACGATGCGCATCAACGCGTTCACGCGACCCGTGCGCCACAGCGCCGCGGTCACTTCCCGATTTTCGACGGCCGACACGAGTGCTTCCAGCTCGTGGAGGATCGCCTTGAACCACAGCTCGCTCGCCTGATGCACGATGATGAAGAGCAGCTCGTCGGGATGCTCGGGGGTGCTCAGCGGGCGCTGCAGCGAAAGCAGCTCATCGAGCGCGAGGTACGACTGATAGGTCGGCTCGGTCACAGCGTCGATCCTTCGAGCAGCGTCACGTCGTCCACCCGCATCGTCTCGATGGTGAAGAACGGCTCGCCGTACCGAACGCGGATGAGCGAGCCGTAGTGGGCGGCCTGGTGCCGCACGATGTCATACAACGGCTCGCCATTCGGATACACCTCGCCGGCTTGCGTCACGCCATCGAATTGCGACGCGTAGCACCGGATGGCCTCGAGCTTTCGCTCGAACTCGTCGGAGATGTCGACGACGAAGGTCGGCTTGGGCGCGTCCTCGCGGTAGGCAATGCTGTGCAGAATCTTGTGCGGTCGGTGCTTCGGCACACCCGGCTCGATTTTCGCGAGCCCGGCCACGAAGCAGGCGTCGCGGACGAGGTCCGCCGCGACCCGGTGATCGGGATGACGTCCCGTCAGCGCCGGCGCGATGACGACGCGCGGCGCGAACCGCCGAATGGCTAGCGCGAGCTTCGCTCGTGTGGCCGGCGTGTTTTCAATTCCCGCATCGGGGAGCCCCAGGTTGACCCTCGCGCTGACCGCGAGCACGTCGGCCGCGTGGCTCGCCTCGGCGGCGCGAATGTCCGCCGATCCGCGCGTGCCGGTTTCGCCCTGTGACAGATCGATGATGGCGGTCGTGTGGCCCTGCTTCGCCGCCTTGATCAAGGTGCCGCCGCAGGTGAGCTCGATGTCGTCCCGATGGGCGCCGATGGCGAGGAGAGTGATGGTGCTCATTCCGGGGAATGTCCGATGAGCAGGGGTTAGGGGCTAGGGGCGACGCAACTCAAACCCCAGCCCCCAGCTCCCAGCCCAGTCACTCATACCGCAGTGCCTCTATGGGATCCAGCCTCGCCGCGCGGTACGCGGGCAACAGGCCGAAGGTGATGCCGATGAAGACCGATACGAGCACCGCAATGAGCGTGTACGTGAGTGGAGTGGTCGCGTCGATGTTCATCGCGTAGGTGGCCACCTTGCCGAACGCCAGACCGACGATGATGCCGATGAGCCCGCCGATGCCGGTGAGCGTCGCCGCCTCGATGAGGAACTGCAGGAGTATGTCGCGGCGGGTCGCGCCGAGTGCCTTGCGAACGCCGATCTCGCGTGTGCGGTCGGTCACCGAGACCATCATGATCGCCATCACCCCGATGCCGCCGACGAGCAGCGATACGGCCGAGAGCGCGAGCATGATGGCGAAAAACGTATTGGTGAACTTGTTGAAGATGTCGAGAATCTGGTCCTGCGAGAGCAGGTCGAAGTTGCTGGGGTCGCCCGGCCGGAGACGGCGCATGTTGCGCATGGCGATCGTCACCTCGTCCTCCGCCTTCGCCAACGTCACGCCGGGTCGCGGCTTCACCACGATGAAGAGTCCATTCGTTTTGTCGATCGTGAACTGGTGGTCCGCGAAGGCGAAGGGAACCACGCCCCCCGTCTTCTGTCCTGGCGGGCTGAAGATGTTGGCCGGCGGCGCATAGACGCCGATCACGCGCACCGGCCGCCCGATGACGTGCACCATTTTGTCGAGCGGGTTCATCATGCCGAACAGCATGTTCGCGACGCCTTCGTCGAGCACAACGACGGGAGCACCGGTCACCAGCTCGTTGTGGGTGAACCACCGGCCGCCCACGAGCTCGCCACCCTGCACGTCGGCGTACCGATCATCGGCGCCGAAGATGGCGAGCTGCTGCGTGCGCGTGCCCGCGTACTCGAGCCGTCCGAACATCTGCGCCCAGATCGACGCGAACTGGATGTCCGGAATCGCCTTGAATCGCTCCGCCTCCAGCGCGCTCAAGTTCGGCCGGATCCGTACCTCCTTCGGCAGACGGTCGGGATTGAGCGGCGTCGTCGAAAATTTCTTGACCACGTAGAACGTCGTCGGGCCCGCCACCTCGAGCGTGGTGATGATCTGCTGCGAGATGCCCTGCACGATGGCCGCCATCGCCATCACGGTCGACACGCCGATGATCACACCGAGGATGGTCAGCGCCGATCGGAGCTTGCTTGCGCGGAGCGTATCGATCGCGATCGAGATGTTCTCGCTGACCTGATCCAGCACTCTCATTCCGCTCTCAGCGCCGTAATCGGATCGAGCCGCGCCGCGCGTGCCGCCGGATAGACGCCGAACAGCACGCCGACGCCGGCGCCGAGCGCCAGCGCCAGCACCACCGACCACCAAGTGATCGCCGCGGGGAGGGGCGACACGTACGCGACGAGCGCCGCGAGGGCCCAGCCGCTGGCGACGCCCAGCGCGCCGCCAATGGTCGCGAGCACGATCGATTCGACGAGGAACTGGCCGCGAATGTCTCGCGCCGTCGCGCCGACCGCTTTGCGAATGCCGATCTCCCGGGTGCGCTCGGTCACCGCCATCAGCATGATGTTCATGATGACGATGCCGCCTACCACCACGCCAATCGCCACCACGGCCGGAATCACGCTGAACAACACCTTCGTCAACCGCTCCCAGAACGCGATCAGCGCGCCGGCCGTCTCGACCGAGAAGTTGTCGTTTTGCCCGGGCCGCAGGTGTCGCGCGATGCGCATCGCCTCTTCGGCCTTCAGCATTGCCGGCGCGACGTCGGCGGCCTCGCGCATCTTGATCGAAATGGTGTTGGTCGCCCGGCGCCCATACATCGCTTCGAACACGGAGATCGGCATCATCACGAAGCCGTCGAACGATTGGCCGAGCACCTGGCCCTTCTTTGCCACCACCCCTTCCACGGTGAAGCGCTCGCCGAGGATGCGAATGTCCCGCCCGACCGGGCTCACGCCGGCGAACAGCTTCTCGGCGATGTCCGCCCCAACGATCACCACCGGCCGCCGGTCGCGCACGTCGAGATCGGAGAGCCCCCGCCCGTCGGTGAAGCGGTAATCCTGTACGATCTGGTAGGGGGCGGTGACGCCGAACACGAGGACATCGCCCAGCGTGCGATCGCCCCACGTCACGTCGGCTTGCGGGGTAGGAAATCCCGACGTGAGCGCGATCGCCTGCGCGTCAGGCAGCGCTTCGCGCACGGCGTCCGCCTCGCGCTCGCTGATCCTCGGCCGCCGGCGCATCAGGCGCACCTGCTCGTCATCGATCAGACCGAGGCTGATCGGCGACCGCCGCACCTGAAAGGAGTTGGAGCCGATGACGGCGTTGGCGAGGTTGTCGCGCACGTACAGGTTCATCCCCTGGATGATCGCGACCACGGCGACGAGAAACGTCACCGAGACGATGATGCCGAGGAGAGTGAAGAACGACCGGAGCTTGTTCGCCATGACTTGCGCAATGGCGACACTGATCACGTCCCAGAACTTCACGGCTCGTCGTTGTGAAGGATGGCAATCAAGCTACTCGTGCCGCAGCGCCTCCACCGGGTCCAAGCGCGCCGCGCGGATCGCCGGCACCAAGCCGAACATCACACCGGTCACCGCGCTCGCCAGCAACGCGATTCCGATCATCGAGGTCGGTACCTCGGCCGGGATGGGAGACCAGGTGCGGATCGCCACCACCAGCAGGCCGCCGATCACCAGCCCGATGGCCGCCCCGATCGACGTAAGCGTCGACGCCTCGACGAGGAACTGCCAGAGGATCGTTCCCTTCGTCGCGCCGAGCGCCTTACGCACGCCGATCTCACGCGTGCGCTCGGTGACGGAGATCATCATGATCGCCACCACCCCCACGCCGCCGACCAGGAGCGCGACCGACGCCAGGCCGATCATGATCAGGAAAAAGTTCGCGGTGAAGCTGTTGAACTTCTCCATCAGCTGATCCTGCCCGATGACCACGAAGTTGTTCGCCGCTCCCGGCTTGAGGCCGCGCATCGCGCGGAACGTCGCCGTCACCTCATCCATCACGACGTCGCGGCTTGCCTCAGGGCGGGGACGTACGCGCAACTCGAGACCACGAATGCGCGCGCCCAGCACGCGACGCAGCGTCTCCATCGGCATGGTCGCGCTCGCCTCGTCCCCGCCCGATGCGGCGGCGGCGAGGGGAGGGCGATACACGCCGATCACCTGGAATGGCAGCCCGTTGGCGGTGATCGTCTTGCCGATCGGATCGCTATCGCCAAAGAGCCGGTCGGCCATGTTCAGGTTGATGACGACGACGCGCGCAGCGCTGTTGTTCTCCGCTACCGTGAAGCTGCGGCCCGGCTCGATGTCCCCGCCATCCATGTCGATCCAGTTCGGCGAAAAGCCATCGATGTTCACGCTGTTGAGCGAACGATCGCGGTACTTGAATCCCGCGCCCCAGTTGATGTGCGAGACCACGTGTTCGGCATCCGGGATGCGCGCGAGCGCGGCGACCTCGCCCAGCGTGATGGGCGGGTTGCGCCGGCTCGGACACGCGTCATCGCCGCCGTTGCAGTTCTCGAACATGTCACCGCGGCGCATGACGAAAAATGTCGTGGGGCCGGAGGCCGCCAGGTCGCGCTCGAGACTCGCCTTGATGCCGTGCACCGCGCCGCTCATCGCCACCACGACGAATACGCCGACCGCCACACCCATGATGGTCAGACCCGCGCGCACCTTGTTCGAGCGGATGCTCTCGAAGGCGATCGCCACGCCCTCGAGGCTGCTGTACAGGCGGCTGACGAGACGCACGCTACTCCTGCCGCATGGCGTCGACGGGATCGAGCCGCGCCGCCCGAGTGGCCGGATATGCGCCGGAGACAATCCCCACCAGCGTGCCGACGAGCACGCCCACGACGACCGACCACGGCGCGACCGCCGCCGGCAGCGGCGACATATAGGCGATCATCTCGGCCAAGGCGATTCCGAGCGCGACGCCGATCGCGGCGCCGACGGTGCTGAGCGTCGTCGCCTCGGCCAGAAACTGGTGCAGAATGTCGCGGCGCCGGGCGCCGAGCGCCTTGCGGATGCCGATTTCGCGCGTGCGCTCGGCCACGGCGACCAGCATGATGTTCATGATCACCATCGCGCCGACGACCAGACCGATGGCCGGCAGCGTGCCGCCCGCGATCTGCATCGTGCTCTTGACCTTCTGAAAGAACGCGAGTGCCGCCTCGGCGCCGCCGATCGAGAAGTTGTCCGGCTGCGTTGGATGCAGCTTCCGGCGTGCGCGCATGATCGACCGCGCTTCTTCGCGCGCTTCAATCAGCGCGGCCGGTGATGCCGCCTTGAGCGTGATGGTGCCGACGACGCCGGGCGACTGCGTGAGCCGCCTGGCGGGCGAGTGGAGCGGGGCGATCACGAATTGATCGAGCGAGTGGCCGAAGATCGAGCCCTGTTTCGCCGCTACGCCGACGATCCGATAGGGGACGCCACCGATGCGCAGCTCGTGTCCCACCGCAGTGACGCTCGGAAAGAAGTACTGCGCGATCTGGTCGCCGACGATCGCCACGGTCGCGCCGGTGGAGAGTTCTTGCGGCGAGATGAGGCGGCCTGCCGACACCTCGGTGTTCTTGATGCCGAAATAATCGCCGTCCACCGCGATCAGCTGCGCCTCCTTCGGACGCACCGAGGGCGCCTCGAACGACACGCGGCCGCGCGAATTGTGAACCGACCAGCGGGTGCCTGGCGCCAGATTGTCGACGACCGGGTGGATGTCGATGTCGTGGAGAAAGGGACGCCGCTGGTATTCGCGCCACTGCTCTTCGGTCGTATTGCCGAAGTTGATGCTCGGCAGCCGCCGCAGCTCGAACGTATTCGCGCCGAAGGTTCGGCCGACGACTTCATCCTCCATGTAGCGCGACATTCCCTCGACGATCGAGACGACCGTGATCAGGAACATCACGCCGATCATCACGCCGATGAGGGTGAAGAAGCTCTTGAGCTTCTGCACCCGGATTTGCGCCAAGGCCAGCAAGATGGAGTCGATGAACTTCACGGCGTTCGGTGCGCGAGAATCGGTGCGCGGCAGGAGGTGAGCACTAATCTATGACCGGGAGCGACACGACACGAATCGCGGTATGAACCACACCCCGCACCCTACACCCCACACCCGCTCTTATTCGTAACGGAGCGCCTCGACCGGGTCCAGTCGCGCGGCGCGGAATGCCGGGACGATACCGAACACCATGCCGGTGAAGGCGCTGACGGCGAGCGCGCTCACGATCGCCAGCGGCGGGATCGAGGCCGCGATCGGCGTGAACGATCGAACCGCCCAGGTCAGGCCGCCGCCCGCCACGAGACCGGCGACGGCACCGATGGTCGTCAGCGTCGCCGCCTCAACGAGAAACTGCCAGAGGATGATGCCGCGTGTCGCGCCCATCGCCTTGCGAACCCCGATCTCTCGCGTGCGCTCGGTGACGGAGATCATCATGATCGCCACGACGCCCACGCCACCCACCATCAAACCGATGGAGCCGAGCACCAGCATCACGAGAAAGAATCCGCCGACGATCTTGTTGTACGTCTCGAGCAGCTTCTCCGACGTCGAAAGGAAGAAGGTGTTCTGCTGCGCGGGACGAAGTCCGCGGCGTGCGCGCATGGCTGAAATAGCGTCATCGATCGCGACGTCCTGCGCGACACCTTCACGCGGACGCACGGTGAGATCCATCCAGCGCGTGCTCATGTTGAGCGTGCGGCGTGCCGTCTCGAACGGAATGATCGCCTTTCCCTTGTTCCCGTTCTCAAAAAAATTGCCGGTCGAATGGTAGATGCCGATCACGCGGAAAGGCTTGCCGTCGAGGGTGATCTCCTTGCCCAACGCGCCGCCGGCATTGAACAGGCGCTGCTCCATTGCATCGTTGATCACCACCACGTGGGCCGCGTCGGCGTTCTCGCCCTCGGTGAAGCTGCGTCCCGGATTGATGTCGCCGCCATCGGTATCGAGCCACGCGGGCGAATAGGCATCGAGCCGCGCGCCGGGCAGCTGCCGGTCGTGATATCTGATCGACACCTGGTTGCCGAGGTGCGACGTGACGGTCTTGATCGTCGCCAGCCGCGAGATCGCGGACGCGTCGTCGGTCGTCAGCGGCGGATTCCGCCGCCACGGACAGCTGTCGTCCGAGCCGTTGCACGACTGGATGTCGGTCGGCCAATGGGTGACGAAAAAGCTCGTCGGGCCCGCGGCCGCGAAGCTCTCCTCCACCCCCGCGTTGATGCCGTGCATCGCCGCCGACATCGCGGTTACGACGAACACGCCGACGGCGACGCCGAGAATCGTCAGCGACGCCCGCACGCGATTGCTGCGGATCGAGTCGAGCGCGATCAAGACTCCTTCGCCGAGCGCATGGATCTGCTGTCCGAGTCGCATGACGGCTCTATTCCGCGCGCAAGGCGGTGATCGGATCGAGCCGCGACGCGCGGCTCGCCGGATACATCCCGGCAATGATCCCGACGCCCGCGCCGAGTGCCACGCCGACGACGACGGACCAGAGCTCGACGCTGGCCGGCAGGGGCGAGAGGTAGGCGATGGTCTTGGCGAGCGCCGCGCCGAGCGCGATCCCGAGCGATGCGCCCACGACGCTCAACGTCGCCGACTCGACGAGGAATTGCGCCAAGATGTCGCGGCGGCGCGCGCCGAGCGACTTGCGGATCCCGATCTCGCGCGTCCTCTCGGCCACCGCGACGAGCATGATGTTCATGATCACGATCGCCCCCACCACCAGCCCCACCGCCGGCAGAAAAATTCCCGCCATGACCATGTAATTCTTGATCTTCTCCCAGGCCATCAGCGCCGACTGCGATGATTCGAGCGCGAAGTTGTCCTTCATGTCGGGTCGCAGATGACGGCGGCGGCGCAGCACCTCGCGCGCGATCTCCTGTACGTTCGCCATCTGCTCAGGCGATGACGCCTGGACCGCGACGGCATAGAGCCCCTGCCGCGGATCATGCGTCAGGCGGCGGATGGGCGAATGGAACGGCGCGAGTGCCTGCCGGTCGAACGACAACCCGAAGTAGGAGCCCTGCGTTTCCAGCACGCCGATAATGCGGAATGGAATGTCGCCGAAGCGGAGCTCGTGGCCGAGCGGATCGACGCCTGGGAAATAATGCTCGGCCACTTCCTGCCCCACGACAACCACGGGCGCGCCGAGCAGCTCCTCCTGGTCCGTGAAGATGCGTCCTTTGACGACCGCGAGATCCTTGATCGCAAAGTATTCCGTGGTCACTCCGAGCGTGATCACCTGTGGGCCGCCGGAGACGTGCTGCGACTTGGGCACGACCCAGTTCGCCTCTTCCACCGCCCAGCGCGTCCCCTCGGGCAGCTCCGCGCGCACCGCCTCGGCGTCCTCGAGCGTGACGGGCGGCCGGCGGCTCCACTCGCGCCACTCATCGGGCGTGACGTCGCCCATCTGCATGTCCGGAATACGGCGAACGTTGAAGGTGTTGACGCCGAGGAATTTCTCAGCCACGCCGGTCTGCACATATCGGCTCATCCCTTCGACGATCGACACGACGGCGATGAGGAACATCACGCCGATCATCACGCCGAGCAGCGTGAAGAAGCTTTTCAGCTTCTGCACGCGGATCTGCGCGATGGCGAGGCCGATGGCTTCGACTAGATGCACGGATGTGTCTCGGTACGCTGAATGCGACGCGTCAGACGCTCGTTCAGACGCGTCCGCCCGACGCCACGAATTTCTCGCGGCGCTCGTCGGACGAGACGCGGCCGTCGCGGAGGACGATCACGCGGCGGGCGTGCGCGGCGATGTCGGACTCGTGCGTGACCATGATGACGGTCTGGCCCGAGTCGGCCAGCTCCTCGAACACGCGCATGATCTCCTCCGATGTCGTCGAGTCGAGGTTCCCGGTCGGCTCGTCGGCGAGGAGAATGGCGGGACGATTCACCAGCGCGCGCGCGATGGCGACACGCTGGCGCTGGCCGCCCGATAGCTCGTTGGGCCGGTGGTCGACGCGATCGCCGAGCTGCACGCGCTGGAGCGCTTCCATCGCCCGCTCGCGCCGCTCCTTCGACGATACGCCCCCGTACACCAACGGCAATTCCACATTGTGGAGCGCCGATGCGCGCGGCAGCAGGTTGAACGTCTGGAAGACGAAGCCGATCTCCTTGTTGCGAATGCGCGCCAGCTCGTCGTCGCTCATGTGCGACACCTGCACGCCGTTGAGCCAGTACTCGCCCGCAGTCGGAGTATCCAGGCAACCGATCATGTTCATGAGCGTGGACTTGCCGGACCCCGATGGTCCCATGATGGCCACGTACTCGTTGCGCCGGATGGCGATGTCGACACCGCGCAACGCGTGCACCACTTCACCGCCCATGTCGTAGTCGCGCCGGATGCCGCGCGTCACGATCACCCAATCCTGGCCCGGCGCGACTCCCTCGGTGCCGAGGACGACCTGCCGTTCCGCGGTGGTGCTGAGTGGTACGCTCTCGCTTTCGACGCTCACGTTTTCGCCCCTGGCTTCTTGGTGACGTTCGGGGCCTGGCGCACTTGCGCGCCATCCCGAAGCTCGCGGATCGCCTGGTAGCTGCCGGCGACGATCTTCTCATCCGCGCTCAGCCCGCTGAGGACCTCGAAGAACTCCTCGCCGGCCACACCAATCTTTACGGGGCGGAAGGACACTTTGTTGTCTTTCCCCACGATGAACACGCCTTCCACGTCTTTCTTGCCGATCTGCTTCGCCGGCTTCTTGCCCATCGCCACCTGCTGCGCCGAGTCGCTCGTCGGGCTGGACTCGTGCTCGCGCACGGTGAGCGCGATGATCGGAATCGAGAGCACGCTCTTGCGCGTGTCGGTGATCACCTTGGCGGTGGCGGAGAAGTCGGGACGCGTATCCTGCGGCGCGTTGACGAGCTGGACGGTGACCTCATAGTCCACCGCCTGGTCGCCAGTCGCTGACGCGGCGGCGCGCACGGAGCTGTTGGAGATCTTCACCACGCGGCCGACGAAGGTCGTGTCCGGGAAGGCATCGATCTGCACCATGGCCGAATCGCCGAGCTGGATACGCGCGACATCGGTCTCGTCGACCTTCACCTTGGTCTCGAGCACGCTCATGTCGCTGATCGTGAGCAGCGTGGCGGCATCCTTGTTCAGCGTGCCCTGAATCGCGGTCTCGCCGTTCTCGACGTTGAGCCGCGTGACACGCCCGCTCATTGGCGCGAGAATCGTGGTCTTGGCCAGACCCGAGCGCGCATCGCGGAGCGACGCCTCGAACTGGTCGACGCTGTGCCGCGCGGCGTCGAAGTTGGCCTGATTGACGTCGACCTGCGTGTGCAAATTTTCCACTTCCTGATCGGAGATTAATGTGGGGTTGATTTTCTTGATCTCCGATTGCCGCTTCAGGTTGGCCGACGCCTGATCGAGATTCGCTTTGGCTTGCGCCATCTGCGCGCGGGCGCTGGCGATGGCGGCCGTCGAGCGCTCGACCGCCGCGGAGGCCTGCGTCGGATCGATCTCGAGCAGGAACTGTCCCTTGGTGACGATGTCACCTTCCTTCACCGCCAGGCGGACAATCTTCCCGGTGATGTCGGCGCTGAGATCGACCTTGACGCGCGGCTGCACCTTGCCACTCGCCGTCACCGACGCGACCAGGTCGCGGCGCTGCACTCTGTCGATGCGCACTTCCGCCACCTTGGTCCCACCCTTCATGGCAGCGGCAACGACGACGAGCGCGATTAGCGCTATGGCGACGATACCGATGGACCACTTTGCCCGCTTGCTCATTGGATTCCTCTGTGACCGTTCGTGGGGGGACGCCCGCGCTTAGCGGAGCGGGCGGCCGACCGCGCTTTCCAGCACGGCGAATGCCTTGTGAAAGTCGTAAATCGCGGTGATATGATCCGTCGCGGCGCGCTCGTAGCTCGTCGTCGCCTGCGTGACGTCGAGCGATGTGCCCGCGCCGACACGGAAACGCTCTTCCGCCAGCCGGAGCTCTTCCTTCGCGCGCTGCTCCGTCTGCTCCTGCAACGCGACGGCCCGCGCGGCCGTGCGCAGCGTGAGGTAGGCGGTGGTGACGTCCGTCTGCACGCGCAGCTGGCCTTTGCGCGTGTTGTAAAGCGCGTCGTCGCGCTGCGCCTGCGCGATCTGAACATCCTGTTCGCGCTGGAATCCGTTAAAGATCGGCAGCGACAGTTGCGCGAACAGCGACAGCGGCTGCTTGGTGAAGTTGAAGGGGAACTGCTTGTTGGCTGCGCGGAAGGCCGCGGCCTGCGCCGGCGTGTAGACGATGCCCGCGCACTGGCTCGCGATGCTCGGTAGGCCGGCGCCGCGACGGATCGAGTCCGTCGTGAAGCAGGACGCCTGCTGCTGCACCTTCTGGAACTGACTCAACTGAATCTGTCCCGAGGGGTCGGCGAGCTGGTAGGTGTAGCCGCCCAGCCCCGTCTGCAAAAAGAGGCTCGGAAAATATTCGCTTCGCGCCGACTTGACGCTGACGGCCGCGGCGGTCTCGCGCGCCTGTAGCGCCTGCACGGCGGGGTTCAGC
Source organism: Gemmatimonadales bacterium (assembly GCA_038228795.1). Taxonomy (GTDB): domain Bacteria; phylum Gemmatimonadota; class Gemmatimonadetes; order Gemmatimonadales; family Gemmatimonadaceae; genus JALZAE01. Next base: position 130,687 of record JBBROY010000003.1, read on the forward strand.
CTCATGGCGAGGCCAAGTATCGAGTCGAGCGAGAAGGTCGGCTCTTTGACGACGAAGGTGCTCGTGAGCTGCACGTTCGTCGGCTGCATGACGCCCATTGCCTGGAAGAGCTGCAGCTTCGACGTCTCGACCGTATTGTGCGCGCGGAGGGACGCCACGCGCTGTGTGCCGAGGTCGACTTCGGCGCGCGTCACATCGAGCGATGTGCCCGAGCCCACCTGAAGCTTTGCCTGCGCGAGTCTGAGCTGCGTGTCGTTCAAGCGAACGAGCGAATCCTGCAACGCCGCCTGCGCCTGGTTCTGCAGGACGGAGATGTAGAGCTGCGCCACGATCGAGCGGGTGGTCTCGCGCACGCCGACGATGTCCGCCTCGACGGCGTTCATGTTGGCGCGCTGGACTCTCGGCCCCATGATCGTCTGGCCGTTCAGGCGATAGGTGACGCCCACATTGTAGCTCGATTGATAGATGTCGCTGGCGACGTTGAAGCTCGCGCCTTGCACTGTCTGCGTGCCGGCCTGCTGGTACTGCGAGCTGAAGTTCGCGCTCGCCTGGGGCAGGAGCTGGCCGTACGAGGTGCGCAGCTGCGCGGCCGCCGTCCGGCGGCTAGCGACGGTGAGCAGGTAGTCCGGATTGCTTCGCAGCGCGATCCGCGTCGCTTCTTCCAGGGTCAGGACGGGGCCGCCCACCGTATCGCGCGACTGCGCGGCGATGGGACGGGCGAGTGGGCTCATGACGAGCGTGCTCGCGGCACTCAGCCCGAGCGCGATGGACGCGGTAAGACGCATTGCGAGGGATCCTCTCTGGAAGTCTGCCGGCCGTACGGGGATGCGTCGCGGGCGGTTTCATCACGCTCACGGTTCATCAATGTGGCCGCACACCGCGCCGCGCGCGGTACCAAAATCTAACGCGGTGGATCTTCTCGCACAGCGGTGAGACCGTGGTCGTCGACCGCCTTGAGTACGCGGCCGCGGTCGTCCACCCAGACGTGGCGTTGGCTGCCGCCACCGTCGGTCACGATCAGGTGACGGGCGGAGAGGAGGGTGCCGCCGATGGAGAGCCGCTCCTGAGCCCTGGGCTCGACGCGTACGCTGAGCTGGGTGTTGCGCCGAGGGACGATGACGAAGAGCGTTCCCCGGCCAGCCGCGCGGGCGACGAAATAGTAGAGGTGAAACACCTCGTCTTCGAGCAGCAGAGCGCCGTTGCCCACCACGAACTCGCGCGTGGCCTCTCCGCCGGCGCCGCGCACATGGACTGTCGCGCGCCCGCGCGAGAACTGGGCGCGGAGCTGCTCCTCGAGCTGGCCACCGCTCTTGATCTCGAGTTGATACCTGAACGGCACGCCCGCGCTATCCCCCTCCATGGCCGGCGCCAGGCGGCGATCGCCGAGGGCACTGGTGCCACTGGCCTGGAACAGGTCGCCGCCGGCGCCGCGGATGCGGCGCAGCACGAAATCCTCCCGGCCGACACGCGCGCCATCCTTCGAGAGCGCGAAGCTTCCCTCATCGACGATGGCGGATTGCCCGCGGAGAACGCCCGCGCGTGAGGCGGCTGGCGTCGCGAGCAGCAAGGCGGCGAGAAGGGCGGCGTATCGCATGGGAGCGGGATGTGATACCGCGCGACCGCGGTGAGAGTTCACTCCTCGTCGTCGGCCGCGGTGAGAAAAATTCGCTCGCTGACGCGCGACCGGATTCGGTCGTATATGGCGCGGCCCTTATCGGCCGACGCAAGTGTGGGACGTCCGATCGATCCGGCGCTCGCCTTGGGGACGCTCAGCCAACCGCGCCGGTAACGTCGCAGCGCGTCGCGCGACATCATATAGTCGGTGGCGAGATCCATGCGCACCAGCTGTGGCGCCAGATACAGCATCAGCGACGTGTCGGCCTCGTCACCGTGCATGTGCTCACCCTGTCCCTCGAGGAGATCGGAGATGTCCACCGCGAACAGATCGACCACTCGCAGGCGAGCGAGCGTCGTCACCACCGTGGCGAGCGCTTCCTGATGCGGGTCGTGATCATGCGCGGTGAGCAGAATGAACTCGCGAAGGCCCGATACCTCCCAGGCGGCGACGAGGTCGTTCAGGGTGCGGTGCAGCGTCTTGCGATGCACCGACGCATTGCCGGGATACGCGATCTCGCTGCCGACATTCACGCCGTACTCGATCGAAGGTGCGCGCAACACCCCAAAGCGCGCCGAGAGATCATCCGCCAGGCGCTCGGCGATCATCGTTGCACAGCCGACGGGGAGGTGTGGACCGTGCTGCTCGCAGGTGCCGACCGGTACGATGAGCCGCGGATCACGCGCGATCGCGGCCGCGATCTCGCTTGGCAGCATCTCACGAAGGCGAAGTGGTGTGCGGGCGATGCGGATGGCGGAATCGGTCATGGCTGATCGAATCGAGACGGCTGGCGCGACCACGCGTTCCTTCGCACCCGCATGGCGTCGGCGCGTGTTCAGCGCGGTTGCCGGCATCGCGGTGATTGCCGGCGCGGAATGGCTGCGCGCGCCACAGGTAGGCTACCTGATCGCGGCGCTCGCCGCCACGCTCGCCGCGTTGATCCTGACCGTCGTCGCACCCTCGGGGTCGCGCTGGCGCTTTGTCATTTCGTCGGGGCTGCTGCTCTCTCTCGCCGTCGTCGCGGCCCGTGGCCATCGCGACATGAGCCATGTGGCGCGCGGATGGCCCGGCTACCGCACCGGCATCGTGCGCGAGGGCTCGATGCGGCTGAGTCAAGCGCTGCCGGAAGTCGCAATGGCGCTCGCCGCGGGAGCGCGGCAGGCGCTCGACGCGCGCGACGATGGCGGCGCGCTCGATGCCGCGCCAACGCTGCCGGTCGTGCGGTTACCCGGCAGCGCGCGCGCCACCGTCGGCGTTGCCGTGTACCGCGCAATGCGGCCGACTCTTTGGAGCGGGCGCATCTTCATTGCCACGGATTCGCTGCGTGCGCCGCTCGGCATCGTGTTCTCGCCCTTCTACGTGACGATGTACGCGACGGCCGAGCGCGATGGCCGGCGCGCCGTCGCCACGGCGGTGCTGCACGCGGAGCCGCCGGGCGATCACTTGTCGTCCGCGGTCGACGCGGCGATTGCCGACGGCGCGGGGCTCGAGCGCTTCGAGCTGCTCGATCCGAGATCCGCACTTCCTGCCGCGAGTGGTGACGGAGCCGCCGGCTTGTACGCGCCGCAGGGCCGAGCGCTGTTGGCGTTTCGAGCGATCGCACCGGCACAGGAGAGCGCGGCGCTTCGCGCACTCGAGCAGGCGCGGCGCAACGGCGCTGCGCTCGTCGCGCTGGCGATGCTGGCGATCATCGCAACCGCGTGGAGGCGCGAGACTCTTCTGCTCTGGCGGCTCGTGCCGCTCGGCGTGGCGCTGGCGACGGTGGCGATCCTGCCGCTGAACACCTTTTCCAGTGCGACCGTGCTGTTCAATCCCGCCGTCTACTTTGTCGACCTTCCGTACTTCGGGACCCCGCTCGATGCGTTCACGGCCAGCGTCGGCGCGCTGATGATGGCGAGCGGCATCGTGCTGCTCGGCCTGTTGATGATTTTGCGCGCGCGATTGGATTTTCCATCGCGATGGGTCGCGCTCGCCATCGTGTTGGCGATGATGGGCGCGGGCCCGTTTCTGCTGCGCGATCTCGCGTCCGGCGTGACGTCGCCCCCGGACGGCGTGACGGCGGGTCTGTGGCTGGCGTGGGAGATGGCGCTCTTTCTGGCCGCTGCGGCGCTGCTCGTTGGCGCGGCGGCGGCCGGAGGCGCCGCACTCGGCGGTCGTCGGGGACTTCCGCCCTGGCTCGCGCCGGCGCTCGCGACGATAGCCGCCGTAGCGGGCCCAGTGATGCTCCGTGCGCCGGCGGGATGGCCCGAGTGGTATCCGGTACTCTGGATCGCGGCGATCGGTGCGCTGGCGCTCACGCGCCGGCATCGGGCCATGACGCTGGCGGCGGCGAGCTGCGCCGCCCTCGGCGCGACGACGCTCACCTGGAACGCCGCCGTGCGCGGGCGCGTCACGTTGGCGAACCGAGACGTCGCCGGCCTCTCCGCGGTCGATCCGACGGTGACCGACGCGTTGGCGCGGTTCGGTCGCGCGATCGGCTCGACCGATGCGCCGGAGACCGAGGCCGATCTGCTCAAAGCGTACGTGCGCTCGGATCTCGTCAACGCCGGCTACCCAATGGCGCTGTCCAGTTGGGGACCCGACGGGTTGCGCGAGGCGCGCATCACGACCGCGCCGTTCGAGCCGCCCGACGTGGTCGAGCGCTTGGCGTTCGACGCGCACGATCGCGACACGATCTCCATCACCAAAGTGCTCGGCGATCCGGGCACCTTTACGGTGATGACGATACCGCACCGGGATGGCGGCGTCACCAGCGTGGCCGTGGGTCCTCGTACGCGATTGATCCCGGAGGATCCATTCTCGCCGCTGCTGGGCTTGGAGCGACGGACGCGCGGCGGATCGCCCTATGCGCTCACCCTGACCGACATCGATCCGGCGCACGCGCCGTCCGATTCGATCTCGACGAGATGGAATCGCGAGGGCACGACGCTTCACGGTGACCGGCTCGTACGCACCGCGCGCGGTCTCGCGCGCGCCCATCTCGAAGTCGAGATGCGCTCGCTGGACGTGCTGGTGCAGCGCGGCACGCTCGTCGTGATGCTCGACCTGGTGGCGCTGTTCGCGCTCTGGCTGCTGAGCGTCATCCCTGACGGCGCGTTCGGGCGATGGCTGCGCTGGCAAGGGAGACGCTGGGCGTCGAGCTTTCGGGCGCGGCTGACGGTTGTGCTGTTCGCCTTCTTCGTCATTCCGGCGACGGCGTTCGCGGCGTGGAGCTACGGCCGGCTCCAGCTCGAGGATCGGCAAGCGCGCGAAATCCTCGTCACCGAAACGCTGCGCGCCGCGGCGGTGAGCGAGCGCGTCGGACAGCTCGGTGAACTCGGCCGGCGGCTCGGCACACCGCTGTTCGTCTATCGCGACGGCGAGCAGCGGTTGACCAGCGAGCCGCTCTTCTCGCTGTTGTCGCCCGTGGGACGATTTCTGCCGCCGGCGGTGCATCAATCGCTCGACCTCGGGCGCGAGATCGGAGCGAGCGCGGACGACAACGCGGGGAGCGCGCCGATGTTGTTCGGCTACTACGCCGCGCTCGGTCCGGCGGGCGACCGCATCGTGCTCGGTGCACCCGCGCGCGGCAACGATGAAGTGCTGGACCAGCGGCGCCGAGATCTCGGCGTGCTCCTTCTCTTCTCGACGGTGGTCGGCGCCATTCTCGCGTTGTGGCTCAGTGGATTTGCCGCCCGCTCGCTGGCCGAACCGATCGGGCGCTTGCGAGAGGCGGCGCTGGCGATCGCCGGCGGCGAGCGAGAGCCGCCACTGGCCGGCACTCCGCCGGTCGAGTTCGTGCCCGTCTTCTCGGCGTTCCGCCGCATGGCGGCGGACCTTGGCGAGAGCCGTACCGCGCTCGAGGCCGCGCAGCGGCGCACGTCGGCGGTGCTGCGCAACGTGGCGAGCGGTGTGATCGCGTTCGATCGAGCGGGTCGCGTGACGCTGGTCAATCCGCGCGCCGAGTCGCTGCTCCCGTCACTTACCACAGCCAGCGGCGGCGTGCTGCCCGCCGCCCTCGCGCTTGCCGCGCGCGACTTTCTCGGCGCCGTGGAGAGTGAGCGTGATGACGAGCGTGAGTTCGAGACGACGATCGATGAGCGGCAGGTGCAGGTGCGGCTCACGCGATTGACGAGCGGCGCGGGTGGCGCGGTGATGACGCTCGATGACGTCACGGATCTGGCGCGTGCGCAGCGCGTGCTGGCGTGGGGCGAGATGGCGCGCCAGGTCGCGCATGAAATCAAGAATCCGCTGACGCCTATTCGCCTCGGAGTGCAGCACCTTCTGCGCGCCCGCGCCGATGCGCGGGCCGACTTCGATGCCATCCTGGATCGCAACGTTGAACGTATCCTCGCGGAGATCGACCGGCTCGACGAGATCGCGCGCAGCTTCAGCCGGTACGGGAGCCCGCCGGCCGAGCGCGCGCCGGCGGTCGCGACCGATGTCGCCGCGATCGCGCGCGATGTGGTGGAACTCGAGAAGATGGGTCGAAGCGATGTCGACTGGAGCACGAGCGGCGCCGACGCGCCGGCGGTCGCGCTGGCACGCGGTGACGAGCTTCGCGAGGTGTTGCTCAACGTGCTGGAAAACGCGCGGCACGCGGAAGCCAAAGAGATACGACTACTGGTGCATCGCGAGGACTCTGTCGTCGTGATCGAAGTCGCCGACGATGGGCGAGGCATTCCAGCGCAGATCTTGCCCCGCATCTTCGAGCCGCACTTCTCGACCAGCACGAGCGGTAGCGGACTTGGTCTGGCGATCAGCCGGCAAATCGTCGAGGCGTGGGGCGGATCGATCGCCATCAGCAGCAGGGAAGGGCACGGGACCGGCGTACGCATCGTCCTGAAGAGCGCCGAATCACCGACGCAATAAAACCTTGCCAGGCCGCGCGCCCGATGCCCGCGCGTCGCCGAACACCTGCACGCCATTTACCCACACCCGCGCGATGCCCACAGACAGCGCTTGCGGGTCGCCCGGAGTGGCGCGGTCGAGTACCGTGGCCGGATCGAGTAGCACGAGATCGGCGAAGAAGCCTGGCGCAATCCGACCGCGGTTGGCGATGCCGACGTTGTGCGCGGCGAGCGACGTCATCTTGCGCACCGCTTCTTCCAAGCTGAGCACGTGTCGCTCGCGAACGTATCGGCCGAGCACGCGAGGGAAGGAACCGAAACCGCGAGGATGGCTGCCGGCCAGCTCTCCGTCCGTGCACAGGTTGGAGTACGGCCAGGCGAGCAGTTTCTCGATGTCTGGCTCGGCCATGCTGACGGCAATGATGTGTTCGCCGCTCTTTCCGGTCTTCTTGGACCACGCCTCGGCGTCGGTGATCAGCTTCATCAATGTCGTCGCCGCATCGCGGTTGGTGAGACCGGCGACGTCGGCGACCGTCTTGTTGATGTACGCCGGATTCGGCTCATACATGGTGAGCACGATGTCCTGCGGCGCGGCCACCTCGCGGAGCGCGAACATCGCCGACTCGCGATTCTCGAAATCGCGATTGGGAAAGAGCACGGTGAGTGTCGACTGCCAATAGGTGTACGGGTATACGTCGGCGGTGACGTCGATGCCCGAGGCGCGGGCGGCGTCGAGCACGCGCAGCAGAGAATCGGTGCGGCCCCAGAGCGATCGCATGGCGAGCTTTGCGTGCGAAATCTGCACGGGGAGCTTGGCGTCGCGTCCGATCGCGAGCAGTTCGTCGATCGCCTTACCAAACTCGCGATCTTCGCTGCGCACGTGGCTGATGTAGCGGCCACCGGCGGCGGCCGTCACCTTTGCCAGCGCCAGCACCTCCGATGGCGCCGAGTAGATGCCGGGGTCGTACTCGAGTCCCGTCGAGAGTCCGAGCGCCCCGGCTTTCATCTCCTGCCGAAGCAGATCGGACATGCGGGCGACTTCCTGCGGCGTTGCGACGCGCTTGTAGTCGCCGCCGAGCACCTTCTCGCGCAGCGTGCCGTGGCCGACATACGAGCCGACGTTGATGGCCGCGGGCTCGCGACCGAGCCGGGCGTAGAAGTCGCGGAGCGGTAGCGGCGAGGCGCCATCTTGCCCGACGATCACCGTGGTGATCCCCTGGCTCACCGCGGCCAGCGCGTCGCGGTGCTCGAAGATCGCGCCGTCGGCGTGGGAATGCGTGTCGATGAAGCCGGGCGCGAGCACCAGCCTCGAGGCATCGATCACCGTCTCATCGCCGTTGGGCGTGAGCGCGCCGACTTCGGCGATGCGATCTCCGACCACGCGTACGCTCGCCACTCGGCTTGCCGCCCCCGTCCCGTCGACGATCGTCGCATCGCGGATGAGAAACGCGGCCGCCGCCGGCATGGCGACCGGCGGAGGCGACTTGGCGCAGCCGGCGACGATGAGTGCGACGAGGAGCAGTGCGTTCGAGGGAGATCGCATCAATGAGCCTTGCCTCTGGCAGAAGTCGGCGCCACTTTCGCGGCGTCACGCAGTGAGCCCAGCGTCGAGCAAGATGCGCGCGTATGGGTGTCGTGACCAGCGCGCGCCACGCGCTTTCGTTCCTCTCCGGAGCCATCATGTCCCGTTCTGTCGTTTTCCCGGCGTGCGTCGCCGTCGCGCTCGTCGTGACGGGCGCGCAGGCTCAAGGACCCAAGCGCGCCTTCACGCCGGCCGACTACTACAAGGTCACGAGCCTCAGCAATCCGGCGATGTCGCCCGATGGCAAGCTGATCGCCGTCACGGTGGGGACCGTGCGCGAATCGGAGAACAAGCGGCACGCCGAGATCTGGGTGGTGCCGGCGGCGGGCGGTGCGCCGGTGCGCTACACGTCGGCTGGCTTCGAGAGCTCGAACCCGCGCTTCTCGCCCGACGGCAAGTATCTGTTCTTCACCTCGAGCCGTCCGGGCGGAAAGGGCGCGCGCTGGGCGCTGCGGATGGACGAGCCGGGCGGCGAAGCGTTCCAGCCGGAGAATTATCCCAACGCCACCTCGTTCACCGCCGACCACCGCGTGGGCGTGTGGGCAGATACCGCCGAGAGCGCGGCCGTGCGCGACTCGGCCAAGCGAGCGGCCGATCCCTTCGCGACGATGGGCACGCTCGCGCGGCCGCCCTACGGCGCGATCACGAAGCCAGTGGACCCGAAGCGCTTCGATGGCCGGCAGATCACGGACATGTCCTTCAAGAGTAATGATCGTGGCTACGTGCCGAGCCGGCGGGAGGCACGCCGCTATGCGGCGTCGCAGATTTGGATGCAGGGCATCGACGGCTCGGCGAAGAAGCAGCTGACGAACAGCGCGTATTCGCATCGCGATGCCGTCATCTCTCCGGACGGCAAGTGGGTAGCCTTCGTGGCCGACGCGGAGCTCCGTGCCGACTCGGTGTCCGAGGCGGAGCGTGACTCGCTGGCACAGCTTCCGTACGATGCCAAGCGCGACGAGCGCGAGCGCAACGATGTCGATGTGTTCGTGATGCCAGCGGGTGGCGGCGAGCCCAAGCGGGTGGCGAAGGCCGCCGGCGCCGAGCGCTCACTCGCCTGGTCGCCCGACTCCAAGTGGATCTCCTTCATCGCCGCGCCGTCGCGCGTCAAGTCGCAGCGACTGTACGTCGTCGATCCGGCTGGTGGAACGCCTCAGAACATCATCGGCGACTACCAGCATGAGCCTCAGCAGTACGAGTGGATGCCGAACGGCGACATCGAGATGACGGCCGAAGTCGGCGGGCGGACGGCGATCCTCGCCGTGTCACCGAAGACGAAGACGGTCAGGGAGCTGGTGGGCGGCCGGCGGCAGCTTCGCGGCTGGAGCTTCGACGAGGCGCACGGCAAAGTCGCCTTCGTGGCGACCGACATGACGCATCCGACCGAGCTGTTCATCGCCGATGCCAACGGAGGTAACGAGCGCAAGCTGACCGACTTCAACGAGAAGCTGAACGCCGAGGTCGCGTTCGCCGACGCGGAGCGGTTTACCTATCCGTCGGTCGGCGGCCTGCAGATCGAAGGTTGGCTGATGAAACCGTATGGCTTCAACGCCTCGAAAAAATATCCGCTCGTCCTCTACATCCACGGCGGCCCGCACTCGGCGTACGGCGAAGGGTGGTTCGATGAGTTCCAGAATCTCGCCGGCGCGGGGATGATGGTGCTGTTCACCAATCCGCGCGGCTCGAGCGGATACGGCGGGGATTTCACCTACGCGACGCGCGGCCGGTGGGGCGCCGAAGACTACGTCGACCTGATGAAGGGCGTGGACGTCGTGGCGAAGCGCGCCGACATCGACTCGACGCGCATGGGCGTCACGGGTGGTTCGTACGGTGGCTTCATGACCGCGTGGATCGAAACCAAGACAACGCGGTTCAAGGCAGCCGAGACCGACCGCATGATCAGCGACTGGACGTACTGGTACGGCGCGAGCGACGCGCAGGGGTTGACGGAGTTCGAGTTCTACGGCAAGCCGTGGGACAACTTCGTGATGTACGACTCGCTGTCGCCGATCCGTCACGTGCGAAAGGTGAAGACACCGACGCTATTGGTGCAGAGCGAGGAGGATTTCCGGACACCGATGGGGAACGCGGAGCTGTGGTACCTGGCGTTAAAGAAGCAGGGCGTTCCGGCGGAATTCGTGCGATATCCGCGCTCGACACACGAGCTGTCGCGCTCGGGGGAACCATGGCTGTTAGTCGATAGACTCGGGCGGCTGCGGCAGTGGTTTTCCTATTGGCTGATCGAGAAACCGGCGACGCAGGTATCCGCGAAGGAATAAGCGCGGCGCCGCGAAGATGTCGGACAATCAGATGCCAGATGTCGGTGGGAGTCTCGCGCTTCGCGCGCACACTTCTTCCTCCGTCAGTCCAAAGAGCGGCGTCGCTTTCACGCCGAGCATCGACAACATGAGATGAATCTGCCCGCGATGGTGAGCCTCGTGCTCCACCATCGCGCGCAGCCATTTCCAGACGACGAGCTCCGCGCCGCCGGGCGTCATGCACTTGGCGCAAAGATCATCGGGCGTCAGCGTCCGGAAAATCTCCATCGACTGAGCGTGCATGTCGTCGAGGTAGGCGACCACCGCCTCGTGCCCATCGGCCAGCTCGCGCCCGTGACCGGGATAGCGGCTCGGCCGGCGTTTCGCGTTCTCCGCCCACATCCATCGTTCGATCCCGCCAAGATGTCGGGTGAGGTCTCCGAGGGTCCACTTGCCGGCCGCGTGAGTCCAGTTGATGTGCTCCGGTGGAATACTGAGTACCACGCGACGCGTGCGATTGCGGATACTTTCGAAGTATTCGAGAAAGGGACCGATGTCACTGATGACCATTGGTAGTCAGGGGCGAAGTGATCGGCGACGACGTGGGGAGATGTCAGACGTCAGATGTCAGATGTCAGACACTGCCAATACCAACTGCTCACCACGGCGCTGACAGCCGACATCTGACGTCTAATTTCTTCGAGATTACTGAGGATTCGGCACTACCACGGCCTTGATTGCCTCTCGGCGCTCGACCGCCGCGAGTGCCTCGCCAACCGTTGCCAGTGTATCTCGCCTCGACACCATCTCGCGCCACGGCACGACGCGACCAAAATGCGCAGCAAGCTCCACGGCCCTGAACACGTGCGAATAATCAGAGCCCCAGCACCCGCGTATCTCGACGTGCTTTCGGTTGATCTGAAAATGGGGATGGATCGACACCGCGCCGTTGTCCGTGTAGTGACCACAGATCACCACGCGGCCGCCATCGCGCACGAGATCGAGCGCTTGGCTCACCGCGTCAGGACTTCCCGATGCTTCGATCACCACGTCGGCGCCGCGGCCGGCCGTGCGCGCGCGAACGTGATCCGTGCGCGCATCGGCCGGCACGTCGAGCGAGAGCGTGTCGGTCGCGCCCATGCGTCGCGCGAAGGCCAGCCGGTCGTCGGGCGCGCCAATGGCGATGACATCGCACGCGCCCGAGAGCGCGGCCAAGGCGACGATCGATTGGCCGACGGGTCCGACGCCGAGCACGGCGACGCTGTCGCCGAGCCGCAGCTCGGCGCGGTCGACGGCGTGCACCGCGGTCACGAGTCCGCATCCGCCACCGATGAACGTCTCGGCGTCGAGCGACGGCGGCAATCGCATCATCCGCACGCCCGGCTTCATCCAGATCGCTTCCGACCAGCCGCCGAGCAGTCCGTCGCTCGCGCCGTAGCTAATGCCGTACACGCGACGGTGCGCGCAGCGCGTGCTTTGCTTGGTGACGAGACACTCGCGGCACTGGCCGCAGGTGCCGTGCACGTCGAGAAAGGTGACGGTGTCGCCTTCGCGAAACGGCTCGCCATCGATGTCGAGCAACGGCCCGCGGATCTCCGCCAACACGCCGACGGAGACGTGGCCGGGTATGATCGGGTACGGCACGCCCGAGAGACGTCCGTGGTGCAAGTGCACGTCGGTGCCGCACACCTCGGAGTAGAGCGTATGCAGCAAAGCGGCGCCGGGCTCGAGAACCGGCGCGGGGAACTCATGGATCTCAATCGGCGCGCGCGGCGCCGGCATCGTCGCCGCGCGGTACGTCGCCTTGCTCACTGACGGCACTGCGCGTGGGGATCGCCCTTCGGCTTGTCGAGCGCCGGACGGCGATCGCGATTCGCCAGCTCGACGGCCGCGTCGCGCACGAGCGACGCGACACGAGCAGTCACATCGTAATCGATGTACTGCGGCTCATCCGTGACCTGGTGATAGTCGAGATGCTCGCCACGCGAGAGCGCGACGGCGGGTATTCCATAGCGCGCGTAGTTGTAGTGGTCGGCCCGGCAGTAGTACTGCAGCGGATGACCGGGTACGTCGTACTGATAGTTGAAGGTGAAGGGCACCGGCTGCTTGGCGTTGATCGCCTCGAGCACGTTGCCGAATTCGACTGACAACCGCTTCGCGCCGACGATCTCGAGGTACCCGACGCCGCCCTCCGGCAAGTCCGTCGGATTGCCGCGACCGATCATGTCCATGTCGATTTCGCCGACGATCGAATCCACCGGCACCGTCGCGTGATCGGTGAACCAACCCGAGCCGATGAGCCCATACTCCTCGCCGGTGTGCGACGTGAACAAGATCGACCGGCGCGGATGCCGCGCGCGCGCCGCGAGCTCCTCGGCGATCTCCAGCAGCGCGACGGTGCCGCTGCCATCATCGTCGGCCCCGTTGGTGATCGAGTCGAGTCGCGGTTTGTTCGACCGGCGAAGGCTGTCGAGGATCGTGCGGATCTTCGCCGCCTGATCGGGCGTGGTGACTGGCGAGTCCGGCGTGTCGGCGCCCATCGGACGCTTCACGCGCAGATAGGCGCGAATGGAATCGTGATCGACTGGCGCGTGATTGTAGCCCACGTGATCGTTGTGCGCGGTGACCGACACGTACTCGGTGCGCAGATTGACGTCGGAGCCGCGCAAAATGCCGATCACGTTGCGCGCCGCGAAGGGCACCGGCGTGCCGGTGGTCGCGATCTGTCCCCGAATAGTCTTGCCGGCCGCGCCGGGCGCGCGCTGTTCCGCGGCGGCGCCGAGCATGATGGCGGCGGCGCGCGGCGTGACGAGCAGCACGGGTGCCAGTACGCGATTACGGGCCGTGTCGGCGGTCAGCGCGCCATCGCGCAAGCCGGCGAGCTGCGGCGGCGAAAGCAGATCGAGCTCGGCCAGCGCGACGGCCGCCGCGCGCCGGAAGCGCCCGCTGCTATTGATCGCTCGTGTGCCGACGAAATCGCGGCGGCCGTTGTTCCACGCGCCGACGGTGAGCACCACCACGTGTCCCGCCGCCGCGTCGGCCGATGGCCACTGCGTTGTGTCGGTTGCGCTTCCACCATAGATGACGCCCACGCCGTCGAGCGGCCGTAGCGCGACGCCGAGATTGTTCGGCATCCAGTCCGTACCCGGGAAGAGCTGCGTGCCATCGACCACGATGCGCGAGGCGGAATCGAGCTTCACGCGAAAGAAGGGGACCGTCTGGAAGTATGACCCGCCCTCACCCGCGGGCTCGAGGCCGAAGCGCTTGAACTCGGACGCGATGTACTCGGCGGTCTTGAAGTCGCCCTCTTCGCCCGGACGGCGTCCCATCATGGAATCGTCGGCGATCAAGAAGAGGCGCGTGCGCAGATCGGCGGCGGTGAGGGCAGGCACCGTCCGCCGCGCTTGGCCACCGGCCGTCGACAGGGCGGCGGCGGCCAGGACTGCGAGAACGGTCGAGCGTCGAAAGCGCACGGGTGCTCCGGATCGGGGATGCCGCCAAGATGTCCGCGCGGCGTGAGAGCGGCAAGCTCACCCTTGACGCCGTGACACCCCGTGCCCATTCTCCCCCTACCAGGTACGGGTAACCGAGTACGAGGAGAGCTTCATGGCCGACCGCGCTGCCGACCGCTCGCTCGATCTGTTGCAGGGGACGCTCGACGTGTTGGTGCTCAAGGCGCTCACGCTTGGGCCAATGCACGGCTTCGGTGTCGCGCGGTGGATCAAGCAGCGCACGCGCGACGTGTTGGCGATCGAGGATGCGCCGATGTACAAGGCGCTTCATCGTCTGGAGCGCGACGGATTCGTCGAGGCCGAGTGGGGATACTCCGACAACAACCGCCGCGCCCGCTTCTACCAGCTCACGCCGCAGGGACGCAAACGACTGCGCGTCGAGGCCGCCACGTGGCGGAAATACGCCGAAGCCGTCTTCCGCGTTCTCGGCGCCGTTTAGATGACGCGCGCGCGAGCTCGAAATGGCACGCGCAGAGCGCATTGACAGTCGGCCGCCATCACGAATTCGGATTCGATCAACGAGATCCACTCCGCCTCATCTGAAGGAAGACCCATGGCTCGCTTCCCCGGAATCCGCCGACTCTTTCGTCTTCCCACGCGCGGCGTCGATCACATCGCCGCCGACGTCGACGCCGAGCTCCGCTTTCACATCGAGACGCGCGCGGAGGAATTGCGCACCGCCGGCGTGAGCGACGCCGACGCGCGCGCGCAGGCGCTGCGTGAGTTCGGCGATGTGGGCGACGCGCGGCGCTACATCGAGGACGTCGATGCGCACCGGGTCCGCCGCGCGCGTTGGCGCGAATGGATCGGCGACCTCGGCGCCGACATCCGCCAGACGCTGCGGACGACGCGCCGTTCGCCAGGATTCGCGGCGGTCGCGATCATCACGCTCGCGCTCGGGATTGGCGCCAACGCGGCGATGTTCTCGGTCGTCAACGCCGTGTTGTTCAAGGGCGTTCCGTACGCGGAGCCCGACCGGCTCGTGCGCATCTTCGAGGATTATGCGGCCGGCGGCGAACATCAGCGCGAGATCTCCGGCGCCGACTACCTCGACTATCGCGCGCGCCAGAAATCGCTCACCAGCATGACGGCCTTCAGCTTCGACGGATTCGTCTATGTCGATCCATCCGGCGCGCAGCTGCTCGGCGTGATCAAGACCACTGCCGAGTACTTCGACGTGTTGGGGATTCGCGCCGAGCTGGGGCGGACGTTTCGTGCCGGCGAGGATGTCTTGGGCAGCCACGTCGCCGTGCTGAGCCACGAGACGTTCACGCGCGTGTTCGGCGGCGATCCGTCGGTGATCGGCCGGACGATCGAGCTGAGCGACAGCTCCTACGTGGTGGTGGGCGTGATGCCGGCGTCGTTCGTCGCCGCCGGCGCGGCGCCCGATCTCTGGACGCCACTCAACCTCGCGCCGCAGATCAGCGAGCCCAATCGCGCGCGCAAGTTTCATAATCTGGGAGTGATCGGACGCCTCAAGCCGGGCATGAGTATCGAAGCGGCGCGCGAGAATCTGATGATCGAGGCGCGGAAGCTGGAGCAAGAGTATCCGGCCGCCAACAAGGGCCATCTGCTGGCCGTACTTCCGATCCGCGACGCGCTGTTGGGCGACGTGCGCACCGGAGTGCTGGTGCTGATGGGCGCCGCGGGGCTGGTGCTGCTCATCGCCTGCGCCAACATCGCGGGGGTGACGCTTTCACGAGCGTTGGCGCGGCGGCGCGAACATGCAATCCGCATCGCGCTCGGCGCGGGCGCGGGCCGGCTCGTTCGGCAGATGCTCACTGAGAGCGTGGTGTTTGCCGTTGTCGGAGGCGCGCTCGGGCTGCTCGCGGCGCGATGGGGCACGGTAGCGCTCGTGGCGCTCAATCCGCGCTTCGTGCCGTCGACGGATCATCTCGTCTCGAATGGCGCAGTGCTCGGCTTCACGCTGCTCGTCTCGATTGCCAGCGGCGTGATGTTCGGGATCGGGCCGGCGATTAGCGCCGCGCGCGCGGATCCGCACGGCGCGATGCAAAACGGAGGGCGCGGCGCGACCATCGGAGGGGGACGGGCGAAGCTGCGCGGCTCCCTGGCGTTCGCCCAGGTGGCGCTGGCCGTGGCACTACTCGTCGGCGCGGGATTGTTGCTGCGCAGTCTGGCGCGGCTGCAGAGCACCGACCTCGGACTCGACATCGCGCACGTTTTCACCTTCCGCGTCTCGCCACCCGAGGGGCGCTACAAGACCGATGCGTCGCAGGTGGCGATGTTCGCCGATCTGATGAGACGGTTGCGAGCGCTGCCCGGTGTCACATCCGTGTCGACGATCGGATCGTTGCCGCTACAGGGGGGATCGGGCGCCGGTCTGGTGATCGACGGTCGTGCGATGCCCGAGCCAATTCCAGAAATCCGCTACATGGCGGCCGGGGACAACTACTTCAAGACGATGAAGATTCCGGTACGCCGGGGGCGCGAATTCGCGAGAACCGATGGGGCGAACGCGCCGCCGGTGGCGGTGATCAGCGCGAGCCTGGCGCAGCAATTCTGGGCGGGGGCGGATCCGGTCGGTTCGCGCATCAAGCTCGGCCCGAATCCGAAGTCGCCGTGGATCGAGGTGGTCGGCGTCGTGGGCGACGTGCGGCAGAATGGCGCGGAGAACGCGCCAAAGCCGACGGCGTACACGGCGCTCGATCAGGACAACTGGGGCTCGCGCGCGGTGGTGATGCGCACGTCCGGCGACCCGGCGGCGATCGCCCGAGCCGCGACGCGCGAGGTGCAGGCGGTCGATACGCATCTTCCGGTGTGGCGGCCGATGACGATGGAGCAGGTGGCGTCGATCAGCTTGGGGCGGCGCCGATTCACAATGCTGCTGCTGGGCGTGTTCGCCGGTGTCGCGCTGGTGCTCGCGGCGGTTGGCGTGTACGGGATGCTCGCCTTCACAGTGACGGCGCGGCGCCAAGAGTTCGGCATCCGCATGGCGCTGGGCGCGGGACGCGGCGACGTGTTCGCGCTGGTGCTCTCACGCGGGCTGATGACGATTCTGCCCGGCATCGCGGCGGGGTTGCTCGTGGCGGCGGCGAGCGGACGGCTGATCAACGGATTGCTGTTTGAGGTGCAACCGGGCGATCCGTTGACGTTCATTGGCGCGGCAGCGGTGCTCGGCCTGGTGGGGATCATCGCGTGCTACGTGCCCGCGCGGCGCGCGACGAGAGTTGATCCGGTGGTGGCGTTGAGGTCGGACTGACCCGTGGGGGTTGGGGGGTGGGGGTTGGGGGTTAGGGGTTGGGTGCATTGGCGTGTGAGGCGCGTGAGGTGCATCATCGCGCACTCATGAAAACGAATCCTTTCTTGGTCATGGCGGCACTCGCGTCTGCGCTCGCCGCATGTGCCGATGCGAAGCCGGCTGCCGCGCCCAGTGCCGTGGTAGCTCGAGTGCAGGAACCGCCGCTCGTGCCGGCGCGATGCGCGGTGGCGCCCCCGGTCGTGGTCGATGTGGGGGCCGTTCGCGCCGACTCGGCGGCGCCGCATGATTCTGTGCCGCGGAAAAAGGGCCGCGTCGTTGCCAAGCAGAAGAGCAGGCGCGAGCGGTGGGCGATGCCGGACCGGCATCTCGCGTTGACGACACCCGAGTCGTGGCCGGCGCCGATCGCCGCGCTGCCAGGCTCGCTCTTTCCGGGATGCCGCGTCGTCGCGTACTACGGGAATCCGCTATCGAAGCGCATGGGAATTCTGGGCGAAGTGAAGCCGGACTCGATGCTCAAGCGGTTGCGCGGCGCGTCTGACGCGTTCGCGAAAGCTGATACGACGATGCCGGCGCTGCCCACCCTCGAGCTGATCGCCATTGTCGCTCAGGGGAGTCCGGGGAAGGGGGAGCTCTATCGCCTGCGAATGCCCGACACGCTCATCGCGAACATCGCGCGGCTGGCCGAAGCGAACCGGTATCTGATGATCATGGACGTACAGAACGGGCGCAGCAGCATCGAGTCCGACGTGAAGTCGCTCATGCCGTGGCTGGCGAAGCCGTACATGCACCTCGCGCTCGATCCGGAATTCGCGATGAAGGGCAAGAAGGTGCCGGGCAAAGTCGTCGGCACACTCGATGCGAGTGAGATCAATCATGTGATCGCGATGTTGGCCTCGCTCGTCGACAGCCTGCACCTGCCGCCGAAGATGCTGATCGTGCATCGCTTTCGCCGGCCGATGCTCACCAACGCGTCGAAGATCACCATCGATCCGCGGGTGCAGGTGGTGATCGACATGGATGGCTTCGGCCCGCCGAAGATCAAGCTGGATTCGTACGCGTCGTACGTGCGCGCGGAGCCGGTGCAGTTCACGGGCTACAAACTGTTTTACAAGAACGACAAGCCGATCATGACAGCCGCCGAAGTGCTCAGAATTCGACCGCGGCCGGTGTTCATCATGTATCAGTGAGAAGGGCGGACGTCAGACGTCAGATGTCTGATGTCGGTGACTGCGCACCTCGCGCATTTCGCTGCGCACCTCACGTCTGTAACTGTGCGCCTCACGCCTCGATGTGACTGCGCACGGCGCCCTCAATAGTGGACGCGAGCCGTCCTGGCCCGGCGACGACATTTCGCAAAGGGTCGACGAAGCCCTGCCTGAGTGGGACGCAAGCATATTTCGCGCGGCGCGGCGCTTGCGCTGTGCGCCGTCGATTCGCCCTCGCCGTGAACCGTGAAGGAGGTTGAGATGCGCGCTTACACTTCTCTGTTGTCCGTCGTGCTGGTCGCCGCCGCCTGCGTCTCCGTGCGAATGCGTGGAGGGCAGAGCGATCCCGATCAGCTCGGGAGCGATCGAACCGGCCGAGCGGTCGGTCCGGCTGTCGTCGCGATCAACCCGCGCGCATCCGGCTCCTCGGTCCGCCGTGTCTGTCGCCTCGGCGGCACGCCGCGGGGATGGATCGCGATCGGCTATGTCGCGGCCGATACGACGGAGTGTCCGAAGGCGGCCGCGGAGCTCGATCCCTATCCGATCGCGATTCTGGCGCGCTACGATAGCCTGATGGTGGGCGCTCGGCTCACCGTGTGCGCGGACCAGCGCGTGCCCCGGGGCTGGACTCGAGAGCCGGTTGTCGAGGCGGGTGAGCAATGCCCGACAGGCAACGACGCCGCGCGATCGGAGCCGCTCGTGATGCTCATTCGACGAATCGAGTAACGTCCGGCGTTGTCGCCCAACCGTACGCCACCCGCTTCGGCGGTCTTTCGCGACTCCGCACGTCGTTACGATGATGCTCTCGCCCACGGCGTCCCCATAGTGCTCCATGCTCGCCGCCGTCCGCTCCGCCGCCGTGCTCGGCATCGATGCCTATGACGTGACGGTGGAAGTCGACGCCGCGAAGGGACTGCCGCAATTCGCCGTCGTCGGACTGCCCGCGGGTGCGGTGAAGGAGAGTCGCGAGCGGGTCGGCGCGGCGCTGGTCAATTCAGGATTCGTGTTGCCGCCGCGCCGCATCACGGTGAACCTCGCCCCAGCTGATGTTCGCAAGGAGGGGACGGCGTTCGATCTCCCTATCGCGCTTGGCATCCTGGTCGCAACCGGTCAGCTCGACGCTGCGGCGCTCGTGGGATGCGTGGCCGTCGGTGAACTGGGTCTCGACGGCGCGATCCGCGTGACGCGCGGCGCGCTCTCCGTCGCCAGGCGAGTAGCCGAGCGTGGAATGGCGACGCTGATTCTTCCCCCGGCGAACGCCGCCGAGGCGAGCCTCGTCGCCGCGGTCCGGCTCGCGGCCCCCGCGACGCTCGCCGCATTGGTGGATCAACTTCGGGCGGGCGAGCTGGCTGACGCGCGCGTTCACGCCGCGTGTGCGCCCATCGCCGACGACGGTGCTGACTTCGCCGACGTGGTCGGGCAGGGGACCGCCAAGCGTGCGCTCGAGATCGCCGCCGCCGGCGCGCACAACGTGTTGCTCGTCGGTCCGCCCGGCGCGGGGAAAACGATGCTCGCCCGGCGGCTCCCGACGATTCTCCCAGCCCTCACCGAGAGCGAAGCACTCGAGGTGACGGCCATCCACTCGGTTGCCGGTCTACTGCCGAGGGATCGTCCGCTGTTCTCGGGACGGCCATTTCGCGCGCCGCATCACACCGTCTCCGACGCCGGCCTGATCGGCGGCGGCAATCCGCCGCGGCCCGGCGAGGTGAGTCTGGCGCATCGCGGCGTGCTTTTTCTCGACGAGCTGCTCGAGTTCAGGCGGCACGTGACCGAGGCGCTGCGTCAGCCGCTGGAAGACGGACGCGTGGTGATCGCGCGCGCGGGACACGCGATTCAGTTTCCGGCCCGCTTCGCGCTCATCGCCGCGATGAATCCCTGTCCGTGCGGCTACGCATCGGACTCGTCGCGTCCTTGCCAGTGCGCGGAGTCGGACGTTTCGCGCTACCGCGCGAGGCTCTCCGGTCCGGTGGCCGACCGCATCGACATGCACGTCTTCGTCGGCTCGGTGCCGCTGCGCGCACTCGCCGGTGACGCACGCGCCGAGCGCTCGGCAGCCGTGCGCGAACGTGTCGAGCGCGCGCGTGGAATTCAGCGGGCGCGCTTCGCGACGCTGTCCGGCGTCGATGCCAACGCGCACGCGCCGGTGCGCGTGCTCGAGAGCGCGGCCGTGCTCGCGCCGGCTGCGCGAACGCTCCTGGCACGGGCGGCCGAGCGACTCGGCGTGTCGGCGCGCGGATATCATCGCATCATTCGCGTGGCGCGCACAATCGCCGATCTCGATGGCGCCGCCGGTGTGGACGAACCCCACGTCGCCGAAGCGTTGCGCTATCGGCCCGCGGCGCCGCGGCCGATGAGCGCGGCAATCGCTATGTAGCCGCCATTCGCGCGCCCTTCGCGCGCAACTTACGTTTCGCGCATGACGTCCACGGCGCCGAAGACGGAGCTCGACATCGCGCGTGACAAGGAGCAGACGCTCGCCGGCGCGCTGCGCCGCGCCGGCCGCGTGCTGGTCGGGTTCAGCGGCGGCGTCGACTCGGCGTATCTCGCCTGCGTGGCGGTCGACGCGCTCGGCGCGGCCAATGTGCTGGCGGTCATTGGCGTCAGCGCGTCGTACCCCGCCGAGCAGTGGGCCACCGCGCGCGAAGTCGCGCGGCTGATCGGATTGACGGTCGTCGAGGTTCGCACGGACGAGTTGGGCGACCCGAACTACACGGCGAATCCCGCGAACCGCTGCTATTTCTGCAAGACGGAGTTGTGGTCGCGCCTGCGTCCGATCGCGCGCGCGCACGGATTCGACGTGATAGTCGACGGCACGAACGCCGACGATGTCGCGGACTACCGACCCGGCGCCGCGGCGGCGCGCGAGCATGATGTGCGATCGCCCCTCGCCGCCGCCGGCTTGACCAAGCGCGAAATCCGCGAGCTATCGCGCGGGCGCGGCCTACCGACTTGGTCTCAGCCGTCATCGCCCTGCCTGTCGTCGCGTATCCCATACGGCACGCCGGTGACGACCGCGCGGCTCGCTCAGGTCGAATCAGCCGAGCGCGCCCTGCGTGCGCTCGGCATCGGCGGCGATTTGCGGGTGCGGCATCATGGCGAGCTCGCGCGCGTCGAACTCTCGAGTGACGAGCTCGCGCGCTGGTTAGATGCCGGCCGCCTCGCCGCTCTCACCGGCGCCTTGCGGCAAGCCGGATTTGCGCGCGTCGCGCTCGACCTCCGCGGATTTCGCTCCGGCTCGCTCAACATTCTCGAGGGGATCGTCGCCGCGTGAGCACCGCATCGTTCGAGCAGGCGCTCGCCGCGCTCGGGGTTGGCGCGCGCGTCGAGGCGCGGGGCGGGTTGGCGTTGCTGTTCGTGCTCGATGTCGTTCCGCTCGCCGATGCGCCGCTGCGCGCGTGCGTACTCGCCGCAGGCGTCGACCATGGCTTCACGCACGTCGCGGTGGAGCTCGACAGCGGCGATGCGGCTCTTCATCGCGATTAATCTCCCCGCGGCCGAGCGCCGCGGGATCGCCGAGGCGGCCGCGCCGCTTCGCGCCAGGGCGGCCGGCGTGTCCTGGGTGAAGGAGGAGGCGCTGCATCTGACCATGAAGTTTCTCGGCGACTATGACGACGCCCACGCGGCGACGCTCGCTGCCTCGCTCGGCGCGGTGGTGCGAGCGCATCGCCCGGTCGATCTCGAGATCAGCGGCGTCGGCGCGTTTCCCAATTGGCGTGCGCCGAGGGTCATCTGGGCCGGTGTGGGCGACTCGCCCAAGCTGGAGATACTGCACCACGAGATCGAATCGGCCTGCGCGGAGCTCGGTCACGAGCTGGAGGGGCGGCCCTTTCGCCCGCACATCACGATCGGCCGGGTGCGCACTCCGCTCGAGCGAGAGGCTGCGCGCGCGCTCGGCGAAGTGGCGCGCGGGGTATCATACTCCAGCGGCATAGCCGCGGAATCGGTCGACCTCATGTCGAGCGTGACGGGCACCGGCCGCTCGCACTATACGCTGGTTGCCGCACTGCCACTCCAAGGAGCGTGACGTGGGCTGCTTCTTTCGAACTATCGGATGCGCGGTCGTGCTGATCGCGGTGGTGGCGGCGGCCTGGATCTTTCGCGATCAGATTCCGTTCTTGCACCGCGAGCCGACACCAGGCGGGTCGGCGGCCGTAGTGTGGGAGCCGCTGACGCCGGAAGGCGCCGCGCGGGCGAAGGCGTCCGTCTCATCGCTCGGCGGCAGGACGGGCCCGGTGTTCACGAACGTGAAGGCGGGCGATCTGGCGGCGTACGTGTTCCAGGAATTGTCGCGCCAATTGCCGCCATCGGCGCAGAACGCGGAGGCCGCGGTGATCGGCGATGCGCTGTGCGTGCGGGCGACGGTGCAGCTGGCCGATTTTGGCGGCGCGAGCGCGCTCGGTCCGCTGGCGTCCATCCTTGGGGATCGCGAGCCCGTGCAATTTTGCGGCACGATGGAGGTGTTTCGTGCCGGGCTCGCCGAGTATCACGTGAAGTCGCTCACGCTCCGCGAGTTGACGATTCCATCTGGCGCGGTACCCAAGCTGCTGAGACACATCGAGCAGGGCTCGCGGCCGGCCGGTCTGGCCGACGACGCGTTGCCGCTCAAGGTGCCGGCCTACATCGGCGACGTGCGCATGAGCCGCGGCCGGGTGACGCTGTATAAGACCACGTCGTGACCGACGTGCTTCCGGAACCGACATGAGCCGACGTGTGCTGGTGGTGGACGACGAGAAGGGCGTGCGCGGCGCCCTGAGCCAGCTCCTCGAGTACGAGGGGTACGAGGTGCATCAGGTCGCCAACGCCGTCGATGCGATTGCCGACTACGAGAAGTGGCATCCACATCTCGTCTTTCTCGACGTGAAGATGGCGGGCATCGATGGACTCGAAACGCTGAAGCGCCTTCGGCAGATCGATCCGGCGGCGATCGTGGTGATGATCTCGGGGCACGGAACGATTCAGACCGCGGTCGAGTCGACGCAGCTCGGCGCCTACGACTTTTTGGAGAAGCCGCTCGATACGGATCGCATTTTGGTGACCCTGCGGAACGCGTTGCAGCACGTCGATCTGCAGGAGGAAAATTCAAGACTCAGGCGCACCATCGAGTCGCGCTACGAGATGGTGGGGACGTCTTATGCGATCCGATCGCTGATCGAGAAGATCGAGCGCGTCGCCCCGACGCCCGCGCGCGTGCTGATCACGGGCGAGAACGGCACGGGGAAGGAGTTGGTCGCGCGCGCGGTGCACCGGCTATCGCCGCGCGCGAAGGGCCCGTTCATCGAGGTGAACTGCGCGGCGATTCCGAGCGAGCTGATCGAGAGCGAGCTGTTCGGGCACATGAAGGGGAGCTTCACCGGCGCGATCCAGGACCGCAGCGGCAAGTTCGAGCAGGCGCACGGCGGCACGCTCTTTCTCGACGAGGTCGGCGACATGAGTCTCGCCGCGCAGGCGAAGGTGCTGCGCGTGCTCGAAGACGGCGTTATTACGCGCATCGGCGGATCGAAGACGACCGCGGTCGACGTGCGTGTGATCGCCGCGACGAACAAGTCGCTCGATGAAGAAATCGCCGAGCAGCACTTTCGCGAGGATCTCTTCTACCGGCTCAACGTGGTGCCGGTGGTCGTGCCACCGTTGCGCGAGCGGCGCGAGGACATCCCCCTCCTCATCGCGTACTTCGCGTCGACGCTTTCCGCGCACGCCGGTATCGCGCCGCGCTCCTTCGCCCCCGATGCGATCGAGGCGCTGACGTCGTACGACTGGCCCGGAAACGTGCGCGAGCTGCGTAACACGATCGAGCGGTTGTTGATCCTGTCATCAGGCCCACGCGTGATGCGCGCCGACGTCGAGCGGCTGGTCGGACGGCGCGCGAGCGACGAGACGAGCATTGGCGCGCTGACCGATGTCGCGACGTTCGAGCAGTTCAAGGAGCAGGCGGAGCGCGCATTCCTGCTGACGAAGCTGCGCCAGTTCGATTGGAACGTGAGCGAGACGGCGCGCGCGCTCGACATGCCGCGCAGCAATCTCTATAAGAAAATCGAGCGGTACGCGCTCACCCGCGAGACAGCGCACGATGTCCCCGCGCGGGACCAGAACCATCCAGCGACGAAGGAGCCCAAGTGAGCACCGATTGGGACAAGGAGATGGCGAAGATCGACAAGCAGCTGGAGTCGATTACTGATGATCAGTTGCTGCCAACCCCAAAGAACGCGCCTCCGACCATCAAGGAGAAGGTGTCGGTGGAGCGTGCGGAAACGTCGACGCTCGGCGTGTTCTTGCGGTTGCTGTTGGCAGTCGCACTGGGTGTTGGCATCGTGTTCTGGCCGTACGGCGCCAGGTGCGGTCTCGGCCTCGCCGCCTATCTCGGAGCGGTCAGTGCATTATTGGTCGCGGGGGCGTGGACCTCGTGGTGGAGTTGGAAGCATCGCTCGGCGAAGGCGCACGTGTTGTCGCTGTTGTTGGTGCTGTGGGGACTCGTACTGGGAACCTCCGAGGTGCTTCCTCGAATTGGGTACGCGAAGGTGGGCGCTGCGTGGGTGTGTAAGTAGCAGACGTCAGATGTCAGATGTCTGATGTCAGACAACTAAAACCAACTGAACATTTTCACTGCGCACCAACGCTCTTTTACGTCTTTGTGGTGACGCGCTTCATGATTCCGGTGCGCAGGCCTGAAAGCATTCGTTTGATGTCGGTAATCGCCTTCGAGTCGATGGCGTAGTCGCTCGGCGTTATGAAGCCGAGGTCGTGGGCGAGCAGGAGCTGGTAGTCGAGCTCGCTCGCCGACCCAAGCGCGATCTCTACGAAGCGGATGAGTTCTCTTGACGATTGCCGGCCGCACCCTTCGGCGATGTTGGTCGGGATCGACGAAGCGCATCGCCGAATCTGTGTCGTGAGACCGTAGCGCTCGTTCGCCGGAAACAGTCTCGTCAGCGCGTAGATCCGAATTACCAGGCTATGGGCTCGTTTCCAAACGACTAGCTTTCGGAAATCCTGCACGGTGTGCCTCTTGCGAGAGGGGAAGCACGAAGGTGCACGGTGTGTGTGATCAGTGCGCCACCATTCGGTTTCGGGTGATCACTGATCATTGCAACTGCACCATCAACCTTCAGTTTCTGACATCTGACTGCTGACTTCTGACTTTTGCCGCCTGACATCCCATGAACACTTTCAAGAATTTCATTGGTGGTAAGTGGGTCGCACCTACGGGCGATCAGTATTTCGACAACGTCAATCCGGCTGACAACACAGATGTCATTGGCCGATTTCCGCTCTCAACTCGAGACGACGTCAGTCGTGCGGTTGCCAGCGCCAAGATCGGTTTCAGCCGGTGGCGTGCCACGCCAGCCCCGGAACGTGGTGATGTGCTACGTAAGACCGGCGACATCCTCTCTCGCCGCAAAGACGAGATCGCCGACCTGATGACCCGCGAGATGGGCAAGCCACTCACGGAAACGAAAGGCGATGTGCAGGAAGGCATCGACACGGCGTTCTATGCTGCCACCGAAGGTCGGCGCCTGTTCGGGCACACGGTGCCCAGCGAGTTGCGGAACAAGTGGGCGATGAGCTTCCGGCGCCCCATCGGCGTCGCCGGCATCATTACGCCCTTCAACTTTCCGCTCGCCATCCCGACGTGGAAAATCTTTCCCGCCTTGCTCTGCGGGAACGCCGTCGTCTTCAAGCCGGCCGAAGATGTTCCGCACACCGGCACTGTGTTCGTCGAAGCGCTACTCGAAGCCGGCCTGCCGCCGGACGTCATCCAGCTCGTACATGGAACGGGCGAAGACGTCGGCGCGGCGATCGTGGAACATCCCGATGTGTCCCTCGTGTCCTTCACCGGTTCGACCGAAACCGGGCGACTCGTCGGCGAGACGTGCGGCCGCATGCACAAGAGGCTCTCGCTCGAGATGGGCGGCAAGAATGCGATGATCGTGCTCGATGACGCCGATCTCGATCTGGCGATGGAGGGCATCGTGTGGGGTGCATTCGGCACCACGGGGCAACGGTGCACCGCCACCAGTCGGCTCATCCTACAGAAAGGAATCCACGATAATTTCCTCGGCCATCTGGTCGACCGCGCCAAGGGGCTCAAGCTCGGCGACGGTCGCAAGGCGGGCACCGATGTCGGCCCGATGATCACCGACGCCGCGGTGAAGAAGGCCGAGCGCTACGTCGACATCGGACAGGCCGAGAACGCGGATTTGTTGTGCGGCGGCCGGCGAGCGACCGGCAGGGGACTCGACAAGGGGCATTTCTTCGAGCCGACGATTTTCGCGCGCGTCGAAGCCGGCAACCGGCTGGAGCAGGAGGAGATTTTCGGTCCGGTGCTGTCAGTGATCCGCGTTGGCGATGCAAACGAGGCGTTCGCCGTGAACAACGATGTGAAATACGGGCTGTCGTCGTCGCTGTATACCCGCGACGTGAATCTCGCCTTCCGCGCGCTCAACGAGCTCGATAACGGGATCACGTACATCAACGCCCCAACCATCGGGGCCGAGGCACATCTCCCCTTTGGCGGTGTCAAACAAACAGGGAACGGCCATCGCGAAGGCGGCTGGGAAGTGTACGAGTTCTATTCTGAAACGAAGGTTGGCTACGTGGATTTCTCCGGCACGCTGCAGCGGGCGCAGATAGACAACTACTGATTTGACCGGCGGCATTCGGCATTGGGCACTCGGCATTTCGCCGATACTCTTCTCACGATGGCCGAATGCCGAGTTCCGAATGCCGTCTCGCCTTGCTTTGCCCTCTCCCCACGATTATGTCACGTCCTACGGACTTGCTCTCCATCGCCGCGCCTCGTGACGCGCGTTGCCCGGGCAACGTCCTGGAATTAGTCGTCCTCGCCTCCACCGCTTTGGCACCTCGCCACGCATGACGGATCGTCTTTCTCCTCCCAACGCCAAAATGGCTATCACCGACGAGCACAAAGCGGACGCTTTGCGCGCGGTGAATGGCCGTCCGCGGTGGCGCGTGGCATGGGAGTGGATGAAATCGTTCACCGTCGCCGTCTTCCTGTTCCTGCTTATTCGCACTTTTCTCGTCGAGGCGTTCAAGATCCCGACGGGGTCGATGGAGCGCACGCTGCTCGTCGGCGATTTTCTATTGGTGAACAAGGCGGTCTACGGCGCCGAAGTGCCATTCACGCACGAGCGACTGCCCGCGATCCGCAAGCCGCAGCGCGGGGACGTGATCGTGTTCGACTTTCCAAAGAATCCGCGTCAAAATTTCGTCAAGCGCCTCATCGGCTTGCCGGGCGACACGCTCGAGTCGCGTGAAGGCGCGATCTTCCGGAACAGCGCGAAGCTCGAGGAGCCGTACGTCGTGCACAACGATCCGACGGGCGACGTGGGCACCGAGGAGTTCCACTGGCAGCGCGACTTCCTCGTTCGCTCGGCGCAAGCCAGTGTCGGCTATCATCCATCGCGTAACAACTGGGGTCCCTTGGTCGTCCCTGAACGGAACTACTTCGTGCTGGGTGACAACCGGGACAACTCGTACGACAGCCGATACTGGGGGTGGGTGCCTGACTCCCTCGTCAAAGGCCGGCCCCTGGTGGTCTATTACAGTTACGAGCGCGACAATACCCACCGATTCACGTCCTGGCTCACGCAGGTGCGCTGGAAGCGCATTGGCGAGCGAATCCGCTAGTACTTCGGGTCCGTCATGCGTCAGGATGTAGCCGCCCACCGCGCCGAGCCTGCGCGGCGATCGTCGCTTTCAGGAGCCCCTGGCCGTATGGCAGTCAGCCCCACGAAAAAGAAATCGGGTTACGACGAAGGGTCGCTCGACCAATATCTGCGAGACATCAGCGCGTACCCGCTGATCGATCGCGATGAGGAAGTCAGGCTCGCGCAGCGCATCCGTGTCGGTGAGGCAGAGGCGCTCGACAAGCTCGTCCGTTCGAATCTGCGCTTCGTCGTTAGCGTGGCCAAGAAGTACCAGAATCAAGGTGTCGCCCTCTCCGACCTGATCAACGAGGGCAACCTCGGCTTGATTCGCGCCGCCCACAAATTCGACGAGACGAAGGGGATCAAGTTCATCTCCTACGCCGTGTGGTGGATTCGCCAAGCCATTCTCCAGGCGCTCGCCGAGCAGTCGCGCATCGTCCGCGTGCCGCTCAATCGCGCGGGCACGCTGCACCGCATCGGCAAGCGCGCCAACGCGCTGCTCCAGGAGCTCGGCCGCGAGCCGACGCACGAAGAGATCGCCGCAAACATGGACATCACCGAGGAAGAGGTCGCGAAAACGATCTCGATCTCGCAGACCCATCTCTCGCTCGACGCCCCGCTCACCCCGGGCGAAGACAACAAGCTGCTCGACTATCTCCCCGACCTCCTCAATCCGACGCCGGACGAGTTGACCTTCGAAAAGGCGCTCACGGAGTCGATCGAGGAAGCGCTCGCGTCGTTGAAGGAGCGCGAGGCGAAGATCCTGCGTCTCTACTTCGGCCTCGACGGCGCCGAGCCGATGACGCTCGAGGAGATCGGGTCGCTGCTCGGGATCACGCGCGAGCGCGTGCGACAGATCAAGGAAAAGGCGCTGTCGAGGCTGCGGCATGTGTCACGGGCGCGCGCGCTCGAGTCCTACCTCGGGTAGATGTAGTACCCGCGCTCGCGCCCGAGATGTCAGAAGTCAGATGTCGATGCTGACATCTGACTTCTGACATCTGACGTCTTCCCGCTTCCTCTGTGTCCCGCGTCACGGTTGTGCCGCGCCGGCGCCCGTAGCGTACGCGTGCCGCATGCCCTCCTGACGGACAACTCCCTATCATGCCCACCACACCCACGACTCTCGTGCTATCCGCCCTCGCGACCACCCTTGTCGCCTGCGGCGGCGGCAAAGACGCCGCCCCGACCGCTCCGGCGGGCGCCGCCGTCGCGACCGTCGAAGTCTCGCTCGCTACGCCGACGATTCTCGTCGGCGGAACGGTGCAGGCCGTGGCCGTCGCCAAAGACGCCAGCGGAAACGTGCTCTCTGGCCATACTTTCAGCTGGAGCAGCTCCGACGGCGCGAAAGCCTCCGTCACGTCATCGGGAATGGTGACGGGCATCGCGCCGGGATCCACCGCCATTCTGGCGACGGCCGATACCAAGAGCGGTGGCGCACCGCTGATCGTGAGTGGAGCGGCCACGCTCATTTCGGTATTCAGCGGGAACAATCAAACCGCGGCGGCCGGTGCTGTGCTCGCCAATCCCATCGTGGTGCGCGTCAGCGATGCGCTGGGCAACCCTGTACCCGGCGCCACCGTCACGTGGAGTGTTTCGGCGGCGGACGGCAGCATCACGCCGGCGTCGTCGACTACTAATAGCAGCGGACAGGCGCAGGCGACCTGGACACTCGGCGCCGGCGGCGCGAAGAACGGAAGCGCGACGATCGCCGGCGCGAGCGCCGCTTCGTTCGCCGCCATGGCGACAGCGACTTTGATCGGAGCGACGCGCCTCTCGGCCGGGAATGGCCACACCTGCGTGGTTGCGCCGTCGGGCAGCGGCTACTGCTGGGGCTGGAACTTGACGGGTGAGATCGGCGACGGCACGACCACGATGCGCACCGCTCCCGTACTCGTTGGCGACATTGGTTCGCCCTTCGCGTCATTCACGACCGGGAATGGCACGTGCGGGCTGACCGCTGCTGGGAAGGCGTATTGTTGGGGGTACAACCGCTTCGGCCAGATCGGTGATGGGTCAACACAAAATCGGCCGTTGCCGACCGCGGTCGCCACGACGCGGAATTTTTCGGTGCTCGCCGCCGGCTGGAATCATGGTTGCGCGCTCACCACCGATGGTCAGGCGTACTGTTGGGGTCCGAACCCGAATGGGATGCTTGGCTCTGGAGATCTGCTGGATTCTCCCGTTCCGGTTGCCGTCACCGGCGGACTCACCTTCAAGTCGCTCGCGCTCGGCAGCAATCACGGATGCGCGCTCACTCTTGCCGGCCTGGCTTATTGTTGGGGCTACAAACTGTCGCTCGGCAGCGCCGCGGCCGCCGACAGTCCAGTGCCCCTCGCGGTCGCGGGCGGCAGAACGTACACGCAGATCGACGCCGGCACGCTCCACACCTGCGCGCTCACCGCGGCGAATCAGACATACTGCTGGGGTAACAGCGGACTCGGCGCGGGCGCCGGAATTTTCAACTCAGCCGTTCCGGTTGTCGTCACCGGCGGGCTCGCATTCGCATCGATCGCATCGGGCGGCGATTCGTCGTGCGGCCTCACGGCCAGTGGCGCGGCGTACTGCTGGGGCGATAACGGCAGTGGCCAGCTCGGCGACAACACGGTGGTCACGCGTTATGCGCCCGTGGCTGTTGCGGGCGGCCTGAGCTTTTCCACGATCTCGATGGGGATGAACCACGTCTGCGGCCGCGCCAGTGATGGAAAACTTTACTGCTGGGGCGCCAACAACTATGGCCAGCTGGGTGACGGAACGCAGGTCGAGCGCCACGTGCCGACGCTCGTATCCGGCGGCGTATAAGGAGGCGCTCGTATGGCTCGACGGCCCCACGACGGACCGCGCCGCGCCACGCAAGCTGTCGGCGGCATCACCTTCGGGCATTGAGCAGTCATCGATCGGCGACGCTTCTCAACGACCGTTGTCGTCGCCACGTTTAGGGTGATCGGCTGCGCCATTACCGTCAAATCCTCGTCCAATGCTCTTGAGTCTTGTCGCGGGCACCCTGTTCACCATCCTCGGCGCAGCGTCGACCGGGGATACTATTCGCGGCCGCGTGATCGATGACGCCGGTAAGCGGGTCGCGCGAGCCGATGTCGTGGTCAGCGAGCTGGCGCGCCGCGCGACGGCGGATAGTTCCGGAGCGTTCGCGATCGGTGGCATCTCCGCCGGCTCGTACACGCTCGTGGCAGAGCGCACAGGGTACCAATCCGTGGTGCGCTCGGTGATCGTCCCGTCAGGGTCCAGCATCACTATCACGATGCGCCGTGCGCCGCTCACCCTCGGCGCTGTAACGGTGACGGCGAATCGCGCCACCGCGACCGACGCGGACCGATCGCCGCTGCCGGTCTCCTCGCTCGAGGGCGAGTCGTTGGAGCGTGAGACGAGCGTGTCGCTCGCCCACGTGCTCGACAAGACCGCCGGCATTCACACCCTTGCAACCGGCCAGCAGGTGGGGAAGCCGGTGATCCGCGGATTGAGCGGCGCGCGCGTGCTCACGCTCGACAACGGTCTGCGTCTCGAGGACTACTCGTTCAGCGATGAGGACGGTCCGTCGATCGATGAGCGCACTGCCCGCCGCATCGAGGTGATTCGGGGTCCGGCGAGTGTGCTGTACGGATCCGACGCCATTGGCGGCGTGATCAACGTCATTCCGCGAGAGCTGCCCGACGCTCGCGGCGGCGGAAGCGTGCTGCGCGGATCTGTCGAGGGGTATGGCGCGAGCAATAACGCCGAGACAGGCGCCGTACTCGGCCTCGAGGGCGCGAACGGATCGCTGGGTTGGCGTCTGCTCGGCATCGGCCGGCGCGCGGAAGATTTCCACACGCCGGCCGGCGAGCTTGGCAACACAGGCTACAAGTCGTTGAACGGCGACGCGGCCATCGGGCTGCGCGGCGACAACGGCGGTCTCACGCTGCGCTACACGCGCTATGGCGGCGAGTTCAAGCTCCTCGAGGCGAGTGCCCCGCCACCAGCGGAGGGCTCGCGCGCCTGTGTGCTCTGCGCAAAGAGTATCTCGCGGTCGATGGCCGAAACGGACGGCGGCCCGCTGCGCAAGCTCGAGGATGATCGCGTTCGACTCGACGGCAGCACGCAGCTCGGCAATGTTCGCGTCGAGGCGAAGGGGCAATGGCAGCGGCACGATCTCAAGGAGCTCACTCCCGCGGGGGAGGGTGGCACCCCCGGCGTACGGGACGTGGCGTTCGATCTGTTGCTCAACAGCTACACGCTGGATCTGCTTGCGCACCACTCGCTCACCGACATGATCCACGGCACAGTCGGAGTGAGCGGCCTCGACCAACGAAACAAGACGGCTGGCGCTGAGGCATTGATTCCGGGCGCCCACATCACCGGCGGCGCGCTGTTTGGCTTCGAGCAGATGGACATGGGGCAGTGGACCTTCATTGCCGGGGCGCGTGTCGACACCCGCCATAGCGCGGCCGACCTCGACAATGAGCTGGGCACCGGGCGTCGCACCCGCAGCTACACGGTTCCAACGGGCGACCTCGGCGCGGCATTCCACGCGACGGACGAGTTCACCTTTTCCGCCAACGTCGGTACGGGGTTCCGCGCGCCGACGCTGTTCGAGCTGTACGCCTTCGGACCGCGCATCGGTGAAGCGCGATTCGAGATCGGCAATCCGGAACTCAAGGCGGAAACGAGCGTCAACGTCGACGCGAGCGTGCGCTGGCAGCGGAGCGGCGTGCGCGCCGAGCTCACCGGATTCCGGAACGCCGTGAGCAACTTCGTGTACATTGCGCCCGACGGAGAATTCGAGGAAGGATTCCGGCGGTACTTCTACAAGCAGGCGCGCGCGTTGCTCTACGGTGCCGAAGCCTCGCTCGAAGTGCAGCCCATGGCGCCGCTGTCGCTGCGCGCGCGCTACGACATGGTTCGCGGCAACAATGAGGAGACGGACACGCCGCTGCCTCTCGTTCCGCCGCAGCGCATCGATCTCGAAGGGGAGTGGCGCTTCACCAGCCTCTCATGGGCCGAGTTCGCCTACATCGGCGGCGGCACCGAGACACTGGCGCGCCAGACGAGGCTGAGCGTCGAAGAGCGCAACAGCGCCTCGAGCGAGTTCGACCCGTCGACGCCGGGCTACACACTGCTGAATCTGAGCGCAGGTCTCCAGCGGAGCATCGGCGGCCGCACGGTGCGCATCGACTTGCGGGCGACGAACCTGGCCGACACGAAGTACAAGTCGTTCCTGAGCCGCTACAAGGAGTTTGCCTTCGATCCGGGGCGCAACATCACGCTTCGCCTCTCCACGCTATTCTAGCAATCGTCAGCTTCAGAACGCGGATGCCGGCGGTTGGGCCGCAGTTCTGACATCTGATATCTGACATCCGACATCTGCCCCAATCTTCCCATGCCCGAACAAAGTTCGTTCGACGTCACCACCGGCGTCGACCTTCAGGAAGTCGACAACGCGGTCAACCAGGCGCAAAAAGAGATCGCGCAGCGTTACGATTTCAAGGGCAGCAAGGTGACCATTGAATTTCAGCGCACCGAAGGGAAGCTCGTGCTCGTCGCCGACGATGAATACAAGATGCGCGCCCTGTTCGACGTGCTGCAGTCGAAGCTGATCAAGCGTGGCGTGCCGACGAAGAATCTCGACATTGGCGAGATCAAGCCCGCGGGCAGCGATACCGTTCGCCGCGAAGTCGCGCTCAAGCAGTCGCTCGATGGCGACACCTCGAAGAAAGTCGTGGCCGCGATCAAGGATGCCAAGTTGAAAAAGGTCCAAGCGTCGATCATGGGCGAGCAGGTGCGCGTCACCTCGCCGAGCCGCGACGAGCTGCAGCAAGTGATCGCGCTGCTCAAGGGGAAGGATTTTGGCGTGGAGCTGCAGTACGGTAACTATCGGTGAAGCGTTCAGGGCTATCTTTAGGTGTGCACCCTCCCTCCGCGACGCGCCCGTGAAAGTCGGCTTCATCTCGCTCGGCTGTGACAAGAACACCGTCGACAGCGAGCGCTATCTCGCCGAGCTCGTCGGGCACGGCGCCGAGTACACGGCGGACCTCGATGACGCGGAGGTCATCCTCGTCAACACCTGCGGCTTCATCGACGCGGCCAAGCAGGAGTCGATCGACGCATTGGTCGAGGCGGGCCGGCTCAAGGCCGATGGATCGTGCCAGGCGGTGGTCGCACTCGGCTGCATGGTCGAGCGGCACCGTGCCGAGCTGATCTCCGAGCTGCCCGAAGTCGATCTCTTCCTGCGCAATTCGGAGATTCATCGGCTCGTGCCCGAGCTACGCGAGCGCGGCCTGCTCGGCGCCGAGTCGCTGGTGCCGCATCCGGGCGTCCGTCTGTATATGGGCGACCTCCCGCACGTGCGCTACCTCAAGGTGAGCGAAGGGTGCGATCACGGCTGCGCCTTCTGCGCCATCCCGCTCATGCGCGGCAAACATCGCTCGTTCGCGCCCGACGAAGTGGTGCGCGAGGCGCAGGCACTCGAGGCCCAGGGCGCGCTCGAGCTCAACCTGGTGGCGCAGGACCTCGCGCACTACGGGCGCGATCTGCGCTCGGGCGCTCCTATCAATCTGGCCAATCTGCTCGAGCGGCTCGTAGCCGAGACCGGCGTTCCGTGGCTGCGGCTGCTGTACATCTACTCGTCGGGACTCACGCCGCGACTGCTGCAGCTCATGGCGCGCGAGCCGCGCATCCTGCCGTACCTCGACATGCCGATGCAGCATGCGAGCGATGCCGTGCTCGCGCGCATGCGCCGTCCCGAGCGGGCCAAGTCGATTCGCGAGCGCGTCGCGCACGTCCGCGAGCTGGTGCCCGACGTCGCCATCCGCACCACCTGCATCGTCGGGTTTCCCGGTGAGACGGAAGCCGACTTCGACTTCCTGCTCGAGTTCCTCGAGGAGATGCGCTTCGAGCGAGTCGGCGCGTTCACCTACTCGCCGCAAGAAGGGACGCGCGCGGCCGAGATGGCGGACGATGTTCCGGACGACGTGAAGCTGGTGCGGCTCGAGCGGCTGACGAATCTACAGC
The DNA here is from genome assembly GCA_038228795.1 of Gemmatimonadales bacterium. Taxonomy (GTDB): domain Bacteria; phylum Gemmatimonadota; class Gemmatimonadetes; order Gemmatimonadales; family Gemmatimonadaceae; genus JALZAE01. The sequence goes on from JBBROY010000003.1 coordinate 165,566, forward strand.
GCGCCATCACCGCGGAGCGGTACGAGCGTCATATCGGCCGAACCGCCCAGGCGATCGTCGATCGGGGAGCGACGGACGACGATCCCGCACAGGCGCGGCTCATCTGGCAGGCGGACGACGTCGATGGCATCACGCTCCTGTCGCGGCCGGTTGCGCCTGGATCGCTGATCGAGGTGATGGTCGACGACGTCGTCGACGACTACGACTTCAGCGCGACGCCGCTGCGTACCGTGCGCGCGGCGCCGGTGCGCGCGCTCTCGACTCGCTCGCTGCCCGTGATGGCCGGGATCGCCAGCGGAAGTTTCGGTCGATGAATGGCCGCGTTGCGTAACTGGCTGTTCGCCGTGGCGGCGGTAGGCGCCGCGGCATGCGGAGCGACGTTGGGGCGCTCCTCGCCCGCGCCGCACCCGGCGCGGTCATTCGACGGCGGGCGCGCGCTTCGTGTGGCGCTCTTCACGTCGCCCAAGAGCATCGTGATCGGCGGTACGGGAGAGTGGCGCCTCTACGATTCCGGCGGCGACGCGACACTCGCGCGCGGCCTACGCGGTGAGCCGTGGGAGATTCGGCGCGATGGGGCGCGCATGCGCGCCGTTCGCGCGGATGGCGTTCCCACCACGGCTCGGCCGGGTCCATTCATCGCCCGCCCGATCGATGCCGGAGCATTGCTGAGCGTCAATGGACACGTGTACCGAGGAGAGATTACCCTCGTCCCGACCGACACCGGCGTGCTCGTCATCAACCGCTTGCCCATCGAGTCCTACCTGCGCGGGGTGGTGCCGCTCGAGATCGGCAAGCGAGTGCCCGGCGAGCGCGCGGCGGTTGAGGCGCAGGCGGTGGCGGCGCGGAGCTACGCCTACGCGCATCTCACCGATCATTCGGGCGCGATGTTCGATCTCACCGGCGGAGTGCTCGACCAGGTGTACGGCGGCGTCGACGCGGAGTCGCCGATCACCGATGCCGCGATAGACGCGACGCGCGGTCTCGTGTTGCGATTCGCGGGCCGGGTGATCAGTGCTCCCTATTCGTCATCGTGCGGAGGCATGACGGCAGCCGCCACCGAGGTGTGGCGGGGGACGGGGGACTACCCGTACCTGACACCCGTGAGCGACAAAATTCCGGGAACCAGCCACTACTACTGCGATGGGGCGCCGCGCTTCAACTGGTCGCGCAACCTCGAACGCGGCGAGCTCAACGGCGCCCTTCAGAAATATCTCAAGGCCTATGTGGCCGTGCCGCTCAACGGTGCCGGTTCCGTACGCTCGGTGGACATCGACGGACACACTCCGACCGGCCGCGTTCGCTCGATTCTCATCGTCACCGATCACGGGCAGTACACCCTTCGCGGCAACGAGATGCGATTCGTGTTGCGGCCGCCCGGTGGCGAGATTCTGAACAGCACGTATTTTTCCGTCGCCGCCGAGCGCGACGTGGATGGCTTCGTGCGCCGGTTGCGGATCGACGGCAAAGGATATGGCCACGGAATCGGCATGTGCCAATGGGGCGCGATTGGACGGGCGAGGGCCGGGCAGGACTTCCGGACCATCCTGCAGACCTACTATCCGGGAACGAGCATTGACGCGATCGAGTAGCCGCTCGTCCCGTTGCCGCGCCGGCACCGGCCTCCTCCCTGTCGCGCTCATTAGCATCGCCGGGCCGGCGCGGGCGCAGACACTGTTCGAGCGGTTCGGACTCGATCGCCTGCGGCTCACCTCCATCGGGGTGGAGGCCGGCCCCGTCGCGCCGGCGCGCACGGAGCGCACCATCTCCTACGCGATCCACGCCGACTACGGCGAGATCGCGCCGAATTGGCGCATCGTGTTCACTACCACGTACTGGGGCACTCGCTTCACCGACAAGACGGTGCGCCAGCTCGAGCAGCAGCTCGGCGCCGCCCTCGGCAATCCGTCCGACTCCCTTCGCATCGGTCGCGTGCAAGTGTCGGATATCGCCCTCGAGTCCGACGTGCGCTGGACCCCTATCCGTACCGGTATTTGGCGTCCCTTCTTCGGCGGCGGTATTGGTCCGCACGTCATCAACGCCGAGAACAAGTACATCAACAACACGGTGATCGAGACGGCGCTGGATCAGATCGCGCTGGGATTCTCAGCCGTCGCCGGCGCGAACGTCGTTCCCTCCGATCGATTCTCGATCGGGGTGCAAGCGCGCTACACATTGCTCAGCACGGTGCGCTTCGCTACGGTGCGCGCCTTCGCGAGCTACAGCTTTAGCCGCAACAGCACACCATGAAACCACTCACTCGAATCGGCGTCGTCGGCGCGGGGGCGATCGCTCAAGTGGCGCACCTGCCCGTACTCTCGAAAATGCGCGGCGCCGAGCTCGTGGCGCTCTGCGACAACGACGGCGTCAAGGCGCGCGCGCTGGCCGAGCGATTCGGCGTCCGCGATGTCTTCACCGATATGGAAGATCTGCTCGAGTTCGATGAGCTGGACGCGGTGGTCATCACCACGCCCAATCATCTGCACGAGCCGCACGCGCTCGTGGCCCTCGCATCCAAGGTGCACGTGCTCTGCGAGCGCCCGCTCGCGCTGACCTCGCGCGGCATCGAGCGCATCGTGGCCGCGGCGACGCGGGCCGATCGGAAAGTCGTCGTCGCCAACAATCATCGCTTTCGCGCCGACGTGCAGGTGTTGAGCAGCTTTCTCCGCAACGGAGAGCTCGGCAAGCTGACCGGTGTGCGCGCGGGCTCGTATACCCCGCAGCGCGCCGAGCAGGGATGGCGCAACCGCCGCGCGGAATCGGGCGGCGGCGCGTTCATGGAGTTCGGCTTCCCGCTGCTCGATCTCGCGCTCTGGTTGGCCGATTTCCCAGAGCCCGTTCGCGTGTCGGCGTCGATGGATCGCGGCCGCGGCACCTCGGCGGTCGAGGACGCCATGCTGGTGCAGCTCGAGTGTGCGCAGGGAAAAACTTTCGCGTTCGACGTGAGCTGGACGTACGTCGGTCAGGAGGAGCGGTGGTGGTTCGACGTCCTGGCGACGCGCGGCAGCGCGCGGCTCTCGCCGTTGCGGGTGGTGAAGGAGCTGAACGGCAAGCCGATGGACGTAACGCCGAGCGGGGCCGCCGCGCGCGATAGCGCATTCATCCAGTCGTATCGCGCCGAGCTCGCCCATTTTCTCGCCGTCGTGCGCGAGGAAGTGGAGTACGAGGCGCCCGCGGACCAGGTACTCGTGCACAAAATCGCCGAAGCGATCTTCAAGTCGGCGGAAGAAGGAAAAGAGATCCGGTTGTGAGCGCGTCGTGAAGTTGCGCAGCTGGAAGCCCACGCGTGTCGATGCGGTGCCGATTCTCGCGTCGTCGGTGCTGTTCGCGCTCGCGTTTCCGCCATTTCCGCTATTCGTGCCGGCGCTGCTTTGCCTCGTTCCGCTCGCCGTCGCCGTGGCGCGCGGCGCGGACGCGGGCGAGCGCGCGATCGGCTCCGCGCGCATCGGGTTTTGGTTTGGGCTGGTGGGGTACGGACTCAATCTGTACTGGATCGCTTCGGCGTTGGCGATCTACACCAAGGCGGCGATCATCGGATACGTCGCGGCGCTGCTCGTGTTGGCCCCGGTGGTGGCCGCCGCGATGGCGGCGCTCCACGTGGCACGCCGGCGCACGCGACTGCCGATGGCGGTGCTGTTGCCCGTGGTGTGGGTGGCGTCGGAGCTCGCGCTCAACTACCTCGCCGATCTCGCCTTCCCGTGGTTACCGCTCGGCCTGGCGACGGCGCGGACGCCGATGCTTGCCCAGGCCGCGGATCTCTCCGGCGTGCACGGACTCAGCTTTCTGATCGCGCTGGTGAATGGCCTGGTCGCGGACGCGCAGCTCGTGCGCAGCCGACGCCGGGTCGCGCTGAGCGTCGCCGGTGTGGCCGCGGTGATGGCCTTTCTGGCCGCGTATGGCTCGTGGCGACTGCGCACGACCGTGACGCGCGTGGTGGCGCCGATCGCCGTCGTGCAGCCAAACATTCCGCAGGATGAGAAGTGGCAGGCCGAGCACATGAATCAGATCATGGGGATCCTGGCGCAGTCGACGCGCGAGACGATCGCCCGGCACGATGCCCAGCTGATTCTCTGGCCCGAAGCGTCGGTGCCGGACTATCTGATCCAGCGTCCCGACTATCGCGATACGCTGCAGATACTGGCGACGATGGGACGAATCCCAATTCTCTTCGGGATGCTCGACGCCGTGCGCGTGGGCGATGGTCAGTACGACATGTACAATGCGGCCATGCTGATCGACGCACACGGCATGACCGAGAGCTCGCCGATCTACCGCAAGTCGTATCTGGTGCCGATCGTCGAGCGCGTGCCGTTCGTGAATCCCGCCTGGTTTCGTGGTCTCAAATATTTCGGGGCCTTCGCGCGCGGGCAGAACCCCGCGCTCTATGAGCTTCCGTTCGGCAAGCTCGGCGTACTCATCTGCTACGAATCGATCTTTCCGCAGCGCTCGCGCTTCTATCGCCGCCAGGGCGCGGACCTTCTGGTGAACATCACCAACGACGCCTGGTTCGGCCGTTCACTCGCTCCGTACCAACACGAGGCGCATCTGGCGCTGCGCGCGATCGAGAATCGCGTAGGGATAGTTCGTGACGCGAATACGGGAATTTCTTCCAACATTGATCCGTTAGGGAGAGTGCATGGGGAGACGAAACTGTTCGTGCGGGATTCGCGCACGTATGAGGCGCTGACGACTGATGTACGAACTCTCTACGTGAGGTTGGGGGACTGGGTTGGAGTGCTCAGCCTGATCACCACGGTGTTTCTGATACTCCCGTGGCAGCGAGTTCGGCGACCTCCGTCCGATGTCACACGTTAGATGTCAGCGGGGCGAAATCGCTTCGCGATTTCGCCCCTTAGCTGACATCTGACTTCTGACATCTGACATCGGACATCTGCACGTCTGCTACTTCTGTTCGAGCTTCTTCAGTTCGAGCTTCGCCGGTTCGTAGTCTGGAAACTGCGCGAGTGATTTTTGGAGCAGCGTCACGGCCTGCCCCTTGTCTCCACCGTCCGCCGCCGCGAGGGCCCGCGAGTACAACATGGCAACTTGGAACGGCACCTTTTTCGAGCTCTCGATGCTGGCGTCGCGCATCGTCTTCGACAGCTCCGGCAACTTGAGACTCGAGTTGAGCTGCTGCGCCATCTGGCTGATCATCGACATCAGGTTGTCCACCTTGCCATCGACGCTCTCGACCTGTTCGATCTGCGACGTCTCGACGTTCACGGAGCGCGCCACCAGCCGCGTCTGTCCGCTCGGATCGATCACGAAGCCGCCGAAGATCATATGGCGCGCGCCGAGGATCTTCCCGACGTGCACCGCGGTCTCCTTGGTCACCTGATTGTTGGCCGACATCTTCTGCTCGGCCAGCACGTGCTCGAGCTGATCGCGCTCGACCACGCGGATCTTGCTGTTCTTCGACAGCTCGTGCGTCAACAGAACGCCGATCCCCTTCGTGAGCGCATCGTAGTCCTTGTGGTTCGCCCCGATCGCGCCGTTGTCGAAGTACATCACGGCCAGCGTCGGCCGCGTGTCGGTCGCCGTTTGCGCCGATAGAGTCGCCGCGCCAAGGGACAGCGCCGCACCCAGCACGACCAACTTCGGAATATTTCGCATCGATCTCCCCTCTCTCCGTGCGTTTCGCCAGCGTGAACTGCGGTTTGGCTGACGACCCCTGCCATGTGACATCTGACATCTGACTTCTGACGTCTCCAGCTAGATCTTCAACTCCATCCCCTCCGCCGCCGCCACAATTTCCATCGTCGCGCCGCGGGCCAAGTCCTGGCACCTCGCTACGCAGCTGTCCACTTCATCATCCGTCCGGCCAGGCTTGTGGTGGAAGAGCACCAGCTTGTCGACGGCCGCGTCGAGCGCCAACGCCACGACGTCGTCCAGTTTCGAATGGCCCCACCCCCGGTACTGCTCGTAATCCTCGGCCGTGTAGGCGGCATCGTGCACCAGCACGCGCGCGTTCCGGGCGAACGTCACCAACTCGTCCCGCCACCCCGCCGGAGAGTCGTATATCGCCGCCTCCCCGAGCTCGTTGTCCGAGATGTAGACGAGTGCGGCACCCGGAGTGTTACTATCGGCCAGCCGATATCCGCTCGCGCCCCCGGGATGACGCACCTCGATTGACCGAAGCGTGTACTCCGGGCAGACATACTCCCCGTCCTGATAGGCCCGAAACTCGACGTCCGACTCCAATTGGTCGAAGGTCACCGGAAATACCCCGCTCGCCATCTGTTCGCGTATGGCGCGCTCCACGGTGCCCGCGAGCGACGCCGCACTCCAAATCGTGAATCGGTTTCCCGATCGAAACAGCGGCCCGAAGAACGGCAATCCTTGAATGTGATCCCAATGGGCGTGCGAGAGAACGATGTGCCCAGTGACCGGATCTCCGTTCGAGCGCGCCTGCATGGCCAGCCCGAGCTCCCGAATCCCCGTCCCCGCGTCGAAAATCAACAGCTCGTTCGACCGGGTGCGCACCTCGACACACGGCGTGTTGCCGCCGTATCGAACCGTGTGTGGTCCCGGCGACGGCACCGAGCCACGCGTACCCCAGAAACGAACGGTCAAGCTCATTGGCGCATCTCACGCCCAATCTCGTGCCCCGCCTGGCGGGCGCCAATGGCGGCTGTCACGTGCCGGTCGTGACGGCGGTCACGCGCGAACGCGCGACATCTGCTCCAGCGTCTTGCGGTCCTTGAGGGTGATCTGCCGGCGGAAGACGGAGATGAGGCCGCGGTCCTGAAACTCGCGCATCGTCCGCGAGACCGTCTCGCGGCTCGCCCCGATCATCTGCGCGATCATCTGATGCGTCAGCTTCTTGGCCAGCGTGTCCGAGCCCGTGTCGGCCGAATTGCGGAGAAGCAGGTGCGCCATGCGGCCGGGAACGTCGAGCAGCGCCAGGCTGCCAATCTGCGAGTCCGCGCGCCGGAGCCGTCGCGAGAGCTCGGCCAGCATCGCCCAGGCCAGCGACGGCGACTCCTCGACGCGCCTGCGGAAATCTTCGCGGCGCAGCACGATCAACCTCGCGTCGTCCATCGCGATCACGTGCGCCGACCGCGGCGCGCCATCGATCAGCGACAGCTCGCCGAAATGATCACCCGATCCGAGGATGGCGAGAATCACCTCGCGGCCATCCTCGCCGATCAACACCACCTTCACGCGCCCTTCGCGCACGACGAACAGCGAATCGCCCGGGTCATCCTCGAACAGGATCACGCTGCCGCGCGGGTACGATCGCTCGCGCGTCAGCTCGGCGAAGCGCAGGAGCTCCATGCGGTCGAGCGCATTGAGCAGCGAGACGGTGGAGAGAAAATCAGCGGTCTGCGCGAGGGTCACGCGAAAAATCCTTTCGTACGGTGGTGTCAGCGAGCGCCGACGGACATCGAGAGGAGCAGCTTGTTGACTGACAGCGTGTGCCCGCCGGTGTTCATGCGCCCGATCTCACCGCCGACGGCCGGCTGGAATACCAGTCCCGCCGCCGTGTACGCGAGTCCGACTCGTCCTCCGCCAGTCACGATCGCCGACGTGGACACCAGATTATCCACTGCCAGTCCGCTGTGATAGCGGCCGCTCAGTCCCGTCACCATCACGAGCGCGGGCGACATCGTGATCGCGCCGCTCGCTCCACCCTCGAATTCGTTGCCACTGGTGCCGGCCACTCGGTGCGCGTCGCTGCCACGCGTGTACGAGGAGCGGTAGCGATCGTACGCGAACAGCGTGACCTCACGGAAGCCCGGCGCCGGTACCCGCCACCGCCATTCGCCGGTCACCGCCGGCCCGAGGTTGATGCGATCGGTCGCCGAGCCGACGCCGGTGATCGAGCGGTTGAGCTTGTCCGTGCCATACATCGTCGACGACACGTTGAACGACATCGCCGTCTGACCCACGATGCCATCCGTGCCGACCGAAAAACGGAGCGTATTGCTCGGCTTGAGATCCAACGTCGTGAAGCCGAGCGATGCGGCTTCAACGGGCTCGAAGGTGCCGCGAAACTCGTAGCTCGCCGCGAATCCCCACGACCAGCCGGCGAGATGGGTCGTATAGACGACGCCGCCCAATCCGCCGAAGCCATTGCCGAGCGCCGGCGTTTGAAAGCGAAGCGATGGCGCGCCGAGCACGCGTACGGCGTTGAGCTCGGCCTCGGTGAGTTTCGTCTTGCCGGTGGGGACGGTCACCCCCGCGGTCAGCAGCCAGTTCTCACCCGGAAGCCTCCAGGTGCCGCGCAGCTTCACGTCGGTGAGCCCATCGAGATGCGTCTGCGATCCGTCGCGAAAGTGCACGGTAGACTTCGCATACGCCGTGTACAGATCGACGGTCGCCGGCCCGAAGCGCGCCACTCCGATGATCGGTATCGACGTCTGCGTCGCCCGATCGAGATTCTCGAGCGTGCCGCTGCCGAAGTGCCACGCCTCGTACAGCACGCCGACGCGCCATTCGGTATTGCCAGTCAGCGACTGTGCCGCGGTCCCCGCCAGTGGCGTCGTGAGAAGCGCCGCGCTCAGCAGCGCGCGAATGGAGAATCGGCTCATGGGCGGGGCGGCGTGAAGACGATGATGAAGATGTTGCCAAAGGCCGAGCCCTCGAATGCCGCCCGGGCGCTGCGATCCCCTCGATCGCTGAAGGCGCCGAGGTCGCCGGCGGGACTCGGGTTTACGCCGTCGACCACACTCGCCATGCCGCCCGCGCGCGCGGCCGGCACAGCGATGCCGGACGGTCCTGCGACGCCGGCGAGGTGTTGCCGCGCCAATGTGAAGTCCGGATCGAGTGCCAGCGCCTCGGCGTAGGAGCGGCCCGCTCGACCAAAATCGAACATCGCTTCATCGCGCACTCCGCGGCTGAAGGCGAGAAACGCCGCCAGCGATCGCGTCGGCTTCTTCTCCACCAGCGCGCGTTCGGCCGGTGTCAGCGTGACTCCAAGCTCGTCGAACAGACGGAAGGCGATCGTTTCGACTTGGTCGAGCAGATCGTCGAGCGACGTCGTGGCGCGCACACCGCTACCCACTCGTCGGGCGGTGGCGACGTCGACCACGCGAGCGTCGATGCCGAGTCGTGCGTCGGTCAACGGCGTCACCGAACCGCTCACCAGTCGCCGGGCGCCGATCAACAGTCCCGTCCTGGCCTCGGTCGAGGAATCATTTCCGATCCGGGTTTCGCGCACGAGCTCATCGATGCGCACGCGATCCACCACCTGCAGCTTGGCGCTACGCGAAAGGTCCGTCAGCAGCAGATCGGCCAGGCCGTACCCGAGGGCGGCGATCGTGCTGTCACGACCCATCACGACGAATGGGGTGACGCCGATTGAGCCGTCCGGATACCGGTCGGCGCTCAGCGAGCGCTCATTGGCGACCGCGGCCTTCACGGCCACCTGCGCGCTCTTTCGCTCGACATCCGCGAGTCTTGCGCGGACATCGTCCGATTCATGCGCGATCAGATACGCCTGGTATCCGTGGCGCGCCGGCTCGACCTCACCGAGGCGGTCCGCGGCGGCGGCGAAGTACAGATTCGCCAACCCTCCAATGGGGTCGCCGGTGGCGAGCAGCGGGATCAGCGTCGCTTCCGCCTCTCTGTCCTGGCCCGCGTCGTACAGCGAGCGACCGAGCCGAAGGCGTGCGTCGGCCGAGTTGGCGTTGGCGGCGAAGTCGGCCCGGGCTTCGGCGACCGACTGCGTTGCGCGGTCCGGAGCCACCGGGGCGAGCGGGCGCGGTTGGGCGCAGCCTGCGATGCCGGAGGCGACTGCGAGCGCGACGGCGAGACACGTCGCACCGCGTCGAGCGTAGAGGATGAGCACGGCGGGAGCTCGAGGTGGGAGAAAAAAGCAAGCGGGGCCAAATTACGCCCGGCAGCGCCGCCTGTCAAACGGGCAACACGTTGTCAGCTTGTCTTTTACCGATCCAATCGAATATATTTCACGGCTTCCCACCAAGTACAGAGGCACTTGTGAAGACAGACATCCATCCCGAGTACCACACGGCGACCGTCAGGTGCGCCTGCGGGAATACGTTTACGACGCGCTCCACGCAGTCCGACATTCACACCGACATCTGCGCAGTGTGTCATCCGTTCTTCACTGGCAAGCAGCGTCTGGTGGACACGGCCGGCCGTGTCGAGCGCTTCAACCAGAAGTACGGGACTAAGGCCTGAGCCTCCGCGATCGTCTCGCCGAGGCGCTCCAGCGCGCGGACGAGATCGAGCGCGAGCTCTCGGGCGGTGAAGCGGCGCGCGACGCGCGGCGCTTCGCCGAGTTGGGCCGGGAGTTCCACCGCCTCGAGCCAATCCGCGAGCTGGCGGCCAGTGTGCAGAAATACGAGAACGAGCTCGCGGATGCCCGCGGGCTCGTTGGCGTTGACGACCCCGAGATCGCGGCCGAGGCCCGCTCGGAAGTCGCTTCGCTCGAGTCGCGCCTCGAGTCGCTCGAGCATCGCCTGCTGCCATTGCTCATTCCCCATGATCCGTTGGACGCGCGCAACGCGATCGTCGAAATCCGGGCCGGCACCGGTGGCGACGAGGCCGCGCTCTTCGCCGCGGATCTGTATCGAATGTACAAGCGCTTCATCGAGCGTCAGGGCAAGTGGCGCATCGAGATCATGTCGCTCTCCGAAGGCACGCTCGATGGCCTCAAGGAAGTGATCTTCAAGGTTGCCGGGCCGGGCGCGTTCGGCGCGTTACGCTGGGAGTCCGGAGTGCATCGGGTGCAGCGCGTGCCGGCCACTGAGAGCCAGGGCCGCATCCATACGTCGGCGGCCACGGTGGCTGTGCTTCCCGAAGCCGAGGAGGTCGACGTCAAGATCGAAGACAAGGATCTTCGGATCGATGTGTTCCGATCGTCCGGACCGGGAGGACAGAGCGTGAACACCACCGACTCTGCCGTCCGCATCACCCACATCCCGACCGGCATCGTGGTGAGCCAGCAGGATCAAAAGTCGCAGCTGCAAAACAAGCTCAAGGCGATGGTGGTGCTGCGGTCCAGGCTGCTCGACGCGCGCGTCGCCGAGCAAGAAGCGGCGCGCTCGCACATGCGCCGCACGCAGGTGGGCACCGGCGATCGCTCAGCCAAAATCCGCACGTACAACTTTCCGCAAAACCGCATCACCGACCACCGGATCAACTTCACCATCCACGAGCTCGCGCGCACGCTCGACGGCGAGATCGAGCCGCTGCTCGATGCGCTGTCGATGGCGGATCAGTCCGAGAAGCTAAACGGGGAGTCGCCGTGAGCGACGCGGTGACACCGGTGCGCGCCGCCAATTCCGTCGGCGCGCTCATCGACGAATTGCAGTCGATGCTTGCCGCGGCGCGGGTTGCCGACGCGAAGACGGAGGCGCGCGATCTCATCGCGGCAGTGCTCGACCTGCCGCGGCTGTGGCCATCGGCACACCGTGATGCCCCGGTCAGCCCCGCAACGCGCGCGGCCGCGCTGGCCGCGGCGAGACAGCGCGCGCGCGGAGCGCCCTTCGCCTACGCGGTGGGACGTGCGGCATTCCGCCATTTGGTGCTCGACGTCGATGAGCGCGTGCTGATTCCTCGGCAGGAAACCGAAGTCCTGGTCGACGCCGTGCTGGAGCGAGTGCGCGGCGGGCTGGCCGTCGACATCGGGACCGGATCGGGCGCCATCGCGCTGGCGCTGGCAACGGAAGGCGACTACGACGGGGTGATCGCGACCGATGTCTCGCTCGGCGCGCTCGACGTCGCGCGGGCGAACGCGGCCCGAATCGCTGACCGTCTGCGCGCGCCGGTCACCTTTCGCCACGGCTCCCTGCTCGCGCCAGTGCTCGGTGAGCGCCCTCGGGTGATCGTCAGCAATCCGCCGTATATTGCGATCGGCGAAGCGCCGGAGCTGCCAGCCAGCGTCCGGGATTGGGAGCCGCCGATCGCGCTCTTTTCCGGAGCCGACGGCATGAGCATCACGGCCAGAATCATTCGGGAAGCGGGCGTCGTACTCGTGGCGGGCGGGCTACTCGCGCTGGAGCTCGATTCGCGCCGCGCCGTGCTGGCCGCCGAGCTGGCCATGGCGTGCGGCATGTACACCGATGTATCCGTGCGGCTCGATCTCGCCGGCCGTGAGCGTATTCTTCTCGCGACGAAAGTCGCCGATTGCAAAGCGACAAATACCGGGACCCTTTCATGATCTCTCTCGAAGAAAAAGCGCGTGACCTCGGGCGCCTCATTGGCCAGACGCCGGAGTACCAAGCGGTCAAGCGCGCCAACGATGCCCTCGGAAACGATCGTGATGCGCTTGCGCTCCTCAAGCAGATGGAGCAGCTGCGCCTCGACGCGCAGCGGATGATCGAGCGCGGCGAGCAGCCCACGCCGGAGATGGAGCAGCAGCTCGACGCGCTGCTCGATAAGGTGCAGGGCAACATGCTCTACCAGAACGTCGTCGTGGCGCAGGAGAACTTCGACAAGGTGATGATGCGGGTGAACGAGTGGATCCTCGACGGCATCAAGAAGGGCGCGGCCAGCCCGATCATCACGCTGGGCTGAGCGAAACGACTGCGATGCGCGGGCGGCTGATCGTACTCGAGGGCTCCGAGGGCGTCGGAAAGTCGACGCAGCTCGAGCTGCTCAAGGAGCATCTGCGGGCGCAGAACGTCTCGTTCTTTTCCTATCGCGAGCCGGGCGGCACGCCGTTTGGTGACAGCCTGCGCCGCATCCTGCTCGATCCGGCGACGTCGATTTCCTCCCGCGCCGAAGCGCTGCTCTTTATGGCCAGCCGCGCCGAGCTGGTCGAGCGCGAAGTCGTGCCGAAGCTCGCCAGCGGCAAGTTGATCTTGATCGACCGGTTTTTCCTGTCGACCTACGCTTACCAGATTGCCGGCCGGCTCCTACCAGAGCAGGAAGTTCGTCTGGCGAACGATCTCGCCCGCGCCGGTCTCGTCCCCGACCTGACGATTCTGCTCACGGCGCCGAGCGGCGAGCGGCAGCAGCGCGCGGACCTGCGCGGGGACCGCGACCGCATGGAGCAGGCGGGCGACCGCTTTCACGAGCGCGTCGAGCGCGCCTTCGAGAGCTTTCTGTCGCCCCAATGGCAACGCGCGCATCCGGAGTGCGGACCGATCGTAGAGGTTGCCGCGACCGGTGCGCCGCACGAAGTTGCGACACGGATGCTGGCCGAGCTCGAGCGCCGGTATCCCGAAACGTTCACGCGGCGGTCGGAGTCGCTCCGGACGAGCGGTGAAGCGCGACGGGCCGACGCGTGATCACGGTCGCTTAACGAATACCGACGTCCTCCACGGAATTCTCGATGCGTTCACGCGCGATCGTCACACTGGCGGTGCTGGCCGCCGCACTGGTCTCGGGAGGGTGGCTGCTCGAGCGCGGATTCACGCGCCGCGGCTCGGAGGTGACGCGCGCCCGGCTGTTCGACCAGGTGTTCGCCCATGTGCAGCGCGATTACGTCGACACGCTCGGCGAGGATTCGATCTACGCCAAAGCGACCGAGGGGATGCTGCGCGAGCTGCACGACCCCTACTCGGCGTATTTGCCCACCGACCGCGCGCGCCGTTTCAGCGAGACGACGACCGGCTTCTACGGTGGCGTCGGCATTCAGGTCGACGTGCGCAACGACGCGGTGATCGTCATCGCGCCGATGCCGGGTACCCCGGCCGAGCGCGCCGGTATCATGGCCGCCGACCGTATCGTGGCGATCGACGGCAAGTCGACGTCGGGTTGGACGTTCGATGATGCGGTGAAGGCGCTGCGCGGAGCGAAGGGCACCAGGCTCACGATGTTGATCGAGCGGGCGGGCATCAGTGACCGGCTGCCGTTCACGCTGGTGCGCGACGAGATCCACGTCAGTTCGGTGCGGCTGCCCGAGATGCTCAACGCGCGCGTCGGCTACGTCGCCCTGACGATCTTCAGCGACTCGAGCGCGGGTGAGCTGCGCCGGGCGATCGACACGTTGCGCGCGCGAGGCATGAAGACGCTGGTGCTCGACCTACGAAACAATCCGGGCGGACTGCTCGAGCAGGGCGTGGAGATCTCCGATCTGTTTCTCGATCCCGGCCAGCGCATCGTCTCCATCCGCGGACGCAGCGCGGCGTCCTCACGGGAGTTCGCCGACCAGGCGCGGCAGCCCTGGCCCGATCTCGGATTGGTCGTGCTGGTGAACGAATCCAGCGCGAGCGCGAGTGAGATCGTCGCCGGCGCGCTGCAGGACCATGACCGCGCGGTGCTCCTCGGCAACACGACGTACGGGAAGGGAAGCGCGCAGTCCGTCTGGACCTTCACCGAGGGGAGTGCGCTCAAGCTGACGACCGCGCGGTGGTTCACGCCGGCGGGCCGCAGCATTCAGCGCAAGCACCAGACTCCCGCCAGCGCAAATGATGAGGACGCGGACACACTGGCGGCACCGGCTGAAAAGCGCTCGGCCTTTCGCACCGATGGTGGGCGCACGGTTCTGGGCGGCGGCGGCATCATGCCGGACATCATGGTGCCGCGCGCCGATTCGGTGACCGCCGACGCGGCGCTATCGCGCGCCCTCGGGAAGTCGATCCCGAAATACCGAGATGCGCTGGCCGAGTTCGCGCTGGCGCTTCGCGCATCGAAGACCATCACCTCTCCCGATTTCGTGCCGACGGCGGCGATGCGCGATGACCTGTGGAATCGCATGCGCGCGCATGGCGTGGCCATCGCCAAACCGATCTATGATTCCGCGCAGGCGCTCGTTTCGCGCAGCATCAGCGACGAGGTCACGCGGTACGTCTTTGGACCAGATCGGGCGCTGGCGCGTCGGTTGCGGAGCGATCGCGTCATCGCGGCCGCGCTGGAGCTGACCGCCGGAACGCCCACCGGGCGCGAGCTCCTCGACCGCGCCGCGGCGCGACGCAGCGTGAAGCTCGAGGGCGCGACCGCATCGCGATGACGGAGCGCGTCTTCATCATGGGCGCCGGACGGGCGGGGCGCGGGCTCGCCCGCGCCCTTCGCGCATCCGGGGTGGATGTCGTGGGGTTGCACGGACGACATGCGGCGAGCCAACCCGACCTCGTGACGTCGGGAGACATTCCCAACGACATCGCGCGCGCAACCACGGTGCTCGTGACCGTGCGCGACTCGCAACTCGAGGATGCGTTGGCCGAGCTCGCGCGCGCGCCGCTCGCGGCCGGATCGGTGGTGCTGCACGCGAGCGGCAGCGCGGACCCCGCGGGTCTCGCCACCTTGCGCCAGCGTGGGCATCCGACTGGGACATTTCACCCGTTGGTACCCTTCATCGATCCGGCGCGCGCCGCGGAGCGACTCGGCAAAAGTTGGATCGGCATTGATGGCGACGAAGCGGCGCTCGCCGCGGGTGGGCGTCTGGCGTCGGTCCTCGGCGCGCGGACGGTGCATATTCCAGAGGGAGCGAAGGCGCGCTATCACGCCGCGGCGGTCGTGGTCGCGAACTTTCCCGCCGTGCTTCTCGCCATCGGCGAACGGCTCCTCGCCGGCGCCGGCGTGCCCCCGAGCGATGCGCGAGACGCGCTGTTGCCGCTGCTGGTCGCGGCGGTCGAGAATCTGCGCGGCAGGCCGGCGTCCGAGGCGCTGACGGGACCGATCGTCCGCGGCGACGTGGCCACGATTCGCGCGCATCTCGACGCGATCGCGGGCGACGCCCGCGCGCTCGAGGTCTACCGGCTGCTGTCGGAGAACGCGCTCGATCTGGCCCGAATCGCCGGGACGGACGAAGCCGCGCTGGCGCGGATGGCAGACCTGCTGCGTTGATGCGCGATGACGGCCGGAACTAGTTCTTCTTGACCGTATCGGTCGATACGCTGGGCGCACCACCGTCTGGCGCGCCCGCGCCACCGGCGTTCCAGATCTCCGATTCAAGCTTCCACGTGCCGTCTATCTGCTTGATCCACACGCGCAGATACTTGCCGCGATCAGAGAACGACGCGGCACCCTTCGGCGGCTGGAAGGTGGCGGTATAGCGGCCCGTTTCGCGCGCCATCCTCGGGCCCGAAAGGATATTCAGCGTCGCCAGGCGCATCTCCGTCAGACCGAGCTCGCGGGCGCTCTTGAAAAAAGCCTGAATCGACGAACGGCCATAAACCAGGTCGGTGCTGGGCGCCATCAGGGTGGCGCTGTCCGTGTAAAAAGCGGCAGCCGTCGGAATGTCTCCCTTCTTGATAGCCCGCATCCACGCGTGATTCTGAGCGTCGATGGCCATGGGCGCCGCGCGCGGATCCTCTTTTGGCTCTTCGCGCGCGCACGACGTCAGGGCAAGCGAGCCGAAGACGGCGAGCGCGAATGCAACGGGGCGGCGTGCGGGCATGCAGTCTCCAAAAAGGTTGACGAGCGACCGAATAGGAGACGACGGAGGACGTTGATCGTGACGATCCAACCGCGTCACGTTCATCGACTCTGATCGAAGACGCTGACGCCCTTTGGCGGAACGAAGGTGAACGCCGCGGCATCGACCGGTCCGTTGACGACCAGCCGGCTGATCGTTACGCGACGCACGACCCCGTCGCCCTGTGTCGTCTCGAACTGACGCACCAGTCCGTCGGCGTCATCCACCCAGATGGTCGCCTTGGTGAATTGCATGCCGCTCACTTTGGGAACCAAGAGCAACGCGTGCGCGGCGCGTCCCGCAATCGTTGCCTTGCCCGCTTCAGCGATGGTGTAGCGCGTCTTCGGCGAATCGAGGAATTGCGCCGTTACGTCGGGCGTTCCGCTGACGCCATCGGCGGCGCGGAGCTTCAACACCTGCTTGGGATCGGTGCTCGGCAAATAGAGCCAGACGACTTTTCCATCGGCGACGATGCGATCGCCGGCCGGATCGGTAAAGCGTATGGAGAGCTTGCCCGGAATCTGCTGCAGCATCTCACCGCGCGAGGTGATCGCCGACCCGGTGAGCGGATTGGTGATGTTCTGCGTGAAGCTCAGGTCAACCGTTTTCACCTTCGCGTAGGCGGCAACGGCTCGGGAGAGCGTCGCGTCCGTCGATTGGCGCGGCGCGGCGATCGTTGTAGACATCAATATGGCGGCAAGAAACTTCATGGCTTCCCTCGAAGAATCGGAGCGTTCGTTCTCCTTGTTCTACACGCTCGGCGCACCAGCGATCCGGGGCGCGGGCGTCAACGTTCGGCCTATCGCGCCGGCAATCGAGCGCAGCTCGCCAACCAGTTGGGCGAACTGCTTGGGGTACAGCGACTGCGCGCCGTCCGAGAGCGCGCGCTCCGGGTTGGGATGCACTTCGACCAGAATGCCGTCCGCGCCGGCAGCCAAGGCCGCGCGCGCCATCGGAATCACCTTGTCGCGAATGCCGGTGCCGTGACTCGGGTCGGCGACGATCGGCAAATGCGACAGCTGGTGTACGATCGGGATGGCGGTGAGGTCGAACATGTTCCGCGCGGCCGTGTCGAAGCTGCGGACGCCGCGCTCGCACAGGATCACCTGGCCGTTGCCCTCGGCCAGGATGTACTCGGCACTGAGCAGCAGATCGTTGATCGTCGCGGCCAAGCCGCGCTTGAGCAGCACTGGCTTACCCAGCCGGCCGACCGCCTTGAGCAGCGAATAATTCTGCATGTTGCGCGCGCCGATCTGGATGCAGTCGCCGTACTCGGCGACCAGCGCGGCGCCCTCTTCGTCCATCGCCTCGGTGACGATGGCCAGGCCCGTCTCGCGTTTGGCGAGCGCGAGCAGCTCCAGACCTTTTTTCCCCAACCCTTGAAACGAGTACGGCGAGCTGCGCGGTTTGAACGCGCCGCCGCGAAGGCAGGCGGCGCCCGCGGCTTTGACTTCGCGCGCCGCGGTGACGATCTGCTCTTCGGATTCGACTGAGCATGGACCAGCGACGAGCACGACGTCGGTTCCGCCGAATACCACGCCAGGCGCGATGGTGACGAGCGTATTTTCCGGACGCCATTCGCGCGAGACCTGCTTGTACGGTTGCGAGACGTAGAGCACCTGCCCCACGCCGGCCAGTCCCTCGATGCGCGAGCCGTCGACGCGCCCGTCGTTGCCGACGAGCCCGATGGCGGTCCGCTGCGCGCCAGGCATTGGACGCGCTTCGTAGCCCATCTCCTCGATCGCGGCCACGACCGCATCGATCTCGGCCTGCGTCGCGCCGTGCTTCATGACCACGAGCATTACTGGTCCTCGATCTCCGTCGACCAGCCGTCAGCCGCCAGCGCCACGGGTCCGCCGAATTGTTCGGCGATGATGGCGCGAATGTCGACCAATTCGACCGGTGGATACAGGTGAGTCAGCGCCAACAGTCGCGGCGCGGCGATCGCGGCCAAGGCGCCGCACTCCTCGGGCGTGAGGTGCGATGGAACCGCCATCGCTTTTGGCAGGGAGCATTCCGCCAGCAAGACGTCGCACCCGGAGGCCCAGATACCGAGCGCCCCATCGAACGCCGTATCACCGGTGTAGACGATTCGGCGCGCACCACGCTCCACGGAATATGCCACACTCTCCTCCGTGTGCGGTACCTTGAGCGCCGACAGCGTCACACCGCTCCCCAGGTCAATGCTGTCGCCCGGCGCGATCTCGCGCACGGTTACGGCGAAGCCGAGATCGCGGAGCGATGCGCCGAACGCCGCCGACATGCGATCCAATAAGGCGTCTGTGCCCGCCGGTCCAATCAGCTCCACCGGTGCGGACCGCGCCGGCAACCAGCCGTAACGCCAGGCGAAGAAGAGGGTGGCGAGATCGGTCGTGTGGTCCGCGTGGAAGTGCGTCAGCGCCACGTGCGTGATGTCCATCCACGCGATGCCGAGCGACGCCATGCGAAATACGGCACCGCTGCCGCAATCCATGAGTAGCCGCGCGTCTCCGGCTTCGACCAGGTGCGCGCTGTTGACGCGTGCCGGGCTGGGCGCCGCCGTGCCGGTGCCAATCGTGGTGAGTCGCATGCTGTTGAAGCTATCGCGACTGCAGCACAATCTTGCGGACGAATATCGTGCCGTCCGCGACCAGGCGCAGCATGTACACGCCGGGCGGCGCCGATCGTCCGTCGGTCGCCACGCCATTCCAGCTGAAGCGTGGATCGCACCCCGACCCCTCACCCGACGGCGACACGGAGCCGCGGCCGTACCGGCCGGCCGGGAGGCGGCCAGTCACCAGCGCCGATGGAATCAACGTGCGCACCAGGTTGCCGCGCAGGTCGAACAGGTCGAGCCGCACCGCCGCATCATCCCGTAGATCGAACCAGATGCAGGTGCTCGGCGCCGCCGCGGTCGGGAAGGGATTCGGAAAATTCTGCAGCAGCAGCGTGGCCAGCGGGCGGCCCGGCTCGAGGATGAGAAAGGTGGCCGTACTCGCACGGCGGATCGTGTCGCCCCGCGCGAGTCGCGCGGTGACCGACCAGCGAAACGACGTGTTCGCGTCGAGGTCCAACGACGGCGTGAAGACCGTGTCGGTCAGACCCTCGCGCCGCACGTGCACGCGGCCGCCAACCGCCGTCGCGATCTCGAAATCGTAGCGCCATGGTCCCGGCGGCTTTG
This sequence comes from Gemmatimonadales bacterium, assembly GCA_038228795.1. Classification (GTDB taxonomy): domain Bacteria; phylum Gemmatimonadota; class Gemmatimonadetes; order Gemmatimonadales; family Gemmatimonadaceae; genus JALZAE01. The sequence goes on from JBBROY010000003.1 coordinate 184,996, forward strand.
CGATTGCCCCGCTCGACCAGGTGAAGGTGGGGCGGCGAATGTCGAACGTGGTGCCGCGCGGATTCGATGGTGACACGAGCGTGAGCCACGCCGCCGCGGTGTGCGGTCCCGACGCGGCGGACCGCGTGCTGTCCCGCGTCACGGTATAGGCGACGGCCCGCCAGAACACAGTCGAGCTCTCGGGGAGAAGCTTCTGCAACACGATCGACGCGGACTCGCCGCTCAGGCTCGTGTCGGCGACCAGTTGGTCGAATTGCGCGCTGCGAGATATCTCGAGCCGGAGCGTGACGGGCCGGTCGGCCGGCGTAAATCCCGTGGCATTGATCAGGAACGCCGGCGTCACACTGTGCAGCGGCTCATCGACCGGACCGACAATGGTCACCGCACGATCGGCTCGACTCGACGATGTCGCACCGGCGGTCACCGCGACGACCAGCGCACCCGCGACCAGAGCGCGACGGCGCGTCATGCGGTGGTCATACCGCGGCGGCTACCGCCTCCGCGCCGCGGTTCGCCCTGTTTTCCGCATCGCCGTCCTCCACGGCGGCACCACGCATGCGCACGCTGACGAACGAGGAGACGCCCGGTTCCTGCATCGTCACGCCGTACACCGCATCGGCGGCTTCCGTCGTGGTGCGCGGATTGTGCGTGATGACGATGAACTGGGTTTTTGTCTTGAACTGGTTCAGCATGCGCACGAAGCGGCCCACGTTCTGGTCGTCCAGGGGCGCGTCGACCTCATCGAGCAGACAGAAGGGGCTCGGCTTGGTCAGGAAGATGCCGAACAGCAGCGACAGCGCGACGAGCGCCCGCTCGCCGCTCGAGAGCAAATGGATGCGCTGCGTGCGCTTGCCGCGCGGCGACGCGTGGATCTCGATGTCGCAGTCGAGCGGCGCCTCTGGGTTTTCCAGGCGCAGATCGCATTCGCCGCCACCGAAGAGCGTCATGAAAATCTGTCGAAAGTTCTCACGCACCTGCGTGAACGTCGCCATGAACAGCTCGCGCGCCGTCACGTCGATCTCGCGAATGGCCTGCTGGAGCGACGTCTTCGCGTTGGCCAGATCGGCCCGCTGCGTGGTGAGAAAATCGAGGCGCTTCGTTTCCTCATCGTGCTCTTCGATCGCCAGCGGATTCACCGGTCCGATCGCTTCGAGCTGATCGCGCAGGGTGTTCGCCTCTTCGCGCAGCGTCTCTTCGTCGACCTCCACCGGCACCAGCGCGGCGAGCAGCTCCTCCAGTGGCTTTCTCCACTGCGCTTCGAGCCGACCGCGAATCGCCGTGCGATGTCCGGATAGCTCGGCCAGTCGCAGCTCGGCGTGGTGTAGCTCCTCGGCCAGCGTCGCCGCCGAACGCCGAGCGTCGTCCAGCGCGCGCTCGGCCTCGTCGAAGTGCGCATCGGTTTCCAACACGCGGTGTTCCGCGCCGGCAAGGCGCGTCTCTCCATCGTGGAGGGCCCCCTGACGTCCCTCGAGATCGAGCTGCCACTCCGCCATGCGGCGCGCCAGCTCGGCATCGGAGTGCTCGATCTCGCTCAGCTCCTTGAGCAGCGAGTCGAGTCGCGCCGCCGCCGTCGACACGTCGCTGGTGAGACGCTGCGCGCGATCGGCCGCCACCTGCATCCGCGCCTGTCCCTGCGCTTGCTCGACTTGCCAGCGCGTGCGCTCTTCGCGCGCCCTTTCCTGCACGCGGTCGGCTTCGTCCAGTCGCAGGCGAGAAGCGGACACGACTTCGCTCTGCGCCGCGATCTCGGTGTCGCCCGCCCGTGCGCGCGCATCCATCGCGGCGACGCGCGCCGTGAGCTCGGTGCCTCGCGCCGCCGATTTCTCGGCCATCTGATCGACGTCGGCGATCTCGCGCTCGATCCGCTTGACCTGACGGTCCACCGCGTCACGCTGTTCGGCCGCCCGGCGAACGATCTGTTGCCCCTCCGCCGATGCGTCGCTGGCCAACGCGACCCCGCGGTCCGCCTCCTCGCGTTGCGCGCGCGAGGCGTCCGCCGAGGTCAGCGCTTCGCGGCGCGAAGCATCGCTCGACTCCAGTTCGGCACGTAGGGCGAAGAGCTCGGCGCGGCGGCGCAGCGGTCCCGGACCGGTGACCGCGCCAGGCAGCCACACGGCGCCGCGGGCATCGACGAACGCCGCACCATCGTCGAGCGATTCGACGCGTCCGAGCAGGGCGCGCACCCAATCGCGAGCGGGCGCCGCGGCGTCGATCGAGCCGGAGAGCCCGGTGACGTCGGCATCGCCCGCCGGGGCGGCGTCCGCCGGCAGGAGCAGGAGAGGTCCCGGGTTCGTCGCCGCGTGCCAACCGCGCACGGCGTCCGCGGTCGCGCGATCGCGGATGAGCACGGCATGCACTGTCGCGCCGAGAAAGCGCTCCACCGCCAGCGCCGACGTCGCGCCCGCCGAGATGAAATCACTGAGCGGTCCAAGAATGGCGCCCTCACCGAAGCGTGCACGCTCACGCAGCAGGCGGGCGGCGGCCGGCGCCAGTCCCACGCGCTCACGCTCGAGCGCTTCGAGCGCGCTCACCTTCCCCTGCAGGGACGTGGTCGTTTCCTCGGCGCGAAAGAGCTCCGAGCGCGCGGCCGTTTCCTGAGCCCGGGCATCATCCGCCGCGGCGCGCGCTGCGGCGAGCTGATCCACCGCTTCGGTGGCGGTGGTGGTCGCTTCCTCGACCGCGCGCGCGGCCATCACCAGCTCGCTGCGCGCGAGCGACAACGCCTCGGTGTGCTGCTCGCGCTCGAGGCCGAGCGCGTCGACACGCTGCGCGACCTCCTCCTGCTCGCGTGCCGCGCCTTCGCGGTCCATCTCGAGCCGGCGGGCGTGCTCGCGCAGCTCCATCGCCTTGCGCTCGCTCTCCTCGAACTCCGAACGCGCCCCAGCCACCGTGCGGCGCGCCGTCTCCTCGGCCAGCACGCGCGCGGCCAACTGCTCGCTCGCCGCGGCCAGCTCCGATTGCAGCCGCGCCAATTCGGTGACCGCGTGCTCGCGATCGGTGATCAACTGCTGCCCCATCGCTTCGCCCTGCAACCGTTCGGTTTCGGCGCGCTCGCGGCGGGCGACGGCGTTGCGCTGTCGCTCCGCGGCTACCGCCATCTCGCTCTGCAACCGCATGACGTCCTGCTGCTGTGCCGTCACCAACCGGGCGAGCTCACCGCGATGGCCCTCCGCCGCGGCGCGCGCGGCGTGAGTGTCTTCGCGACGCAGCTCGGAATCGCGCACGCGCTGGTCGACCAGCGGACCTTCGGCACGCAACGAGGTCACGCGTTCCTCGAGCCGGGCCAGTTCCTCGTGCCACGCTTCCATTTCGCGGGTCGCCAGCGTGAGCTCGACGTGAAAGCGACGGTTGGTGAGTTCGGTATGCCGCTCCGCTTTCTTTCGCTGGCGAGCCAGCGAGCGCACCTGCGTCTGCACCTCGCCGATCAGATCGTCGAGCCGCGCGAGATCGACCGTCGTCTCCTCGAGCCGGCGCTCCGTCGTGCGGCGGCGGTCGCGATACATGCTGACGCCCGCCGCTTCCTCGAACAGCTCGCGCCGTTCATCGGGGCGGTCGCTGAGCAGCGCGTCGATCATGCGCGATTCGATCACAACGCCCGAGTCGGCGCCGAGCCCGGTGCCGCGGACCAGATCGTGGATGTCGCGCAGACGGCACGGCGCGCGATTGAGGAGGTACTCGCTCTCGCCTGAGCGCGAGAGCCGCCGCGTGATGACGACTTCCTTGAACGGCACCGGCAGAGCACCGTCATCGTTCTCGAAATGCAGGGAGACCTCGGCGATGTTCACGGGGCGCCGGGCCGACGACCCCTGGAAGATCACCTCTTCCATCTTCACGCCACGCAACGCGCGCGCGCGTTGCTCACCGAGCACCCACCGCACGGCATCCGAGACGTTCGACTTGCCACATCCATTCGGGCCGACGATCGCCGTGACGCCCGACTCGAAGACGAGCGACGTCTCGTCCGCAAACGACTTGAAGCCCTGCATCTCCAGCTTGCACAATCGCACTAAAAAATTCTCCCGGTCCGGTATACGATCGTCGGATTCTTGCCGCTGGTGTTGAAGGTCTCGAGCAGCGTCGCCGCCTGCGCGGGTGTTTCGAAGGCACCAGCGTACAGATTCGCGGCGCCCTCGTCCTGCAGCAGCGCGTACACGGGCAGTCCCTCGCGCCGATATCCGCTCACGAGCGCGGCGGCGTTCGCGCGCGCGACCTTGCTCTCGATCAGCAAGGCGAACGGCGCGCGGACGACTCGTCCCGTCGCCGGCGTGATCTGATGGTCGTCGCGCATGTGCGACAGCAGGGAATCCGCCGAGGCACGGTTGATGAACGCCCCGGCAATGACGTGGAACGGCGCCGAATTGTTCACCTGGATCGGCGAGATGGTGGTGGCGGGAACCGGAGTCTGTGGCGCGTCGAGCTGCTCGAGTTGCACCAGCGCTGAATTGTACGCCTGGAGCTGCACCAGGTCGACGGAATAGGCGGCCGCTCGGGCGGAATCCCCCGGATTCTCCACCCGCACGGCGAGCGTGCCGCGCGACGCGGCCGCGGCACCGACGGGCGTGACGGCGGGCGTCATGCGCGGCGACACAACGGGCTTCGCCTGCCGATTGCTTACCCAGTACGCGATGGCGCCCACGAGCACGAGCGTTCCCACGCCCGCGACGAACATCAGCGTCCGGCGGCGAAGCTCATCGTCGAACGCGCGGGTCTCGAGCGTCGCCACGGGCGACCGGCTCCCGCCGCTCGATGCGGCGATGCGCGGCGCCGAAGTCCGCGCCGCCTCCGGCTCCCCCACGAGCTGCACGTCGGCCAACACGGGCGCGGGCGCGCCCAACGTCCGGTCGCCGACCGTCACGACGCCATCGGTAACCGCGACGAGGTCATCGAGACCGGCGGCATCGATTGGAGCGATGACCATCAGCAGCGCGTCGACTTCCTTGAACCCACTGGCGAGCTTCGCCCACCGTTCGCTCGGGAGCAGCGCCGCGTGATCGAGCGGGCCCGGACCGCTCGGCATGATATAGAGATTTTGCGCGGGATCGATCGGGTAGGCGATCTTCGAGAGAGACACGCCGTAGACGAAGCTGTCGACGATGCCGTGCGCCGCATCTCGGGGCAGCAGCGTTTGCAGCGGCGCCAATTCGCCGACCATGTCGGCGATCGCGACGCGGCGGCGCCGCGCCTGCACGCGCGCGATGCCAAGCGCGACCTGCGCAGCCGCGGTGGGGTCGGCCGAGACGACCACGGCCGAGGTCACACCGTCGAACTCCTCCGCGATGCGGCGCCCTTCCGCTTCCCAGCGCGACTCCACTCCGGCGATCGTTGGCGCAGTCACTTATGGTGCTCCCTCGTAGATCCAGAAGGACCGGCCCGATGCCTTCGCGGCCCGGTCCGCATCGGCGCGCGACGTATATGGTCCGATAACGACGCGAAAGATCGCGATTCCGTCGCGAACTGTCGACACCACCCGCACGCCGTCCGACGTCGCCGCCACCGCTTTCGCGATGTCCTTCGCCGCCTGCTCGTTCTGTACCGCCGCGAACTGCACGATGAATCCCGTCGGGCCACGTGACGTGTCCTTGGCCGCCGCCTTCTCCGTCGTGTCCGTGGCGGCCGAACTGTCGTGTCCCGGCACCTGACCGGAGAAGGGATTGTTCGCCGCCACTGCCGCCGAATCTAGCGCCGCGCTGTCGCCGCGCACGGTGAGCGGCGAGTTCGTTTCCGACTGTTGCCGAAATCCGTTCCAGGTCACGAACAACCACGCGTCGTGCTTGCCCCCGGGCACGGTCATCTTCGGGCGGAGCGTCTCACCGTCGGCGAACACGACCGCGTCGCCCTGCAGCAGTACGATCGTGCCGTCGGACAGCACTGTCGGCAGGTCGGTGCGCCACGCCGTGTGCGCCGTGCCGATGCGCTTGTCCGTGCCGATGGCGATCACCCATGCCGAATCTCCATGCGCGGGACGCGCGAGCACGTAGCGGCCCGTCGCGTCCATGCGCAAATCGGACGTCTCGCCCGGCAAATCGATCTTGGTGTCGATCGAGCCGCTGTAGCGGTCGATCACGAGCAACTGCTCGCTTCCCTCCGCGGCCACGTAGATCCGGTCGCCGCTCGGTGTGGTGACGAGCGATTTGGCCGGACGCGGAAGCTTCGTCGCGATGATGCGCTTGAGATCGCGGCTCCGCATGCCGATCAGCTCGTCATCGACCGTCAGATACACTCCACCGACCTGCGTACCGATCACGCGCCCTGCCTTGGGAACCACGACGCTGTCGGTAATAGTGTTGAGCGGTGGACGGAGATGCCAGATCGTCGTCTGCGTGCCGTGGTCGGCCAGCACCAGCAGCGAGCCGTTCGGTTGCGGAAAGATGTCGCGCGCGGGAGCGGACGGCTTGAATACCCATCCTGAATCGTTCGGCGCGTAGCGGTGCACGCGCCCATCGGCGGAGATGCCGAACACCGCCGATCCATCTTCGGATGACAGGTGGGCGAGCTTCGCCCCGCCCGTCCGCTCGATGGTGTTGAGGCGCAGATCGACGCGAAGCGCGGCGCCCTTGTGATCCACCACCGCGACCGATCCGGCGCTCGGATCGAAGCCGAGCACGCGCTCCACCGGCGGCACGCGACTCGCCGATGTCCAAATGGCGGAATCGAGGCGTGGATACACATACGCTCTGGCCGCGCCTCCCGTCAGCGGAAAACGCAGAACGAGAAGGTCGCGACCTCGCGCGCGGCTTGCAGCGGAAGGGGCGTCGGAGACGGCGGGAGTGCCGGGCTTATCGCGGGAACACGCCGCGACCACCAGCACGAGTGCCACCGCGAGAGGCGTTCTCACGGCAGTAAACTAAGAGGGGCTCCACCTTGCGGCCAGTGCATTGGTGACTGCAGGCAGTAGGGGCTCATCGAGAAACCCTGCGACCCGTGCCGCATCGCCTGGGTTCGCGGATACAAGCTCCGTTGCCGACTACGGTATTCGGTGCGAGAGTGCAGTGACTTCTCTCGGCTCCGTCCGCCACTATCCGCAAACCGCGACACTGATTCGAGGCTCGCAATGAACGAGGAATTCCCGTGTGCGGTCCCCGAGATTCCGGTCAACGACGTTGACAAAGCCTCGGCGTACTACAAAGAGCATCTGGGCTTCACGATACAGTGGGGTGATGAGAGTGGCGGCGGCATAGGGGGAATCTACAAGGGACGTTGCAGGCTGTTCCTGACGAATCGCACCTTTCGAGAGGGATACGGCAATACTGGCCCCGTGGTGATTTGGCTAAATCTCAACAGCAAGAAGGATGTTGATGACTTGCACGCGACATGGAAGGCCTGCGGAGCGCGGATCGCCTCACCACCGGAATCGAAACCGTGGCAACTGCATGAGTTCACGGCTTCGGACCTGGACGGCAATCTCATTCGGGTCTTCTACGACTTCAGGGGAGATTCGTGACGACTCGTGCTGCGAAGCATCCCCCTTCGCCAGGCACTCGCCTTCTCGCTGACAACTCGCACGCCTGATGCTCGGGCGCTCCAGACCCTAGCCTCTCTCCCCTGGTGCTCAGTAACTCGGTCCCAACGAGAACTGCCACACCCAGTGCCGATCGCTCGTGTCGAGCGGCTTCGCGTAGTCCCATCGCAGGATGGCGAAGTTGAAGAGGTTGACGCGAATGCCGTAGCCGTAGCTGCGCAGCAGCGAACGCACCTTCGTGACGTCATCGTCCGTCTTCGCGCTCCACCGTACCTGCTGCCCTCCGAACCACACAACGCCCGCATCGTAAAACAGCAGCCCCTCAACAGGGGGAATCGGCACCGCGAGTGAACCGATCTGCCCGCGGCGAAAGATGGGGAAACGCAGCTCGGCGTTGGCGAGCGCGAGTCGGCTGCCGAGGAGGGGTGAGCACTTGTAGAAGTCGGCCCCCGTCGCGCTACAGCCTTGCGCGGCGACACTGTAGCGATCATAGCCCCGGATCAGCTCCGGGTAGCCGATGTACTTCCGCAGCGTGTCGGCGTCGCGGCCGGTGGAAAGGCTGGCGAGCCCGCGTGTCGCGACCCAGAGATAGTTGAAGAAGATCGGATCGTAGCGGCGGTAGTCGGCCAGATATTCCATCCACTGAAAATTTCCGGCGGTCGGCATGGCCTGAAAACGGAAGCGCCGTCCCATGATAGGCGAGGTGTAGCCGAACAGCGTGTTGTCGGACACGTAGGCGACGAACGGCTGCAGGTAGTTCACCGATTTGTGGCTGACCGTACTATCCAGCACCAATCCGCTGGCGCTGCGATCCACGATGTTGATGCCGCGGCTCACGTAGAGGTCGGCGCGTTCGAGGTTGGAGAAATTCAACCCGATCTCGGCGCGGGTGAATCGATCGAACGGGAATATCCCAACGCCGAATACGCGCCGCTCCACGTAGCGTGTGAAGACGTTGTTCTCGATCGACTGGCCCGGACGCGACGGATCGTTCGAGAGAAATGAGCCTTGCGAGAAGTAGTACGGTTGCTGGTAGAGGCCGGTCATGTACTGAAGCCGGCGCGACAGATTCGTGTAGGCCGCGAACAGCGCCGCCTCGCTCAGCCGTCCGTTCACCTCACCGGAAAATGCGAGGTGATGATTGCCGAGCAGATCGCTGAGGACGATCGTCGTGCCGCCGAAGATGCCGTTGCTGTAGCTGTCGCGCGCATAGCCGACGCTCGGACGCGCCACGTACTCCGGAGAATAGCTGAGCTTGTAACGGTACTGCTTGAAGCGCAGCGTGTCGGGCAGGGCGAAGGCGGCGCTGTCGAGAAAGGATGCCACGCTCATCGCCGGCGTCGACCGTTGCCCCGTCGGCGCCGGCGGCTGCGAGGACAACCGGAAACCGGCCGGCGATCGATAGAGCGACGTCGTCGCCGTGCCGAGTGTGTCGGCCAGCGCTACGGGTGGCATGAGGCTCAATTGCCGCGAAGATGGCGCGGGGCTCACATCGCGCGCGGCGCTCGCGAGCGTCGAGTCGGTCTCGCCGCCGCGGCGGGCGACGAGCGGAGCGCGCGGTGTCGCGAACGGCATCGTCTTTCGCGCGCGCGGATTGTCGACCGTCCATACCGTATAGTCGCCGTTCTCGAACAGCGTAAAGGCGAGCTGATCGGTCTGCCTGGCCCACGTGATGACGGGACTGTACTCGGTAAACGACGACACGCCGCCCACGACGTTGGTCAGCTGATAGTGCTTGCCGTCGGTGAAGTCGTAGAGGAAGACGTTCTGGATTCCCGTGCGCGATGAGACGTAGGCGAGCGACTGGCCATCGGGCGACCAGACCGGGTTGATGTTCAGTCCATCTTGGCCGGGGATCGTCTCGATGCGGCCGTCACTCACGCGGTACGTCGAGATGCGCCACTTGTCGTAACGCAGTTGGCCAAAATCCGTGCCCGGTCCGCGGTCGCTCGCGAACGCGATGCGACTGCCATCCGGGGACCACTGCGGCATCACGTCGCCGAACTTGTCACGCGTGAGCTGCCGGAAGTGCGACCCGTCGACGTCGACCATGAACAGATCGCTGATGCCCCCGGTCGATCCCGACACGACGATGCGCGCGCCGTCGGGGGACCAGGTGGGGCTCGTCACGACCTCGAGCGGGAGATCAAACTTCCGTATGGTGCGCCGGCTCTCGACGTCGAGCAGATACAGGACGTCGCGCCCGTGACTCATTGCCGTGAAGGCGAGCTGCTTTCCATCGGGAGAGAAGGCGCTCTGGGAGTAGAGAATCTGGAGCTCTTCGGTGTTCGGATCGAGCTGGCTCTTCACCAGCCGCTTGATGCGTTTTCCGGTGCGGGCGTCGCCGAGCCAGAGGTCGGTGAACACCTCGCCTTTGAGGAAGCTGCCGTTGGAGATGAACGCGATGTAGCGCCCGTCGGGTGACAGCGATGGCGCGACGAAGATCTCGCCGCCCGTCCGCTTCTGCGTGAGCAGCGGCTGCGAGAAGGTGCGGGCGCGCTCGAGCTGCGCGACCTCCGGCAGATATTGCTCGCGCATCGCCGTGCGCCAGTCGTCGCTCAGGTCCCAGACGGACCGGCCGAGCTCGCGGCGCATGGCGCGCTCGACTCCGATGCTCGTCGCGCCCTGAAGAATCGGGCCGATGACCTCGTCGCCCCACCGCTTGCCGATGTACGCCCACACCGATTCGCCGAATCGGTAGGGAAAGTACAGGTCCGGCCGGTCGGTCATCTGGTCGATTGACGGGAGACTCGAGTTCAGTGCCGCGTCGCGGATCCACGTTGCGGTGTGCGGATGATAGGGTCCGATGCTGAGGTACTCGGCCATCCCTTCCATGAACCAGAGCGGCGGGTTCACCTGGGCGAGCGTCGTCAGACCGTTGCCCGCCTTGCCGCGCGCGAAGACATCGAACTGGAACTCGTGCACCATCTCGTGCGTGAGAACCTGCTCGAAGCTCGCGTAGTCGCCGGTGAAGGGAAGCAGCATCCGATGCTTGACGGGCTCGGTGACGCCACCGGTGCCTTCGCCCAAGTCACCCGTGACGTTGTTCTGTCCGAAATCGGCACGTGATGCGAAGAGCACGATCGGTTTTTTCTCGCGGAACTCGTGCGCGAGAATGCGCGACAGCCTTCCATACGCGCGCTCCGCCATCCGGGCCGCGTCGTGCGCGGCCTCCTGCTCGGCCGGATAGTAGTGAATGAAGAAGTGCTCGGTCTCGATCACCTGCCAATTGAAGTGATCGTACTGCACCTGATTCTTTCCGAAGTACGCCTGTGCGTTACTGCGGCCGGCACCGCCGAAAATCACGGCGAGTCCGGCGGCCGCCAGCGCCACCGCGCGCCGCCGCGGACAGGCGGGCGTCAGACGCTCGCTCCCTCGGGCAGCGGGACGCGCTCGGCGTCGCTCCACAGCCGCTCCAGCTGATAGAACTCGCGCAACACCGGATGAAATACGTGCACGACGAAATCAACAAAGTCGAGCAGTACCCAGCGTCCCTGCTGCAACCCCTCGGCATGGTGTACGCGCACGCCGGATTTTTTCATCTCGGCGATCACGTGCTCGGCGATCGCCCGCACGTGCGTGTCCGAGGTGCCGCTGGCGATCAGGAAATAGTCTGTCGCATTGGCCACGTTGATGAGATTCAGCAGAACAATGTTTTTCGCCTTCAGATCCGAGCAGTACGTTGCCGCGCGTTTCGCTTCAACCAACGCCGTGCTCGTTGTTCTGTTGTCGGTTTTCGGGAGAGCCATTCCGTTCCTACGTTGAGTGGGACGCGATGAATCGCGCCGGACTTTTCCTTCTCGGAACTAACACCGGGACCGCCAACGGAAAAGGCCCGGCGCCGCTGGCGCCGGGCCCTCTCGCGTGTCGCGCACACCGCTACTGCTTGATCACCCACACCCGGATCTCGGGCTTCACATCGGCGTGCAGGCGAATCGGCACGCGGTAGACGCCGAGCGCTTTGATGGGGTCGTGCAAGTCGACCTGGCGCTTCTCGATCTCCGGGAAGCCCTGCGCGTGCAGCTGCTGCGCGATGTCTGCCGCGGTCACGGAGCCGAAGAGCTTTTCCTCCTCGCCAACACGCGCGGAGAAGGTGAGCGAGATCTGCTCGAGCCGGTTGGCGACATCCTGCGCGGCAGTGCGACGCGTATTCTCGGCGGCCTCGAGACGCGCCTTTTCCTGCGCGATGCGCTTGCGATTGCCCGTCGTCGCCTCGTAGGCGAGACCGCGGGGCAGCAGATAGTTCCGAGCATACCCGGAAGAGACTTCGATGATGTCTCCGGGATGTCCCTTGTTCTCGATAGCTTGGCGAAGAATGACTTCCATGGAGCGAACCTCAGTGTTGGAATTCGGGTGTAGGGTGTAGGGTGTCGGGCGTGGTTGAGAAGGGCAGATGAGAGACGTCAAAAGCCACACCCGGTGTCATAAAGCTGCGCTCTTCCGCCAATTCGCCCACGTATCTCCGACGCCGATCGCGAATGCCGCGATGAGCGTAAACCAGCCCAGCACCATGCCCAAGGCGACCCACAATATTTCTCGCCCCGGCTTGCCGCGACGAGTCACGAACCACGCCATCACTCCCAAGCCGCGTACCGAAAAGAGTACGCCGAAGAACGCGACCAGGTTGAGTCCCACAAGACGAAGCGGCGAGAGCGCCGGCAGCAGCAAGATCGTGACACCGGCGACCAGGCCCCACACGAGCTGATCGCTGAAACGAAAATCACGTAACGGTCCGAGCGGCGCGCCGAGCCTGGCGCGCGACAGTCGATGGTACAGCGCCCACGCGATGGCGCACGAGGCCAACGTTTCCAGCGCCATCAAGGCGGGGTAGAGTCCAGCCGCGTACTTGGAGAGCGCTGGTAGAACCGTCGCCGTCGGTGCCGACCACCAATCGCGCAGCCACGGCAAACGTGTCGCCAACGCTTCGAGCACCGTGCCGGAGAGCCTGTTCTCGCGGGCAAAGTGATCCGCGAACGCGCGCTCGGCCGTGCCCGGATGCGTCCCGCCAAATGCGACGACGGCGAGCGTCAACAGCGCCGCCAATCCCGCGGCGGCCAGCGCCCGGGTGAAGAAGGAACGGGCCGAGCCGAGTACGCTCAGCACGCCGAACGCCGCCGCGACCACCAGAGCCCAGCCCCGGACCAAGTCTGCATACGCCGGATCGAGCTGCACTCCTCGCGAGAAACCGAGCGAGAAGCCGGGGATGAGCACGAGCGCCGCCAGCGCGCTCCACCCAATCGCCCCCCAGATGCGCGCGCCGGCCCACCATCCCGCAATGAAACAGGCGGCGAGCGCCGGAACGAGCAGCGTGACGGTACTGCTCACCGGGAGCACCGCGCACAATTGCGCGAGAATCGGCGCCGCCCGGAGCTTCGGAACCGCGGGGAGCAACAGGAACGCCGCGAGAGCGAGGACGAGACGCGTCCACCCTTGCTCTCGCGGCGCCGGCGCAATGCCGCCGTCAGTCATCTTACGCCGTATGTCCCCGAATGTACGGGATCAGCGCAAGAAAGCGCGCCCGCTTGATCGAGGTCGACAGTTGGCGCTGATGCCGCGCGCACACGCCGCTCAGCCGGCTGGGAAGAATCTTCCCGTTGTCGGTAATGAAGCGGCCGAGCGTACGGTCGTCCTTGTAGTCGATAAAGCGTACCCGCGTCTCGCAGAAAGGGCAGCTCTTGTGTGGGCGGCGCATTACTCGTCCTCCTCGTCGTCATCGTCCTTGCGACCACGACCGCCGGCGGCGAGCTCCTCTTCCGTCATCGGCGGCGCGCCGACGACGTTCTCGTGCAACGTCACCAGATAGCGCACGATGCCATCATCGAGCTTGAGCGCCCGCTCGAACTCGGGGAGCACCGTGGGCTCGGCGTTGAAGTGCGCGATGACGTAATAGCCGTTCTCGCGTGGGCCGATCGGGTAGGCGAGCTGGCGGCGGCCCCAGTGGTCGACGGCGATCTCGCCGGTCTCACCGAGCAGTGCGTGGAACTTGGTGATCTTTTCCAGAATGGCGGGATCTTCGAGTGCAGAGTCGAAGATGTACACCGCCTCGTATGGGCGAGGCATGTTGCGGTCGAGTCTCCCTGTGGTCGACTTCCGTGCCCCCCGCGCAGGAATGGCGGGAGGAGGGATGGCGTTTTGTGGTAGCCCACAAAGCTAGTCGCGGCGCGGCCCTTCATGCAACGGGCGGGTGTGGGGTGTAGCCAGTCGTGTGGTGTTGCGGGCGAGTCTCTCGCGCAACCACAACCCACCGGCTACACCCCACACCCGCGCTCAGGTTGTCAGTAGCTCCGCCAGGCGTCGGTCCACGCGTTACGATAGACCGTCCACTGCGACGCGTTCGCCGCCGCCATGGCGGTCGCGATCGAGCAGGGATCGTACTGCAGCGTTTTGTTGCCGTTGCCGAAATCGTTCGCCGTGTCCGCCGTGACAGTGCCCAGCTTCTTGTTCAGCCCGGTGATTAGCGCGCCCTCGATGGTTGTGTTCCCGTTCGAGCCGATACGGCCGCCGACCAAGATCACGCCGTTCCAATGCCAGCTGCCGTTGATCGTCAAACCACCGGACACGATTAAGATACCGTTTCCGTCCATCGTCGGGTTCACGGTCAGATTTCCATTCACCTTGATCGTGTGCCACCCGCTCGATGGCCACGGATTTCCCGGATAGGTCACATCTGGCGGGAGCAAGGTGCCGGCTAGAACGCCGGCCCAATCGAGGTTGACCGAATCTGCCGCCGAGCTCGATGTCGGACCCAGAAGCTTTATGCCACTCGGCGTTCCTGTCACGGCTGGGCCGGTGTAGCCTGGCGCGGCGGGCACGGCCATGCCTGGAATACCAGGCTGCAAACAAGCAGCCGGCGGAGTGCCTGTAATGTTCGCCGCGGCTCCGTTGACCGAGAATCCATTGAGACTCGTCACACCGCCGGGTACCGGGAAGGGCGTGCTCAGCGTGGTTGCAAGGAGCGCGACGGTCCGCTGCGCCATTGGATCGCGCGCGGCACCGAGCCGCGTCACGACGCCCTTCGACCGGACGAGGTAGATGCCCGATGTGGCTCCGACAGCGACTCGCATGCGCTCGTACACAACATCCGCATAGCCGTTCGAGAGCGTGACGCGCGCGGAGTCGTACGCCAGAGTCGGCGTGGCGCCGGCGAAGCCGCACGAGGTGCGGTGGGTCGTGCATTTCTGCAACCCGGACTCGGCCAGGGAGAACGCGAGCAGCTGCGCCTTGTAGTTGTTCGTGACGCGCCGCTCGGTGCCGACCGAGAGAAACGTCGCGGATAGCGCCACCGCAATGAGGGCGGTGGCCAGAATCACCACGGGAAGCGCGAGACCGCGCCGTGTGCCCAGCGTACGCGTCGTTCGCCGATGCTTCATCAGTCGACTCGGTTCTTGAAGAAAACGGCCGTGGAGACGTACGCGGTCGATTGCGCGGACGCGCCTTGGGCGACGCGTTCGCTGATGCCGTTGAGGATCAACTCGAAGCCGCGGATGTCGACCAACCGGTTGGGTGACGCGTTCGTCGGCGCCGTGACGACCGACACGCCGCTGTTGTTCTTGAAAAACCAGCGGAACTGGGCCGTGTTAGTGAACGGTGCCGCCAGCTCCTCGGTGTCGCCGGTGCGCACTACGGTGCGCCAGAGCGCGGTCGTGCCGGCGATGGCGACGGAATTGGCGAAGGCGTATCGAATCGTCTGATAGAGGTAGACCGGAGTGCCGATCCGCGGTTTGATGCGCGCCCCAGTGGTATCGATGCCGGGCGCAATCTGGAGATATCGACCGCTCGCCGGCGCGCCGATGGTCGCCGCGGTGCAGTCCGCCAGCGCGGTCGCGCTGGTGTCCGTGATATCCGTGGGTTGGCGGCCGTCGACGAAGTGATAGTGCGCGGCCGGTCCGGCATCGCGCCACGCGTAGCCCGAAAAGCCGCCGTGCGCCACGTCGCGGGCGGAATTCGCCCACAGCAACGAGTCGACCGGCAGCAGCGCGATACGCACGTTGCCCGCCGAGGCCGCGTAGCTGCACAGAATACCGACTGCGATCGGCACTCGAATCCGAATGAGGTTGGTGGCGACGGTGTCAATGCTGGTCGTGTCGGTGGTGGAGAACCCCGAGGCGTCGAGCATGCGCAGCTCGCTCAGCAGCATGTTCATTCCGCTCCGGGATGCGGAGCGTGCAGCGCGTGCCTGCGCCTGCTGATCGAAGAAGCGTGACTGCCAGACCATGAGACGGCCGACGGAAGTGCCGAGAATCGCGAGCAGTCCAAGCGCGATGATCAGCTCGATGAGCGTCTGCGCCGGACGGCGCCGCGTCAGCGTGAGTGCGACCCTCACTGCGCGAAGGGCGAGGCGACAGGCCGCGCACGGAAGAAGATCGCCGTCTCAGGACGCACTAGCGTGCTCGTCGGCGTGAGTATCAACGTCAGCTGCTTGTCGGTGGTGGTGACGTCACTCAACGTCATTTTGCGCGAGTACGCAAAGGGCGTCACCGGCACCGCCACGGATCCCGAATCGCCCGGCAGGCTGTCGAACGGCAACGCCGTGAGACGATTGATCTGGCGCGTGAGCTCGGCGTTCAAGAAAGAGCTTCCATTGACGGCGAAGGACGTATGCGCGACGCTCACGCTCATCGCGCCGAGCGACGCAATCACGATCCCGAGGAGCGAGATCGCGATCATGATCTCGATCAGCGAAAGGCCGCGGCGCTGCCTCATGGGGTGGTGATTCTGACCTGGCCCGCTCGCGTCATCGTCACGGTGCGTTGGAATCCGTCCTTCATCAGGATGATCGCCAAAGATCCGCTCGCCAGCCCTGTCGGGAACAGGTCCACGGGTTGGTTCGGCGAGAAGATCACGCTCGAGAGATAGAAATCCGAGTCGCTGCCGAGCGAGCGAACGAGCACGGTATCGTTGGCCCGCCCCGTGATCACATACTTCGTCCCGATGATCGACAAGCGCAGGGGCCGGTGCTGCCGGGCCGAGAGCGAAAGCGCGAGATCGAAGTCGCCCGCGACCACGGACGATGCGCGCTGGACGCGCGCACGAGCCATGGCCACCGTGCTCTTGGGGAGCGCGATCGTCACGATCAAGCCGACCAGCGCGAGCGTGATCGCCACCTCGATCAACGAGAATGCGTTGCGACCTCGCGATACTTGTATCGAACAGGAAACTGGCATTGCGTGCTTCCGGCGCGCGACTCACTCAACCGTCGCGCGTAAAGGTTCACGGAGACACAATACGCGTGTGAGTCCCCTAATTCAACAGACGCATTCGCCCAGCGAGTGAAACCACGCCGCCAGAGACTCACGTTCGCGGCGCTCCCTCCGAGTATCGGCCCGGGTACCTAAACATTGAAGCGAAAGAGCATTACATCGCCGTCTTCCACGACATACTCCTTCCCCTCCGAACGCACGACGCCCTTTTCCCTCGCACCCTTCCACCCGCCGTGCTCCACGAAGGCGCCGTATCCGACCGTCTCTCCGCGAATGAATCCGCGCTGAAAGTCGCTATGGATGACCCCGGCGGCTTCCGGCGCCGTGTTCCCGCGATGAATCGTCCAGGCGCGAACCTCCTGCTCCCCGGCCGTGAAATAGGTCTGGAGGCCGAGTAGCCGATAGCCGGCGCGGATTAGCCGGTCGAGGCCGGCCGATTCCAGTCCAAGCGAGGCCAGAAAATCCTGGCGATCTTCGGCTGGTAACTCGGCCAGCTCCGCCTCGATCTTGGCGGAAAATGGGACGACCGTCGCGACCTCGTGGCTCTCGGCGATGGCGGCGCGGAGCGCGAGCAGGTGCGGCCCCTCGGCGCCGGTGAGCTCGGCATCGCTGACGTTCGCCGCGTAGAGCACCGGCTTCATGGTGAGCAGCGTGAGGGGCTTGAGAATCTCGCGCTCGTCCGCGGTGAGGCTTGCCTCCCAGAGCCCTTTTCCCTCGGCCAGCCAGGCCTGTGCGCGTTCGAGCGTCGGCACCTCGGCCAGCGCCTCCTTGTCGGCGACCCTCGCGGCGCGGCGCGATTTGTCCAGCCGCTTCTCGACGGTGCCGAGGTCGGCGAGCGCCAGCTCGAACTCGATCACCTCGCGATCGCGCACCGGATCGACCGATCCCATCACGTGCAGCACGTCGTGATCCTCGAAGCAGCGCACGACGTGGACGATCGCGTCCGTCTCGCGGATGTTGGCGAGGAATTTGTTGCCCAGGCCTTCGCCGCTGGCCGCGCCCTTCACCAGTCCGGCAATGTCGACGAATTCGACCACGGCCGGCACGGTACGCTTGGGTTGCACGATCTCGGCGAGCGTGGCGAGGCGCTCGTCAGGGACCTCGACGATGCCGACGTTCGGCTCGACGGTGCAGAACGGATAATTCGCCGCTTCGGCCCCGGCGGCCGTGAGGGCGTTGAACAAGGTCGACTTGCCGACGTTCGGGAGGCCGACGATTCCCAGTCTTAACACAATGATCGAGCCTCGGTGTTCGTGGTCGTGATCAGCGATTGAACAGGTTCATCGCCGGTTCGATGCCTTCGCGCAGCCATAGCTCAGTGGCGTCGGTGAGGCGGGGCATGAGCGAAAGAATCTCCTCGCGCTCACTCTTGCCGAAAGTGGCCAGCACGAAATCGGCGAGGTCGTCGATCTCGCGCTGCTCGTCCGCAGGGCGGATGCCGATCCGCAAGCGAGCGTACTCCTGCGTGCCGAGCACGCCCTGCACACTCTTGAGACCGTTGTGGCCTCCGGCGCTTCCATTCGCGCGCATCCGGATTCGTCCGACCGGAAGCGCCACGTCGTCGACGACCACGAGCAAGTCCGTCGCCGGCGACCAGAATGGCCGCCGCCTGTACGACCTGAGCACGGCGCCACTGAGGTTCATGAAGGTGAGTGGCTTCAGCAGCCGCACCTTCGTTCGGCCGACGAATCCGGTCGAGGAGAGCGCCTCGCCATCCTTGCGCCACCCGTCGAAACGCCAAACGCCGGCGAGGTGGTCGAGCACCCACCAGCCGACGTTGTGACGGGTCTTCTCGTATTCGCGGCCCGGATTACCCAGGCCGACCAAGACCTTCACGAGGCGAGGAGCGCGGTCAGGCCTTCTCCTCCTCCTCGGCCTTGGTCTTCCGGATGAGCTCCGGCTCGGCTGGCGTCTCGCCTTCGACCGCGACGGCGGCAACCGGCGCCACTTCAACCTCGATACGGGGCGGCGCGACGACGCAGATGGTCGCGTCCTTGTCGACGAGCACCTTGATCCCATCGGGGAGCTTGAGGTCTCGAACGTGTATCGACTCGTTCAAGCCGAGGCCGCTGACGTCGACGTCGATGTGGTTCGGAATGTTGGCCGGATCCACCTCGATTTCCAACTCGCGCAGCACCTGATCGAGCGTGCCCTGCTCGTTGCGAACGCCGTGGGATGTTCCGATAAGGATGATCGGCACATTGACGGTCACCATCTCGCCGGCGACGAGCTCCTGAAAATCGATGTGGAGAATCTGGCGCTTGAACGGATGCCGCTGGATCTCGCGGATGAGCGTGCGAGCGTTCGTGCCGTCGACGTTCAAGTCGATGACGGTCGTCTCGAACGCGACGCGCTCGAGCATGCGCTCGACTTCACGGGTGTCGATCGCGAGCGACTGGGGCTCGCGATGATGGCCATAGATCACCGCCGGCACTTGCTTGGCGGCGCGAAGCTTTCGCGCGGCGCCCTTGCCGGTTTCAGTGCGGACTTTCGCATCGAGATTAGCACTAGCCACTGTAGACTCGTGGTTCAGGAGCCGAGGGGAACGGTGATGACGCGCCGAATGCGCTGTCTCACAACCCCCGGAAAGCAGACGTCAGATGTCAGATGTCCGTTACTGTGCGTTCTACCCGAGCGAGCATCCGGGCACCTCCGCTTGGTCCTTCTGCCGAGCAGTTGGATTTCAGCCGGTCTGCCATCTCACATCTGACGTTCCGACATTTTCCAACTACTCAAACAGCGAACTGACAGACTGATCGCTGTGCGTAAACCTAATCGCCTTCGCGAGCAATTCTCCTACCGACAACACTTTCAGTTGCTTGAAATGGCGTTCAGGTGGCACGGCAACGGTATCGGTCACCGTCACCTCCGCGATCGGAGCCCCGCTCAGGCGCTCCACCGCCGGCCCTGACAACAAGGCATGCGTCGCGCAGACATAGATGTCGTTCGCGCCCATGTCCTTCAACACCCGCGCCGCGGCGGTGACGGTGCCCGCCGTGTCGATCATGTCGTCGGGGATGAGACAGTCCCTCCCCTCAACTTCACCTACGACGTTCAGCACTTCGGCGACGTTGGCCGACGGGCGCCGCTTGTCGATGATGGCAAAGGTCCCGTTCAAGCGCTTCGCGTAGCCGCGCGCCATCTTCGCCGAGCCGACGTCGGGCGCGACGACGACCAGATTCGTGAGCTGTTTGCGGCGATAGTGCGATACGAACACGGGCGCCGCGTACAGATGGTCCACCGGAATGTCGAAAAATCCTTGCAGCTGATGCTGATGCAGATCGAGCGCCAGCACCCGGTCGGCGCCAGCCGAGACGATCATGTTGGCGAGCAGCTTCGCTCCGATCGCGACGCGCGGCTGATCCTTTCGGTCCTGGCGCGAGTAGCCGTAGTACGGGATCACGCAGGTGATGCGCGCCGCCGATGCGCGCCGAGCCGCGTCGGTGAGGAGGAGCAGCTCCATGATGTTCTCAGCGGGCGGATTCGTCGGCTGCATGATGAACACGTCATAGCCGCGAACGTTCTCGTCGATGCGCACGAAGATCTCGCCGTCCGCGAAGCGCGACGTCGTCACCTTGCACAGCTCGATGCCGAGACAGCTGGCGATCTCCTGCGCGAGCTCACGGTTGGCCGTGCCCGCGAGCAGCTTGAACCCTCGGCGACTGACTGCTAGCTCGTCCATTCGGTGGTTGGGATTCGGTTGTTCGGGTGGTCGCGGCGCTCGAGGGGTCACCGCCGTCGCCCAATTGCCCCTGGTGGATTCGAACCACCATTCGCAGATCCAAAGTCTGCTGTCCTGCCATTGGACGAAGGGGCAGCAGCCCCCAAAAGCTAGTCGGCTAGCTCGACCGGTTCAACACGCGGCGATGTTCGCGTCGCGATGATCGTGGCCCGTCCGACCGTGGCCGCGCCGAGCGCACAGGGGCGAGCATCCCAAACGCCGAACACGGTCGACCCCGATCCCGACATGATTGCGAGTTCGGCACCCGCCTCCCGCAGTGCACGCACGCTCTCGTGAATATCAGGATGAACGGCGGCGACGACTGGCTCGAAGTCGTTCGTCGCGACGGCCGCGACCGCGCTCCACGAATGCAGGCCGCCGGCGGACCGCAAGGATGCCCGCTCCGCGACACCACTCGCCACCCGGCTCTCGTCGAGCCACCGGTACGCCTCGGCGGTCGAGACACCGTATTCCGGGAGGCACAGACGGACATCGGCTTCGGGGAGCGGCGACAACGGCATCAAGCGCTCGCCGAATCCCGTGCCGAGCGCCATCGCGTGCTCGCTCGTTAGGAATGGGACGTCGGCGCCTATCGTGGCGGCAATCTCGAGCAGCCGGCTCACGGAGAGCGGTCGGGGGTTGATCGCGTTCAGCGCCCGCAACACCGCGCCTGCATCGGCGCTGCCTCCGCCGAGCCCCCCGCCGGCGGGAATGCGCTTCTCGATCTCGATCGCGAAGCCCGACGGCCAGCCAGTTTCGGCGTATGCGACCGCCGCGCGATAGGCGAGGTTCCGCTCCGCGGGAATCGGATCGGTCCATGCCGCGCCTCGACAGTCGAGCGACCGGCCGCGATCGACCGCCCGCACGGTCACGTCATCGGCCAGTTTCACTCGAGCGAAAATGGTCTCGAGATTGTGATAGCCGGACGGGTCACGGGCGAGCACATGCAGCGCGAGGTTGAGCTTCGCCTGCGCGGCGACGGTCGCGACGCTGCTCACGAAGCGGGGGTCGCGGCGGTAGAAACGCGCTGGCGTCCGGATATTTCGCCAAAACCGGCGCCGAGCCGCCAGAGGTAATACAGGCCGATGAGCGTGATCGGGAAGAAGGTAAAGATGTGAAAGGCGACCGCCCAGGTCACCGCGAGCGATTCACTGACGCCGAACACTGGCAGCCCTGTCTTCGCCAGCGCTTCGAACACACCGATGAATCCGGGCGAGCTCGGCGCGGCGACGCCGAGCGCGATCACGCCCTGCAGAAAGAGCGCGGCCCCGAAGCCGGCGTGGATGCCGACGGCGACGAATGCCATCCAGAATGCGCATCCGTTAATGGTCCACTGGAGAACCGACCAGCCAAGCACGGCGAAAAAGCGGGTCGGGCTGCGGAGGGCGGCGAGTCCGTGCGTGAACTCGACGAGCGCCCTGCGCAGCTTCGCGCGCAGCGGGAGTGGAAGGCGAGCCGACATCCAATCGACCAGCCTGACGATCGGCGTCGGGAAGAAAACGATCGCGTAGAGTCCACCAAGTGCGCACGCACAGACCGTCGCGCCGAGGATGATCCAGCGCGTCGCGTCTCCGGTGAGCGCGCCCTTGGGAAAATTGGGCGACACGACTTCTGCGAGGAGCAGGAGGAGTACCGCGACGGCATCGAACACGCGGTCGATGACGATCGACGCGAAGACGGCCGAGAATCCGACGCGGTCGGTTTCGCGCGTGAGCACAAACGCGCGTGCGAACTCACCGGGACGCGCGGGCAACAGGTTGGTCGCCATGGCGCCGACCGCGACGCTGCGCCAGAGCGGCCCTAGAGGAAGGCGCGGCGCGATCGGATCGAGAATCGTTCGCCAGCGCCGCGCGCGGACGAAAAATGGAATCGTCGCCAGGAGAGCGGCGAAGAGGAGCAGGGGAATGTTCGCGCGCCCGATCTCGCGCTTCACCTCTGGGACGTCGATGCCGTGCACCGTGTACACCACGCAGGCCGCGCTCAGCGCGAAGCCGAGCGCGGTTTGCCAACGGACGCGCACGAGCGGCTACTCCACTGCGGCGAGGTCGAGCATCTCGAGCAGCTCCGCCACCGCGTCGTTCGAGGGCGGCTGCGATCCGAGCCGCATTTCTTCGCGCAGCTCGCGGGCGCGTTCCATCGCGGCCGGTCCGCTGTAGAGCAGCGACTCGATCGACACGATCTCCTCTTCCGGAATGACGGCGGGCTGGCTGAGGGGATCGCCACCAAGGCGGTCGATGCCGGCGATACCCTCCTCGAGGATCGCCTTGAGCCGATCGCCCACGGGCGTACGGAAGCGCGCGCGCGGCCCGTCTCTCGGCGCGGTCTCGCGAGTGGGGTCGAGGTGCTCAATACGGCCGAGCAGCTCCTCGGTGCGGGTCGCGGGATCGGACAGGAGCGCGGCCGTTTCATCGAGGGCCGCGAGCGCGGCCTCGTCGATCGCGAAGATGCGCTGGCTCCACCCCGAGACGAATCGGGCGACGGAACGCTCGCCGAAGCTTTCGGCGGCGGCCTGCATCGCGCGCATCGCGTCGCGCAGTCCGCGCGCCAGCCGGTTCACCTCGTAGGCGTTGCGCGAGGCGCGCGCTTCGGACACGGCACGTCGCACGTGCGCGGCGTGGACGCCCATCTCGGCGCGGAATCGCGCGAGGGGCGTGGTCGGCGGCGCGGCGGAGGCCTCGACGACGGTCGCCCCGCCGTCCTCGAAGAACAGTTGATCGATCGGCACGATATCGTCGGACGGCGCGACATCGTCGGCAGGGGCGACGTCGCCGCCGTGACCGCGCGCGTCGGCCGGGGGCGCGGATGTGAAGGCGGCCTGCGCCGCGATGAATCGGAGCGCTTCCGGCGATCCGGTATCGGGCCGCCGGCCGGTGGCCAACTCACCCGACGCGCGGCGTAGCACACCCGCCGCCGCGGAGACGAGGCTCAGATGCCGCATCGTCGCGGCGGCGCCGAGATCGATGGATTGCGCCAATCGCTCGATGGTGTCGACGACCTCGGCCAGGGGCGGAAGGTCGCGTACGAGCGCAACGCCGCGCATTGCGCGCGCCTGGGCAAGAAGCGTCGCAATCGCATCGCGGTCGGCAGGCGCGGCGACGAAGGCATCGACGGCGTCCGCCAGGTCGGCCACGCCGGTGACGAGGAAGGGGCTGCCCGCGGTGGCCGGCGACAACGGTGTACGCGGACCGGACGGGGCAAGCCGCTCGAGCTCGGCGAGGCGGGCCTGTACGCGCTCCTCATCGGCGGGGGTGAGACTGCGCACGTTGCGCATGAGAATCTTGAGATTCTCGACCGACGAGATGATGACGGCGTTGATCGCCGGATCCCACTTGAGTTGGCCGTCGCGCAGGGCTCGTCCAACCTTCTCGAGCGCGGCGCCGACGCGCGCGATGCTGAACTGCTTCGCCATCGTCGCGCTTCCCCGCAGCGAGCGGGCGTATTGCAGGAACGCGCGCGCGTCCGGGCCGGTTGCGGCCGCGGTGGACACGAGGAGATCGAGTCGCTCGATGTACTCGGTGCCTTCGACGACGAAAAAGTCAACTACACCGACAGGGGCGGTCATTCTCGTACTCCACTATTGGCTGGGCGTCTGGCCTCGGGCATGGCGTCGGGCCCTACAATATTGCACCTCATGCAGAGTCTGACGACTCCCGGCGCCCGAAGCCCGACGCCCGACGCCCGCGCGCGGTCACCGTGCGCGTCATCCGCGCGCCTCCTCCATGGCCGCGCGCATCTCGCGGACGGCTATTTCCAAACCGACGAAGATCGACCGGCTGACGATCGAATGGCCAATGTTGAGCTCTTCGATCTCCGGGATCGCGGCGACCGCGCCGACGTTGCGCACGGTGAGTCCGTGGCCCGCGTGGACGGCGAGCCCGAGCCCGGCGGCCAGCGTGGCCGCATCGCGGAGGGCGGTGAGGTGCGACGGGTCGTCCGGATGATTCGCGTAGGCGCCGGTGTGGAGCTCGATCGCATCGGCGTCGAGCTCGCGCGAGCGGCGAACCGATGCCGGATCGGGATCGATGAACAGGCTCACCCGCACGCCGGCACTCTTGAGACGGCCGATCGCCGCGGCGTAGCGCGCCGGCGGGTCCTTCAGGTCGAGGCCGCCTTCCGTCGTGATCTCTTCGCGACTCTCGGGTACCAGCGTCGCCTGGTGGGGTTTCAACTGTTCGGCCAGGGCGACGATGTCCGTGGCGAAGGACATCTCGAAGTTGAACACGGACCGCACCGTAGCCATGAGGCGGCGTACGTCGTCATCCTGTATGTGGCGCCGGTCCGTCCGGAGATGGGCGGTGATGCCGTCGGCGCCGGCCTGCTCACAGAGGAGCGCCGCGGCGACGGGATCCGGCTCGGCGCCGCGGCGAGCCTGGCGCACGGTCGCCACATGGTCGACGTTGATGTACAACCGCTGTGCGATCGGTTTCGGGTCCGCTGATTTGTTCGTCCGCCGTTTGCTTGTGCGCATATTCTTCCGCCATTGGTTCGCACGCCATTACCAGCTTTTCCATGGAGCATGCCGTGAACGCTCTTCGCGCCGCCGCCCGATTCACGCTGTCGATCGCGCTCACCGCGTTCGCCGCGTGCACCAGCCAACAGGTCGTCACTTCCAGCTCGGGGACAGCGGTTTCGCCGTCGCGCGACGCAGCGCTTCCGGGGGCATCATCGCCGCGCGCCGCCGTCGACCGCTTCATCGCGTCGGCGAAGTTGCAGGACATCCAGGAGATGGCGCTGGCGTGGGGAACCAGCCAGGGGCCCTCGCGCGATAAGGTCGACCGGTCGCAGCTCGAACGGCGCATCCTGATCATTCAGAGCTATCTCTCCTGCTATGAAAAGTACGAGATAACGGGTCAGGCAACGCGAAACAACCAGCCGGTGTTCGATGTCTCGCTGACGAACAAGCGCATCACGCGGGCCACGAAGCTCGTGACGGTGCAGGGCCCCGACAATCGGTGGTTCGTCGAGAGCACCGAGCTCGAGCCGATCTTTGACGTCTGTCACGTAAAACAAAAGTAGGCCCGGTACCGGGAACGGCCCCCTTCCAATGCGCGTTAGTCTTCCGTCAGCTCGATCAACACGCCACCGGTAGCGCTGGGGTGGAGGAAGGCGATCCTCTTGCCTTCCGCGCCGATGCGGGGCGTCTGATCGATGAGCCGCAGGCCGGCGTCTCGACAGCGCGCGAGCGTCGCGTCGAGGTCATCGACAACGAAGCAGATGTGATGGATGCCGGGCCCGCGCTTGGCGATGAATGTGTCGATGGGCGATCCGTCGCGGTCGGGCTCCAGGAGCTCGACGAGCGAGTCGCCCGCCGAGAGCCCGGCGATGCGGGCGCCGTCGGAGTCGTCGAGCGGCACCTCGGGAAGTCCGAGGATGTCGCGATAGAGCGGCAGCGTCTCGTCGAGCGCGCGCACGGCAATGCCGATATGGGCGATGCGCGTTCCGCGACGAGGCGTAGGTGGCACGAGTCTGGCTCTCGGTATGGGATCTACAACCTAATTGCGATGGCCGTGGGCGCGAACCCGGTGGCGGAGGAATGAATGTCGAACGCGATGGCGGTGACGGATACGAATTTCGAGGAAGAGATCGAGAAGTACGCTGGGCTCGCGGTGGTGGATTTCTGGGCTACGTGGTGCGGCCCCTGCCGCATGATCGCTCCGATCCTCGATCAGCTGGCGACCGAATACTCGGGAAAGGCGAAGGTGGCAAAGCTCGACGTTGACACCAATCAGCAGACGGCGATGCGCTTCGGCGTCCGCTCGATTCCGACGGTGTTGTTCTTCAAGGACGGGAAGCTGGTCGATCAGGTGATCGGCGCGGTGCCGAAATCGAAGCTGGAATCGAAGTTCAAGGAGCACGCGAACGGAACGACGGTGTGATCCGAGCGGTGCGACTGGCCGCCGATGACCATCGGTGAACGCTCTCCATCGCGCGATGGGGAGCGTTGTTTTTTACGGCTTGCTTACAGGCCGCGCCGTAGCCCGTGCCCTCGACCGTCGCTAGATCACAGAATGACAGAGCGCGCCGCCGGAACGCTGTTCGTCGTCAGCACCCCTATCGGCAACCTCGGGGACTTCTCGGCGCGCGCCGTCGAGACGCTGCGGGTGGTGAACGCGGTGTTGGCCGAGGACACTCGGCACTCGCGGCACCTGCTCGACCGGTACGGGATAGCCACCGCGCTGGTGGCGCATCACGAGCACAACGAGGCGAGTACCACACCGGCATTGGTGGAGCGGATGGTGGCTGGAGATTCGCTGGCGTTGATATCGGACGCGGGCACCCCGCTCTTGTCCGATCCTGGAGCACGGCTGGTGGCCGCGGCGATCGCGGCGGGCCTCACGGTCACGCCGATTCCCGGGGCCTCCGCGCTGCTGTCGGCGCTGGTCGCGTCGGGGCTCGATGCGACGCGCTTCACCTTCTTCGGCTTTCTCGATCGCAAGGGCCGCGACCGCTCCGAAGCACTCGACGATCTGGCGCGAAATCCTTTCACGTCGGTTGTGTACGAATCGCCAAACCGCGTCGTCTCAACATTGGAGGCGCTCGTTGCGTTGGGTGAGGGTGAACGACGGGTGGCCGTCGCGCGCGAGCTGACCAAGCAGTTCGAGGAAGTGCGGCGAGGAACGGTGGCCGAGCTGGCGCAGTACTACGAGAGTACGCCGCCGAGAGGAGAAGTGGTGATCGTGTTGTCCGGCGCATCGGCGCCGGTGCTTGATGAAACGATGCTGCGCGCGCGCGCACGCGAGCTGCGACGTGGTGGCACCTCCGCGCGCGAGGTGGCACGCATACTGACCGAGACGCACCGGGTGCCGCGAAACCTCGCCTACAAGCTGGTTCACGAAGAATGATCCTTCGCACCATCGCGCTCGCGGCGCTTCTCGCGCTCGGGCCTGCTTCGACTCCGCATCTGACCATCGCGCGCCTGCAGTACGACGGCGGGGGCGATTGGTACGCGAACCCGTCGAGCCTGCCGAACCTGCTCGAGGCGATCGCGACGAGGACCGCGCTCAAGGTCGAGCGGCGCGAGGCGCGCGTACGGTTGACGGACGATCAGTTGTGGGACTACCCGTACCTGCACATGACGGGGCACGGCAACGTCAAGCTGAGCGACGACGAGGTCGCGCGGCTGCGCGAATATCTCACTCGCGGCGGATTTCTGCACGCGGATGACAACTACGGACTGGATGAGAGCTTTCGTCGCGAGATGGCGCGGGTGTTTCCCGACCGTAAGCTGGTCGAGGTACCGCTGTCGCACGCGATCTATCATGTCGTCTACGATTTTCCCAAGGGCGTTCCCAAGATTCACGAGCACGACGGCAAGCCGGCCCAGGGATTCGGTATCTTCATCGGCGACCGGCTGGCGGTCTACTACACGTATCAGAGCGATCTCGGGAATGGCTGGGAGGATTCCGACGTCTATCACGATCCGCCGGCGCTGCACGAAGCGGCGCTGCGCATGGGCGTGAACCTCTTCGTCTACGCCGTCACCAGCCGGCCCACTCAATGAGCCAACGGACAGGCACCGCATGACCGTCAAGCAGCTGGTCGACCGCGAGCGCTCGCGGCTCGGCATCGCGATCGTGGCGCGCGGGCTCGGGCTCGTGCTGGCGATTCTCGCCGCGCTGGCCGGCATCAGCACGATCGTGCTCGGCGATGCGCGGTGGATCGCGAGGCCGTCGTTGCCGATGTTGGCATGGGTGATCGCGGCGGCGCTGGCCGGCGCCGGTGTGTGGTGGACGCGGCGCACGATGCGGCATGCGACGTCCGACCACTCCGTTGCTGGGGCCATCGAGCGTGAGCGCGAGCTTCGCTCGGGATCGCTGCGGGGCGCGCTCGAGGTGGGACATTCTGGCGCACTGGGACGCGCCGCGGCGGATCGGATCGCATCGCGACTCGGTAAGGAAGGGGGCGCGACGCTCGCGCCGGCAATGCAGCGCGGCGCGTGGCGCCGCGGCGCGGTCGCGGGCGTGGCGGCGGCGATCGCGCTCGTCTCGTTGGGGGCCGCGCGCGACAAGGCGCCCGACGGTTGGCGCGCGTTGAGCCATCCGGTCGGCGCGTGGACCGGATCGATTCTGCCGCGACTCGCCATCGTCGATGCGCCGAAGTACGTGTTGCGTGGCGAGCGGCTCAAGCTCACCGTCTCGGCGCCGGAGCGCCGGCACATCACCCTGCAGTCGCGCGCGACCGGCGCCGCCTGGCGCTCCTCGACGCTCGACGTCGATCGCGGCACGGCCGTGACCGAGCTCGGTCCGGTGGATGCCGACCTCGCGCTCGTCGCCGCGGATGGGCGTGCCTCGAGCGATACGGTCGTCATCCGCGTGACCGACCGGCCGTTCCTGGGCGACGTCGCCATTCGCGCGACGTTTCCCGCGTACCTGAACCGCGCGCCGGAAACGATGGCGACGGGCGAGCCCATCCGCGTGCCGCGCGGCACCGTGCTCGCCGTGCGCGGCCGCGCCAGCACGACGCTGCTGCACGTGGCTCTCGTACACGAGGCCGACACGATCGCGCTCGCCCCCGAGGGACACGGGTTCTCCGGACGGTTCGCGGCCGAGCGTGGCGGACGCTTTGCATGGCGCGCGAGCGGCGAGCAGGGCACGATTCCCGACGTGCCCGCGCCGCTCGAGTTGGAGGTCGCGGCCGATTCGTCTCCGCGCGTGGACGTGCTGTCGCCGATGCGCGACACGATCGTGCTCGCGGACTCGAAGGTCGACGTGCGCGCCTCGGCGTCCGACGATCACGGGCTCGCATCCATCGCGTTGAAGAGCTGGCGCAAATCGGCCGACGGCCAGGTGATGCCGACGCTGTCGCAGACCATCGCGTCACCCAACTCGACCGCGTGGTCCGGCACCCTCGAGCTCGATCTCAACCTGCGCGGCATGCAGCCGGGCGACGAGATGCACGTGGTCGCCATCGCGACCGATGACTCGCCGTGGCGGCAAACGGGACAGAGCAGGGAGGTGATCCTGCGCGTCCCATCCATGACGGAGCAGCGCGAGAACATCCGCAACCTCGGCGACTCCGCCGCGGCGCGCGCACTCGATGCGGCCAAGAAAGAGAAACAGCTCGAGCAAAACACGACTGACGCGGCGAAGTCGCGCGCGGCGCAGGCCGCCGGCGACAAGAATCCGCGCACCGGCGCGATCGAGAAGCCAATGTCGTTCCAGTCGGCCGAGCAGGCGCGGGCGATGGCGAAGGAGCAGGAGCGGTTGCAGGAGCAGATCAAGCAGATCGCGAAGAACGCCGCCGAATTGGAGAAGGCGTTGAAGAACGCCGGCGCGCTCGACTCGTCGCTGGCCAAGCAGCTCCGCGAAGCGCAGCAGCTGCTCAAGGAGGCGCTCACGTCGGAGATGCAATCGCAGCTCGACGAAGTGATGAAGGCGTCGCAGAAGCTATCGGCCGAGGACGTGAAGAAGGCGCTGGAGAATCTGGCCGAGCAGCAGAAGCGGCTGAAGGAACAGCTGGAGAAGAGCGCCGAGATGCTCAAGCGCGCCGCCATGGAAGGGGCGATGCAGACGCTCAAGGACGAAGCGAAGGACATCGCCAAACAGGATCGCCAAAACGCCGATGCGCAGGAGAAGGGCGATCAGAAAGCCGCGAAGCAGGCAAAGGACCTCGCCGATCGCTCGAAGGACCTATCGCAGCAAGTGAAAAAGCTCGGCGACCGCCTCCAAAAGGAAAACGCTGAAGCGGGGCCGCAGAAGCTCAAGCCAGCGGAACAGAACGCACAGAAGTCGGCCGAGGCGATGCAACGCGCGGCGCAAAAGGCCGAGGAGCAACAGAAGCAGAACGGCCAACAGGGCGAGAAGGGGCAGGAGCAGAAGCAGGGACAGGAGGGGAAGCAGGGCCAGGAAGGCCAGGAGGGAAAGCAGGGACAGAAGCCGGGCGCGAACGCGGCGCGCGAGGGCGCCGACCAGATGGAGCAAGCGGCGAAGCAGCTCGCCGACGCTCGACAGTCGCAGATTCAGGAATGGAAGAACGAGCTGTCGAACGAGATGGACAAATCGATCCAGGAAACGATGCAGCTGGCGCGGCAGCAGCAGGAGTTGGCGCAGAAGGCGAAGCAGGGAGAGCAGCAGGAGCAGCTGCGCGCCGAGCAGAGCGCGGTGCAGCAGGGCGTCGAGAAGGTAGGCGAGAAGATGCAGCAGCAGGCCGGCAAGTCGACGCACGTGTCGCAGCAGTCGCAGAATGCGCTCGGCGAAGCGCGTCGCAAGGTTCAGCAGGCGACGGAACAGGCTACGCAGGGGCAGAAGGGACAGGAGATGGCGAGCTCGATGCAGGAGGCGGCGCAGTCGCTCACGAAAGCGGCGGCGTCGATGGTGCGCGACCGCGAGCGCGCGGCGAACGCCCAATCGGCATCGGGCTTTTCGGAAATGCTGCAGCAGATGCGCGAAGCGGCGAAGCAGCAGGGGCAGCTCAACGGTCAGGCGTCTTCGCTCATCCCGATGCCGGGCGCGTCGCAGAGCTCGCAGCAGGGTCAGCAGGTGCGTCAGTTGGCGCAGAAGCAGCGCGATCTCGCGGACAAGGTCGATCAGATCGGCGAAGAAGCGGGCAACAGCCGCGCGAACGACCTCGCGCGCGAGATGCGCGAGATCGCGCAGCAGATGCAGAGCGGCCGCGTCGACAACAACACGCTCGACCGCCAGCAGCGCCTGTTCAAGCGCATGCTCGACGCCGGATTGTCGTTGGAGAAGGATGAGCGCGAAGACACGGGCAAACGCGAATCGAAGTCGGCCACGGGCGAGGAAAACGCAACTGTCGGCAACACCGACGCGACCGGGCGTGCCGCGACCAAGTTCCGCGAGCCGAGCTGGAACGACCTGCGCGGCCTGACCGCCGACGAGCGGCGCGCGGTGCTCGAGTACTTCAAGCGGATCAATGCCGCACCCTGAGCGCGCGATGCGTCGCGTGAGGCGTGCGTTCCTGCTCCTGAGTGCGATCGTCGTGGCGACGGTCGCACCGTGCGCCGCGATTGGAGCGCAGCCGGCGCAGCAGACGTCGACGGCGTATCAGAAAGCATTGGACCTCGAGCAGGCCGACAAGTACGCGGAGGCGGTTGTCGCGTATCGCGAAGCGCTCGCTCAGTCGCCGGGGAGCGTACCGGTGATTCTGGGTCTCGAGCGCGCCTATGCGCAGATCGGCAGAACGGACTCGATGCTGCCGGTGCTGAACGCGGCGATCGCGCGCAATCCGCGCGAGGCGGTCTTTCGCGTGGCGCTTCTACGCTCGCTGCGCACCGTTGGCGACCGCGAAGGCGCGCGCGTGGCGTTCGAGAAATGGCGCGCCGACTGGCCGCGCGATCCGGTGCCGTACCGTGAGTATTCGCGCATGTTGATGCAGGATGGGCAAACGACGGCGGTGGACACGCTGCTTCGGCGCGCGCAAGCCGAGTTCGGGAGCGGACGCGGACTCGAGTACGAGACGGCGCTTCTGCGCTCGTCGATGGGCATGTGGCCGCTCGCGGCGGAGTCGTGGCGCGCCGCGCTGCGGACCAATGCGTACCTCGATCAGGCAGCGGTGCATTCGCTCCTGCCGGCGCCGCGGAGCGCGCGGGCCGAGCTGCGGCAGGCGTTCATGTCCGCACCGGTCGAGCTCGGTGCGCGCAAGGCACTGGCCGCGCTCGAGGTATCATGGGGCTCGCCGCGCGAGGGATGGCTCGCGCTCAAGGATGTGCGTGATACCGGCTCGGTGAATGCCTGGCTCGATTTTGCGCAGCGGGCAGAACAGACGGACGCCTGGCTCACCGCGCGCGACGCATTGGTGGCCGTGCTGACGGTTCATGGCCGAGGCGATGTGGCGGCCCGCGCGGCGAACGACGCGCTTGCAGGCGGCGACGCGGCAAGCTCGCTCGCGCTGGCGCAGCAGGCGACGTTGCTGATGGACGCGCGGGCGGTGATCTCGGTCGTGCTCGGTACGTACGTGCGCGCCCTCGCCGCGCTCGGTCGCGCCGACGATGCGCAAAAGCTCGTGGTGCAATACGCGCCATTGCTGGCCCCGGATCAACGAGCGCGTCTCGATCAGGCCGTGGCGTGGGCGTGGGTGAAGGCGGGTGACGTGGCCAAGGCGCGCGCGCTGCTCGCCGACGCGGCCGGGCAGACGGGCGAAGCGAGTGGCTGGCTGGCGCTGTACGACGGCGATCTCAAGGGAGCGCGCACAAGACTCAAAGCGACGTCGAGCGCGACCCCGGAGCTGCTGACGGCGTTGGCGCTACTCGAGCGCAGCAAGGCCGACAGCGCGGCCGTCGCCGGGAAAGCGTTTCTCGACCTCGCGCGCGGAGACACGATTGCCGCCGCCACCGGGTTCGAGCGCGCCGCACAAACGCTGCCCGATGCGGCACCGCTCGTCCTCGCCGTCGCGGCGCGGCTCTACGGAAATAGGCACGACGTGGTGCGATCGGTCGCCTTGTGGAAAGGGATCGTCGAGAAATATCCGGAGGCTCCCGAGGCGCCCGAGGGCGATCTCGAGTGGGGGCGCGCGATGCGACGGCAAGGCAACCTTCCCATGGCCATCGAGCGCCTCGAGCATCTCATCCTTACGTATCCGCAGAGCGCGCTCGTACCGCAGGCTCGACGCGAGCTGGATCTCGCGCGCGCCACGGTGCCTCCCACGCCCTGATGCTATCTTTCGACATGTCGAATCGCCGAGCCGCCGCGCTGGTGCCCTTGCTCGCGGCGGCGCTGTTCGCCGCGCCGACCGCGCGCGCGCAGCATCTGCTCATTCCGATGGACGACGAGCAGCACAATCATCTCAAGGCGTACGGGTTGACGTACAGCGCGCTCAAAGCGGGCGGGCGCGCCGAATGGTTTCTCAACTATCGCGGCGGCAGCTTTCTGCTCCCCGACACGCCGGAGATCCGGCGCCGGGCGCAGCTCGATGGCGTGAACTTTTCCTCCGTCGACAACGGACAGCTCTCATCGATTCGTGGAGAGCTCGCCGGCGGCAACATGGACGCCGTGCCATTGGAGAAGGCGCCGAAGGTCGCCGTGTATTCGCCGCCAAAGGCACCGCCGTGGGACGATGCGGTGACGCTGGCGCTGCGCTACGCCGGCATTCCGTACGACAACGTGTACGACGATGAGATCGAACACGGCGACCTGACGAAATACGAGTGGGTGCACCTCCACCACGAAGACTTCACCGGCCAGCTGAACAAGTTTTATATCGCGTATCGCGGCGCGCCGTGGTTCATCGAGCAGATGGAAAACTCGGAGGTGTCGGCGAAAAAATACGGTTTCGCCAACATCCCGGCGCTGAAAAAAGACGTGGCCGAGAAGATTCGCCGCTACGTGGAGAACGGCGGCTTCGTGTTCGCGATGTGCGGAGCGACGGAGACGCTCGAGATGGCGATCGCGGGCCAAAACGTCGACATCGCGGGACCGTTTCTCGACGGCACGCCGCTCGATCCGAACGCGGATGCGAAGATGGATTGGAAGCGATCGTTCGCCTTCCGCAATGTGCACCTCGAGATGTCGCCCTTCGTCAGCTCGATGAGCGACATCGACGGACATCAGGTCAACGTGCCGGGACGCCGCCAGCCGCTCGGCACCTTCACGCTGTTCGGATTCAGCGCGAAGTTCGATCCCGTGGCGAGCATGCTGGTGCAGAACCACCGCACCGTCATTCCCGATTTCTACGGAGTGACCACCAGCTTCACGCGCGCGACACTCAAGCCCGGCGTCACCGTGCTGGCGGAGGAAGAGGGCGCGCCGTGGGTGAAGTACCTGCATGGGGACTATGGCAAGGGCAGCTGGACCTTCCTCGGCGGGCACGACCCGGAGGATCCGCAGCACGCGATCGGCAATCCGCCGACGGACCTCTCGCTCCACTCGACGTCGCCCGGCTACCGGCTCATTCTGAACAACGTGCTCTTTCCGGCGGCGAAGAAGAAGCCGCTGAAGACGTAGCGCGGCCGATGGCATGAGGCGCCGCGTGCGTGATGCCGGCGTGGTCGCGGAGCCGTTGCCCGCGGTCGATCAGGGCGCGGCCGCGCACCGGCTGGCGCCGCAGGCGGCGGGCGCCATCCGAGCGGCTATAAGGTTGGCCGGCGGTCGCGAAGTCTGCTTCGTGGGTTCGGTCGACGAGGAGGGCGCGGTGGTGACGGCGCGCGTGGTGTCGCGCGGCGACATCCGCAGCGTACTCGCGCTCCCCGGATGCGCGGAGCGCGGCGAGATCATGCTGCACAATCATCCGTCGGGCGAGCTCGAGCCGAGCGATGCCGACTGCGAGATCGCCACGCGGATGCACGACGGCGGCATCGGGTTCGCCATCGTCGACAACGACGCGCACGAGCTGTACGTGGTGGTGGAGGTGCCGCGGGAAAAAGCGCGCAAGCGCGTGTCGCCGGCCGATGTCGAGAGCGCGCTCGCGCCCGATGGCGCCATCGCCGCGCAGCACGCCGGCTATGAGGACCGCCCGAGCCAGCGCGCGATGGCGTCGGCGATCGCGAAGCTGTACAACGGCGGCGGCATCGCGCTGCTCGAGGCGGGCACGGGCGTCGGCAAATCGCTCGGCTATCTCGTGCCGGCGCTCAAGTGGGCGGCCACGAACGGCGACCGCACGATCGTCTCGACGAACACGATCAACCTGCAGGAACAGCTCGTCGGCAAGGATCTACCGTTCCTCGCGCGTGCGTGGCCCGACCAGAAGGTGCGTTTCGCGCTGCTCAAGGGGTGGCGCAACTATGTGTGCCTCTACCGTCTCGAGCACGCGTCGGAGAGCGCAGCGGGCCTCTTCGATGATGCGACGCGGAGCGACGTATCGGCGATTCGCGCCTGGGCCGCGCGAACGACCGACGGATCGCTTGCCGACTTACCGACCCCCCCGAAGCCCGATGTGTGGGATGAGGTGGCGGCCGAGCCCGATCTGTGCGGCCGGGTCAAGTGCGCCTACTTCGACAAGTGCTTTTTGTTCAAGGCGCGCAAGGAAGCGGCGCAGGCCGACATCATCGTCGTGAATCACCATCTGCTGCTGTCCGACCTGGCCGTGCGGCGCGCCCAGCAGAATTGGGGCGATGCGGCGGTGCTGCCGGCGTACAAGCATCTGATCATCGACGAAGGACATCATCTCGAAGATGCGGCTGCCGCGCACCTCGGCACGAGCGTCACGCGTCGCGGACTGCTTCGTTTGCTCGGTCGTCTCGAGCGGCGCGGGAAGGGACTCCTCGGCGCGCTGGTGCAGCGGCTGTCCGCGCAGGACGATCTGTTGAGCACCGCAAGCCTCGACCTCGTGCACGCCCGACTGGCGCCGGCGGTGCAGGCGGCGCGCGACCGTGGCGGCTTCGTGTTCGACCTGCTCGACACGGTGTTGCAGGAGGCGGGCGAGACGACCTTCCGTCTGACCGATGCGTTCGACACGCACCCGGCGTGGCGGAACGGCCTGTCGACCGCGCTCGACGAGTTGCTGCGCGAGATCGCGATGCTCCAGGATGGTTTGCGGCTCGTGCGCGAGCGCATGGAGTCCGACCCGGCGCGCGCCGAAGCGGTGGCGCCGTTGCTGCTCGAGATGCGCGGCGTGGGGCGTCGACTCGATGCGGTCGGCGACGGACTGCAGCGCGCCCTGCGTCCACCGAAGGATGCGGAGCCGAGCGTGCGATGGCTGGAGGTGCGCGGCAAGGAGCGCAATCTCGCCGCCACCGCGGTGCCGCTCGACATCGCGCCGATTTTGCGCGACGACCTGTTCAAGCGCGTCGAGACCGCCGTGGTCACCAGCGCGACGCTGGCGAGCGGCGGCGACTTCAGCTTTCTCGTGCGCCGGCTCGGCCTCGATCAACCGGAGGTGGAGCCGAGCACCGGAGTGTTTCCATCGCCATTCGATTTCGAGCAGCAGGCGATGTTGGCGATTCCAACGGACATCCCGGCGCCGAACGTCGATCCGGGAGGTCACTTTCGCGGCGTCGTGCGCGCGGCGCTGGACCTGATCACGGCGGCCGATGGTGGCGTGTTCGTGCTGTTCACGAGTCATCGCGACGTGCGGCAGGCGGCAAGCGAACTGCGAGCGCGCGGGATCGATGGTCGATGGCCGGTGCTCGTCCACGGCGACGAATCGCGTGACGTG
The DNA here is from genome assembly GCA_038228795.1 of Gemmatimonadales bacterium. GTDB lineage: Bacteria > Gemmatimonadota > Gemmatimonadetes > Gemmatimonadales > Gemmatimonadaceae > JALZAE01. The sequence goes on from JBBROY010000003.1 coordinate 221,423, forward strand.
CTCCTCCGCCGATTCCGAGAATCCGGCCGCGCGGTGCTCGTCGGCACCTCCTCGTTCTGGGAAGGCGTCGATGTGGCCGGCGCCGCGCTGCGCGGGTTGATCCTGGCGAAGCTTCCATTCCGGGTGCCGAGTGAGCCGCTCACCGCGGCGCACTGCGAGGCGATCGAAGCAGCCGGCGGCGATGCGTTCGGCGAATTCATGGTGCCGCATGCGGCGTTGCGCCTCAAGCAGGGCTTCGGTCGTCTGATTCGAACGAGCACCGATCGCGGATGCGTGGTGCTGTGCGATCCGCGGGTGGTGACGAAACACTACGGCGAGGCGATGCTGGAGTCGCTGCCACCCGCACGTCGGATCGTCGCCCCGTGGAGCGCGATCAAGCGCGAGCTGGACACCTTCTACTCCGAGAGCAACGTCGAGTGATTCGTCCGTCGAAGATCGTGTGCGTCGGCCGGAACTATTCCGAGCACGCCAAGGAGATGGGGAACGAGGTGCCGAAGGAGCCGCTGATCTTCTTCAAGCCGTCGTCGAGCATCATCGGCGATGCCGACACGATCGTGCTGCCGCGCATCTCGAATCGGGTCGAGTTCGAAGGGGAGATCGGCGTCGTGATCGGCGCGCGATTGCGCCACGCGACTGAGGATGAGGCACGGCGCGCGGTCGGCGGCATTGCCGCCGTCAACGACGTCACCGCGCGCGACTTGCAGAAGAGCGACAGTCAGTGGACCCGCGCCAAGGGCTTCGACACCTTTTGCGCCGTCGGCAACATCGCCGCGCCACCCAACGATCTGGCCGCGATCACTGTAGTTACTCGGGTCAACGGCGTCGAGCGCCAGCGGGCCCAGGCGAGTGAGATGGTGTTCTCGATTCCCTTCGTCCTCGCCTACATTTCGAGTGTGATGACGCTCGAGCCCGGTGACCTGATCGCCACCGGTACGCCGTCAGGCGTCGGCCCGATCACGGAAGGAGATGAAGTCGAAGTAGAGTTGATTGGCCTGAGCACGGTGAAGAACAGTGTGCGCAATGCAGACGCCTGAAGCCCGACGCCCGAAGCCCGACGCCTGATGCCCAGCCCGACCAAGCGCTACCTCTCGCTGCCGCCCTATCCCCTCGCCGACATCCCGCAGAAAAAACGGGATCTCATCGCGCGCGGCGTCGACGTGATCGACCTGGGCGCGGGCGATGCGGATCTCGCGCCGCCACCGGCGGCGATCGATGCGCTCGTGCGCGCCGCCAATACGCCGGCGATGAGCCGGTACGGATTCGGGCTCGGCCTTCCCGCGTTCCGTGAATCGGTCGCGCGTTTCATGGAATCGCGATTCGCCGTCCGCTTCGATCCGTTCACCGAGGTCGTCCCGCTGCTCGGCTCCAAGGAAGGGCTCGCCCATCTCGCGCTCGTGTACGCCGGCGTCGGCGACGTCGTGATCATCCCCGAGCCGGGCTACGGCGCGTACCTCGGCGGCGCGCTGCTGTCGGAGGCAGAGCCTTACAAGTACGCTCTCCGTCCCGAGACGAGCTTTCTGCTCGAGCTCGACCGTATTCCGTCCGACGTACTGAAGCGCACGAAGCTCGTCTACCTGAACTATCCGAACAATCCGACCGCCGCGATCGCGCCGCGCGACTATCTCGAGCGCGTGGTCAAGCGGTGCAGGGAACTCGACATTCTGCTGGTGTACGACAACGCCTACTCCGAGCTTGCCTTCGACGGATACCGGCCGCCGAGCATCTTCGAGATTGCCGGCGCGCGCGAGATCGCAATCGAGTTCCATTCGGTGTCGAAGACGTTCAACATGACCGGTTGGCGCTGCGGATGGGCGGTCGGGCGTCCGGAGTTTGCTTCAACGCTGGCGAAGGTCAAATCGTTTGTAGATACTGGAAGCTTCATGGCGGTGCAGGCCGCGGCCGCCGCGGCGTTGGACGGCTATGCATCGTGGGTGCCGGGCAACGTCGAGGTCTTCCGCACTCGGCGCGATGCGGCGGTGCAATCGTTCCGGTCGGCGGGCTTCGCCTGCGACGTGCCGCGTGCGACGATGTATCTGTGGTTGCAACTTCCCGATGGGATGCCGAGCGCGGCGTTCGCCGAGCGGCTACTCGTGGATGAGGGGGTCGTCGTGTTGCCTGGCTCGGCGTTCGGCGCCGGAGGGGAGGGATTCTTCCGCGTGTCGTTCATCACGTCGCCGGAACGGATTGGTGAGGCGGCCGTGCGTGCCGGACGCGTGCTGGCCGCGATGTCCGGCGCGCCGGTAGGCATCGCGTGAAGCTGCTGCCCGAGGGCGAGAAGCACGGAGGCGGATTTGTCGTTTCCGTAGTGATGCACGTCGTGCTCGGGCTGGCGCTCGTGTGGGTGCTCGCGCTGCCATATCCATTCAGCAAGTTTCTCTCGCGTGATCATGGCGCGACCATTCCCGTCGAGCGCATCAGCTTCCTCAAGCTGCCGGACAAGGGCACGACGACCGCCGGCCGCAGCGGTGGCGACGATCGTCCGATCGTTCCTCCTCTGCCGGCGCCGCCACGCCTGATCGCGCCCAGCGCCTTCCCTCGAGATCTGCCGCGCATTCCCGACAATCCTGTGAAGATACCGGAGGTCGGCAGCACGGGACCGATCGTGGGGCGAGGCGGGCCGGTGCAGGGCGTCACGCCGTCGTATCACGATTCGCCGCTCTGGGCGACGCCAGGCGACGTTCCCTCCGCTCCCAAGACCGCCGCCGAGCGGCTCGATAGCTCGCTCACCTCGCGCATCGCCGCGCACAACGACACCGTCGCGGCGTACTATGCGGGCCACAAACTCGATCGGGGAGACTGGACGTTCGAGAAGGGCGGCAAGAAGTACGGCCTCGATTCGACCGGGCTCTATCTGGGCGGTCTCAAGATCCCCTCGTTCCTGTTGCCGCACGCCACCGGCAACAACGCCGAGCGAAATGCACAGGCGCGCGCCATCGCGATGATGAATCTGGAGGTGCGCGAGCAGACGCAGCGCGCCATGAACGAAGAGGAATTTCGTCTGGCGGTGAAGCGCATTCGCGAGCGGAAGGAGCGTGAGAAGCGGGAAGGCACGCAGGTGCTCACCCCCTGATCGCGGTCGGCTACGTCAGTTCCTGGAACGGCCGAAATACCCCGCAGACAATTCCGAGCAGCCCGAAGTCGTCACCTTTCTTGACGACGATCTCGCGTTCGGCCGGATTTGCCGGAACGAGCACGATCGTCCCATCGCGATGCGACATCGTCTTGATCGTGGCTTCATCTCCGAAGCGTGCGGCAACGATGTCGCCGTCCTTGGCGACACTCGCCGGGCGAATCATCACGTAGTCGCCGTCGAACACGCCACGACCGATCATGCTCTCGCCCTTGATCTTGAGGAAGAACACGTCCTCGGTCGGGGTGAAGCGGCGATCCATCGTGATGAATCCCTGCCGGTGCTCTGGAAGGAGCGCGGGCTCGCCGGCGTGGATCTTTCCGTAATAGGGCACCGGCTGGGTGCGGCCGCGCGCCTCATGTCCGAGCAGCTTCACGCCTCGCGAGCGCGACGCGTCGCGCTCGATGTAGCCCTTGTTGGCCAGCGATTGCAGCAGCTCGGAAACGGTCTTGGTCGACTTGATCGCGAACTTGCGGCCAATGTCGCGCACGCTCGGCTGGTAGGTATTCTCGGAAAGAAAATCGATCAGATACTGATAGACGTTCGATTCCACCGGCGTCAGTGGCTGGGGCATGTTGCGCCTCGTTCTGTTGTCGTTATGCGCGAAGCATTTCAATCGCGCGGTCCAATCGCATCAGCGCTCGCTCCCGGCCCATCGCCATTAAGACTTCGAAAATTCCCGGGCTCACGGTCATCCCCGTGAGCGCGACCCGCAGCGGCTGAAAGAGCTTGCCGCCGGTGACGCCGCGCTGCTCGGCCAACGCTCGAAGTGATGCCTCCATCGGCTCGGGAGACCAGTGACCGAGCGACGCCAGACTCTCTCTCACCGCCTGCAGCAGCTCGGTCGTCGCCGGCCGGTCCTTCCATTGCTTCGCCACCGCGTCCGGATCGTACTCGATGTCGTCCCGGAAGTATGGAACCGCCTGCCGAACGATATCGTGAATCGTACGCGCCCGCACCTTCAGCAGATCGACCAGAGCCAAATACCAATCCTGGCGCGCTCCCAAATTCTCTTGCGTCGCCAGCCCCGCGGCCAGTAGGTCGATTGTAACGAGTGGAGCCAGCTCGGCGGCGGACATGAGGCTCAAGTGCTGTCCGTTCATCCACTCCAACTTCTTAGTGTCGAACACAGCGGCCTTCTTCTGGAGTCCGCCGGTCGAAAAAAGATCGGTCATTTCCTTCAGCTGCATTACCTCGCGGTCGCCGCCGGGCGACCAGCCGAGTAGCGCGAGGAAGTTCACCATGGCCTGCGGCAGAATCCCCTGCGCGCTGTAGTCACTGACGGCCGTGGCGCCGTGCCGCTTGGAAAGCTTTTTTCCGTCCGCGCCGAGGATCATCGGAACGTGGGAGAATTGCGGTAGCGAGGCGCCGAGGGCGCGATAGAGCAGAATCTGCTTCGGCGTGTTGGAGACGTGATCGTCGCCCCGCATCACGAGGGTGACGCGCTGGAAGATGTCGTCCGAGACGACGGCCATGTTGTAAATCGGGGTGCCGTCGGACCGCAACACGACGAAATCCTCGATGTCCTTGTTCGGAAAGCTGATTCGCCCATGGACGAGATCGTCCCACTCCGTGGAGCCGTCTGGCACACGGAAGCGCACGGTGAAGGGCGTGCCCGCGGCGACGCGCTGGGCGATGTCCTCCGCGGAGAGCCGGTCGCAGCGGCGGTCATACTTGAAGCTTTCCTTGCGCGACTCCGCCGCTTTGCGCATCGCGTCGAGCTCGGCCTGCGTGCAAAAGCAGCGATAGGCGGCGCTCGTCTCGAGCAGATGCTCGGCGTCACGCCGGTGGCGCTCGAGGCCGAGTCCCTGGTAGACGACCTCCTCGTCCCAATCGAGGCCGAGCCAGCGCATTCCCTCGAAGATGGCGCGGGTGCTGTCGTCGGTGCTGCGCGCCTTGTCGGTATCCTCGATGCGGAGGAGGAAGGCGCCGCCGTAGTGGCGGGCGTAGAGCCAGTTGAAGAGCGCGGTGCGGACGCTGCCGACATGGAGTGAGCCGGTCGGCGATGGCGCGAAGCGAACGCGCGGTGAAGCGGGAGGGGGCGAGATATCTGTCATGGCCGGGACGAAAGAAAAAAGTCCGCCGGTCGTCCGGCGGACCTCGTACGGAGTCGGAGGGATTCGAACCCTCGATAGGGTTTTAACACCCTATAACGGTTTAGCAAACCGCCGCCTTCAGCCTCTCGGCCACGACTCCCACGCGTTCGCGGATTTCTGCGTCGGCGAGAGAAGAAATAAAGTCACGCGCGAGCAGCGCGTCAACGAGCTTGGCGAATGTCGTGACTAATAAACACCGAAAACGAGGAACCGCCGTCGATGCTCGGCGGCCGTTCAGCGGAGGGACCCGGACTCACACGTGTGAGAACATGTCGTCCGCTACTATGCAAAGGTGTAGCCTTTCACTCGATCGCTCGCACTTCGCTCTCAGTTTCCGGATGGCGATCGGCGCGGCTGCAATAGTAAGTTCGCTCGGCCGCGCGCGCTTCCTTCACTGCGAAGATGTACCCAACAAGATGGCAGTTCTCTCCTCAAGAAGGTCAGGGGCACAATCGGATGGTTGAGAAGAAGCGTCAGCACTACGTGCCGAACTCATATCTGGCGGCCTGGTGCGATCCGGTGACGCCTGCGGGCTGGACGCCGTTCGTTTGGGCATTCGCCAAGGACAGCACCGAGGGGAAGCGTAAGGCGCCAGCGAAGCTGTTTGTGGAGTCCGAGATGTACACAATTCGACTGCCTAATGGCGGTCGAGACTTAAGACTCGAAAACGGGCTAGGCGGTCTTGAGCAGGCGTTTGCTCGGATTCGACGCGACGTACTCGACCGGCGAGCAGAACTCCGGGGCGACGAGCAGCGCATGCTCTTATGCATGTTCGTTGCTGCGATGCACTCCCGTACGCCGAAATATCGCGAGCACTGGCAGCGTCAGCTTGGAGAAGCAGTGCGCATCGGTGAATCGCTAGAAAGCGCGATGCTCGCAAAGTCACCCCAAGAGCGACGAGGGAGCGTGATTGCTCCGGCATCTACCGAGAATTCCGTCTCTTTGGAGGAGCTACGTGCGGTTGCCGACGAACCTATTCAGCATCTCCTGCTGACGTCCATTGAAACGATGGCGCCAATTCTGTTCGAGATGAACGCTCTTGTAGTGTGCACCACCGACAGTCCCGGATTCATCACCTCGGACTCGCCGTGCATGGTCACCGACGCGACAAAATTTGAGCGGCCCTTCCCTTACAACGCGGTAGGCCTGACATACGAGACTGCAGAGGTGATCCTGCCTCTGTCGCCGCAGCAGACAGTCGTATTCAGCTGGAAGGGAACAAAGGGATACCAAGACGCACCTGCGTGGGTCGTCGATGAGCTAAACCGGCAAACACGCATGATGACGCGCAAGACCTTCGTGGTATCGCGCGACGTAACGCGACCGCGATGGTTTGAGTTTGGTCCGCCACGCATATACGACGAAAACGGAGTGAAAATTCAGCGCGAGTCTTTCTCCGCCGCGCAAACAGCGATCGCCCGGACACCGACACCTAATCGGGAGACACCGACGACCAACCGCGCGCAGCGGGACTAATCCGCGTGACTGCGCCGGTGTTATCCTGACCAGGGATCTGCGCTTATTTCGTTTTGAAGCTGAAGCGGAAGGCCCCGCACTCGAACCGGGCAGGGCGGTGAAGCCCGGCGGTTTTCAAGATTTCGCCGACGGTTTAAGCAAGTCGAAAAAAGTTTAGGAAAGTCGATCGTCAACAGGTGTCTGCATTGCGTTTCCACGCCATCGCCGCCGCGCGACGGGCGCCGCCGCGCGCGCGAACGTTAGGGCAAGTTCGAGAAAGTTCGGCAAGAGGATTACCCGGAGGATTACCCCTTTTCCTCGCGGCGGCGCTCCTTGCTGCGTCGCGCTTAATGCCGATCATGCATAACGCCAGCTCCTCATCGGGTGGCTTGGCTAGATTGCGCACGGCGGCGGCGATGAAGCGAGCGTTGGGCACGTGATTCTCCGAGTTTAACTTGGCCCGGGATGTGATCTACCCGGATTCACACAGGGTAAGAGCTCGGCCGCTTATCGGCGTGGTTCCGTCTCGGTTGCTTCAAGGGTAGTCCGACGCCATCCATCATTTGATGCACTGTCAATCGCCCGAAGGGCCACCTTGGTGGTTTTGGATTTCTTCATCCTCTTGCTTCGCGCCGAGGCCGATTTCCTGTCGGGACGGCTAGTCGTCATTGTAACAACTTTCGCCGAGCGACTACGATGGGCTTAATACGCTGTTCCGATTGTCAGAAAGAGATGTCTGAGTCAGCAACGGCGTGTCCGCAATGCGGTCGGCCGCACATGCCGCCTTCGGCCACTGAGCTTGAGGCACGGAAACGCCGCGCGTCGTCATCGGGGGTGCAAGGATTATTGGTGATCGGGGGAGCAATAGTGTTTTTCGCAGTCGTCGGCATGTGCATGAACGTGGCGGACGAGACCGCGCGCGCGACTTCAACCGCCGCGAGTTTGCAAAAACAACAGGAAGTCCGTGCAGGAGATAGTCTTTGGGTGACGCAACACGTCGCGAACGACGGACAGCTTCCTGTCGCGGATGCACTCCACCTCGACTCTGCCATTCATCGGTTAGGACTCAACACGCCTCATGCTGCGAGTCATGATTCGGCGCACGAAGAACACGTCCGGTACGTCAACGCCGCCCTCGATTCGGCATCCGCGTGGCTGCACCGCAAGAAAGGACCCGTGTGGACGAAAGGCGTGCTATTTCTGCGGAACGTGAACGATCCTCTGACGCCGATCCAGCTCCAACGGAAGAACGCGTTAGCGGCCATCATTAAACGCGCGAAGGGCCGGGAGGACGTGAGTGTAGGCACTGCTGCGCGCAAGGCGTACGCAGAGATTGTGGAAAATGGATTGCTGTCGAAAGGTTTCAACGTCGATGTCACGGTCTCTGGTCCCGCAAATACGACCTTGCGTATCAAATGGGTACTCGTGAGCAAGGTGACCGCGTACGAATTTGCCAACGGTGAGTATATCAGCACTTTGAAACAACACGGCTTCAAACGCTTTGTACTTACCGATGGATACGACGAAACATGGACGTGGAACCTGACAAAATGATTGCACTATAGGCGCCGCCGAATGCGGGGGTGTTGTTGGTAGCGGGTGGGAGACGGAGGGCGGGGGACTCGAACCCCCAAGGGCGGTGAAGCCCGGCGGTTTTCAAGACCGCTGCCTTACCAATTAGGTCTAGCCCTCCGAACAGTTCCACGACAGGAACTTACAATTTCGAGCGGCGCCGCGCGCCCTGGTTCCTACGCGTCCGCGGCGACCCGCACATCGCCCCGACGAGGAGGATCAGACGAGTCGTGTCAGTCTCCGGATCAGGGTGACGTGGTGGACCCAGCGCGCAACAGTGCGGGTCCGAGCGTCGCGCGCTACGGATCGATCGGCGGTGCGCCGCCGCCGGCGGGCGCCGCCGCGTCGACCGGTCGGGTAATCTCCCAATTCACCGGCGGCGTCTGGCCCATCAGGTACGCCACGAAATAGTCCCAGCGCCGGCGAATGAAGTAGGGTTCGTTCAACCCGTGATTCCGGTTCGGAGCGATGACCAGGTCGAAGGTCTTGTTCGCCTTGATCAGCTCGTCCACGACTTGAATCGTGTTCGCCGGGCTCACGTTGTCATCCATGTCCCCGTGCATCAGGAGGAGGTGGCCGCGCAGGTTTTTCGCCAGCGTCTTGTTCGCGGACGCCGCGAAGTTGTCGGTCTTGCGCAGCGTGTCGTTCTTGAGCAGGCCTTGGTACTTCTCCGACCAGTAGATGTTGTAGGTGCGGTTGTCATGGTTGCCCGCGCCGGAGACCGCGACCTTGAAGAAATCCGGATACCGCAGAATCGCATCGGTCGACGCGAAGCCGCCGCCGGAGTGACCATAGATGCCGACGCGGTCGAGATCGATGTACGGATAGCGCACGGCGAGCTGCTTGATCGCGGCCATGTGGTCGGGCAAGCCGTTGTCGCCAAAGTTTCCGTAGTAGCTGTCGTGGAACGCCTTCGAGCGCAGCGGCGTCCCCATGTGATCGAGTTGAATGACGACGAAGCCGAGCGCGGCGAGCGAGAAGTTCTCGCCCCCCGACTTGAAGTTCCAGGCACCCACGGAGCCGACCTGGGGGCCGGGATAAATGTTCGAGATGATCGGATACTTCTTGGTCGGATCGACGTTCGCCGGCAAGTAGAGCACACCGTACAAATCTGTCATGCCGTCACGCGCCTTGACGCTGAACACCTCGGCCGGATGCCAGCCGCTGGCGACGAGCCGCGATACGTCGGCCTCCTCGATCTTCATGGTCACCCGGCCATCGGGCGCGGCGCGCAGCACCGTCACCGGCGCCTTCTCGATGCGCGAGTAGCTGTCCACGAAGTACTTGCCCGAGGGTGACCACGAGATCTGGTGGTCCGCGTCCTCTGGGGTGAGAAGGGTCAGTCCCGTGCCGTCGAAGCTCACGCGATAGAGATGCGCGTAGTACAGGTTGCGGCCGGGCTCGCGTCCCCGCGCGGTGAAGTAGATCGTCTTCGTCGCATCGTCCACGTGCTGCACCGCACCCACGGCCCACGCGCCGGACGTGATCTGGTTCTTGAGCGCACCCGTGCCGTCGAAGCGGTACAGGTGTGCCCACCCGTCGCGCTCCGACCACCAGATGATCTCGCCGCCATCCTTTGACACCCACCAGGACGCCGAATTTTGCCCCTCGGCCTGGGCGAACTCGACGAACGTGCGTGCCGAGTCGGCGAGCACGACGCGCGAGGCGCCGGTCTTCGCGTCGACCTGCGCGAGATAGAGCGCCTTGGATCCGCGCGTGAAATAGGTGACGTAGATCTTCTCGGCGTCGTGGGTCCACCCGGAGTCGCGCGCCGAACCGTTGAAGCTCAGCTGGTTCGGCAGTGGCGAGACCTTCGCCGGAACGTTCGACTTCGAGGCGACGTCGATGATATCAAAACCGGGCGTTGGAACGATCGTGTCGCCCGGCAAGGCGTAGGGCTGCGAGTACATCTTCGGCCGCTGCGAGGTCGACGAGATGTAGTACATCATGCCGACGTTGCGTTCGTCGTTGCGGGCGACGGCGATCTTCTTCGAGTCGGGCGACCACCTGATCTGCGGACGGCGCGGGAGCGGCCGTGTCAGCTGCAGCTCACTGGGACGCGGCTCGGCGAGGCCATAGGACCAGTACTTGACTCCGTCGGTCGTGAGGCGCGTCGAGTCGCTGCCGCCGCGGGACCGCACGAACACATCGTAGCCGACGACGAACGCTTCCCATTTCTTGTCCGGCGAGAGCACGAACGGCACCTCGCTCCGCGAACTGTCCTTCGTCGTGCACTTGTACGCGGTGATATCGCAGTCGAAGCGACGCTTGCCCGTGTTGAACCAGATCATGCGCTCGTTCTTGCCGTCGTCGCCGAACTTGAAGGTGCGAAAGGGCAGGCGCGTGGGGTCGTAGCTCGTGTCGTTCGCCACCGACATCGCCGCGGCGAGCTTGGTGTTGTCGAACAGCAGGGATTTCGACAACCGCGCGGGATCCACGATCACGAACTCGGGGCCGTGGAGCGTCTTGTTGCGGTACCAGAAGCGCGTGCCGTCGAGCATCCACTGCGGCGCGACCGAATCGCCCGCCACGAGCAGCGACGTGTTCCACGGCAACAGCCGCTCGGCGCGCGCGTAGTCGACTCCTTGCGCGTGGAGTGCGAAGGATGACGAGAACAGCGACGCGGCCAGCACGCCCGCGAACACACCGGGCACGAACCGGGCGCGCGAAGAAAGAGCGGTGACGAACATCAGCGGACTCCGAGCGGGGGGAAACGCGGATGCGGCTAGGCGATCACCTGTTGGTCAGGCACGGAAGTGGTCGGGGCGCCAGATCTTCACCGCTGACTTGATCGACTTGCGGTCCTTCATGTTCTCGTCGAGCACGCGGCGCGCCAGCTCGGGAAGCTCCGAATCCCCCGCGAATCGAAGCGCGACGAGCTGGTCACGCGTGAATTCGAGAATCCGCGGCTTGAGGTCCGCGGGGAGGAGACGCTCGAGACGCAGGCGCTCTTCCAGACGGATCACGCGGTCCTGCACCGTGAGCGGAAATTCGCGCAGATACCAGAACAGCGCGATGAGAATGATCGCCACCACGACGGTCGATGCGGCGTCCATCCCGGGATTCTTGAAGACGCGATAGAACGACCAGAGCAAGTTGAGGATGACCAACAATCCCGTGGCGAAGTGAAAGCCGGGGATAAAGCGGGCGTGGTTCGACATGTTCTGCGGAGGCTGCGTCGTGCTCATTGATGTTCTCTCGTTGCGGAGGGGTTGGTCGGTTGGACACCAACGAGTGCGACAGCGTTACGGTTTCTTCTTGGTCGAATCGAAGATCGACAGCGGCTTGTCACCGGGCGGTACTGGACGCGGCGGCGGCACCGCCTGCTGGACGATCTGCCCGAGACCCACGGCGTTGGCGATCTTCTGCACCGTCAGAATCGTCCGATTCGCCGCGGCGGTGTCGTTCACCTGCTGCTCCGCCTCGAACAGGGCGAGCCCGGTACTGACGTACATGTACGGGATGCTGATGGAGGCCTTGTCGACCCAGTCGCCGCGCCGCAGGAGCGCCTTCTGACCCTGAAACACGTCGTTCCACAGCGCTTTGCTGCGCGGCAAGTCCATGAAGTTTTGCCCGGGAAGCGCAACGGTGTCGCGGCCCGGCACGAGCCGCTGCGGGGTCAGCTTGCGGGCCAATCCCTGCTGGAGCATGTAGCCGTTCAAGCCGAGGTTGTCGAGCGAGTTCGCGGTGCTCACCGCGAAGTACATCGGCCGCTGCGGATACGAGTCGTGAATCATTTGCAGCACCAGGAAGTCCGATCGGAACAGCGTCTGCGGCGGGAGTGTCGCCTCGATCGTGCCCTGCCGGAACAGCTGCGGCTGCGAGAGCTGATAGTACGGTTGCACCGCGTCGGCCTGCGCGATGGACATCTTGAGCACCGATCCCGTCGGCTTCGGCCACGACTTGCCCTTGTAGATCGCCGGTCCGTGTTCGGCATCGTACTCGAAGACAGGCCGGCGGATGAGTTGCCGCGTGTACCAGTCGGTGTTGAGCAGCGACGTGTTGGCGATGACCACGTCCTTGCGAATGCCCTCGACCTCCTGCGCGTACCACAGTGGGAAGGTGTCGTTGTCTCCCGCCGTGACGAGAATGCCGTACGGCTCGACGGAGTTGAGCATGTCGGCCGCGACATCGCGCGTGTCGGTCTGGCCGTGGCGCGAGGCCGCGTGCCAGTTGGTGAAGAGCGGCACGAGCGCGAACGCGAGAATCGGCGATGCAACGAGCCAGCTCTGGCGTTTCGGCAAGTCGAGCGTCTCCTTGCCGACCTTGACCCGCTCCGATCCGATCAGCGCGGCCAGCGCTTCCCAGAGGTAGACGAGGCCGAGTGATGCCCAGACGCCCCAGGCGGAGAAGCTGACGATAAAGAAATAGTCGCGGTCGCGAACCTCGCGCGCGTCAGATGGCGCATCAACCTCCTGCGAGTACCCGAACCTGAAGTTCAAGTACCAGATCAGCAGGATGGTGAGCGTGGCCATGAAGGTGCTGAAGTACCAGAAGCTGCGGCGATCGCGCTTCCAATGCACGTATGCGCCGAACATGCCGAGCACAAAGTAGACGGCGGCGAGAATCTGCTGAACGACCAGCTGCGTCCTGGTGGCATCCATCGCCCGCATCCACTGCCAGGTAAAATACAGTTTGTACATGCCGAGCTGCCCGAGGAACGGCGCCTGGCGGTCGAAGACATCGGGTTTCCCGTACTGGCGCCGCATGAAGTTGTCCATGAAGCGCGTGTACGTCTCGCTGCTCAGCGTACAACCGAGATTGATGCCATGCATGCAGGCGGTCGGTTCTCCCTCGTTCACTGGAGGGAAATAGGCGGCGCGAATCGGCTGAGTGAGAAAGGGTGTCATGCCGAGCAGGACAGCGCCGGCGCAAGCGAGCAGCAGCGGCCACCGCAAAATCGTCGACGGCTTACGCACGATCACCGCGACGATGACCGCCGGCGCCGCCAGAAATCCCATCATGTGATTGGCGAAGCCAAGGCCGAGGAGATAGGCGATCAGTACGAGGATCCGGTCGGCGACGGGACCATCGGGATCGTCGGACCAGCGGATGCTCAGCCACGAAATGAGCGCCAGCCCGAAGAGCGAGATCGTGTAGACCTTCTCGTTCACCACCGACTGATTCCATACGGTGAACGCCGTGGAGCCGATCACCGCCGCCAGCACGCCACCCGCGACGCGCTGCCAGCGCTCGGCGAGCCAGCCGACGAGAATCCGCTCGCAAACGAGAAACCAGAGACCGGCCGACGCGGCGCCGGCGAGCGCGGCCAGCATGTTGAGCCGGACCGCTTTGCTGGCGGCGAGCGGCAGAATGCAGAAGACGCGCCCGATCAGCACGAACAGCGGATTGCCTGGCGGATGGGGAAGGCCGAGCGTGCATGCGGCGGCGATGTACTCACTCGTGTCCCACATCGCGGTACTTGGCGACAGGGTAACGAAATAGAGCACCATGACGCCGAGCGATGTCAGCACGGCCGCGCGGTACGATGGGCGGTAATCGAGGTCGACGGACGAGGAAGGAGGCATAGCCGGGAAAGATCGTACGGGTGAGAGGCAAAAACAACGAAGCGTTTCGCTCTCAGTGGCGAAAGAGTCTCCGACCGGTAAATACCATCGCCATCCCTCGCTCGTTGGCGGCGGCAATGACGTCGGCGTCCTTCACCGAGCCGCCGGGCTGGACGATCGCGGTGATGCCCGCGTCCGCCGCTTGCTCGACGCCGTCGGGGAAGGGAAAGAAGGCATCGGAGCCGAGCACGGCGCCGGCGGTCTCGTGGCCGGCGCCGCGCGCCTTGTGCACCGCCATGAAGCTGGCGTCGACGCGCGACATCTGGCCGGCGCCGATCCCGATGGTCGCGCCGCCGCGCGCGATCACGATCGCGTTCGACTTGACGCTCGCCACGGCGCGCCAGGCGAAGACGAGATCGGCGTGTTCCTGTGGTGTCGGCGCGCGGCGAGTGACGGTCTCCCAATCGGCCTCGTTCGCGATGTTGGCGCTCGACGAGTGCTCCTGCACCAGTACGCCGCCCCGCACGCGCTTGAAGTCGAGGGCGCTCTTCTGCCACCGCGCCGTGCCTTCGAGCACGCGAAGATTTTTCTTGCGGCCGAGGATCTCCACCGCGCCGTCGGTGAACTTCGGCGCGACTAGGCACTCGACGAAAAGACTCGAGATCGACTCGGCCGTCGACTCGTCGACCGGCACGGTGAACGAGATCACCGAGCCGAAGGCCGAAACGGGATCGCAGGCGAGCGCCTTCTGGTACGCCTCGAGCGCGCTCGTGCCGATCGCCAAGCCGCAGGGCGTCGTGTGCTTGACGATGGCGCAGCATGCCTCGGCCGAAGCGCCGTTGGAGACGAATGCATCGGTGGCGAGGAGCGCGCCTTCCAGATCCAGCAGATTGTTGAAGGAGAGCTCCTTGCCGCCGCGCTGCACCAAGCCGGCCAGACCGGCGCGCGGACGCTCCACATAGAAGGCCGCTCTCTGGTCGGGGTTCTCGCCGTAGCGCAGGGCCTGCGCGCGCTGGTAGCTCGTCGTCACGACCTCGGGGAGTAACTCGCCGCGCTGATCGGCGAACCAGCGGGCGATGGCGGCGTCGTAGGACGCCGTATGCTCGAACGCTTTTGCGGCCAGCACGGCGCGGAGATCATGGTCGTCGTCGTGCGCCTCGAGCGTGGCGAGCACGCGAGGGTAGTCTGCCGGATCGACCACCACTGTCACCGCGTCGAAGTTCTTCGCCGCCGAGCGAAGCATCGACGGCCCGCCGATATCGATGTTTTCGATCACCTCGCTCGGACTCACCCCTTTTTTCGCCGCTGTCTCACGGAACGGATAGAGATTGACGACGACGAGATCGATCGGCGTGATTCGATGCTCAGTGAGGGTGGCCATGTGCTCCGGCCGGTCGCGGCGGGCCAGCAGCGCGCCGTGCACGGCCGGGTGGAGCGTCTTCACGCGCCCGTCGAGCATCTCGGGAACGCCGGTGACGCTGCCGACGTCAGTCGTGGCGATGCCGGCGTCGCGCAGCGCGCGGGCCGTACCGCCGGTCGACAGCAGCTCCCACCCGAGTTTCGCCAGACCGTGGGCGAAGTCGGTAACACCGGTCTTGTCAGAGACGGACAGCAGCGCGCGCGGCATGACTTCTCACTTCTCGGAATGAAGGGCGATGGCGGCGACGAGGCGGCCGAGCGCGCCGACGTCGGCGAGGTCGATGACCTCGGCGGGAGAATGGCTGTATCTGAGGGGCCACGACAGGGGGACGGCGATGGCGCCGCGCGGTACGAATGTGGATCCATCGTTCCCGCCGTTCGTCGTGCCGACTTGAATCGGGATATGCGCGGCGTTGGCGATGGCGACGATGCGATCGACTTCCTCGGGACCGGCCGTACTCGAGTTGTCTACCGCGCGCACGACCGCACCGTTGCCGATAGGGGTGAACGCGAAACGGTGGCTCTCGAGCGGGGAGTCGGACGAGACGAAGGTGTCGATGGCGTACACGCGCGTCACCGAGGCGCCGAATTGGGCGGCGAGCACGCGTGCTCCCTCGAGCCCCGTTTCCTCTCGGGTGGAGAAAGCGAAGATGACCTTATGGGTGAACGCACCGGGCGGGATCGAGCGCAGCGCAAGAATGAGCGCGGCGCACCCGGCCCGGTCGTCGATCGAGCGAGCGGTGAAGCGCGTGGCGCCCAGGCGTGTGGCGCGCTTGTAGCTCGTGACCGACGCGCCGACGATTGCGCCGCGTGAGATGAGCGCCGCCGAGTCGAGGCCGAACCATGCCGTGACATCGCGCGGCTGCTTCACGGTCGCCGAGTTGCGCGGCACGAACACGCCCTTGATCGGCGCGCCTCGATCGATGTGCAGGAGTGCGGGCTGGCCTTCCCAGAGGGACTGGAAAAAGCCGCCACGCGTGCGCAGCGAGACCGAGCCGTCGGCGTTGACCCTGGTGACCTCGTAGCCGATCTCGTCCATGTGCGCGACAAACAGCGCGGTGTCGCGATCCGGACCGAGCGCGAGCACGATGTTCCCGGCGCTGTCGGTGACGGCTTTCGTTTTCGCCCAAGCGGGCAGCGCCGCCATCACCGCGTCGTGCATCGGTCGTTCGTGCGCCGACACGCTGTAGACGTTGGTGAAGTCGCCGAGCAGCTGTGACACGCCGCCGAGTGCGTCGGTGCCGCCGAGTCGCGCGGGCTCCTCGACAACGAGCGGCGGCAGCGGCCCGGTGGCTGGCACTCCCGCAAGCGTCTCGACGCGCTGGCGGAGCGACTCGAACGCGGAGTCGGCGACGGATTCGGCGAGCGTGCCATCGAAGCGCGTCGTGACGGCAATGTGCACCACATCGCCGCGTGAGCTGCCGAACGTGGTTGCAACGGAGTCGACGCGTCCGAGCCTGGCGAGCGCCGCCGAATATCCGGCAAAGTTGAGTTCGCTTTGCGCCGAGAGGATGAAGACGGTTTCGCCGCGCGCTGGTGTCCCGCGCGCCGCGGCGGCGACCGCCGCACATCCGGCACGCGCGCCAGCGGCCGGCCCCGCGACATGACCAGCGTACGACCACGCGGGCCACTCGCGTGACACCGGATCGAGGATGGCGATGCCTAACGAGGCCACGTCCGCGCGGCTTCGCGCGCCGACGTCGACGTAGAATCCGTCAATGGAGGCGAGGCTGCTGTCCGCACCGCGGCGGCCCCGGAGATGGGTGCTCCGCACGGCGATCACTCCGGGAACCGGACCGCGCCGCGTCTGCACGCGAATGCGCTGTCCTTCGTGGAACTGATCCCACATCAAACTCGGCCGACTTCCCATCGGATCGTGGAGCCGGATGTAGCCCTCGCCGTCGATCTCGCTGACGAAAAAGGAAAAGCGATCCAGCGCGCACGCGATGACGCGGCGCGGTGTGCCTGATCCGCGATGCATGACGAGGTTGCCCATCGCGTCGCGCCGCCATCCGGGAATGGCGCGCTCGATGGCATCGGTGAACGGGCGCTCGCGCCCCGTCGACGCGGGCGCGACGATCCAGGTCGCCAGCGCATCGCCGCCCGACCGCGGTGCCTGCTGCGCCGCGACCGTGCCGGTAGCGTACGCACACATCGCGATGGCGTGCCTAACGAGTGAACAGCGCATCTATCGTAACCGCTAGAGTGGGATCCTCGACTGCGAGCTCGTCCATCAAGGCGAACCATGCGCGATCGTCCATCGCGTCGAGCGCGCCACGTACGTGACCGTCCTCGTCCAATCGAATGCGTCCGGCCGCGACCGCATCGACGGCGCGCGGAAAGAGGCGATGCTCCGCGCGCAGCACCCGCGCGGCGAGCGTGTCGGGCGTGTCGGCGGGCAGCACCGGCACCGGCCACTGCGCGACGATGGGCCCGCGATCGTACACCTCGTCAACAAAGTGGACGGTTGGTCCCGAGACGCGGGCGCCCGATTCGAGCACCGCGCGATGCACGCGCGCGCCATACATGCCACGGCCGCCGAACGCGGGCAGCAGCGCGGGATGGACGTTGAGCATGCGGCCACGGTATGCTCGCACCACCTCGGCGGGCACGAGGCGCAAATAGCCGGCGAGCGCGACCAACTCGATGCCGCGCTCGGCGAACATGGCGAGCATGGCGTCGGCGTCGGCAGCAGGAGCGCCGAGGTGTACCGCGTCGATGCCGGCCTCGCGCGCCAGGGCGAGCGCGCCGGCGCTTGCGCTGTCGGACGCGACCAGCGCGACATCGCCGCCGCGGGCCGGTCCCTTTTCAGCAAGAAAATCGAGCAGAGCACTCAGATTGGATCCACGCCCCGAGGCGAGGACAGCGATGCGGCGCGGCATAACGCGAGATTCTACGGGTGGCGCTTGGCGAGGGAAAGACTCACGCCGCGATGAGGCGTGCCGCGGCGTGCGCCTTCGCCTCGCGCAGCCGGACGCTTCACGCAACGGTTCGCAGTATCTCGTCGACGACCACGCCGAGCGATGGCCGCACCAAATTCCTCGCCGCCGCCAGCGCGAGCTCGTCGGCCGGCGTGCCCGGCGCCGCGACGAGCGCCGCGATGCCGCCGAGGGCGAACGCAGGCTCGACGTCGCGCCAGCGGTCGCCGACGTACCACGAGCGCTCGAGATCCAACGCATGCTCGGCGGCCGCTTCGCGAAAGAGCGCGGTGCCGGGCTTGCGGCAGGCGCAGGCCAACCCTTCGTGCGATGGCGCGTGCGGGCAGATGAACACGGCGTCGACCAGCGCGTGCTGCTCGCGCAGCAGTTCGGCTATGCGCGCTTCCACGTGCACGAAATCTTCGAAGGTGAAATAGCCGCGCCCGATTCCGGACTGGTTGGTCACCACGATCACCGGAATCCCAGCCTCGTTGAGACGCGAGATGGCGGCCGCCGCGCCGTCGATGAGCCGCACGTCCTGCGGCTTCGCGATGTACTCGACGTCGGCGATGATGGTGCCATCGCGGTCGAGGAACACGGCCGACCGGAGCGCGCTCATACGAGCGTGCCTGCGATAATCCCCGTCAGCCGTTGATCGTCGGCCGCCGGTACCGAGCGCAGGTCGAGCAGGTATTTGTCGGCAGCCGTGCGCCCGATGACCGGTAGTCGCGCGCCACGCAACATGGCGTCGAGCTGTTCGGGCACGCCGTCGAGCGCGAGCGCCACCGAGGGAAGCTTCGCCGTTGGGAATGCGCCGCCACCCACGCTGGCGTCCGTGTCCACGAGCGCCGCGGCGATGCCACGGCCGCGAAGCGCGCTGGCAACCTGCGTCGCGCGCGCTCGCAGCTCGGCGCGCGTGGTCGCGAGCATGGCCAGCGCCGGGATCTCGCGCACCGCGCGTTGCGGCTCGCGGTAGAGCGCGAGCGTCGCCTCGAGCGCGGCCAGCGTCATCTTGTCGACGCGAAAGGCGCGGGTGAGGGGATTCTTGCGAATGCGCGCGATGGCGTCGGCGGTGCCGAGGATGATTCCTGCCTGTGGGCCGCCGAGCAGCTTGTCGCCGCTCATCGTCACGACGGTCGCGCCGTCGCGCACCACCTCGCCGGCGACGGGCTCGCCGATGAGCCCGTACGCATCGAGACGCATGATGAGTCCGCTGCCCAGGTCGTAGAGCACCGGCACGCCCCGCGCGCGCCCGAGCGCCGCCAGCGTACGCAGCTCCACCTCGGCTACGAACCCCTCCATCGCGAAGTTGCTGCGATGCACTTTGACGAGTGCGCCGGTCTTGAGCGTCAGCGCGCGCGCGTAGTCGTCCTCGTGCGTGCGATTCGTCGAGCCAACCTCGACGAGCGCGGCGCCGCTCTTGGCCATGATGTCCGGCACGCGGAAGCTGCCGCCGATCTCGACCAGCTCGCCTCGCGAAATCACGGCCTCACGCCCTTCGGCGAATGTGTTCAGCGCAAGCACGAGCGCGGCAGCGCCGTTATTCACGACGAGCGCATCCTCGGCGCCGGTGAGCTCGCGCAACAGTGCCGCGCAATGCACGTAGCGGCTCCCGCGCTCGCCGAGCTCGAGGTCGTATTCCAGATTGGCAAACCCTTCGGCCACGATGCGAATCGCATCGATCGCCGCGGCCGCGAGCGGCGCCCGGCCAAGATTGGTGTGAAGCACCACGCCCGTCGCGTTGATCACCGGGCGCAGCGATGCACGCGACCGCTCGTCGAGCGCGCGCTCAACGACCGCGCGCCAGGCGGTCTCGTCGCGCGGGGCGGACGCCGGATCGGTGCGCGCGCGCTCGACTGCGACCCGCACCGCGTCGGCCACCAATCCACGCGGCGAACCGGCCAAGAGCGGACGCAGCGCGTCGCTCTCGAGGAGTGCGCTCACGCTCGGCAGCGATCTGCGGGGATCATTCGTCATTGGCGCGGCGGCCGGCGACGAGTCGTATCGGTCGCCGGCGCGGGCGGCGCAGCCGGCGGAGGGCGCCGAGGCGAGTCGGCCGCCGCCGGCGGTGGCGCTGGCGGTGGCTTCGGAACGGTGAAGACGCGCGAAATGAGCCGAGCCTTCCCAAGCAAATTGCGAAGCGCCGCCGTTTCTATGCGATACTGCGCGCCGGCCCGGAGGGGCGTAGCCATCCGCAGCACGATGGCAGTCATCGGGAGCGGTCCGGTCAATGTCGCGACGGGCGCGCGCGCGGTGCTGTCTCGCTGACCGCGCCGCGGCGGCGGCAGCGGAATCGAGTCGCGAATGCGGCGCAGTGAATCGGCGCGCTGCACGGAGTCGGCAATGCCGCGGTCGAAGGCCGCGGCCGGGATCACCTGCGCGATACGCACGCGCGACGAATCCGAGGCGAGCATGCGAAAGAGCGATGTGTCGACCGGAGCGGCCACCGGTTGGTCGAAGGTCAGACGAACCGTCACCGAATCGCGCACCTCGATCGCTGAAAGGCCGGGACCGACCGAGTCGTGAACGAACGCGAGGAGCTGAAGGGCAGCAGTGTCGGCGAGCACGACGACCGAGCTGTCGAACATCTCGCGCGGATCGCGCGCCCGATTGTTGTTCGCGTCGAGGTAGCCATAGACGATGTACGTGCCCGGCGAGAGAAACTGGAACTCGAAACGGCCGGTGGAGTCGGCGCGGGTGACGAACACCGTGCTGTCGGGGCGGCGGACCGCTTCGATGGCGCCGAGCGGGATACCTCGATTGCCGGCCCAATCGAAGATGGCGCCGGCGATCCGGCCCTTGGGGAAGGTCGGCCCGGTGGAAAACGCCACGGTCGCGCCATCCTTGCGGATGTTGCCACGCAGGTCGGTCAGTCCGGGGAGCAGGGTGATCGTATAGACGGTATTCGGCCGCCAGTCGTGGCGC
Organism: Gemmatimonadales bacterium; assembly: GCA_038228795.1. Lineage (GTDB taxonomy): Bacteria > Gemmatimonadota > Gemmatimonadetes > Gemmatimonadales > Gemmatimonadaceae > JALZAE01. Next base: position 242,445 of record JBBROY010000003.1, read on the forward strand.
CCGCGCACGTCGATCGAGGAGCGATGCCAGTCGACGCGCGCGTCGCCATCGCGAGGCGAGATGAGAAAGAGACCGCGGAGATCCGTCGCGCCCTGCGGGCGCTCGCTTACCACTTCATCAAATCGGAATATGACGGCCTTGGGACGCGCGTTCACGGCGCCGCTCTCCGGCGCAACAACGAGCAGATGGGGCGGCTCGTGATCTTCCGGTCCGCCGGGCGGATACTGCGAGGATGCGCAGCCGACGCCGAAGGCGGCAACGAGCGCGACGGCGATCAGCCTCCGCATAGCGCCGCCACCTTCTCGTGGAGTTGCTCGCTCCGCAGGCTCCAGTCGCGTTCCTTCTGTCGCTCGGCATCCACCACGCTTGCCGGCGCGCGCTCGACGAATCCCGAATTGGCGAGCCGGCCGCGGAGCGACGCGAGCTGCTTTTCCAACGCGGCGAGCTCGCCCTTGAACCGGGCGCACTCCTTCTGGAGGTCGACGGCGCCGGCGAGAATGAGAAAGAGCTCGGACCCATCAGCGAGCATGGCGTGCGCCGCCGCCTCGTTGGGCGCGGCATTTACCTGCGAGACCGCCGCGCGCACGCCGGGTAGCTTGCCGAGGGTTGCGGCGAATTCGGCGAAGGTCGCGCGCATGGCGCTGGATGACGGCCGGATGGACACGGCGACCGCGACCCCGGGCCCGACGTTGTACTCGGCTCGCAGTTGCCGCACGCGCACGGCGGCATCGCGAACGCGCTCGAACTCCGCGGCGCTCTCCGGCGCCGCGCCGCGCGATGCCGGCCAGGCCGCGCGCGCCAGCGTTTCACCGTCGCGACGGCCCGGCAGTCGCTGCCAGAGCGTCTCCGTGATGAAGGGGACCACCGGATGAAGCAGCCGCAGCGATGCATCGAACACGTGCGCCAACACGGCCCGCGCGACGGCGGCGTCCTTGGCGTTGGCAGGGTCGAGCAGCCGCGACTTCGTGCTCTCGAGATACCAGGCCGCCAACTCGTCCCAGGTGAATCGGCGTGCGGCCTCCGCGTACTCCATCAGCCGGAGACCGGAGTAGCGCTCGCTCTCGAGCCATTTGCCGTCGTGCGTCGGACGGGGCGGGCCGAGCGACGCGTCGCATTCGATGACCGCGGCGTCGAGCCTGGCGAGGATCCAGCGATCCGCGCTCGTGAGTCGCTCCGGCGAAATGGCATCGAGCCGCTCGACGGCGGCGTCACCGACGTTACTGAGCAGGAAGCGCCCGATGTTCCACAATTTCGTGACGAAGTTGCGCCCGGGCGCGAACGACTGCTCGAGATTGTTCGGATCGAGCATGACATTCGTGCCGAGTCCGAGACTCGACACCACCGTATAGCGCAACGCATCCGCGCCGAAGTTGCGTACGACGTCGACCGGATCGATGCCGTTCTTGAGCGACTTGGACATCTTGCGATTGTCCATGTCGCGCACCATGCCGGTGAGGTAGACCGTATGGAACGGCGCGTCGCCCATGAAGAAGTAGCCCGCCATGATCATGCGAGCGACCCAGAAAAAAAGAATGTCCGGTCCCGTCACCAGCACATCGGTCGGGTAGAACGCGCGCAGGTCGGGCGCATTCTCATCGGGCCAGCCCAGGGTGGAGAAGGGCCACAGCTGCGACGAGAACCAGGTGTCGAGCACGTCATCATCCTGACGAACGGCGCCGCCGCACTTCGGGCAGGCCGTCACGTCATCGCGAGCCACGATCGGCTCCGCGCCGCACCCATCGCAGTACCAGACGGGAATGCGATGGCCCCACCAGATTTGCCGCGAGATGTTCCAATCGCGGATGTTCTCCATCCAATGGACGTAGACCGCATGCCAGCGCTCGGGCAGCAGCCGCACGCGGCCGTCGCGCACGGCCTGCAGCGCCGGCTCGGCCAGTGGCTTCATCTTCACAAACCACTGGTCGGACAAGCGCGGCTCGATCACGGTTTCGCAGCGGTAGCATTTGCGCACGGCGTGCTGGTGCTGCTCGACCTTGGCGAGATGGCCGGAGGCGCGCAGCAGCTCGATGATGCGCTCGCGCGCCTCGAAGCGGTCGAGACCGCGGAGCGACGCGGGAACGCGCCCGTCCGCGTCCGCAACCTCCTCCATCATTCCGCCGGCCGAGATGACGACGGGCATCGTCAGATGATGCCGCACGCCGACCTCGAAGTCGTTTGGGTCGTGGGCCGGCGTGATCTTCACGGCGCCGCTGCCGAACTTCGGATCCGCGTACTCGTCGGCGATGATTGGAATGGTGAGGTTGGTGATCGGCAGCATCACGCTCTTGCCGACGAGATCGCGGTAGCGTGTGTCGTCGGGATGCACGGCGACGGCGACGTCGGCCAGCATCGTCTCCGGGCGGGTGGTGGCAATGGTGATCGCGCGCGACGGATCATCGGCCAGCGGATAGGTGACGTGATAGAGCGTCCCGCTCGCGTCGTGGTGCTCGGCCTCTTCATCGCTCAGCGAGGTGAGGCAGCGAGGACACCAGTGAATCACGCGATGCCCGCGATAGATGAGCTTGGCTTCCCACAGGCGCACGAACGCCTCGCGCACCGCACGGGAGAGCGTGGGCGAGAGCGTATACGCGGTACGCGACCAATCGCAGGACGAGCCGATCGCGCGCAACTGTTGGAGGATCGTGCAGCCCGTGCTGTCGACAAACGCCTTCACTCGCTCGACGAACGCCTCGCGCCCGACATCGAATCGCGTCAGCCCTTCCTTCGCGAGCAGCTTCTCGACGACGTTTTGCGTCGCGATGCCGGCGTGATCGGTGCCGGGCACCCAAAGCGTTTCGTCGCCGGCCATGCGCCGCCAGCGGATGATGACGTCCTGCACCGTGTTGTTGAGTCCGTGCCCCATGTGGAGCACGTCGGTCACGTTGGGGGGCGGGATGACGATGGAAAATGGCTGACGGGCGCCGCCACTCCTGACCGACTGAGCAGCGTCGGCGGCGAACGCGCTCTGCGCCATCCACATCTGGTAGACAGTGGATTCAACAGTCGACGGTTCGAACTGTGGGGGGAGCTCGTCAGTCGTCATCGCTGGAAAGTAATAGACGTCAGATGTCAGATGTCAGATGCCAGTGAAAGCAACCGGGGGTGAGATTGTCTCTCACCCCCGGCCTTACGACTGACGACTTACGACTGACGGTTAATCGGCTCGCTTCTCGTCGTCGAGCGTTGGATTGGCGACGTGGTCGGCTTTCGGCACGCCGCTCGGACTCACCGGCGATCCGTCGTTTCGGCCGCCCCGGCGCGCCGCGCGCGTACTGCGCTTCTTGTTGCTGAGCGCGTCGATGTCTTCGGCGCTGTTCCGTACCGCATCGTCCTCGCGCATCCAACGCTCCTCGAGCTCCGGCTTTGGCGAGGCGTGGCGATCGGGCTCGGCCGACGAGCCTTGGCGGCGTTGGCCCGTACCGACACGATTACCTTCCCAGTGTGCTTCGTTGAGCGCCGGGTCGCCCTCGGCGAAGCGGCGGGCGTTGTCGTTGAGCATCGATTCCTCGACCCCGACGATCAGCCGGTTCACTACCGTCTCGACGCCATCGACGCCCCGCGCGACGGAGACGGCGCGCTCCGACTCCGCTTCGGTATCGACATTGCCCGCGAGCTCGATGATGCCCTCGCCGACCGCGCCGATGTCGATCGACCGCTCGCTCAGCACCTCATCGTCGCGAAACGCGGCCAATACCGATTCCTCGAGCTCCGCGTCGCCGTCATCCTCCGCGCCGTCTTCACCCTCGTCATCATCGGCCAGCTCGTCCTCATCGAACTCGTCGTCACCGGCGAGCAGCTCGCCGGCATCCTTCATGCGCGCTTTCAATCGCGAGGTGATCCCGGCCAACCCGCCCATCTTCTGGGCGACGAGCACACCGACGGTGAATCCGGCCAGCGCGCCAACCGCCAGGCTGGCGATCACGCTGCCGGCGGATGACTCATCGTCGTGAAAGCGAATACGTCTCATAACGAGCGATCCCTGTGGCGGAGGTAATGAGGGGTCGATACCTTTCGGACGTTGCGCACCGTTCATCATGCGCGCAAGGACGTGACGCCGCAGATGTTGGCGCAAGGGACAGGGGTGCAAGATCAAGGCCGCGGATTGATGGCTGGTTCTTCGGCAAAATCAACGGCAATCGCGCCGCAGATTTCCGCAGATAAACGCAGATAAGAAAAGGACTTTCAAGCCTCTTGCACGGTACGCGAGAGGCTTTGTACGTGTGAGGCTGTATCTGCGTTCATCCGCGTAAATCTGCGGCCGCAGTTGTTGTTGTTGTTGTTGCTGTTCGTGTTGTTTTCGATCTGCGGCCGCAGGCAGGCTCTCTCCAATTCTTCACCATGATCGATCAGCCTTCTGAGGATCTGCAGCTCACACTGCCCGATGGCTCCGTTCGCACTGTCCCGTACGGGACGCTGCCGCGCGAGGTGATCGCCGGGATTGGCGAGCGCCTGTTGCGCGCGGCCATCGCGGTGACGCTCGACGGCAAGGTGCAGGACATCATGACGCCGATGCGCGAGAGCGGCGCCTTTCGCGTCATCACCGAGCGCGAGCCCAAGGACGCGACCGATCACGCGGCCGTCGATGAGTGGAAGCGCGCCCACGAGGTGCTGCGCCATTCGGCGGCACACGTGCTCGCCACCGCGGTACGGCGCCTCCGCCCGGACGCGAAAATCGGATTCGGGCCGGCGATCGACGAAGGGTTCTACTACGACTTCGAGGTCGCGCAGCCGTTCACTCCGGAGGACCTGGCTCTCTTCGAAGCGGAGATGAAAAAGGTCATCGCCGAGAAGTATCCGTTCGTGCGCGCCGAAGTGAGCCGGGCCGAGGCGCAGAAGCGATTCATCGATGACCCGCTCAAGCTCGAGCGGCTCTCCGAGCTCGGCGACGATGAAGTGATCTCCACCTACACCGACGGCCCGTTCATCGATCTCTGCCGTGGCCCGCACGTGCAGGACACGTCGTACCTCAAGCACTTCAAGCTCATGAGCAGCGCGCCCGCGTACTGGCGCGGCGATGAGCGCCGGCAGCAGCTGCAGCGCATCTACGGCACGGCCTGGCTGAAGAAGGACGACCTCGATGGCTACATCGCCCGCCTCGAGGAAGCAAAGAAGCGAGACCATCGCCGGCTCGGCCACGATCTCGATCTGTTCTCGACCGACCAACGCGTGGGGCCGGGTCTGATCCTCTGGCATCCACGCGGCGGCGTGATCCGCAAGGAGATCGAGGACTACGAGCGCGAGCTGATCATCCGGCACGGCTACGATCTCGTCTACACGCCGCACATCATGAGCGAGAAGATGTTCGAGATCTCCGGACATCTCGTGAACTTCAAGGACGGCATGTTCGCGCCGATGGACATCGACGGGCAGAACTATCGGCCGAAGCCGATGAACTGCCCGGGCCACATCGCCATCTATCAATCCCGGCAACGCAGCTACCGCGACCTGCCACTGCGGTACGCCGAGTTCGGCACGGTGTACCGGTACGAGCGAAGCGGCGTGCTGCACGGCATGCTGCGCGTGCGCGGCTTTACGCAGGACGACGCGCACGTGTTCTGCACCCCGGAGCAGGTGCCGAACGAGATCGAGCGGTTGCTCGATCTGGTGCACGAGATGCTCGGCACCTTCGGCTACCCGTACACCATCGAGCTCTCGACGCGCCCCGACAACGCGCTCGGATCGGCCGACGTCTGGGAGCGCGCCGAGCGCACGCTGGCGGAGACGCTCGACAAGCGCGGGCAGGCGTATGCCATCGACGCGGGCGGCGGCGCGTTCTATGGACCGAAGCTCGACTTCAAGCTCATCGATGCGATCGGCCGCAGCTGGCAGGGACCGACGGTGCAACTCGATTTCAATCTGCCGGAGCGCTTCGAGCTCGAGTACATCCACGAGGACAACACGCGCCATCGCCCGGTGATGCTCCATCGCGTGCTCGTCGGCTCGATGGAACGGTTCGTGGGCGGATTGATCGAGCACTACGCGGGTGCGTTCCCGCTCTGGCTTGCGCCGGAGCAAATTCGAGTGCTGCCGATCACCGATGACCTCGGCGATGCGGCCCGCGCCGCGACCGGGCGGCTGACCGCGCTCGGCATCCGCGCGCATCTCGATGCGCGCAACGAGACGCTGAACTACCGTATCCGCGACGCCGAGGTCATGAAGGTTCCGTACATGGCGGTGATCGGGAAGCGCGAAGCCGAAGCGGGCACGGTGGCGCTGCGCATGCGCGGAGCGGGGAAGAAGCAGGAAGTCGTCTCGGTCGACGATCTCATCGCGCGGCTGAAGATGGAGATCGCGACCCGCGCGCTCCCGGCGGCGCCTGAACCGGTATTACCATGACGCGGTTTACGCTCGGAATTGTCGCCGTCGCGACGATTGGCATGTCCTCTCCAGTGTACGCGCAGGTTGCGAAAGCGCCGGCGCCGGTGGTGTGCATCGATCCCGGTCATCCGTCGGAAGTCAGCGCGGGCGACGTCGTTCAGCACGGCACGACCGAAGTTCATATCGCCTGGCTGGTCGCTCAGGAGCTGGATGCACTGCTGCTCAAGCATGGCATCAAGACGTGCACGACGAAGACGGCCGAGCACCAGCTCGTGCGCAACCGCGAGCGCGCCGAGATCGGCAACCGCGCGCACGCCGCGCTGATGGTGCGCTTGCATTGCGACGCCGGCGACGGACGAGGCTTCGCCGTGTACTATCCGGATCGGGCGGCGACGAAGGACGGTCACACCGGTCCGTCGGCTGAAATCATTCAACGCAGCCGCGCGGCGGCGGTCGCGATCGACTCGGCGATGCGCGCCGGACTCTGGGACGTGTTGCAGAACGGCGGGGTGCGCGGCGATTCGAAGACGCTCGTCGGCTCAAAGCAGGGCGCGCTCACCGGATCGATCTTCTCCGAGGTGCCGATCGTCACGATCGAGATGGTGGTGCTGAGCAACGTTGGCGACGCGAAAGTCGCGGCGTCCGCCGAGGGACGCCATCGCATCGCTCGCGCGATCGCCGACGGCGTGCTCGCGTTCGTTGGAGTGAAGCGGTAGAGTGTCCGACCTCGATGGAGGCATCGAATGAGACGTGCCCTGCTCGCTCTGCTCGCCGTGGTGTCGATCGGCGCCTCGGCGCGGCGCGGTTCCGCGCAGATCGACATCGACGAAAAAAAGCTGGCTGTGTGGGAGAAGGTCGATTTCTCGAAGAAGCCGGTGACGCTGGCGCAAATTCAAGCCTTCAAGGGGGACGAGCTGAAGGCGCTGCGCGGCCTCGTGTTCGGCAAGCACGGCCGGATCTTCAAGGACGTCGACATCAGCGGCTACCTGAACGAGCGGCCCTGGTACGTCGCCAAGAAGAATTTCACCAACGCATCGCTGAACGATCTGGAGCGCCGCACGCTCGATGTCATTCGCGAGGCAGAAGCCAAGGGACACTCGAGAGTCGAGCTGGGAGACATGCGCTTCCACCAGCGCGATGTACTCACGCCCGCACTCCTCGGTCAGCACTCGCTGCCGGAATGGCGAATTCTTCGGGCGGAGATCGGCGCCGAGCATGGCGCATCCTTCGCCGACGATCCGTGGCTGCAGCAGTACTTCAACGAGCGCTACTGGTACAAGGCCGACGCAAAGTTCACCGAGAAGATGTTGTCGGCCGCGGAGCGGAAGAATCAGACGACCATCGATTCGATCGAGCGCGCCCAGCGGCAGGTAAAAATCAGTGAGTCAGACCTCCCGTACTATCAGGACAAGCCGATTCCCGAGTCGGTGCTCAAGGGCCTGAGCCTGTACGATCTGCGCATTCTGCGGAACGCGGTGTATGCCCGGCACGGCCACAAGTTTGCCACGCCCTGGCTCCGCCGGTACTTCGCCGATCAGGGCGACGATGACACGAAGATGCCCGAGAAGGAAACGCCGCTCACGCCGTTCGAGCAGAAAAACGTCGCGCTGATCGTGAGCGTCGAGAATGGAATCCACGAGCGCCTGTCGACCGAAGCCGTCGACTCGGCGACGTTGAGTGGACTGTTCCTCGAGGACTCGCGCCGCCTCCGCAACGAGATTTACGCCCGCCATGGAAAGGTCTTCGCCGACAAGTGGCTCAAGAGCTACTTCTCCAGTCTGCCGTGGTACAAGCCCGATCCGGCGTACGCCGATGCGTCGCTCAACCCGATCGAGCGCGCCAACGCCCTTCGCATCGCGGCGCACGAGAAAACGGCGCTGAGCGCGATGACGGCCTTCGAAGGCTGATGAGCGTCATGGCCGCGGGTCGCGCGGCGAGACTCATGAGATCATGGCTGAGTGGCGCCGCGTGCGGCGTGGCGGAGACCAGTGGCGAACGGCCTAGCCCACCCCCCCACTCGGTCCCTAGTTTCCGAGAATGAAGAACACCGCTGTCATCGTCGCCGCTACACGCACGCCGATCGGGAAGTTCCTCGGCGCGCTCGCTCCGCTGAGCGCATCGGACTTGGGTGGCATCGCGATCAAGGAGGCCGTGCGCCGCGCGGGCGTATCGGCCGCCGACGTTCAGGAAGTGATCATGGGCAACGTCGTTCAGGGCGGCGTCGGCCAGGCGCCGGCCCGACAGGCGGCGCTCAAGAGCGGACTTCCGCCAACGGTCTCCGCGCTCACGATCAACAAAGTCTGCGGCTCCGGACTCAAAGCTGTCATGCTCGCCGCGCAGGCGATCAAGGCCGGTGACTCGCGGGTGATCGTCGCCGGCGGACAGGAGTCGATGTCCAACGCGCCGTTCTATCTCTACGGCCATCGCAACGGCGTGAAGTTCGGCGACCAGACGCTGGTCGATGGGCTGATCAAGGACGGGCTCTGGTGCTCCTTCTGCGACGTCCACATGGGCGGCCACGCCGAGTACACGGCGCGGAAGGCGGGGATCACGCGGCAGATGCAGGACGAGTTTTCTGTCGCGTCGCACAAGAAAGCGGTGGCGGCGATCGACGCGGGTAAGTTCAAGCAGGAGATCATCGCGGTCGAGATTCCCGGGAAAAAGGGTCCGACGGTGATCGATACCGATGAAGGTCCGCGCCGCGATTCGTCGATGGACTCGTTGGGCAAGCTTCGACCCGCCTTCGCCAAAGACGCCGGCAAGGATGTGAAGCCCGAGGAGCTGACGGTCACCGCCGGCAATGCCTCATCGATGAATGATGGGGCGTCGGCGGTCGTCGTCGTGTCCGAGGAGTACGCGCGCGTGCACGGGCTCGAGATTCTCGCCCGCATCACCGGCTACGCCACCGGCGCCGTGAACCCCAAGGATCTCTTCTTCGCACCGATCGAAGCGGTGAAGAATCTCATGAAGAAGGAAGGCACGGCGATCGCCGACTACGATCTCATCGAGGCCAACGAAGCCTTCGCGTCGCAAGCGCTGGCCGATGGCGCCGGCCTCGATTGGGCGTGGGATCGCGTGAACGTGAACGGCGGCGCCATCGCGCTTGGACATCCGATCGGGGCCAGCGGCGCGCGCGTGCTGACCACTCTCCTGTACGCCATGAAAGACCGCGATGCGCACACCGGCCTGGCGACGCTGTGCCTCGGTGGCGGAGACGCGGTGGCCCTTAGTGTGGAGCGCATGAACTGATGACGAGCCCTGCCACGATTTCCTCGCTGTCGATTCCCCGCGATCGGCGTATCACACGCATCGGCATCGTCGTATTTGCCGCGGCGTTGGCCGCGGCCTCGCAGCTCGCGATGCCGATTCCGGGCACGGCCGTACCGCTGACGCTGCAACCGATGCTGGTCGTGCTCGCCGGGCTGTGGCTCGGTCCGCGCGCCGGCGCGGCGAGCATGATGCTCTTTCTCGCTGCCGGTGCGGCGGGCCTCCCGGTCTTCGCGCCGATCGCCGGATTGCCGCACGGCTTCATGCGCTTTCTCGGTCCGACGGGCGGCTATCTATGGATGTACCCGGTAGCCGCGTTCGTCGCCGGCGCGCTCGGCGATCGCGCGACCACCTGGTACGAGCGCTCACTCGCGGCGGCAGCCGGAATCCTGATGCTGTTCGTGGGCGGTGTGGCGCAGCTCGCGCTGATGAGCGGCGACCTGTTCAAGGCGATCGAGCTTGGATTTCTGCCGTTCTTCGCGGTCGACGCGGCGAAGGCGGTCGCGGCCGGACTGCTGTCGCCGCGACGAACCGCTCGCTCGCCGGAGTGACGCTTCGCGCGGTGTGGTTCGCGCCCAGCGGCGCTCTCCGCGCTCCGTGGCGCCTCGCGTTGTTCGCCCTCTGCACCTTCAGCGTCATCGCGGTCGGAGGGATGGCCGTTTTCGTCGTTTCGCCGGCCTCGATCTCGCGCGAGGAGGTCGGGGCCTGGATTTCCCTGATCGCCGTCGCCGTCGCGACCGCCGTGATGCTGCGCGTCGTCGACCGGAAGCCGTGGACGATTGTGTCACTCGATGGCGCGGCGGCGCGCCCGAAAGTGCTCGTCGTTGGACTCCTCATCGGCGCCTTCGCCATCGCCATTCCATCGGGCGCTCTCTTCGCCGTGCATTGGTTGCGCGTCACGCCGGAGCCAGCCGGCATGGGCTGGCTCGCCTTCGCCGGACGGATGGGCTTCGTTCTCTTGCCGGCCGCGCTGTTCGAGGAGCTCCTCGTGCGCGGCTATCCCTTCGCCGTCCTTCGCGAAGCGATCGGCTGGAAGTGGGCGCTGGTCGGGACCAGTGTCGTGTTCGGCCTCCTGCACATGAAAAATCCAAACGCCAGCGCCGAGCCGATCATCTTGGTGATTCTCGCGGGCTTTTTTCTCGGTGCGGTGCTTCTCGCCACCCGAAGTCCGTACTGCGCCTGGATGGCGCACTTCGCCTGGAACTACGTCATGTCCGGACTGATGCACGCCGCCGTGAGCGGCCTCGCATTCATTCCGCCGAACTACGAGACGATGGAAACCGGACCGGATTGGGCGACCGGAGGCGCGTGGGGACCCGAAGGCGGCGCGTTCGCCGGCGCCAGCATGCTGATCTTCACAATGCTGCTTTTCTTGCGCTATTTGCGGCGCGCACCGTCAACCGGAGCGAGCGTATGACGCAAGCGGAGGCGCAGCCCCCCGTGGCGGTGATCGGCGCCGGACAGATGGGGAACGGCATCGCGCACGTCTTCGCGCTTGCCGGATTCCCCGTGACGATGATCGATGTCTCGAGTGACGCACTCGGCCGCGCGCGGTCGACGATCGAGAAGAACATGGATCGCCAGGTGACCAAGGGCGGGCTCGATGCCTGGGCACGAGACGCGGCGTTGGAGCGCCTTCGCCAGGAGACGACGCTCGACGCGGCCGCCGAGGCGAGCGTGATCGTCGAAGCCGCGACGGAAAATCGCGATCTCAAGTTCCGTATCTTCGCCGACCTCGACCGCATCGCGCGCGACGGCGCCATTCTCGCCAGCAACACCAGCTCGATTTCCATCACGGAAATCGGCGCGCGCACCAAGCGGCCGGCCGACGTGATCGGAATGCACTTCATGAATCCGGTGCCCCTGATGAAGCTGGTCGAGATTATCCGCGGGTTGGCCACCAGCGACGAGACCACCCGCCGCGTGGTGGAAATGTCGTCCGCGCTCGGCAAGACGCCGGTGGAAGTGAACGACTTCCCGGGCTTCGTCTCGAATCGGGTGCTGATGCCGATGATCAACGAGGCGGTCTATTGTCTGATGGAAGGTGTTGGCACCGCCGAGTCGATCGACACGGTGATGAAGCTCGGGATGAATCACCCGATGGGTCCGCTGGCGCTGGCCGATCTGATCGGCCTCGACACCTGCGTGTCGATTCTCGAGGTGCTGCGCGATGGGCTGGGCGACCCCAAGTATCGTCCGTGTCCGTTGCTCAAGAAGTACGTCGCCGCGGGCTGGCTCGGCAGAAAGTCGGGGCGGGGGTTCCACTCCTATGCGTGATGACGTCCTCCTCGACCTGACGGAGGAGCAGCGCGAAATCCAGCGTTTGGCGCGCGAGTTCGCCGAGGCGGAGATCGCGCCGCATAGCGCGGCCTGGGATCGCGACGCGCATTTCGATCGCTCGATCATCGACAAGATGGGCGAGATGGGATTTCTCGGGATGATGCTGCCCGAGGAGTACGGCGGGCTCGCGCTCGACACGCGCACGTATTTGCTGGCACTCGAGGAGATCGCTCGGGCGGACGCGTCGGTCGCCGTCGCGATGAGCGTTCACAATTCGCTCCCGACGCAGATGATTCTGCGTTACGGGAACGACGCACAGAAAAACAAATATCTCGCTCCGATGGCGCGCGGCGAGTGGCTCGGAGCGTTCGCGCTTTCCGAGCCCGAGTCGGGCAGCGATGCCTCGGCGCTGACTACGCAGGCCGTGCTCGATGGCGACCAGTGGGTGCTCAACGGCACCAAGGCGTGGGTGACGAGCGGGAACCAGGCGAACGTGATACTCGCCATGGCGCGCACCGATTCGGCGGCCGATCGCCGGGGCGGACGCGGTATCAGCGCGTTCATCATTACGCCGGACATGGCTGGCTTTTCGGTCGGCAAGAAGGAGGACAAAATGGGCCTCCGCGCCTCACCGACGACGAGCCTCAACTTCGACAACCTGCGCGTCCCGTCCGAAAATCTGCTGGGCGAGCAGGGATTGGGATTCGTCTACGCCATGCAGTCGCTGGACAACGGGCGGCTCGGCATCGCCGCGCAGGCGATCGGCATCGCGCGCGCGGCGCTGGAGTCGTCGGTGCTGTACGCGGCGGAGCGGAAGCAGTTCAAGACGCCGCTCAAAGACTTCGAGGCGATTCAGTTCAAGCTCGCCGACATGGCCGCGCGCATCGTCTCGGCGCGCACGCTGCTCCACGCGACCGCGGCGGCCAAGGATCGTGGCGAGACCGTCACGCAGTTCAGCGCGATGAGCAAGCTCCTGGCAAGCGAGGCGGCGATGTGGGTCACCACGCAAGCGATCCAGATCTTCGGCGGCTACGGCTACGTGACCGACTACCCGGTGGAGCGCTACTTTCGGGATGCCAAGGTCACGGAGATCTACGAAGGAACGTCGGAGATTCAGAGAGTCGTCATCGCACGCGGACTGTATGGTTGAAGGGCAGATGTCAGATGTCCGAAGTCGGTGACATCGCATTTGCACGTGTGCTGACATCTGACTTCTAACATCTGACATCTCTCACTTCAGTTCACAGTTCACATTCGAACACACCACCACATGGAAATCTTCGACACACTGTCCACAATGGGCCACGAGCAGGTCGCCCTCTGTAGCGATCCGGGCTCGGGATATCGCGGCATCATTGCCATCCATAGCACCACGCTCGGTCCGGCGCTCGGCGGCACGCGCTTCTGGAGCTATGCCAGCGACGATGAGGCGATCACCGATGCGCTGCGGCTGTCGCGCGGGATGACCTACAAGAACGCGGTGGCCGGCCTCAATCTCGGCGGCGGCAAGTCGGTGATCATCGGCGACAACAAGACGAAGAATCGGGAGATGATTTTTCGCGCGCACGGCCGCTTCGTCGAGAGTCTCGGCGGGCGTTACGTGACGGCGGAGGATGTCGGGACCGGAACGAACGACATGGACTTCGTTCACATGGAGACGGAGTACGTCGCCGGCCTCGCGGCGCGCTCGGGCGATCCGTCGCCCGTGACCGCGCGCGGAACCTTTCGCGCGATTCAGGCGTCGGCGAAATTCTGCTGGGGGTCGGACGATCTCGCCGGCAAGATGATCAGCTTGCAGGGCGCCGGCCATGTCGGCTATTACCTCGCCCGGGAGCTGACCGCCGTGGGCGCGAAGGTCGTCGTGACCGACATCGACGCCGAGCGGGTGAAGCGCGTGGTGACCGATTTTGGCGCGACGGCGGTGAAGCCCGATGAGATCTACGGCGTGAAGGCCGACATTTTCGCGCCGTGCGCGCTCGGCGCGATCATCAACGACAAGACGCTGCCCCAGCTCAAAGTGAAGATCGTCGCCGGGGCGGCGAATAATCAGCTGCTCGAGACGCGGCACGGGGACGAGCTGGAGCAGCGCGACATTCTCTACGCGCCCGACTATGTCGCGAACGCCGGCGGGGTGATCAACGTCTACAGCGAGCTGGCGGGTTGGGACTCGGAGCGGTCGCTGCGCAAGGCCGATGAGATCTACGACACAGTGCTCGGCGTGTTCGAGATCGCGAGGCACGACAAGATTCCGACGTATCTCGCCGCCGACCGTCTGGCCGAGCGGCGGCTCAAAGCGGTGGGCTCGATGGTTCGCACCTGGCCGCAATGGCCAAACAAATAGAGGTCGACCGTGAATACGTGGTATAAATGGGCCAATCGTCCGCCGGGCGATGCGCTGCGCGACGAAGATCCGGAAATCGCGGCGACGATCGACAACGAGACGCGCCGCCAGCAGGACGGACTCGAGCTCATCGCCTCCGAAAACTTCGTGTCGCCGGCGGTGCTCGAGGCCATGGGCTCGCCGCTCACCAACAAGTACGCCGAGGGGTATCCCGGCAAGCGCTACTACGGCGGATGCGAGTTCGTCGACGTGGCAGAGAATCTGGCGATCGATCGCGCCAAGGCGTTGTTCGGCGCGGAGCACGCGAACGTGCAGCCGCATTCGGGCGCGCAGGCGAACATGGCCGTCTACTTCTCGTTCGTGGAGCCGGGCGCGACGGTGCTCGGAATGAATTTGTCTCATGGCGGCCACCTCACGCACGGCTCGCCGGTGAACTTCTCCGGACGTCTCTACAAGATCGTCGCCTATGGCGTGGACATCAACACGGGTCGCATCGACTACGACGCGCTGCGCACCCTGGCTCGCGAGCACAGGCCGCAGATGATCGTCGCGGGCGCAAGTGCCTACGCGCGCACGCTCGAGTTCGCGACCTTCGGTGAGATCGCCAAAGAGGTCGGCGCCAAGCTGATGGTCGACATGGCGCACATTGCCGGGCTGATCGCCGCTGGCCTCCATCCGTCCCCCGTTCCGCACGCCGACGCGGTCACCAGCACGACGCACAAGACGCTCCGCGGCCCGCGCGGCGGCTTGATTCTGTGTACGGCCGAGCACGCCAAGGCGATCGACAAGCAGATCTTCCCCGGCATTCAGGGCGGCCCGCTAATGCACGTCATCGCGGCGAAGGCAGTCGCATTCCGCGAGGCGGCCGCGCCGGGATTCGCCGAGTACCAGCGCCAGATCGTCGCCAACGCGCGCACGCTCGCCGCGTCGCTCATGGAGCGCGGATTCAATCTCGTGTCCGGCGGTACCGACAATCATCTCATGCTCGTCGATCTGCGCAACAAGGGCCTGACCGGCAAGGTCGCCGAGGCGGCACTTCAGCGGGCGCACATCACGACCAACAAGAACACGGTGCCGGGTGAGACGCAGTCACCGTTCGTGACGAGTGGCATCCGCATCGGCACGCCGGCCGTGACCACGCGCGGCATGAAGGAAGCCGAGATGAAAACGATCGCCGCCTTCATCGATCGTGTTTTACTCAAGCCCGAGGACACGTCGGTGGCCGACGCCGTCCGCGCCGAGGTCAAGGAGCTGGCCAACAACTTTCCGCTGTACATGAACGACAAGCGGTGAGCGAGAAGGTTGTAAAACGCTGCTCCGAGGTTCATCATTGGTCGAGTCCCTAGCACCTGGCAGCTAGCCCCTGACACCTCCAGTTCACAGTGCCCCAACTCGCATTTCGTGATGGCATCATGGACCGCATCCGCGCCCGCGAACCGAGGTTCGAGGAGAGCGCGTATCTGTTCGTGCTGGCCGGACTGGAGCACTGCCAGTCCCGGTTGTCCGAGCGGCGGCACATCACGGGGAGGGAGCTGGCGGTCGCCTGCCGCGACCTCGCGCTGGATCGCTACGGCGTGCTGGCCGGGATGGTGCTCGAGCATTGGGGGGTTCGCTGCACGTCGGACATCGGCGACATTGTCTTCACGCTCGTCGATCTCGGCCTGCTGATCAGCCAGTCGACCGACACCCGCGACGAATTCGCCGACGTCTTCGACTTCGACCGCGCGTTCGAGCGAGACTATCCGTGGGGTGTCGCTCCGTCTCTGTGACCAACATCCGCATCGACAACGGCGAAGTCAGCTACGGGCGCACGATTGGACAGAGCCAAAAATGAAGCGTGATGCGCTCGTCCTGAACGGTCACGTACGCCGAGCACGATTGCTGTCGTTCAGACGCTGAGCCGTACGACTCGCCGCGCACCGTGAGCCGTTCCGTCTGGGTGACCACCGCCGCGCAGTCCGCCGCCGGCGACGCGCGGGCGATCGCCGGCGGCACGCCGTCACGGACGCTCATGCAGCGCGCCGCGGCGGCCGCCGCCGGACAGATCGCGCTACGGTACGCCGACCGGCTCGCGGGGGGCGTCGCTATCTACGCCGGACCGGGCAACAATGGCGGCGATGCATGGGCCGTGGCGCGCGATCTCGCCGCGCGAGGTCTGCCCGTCAGCGTCATTGCGGTGGGCGACCCGCGAACTGACGATGCGCGCGCCGAGCGCGATGCGGCGCTCGCCCAGGCTACCCTCGCCGATGTTGGAGAGCCGGCGCTGATCATCGACGGACTACTCGGCACCGGCGCGCATGGCGCGCCACGGGCCGAGATCGCCGGCGCCATCGCGCGCATCAACGCGGCGCGGATGCGCGGCGCCATCGTCGTCGCGCTCGATGTGCCGAGCGGCCTCGATGCGACCAGCGGCGAGCATTCGGTGGCCGTCACGGCCGACTGCACGCTCACCTTCGGCACGATCAAGCGCGGACTTCTCGCCGCGCGCGGGGTGGCCGGCCGTATCGTGGTGCTCGACATTGGCCTTTCGGAAACTGCTGACGCCGGAGACACCGCCGCGATTCTGGTGACTGGCGAATTCGTGCGTGATCGCGTGCCGCGCTTCGATCCTGACGCGCACAAGGGCACCCGCAAGAAGTTGGCGATCGCCGGCGGTGAGCTCGGAATGGCCGGCGCGCCGATGCTTGCCGCGCGCGCCGCGTTGCGCGCGGGGATCGGGATCGTGCGGCTCATCGTCGCGCCACAGAACGTCGCCGTCGTGCAGACGGCGGTGCCGACAGCTCTCGCGCGACCATGGCCGGCGCACGACGCGCCCGAAAAAGAGATCGACGCGCTCGTCGCCGATTGGGCGGATGCGGTCGTGATAGGACCCGGCATGGGCACGACCGCTGATTCGCGCCGAACAGTGAAGCGACTGCTCACCTGTTGGCGCGGACCGGTCGTCGTCGACGCCGACGCGCTCAGTCCGTTCGAGAATGATCTGCCGTCGCTGGGCGCGCTCCTCCGCGGGCGGCCGGCCGTCATCACGCCGCACCCGGCGGAGATGGCGCGGCTGACGGGCCTCACGACGGAGGAGGTGGTTGCGCGCCGGTTCGACATCGCGGCCGAGGTCGCCAAGGCGATCGGCGCCACGGTGCTGCTCAAGGGGGTGCCGACCTACATCGCATCGCCGAACGAGCGCACCCTCGTCTCAGCTACCGGCACGCCGGCGCTCGCCACCGGCGGCAGTGGCGACTTACTCGCCGGCATCGTCGGCACACTGCTGGCGCAAATGAACGACGCGCACGCCGCGGCCGCCTGTGCGGCTTGGGCGCATGGACGCGCGGCCGAGCTGGCGGGGAAGGGACGCACGCTGCGCGGCATCACGCTGGCGGATGTGGAGGATGCGCTCGGCCGCGTGTGGGCACGCGAGCCCGCTCTCGACCCGCCCATCCTGGCCGAGCTGCCTGCCGTCGGAGACGACGCATGAGAACGCGCGTGCTCGTTCGAATCGTCAGCGTCGCACTGCTCGCCGCCTGTGCATCCGGTGGCGGTGCGCTCAGCGCTCCGTCCGCGTTCGGATCGCGACGCGACGAACGAGTGCTCGTCTCGAGTTTCAGCAATATTGTCGCGGTAGCGGCCTCGCTGCGCTCGGTATTCGTCGCGTCGCCCGAGGCCATCGCGATCTACGACCGGCAGTTCGGCGCCTGGCAGCCTCCGCTGCCGCTGCGCTCGCCGCTCTTCGGCGGAACGCTGCCGGTGATGGCGGCCGACCCGATCGAGGATGGCGTATGGATCGCGACGCCCGGCAGCGTGCGCTATTTGCGAACCGGATTCGACATCGCGAATGACGCTATCGTGCCCGGCAATCCCGATGCGATCATGTTCGACCGGCGGAATTTCGTGAGCGGTGCCTACGTGCATTCGAGCGGGCAGTGGCTGCTCGTCTCGCGCACCGGTGCCGCGCTTCCCGTGACCTCCGCGATGCTCCCTCCGGCCGGATCCCGCCAATTCGCGGCGACGCTCCGCGATGTGTTCGAGCGCTACCCGAACGTGCGCGGATTCATGGGACTGCTCACGCGCGACGAGTCGCTGCAAACGTGGCCGGTGAGCGCCGGCACGCTGGTCTCGGATGTCAATGAAGTGTGGCTCGGCACGCGCGGCGGCGGCGTGTTCAAGGTCGACCCCTTGTTCAATTCGTCGCAGCACGTGCCGTATGGATTGATCGAGCGCGGCGTCGGCGCGATCGCGCTGACAGCGGACGGCGTCGTCGTCGCCGGCCTCGGCGCGGATGGCGCGCGCGGCGGACTCACCATCGCCAGCGCGGACCTGCAACATTTCCGCTGGCTTGAAGGCTCGCAGGCGCGTCCGTTCGCCGGTGCGCGCGCGCACGACATAGCGGTTCGCGGCGATGCCATCTGGGTCGCGACCGATCGCGGGCTCATTCGCGCCGATCTGCGCCGGCCTGGTGATGCGCGGCTGTGGAGCGCGGGCAACGGATTGCCGACCGATCAGGCGCTGTCGGTCGCCGCGAGCGCCGCCGGCGTGTGGGTCGGAACGGCGCGCGGAGTCGCGTTCATCACTGATAGTGGAAGCCGGGCGACGCGGAACTCGGCCAGCGAGGTCGTCACCGGTGGCGCGCCCGCGCGCGCGCTGTTGCTCGCCGGCGATACGCTCTGGATCGGTAGCGAGCGCGGATTATTGCTCGTGCGCGGCGCGTCGCCGGACTCGGCGCCGCGCCGCATCGCGCTCGCCGCCGACGAGCCGCGGCTTGCGCGGCCCATCACCGCATTGGCCCGCAGCGATTCCGTCGTGCTCGCGGCGACGGAGAGCGATCTCATTCTCATCGACGCGCGCGCGGCGCGGTTGATGCCGCGCATGGACGCCGTTGGCGCATCGAGTCTGCGCGGCATTACCTGCGCCGCGATCGACGCGCGCACCATCTGGGTCGGCGGACGGGGCGGGCTGCTGGTGATCGATCGCGCCACCGGCGTGCATCGTCTGTTGGCCGACGAGAGCGGCATCGCTGGCGAAGTGTTCGCGGTGCGGCTCGATCCCACGTACGCGTGGATCGGAACGCGCGACGGCCTCGTGCGCATTCGCCGCGCCGCGGGCGGCATGGCGCCATGACCGGCAACACGCCGCTCGGCCCCGGCCGCGAGTTCGATCTCATCCGGCAGATGTTCGCGCGCTGGGGTCCGCTGGTGAGCGGCGCCGGCGACGACGCGGCGTCACTGACCATCCCACGCGGACACACGCTCTTGGTCAGTACTGACACGTCCGTTGAAGGGGTGCACTTTCGCCGCGACTGGATCTCGCCGCGCGACATCGGCTATCGAGTCGTCGCCGCGGCGTTGAGCGATCTCGCCGCGATGGCGGCCACGCCGGTCGGCGTGCTCCTCGCCGTCTCGGCGCCCGAGTCGTGGTTGGCCGATCTGAGTGACGTCGCCGATGGCGCCGGTGTCGCGGTCTCGCTCGCCGGCGCTCACATCATCGGCGGCGATCTCACCGCGGCGTCGGAGCTCATCGTCTGCGTGACGGTGATCGGCACCGCGAAGGAACCGGTCACGCGCGGCGGCGCGCTGGTCGGAGACGTTCTCTACCTCACCGGCACGCTCGGCGGTCCGGCGGCCGCGGCGCGCGTGTGGTATGCCGGTGGCACACCCAAGGATGAATGGCGCGACCGCTATGCGAGGCCGGAGCCAAGGCTGAGCGAGGCACGCTGGTTGGCGTCGCAGGGCGCGCACGCAATGATCGACATCTCCGATGGCTTGCTCGACGACGCCGCGCATCTCGCGCACGCCAGCGGCGTTCGCATCGTGCTCGATCTCGACGCGGTTCCGGTGATCGACGGCGTCACGCGCGACGAAGCGGCGGTGAGCGGCGACGAGTACGAGCTGCTCGTCGCGGCGCCGGCGGGGATCGACGCCGTCGAGTTCGGATCGCGGTTCGGCGTTCCTCTTACGGTGGTGGGCCGCGCGGAGAAGGGCGCGGCGGCGGTCACCGCAACCGCCAATGGAAAACGCGTTGCACGCCAGCCGGGGTTCAGCCACTTTTCCTGAGATGCGCACCGTCTTGGCTTACGCGGCAATGCTCGGCCTCACCTTTGTTTTCGGCTTGCTGATCATTCTGGCTACGCTCGTCGGCATCACGCCACAACCGAACGGCTTTCTCGAGGGGCTGCCTCGGGTGTGGACGCGCGTGGTCCTGCGCGCGGCGGGCTGTCGCCTGCGGCTGCACAACTACGACGTCGTCGATCGAGCCTCGACGCACGTCTATGTCTCGAATCACGTCAGCTGGTTCGATGTCTTCGCGCTCGCGTCGGTCTTGCCGCGCTTCCGCTTTGTCGCCAAGAAGGAGCTGAAGAAGCTTCCGATCTTCGGGAAAGCGGCCGGCGCGGTAGCCGCGATCTACATCGACCGCCAGAATCGCAAAGCGGCATTCGAGGGCTATACCGCCGCGGCCCAGGACATTCGCGGAGGCGTCAACGTCGCCGTCTATCCGGAGGGAACGCGCGGACACTCGTACGCGCTCCGTCCATTCAAGAAGGGCCCATTCGTTCTCGCCATCGCCGCTCAGGTGCCCGTCATTCCCGTCGTCGTGTTCGGCACGCGCGCCGTCCAGCCGAAGGGGAGCTTCCGCGTGCGCGCGGGCGATGTCGACATCACCTTTCTCGAGCCGATTCCCACCGAGGGCATGACCTACGACGACCGCGACCGTCTGATGCGGATGACGTGGGAGAGAATGGCGGGGGAGATGGAACGGGCGCATGGCGTGATTAGCGGAGCGATGGAGACGTTGCAGGCGGAATCGTGAAAGTGCTGCGTGCTGCGTGCTGCGTGCCAACAGCACTCGCGCACTACGGCGCAAGGCGCGCAATAAATTTTGTATCTAGCCCGGTGCTGTTAGCACGCAGCACGCAGCACGCAGCACGCAGCACGCAGCACGCAGCACGCAGCACGCAGCACGCAGCACGCAGCACGCAGCACGCAGCACGCAGCACGCAGC
>JBBROY010000004.1:0-204327 GCA_038228795.1 Gemmatimonadales bacterium
AACCTGCACTTTCCTGAGCACGAGGTCATTCTTCCGCTGATCGTCAATCCGATCAACACGCCGATGATTGGGATCGTCGTGAACGGCCGGCCGAAACGGTTTTGGCTCGACACGGGATCGAGCATCTCGCTCATCGCCTCGGATGTCGCGGCGGAGTTCGGCCTTACACCGCTGACGTCCGATACACTCGAGATCGTGACCAGCGTCGGCCGGGTGGGAGCGCATCCGACCGTGGTGCCGCGCATGGACATCGCCGGACTCGTCATCACCAACCAGGCCGTGGCGATCATCGAGAAAGATGCGCTCTCGCTCGCGCAACTCGAGCCGCACGCCGGGATGACGGTCGTGAGCGTCGACGGTGTGATCGGGACCGATGTGCTTCGGCGGCTGTCGGTCGAGATCGACTACGAGCATCAGCGCGTGACGCTTCGTCCTCCAGCCCGCGCGGATCGCAAGCGCGTGCGGAATCTCTTCTGGCTCGGCTATCCGGTAGTGCGACTCACGACCACCCGCGGCACGCCGCTCCACTTCGGTCTCGACACCGGCGCCGACATGACCTACGCCACCGATGCGCTGCTGGCCAAGCAGCCGCGCCTCGGTTCCTTCAAGAAAATGCGCCGCGTTGCCGGATTCGGCGGCGACACCACCGCGGCCTTCCCCAGCATCCCGGACCTCCGCGTCACCATCGGCATCGAGAAATTCCAGCTTCACGATCTGGCCGTCCGCGAAACAAAGCGACTGATCTTCGTCGATCTCGATGGGATGTTCGGCAGCGACTTGGCAATGGGACGGATGATGCGCTTCGATCTCACGAATGGGATCTTTGCGCTGGACAGGTAGGAGGATTCGGCGCCTGCATGGTGCGCGGCGGAGAGGCCAGGAGTCGGCGTGCGCGCCCGGCGATGGCGACCTCGTGGTTCTCGTCGCGCTGGAAATCTTTCTCTCGGAAACGGCTGACGGGAACATCAGCGAAATCGGGGTCATTCGTTACGCAACGCGGTTATGTTGTGCTGCGTAGCCAAAGGACAGATGTCGGACGTCAGATGTCAGATGTCCGTGACTGCACTTCGTACTCAAGCCGGAATTGCGGATTGGCACGATGGCTCGCTGGTGCTCTGCTCGACTGACATCTGACATCCGACATCTGACGTCTGAGGTTTTCAGTGCCCGTTTTCTTCAAATGCAAAATTTGCGGTAGCGAGCATTCAGCACCTCCGGCCGTGTTCCCGAGCCAAGTGGCGCTCGACGCGAGCACGGGTAACAAGCGCCTTCGTTGCCCGTTCAGCGGCCAGTCAGCCGAGTATGCGAAGGCCGAGCTGAAGTGGCGCGACGAAACCCCGACTCCGGCCTGACGCCATCATTTACTCTGGCCCGACACATTGGCGTCGGCCGCGGTGCGGAGTGTGCGCGACGCTCTTGCGAACTCGTCCACCGACACGGTCGGAACGAACCGGGTCGAGAGGGGCTTGAGCTGCTCGTCGAAATTCATCTTGGTGGTGAATTTTTCCTGATCGGCCAGCGCGAATAGTCCGCCCAGCGCGATCAGCGCGCCAATCACGACAAGCGACACGTTCATGCGCCGCCGACGCCCCATCGATGATGCTACGCCGAGGTGTCCGTAGAGCAGCGCCGCGAAGAGCGCCGCGTTGGCCGACAGGGTCAGCATCGCGCTCACGGCGCCGTCGGGCCAGAGGAACGTCATCCACTCGGCCAGCGCATTGAGCATCGCGCCGACGGCGAACGCCGCGGCCGCCAGCGCAAGGTGGCTGGTGAACGACACGCGGTGCGTCGCCAGCCGACCAGCCAGCGCCCATACTCCGGCCCAGAGCGCGATGATCAGGAGCAGCGCCAGCGCCGCGGTGATGAGCTTCGCGCCCGTCGCGCGCTCCACGGTTCCGGCATAGGTGGACGCCAGTTGGATCGCCACCGCGGCAAGTACGGCAGCCCAGCGCGCTCTGCGCGACGACAGCCACGCCGGCGCCGCTTCCGTGGACGGCTCTTCGCGGAGGCGCCGCGCATCTGCGAGCGCGGGAACGACCGACTCCGTCGGATCGTAGAAACGCAGCGACGTCCGTCCGATGCTCAGCACAGCACCGTGAGAAAGTGTCAGGCGAGCGACGAGATTGGGCGAACCGCTCGCACGCAAACCGTTCACGCTGTCATGATCCTCAGCGACCAGCGCGCCGGATTCGTCGAGGACGATGCGCAAGTGCGTGGGATCGACGAACGGGTCGTCGATCACGACATCGTTCGCGTAGCCGCGGCCGATCGTGGCCGGTAGCGCATCGATGCGCGTGCGCGACGCGACGCCGCCGCGTGCGTCGAGCACCTCGATCACCAACAGCGGTCGCGCGCTCATTGAATGCGCTCCAAATACCGGCGCGTGATGCGCTCGGCGTTCTCGAAGCTGACGCCTGACAGCGTAAGCGTGCTGATGAGACCGCTGTTCGCGTGACCGAGCACGGCGACACGGAGCATCGCGTCGTAGAGTCCGCGGAGCTTCTTGTAGCGCCGGACGCACATCACCGCGCGCACGGTAGTCGGCGCGCGGCCGCCGGTGCGCACGTTGCGTGTTTGGCACTCGAAGCGCGTGACGTCGGTCTCCGATCCTTCCATCTCGCTGGCGCCGGATGCGAAGCGCGCTTCGTAGAGCGAGTAAAAACGCAGCGCGTTGAGGCCGTTGCTGGTGTAGAGCCGGTGACGTAGCTCGGCCACGCCGGTCGATTGGTCTTCGGAGAGAAAGATGTAATCGTCGGTCGAGCACTGGTGGCTCACGACCTCGTACGGTCGTTCGCTCGTGCTGCGGGTGGCGTCAGCCCAACACTTGAAGAACGATGCCGGCCGCGTCGGCACCTTGAAGGGGCCGAGGGCGACCGTCGGCGTCGAGTCGCCGAAGAGCTTGTCGAGATAGACGTCCTGGTAGGCGCGGACCTGCGCGCCGACCTCCGCCAACTCGTCAGTCGGCGACACGTAGCCGGGGGAACGGGTCTTCTCGAGCAACGCCGCCGCACGTTCGACCGGAACGAGAAAGGAGATCTCGTTTCCCTCGGTCGACACATTGATGCCGACCACCCTGCCGTCTTCCGTGATCGTGGGACCACCACTCATCCCCGGGTTGAGCGCGCCGGTGAAGTGGATCTTCGGGTAGAGCGTGTATTGCAGCAGGCCGTTGTACGTCCCCTCGACGATGCTGAGGCCGAGATCGTTGGGATGTCCGAGTGAATACAGCCGCGTTCCTTGCGGCTCGGCGATGCCGGCCAGAGAGAAGAACTTCGGCGGCCTGTGCTCCGCGTGTAGCACCGCGAGATCGCGCACGACGTCGACGGCGAGAATTTTTAGCGGGTGCGTCGCTCCACCAGCCTCGACCCATTCGGCGCGGTAGCGCGTCGGCTCGTGCACCAGCTTCGAGATGACGTGGTAGTTGGTGACGATGTGCCCATCGCCCGTCACGAAGAAGCCGCTGCCGAGCTCGGCCGTGGCGGCCGAGCTGGTCTCGACCACGTGGATCTTGATCACCTGGTCGGCGAAGCGCCGAAAGACGGTAGAGGTCAGATCGGTCGCGGGCGTCTGCGCGCCGGCGGTCGACCTGACAACCATCATCCAGGCGACGGCAAGAAATACGAGCGTTCGCGATACGGCCATGGTGGGTACGGCAGGGGGGAGACAGAGGGAGCCGCGCTGAGGATAGTGCTCAGCTCCCGGCCTTGCAAACCGACATCTGACATCTGACGTCCGACGTCCGCAACAAACTCTGGCAGGAGTACGAGACGTCAGATGTCGGATGTCAGTGCTTCTTCAACCTTCCCGGCACGATCGCTCCAGTTCCGAATTTCTCACGCACCGCGTCCACCGTGCGCGCCACGATGCGGTCGCGCTCGGTTTCGCCGGAGCTGCTTTCCGCGTTTTCGCTGGTGAACAGTGCCAGTTGCGCGGGACCCCGGGGAGCGTGCTCGTCGGCGAGGGTCGACAGCGCTACGCCGAGCAGGCGCGCGGCGACTCTTCGCGCCCGGCGGAGCTTGGTGAATAGCTCTTTGGCCGTCTGGTAGATCACGCGGTCGGCGATAACGCCGTCGGGCAGGGTGCGGCTCGTCTGCCTCGTGCGAAAATCGAAGTCGCGGATGCGAACGGTGATGGTTCGGGCGGCGAGTTCGTCGCCGCGGAGATCGCTCGCGGCGCGGGTGACGAGACGGAGCAACTCGCGCTCGAGCAGGTCATCATCGCCGATGTCTTCGGCGAAGGTTTCGTCGCGGCTGATGCTCTTCGCGATGTCGCGCGGGGCGACATCGCTGTCGTCGATGCCTCGCACGCGGTCGTGCAGCCACCGCGCTTCGCGCTCGCCGAACCATCGCTCGAGGGTCGGCGTGTCGTGCGCGAGCACGTCGGCCGCGGTGTGCAATCCACGATTGGCTAGTCGCTGCTGGAACTTCGGGCCAATGAAGGGAATCTCGGCCAGTGAAAAACCGCGCAGAAACTCGGCTTCGCCGCCGGCCGCGACAATGTGCACTCCGGTAGCGCCGGTCTTTGGTTTGGCGCGCTCGACGGCCAGCTTGGCCACGAGCTTTGCCGTGGCGCCGCCGATCGAAACGGAAAGCCCGGTCGCTGTTCGCACCTCGTCGCGGATGCGGTGCGCGGTGGTGTCGAGCGGCTCGTGTTTGTAGAGCGATTCTGTACCGCTCAGGTCGCAGTACCACTCGTCGATGCTGGCCCCTTCGACCACCGGAGCCCACCGGCCGAGCACGTGACGGATTTCGCCGCTCTTGATCGAGCACGCTGCGCGCGGAACAGGAACGCAGACGGCCCGCGGGCAAAGCTTGAGCGCGCGGGCGATCGGCATCGCACTTCGCACGCCGAATTTTCGCGTCTCGTAGCTCGCCGAGCAGACTACGCCGCGGCTCTCACGCGATCCGCCGACGATGAGGAGCGGTTCCCTCCCCGCGCCGTCGGGATCGACCAGGCGCGCCACGGCCACGTAAAAGGCGTCGGCGTCGACGAGCAGAATACGCCTGGTCGGTGGGGTCGGGCGAAGCTCCATGACATCAGTATAGGGAGCACCCGGTCCGATACGTACCGCCACGTCACTCTCGCAGCATGTCCTCAATGATCTCGGACAGTTGGCCTGCCCGCACCGGGAGCACGAGCGGCCGGGCGCCGAGCCGGTCACGGACGTCGTCGAGGCGCACCGTCGAGCGCTCGCCGCCGAAGACGATCGCCTTGGCGCCCATCATCATCGCCGGTCCAAGAAAGGCGTCGGAGCAGAGCTCGGCATCCTCGCAGTCGATGAGCACGACAGCCGGCCGCAGGCGGACGAGGGCGTCGCGGTTGGTCTCGCCGTCGCCGACATACTTGGGCTCGAACCCTTCGCTCTCGAGGAGGGCGCCGAGGAGGGCAGAGACCAGGAGGTCACCCGAGAGTACGAGAACTTGGACGTGCTTTGCGTGCAAAATCGGTCACGGGTGGTAAGGACAGCCACGACCAGAAAGGAACCCAAACCCGCAAGGGCTACACCAGCGCGCCTTGACGTACTGGTGCCCCGTGGAAACATTTGCCTTGCGCCGCGATGCCATATGGTGGCGCGGGCACGATTCGTCAGCGTCGACGACCGTGATGCATACAGACTCCCGGAGCAGCGCAGCATGATGATGGCGCGTGAATTCACCCCGTCGCCCTCACCGATCGACGACGCCACGATCGCCGAAGTGCGTGCCGCGCTCGAGCTGTCGGTTCGGGAGAAGAACCACAGCCATTTGCTCCGCGGGGCACTGCGAACGCTGGCCGTGGAAGCGCGCGCGAAATCGATGCGTCCGGAGCAGCTCCTGGTGCTGCTGAAGTCCGTCTGGAACGCGGTCGCCGAGGTGCGGTACGCGCCGAATTTGCCCGAGCACGAGGCGATGCTGCGGCGACTCATCGCGATGTGCATCGACGAGTACTTCACTGAATGATTGCTGGGACTCGGCACTCGGCAATCGGCATTTGCAGAGCGGGTTCCGAGTGCCTAGTGCCGGCGTATTCGGTGGTACGCGCCATGCCTCTACCGCGGGTCCGGGTCACCGATTCGCCGCGAAACGCAGGAGGCGTTATGGCGCTCAACTCACTCCACCAACTGTACGTCGAACAGCTCCAGGACCTGTACAGCGCCGAAACGCAGATCCTCGACGCGTTGCCGAAGATGGTGAAGGCCGCATCACACATCGAGCTCAAGCACGGTTTCGAGCTGCATCTGCGCCAGACCGAAGAGCAGGTGCGCCGCCTCGATCTCATCTTCACGGAGCTGAACGAGGAAGCCGAGGGCGAGGAGTGCGAGGGGATGAAAGGGCTTCTCAAAGCAGGCGAAAAAATGATGAAGGAGAAGGCCGACTCCGACGTGCTCGACGCCGCACTCATCGCCGCGGCGCAGCGCGTGGAGCACTATGAGATCGCCGGCTACGGCTGCGCCCGCACCTATGCCAACATGCTCGGCTTCGACGAGCACGCCGAGATCCTGCAGCAGACGCTCGACGAGGAAGGCGACACGGACCACAAGCTGACGGAGCTGGCGGAGACGATCATCAACGTCGATGCCGCATCATGACGCTGCGTGGTCGCGCGTTACCAGTCCACGACCCCTCCACTACACGCCGTCGCAAACGGGCATCCTTCTCTCTCCGGGGTCGTCCGCCGGCATTGGTCTTGGCCATGCCGACGCAATACGAGATGGGCCTCGATGCGCGCGTCGACGTCCGCCGCGATGGTGCGCTCGGCGTCGGCCTGCACGGCGCGGTAGGTGGCGGCGTAGCTCTTCAGCCGTTCGCCGAAGCCGAGTCGCCGTAGAACACGGAGCCCGTTCGAGTCGAGCGCGAGAAAAGGGTGGGTGCGGGTGAAGAGCAGAATCTTCTCCGCGCCTGGCTCGCCGACGCCGTGAAATTTCATCAGGGCGCGTTTGGCACGGGCGAGCGGGAGCGCTAGCACCCGAGACAGATCGCCGTCGTACTCCCCTTCGACCAACTCGGCCGATTCGCGCAGGTGGCCGGCGCATTGCGCGGCGAACCCGGCCGGCCCGCCGCAGACATCGAGCAGGTCGGCGCGCGATGCAGAGAGAATGTCGGACGCCTCGAGCCCGATCCGGCGCTCGAGCTCGCGATACATCCGTTCGCGTTTTTCGTCGGTCGCGAGATAGGCAACGTGATCCCAGACGATCATCGTCCACGCCGTCGTGGCGACCGGCGGGGGAGGCGGTCCGTAGAGGGTGCTTAGCTGCTTGACGATCGCGTGGAGGTTTGAGTTGGGCACGGAGGGAGAGGAGCGGACGTCGGGCGCCAAGAGTCAGATGTCAGATGGCAGAAGCCAGATGTCAGTGACAGCGCCAACGTACGCGAATTGGGACAAATGCGCCCCCACTGACATCTGACGTCCGACATCTCCGACTTGTCTAGCTGACAACCGCAGCAGCCAGTCGACATTCTCAGTCTTTATAGGGGTCCACTTCATTCGCCCCCGCCATCACCACAATAACTGGCCTCAACGTGTGCAGTACCTCGACGGTTCCGCCTTGGGCAGCGAGCACATCGGGTAGCCGCCGGTACGCGTGCGGACTTTCGTCCAGGCCGCCGCCGCGGAGAATGACGCCCTTCTCTTTGATCCAGCTGTCCATCATCTCCGGCGTCACGCGTCCGGGACTGAGCTGCTCTCCAGTGCGGCGGTTGCGCTTACCCGCCGCCTGCGTGCGCGACATCACGCGGCCGGCGCCGTGCACGGTCGAAAAAAGCGACTCGCGCTGCTCGGTCGCGATGGCGGCACCATTCTCCGAATCATTTGGCAGCGCGCCACGCACGATCACGGCGTCGTCGCCCATCGATCCCCCGATGAAGCCGAACTGGCCGGGAAAGGCCGGTGTCGCGCCCTTGCGGACGACGACGAACTCTTCGCCGTGGTGCGTTCCCTTCCAAGCGAAGTTGTGATGATTGTGCACCAGCTCGACTTCGGTGCCGCCGAGCATCGACACCACCTTGCGCGCCACCCATTCGCGGCCGGCGTAGGCGTAACGGCCGGCGAGCGACATTAGATGCCAGTAGTCGTGTCCGGCCGGGGAGTCGAGATCGAGCAGCACCTCGCGTTCCGGCACGCGTTCTCCCCACGTCTTTCCCTGCCCCACGGCGAGGAACGCCGACGCTACCGTGTGTCCGAATCCGCGCGATCCGAAGTGCACGCCGACCCACAGCGTGCCTGTCTCGTCGACGAAGACATCCACGTAGTGATTGCCGCTTCCGACGGTGCCGAGCTGGTTGCGTGCCTTGGCAAGTAGACCCGTTCGCTCCTTCCGCGGCACCGCGTCCCATGCAGGATCCTCGAATAGCGGATGGTCCACCGGAGCATCGTCCGCCCGATTTCGCCGGCCGATGCCGAACGAGACGCTTTCCGCGATCTCATCAGCCAGCCCGCCGAGGTTGCGCGACAGCTTCTTCGGGTTGTGCGCGACATCGTCGAGCGTGAGATCGGTGCGGATGGCCGCGTTGCCGCAGGCGATGTCGAACCCGACGCCGACGATGGACACGGCATTGCGGTATGCCGCGACGCCACCGATGGGCATCACGTAGCCGACATGACCATCGGCCATTAGTGCACAGTGAACGGCGTTCTCAGCAACGGTGCTTAGCTGATTCACGGTGTTTTGCTCGTGAACTCCGAAGATCTTCATGGGACGACCATCGTGAAGTGTTAGAGACGTCAGACGTCAGATGTCGGATGTCTGAGACTGCGAACAAGCTCCTCCCGAACCGAAGCTCGCGAACCCCCATCCCTCGCCCGGCGCGCGCGTAGGGCTGCGCGCTCCGGACGCGGGAGATAGGTCGTTCTGGCCAGCGCCGGCACGCGCGCCTTGGCTATGAAGATGCCGCGGCCGATAAGACCCGCTGCATCAAACTCGACATCGAGACCGCAATCGATCAGCGCGGACTCGTATTCCTCGCGCGTGAAGAGCCCGAGCTCATGCCGCTCCTCGAACCGCTCCACGCTTCCGCCTCGTGTCGCCACGAGATAGTGCATGTCGAGCACCGACACGCTTCCATCAATCGCCGACACGCACGCGCGTGCGACCGCAACGTCGCCGCGCTCGCCCATCAGCACCGAGGGTTTGCCCGCCCGATACGTCTCGGGAAACAACCAGGGCTCTACCAGCAGGATGCCCCCGGGCGCCAAGTGCGCGGCCATGTTCCACACGGCCTGCCGCAGCTTAGGTACCGACCGCACGTACCCGATCGAGCTGAACAGACAGGTCACGACGTCGAAGCGACGCGCGAGATGAAAGTCCAGCATATCACCCCGGTGCACACGCACACCCGAGAGCCGGCGGCGCGCGACGGCGAGCATTCCCTCGTCGAGCTCGATGCCCTCGATCGAATACCACGGGCGCAGCTGCTCGAGGTGCGCGCCGGTACCGCACGCGACATCGAGCAAGCGCACGTTCGCCGTCCGCACGCGCGCGCCAACGAGCGCGCGCAGGCGATCGGCCTCGCGTGCGTAGTCCTTGAAGCCGTACAGGATGTCGTACAGCTCGGCGGTGTGGCGGAACATGGCGTTACCCTCCTTGAGTAGAGATTCAAGTGAAGGCGTGGAGAGGGCGGGCGGTGTCGTCGAGCGTCTGGCGTCAGGAACCGCTAACCCAAAACGTCATGATCGAACGGAGCTCGCTCGTTGTGCGCGAGTCGAGATTCGACTCGCGAGCATCGAAGAGCGCTCCGATATCCTTCAGCTGCTCCTTGGTTGGTTGCGCGGAGCGGCGGTTGTAGCGGGTGAGCCAGACGCCCACCCGAGCCATGGCATCAGCGCGCACGGCTTCGATATCGTCGCCGGTGGCGAGAAGAAAAATCTCTAGTGCGTCCCATTTGCCGAGTGCGTCGGCGAGCGCTAGTGAGTTACGGCGCGTGTGACCGTGAGGCGCCTGGCCGAGGATTGCGCTCAGTCGCGTGATACCAATCGAGTGCACATGCGGCCGGAGTGCGTCGCAAGCGACCCGACTCACGCCCGGCTGAGCGTCTGACAGCATCGTCACGAGCAGTTCCAGCCGTGCGGCGCCGTCGAGCCGGCCGATGGCGCGCACGGCTTCCTTCCGCACCGCGATACGGTCGTGCGAGACGAACGGCAACAGGAGCACTGCATCGTCGCGTTCACCCGTCTCGCCAAGGCCGGCGATGGCGGGCACCAGCGCATGCGACGCGAGACGCTCGCGATAGAACGCGGACGTCGGAAAGGGCGTCGCCCGCTGCTTCAGCTGGCCCTGCGCGAATGCACGGACCGCGCGCGACCGGTCGAGCAGCGCACGCTCGAATACCCGCTCGGCTTCAGTAGGGAACCGGGCCGCCAGCACGCGTAGTGCTTCACGCCGAACGGCCGCATGCCGGCTGCGCTCGAGACGCTCGAGAAACGCGAGCAGCGGCGCTCCCTCTAAGTGCGCATTTGCGGCGCGAACCGCCTCAAAGCGGATGATAGGATCCGCGTCGTCGACGGCCATCCGGATGATCTCGTCGCCGCCAGCGATGGCGAGACGGAACGCGGCCCGGCGCGACACCACATCGCCAAGCCGAAGGCCGAGCGCGAGTGCGTCGCGCTGCGCCGGCTCGGCGAGCATCGACAGAACGCTCGTGCGCAGCTCGCGATTGTCGCGCCGCATTGGCGCGTCCAGCCGCACGACGAGGGGTAGGGCGCGCACGAACTGCTCGGCGTATTCGGGCCGCATCCGACGGCGCACTGCTCTCTCCGCGCGATCCGCGACCTGCGTCACCCAATCGTTGAGTCGCACGAGGAGAAACGGCAGCGCGGCGCCGCCGCCAGCGGTATCGAGCCACTCGACCGCGCGCTCGCGCTCGTATCCGTTAGGGTGAAACGAGGCGATGCCGGCGAGCGACAGCTCTGATTCCGCGTCGACCGCGAGCTCGCGCGGAACGAGTGAGCGCCAACTCCACCCATCGCCCTGCCACGCCCGGCGCGGCTGCTGAGGCCATGCCTTACGACAGGCTTCATCGATCGCGACCAGATCCAGCGGCGCGGCCGCGGCGATGGCGGCGTGGAGCGCCGTCGCGATGGCGCGGGCGAGAAAACCGCCGCCAAACAGATGCGGCAGCAGATGGGCAACCATCGCCGGCTCGGGAGCGGCGACGAGTCTTGCGACGAGCAATGCACGTTCGGTGGCCGTTATCGAAGCCTCGGACCGCTCGAGTGCGGCCACGAGCTCCGCGGCTCGGGGGGACAGAGGGCGCAAGGATTCTCCTGGTAGAGTGGTTCTTAGTCAACTGACGTCCAAAGACGAGACACCAGACGTCAGATGTCAGATGTCAGGCAAGCGACCGTTCGCTCGTCCGACATCTGACACCCGCGCCTGGTCCTGCTCTCTCCAAACCTTCACTTGTCAAACAGCGACCTGCATTCAGATGCGCTTGCCGGACATCTGCCTTCTGACTTCTGACGTCTGCACAGAAAAACGCCCCGCCTGCAAAATGCAGGCGGGGCGAGTTTGCGTACTCACCGCGATCGGAGCGGGGCGAGCCTAGTTGGCTCGTGATCCCCGCGCGATCCCTGCAGATGGATTGATGGCGTCTGCCATCGCTACGACCGTCTCCGACGGGTAGCGCACGACGTCGCCGCCGAGCCGCGTAATGGCGGCCAGCTGCGTGCAGTCGAGTTGCTTGGTCAGATTTGCCATCGTGGCTCTCTCGTGGTCAGGCTGGAAATCAGAATCGCGCGCGATTCCAGGGTCGGGCAAGATAGGAGAGCGGAACCAATTCGTCAAGGCTGAGCTTCCATTCGAGCATGGCGTGACGGGGTTACAGTCGTCTATTAGGAAGTGCAGACGCCTGACTACCAAAGTTGGAGACGTCAGAAGTCAGATGTCAGACGAGCCGACGAGCACCGCTCTCCCGACATCTGACTTCCGCCATCTGACGTCTCCAACGGTTCCAGTGACAACGGCTCTCTAGAGGTCATCAGTGCCACACGTTCTCAGTGCCGAAGCCCAACGCCTGGATGAAGATGCCGCCCGCACAAAAAACTGGAAGCGCTGGGGTCCGTACCTCTCCGAACGCCAGTGGGGCACCGTGCGCGAAGACTATTCGGAGCACGGCACCTGTTGGGACTACTTCCCGCACGACCACGCGCGCAGCCGTGCCTACCGCTGGGGCGAGGATGGGCTGCTCGGCATCTGCGACCGCGAGTGCAGGCTCGCCTTCGCGCTCGCGCTCTGGAACGGCCGCGATCCCATTCTCAAGGAACGGCTGTTCGGGCTCACCGGCCCAGAGGGGAATCACGGCGAGGATGTAAAGGAGTGCTACTACTATCTCGATGCCACGCCGTCAGGCTCTTATCTGCGCGCGCTCTACAAGTATCCGCAGCGCGAATTTCCGTACGGCGCGCTCGTCGAAGGCAATCACGCCCGCACGCGCACAGATCCCGAGCTCGAGATCACCGACACCGGCATCTTCGACGACGGTCGCTACTTTGATGTCTTCGCCGAGTACGCGAAGGAATCGCCGGACGACATCCTGATCCGCATCACCGTCGCCAATCGCGGACCCGAGCGCGCGACGCTGCACCTCATTCCGACGCTCTGGTTTCGCAATACCTGGTCGCCCGGCCGCACGGGCGATGGCTACTGGCCAAAGCCGGCTATCCGAATCGCCGGCGGCGGCTCGCTCGAGACGCGGCACGCGACGCTCGAGCCATTCCGGCTCGATGCCGCGCCTGTCGGCGGCCGCGTGCCGACGCCGATTGTGACGGAGAACGAGACGAACTTCGCGCGCGTCTTCGGCGGATCGAACCCGACGCCCTACGTAAAGGATTCCTTTCACGACTACGTCATCCACGGCCGCGCCGAGGCGGTAAACCCCGATGGCGTCGGCACCAAGGGCGGCATGCACTATGTGCTCGACGTGGATGCGCGCTCGGAGGTCGTCGTCCGCTTGCGGCTCCGGCACGAGACCGAGGCCTCCAAAACGATCGCCGACTCGTTCAGTCCGGAGTTCGACGCGATCTTCGCGCGCCGCATCGCCGAGTGCGACGAATTCTACGCCGCGCGCACGCCGAAGATGGCGAACGAGGAGGAGGCGCGCGTCATGCGTCAGGGCTACGCCGGACTGCTCTGGTCGAAGCAATTTTACTTCTACGTGGTGAAGGATTGGCTCGAGGGCGATCCGGCCTATCCCACGCCGCCGGCCTCTCGACTCACCGGCCGCAACGCTGAATGGCAGCACCTGTACAATCGAGACATCATCTCGATGCCGGACGCCTGGGAGTACCCGTGGTACGCGGCCTGGGATCTCGC
Organism: Gemmatimonadales bacterium; assembly: GCA_038228795.1. Taxonomy (GTDB): domain Bacteria; phylum Gemmatimonadota; class Gemmatimonadetes; order Gemmatimonadales; family Gemmatimonadaceae; genus JALZAE01. Next base: position 13,286 of record JBBROY010000004.1, read on the forward strand.
CTTTCACATGATCCCGATGGCGAAGATCGATCCGGCGTTCGCGAAGGAGCAGCTCGTGCTGATGCTGCGCGAGTGGTACACGCATCCAAACGGACAGATGCCGGCGTACGAATTCGCCTTCAACGATGTCAACCCGCCCGTGCACGCGTGGGCGTGCTGGCGCGTGTACAAGCTCACCGGCGCGCGCGGCGCTCGCGACCGGCTATTTCTCCAGCGTGTCTTTCACAAGCTGCTGATCAATTTCACCTGGTGGGTCAACCGCAAAGACATCGAAGGAAATAATCTCTTCGCGGGCGGCTTCCTCGGGCTCGACAACATCGGGGTCTTCGACCGCTCCCAGCCGCTGCCGCTCGGTGGCCATCTCGAGCAGGCCGATGGCACGGCGTGGATGGGCTTCTACTGCACGACAATGCTGGCGATGGCGATGGAGTTGGCGATGGAGGATCCGGCGTACGAGGACGTGGCATCGAAGTTCTTCGAGCACTTCATCGCGATCTCCGACGCCATGAACACGCTCGGCGGAACGGGGCTGTGGAACGAGGCCGATGGATTTTACTACGACCAGATGCACGTCGGCGATGTGCAGATGCCGCTCGCGGTGCGGTCGATGGTCGGACTCATTCCGCTGTTCACAGTCGAGATCCTCAACGATGCCTACGCCTCGAAGATTCCAGGATTCGCCAAGCGCGCGCGCTGGTTTCTCGAGAACCGGAAGGATCTCGCGCAGCACATCAGCTACATGGACGTCGGCAAGCCGAACGGAGGTCAGCCCGGTGCGGTGAAACGCCTGCTCGCGATTCCCTCTCGCGACCGGTTGGAGCGCATGCTGCGGTACATGCTCGATGAGTCGGAGTTTTTGTCACCGTACGGCGTGCGCTCGCTGTCGCGCGTACACCGCGAGCATCCCTTCGTGCTCACGATCGATGGTCGCGACTACCGCGTCGACTACGATCCGGGCGAATCCACAACGGGCTTGTTCGGCGGCAACTCGAATTGGCGCGGGCCAGTCTGGTTCCCGCTCAACTTCCTGCTGATCGAAGCACTCGAGCGCTACCACCACTTTTACGGCGAGAAGATGCAGGTCGAATGCCCAGTCGGCTCGGGCAATTTCATGAATCTGAAGCAGGTCGCGCAGGAGTTGACCCGCCGGCTCGGCTCGCTCTTTCTCCCCGACGCGACGGGGCAGCGTCCATCACACGGCGCCGACCGGCGCTACGCGGACGATCCCCACTGGAAGGATCTCGTCCTCTTTCACGAGTACTTCCATGGCGACACCGGCAGCGGCGCCGGCGCGAGTCATCAAACCGGCTGGACCGCGCTCGCCGTGTGGTGCGTGGAGGAGACGGCGAGATTGAGAACCCGCCATCAGGCGGCGGCTCATGTTTGATGCCCGCGCCGAGTGGCTCGAGCCCGACGGGCTGGGCGGCTTTGCCTCCGGCACCGTCAGTGGCGCGCGCACCCGGCGCTATCACGCGCTACTGCTGAGCGCGGCGGAGGGATCGCGATCGCTCGCCCGCTTCGCGCTGGTGAACGGCGTCGAGGCGTGGATCGAGATGGAGGGGAAGCACACTGCGGTCTCGTCGCAGCGCTACGTGCCCGACGTCACCCACCCCGACGGCGCGGAGCGCCTCGAGCGCTTCGCGCGCGATCCCTGGCCGACGTGGAGGTATCGCATTGACGACGATGTGTATCTCGAGCAGGAGATCATCGGCGTCCGCGGCGCGCCGCTCGTCGCGCTCGGATGGCGCCTCGTCGGCGCACGATCTCCCGCCCGCCTCGTCGTACGGCCGCTGCTCTCGGGTCGCGACCTGCACGCCACGCACCACGCGAACTTCGTCTTTCGCTTCGATGCCGATGGCGGCGGCGGGCGTTGGTCGTGGCATCCGTACGACGGCATTCCGCGCATCGTCACGCTCACCAACGGTGAGTACCGCCACGATCCGGTCTGGTATCGCGGGTTTCAGTACGACGAGGAGCGCGCCCGTGGTCTCGACTTCACGGAAGATCTCGCGTCGCCGGGCGACCTCACATGGGATATGGCGGATGGCGCCGAGGCGGTCTTGCTCCTCGCCGCCGCAGGCGCCCAATCCGAGGCGATCCTCGGTGAAGGGACGGCCGAGTCGGCAATGAAGAACATCAGAGCCCGCGAGCGGCTGCGGCGCTCGCGCTTCGCGTCGACGCTGCACCGCAGCGCCGAGGATTACCTGATCACCCGCAATGGCTCACGCACCATCATCGCCGGCTATCCGTGGTTCACCGACTGGGGACGCGACACCTTCATCGCGATGCGCGGCCTGTGCATCGAGACGGGCCGGCTCAGCGATGCGAAGCAGATTCTTCTCGACTGGAGCGCGTACGTCTCGGAGGGGATGCTGCCGAATCTCTTCCCGGAACACGGTAACGCCCCGGAATACAATTCGGTCGACGCCTCACTGTGGTACGTCATCGCCGCCGGCGATTTTCTCCGCGCCGCCGACTCGCGCGGACGCGGTATCACCAAGCAGGAGCGCGCCGCGATCAGCGATGCCGTGCGCGCGATCGTCGAGGGCTACGCGCGCGGAACGCGGTTCAACATCCACGCCGATGTGGACGGCCTGCTTGCCGCGGGGGAGACCGGCGCCGTGCCGACGCAGCTCACCTGGATGGACGCGAAAGTCGGCGATCGGGTGTTCACGCCGCGCGTCGGCAAGCCGGTGGAAGTGCAGGCGCTCTGGATCAACGCGTTGTTCGTTCTCGACGAGCTCTCGTTAGGCAGTCCCGAGCTGCTCCGCACGCTTGATCGCGCACGGTCGAGCTTCATGGAGCGATTCTGGAACGCCGAGGGCGGCTATCTCTTCGATGTGATCGATGTCGATCACGTGCGCGGCACGGCCGATGCGCGCTTTCGTCCGAACCAGATCTTCGCCGCCGGCGGACTGCCACACTCGCTGATCGATGGCGACCGCGCTCGCCGTGTCGTCGACGCCGTCGAGGCGCGCCTGCTCACGCCGATCGGACTGCGCTCCCTCGCGCCGGGCGAGCCGGGCTATGTGGCGCGCTACGAGGGCGGGCCGGCTGAACGCGATGCGGCGTATCATCAGGGCACCGTGTGGCCGTGGCTGATCGGGCCGTTCGTCGAGGCCTGGCTCCGCGTTCGCGGGAATACCCCCGACGCCCGCGCCGAGGCACACGCCCGATTTCTCCTTCCGCTCCTCGCGCATCTCGATGAAGCCGGACTCGGTCACGTCTCCGAGATCACGGATGCGGAATCACCGTTCGCGCCGCGAGGCTGTCCCTTTCAGGCGTGGAGCGTCGGGGCGCTGTTCACCAAGGGGCTGGGAGCGGGCGGCTAGCTGCCAGTCGCTCTGCTGGCGCCCGCGGCGCCGCCGCCATTGGTGTACTTGCGGCACGCGCCGATGAGATCACTCGAGCGGCGTCCTTTGTCATCGAGTGTTTGATAGAACTGCCCGATATAGTCGCGCAGATTCTCGGCGCGCTCCTTCTTGAGCGCCGGGATCGCGCCGGCGATCGAGTCGATCGCGTGACGCTCGGCGTCGAAGCGCGCGACGATCGGCGCCCATTCTTCATTCGTGAGGCACGGACCCCGGAAGGCGCGATCACGCACCGTCTTGACGCCGATACGGGGGTCGACGGTGGCATAGTGCGGGTTGACGGCTCCGGAGAAATCGAAGTCGTACGCTATGGGAATGGTCGTGCCCGTTGAGTCGCGCATCAGCTTGACGTTGTGCAGCCCGTACGCTGACCAGTCGGTGTTCCCGATCATCATCTCGAACGCCGACATGAGGCCGGAGGCCGCCGGTTCCAGGTCGTCCCACCGCGCGCCATGCGTGTTCACCGATTGGGCGTGGTTGCGCTTCATCAAGGCCTTTTCGCCTTCGAGCAGTATGCCATAGCGCACGGCGACTGGACGCGCGTTCGCGGGCGCACCCTGCTGCGCGTAGGTGACGCGCGCGAGCCGGGCGCGAAAGCTGGCCGGTGTGAGCCGGTTGTAGATCTTGTAGAGCGCGTATTCGTTGAGCACGTACTGCTCGTACGTATCGTCGTCGCGGCAATGGGTCGTCAGTTTGATGTGCGTCTGCTTGGCGAAGATGGTGTGCTTGATCGCCGGCCCCTTGAAGTCGAGCCAGAGCGGCGGCACATCGCAGTTCCTCGCGTTCCGCCGCCAGATGCCGCGCGTCTTCAAGCGCACCTCGACCTTGACCGTCACCCCGCTCGAGTCGACGTAGCTCAACGTTCCGGGATGATAGGCCGCCTTCGCGGTGTCGCGATCGGCGAACAGCGTCTTGAGATCCGCCGTGAGTGTGAATTCGACGGGCTTGCCTTCATCGAAGAGGTTGGGCGCGGGAGCGGGAACACTGACGGCGAAGACGGCGAGAACAAGGATGAGGCGCATTGCTAGTCTCCGTGAGAAACCGAACTGTGCTGCGTGCTGCGTGCTGCGTGCCAACGGCAACCCGGACGACAGAGCTCCTCTCGCCTTCGTCGATTGTCAGCCATGTCGTTTGGACCAGCACGCAGCACGCAGCACGCAGCCGTCAATGGATTTCAACTCCGAGTATGATGTCGCCACCGCGCATGGCATCGCGTACCGTCGCCCCGCTCGCCGTCTGGTTCAGCAGGCACTCGTACTCGAGCACGTGCACGTCGCCATCCTCGTGGACCACGCCGCCGAGTCGCCAACTGCTGGCGTGAACGGCCAGCACGCGTTCAGCAATGGCGCGCGCGGCGGGGAGGTCGTGGGCGCGAACGCGGACCAAGGTCTCGTAGTGCGGTCGTTCGGCGGCGTCCTCCAGCTCGGGAGCGTTGCGTTTCTTACGGCGCCAAGCGCGGTCCGCCAACGCGTCGAGCTGCTCGGGGGACATCGACTTGAGCACCTCCTCATCCATCTTCGCCACGAACATTCCCGTGCGGTTGACGATCTGCATCGCCCGATCGAGCTGACGCTCCGCCCGTGTGCCCTCGAGCGCCGCGGGCGAACGGCCGAAGTCGCTCGCCCAGAGCGCGACGGCGATCAGGTTGAAGGCGATCGAGAAGACGATAGCGACCGTCGGCTGAACGCCAGCGGCGAGTCCGACGGCGGTCACGAGAAAGATGTAGACCGCGTCCTTGCTGTCCTCGAGCGTGTTCCGAAAGCGCACCGCGGCGACGATACCGGCGAGACTGAAAGCGAGCGCGACCGAGTTCTTGACCAGCACCACGACGCCCGCAACCACGACCGGCAGCAAGACCAGCGTCTGCACCACCGACTGCCGGTATCCCTTTTTTTGACGGGTGAGAATGTAGAGCCACGCGACAGGCAACGAGAGCAGTGCCGCCACGATCATGGAGACGGCGGTGGCCATCGCGGTCTCGGAAGCTCCCATCGACGTCGGCCCTTGGTCCGCCAGCGCCGCCGCGACGCCCCGCCGTCCTCCTCCGATTCCCATCACCGGCGCGAAGACGAGCCACTGCTCGCCGAAGCGCGAGGTCAGGAACGCGAATGCCGCCAGCAACACGGCGTAGTAGAGCACGACGCGCAGGAGGATGTTGGCGCGGATGCGGGAGGTAGCTCCCGGTTCAGGCATGCGCGATGTTAGAGGGGCTGGGGGCTAGCGGCTAGGGGTTGGGGCGCCGGGTCGAGTTTCTCTGCGCCCCAATCCCTCCCGGCCCGCTCATTCTCGCAACGCCACCACCGGATCCACTCGCGCCGCCCGTCTTGCCGGCACCGCGCTGGCGAGCATCGCGATGACGACGAGAATCACGCCGACCGCGGCGAAGGTGAGCGGATCCGTCGAGCTGACGCCGAAGAGAAGACTCGACATCACTCGGGTGACGATCGCCGCGAAGATGATGCCGATCGCCACTCCAATGACGGTGAGGCCGAGTCCCTGCGCGACCACCATGCGGAGCACGCTATCGCGCGAAGCGCCGAGCGCGATCCGGATGCCGATCTCGTGCGTGCGCTGTGAGACGGCATACGCGATCACTCCGTAGAGTCCGACCCCGGCCAACGCGAGCGCGACCGCCGCGAAGATACCGAGGAGCAAAGTATAGAAGCGAGGGCCCGCGACGGAGCTGGCGACCGATGCCTCCATCGTCATCGCGCCAGAGAACGGCAGATCGGGATCGATCTGGCGAAGCTCGGCCCGCGCGGCGGTGAAGATCGACGAGGGATTCGCCGTCGTCCGCAGAACGACAGACAATAAGTTCATTGGAGCCTGATCGAGCGGAAAGTAGGTCGCCGGCTCGACGTTGGCATCGAGTCCGGCCTCCTTCACATCGCCAACGACCGCCACGATTTCACCCCCGAAGTCGCCCTCCGCATTCGAGAAGCCGGTCGTGATGCGCTTCCCGATTGGATCTTCACCGGGGAAATATCGGCGTGCGTTCTCCTGGGAGACGATCGCGACGTGCAGGCCGCCACCGCGGTCGGCGTCGGTGAAGGGACGGCCGCGCACGATCGGGATCCCCATCGTCTTGAAGTAGTCGGCTGTCGCCATGCGAAGATGGATGATCGGCGCTTGGCCCGGCGGCAGCGGCGGCTTGCCCACGACCTGCATGCTGGTCTGCGCATCCCAGCCCCCGAACGGACGGCCGGCAACGATCGCCGCCGATTGCACTCCGGCGAGATGCCGCATGCGCTCCTCGAGCCGCGACGCGAGCGCGCGCTGTTGCTTCTCCTCGGGATATTTCTTGTCCGGCAGCTCGATAGAGAACGTGGCCACATTCTCGGGACGGAAGCCGGGGTCGACCGCCTGCAGATGCACGAAGCTCTGGATCAACAGGGCGGCGCCGGTGAGCAACATCACCGCCAACGCGACCTCGGTGACGACGATCGCGCTGCGCACGCGGCGGCTGCCGCGATGCGTTCGCGTGCCGCGCGAGCCCGCCCGCAACGCACCGGCGAGATCGGGTGTCGATGATTGCAACGCCGGCAACAGTCCGAACACGAACCCGGTCGCGAGCGTGATCAGCGCGGTGAACGCGAGCACGGTGCCGTCGATGCGCACTTCATTCAGCCGAGGAATGCTCGGTCCCAAGCGCACCAGCGCCGCGGTGCCCCACCACGCCAGCGCGACTCCGGCCGCACCACCGCCGAGCGCGAGCAGCATGCTCTCGGTCACGAGCTGCCGAACGAGTCGCGTACGGCCAGCGCCGAGCGCGGTGCGAATGGCGATTTCGCTCCCGCGCGACGCCGCTCGCACGAGAAAGAGATTCGCGACGTTCGCGCAGGCAATCAGCAGCACGAAGCCGACGGCACCGAGCAGCACATAGAGCGGCTTTCGCGTCGAGCCGACGATCTGGTCACGCAGGAGCCTGAAGCGAATGCCACGTCCGGCATTCGACTCCGGATACTGTTGCTCGAGGCGTTTGGCCACCCCGACCAGATCGCTTTCGGCGGCCGTGAACGCGGCGCTCGGCTTGAGTCGGCCGATCGACTCGAGATAGTGCGCGCCCCGGTGCTCCGGCGCGTCCAGCTGCTCGGGCATCAGCGCCCGCCAGATCTGGATGTCGTCCGGATATTCGATGCCGCTCGGCATCACGCCGATAACGGTGTAGTCGTTGCCGTCGAGGGTGATCGACCGGCCGATGATGCCGCGATCAGCGTTGAACCGGCTTCGCCAGATGGCGTCGCCGAGAATCACCACTTTCCGCGCCGTCGGCAAATCCTCGTCGGGCGCGAAGGTGCGGCCGAGCTGTGCCCGCACGCCGAGCACGGAGAAGATATTCGCCGTCGCGCGTCCGATCGTGACGCGAATCGGATCCGCGCCGACGGCGGTCAGGTGCATTGGATCATTGCTCAATGCCGCGATGCCGGCGAGCGATCGGTTCTGCGCGCGAAAGTCGATGAAGTCCTGGTACGACATCGCGCTGTTCTTCCCTCTGCGGATGGAGATCACCCGGACGAGCCGGTCAGGATTCTCGTACGGCAGCGAACGAAGCAGTACTGCGTTGACCACCGAGAAGATCGCCGTGTTCGCGCCAATGCCCAGGGCGAGCGTCAGCATCGCGATGAAGGTAAAACCCGGGCTCTTGCGCAGCTTGCGCCACGCGTAGATCGAATCCTGCCGAAAATCGTGCATGAGCTCCATCCTCCTGGACCATCGTTCGGTGCCACGGTCGACCGTGGCGCAGTAGTGTCGCGTGTACTCGAGATCGCCGAAGGTGCGCAGCGTCTCCTCGCGCGCCATCACGGGAGACAGGCCGCTCTCGATCAACTCCTCGACGCGCATCTCAATGTGGAACTGAAGCTCATCGGCGACGTCTTGCGTGACGTCGTTGTCGGTACGCCATGGGAAGCGAAAGACGCGTTTGTGGCTCCTGATGGGCATAGATGTCAGATGTCAGATGTCAGATGTCAGCACTGACAACACCGAGCGATTGCACGCGGATACGCCGTCACCAACACCACTCCCTTCCTGGGCATAGTGGGGAGGCCGGGCGTCGAGCACTCGTGCACGGAGTGCCCGAGATGCCGATTTTCCACGTTCAGGTCGGTTCAAGCACTTTGAAGACCGCGGCCGCGTACTGCCGCCAGGTGGCGGTCTCGGCACGGAGCTGTTTGCGGCCTTCGGTGGTGAGCTGGTAGTACTTGGCCCGGCGGTTGTTCTCAGAGAGCCCCCACTCGCTCTCGATCCACCCGCGGCGCTCAATCCGGTGCAGCGCCTGGTAGAGCGCGGCATCCTCGATCCCGAGCACGCCATCGGTTCGCTGACGGATCCAACGCGAGATTCCGTACCCGTGCGCCGGTGTCCAGGAGAGCGTCTTCAGGATGAGGACGTCGAGCGTCCCCTGCAGCAATTCGAGCGGTGTGCGCGGCATGATGGTATCTTCCCCTCACATGATGTGTGGGGAACTATCAACTGAGAATCATCGACTGTCAAGCCCCCACACATGATGAGGGAAGGTGCTAGGTGTTGCGGGGCTAGACGCGATGATCTTGCGAGCGCCCTCAGCACCTAGCACCTAGCACCTAGCACCTAGCACCTAGGACCCTTTAGCAGACTCATCGTCGACACTGCCTCCTGCGCCACCTGATCCAACGTGCATTTCCCGGGCGTCTTGTCGGGACGCCAGCGCAGAAATTTTGTGCCGTGCCGGAAGCGCCCGCCACTGAAGTGGTCGTACTGCACTTCGAGCACCAGCTTCGATGCCAGCGGCTTCCACTCGGCGCTGCGCTCGGTGCTCCACCGGCTCGGGCCGCCGGGCGCTTGGCCGGTAAACCCCGGCGCCTTGATGAGCGATTCGAGCTTGGTCGTCAGTGCCTGACGCTCGTCCGCCTTCATGCTCGAGGTGAAGCCCACGTGATGCAGCAGACCATCGTCGTCGTAGAGCCCGAGCAGCATCGAGCCGACCACCTTCCCCTTCGAGGCGTAGCGGAATCCGCCGACGACGCAGTCGGCCGTGCGCATGCGCTTGAATTTTTGCATCCCCGTCCGTTCGCCGGATTGATAGGGCAGATCCACCCGTTTCGCGATCACGCCGTCGAGGCCGGCGCCTAACGAGTCGAACCACGTATCGACCTTCGCGCGCTGCGTCACGGCGGGCGACAGCTTGATCGGCGACTTCACCGGCAGGTACTTCTTCGCGAAGCGCTCCAACGCCGAGCGCCGTATGGAGAGCGGTTCGCCCGTCAGATCGTTTCCACGCTCATCGACCAGCACGTCGAATAGCACCATCAGCGCCGGGTGCTCGCGCGCGAGCTTGTCGACCCGGCTCTTCGCCGGATGGATGCGCAGCAGGAGCTCGTCGAACGACAGCATCGTGCCGACGGGAATGACGATCTCCCCATCGAGCACGAAGCGCCCCGCCCCGATGGCCTCGAACGCTTCGACGAGATCAGGGAAATAGCGATTGAACGGCTGCCCGGACTTCGACCGCAGATCGATCTTGCCACCGTCTTGAAATGCCAGGCAGCGAAATCCATCCCACTTCGGCTCGTACTGCCACTCGGCGCCCTCCGGCAGCTCGGCAACGAGCTTGGCCTCCATTGGAGGGTAGGACGTTGGGATGGGGAGAGTCACGAGAGGGCGCTGCGTGCGGCACAGTTGATTCTCACAGGACCTTCTCCAACGCAAATCGACCTTTCTTCGCCGCCATCGGCGCCCACAGATCGCCGACCTCCGCCAATCGCGCCGGCACGTTCTCGATGCGAAAATCTTCGATCGCGATGCCGCGCTCGATCTCGGGCCAAGTCACGGGCGTCGAGACCGATGCCAGCGGTTTCGGACGCGGCGAGTAGACGGATGCGAGCGTGCGTCCCCAAGCGTTCTGGTTGTAGTCCACCAGCACGCGACCCTTTGGACGTTTGGCGATACGGTATTCCGCCGTCAGCGTCTTCGCGTTGCGCTCGGCCAGCACCTGCGCGAGCTGCTTGGCGAAGGTCCAGACTTCCTTCTGCAGTGGTCCGCGCACGATCGGCACGTAGATGTGGATTCCCTTGGAGCCGGTGGTCTTCGCGTACGCCGGCATGCCCAGCGCATCGAGCGCCTCGTGCACGATCAGCGCCGCCTCGCGCACCGTATCGAACTTGGCGCCTGGAACCGGATCGAGATCGAAGTGCAGAAAGTCCGGACGGTTCACATCGTCGCAGCGGGCGTACCACGGATTGAGATCGATGCAGCCGAGGTTGATGACCCAGAGGAGCGAAGCGAGGTCCTGCACCACGGGGAAGTCGATCACGCTCCCCGACCCGTGCTCGATCGCGCAGGTCTCGATCCAGTCGGGCCGCGGACTTGGCGCGCGCTTCATGAAGAAACACTCGCCCGCGGCGCCGTTTGGATAGCGCTTCATCACCATCGCGCGGCCGATCAAGTGCGGCAGGAGATAAGGCGAGACGGTGGCGTAGTACTGGAGCAGATCGCGCTTCGCGATGCCCAGCTCAGGCCAGAACGGCTTCCCGAGGTTGGTCAAACGTACCGTCCGCGATACGACGCGGAGCTCGGCATCGGTCTCGTCGCGTGGAATGACGACCGCGCCCGACTTGGCGGACGATGGACGGCGGGCGGCAGCGCGCGGCATGAGGTATAGCATAGCAAATCGGGCGCCAGGAAATAAGCGCAAAATGATACTAATTTGCGGCGTCACTGCCCACGCCTTATTTTTTTGGATTCCCCGCCGCCATGGACTGGCGTCTGACTTCTGGCGTCTGACAACTGTCGATCAATGGATTGGCTCCAGCCTTTCGCTGTCGTCACCGGCGTGGTCGCCGTGTTCCTCGCCACGCGCCAGAACGTCTGGAACTGGCCCATCGGCCTCGTCAACGTTGCGCTCTACGCCGTCGTGTTCTGGCAGTCCAAGCTGTACGCCGACATGGGGCTACAGGTCGTTTACTTCGCCCTCACGCTGTACGGCTGGTACGAGTGGCTCTACGGCGGCGCCGATAAATCGGAATTGCCCGTGACCCGTGCATCGCGTGCGCTGCTGCTCCGACTGGCCATGATCGCGATCGTGTTCGCGGCGATGCTTGGCACCGTACTCCACCGCTACACCGATGCCGCCCTTCCCTTCATGGACTCCTCCCTCAGCTCCGCTAGCCTGGTTGCACAGTATCTCCTGACGAAGAAGAAGCTCGAGAACTGGATCGTCTGGATCGCCGCCGATATCTGCTACGTCGGCTTGTTCGTATTCAAATCGCTCGATCAGACCGCCGGTTTGTACGCGTTGTTCATCGTGCTTGGCGTCATGGGATATGTGCAGTGGCGACGGACGCTCCAGCCAGCCGCAGTACCGGCCTGATTCTCGGGAAGTTCATGCCGCCGCACGCGGGACATGTCCTCGTCGTGCGCCGGGCGCTCGAGCACGTCGACGATCTCACCGTGCTGGTCTGCTCCCTGACGCGCGAGCCGATACCGGGTTCGCTTCGCTACGGCTGGATGGCCGAGCTGATGGCCGAGCTGTCGGCCAACGTGCGCGTGGTACACGTCACGGACGAAAATCCGTCGGAGCCATCCGATCATCCGCGCTTCTGGGAGATCTGGACCGCGACGATCCGGCGCGCGATGCCCATCGCGCCCGACATCGTCTTCACCTCCGCGCTACGGTGCGGAGCTCGCCGCCCGACTCGGCGCCCGCCACATCATGGTCGATGCCGAACGGCGTGACGTTCCGATCTCGGCCACGATGGTGCGCGCACAGCCGCTGCGTCATTGGGACTATCTTCCCACACCCGTACGCGCCTACTACGTGAAACGTATAGTTCTCACCGGCTCGGAATCCACCGGAAAAACGACACTCGCGCGCCGACTCGCCGAGCACTACGGCACGGTGTGGGTGCCCGAGTTCGCGCGCACCTACGTCGACGAAAAGTTCAGCGGGGAGCTGACCGCGCTCTCGGCGGCTGACATCGATCCGATCGCGCGCGGTCAAATAGCCGCCGAAGAGGCAGGCGCGCGCACGGCCGACCGCCTGCTCTTTCTCGACACCGATTTGACGAGCACGGCGGTCTACGCGGATCACTACTATGGCCGATGCCCGGACTGGATCGAGCTAGCCGCCACCGCGCGCCGCGCCGACCTCTATCTCCTGATGGACATCGATGCGCCGTGGATCGCCGACCCGCAGCGGGACCAGCCGCACACGCGCGACCTCATGCAATCGCAGTTCCGGCAGGCGTTGGCGCGGCGCGGCGCGCGTGTGATCGAGATCTCCGGCACGTGGGAGGAGCGCTACCGTCGCGCCATCGCGGCCGTCGACGCTCTCTACCTCGTACGGACGATGTAGACTCTCGCCCCGGGTTCGACGACCAGTGATCCATCCGTCGATCGCACGCGTACCGTCAGCGGCGTCGCCGCAAGGCGGAAGTAGTTCCCCGATCCCGATGTCGCCTTCGTGCTCACCGAGCTGCCGTCTGTGAGTGAAGTGACGGTGAGCGGATAAATCCCGCTCGAGATCGCCGCCTCGACGTTGCGCATGTTCCAGCTCACGTACGCCGAGCGCGGCGCGAGATTCACGACACCGAAGTCGCTGGCGTAGTTCGCGACCATCCAGCCCCGCATGATCGAGTCGAAGGGCACGCCGCTGCGCGCCACGAGATTGGCGACGCCGGTGTCGGGACCGGCGACGAGCTGCCGAGTGAACGTGGCGACGTCGCCGCCAGAGAAGTGGTCAGCCGAAAAACGCACGATCGTCCACGCGGCGCCCCGTACTGCCAGCGATCGGTCGGCGTGCGCGCTGGTCGCGCCGGCCGTATCGGGGCGTTGTAGCCACGGTTTGAACCGGACGAGGTTCTGGGCAAAAAACGCGTTGAAGTCGTTGCGCAGCGGCTCGTCGACGATGTCGGTAATGGTCAGTTTGCGCAGATCCGGATAGCCATGCTCGGCGCGTCCGACGAATTCCTCGGCGAAATGCGAGAGCGCTTCGTTCAGCCAAACGGCCTCATCTTCCGCGGCACTCGAGCGAATGCGCACCGCGAGATTGATCATGTGCTGAAACTCGTGCGCAATGACGCCCCGGGACCCGTGCCGCACGGAGCTGGTCGTGCGCGCATCGCTGAATACCGCACCCGGATCGGGGGCAAGTAGATAGAACAGCTCGGCGACGTTGCTCTCATTGCACGAGGCGCGCGAAAACAGATCGCCGCCGAAAAAGAACCCTCCCAGAAATGACTTCGAGTTGCGCGGCGTCTGCGCGTTCACCCGGGGCGTGAACAGGATGATGATCTTGCCATTGCCATCAACGTCGCCCGGAGAGCCGAAGTGGAGCGTATCGGTCGGATAGATGATGTTGTCGAACTCGCTCGCGATGTCCGTGAAATCCGCCGCGGAAAATCCGCCGGCCGGTGCGAGCGTGTCCTGGGCGATGATCGCATGAAGGCTCACCGCCATCACGCGAGCGCCGACAGTGAAGAAATTCGTGCAGGGCTTGCTGGTACTGTCCGGCACCCGAAGCGTGAGAATGTCACCGACGCCCGGCGGCGGCTGGAGACTATAGTGCACGCCCGGGGCCGCGGAGCGAGCGGCGATTGATTGGTGGGCCAGCGCCCGCGCGTCGGCGATCGGCAGCTGACGCACGGCCCCGTGCCTCACGGATTCCATTCGCACGGCGAACGGCACTGGCGCGTCGGCGGCGCCGCCGTCGGTGCCGTCGGTGCCGGAGGCTGCGAGGTTGGTGAGGATGGCGGGCGCGTAGCTGGCACCGGCCACGATGCTCGCCGCCGCGCTGACGGTGTAATTCCAGATCACATCGGATCTTTGGTTCGCGTTGGCCGCGATGAAGACGTACTCGGCCGTCGCGGCCGTCGCCGCAACACTCATGCAGTTCATCTTGGCCGGATCGCTGACCACCGCGACATCGCCGATCTGGAGCGAGACCGGAAAGCTGGTGGCGCTCGTGCACGGCGTTCCGACGACTGCGGGACTCGTCGCATCGTGCCCGCCGCACGCCGCGATCGCCGCGACACCGATGACCATCATCACGCGCTTCATGTTATGACCCGGCTCCGTCAGTGTTCGGTGTTGGCGCGTACTGCGCGAAAAATGCGCCACTGAGTCAATGACACTCGATTCCGGACATACCCTACTCGAGTTCGCGAGGCCAGTCCTGCTTCAACAGGCGCGAGAGGGCGCGATCGGCGAGGAGGCGGCCCCCGGTCTGGCAGCGGGCGCAGTAGTTCGTTTCGTTCGTCGCGTAGCGGATGCGCTGGACGGGCGCGCCGCACACCGGGCACGGCTCGCCAAAGCGGCCATGCACCGCCATACCTTCGCGAAACGCGGTGACCGTTTCCGGGAATGTGTCGCCCGACTCGGCACGCAGGCGATCCGTCCATTCGATCAAGACAGCGTGTGTCGCGTCGAAGAGCCGCGTGGCATCGTCATCGCTGATGCGCGAGGTGAGCAAGACAGGCGATAACCGTGCGCGGTGGAGAATCTCGTCGGAGTACGCGTTCCCGATGCCGCTGAACAGCCGGGGGTCGGTGAGCGCGCGCTTGAGCGTGTGATTCTCGCTACGCAGTCGCGCCGCGAACGACCCGGCCGAGGCGTCGAGCGGCTCGATGCCGCCGCGGTCGATCTCGCCAAGCGCTGCCTCACCGCGCAGCAGATGAATGGATGCACGCCGGGTCGTGCCAGCCTCGGTCAGCACGAGCGTGCCGGCGGGAAACTCCATCGTCGCCAGGATGAGTCGCTTCGCGGGCAGCTTCGCGCCCGGGGGGCGCCAGCGAAGCCGCCCCGCGATCATCAGATGAATGACGAGAAAGAGATCATCCTCGAGCGCGAACACCACGCGCTTCCCGAGCCGCCGCATGCCGACGACGATCTTTCCGTTCGCCTCGGGCAGCGCAGGATCGAACGAGCGAAGCACGAATGGGTTGGCGACATGGATCCGCTGCAGCACAACACCGACGACGCGCCGTCTCAGGTGCTCGACGTAGATCTCGACATCGGGCAGCTCAGGCATTGGGCGTCCCTCACGCGATCTCGGCGGTGCACTCGGGGCATCGTCTGGCGGCGAGGGGAATCGACATCGTGCAAAACGGGCAGGGCTTCGTGCTCGGCGTGACCGGGACGGGCTGCGCGTAGAGCCGGTTCAGCATGCGGACGAGCACGAACACGGCGAGTGCGACGATCAGAAACGTGATGATCGTATTGACGAACGCGCCGTAGTTGAGCGTGACCGCTCCGGCCGCCTTCGCATCGGCCAGCGATGCGTAGGGAGGAGGCGCCTTCGGTCCCACCTTCAAGATCGAGAACATGTTCGAGAAATCGACGTTCCCAAGCGCGAGCCCGATCGGCGGCATGATCACGTCATCGACAAACGATTTCACCACCGCTCCAAACGCGGCCCCGATGATCACGCCAACCGCCAAGTCCATCACATTGCCGCGCATGATGAACGCTTTGAAATCTCTGAGCATGGGGCTCCGGGTTGGGGGTGGGGAAAAGTGTCAGGGGTCAGGCGATGGGGGCTAGGGGCCAACCCCCAACCCCCAACCCCCAACCCCCAGTCCCTAGACCTTCAGCACCGCCTCCACCTCGATCGCAATCTTCACATCGTGCCCGATCATCACGCCACCAGCCTCGAGAACCATGTTATAGGTGAGGCCGAAGTCGCGGCGATCGATCTTGGTCGTGGCGCTGAAGCCGGCGCGTTGGCCACCCCACGGATCGGGAGAGCGGCCTTCATCGGTCACGTCGAGCGTGACTTCCTTCGTCACGCCGCGGATCGTGAGGTCGCCTGTCACCTTGAAGCCATCGCCGTCGCGCGCGACGCGGGTGCTCGTGAACGTCATCGCCGGAAAGTTCTCGACGTCGAGAAAATCAGCCGACCTGAGGTGCTGGTCGCGCTGCTCGGTACGGGTGTCGATGCTGGCCGTGGCGATCGTCGCTTCGACGGTCGACTTCGTAATGTCGTCCTGGTCGAGCACGATCGACCCCGTGACGTCGGCGAAGCGACCCTTCACCGTCGAGATCATCAAATGCTTGCTGGAAAACTCGACGGCGGTATGGGCTGGATCCAGCGCCCAGGTCGTCGTGGTGGCCGGCGCTACGGAGGTGCTCATGGGGCAGTCCTCAGACGTCAGATGTTAGATGTCGGTGACGGCGCGTCTGCCATCAATCCCGCGCCTCATTAAAGGCGGGGTGATTATCTTGAATTCAAGACACCTCGAGACGAACAGACTGCCTCGACGCGAAGTTCCCGATCAATCGACCCGAGTTACGGCCCCGAGGAGGACGTTTGCGCCGTTCACGACGTCCTCGTCCACCGTCAGCTCATAGGGGGAGTGGCTGACGCCGGCCACACTCGGCACGAACAGCATCGCGCTCGGGCCAAGTACCGTCATGTTCTGCGCATCGTGGCCGGCGCCACTCGGCATCGGGTGCGAGCGGAGGTCGAGGGCCGTGGCGGCGCTGGCGATCGCGGCGCGCAACCGCGCATCCGTCGGCGCGGGCACGACGGAATGCGTCGGCCGGAGCGTGATGCTCGTGCCGTTCCGCTCTGCGAGCCGGAATTGCTCACCGGCGATGCGCTGGTACAAGCGCTCGATTTTCGCCTCCTCGATGTCGCGAAGCTCGAGCGTCAGCATCACCCGGCCCGGTACGACGTTCGGCGCGCCCGGATGGACCGAGAGTCGTCCGACCGTGCCCACCTGCGCGCCCGGCTCGCTCGTCACCACATCGTGCACCAGTTCGACGAATCGCGACGCCGTCAGCAGCGCATCGTGCCGCGATGTCATCGGCGTGGTGCCCGCGTGCCTCGCCTCGCCGTCGACCGTGACTTCCCAATAGCGGATGCCCACGATCCCCTCGACGACACCGATCTGCGCGCCGAGCTCTTCGAGCACAGTCCCTTGCTCGATGTGCAGCTCGATGTAGGCGGCGATGCTGCCCGCGGCCCGGCGCGCTTTCGTCAAGCAGTCTGGTTCGCCGCCGAGCGCGCGAATACCGTCGCGGATGGTGAAGCCGCTGACCGCGACGAGATCGAGATCGGCCGAGGTGAGCCGTCCGGCCATCGCGCGGCTGCCGATGATTCCGCCCTCTTCATTCTGGAAGTTCACAACCTCGAGCGGGTGCCGTAGCGCGATGCCGCGCTCAGCCACGGTCTGCGCAACTTCGATCGCCGCCAGCAGACCGAGCGCGCCATCGAAGCGGCCACCATCGGGGACGGAATCAGTGTGCGATCCGATCATGATCGACGCCGCATTACCGTCGTCACCGGTGCGGCGAGCGATCGTATTCCCGGCGGCGTCGATCACCGGCGACAGTCCGGCCTCTCTCATCCACGCGCGCACGGTCTCCCGCGCCTCGACGTCGGCCGCGCCGTACGCCGGCCGCGACACGCCTCCCTCGGCCGTGCCGCCGATGCGCGCCAGCTCCGTCAATCGCGCGAGAAGCCGGGCGCCGTTTACGCGCGGCGCGGCGCTCGTCATCCGTCTACGGACTGCAACGCGGGCGCGACAGCCGGCCGCGCGGTGAGCGTCGACACCACTCCGAGCACGACGACGTTCACGATCAACGCCACGAGGCCGACGTTGAGATCCTTCACCATCTGCGGCGCCGAGGGCAGCAACGTGGCGAGCGTCGCGCCGGTGATCGTCATGTAGGCGACCGTCAGCTCACCGGCGAGAATGCCGGCGAGGGCGCCGGCAGCGCTCGCGTACGGCCGGCCGCCGATACTGAGAATCAGCGCCGGAAAGAGTTGTGTGACCAGACTGTAGCCCATCAGCAGCAGCGGCACGATCGCCGAGCCGCCGCGCAGCGTGAGGATGACGGCGATGAGCGCGACGATGGGCACGAGCCCGCGCGCGACGAGCGAGATGATGCGATCGTCGGCCCCTGGGCTCAGCTCGCGATAGACGTTCTGCGCCAGAATGGTCGATGCCGTCATGAGCAGCATCGAGCCGGGCACGAGCGCGGTGAGCACGCCCGCCGCGCCCACGAAGCCGACCAGCCACGGGCTGAACGTCATCTTCGACACGCGCAGCAGCGAGAGATCGGCGTCGGCGCCCTTGAGCCCGGTCACCTGCAACACCGCCGCGAATCCGGCAAAGAAGACGAAGAGCAGCACCAGCTGATAGATCGGGAGCACCACGGCGTTCTTGCGAAAGATATTTTCATCGCGCGCGGTGTACGTGGCGGCGAAGTAATGCGGCCACATGTAAAAGCCCATCGCGGTCAACAACACCGTCGAGATGAGCCAGCTGACACTCATTCCACTCTGGGGCAGCAGCAAAAAGCCGGGCTTGGCGCGCTCGATCGCGGCGAACATCTCGCCGTAGCCGCCGTAGTAGTGAAACGGCAAATACACGCCGACGAAGACGGCGACGACCAGGATCATCACGTCCTTCACCGCCGCCGTCCACGCCGAACCGCGCACACCGGAGATTACAACGAACGCGACGAGCGCCACGCTTCCTACCCAGATCGCCGTCGGCTGCGAGATGGATCCGTACGACGCCTCGGAGACGATGATGCCGAGCCCTTTGAGCTGCAACACCAGGTACGGAATGATCGCGATCACGCTCACCAGCGCGACGAGCACACCGAGCGGCCGGCTGTCGTACTTCTTGATGAAGAAGTCCGCCTGCGACACGAGCGCGTGCTCTTTGGCGTAGCGCCAGATCCTCGGCAGCAGGAAATACGACGCGCTGTACGCGATGGCGCCGTAGCAGAGGATGTAAAACGCCGGCGCACCCCGGCCGTATGCCCAGCCGCTGCCGCCAAGGAAGGTGAAGGTGGTGTAGATCTCGCCCGCCATCAGCAGAAAGACGAAGATCGTCCCGAAGCCGCGGCCACCGAGGCTCCACTGCTCGAGATTCATCACGCGCCCGCGGCGCGCGAGGACGCCGAGCGTGATCGCAAGCACGAAGAACGCGAGGATGACGGCGAGCGCGGCGTTCACGGACGTTGTGCGTCCTGGCGATCCCGGCGCGAGTCGAGCGTCCAGATCGCGCCCATGATCACGGAGGTCATCAGCACCCAGCCGACGATCCACGCCAACAGCGGCGGGAGGCCGAAGATGTAGGGCTGAGTGCGATTAGCGAAGGGCACACCGGCGAGCATCCCGACGCCGGGCAGCAGCGCGAGCCAACGATAGCGACGCGGGCCGGCCGGCGCGCTCACCTCAGCGCGCGCCCAGAAAGTCGAGCGCCGCCGCGACGAAGATGCGGGTTCCGTGATCGAGCGCGCGCTCGTCGATGTCGAAGCGCTCGTGGTGATGCGGGTGGACGATACCGCGATCCTCGTTCCGCGCGCCGATGAAGAAAAAGCTCCCAGGCGCGCGCTGCTGGTACGCCGAGAAGTCCTCGCCGCCCATCGTTGGGATCGCTTCCACGAGCGCGTCGGCGCCGACGGCGCGCACGACCGCGCGCCGCAACAGCTCACTCGCGCTCTCATGGTTGATCACCGGGCGGTAGCCGTTCTCGTACGAGAGAGTGTACGAGGCACCATGCGCAGCGGTGATCCCACGGACGATGCGCTCCATCAGCTGCGGCATCTGCGCGCGCAACGCCGGGTTGAAGGTGCGCACCGTTCCGGCGAGCTCGATCGAGCCCGGTATCACGTTCGTGGCCGCGGTGCCGCCGACGAATTGCGTCACCGAGACGACGGCGTTGTCGAGCGGGTCGACGTTGCGGGAGACAATGTGCTGGAGGTTCGTCACCACCTGCGCGCCGATGGCGATCGAGTCGACGGTCTGGTGCGGCGCCGCCGCGTGTCCACCGCTGCCGGTGATCGTGATGCGAAAGGTGTCCGGCGCCGCCATGAGCGGGCCGACTCTGACGCCGATCTCGCCGAGTGGCGAGGGCAGCCAGAGATGCGCGCCAATGACGAGATCTACGCCGTCCATCACGCCGGCCTGCACCAGCGCTTCGCCTCCGCCGGGATAGACCTCTTCCGCGTGCTGGAAGATGAAGCGCACCTCGCCCGCGAGCTTGTCCGTGTAGGCCGAGAGCACCTTTGCCGCGCCGAGCAGCATGGCGGTGTGTCCATCGTGCCCGCAGGCGTGCATCACGCCGGGCGTCCGCGAGATGAAGTCGTGGGAGTTCTTCTCATCGATCGGCAGCGCATCCATGTCGGCGCGAATCGCCAGCACTTTTCCGGATGCACTCCCGCGGAGCCGCGCCACCACGCTCGTGGCCGTTGGGCGAGAGATCTCGAGCCCGCCAAACCCAGCGAGGGTGTCGGCGACGAATTGCGCCGTGCGCTCCTCGTGGAACGACAACTCCGGATGCTGATGCAGGTGGCGGCGCCACGTGATGACGGTATCGCGCACCGCATCCGCGCTCTCGCGCACGACGGTTTCGGTCATGGGGGCTCCCCGGTGGTGGAGCGGGTATGGGGTGTTGGGTGTGGCTAGGGCGAGATCTCAGCTCGACCACACCCGACACTCCGCACCCCACACCCGCTCTCTCGTGCAATCATACACTCGCCGCGAGCGCGCGCCACTACGCCCTATGGAGTTCCGCCGGCCATCGCCTGGGCGTGGAGTCCGAGCTTCTTGAGCAGGGCAATCGCCCGGCGCTTCTCATCGGCCGAGAGGCCGGCGGCCGCGGCTCGGATCGCGTCGGCGTGTGCCGGAAAGATCTCCCGCATCTGCCGATCCCCCGCGGCGGTGATGCGCACGAAGGTTCGGCGCTGGTCTTCGCCGCACCTCCGCCGTTCGACCAGCCCGCGCTTCTCGAGCTTGTCCACCACGTAAGTCATGCTCCCACTCGTGAGCAGCACGCGGTCGCCGATCTCGCCGACGGTCAGATCACCCTTGTGATACAGCGCCTCGAGCACGGCGAATTCGGTAAGCCCGAGATCGTGGCGCTCGATATCGCGCCGCGCCAGCGTCGCGAGTGACTGTTGGGCGCGGGACAGGACGACGAAGAGATTGAGGGAGAGATCAGCCATGCTCGAAGATCGATCTTAGGCGAGCATCGAACAAGAACCGAGACAGCGCGGCGTGTTACCAGTGGCCCCTCCTTTGCTTAGATGCCTGCCACACATCAGCCGGAGCCTTACCGTGGAGATGGAAACGCTGAAAGAGCTGTATGTCGATGAACTCAAAGATCTGTATAGCGCCGAGAATCAGATTCTCAAGGCGCTGCCCAAGATGATCAAGAAGGCCACGCATCCGCAGCTCAAGCGCGCGTTCACCGCGCATGAGAAGCAGACGCGGCAGCATGTGAAGCGCCTGGAGCGCATCTGCAAGTCGCTCGGCGAGAGCCCAAAGGGGAAGAAGTGCAAAGGGATGGAAGGGGTGATCAAGGATGGCGCCGAGCTGATGCAGGAGGACGCGGCCGATGACGTGATGGACGCCGGTCTCATCACGGCGGCGCAGCACGTCGAGCACTACGAGATGGCCGGGTACGGCACCGTGCGCACCTGGGCGCGGGAGTTGGGTCTCGAAGACCATGCCGCGCTCTTGCAGCAGACGCTGGACGAGGAGCGCGGTACCGATGAGCTGCTGACTGAGCTCGCGGTGGGCGCGATCAATCTCGAAGCTGTGGAAGGCGAGAAGAAGCCCGCAAAAAAGGGAGCCTCGCGCCGGCAGCGGTAGCAGTAGTGCGAGCGTCGATGATCGCGGTTCGGTGCCGAGCGGGTCGGGCGCCGAGCCGCGGACATCGTCACGACACGACCGTCCCTGCCTCCGCCTGAGCACCGGCGAATCGAACGATGGCCCGCGACGCGGACTCGAGGCATGTCGCTACCTACATGAGGCCGTTTGGTTCATCGGTTTAGTAGCAGTTTGCTACTTATTATTGCCTGTATCAAGGCGTGAAAATCTCCGGGCTGGATTCGGTGCCGGTGCTCTACGCATTCGGCGGCGTGGTCGGCGGGTCGCTCGGGCTGCCGCTCGATGGGTTCTGCGCGTCGCCCAAACCGGTGCCGTGCTGGCCGGTGCCGGGTTGCTCCACCGGCTCTTCGCCCGATCGCGCCGTCATGCGCGGGGACGCCGCTTCGCGGATGCCGGAGTCGAGAAAGATGCCGGGCAGAGGCTTGGCCGTCGAGATGTCGCGCTCCGTCGCGAACTCCCGCTTGGTCTCTGGTATCCCGGTGCCTCTGAGGTCGGCGCGCCGGTGTTTTGAGTCCCAGGGATGCGGAATGGGACTCTCGTCGATCGTCGCGAGGTAGTCCCGAATATAGTAATGGTAGAACTGGAGGAACTCCTCGGAGTACGTCGTGTCCAGAAGCTCGAGACGCGCGTTAAAGCTTTTCGATCTGCCCCACCGGCGGAGCAGGTTCATCCAGCCGCGATTGTCCGGAGCGTTGGCGTAGCGATCGAGCTGCAGAACATAGAAGACGTCCTCCATCAGGTCGGCTTGCAGCGACGCGACGTGCCCGGCGCGAGCTCGCGATTCTTCCGGCAAGCTCGCCGCAGTGTCGCCCAGAAAGCTCTCTCGATAGTACGGCTCGAGATCGGGAAATTCGATGAACAGGCGCTCGATCTCGCGCAGCTGCGAGAGGAGCCGCTGGTAGTCGGTCTGCTCGGCCGCGCGAAAGGCCGTGTGGATGACCAGCAGTCGCAGCCACGATGTGCCCAGTATCACGTTAGGAAGGTCGAACCACTCCGTACGCTCGACAGCTGATTCGACGCCCGGTTTGGCGACAGGCTTGCCCGCAGACTCAACGAGCTGGAAACGCCAGTGGGGGTTCTCAGAGTCGGTCATGAGCGGTCCTTGAGGACGATTCGGGGCACCAAAATGATGCGGTCCGACAGGACGGGCACGGGCTTAGGGGTATGGACGTTCAGGATCTCGTCGAACGATCGGGAGCGCACCCACCCATTGAAGGTGTGCTCGGCCAGATGCACGCCGAGCGCGCGGTAGGATTCGAACTGGGCGTCGTCGAAGAATTGGTCCACCGTGGTCTGGTGCGGAAATTCGGCGTGGCGCGCCTTGTAGTTGAGCACCGGCTCGGGCTCGTCGCCGGTCAACGAGTTCTTGATGTAGATGAGGTAGCTCTCTTGATCCGGCCGGTCGGGATAGCGGATGCGGCCGACCGCGCAGTGGCTACGGCTGAGGCCGGTGTCCGGGTCGGGTCGAATCATCGTCAGGTCGATGTCGACGTCGATTCCCAGATCGACATAGGCGTGGCGCAGCGCCTCGGTGAACGAGCTGAAGGTGAGCGATGGATCCTGCTCGGAGTCGCAGGCGATGATCACCTTGCAGCGTCGCTGGAGCAGCGGGTAGATGCCGACGTTGTCGCCCGTGTGTCCGCCGTCGGAGAGATTCACCAGACGCGCGGTCTCGGTGGTGTTCATCGTCACCTCGCGCCACAGATACCAGGGCCAGAAGGTGTTCCGCTCCTTGCCCGTGATGCTGCCCTCGTGCATCGGATTCTGCAGCCAGTAGCCGAGCCGGATGTTGAACATGACCGTGGCGAACGCCTGCGCGAAGAAGGTGCCCTGCCCGATGCCGGACGAGGCCGCGGCGCCCGAGATGGCGATGGCGCGCGCAAGCTTCGTCTCCCCGCCGCGATAGTGCTTCGTTTCGCGAAATCCGGTGTGGGTGGACCCGCAATACAATTTGGAGAAGAGCCAGTAGCCTGATTTTCGGTCTTTGCGCGTGAGATCGCGGCTGCCGGCGAGATTGATCGCCGCGCTCACGAGGTGATAGGGCGCCGTATTTCGCCACTTGATATTCAGTGGCGTCGCTTCGCCGTGCAGCGCGCTGAGTGGCATTTCCATCGCATCGCGGTAGACGCGCATGGCGCCGTTGGTGTCGGCCATCTCACTCAACAGGTACGTCTCGGCGATTCGGTCGCGGTAGAAATATTGCGGGCCCAGCTTGTTCTGGTCGGCGAACATGGCGAAGAGCACCAGCACCAGCACCGTGCCGGCCGCGAAGATCATGGAGCCCTCCGCGGAGTTGGCGTAGGCGGCCAGCAGCGATCCGAAGAACAACACGCAGCACGCCACCACGAGCGTCACCAGCACGGCGAGCAGCGCATTGCGAAATTTACCCGAGAGGATTTTCAGCCAGCTTGCCCTGCCGCCCGAGCTACGCGGCACCACCAACCGCGTCACGAGCAATGACCCGAACGCGCTCCAACCGACGGCGACCGAATG
The DNA here is from genome assembly GCA_038228795.1 of Gemmatimonadales bacterium. Classification (GTDB taxonomy): domain Bacteria; phylum Gemmatimonadota; class Gemmatimonadetes; order Gemmatimonadales; family Gemmatimonadaceae; genus JALZAE01. The sequence continues at coordinate 37,757 of JBBROY010000004.1, forward strand.
GTCGCGCAGCGCATAGATCGCCAGCGGAAAGAGCGCGGCGATGAACGCCACCCACCATCCATAAATCGTGATCGTCTGATAGGCGCCCCACAGCGAGCGCAGCCGGCGCGTCCAGCTCGACATTCCCGGCAGCACCGCGACCGCCAACAGGAAGCTGGACACGCGCGCGCCAAGGAAGAACGCGGCCACCACGAAGAGCCACAGCAGCTGCGACGCGCCATGCAGCGGCGCACCCCACCAGCGCTCGGCGGCCAGTGTGCCGAGTGCGGTGAGCAGCGCGACGATCGCGATGCGCCGCAACACGCGCCCCTCGAGCGCATCCTCGATCGACTCGCCGCGCTTTGGCTCTCCGCCGATCGGCGACACGCCGCGAATGTATTTGTGGCGCGCGATGAGAATCCAGATCCAGATGACGATGGAAAAGAGCGCGCCGATGGCAAACGGGATCACGATCGCGGCTCCGCGCTCCGGCAAGCAGCCGGGACCGCACGCCGCCCACTCGGCCGCCGCGAACTTGAACGCCAGGGCGGTGACCGTCGCGTTGCGCATCAAGCGATCGGCCAGCGTCGGTGGGTGGAGGGCGGTGCGCGTTTCCTGCACGCAGCCCGATGCGCCCGGCGCGCAGGTGCCGCGCCCCGTATCGATGCGCGTGGTGGTGGAGCCCGCGTCGACCAGGGGCCGTGGCCGGAGGTCGACCGGCGCCGCGCGCGCCACGGAGCCGTCCAGCGCTTGCCGCATGTCGGGCGACACCACGAGCGCGATGCTGAGATACACCGCGCTGATGGCGAACATCGTCAACAGAAACGCCAGCACGTTGAAGGCGACGCCCGTGATGATGCTGCCGATGCTTCGCATCGTCTCGCGCGTGAGCAGCCCAAGCCGCGAGACGAGGAAATTGCCGTGCGTGCGCAGATGCCCGACCAGCTCGCCGCCGACCTTGCTCTTGCCCCGTATGTACTCGGCGCGGAAGGGAAAGCTGTTCCAGTCGGTGGTGAACCGAAGGTCTTCGCGTGTGAAGGTGTACGGATCGTGCGAGCCCGGCGTGCGCGCGGCCTGCTCGTCGCCGTTCCATGAAAGGAGCGAGGACAGACAGGCGCCGATGTAGCCGCCGCCCGACACGGTGCTCAGGTAGTCGACGAGCGGCAGCATGCCCATGTGCGACAGCGCCTGCAACACGCCGAGATTCGCGGTCGCCGAGCGAATGCCACCGCCGGAGAGCGCGAGGCCGATGAACGTACGGTTGACATCATCCGGGGTGCGTTTCGGATGCCGGTTGCGGAAAATGTGGTCGAGCTCGGCACGCAGCACCTCGTCCAGTTCGGACGGAGCGGAGGGATCGGGCGGCGCGGGCGGTTCGCCCGGAGGAGTCGCGCTGGTCATGGTCTGTGATTAGTGAGCGAAGTATTCCGAGAGCCCGGAGTTGGCCGGATCCATCGCCCGCGTGAGCCAGTGGTCGTCAGTGGAGAGAAATCCGTCCCACTCGGGATGCGCGTCTGGTATTGTGACCGGCTTGGCCGCGGCGCGCTCCGCCTCGATTGCCCGGAAGCGATAGTGCTCGTAGACGTCCATCACGTGCACCGCGTACGCCTGTACGAGCGTCTTGTTGTGGCGGATGATGAGCAGATTCTCGTCGTTCTCGTACGACGCCTTATAGCCCAGGTTGTGGCTGCCCATGGCGACGAACCCGTTATTGGAGAGCGGGTCGACGACCACGATCTTGTCGTGGATGATCGCTTTGCCCGCGGTCAACAGCTCGCGCTCGAAGTCGCCGATCAAGTCGCCTGGCATCATGGCGCTCGCGCGCACGACGTGGATGTTGCCGCGATCGTAGGTCGACGGCGACGGCGTTTTGTCGGCCGGCGCGCCGGGATCGCCTGGAGTGCCCGGAGCTGGCTTCACCGGTGGAACGTAGTTCGGCATCGCCGTCGGATCGCTGATCGCCCCGTAGACGTTGAGCGTCGGATCCTTGATGCCAAGGTTGATCGCCTCTTCAATGATGCTGAGCTTGCCCGACCGACTCGGCTGAAAGACGGCGAAGAGAATCGTCTTCTCCGCTTTGCGCATGAGCGAGAAGAGCGCGGCGAGGTCGGGCGGCGGGACGTCCAGCTTTGACTTCGACACGGTGTTCGGCGAGCACCAGAGCGTGACGGCCGAGCCATCCTTGAGCTTCACCTCGGGCAGCGGCGCGGCGTTCGCCGCTCGGATGAGCGGGCCCTGCGCGTTCGTGCTCGACGACCCGACGGGCGCCGGGGTGGTGAACAGCTTCGTGTCGTCCTGCAGTCGGTGCCAATAATCGAGGTAGAGCTTGGCGATGGTCGGAGAGTCGATGATCATCGCGTTATTGCTCTGGCCACAGAGCCCGGTCGGCGTCCAGTTGGTGCTGCCGGTCATGACCGCTTTGGGTTTGCCCTTCGCGTCGATGAGCACGGCGAACTTGTTGTGGCCAATGTGTCCATTGTTGAAGAGCCGGTCCGTCAGCTGAATTCCGCTCAGCTTTCCCAGTGCTTCGCGCGCCGGAGCGTTCTCGGCGTCCCATAGCTTGGCGCTGTTGGCACCGGTATTGGAGAGAATCAGCCGAACTTGCGCGTGGGTGTCGGTGAGCAGCTGGATGAGCTCGGGATCGCTGAGCTCGTAGAGCGCGAGCGCGACGTGCGAGCCCTTCTCCTTCTGCGCGCGCTCGAGCAGCTCCTTGAGCGTGCCGAGTACGTCGCCGGTGAGGTATCGGCGCAGCGGGTCGGCTGGGTTCGAGATGTGGGCGATGAGGACCGCGGGTGTGGGCTGCTGGCCCAGTCCCTCGAGCGCGTGAGTCAGCCATTGCGCTGCGAGGATGCCGTTGGTGAATGCGGCGCGAATCGCACCGTGCTTGGCCGTGACCAATACGTCGTTGGTGGTGATTCCAGCATCGGCGTACGCGAGCGGGATGGCGTCGCCGCTGTAGGTCTTCTTCGGAATCTTGGTCACGGGTTGCAGTCCGGCCGCCGCGGGGACGAGTGCCCGGATACGGTACTTCACGGTCAGATCGGCGGGACGGCGTGTGGTCGCGTCCCGCCGTTTGCGCACGGTGAGATCGCGCCAGAACAGTTTTTGGATCGGCCACACGCTGGTGGTCTGCGCGACCCACCTCTCGTTGCGCTGCCCCTTGAACGCTACCCACGCTGGCAGCACGCGCTCCTCGCCGGTATCGGTGTAGATGCGCGTCAGCTCGAAGCCGAGACAATTCGGAATCGGCTGATCGAGCGACCAGGCGAGAAACGCGATTTCGTTGTTGGCGTAGGCTTTGGCCGAGACGATGTGGCTCATGATGGGCCCGGGTGCGGGAACTGAGGACAACTTCGAGGGGCTGGGGGTTGAGGGCTAGGGGCTGGGGCGCCGAATCACAGCCCAGCAACTGATAACGGCTCGTAGGGGTGTGCGCCCCATCGAGTGTCTCACTTCTCGAATCCGGTGCGAACAATCCGAATGGCTCGGACGCGCGGCCGGTGAGATCTGGGAGACTTCCTCGATGATCCGCTCCACGCAGAGATTGCTCGTCGGCGCCATCGCCATCATCGCCGCCGCCTGCACCGACTCCGCCACGCGGCCTGTCACCGCCTCGCTCGCCGATGCGTTCCTCACGCCCTCCGTCGGCTTCAGCTCGGTGAACAGCAGCTTCTCCACCGGCGCCGACTCCGGCCCCGCGTGGGTGCCCGGCCGCCGAGGCGGTCATGAGCATGGCGGACCCGGCTTCGGCGGCGGAATGTGTGGCGGATTCGACGACGCGTATCTCGGCGGGCTCGGCTTCGGACCCGGGCACGGCCACGGTCCCTTCGGCGGTCCGGGACTGTCCGGCAACTGCGTCTTCGTCACGGCGACGGGCCGCGTGACCTGCGACCCCATCACGCTGAACGGGTTGAGCATCGTCCGCTCCGCCGCTTACACGAATGCGGCCGGCACTGCGCAGACCGCGTTCGACAGCCTGACCACCAACACGGTCAACACCAAGGTCGATGTCACGGGCACCATTGCATATGGCGCCGGCATGGGTCACGGGTTCCGGCTCGGTGTTCACGGCACGATCACTGATTCGATTCTCAGCGCGACCACCACGGTGGCGCACTCGAGCAATCGCACGGTGAGCGGCCTCGCGTCGGGTAGCACGCAGCGCACCGTCAACGGGACATCGTCGGGCAACGAGGCCACGACCGGTACGACGACGGCCGGCGCGTTCTCGATCACGCGCGTCATGGGCGACACGACGACGGGGCTGAAGATTCCAGTCACGACCACGGGTGCGACCTACCCGATCGCCGGCACGGTCGTTCGCGCGATGCACGCCACCGTCACCGCCGCCGGAGCGACGACGGCATCGTCGCGCCGCGAAGTCGTCACCTACGACGGCTCGAGCACGGCGAAGATCGTGATCACGCAGGACGGCATCACCAAGAACTGCTCGCTGCCGTTGCCGCATGGACACCCGGTTTGCGGCTGAGGCCGCAAACCGGGAGATGTTAGATGTCAGATGTTAGATGTCAGTGGCTGATAACCGCTGGTAGGCAGTGTCTGACATCTGACGTCTCACATCTTGTTTCACAGTTCGTTGGATGTCGGTAGCCACGGAGCCAGACGCTCGCGCAAGGTTTTCAGTGCCTTTCCCATCTGGGCCTCGACTGTCTTCACGGAGATGCCGAGTGCCGTTGCGATCTCTGAATACTTCAGCCCACTGACTCGACTCAACTCGAATACTTCTCTACACCGCTCCGGCAGCTCGGCGACCGCACGCTTCACCGCGGCGTCGATCTCGGCTTGCACTAAAAACCGGTCTCCAACTGGGGCCGTATGGGTTTCACCCACGACATGCCGTTCATCGCGCACCTCGATGCGCTGATGACGCAAATGGTTGAGGGCGCGATTACGGGTGGCGCGCAGGAGGTACGCTCGCGGCGAATCGTCGATCGTGATCTGCTCGCGGCGCCGCCACAGCTCGAGCATCACGTCCTGCACGATCTCCTCCGCCAGCCCGCGCTCTCGTAGCAGGCTCTCGGCGACGCGCACGAGCAGGACGTACCATTCGCGGAAGATGGCGTCGAAGGCGCCGGCATCACCGGCGCGCAATCGTGCGAAAAGCCCCCCCTCGACCGGCGCTCTCTCATCCATGAGGCTGTGAACGTTCTCCGTGACGGATATCGGGCCAACGCCTATTATACGATGCGCCGCCAGGTGATCCCGCGCGTAAGGGTAAATGACGGGTCGGGTGTCTAGGAACACATGACCATCAGTACGCCGAATTCTCCCCCGGATTGGGAAGCGCTCGGGCGATTTTTCGCCGGAGAAAGCTCGCCCGCGGAAACGAGCGCCATCAACGCCTGGCTCCGAGATCATCCGAACGGCGCGGAACTGGTCGGCGTGCTCGACCGGTCGGTGCGGAACATCCGGTCGGCCAGCGACATCGACGTCGAGGCCGCGCTCGAGACGGTGCGCGCGCGCCGCGTTGCCCCGATCGCGCGCGACGAGTCGCTGACCGCTCCGCGCCTGATGCTCCTCGACTCCGAGCGTCCTCCCTACGCGCGGCGGCTGTGGCACTCGAACCTGGTGCGCGCCGCGGCGGCTGTCGTCTGCATCGCGGCCGGGGCGCTCATCTGGCGTAACGCGCGCTCGGGCGCGGTCGATGATCCGGCCCGGACGGTGGCGACCGCGATCGGCAAGCGGCTCGAAATGCGCTTGCCCGATAGCAGCCGCGTGGTGCTCGGACCCGACAGCCGCCTGATCGTCGCCGCCGGCTACAACAACGGCCGGCGCGAGGTGACGCTGAGTGGTGAAGCGATGTTCGACGTGCTTCACGACGCGGCGCATCCCTTTACTGTGCGCGCCGGCGCGGCGGAGATTCGCGACGTCGGCACGACGTTCGTCGTGCACAGCGACACCAACGACGTACGCGTCGCGGTCACATCGGGTGTCGTGCGGGTCCGCCTCGCCGCCATCGCCGCCGACACCGGAAGCGTGCTCCACGCGGGCGACCGCTGGGTGTCCCTCGGCGGGCAGCCGGCGATAGCCGAGCGCGCGAGCGTCGCCAGCCGGGACACGGCCTGGATGCACGGCCAGCTCTCCTTCCGCGACGCTCCGCTGGCCGAGGTGCGCGCCGAGCTTCGCCGCTGGTATGGCATCGATCTTCAGGTACGCGACTCGACGCTCGACACATTCCGGCTCAACGCCGACTACACCGACGAGCCGATCGACTTGGTGTTGCGAGCGATCGCGCTGGCGTCGCGCACGAGCATCGAGCGGAACGGCGGCATTGCGATTCTGCGTCCGATTCCGAACGGCGCCCGCCCGAGCTCGCGCCCCGTCCGTTGACGCATGCGCGGTCGCAACGCGTGAGGCGCGGCACTCCCGCCGTGCGAGCGAGCTTCCCCGCGTGGGGCAGGGCTGCGCTGGGCGCGCTCCTGCTCGCGAGCGGAACGCTGTCGGCACAGTCGAATTCTTCCTGCGTGACAACCGGCAGCGGCGCTGCGGCCGGCGACGCCGCACGTTGGACGTCGCCGCTCGACCGTCCGATCTCCTTCCGCTCGCGGGACATTTCCTTGCGCGATGCGCTCGACCGCGTCGCCGCGCTCGCCGATCTGCGTCTCTCGTACGTGAGCGAATTTCTGCCGCTCGACAAGAGCGTCTGCGCCACGTTCGAGAACGCCACGGCCGGAAGCGCGCTCGCGGCGCTCCTCAGCGGAACGGGCGTCGAGCCGGTGAAGATCGCCGGCAATCTGATCGTGCTGGTGCCGAGCGACCGCCTGCCGCGCGCCAGCAGAACGAGCGCGTTGGCGGTCCGGCCGCCGGCCATTCTCGATCGCGTGGTGGTCACCGGTAGCGCGACGGGTGCATCGATCCGCGGGCTGCCCGTCTCGCTCGACGCGCTCCGGACGGGTCAGCTCGGCGAGCACTCGTCGACTACGCTGTCCGAATCAATGAACGGTGCGGTGCCAGGACTCTGGGTGTGGGAGCAATCGCCGACGGCGCTGCTCACCCGGTACGGCAGCATTCGCGGCGCGAGTTCGTTCGGCCTCAGCTATCCGAAGATCTACGTCGATGGCATCGAGGTGGCCAATCCGCTGCTGGTCACCGATCTGAGCCCGGAGACGATCGAGCGCGTCGAGGTGATTCGCGGTCCGCAGGGCGCCGCGCTCTACGGAGCCAACGCGATCAGCGGGGTGATCAACATCATCACGCGCCACGATGGCACGGACGGTGGCGGCACTGAAGTGAAAGTGCGCAGTGGACTCGGCGTGGCGGGAAGCAGCTTCGTGCCACGCCCGGCGCTCGCGCAAGACTACGCGCTGACAGCCCGCACCGGCACCGATCTTCGGTCCGGTGACATCGCCCTCACCGTGCGCACGCTGGGTTCCGTCACGCCCACCGGCTTCAGCCGGCAGATCGCGACCAGCGGCGGCGTTCGGTTCGTCGGCGCGCAGTCGAACTTCAACGGTACTGCACGCGTTTCGTATCACACGGCGAACGACGGTATCAGTCCGCTCCTCCTGGCGTCGGTGCCTTCCCGCTCGGATTCACTGCCCCGCGGCCTGTCGCAGAGTGTCCCGGCATCGCAGTCGGTCTGGCAGTACACCGTCGGGGGAAAAGCAACGTTCACGCCGGATGGACAATGGACGCACTCCGTCATCGCCGGCATCGACGGCTATCGCTTGTCGAACGTCGCGCTCGACGCCACGCCGATTCCCTCGGCGCTCGACTCGGCGTTGCGCGCGGCTGGTGGCGGTGCCGATCGCCTGAGCATCCGCGCGAGCAGCGCGGTGCAGCTCGGCGCCGACCAGCTTCCGACGACGCTGACACTGGCCGCCGAGCATTCCGAGCTGCGCGATCAGAGCAGCGTGGAATCGCCGCAAGGCGCTGGGGGTGAGCATTACGATGGCGGGCCAGCCTTTGGAACATCGAAGGTGGCGTGGCTCAGAAACACCGGCGTTGTGGTGCAGATCAACTCGAGCGTGGCCGACCAGTTTTTCATCACGGCCGGTCTGCGCGTCGAGCGTAACGACGGATTCACGAGCTCCGATCGCATCGCCACGCTTCCGATGGTCGGAGCGGCGTTCGTGCGCGGCTATGGCGATGTGACCATGAAATTACGCGCGGCGTACGGCAGAGGAATCCGTCCAGCGCGCACGCCAACGCGCAACCTCGCCTGGCTTGGTGTCGGCCACTCGATGGTGTCGCCATCGCTCGCCCCGGAAGAGCAATCGGGCGTGGAAGGCGGAGTCGACCTCTTTTTTGGCCGGTCGCTGGCATTTCATCTCACCCGCTTCGACCAGCTCGCATCGGGACTGATACAGCAGGTGCCAAAGGCGGCCGACGCGCCCAGTGGCGGCGGCGGCGGCGGTCCGATGCATCGCCTGTACTATGTGCTGCAGAACGTGGGCGAGATCGCGAACCGCGGCTGGGAGGCCGAAGGGTCGGTGTCGCACGGGATGTTCTCGGTGAGCGGCACGTTCTCGCTCGTCGACAGCCGGGTGCGGCGATTGGCGCCGGGCTATACGGGCGATCTCTTTCCCGGTGCTCGCGTGCTCGACGTACCGGCGACGACGCTCGGCGTGAACGCATCCTGGTCGAATGCGCCGTGGACCGCGGCGCTCAGCGTGTCGCGCGCGATGGACTGGATCGGATACGACCGTCTCGCCCTGGCGAGCATGTTCGCGGGCGCGAGCGGATCGTATCAGGGGATGGTCGGGCCGCCGCTGCGCAGCTACTGGCGCGCCTACGATGGCGCGACACGGCTCAGGGCATCGGGATCGCGCGAGCTGCGCGCCGGCTTCGCCATCCTCATCACTGGAGACAACCTGCTGAATGCGCAGCTGGGCGAGCCGGACAACGTGACGATCGTACCAGGACGATCGGTGACGGCCGGCGTGCGCGTCAAATTCTAGCGACGCGTAGCTGCGAGCTCTGTTCCTGTTCGGTCGACTTTGGAGTCAGCGCTCGTCGCCCCGGCGAAGCGTCAGCGTGAAGATCGAGCCGGAGCCTAGCTCGCTCTCCGCGATCAGGGTGCCGCTCATCGCGTGCGCGAGATCGCGGCTGATCGCCAACCCAAGCCCGACCCCTTCCTTCGCGCGTCCAAGCCCGCGATCGATCTGAATGAACGGCTCGAAGATATCGTCGAGGCGACCGGCCGGGATTCCCGCGCCAGTGTCGTGCACGCAAATCACGACCTCGTGCGCCCGCGCTTCGCACGTGACCCGAATGTGCCCGGCATCGGTGAACTTGATGGCGTTCGTCAACAGATTGAGCAGGATCTGATCGAGCTTCTCGGCGTCGGCCAGCACCGACGCGTTCGTCTCGCACGGCTCGTAGGCGTACGAGAGCCGCTTCGCGGCGATCTGCGGTGCGATCAATCCATCGATCGCCAGCAGATGGTTGTTCACCGAGATCGGCCGAAGATCGTACTGCACGCGACCCGTCTCGACGCGAACGTAGTCGAGCACGTGTCCGATCAAGCCGGTGAGATGCCGCTGCGCCTGACGAATGCGGTGTAGGTCATCGATCTGCTCTGGCGTGACCGGCCCACGAATGCCGAGCTCGAGCAGCTCGACGTAGCCGGCGATGGCGTTGAGCGGGGTGCGAAGCTCGTGGCTCATGATCGCCAGAAACTCCGACTTGGCGCGATTCGCCTCCTCGGCCGAGGCGCGGGCCTCTTCGGCGATCGCCCGTGCCGCTTCAGCATCCGCGCGCGCGACGCGCTCGGACTCGAGCAGCAGCCCGCGCTCCTCGTGCAGGCGCGCGCGATCCAGCGCCAGCGCACATTGGCGCGCCACAGCGGCGATCATCTCTCGCTCGCTGTCACCGAGCGAGGTTGGCTGGCGGAAGGCGAGACCCATCGCGCCGATGGGCCGTCCCTCCACAATCAGTGGCACGACGGCGTTGGCCTGGTGACCCGCCGCGTCGACCGCCGGCAGCAGATTTGGGTAGCGCGCTCCCCAGTCATCGCGTGATTCGAGCATCACTGGCTCGCCCGTGCGCACCGTATCGGCCAGCGGCGCGTGGACCGAGAGCGGAAAGCGGCGCCACTCCTCCAATGCGTTCGCCTTCATGTCGCCGGCGCCAATGATCTCGAGCGTGTCGTCGGTGACGAGCCGCACCAGGACGACGCCGCTTGCGTTGAAGGTTGTCGTCGCGTTGCCCACGACCGCGTTCGCGACTTCCAATACGGTACCGGCGATGGACAGCGCGGCCGTCAGCTCCAGGAGCCGTTCTGCTCGTCCGCGATCCGGCAGCGAGGTTGGGGCGGCATAGCCGGCGAGCTCGGTCTCGGTCATTTGGAAAATCTCGCGCGTATGCGGGGTTCGGGAAAGGCCCGGCGCGCGTCGAGCGGTACGCTGCTGAGAAGTCACATGCGTCGCTAGCCGCGAGGCGGGCAAGCGAGTAATAGAAGGACACCGTGGGAGGGCGAGTGACCTTCAAGATTCTTTTTGTCTGCAGCCGGAATAAGATTCGGAGCTTGACTGCCGAGCATCTGTTCGCGGCAACGCCGGGAATCCAAGTCCGCTCGGCGGGAACCGAAAACGAAGCACGAGTCCGCGTGACTTCGGGCCACATTGGATGGGCCGATCTCATCCTGGTGATGGAGAAGCGCCACCGCGACCGCCTGCGCCAGCGCTTCGCGCACGACCTCGTCGGGAAGCGCGTCGAATGCTTGGACATCCCCGACGAATTCGAGTACATGGACGAAGAGTTGGTTGCCACGCTCAGATCACGCGTCACGCAATACGCCGACATCCAACCCCCGACACCCCACAATGACCCTCTCCTCCAGTGATGATCTCACCGCCATGCGCGCCGCGGTCAAGCTCGACATCGAATCGGAGGTGGTTCGATCGGGATGCGCGGTCATTCGCGAGTTGACGGGACACGGTATTGGCCGGCGCATCCATGAGGCGGATGGACACAGCGTACGCGCGACCGGTCGCTCGTGGTGAATCACGAGCACACGGTCGTGATTCGGTTTGGAGAACCGCTGGCCCTCACCGCCTTGTAAGAAGCGAATGAGCAGTTCGGAGGCCCATGTCCGCCTGGTTTAAGAAGAAGGAGCCGGAGCCGCCGCGCCCAACGGCCAAGATTGCTGCCGTTCGGGTTGAGGACACGTGGTTCGGCGATCTTCCCCTGGCCAAATGGCAATCCAAGCCGGCCGCTGAGCAAGGACTCGAGCCCTGGGTGAGCTTCGCACGCGCGCTCGAGCAGATGAACGCCGGCGATCGCGGCGCCACGACGGCGACGCTGCAGTCCATCACGACCATGAGCGACCTGGAGCCTCGACACTATCTGCAGGCGTGGCATACGCTGCACGATCTCGGCGTCAACCCGCCTTCCGAATTGGCGAAACGCGTCTACGCGGTCGTCTTCGAAGTAGATCTTGACGGTGGCCTCGACGTGCTCGTTGCCTACTCCGATCATTCGGCGCGATACCTCAATCAGAGCGGCCGCATCGTGATCTGGGAGCGACGCGGATCGGACATGGACGTTCACATCGACCGACTGCTGGAAGGCGGGGCGATTCTCGTCAAAGCGATCGGGCCGCACGAAGCCGGAAGACCGGCGGCGCCGCCCAAGGGCCACGCGCGGATCAGTATGCTCACGCCGAGCGGCATCCATTTCGGACAGGGGTCCTACCCCGCGCTGAGCCGGGACAAGCTCGCGGCGCCGATGCTGGCCGCCGGCACGCTGTTGCTCCAGGCATTGAGCGAGAAAGCGCTGCCGCCGAAGAGCTAGCGCAGGCTGTTCATGCTCGGGAATAGCTCACTTTCATGTCGGTTTCATCCGCTCTCGTGCTCGCCGCATTGCCACGACGAGCATCGTGTAGCCGGCCCGTTGTGCTTCCTCGCACAGCGATATCACTTCGTCTCGCATCGCATCGATGCGCTCGTACACCGCCGCGCGCGTCCAGCCGAGCAGGTCAGGCGCCGCCGCGATCACACCGCCGGCGTTCGCGACGAAATCCGGGACATATTGAATGCCGCGCGCGTGCAGTCGATCCGCGACCGAATCGTCGGCCAGTTGATTGTTCGCCGCGCCGAGGATGAGCGGCGCGCGAATGGCCTCCACCGACCGCGCGTCGAGTATCGCACCCAGCGCACATGGCGAAAGAATGTCCACGGGCTCGCGAAGAATGTCGTCGGTCGCCACCACCCGTCCGTGCGCCGCGCTCGCGCACGACTCCGCACGCTCGGCCACGACGTCCGACAGGCTCAGCTCGGCGCCGGCATCGTGCAGCAGCTCGCATAGCGCGCTGCCCACGGCACCGCATCCCTGGATCGCGACGCGTCGTCCCCGCAACTCGGACGAGCCGCCCATTCCGCGCAGCGCGCCCTCCATCGACCGGAACACGCCGAGCGCCGTCGTGCGCGCCGAGTCGACGCTGACCGCGGATTCGGTGAGTACGTGTTCGGTCTCTTCGCGCACCCACGTCATGTCGGCGACCGTAGTGCCGACATCTTCCCCGGTAATGAAGTCGCCCCGCAGCGTATTCACGAATCGTCCGTGCGCGCGCAGCAGCGCGGCGCGATCGGCCGGCGAGCGGGGCGCCATGATCACCGCCTTCCCGCCGCCGAACGGCATCGCGGCGAACGCGCTCTTGAGCGACATCCCGTAGGCGAGCCGCAGCACGTCGCGAATGGCCGTATCTTCGCTCTCATATGCCATCATCCGCGTACCGCCAAGCGCCGGTCCGCGGCGAATGTCGTGGATGGCAATGATGCCATGATACCCGACCTCAGCATCGCGGCCGACGATGACACGATGAAATCCGGGTACGTCGCGTTCGGTCATCTCCAATGCGGCCTCCCGGTCTGAGCGCCCACCATAATATCGGAGCGCCGCCCCGGATGCGCCGTCGCACGTCCTCGGCAACCCTGGCGCGACATCCTGTGTCCAACACATGTTGGAGATCGCCAGCGCCCTCTCACATGGTTGCCATCATGCGTCCAGCCCTCGTACTTATTTTTCTGCTTGCCGCCGCGACCTCCGCCCGTGGCCAGGGCCTCGGCACCCGCCTCGACTCCGCCATGCGCGCCGCCGAACGCGACGGTTTCAGCGGAGTCGTCCGCATCGAGAAGGATGGCGTCACTCAGCTCGAGCGCGGGTACGGCCTTGCCAACCGCGCCGCGCGCGTGCCCTTCACTCCGGCGACGGTCGTCCAGATCGGGTCCAACACCAAAGACTTCACCGCCGTCGCTGTGCTACAGCTCCAGCAGCGCGGCTTACTCTCGGTGAAGGACTCCATCGGCAAATACTTTCCCGGCGCGCCGCCCGACAAGCGCAACATCACCATCTTGCAGCTCATGACGCATCAGGCGGGTTTTCCGCTTGGCATCGGTGGCGACTTCGACCCATTGGGCCGCCAAGCGATGATCGACAGCGCCATGCACTACCGCCTGCTCTTCTCGCCCGGTGCGCGCGAGAGTTACTCGAACACCGGATATGGCCTTCTCGCGGCGATCGTCGAGCAATTGAGCGGACTCACCTACGATGAATACGTCCGGGATTTCATCCTCGCGCCGCTCGGCCTCCGTCGCACCGGATTTCTCTTGCCCAACTTTCAATCAGCCGACCTCGCCCACGGCTACCTCGGCGCGGGCGCCGACCAGGGGACGATGCTCGCCAAGCCCCACGCTCCAGACGGTCCCTATTGGAACCTGCGCGGCAACGGCGGCATGCTGTCGACCGTCGCCGACATGCACGCGTTCTACAAGGCGCTCTTTGAGACCGACAAGCTTCTCCCACTCGCGCACCGTAAGCTGCGCTTCGATCCCGACGAGCCCATCCTGCTCGCCGGATCCGACATGGTCAACTTTTTCCTCTATGATCGCGATCCAATCGCGCACACCGAGATCATCATTGCATCGACGAACGCCGCGTATCGGGCGCCGATGATTCGACGGTCGCTCGGCAAGATTCTTGGATTGCCGGATCCCGATGGTGGAGGGCCGGCGAACGGCGTCGCGCCGCGCCAGGGCGGCAAGGCCGCACCGGCGGCGATCGCGGCCGTGATCACCGACTTGGTCAAGGCGATCAACAGCGGGGACACCACCGCGCTTCGCCGCTTCATCCTCGACCACATGTCGAACGGCGCCGGCGATCCACCGGTCGACGCGCGGCTGCAGCGGATCGGCGGCATCCACGAACGGCTCGGCGTGCTCACGATCGACCGCATCGAGTCGTTCGACACCGGGCCGGTCGAGGTGACGCTCACCTCGGCACTCCAAGGCGGCGCGCTGTTGCGCGTGAATATCGACGCCGCCGCGCCGTATCTGATCCGCTCGCTGCAGATGGAGGTCGGTGGGTAAGCACCGGCGAGGCTATGGCACCAGCGCCTTCGTCCGCTTGCCCCACGTCGGCGGCGGCGGCTCCTTTGCCAATCGATCGATCGGCTTCTCCTTCAGCATCCGAAGCGCTTCGGACACCGCGCGCTCGAGCTGCGGATCGTGGCCGGCGATCACGTCCTTGGGCGAGTTCTCGATGTCGATGTCGGGGGCGGTTCCTTCGTTCTCGACCGCCCACTTCCCGTCGCGCGTGAAGAATCCGCCGCGCGGCGCGATCATCGAACCGCCATCGATGAAGCCCGGCGTATCCGCCGTGTGCACCAGTCCGCCCCACGTGCGCTTGCCGACGAGCGGCCCCACTTTGCGCCGCTTGAACATGTACGGCATCAGGTCGCCGCCCGAGCCGGCCATCTCGTTCACGATCATTACCTTCGGGCCCCAGATGCCGGCCGAGGGACTGGTGAACGGGAATCGGTCTCCTACCGCATTGTTGAAGTAGCCATCGAAGTCCCGCTGGAGCACATCGATGATGTAATCGGCCGCCGAACCGCCGCTGTTATAGCGCTCGTCGATCACCGCGCCCTTCTTGTCCTGCTGCGCGAAGTAGTAGCGGTTGAAGCTCGTGTATCCCGTCTGTGCCGTGCTCGGCACATAGACATATGCGAGCTGGCCGTGCGAGAGCGAGTCGACCAGGTGCCGGTTGTGCTCGACCCACGCGCGCGACCGAAGTCCCTGCTCGCTCGCGATCGGAATCACGGTTTGCTGCCGGGCACCCTCGATCGCCGGCCGGCTGTTGAGCGTGATCACCGTCTGGCGATTCGCGGTGCCGTCGAGCAGCCGATACATGTTGTCCGGCGCGCGCACCTCGACGCCGTTCACCGCCAGCACGTAGTCACCGACCTTGGCGTTGATCCCGGGCCCGGCCAGCGGAGCGCGCAATTCAGGATTCCAACTTTCGGCGTCATAGATGCGCGCGATCTTGTACCGGCCGTTCTCGACGGTGAAGTCGGCGCCGAGCAGGCCGACGCTGGATTGCGGCACCTCGGGCATGTCACCGCCACGCACGAACGAGTGCCCGACGGCGATCTCGGCACCCATCATGTCGAGCAGATAGTTGAGGTCGGCGCGATGGGCGACATACGGCAGGAGCGCGCCGTACATCTCCTTCATCTTGGGCCAGTCCGAGCCGTGCGAGTTCTTCACGTAGAGATAGTCGCGCTGGTTGCGCCATCCCTCATCGAAGATCTGCTTGAACTCCGCCTTGGGATCGATCTGCACCCGGAGCTGCGCGGCGAGCCGGCCCGTCGCCGGCGCCGGCGCGACCTTGTCGGCGTCGATGAGGAAAAGCGCGCTCTGCTGCCCGGGTGTGCGGTAGAGCAGCTTCTTGCCGTCGGCGCTCACGACGTAGCCCGCAACGTTCGTCGCGAACGGCGCGGCTCGCCGCTCCTTCAACTGATAGCGGTGCAGTGTGCCACCGGGCTGAGGCGCTTCCGCCGTTCCAGTGGCCGGCAATCCTTCGATAAAAAACACCGTGCCGGGCGCGCCGGCGCGAAGCTGCAGGTAATCGCGGATCGCCACGTTGGGCACGGCGATGATGCGCTGCTGCAATCCATCGAAATCGATGCGCACGGGACGCGTGCTCGCCATCGGCGTGCGCGTGCTGTCCGATCGCATCGCGCGTGCGCTGTCCGGCCGGGCACGTGCGCTGTCGCCGCGCGGCGGCGTCACGGGCGGTACGCCCGGATCGCGCGGGGGCGCGCCGGCGAGCGCGGCTTCTTCATCACTCTCCGGCAGCAGCGGCGACGGCTCGTTCTTGGATAGCACGGCCATGTAGAGCGCGCGCACCGGCTGATGCTCATAACTCGACATGTCGAGCCACTGCGAGCTGAGCGCGAAGTTCGTCGAAGCGAGAAACCAGAGATACTTGCCGCTCGCATCCCAGGCCGGCCACGTCGCATCGGCCAGACCATCGGTGATCTGCTTGGTGTCGCCCGTCTCGACATTATGGGCGAAGATCGCGTGATACATCGACGGCAGCCGCTTGGCGTAGGCGACCCACTTGGAATCCGGGCTCCACGACGGATTGAGCGTGCGCTCGGGCACGAGCCAGGCATCGCCCGCAATGTTTTTCGCGGCGCCCGTCGCGACGTCGATCACCCACACGCGCAGGTGCGTGTCCGTGAGCACGATGCGCTTGCCATCGGGCGACCAGCTCGGCGTGTAATAGTGGCTTGGCTCGGGCATCGCGATCTCGCGCGGTGCTGTGATGCCGTCCTGCGACTCGATCATCAGCTTGTACTCGCCAGACTTGTCGCTGAAGTACGAAATAAACTTGCCGTCGGGCGACCAGGCTGGATCGCGTTCGGCGCTCGCGCTCGAGTTCGTCATGTTGCGCGCATCACCCTTCTCGGCGGGGATCGTGAAGATCTCGCCGCGCGCTTCGACCGCCGCGCGCTTGCCGGTGGGCGAGAGCGCGAGAGCGGTCACGCGGTTGCCGACGTCCTTCCACTGCGTGCGCATCCAGGGGAAATCGCCGGCGGCGGTGATCTGCACTACGCGCTCGCGATCGGTCTTCGGATCGAGCTCGTGCACGTATCCGCCCTGCTCGAACACGAGCGCGCCCGCGCCTGACTCGAGCGTCTTTACATCGAAGTCGGTGAATTTCGTCGCCTGGGCGAGCTTCTTGGTCTTGGTATCGTACGACCAGACGTTCGAGACGCCGTCTCGATCGGAGAGGAAATAGACGACATCCCCGACCCACACCGGATCCATGTCCTTGGAGTCGGTCCATGGCGGCGATGTCGTGTCGAACGTCGCGAGATTGAGAATCCAGATGGCGCGATTCTGTCCACCGCGATAGTTGCGGCGCTCCTCGTCCCACGAGTTGTTCATGCGATAGGCGAGGCGCTTGCCGTCGGGTGAGATCTTTCCCTGGTAGGCCCGCGGCATCGCCATCGGCTCTACGACGCCCCCGGTCGCCGGCACGGTAAAGAATCGCGGCACGCCGGATGGCGCGTCGGACGCGCGCGTGGTGGAGAAGACGATGGCCCTCCCGTCGGGCGTCCAGCCTTGCGCGACGTCAGGTCCGGGATGCCAGGTGAGCCGGCGGGGCTCGCCGCCTTCGACCGGGACGACGTAGACGTCCATGTTGCCGCCGTACTCCGCGCTGAACGCGACCGATTTGCCATCGGGCGAGAGCCGCGGACTTTCGGTCTGACCCTGGAACGTCGTGAGCTGCCGGGCGACACCCCCGGCGCGATCGACCACCCAGATGTTGTTGGCGTAGGCGAAGGCGATGTGCGTCGCGCTCACGGATGGCGAGCGGAGCATGCGGGTCTGCGCGCGGGCCTGCATGGCGGGAATGGCGGCGACCGCGGCGGCGGCGCCCGCGCAGAGCAGGCGAGATCGGGTAGTCATCATGACGCGGTCCTGAAAGACGGGGCGAAAAGGGGGAGTCCGAAATTGGCGGGGATTTGCGGTACGGCGCTAGGGCGCAGGTGCGGCGGGCGGCGTGGGATGGCGCAGCCCTGGTATCATCCGCCGCACGTTGCACGAGGTCGCCGCCCGCGATCCGCATCACGCGTCACGACGCCGCACGCCTTCCACCTCTCGCCGCCGAACGCGTTTCGGCTCTTGCTTTTCCATTCCGCCTCCTGCGCCGCTATCAAGATTGAGGGCATCATGCGGTCTCTCATCTCCATTGCGCTTTGCGCCGCCTTCCTCGCGAGCCCCTCGACCGAGTCCCGCGCGCCAGTCTTGCTCGTGCGCGTGCTCGACAGCTCCTCCCGCCAGCCGCTGGTCAATGCCGAAGTGATCGACCGCGCGAGCGGACTCGACCGTTTTACCAATGAGCACGGCGAGGCGCGCCTCCTCTGGCCGCCAAGCGGCCACCTGCGCCTCCGCGTTCGGCAGATCGGTTTTCAGTTCGCCGAGCGCGAGCTCACGCGCGGCACGAGCGCGGCGAGCGAGGTCGACACCATCACCTTTGCGCTGCCGCGCGTGAAGTATGTACTGCCCGATGTCGTCATCAAGGAGTCGACCCACTGCGTCGCCGACGCCGACTCGGCGTCCAGGACGCTATCGATTGCCGTGCTCGAGCAGCTGCGCTTGAGCGCGGAGCGCTATGAGGCGTTTCGAAAAGCATATCCCTTTCACCTGACCGTGCTCCGCCGTACCGTCGACTTTGGCTCCGACGGGAAGGCTAGAAACATGCGGGAGCACAATGAGGAGACCGACTCGGAGCTGTGGACGGAGCGATATGCGCCGGGGAACATCATCAGCCGCCATCAGCTCGGTTTCTCTATTCCGATTCTCTTCCTCGAGTCGCTGGCCGATCCAGGTTTCTGGGACCATCACTGCTTTGTCGTACGCGGCGTTGAATCAAAGGACTCTTCGCGCATGGTGCGCATGGAGTTCTCGGTCACGGCCGACACGAAGAGCCCCGACTGGGAGGGATCTGTACTCGTCGACTCGGCCACCAGCGTGCTGAAGCGCGTGACCTTCAGGCTCTCCGGGCTGCGCGATGACGATACGCCTCGTCGCCTGGAGGGCTATACGACGTTCGCGTCGCCGTCGCCGTTTATCGTGATGCCTGAGTCGACGGTGGCGATCTGGTGGCGCAAGCGCGGGCCGGTGCACGGGGATTGGGGGAGGCCGGACGTAGCGCAACTGCTGTATGTCTGGTCGGTAAAATACCGGAAGGACGCACCACCGGCCGGCGGCGCGCCTCCTCGGTAAACCAGCCGGTCAGCGCAAGCCGACGAGTCCCTTCACCGACTCCCTCAACTTCGCCGAGTCGAACCCGACGCCGCGCCGGAAGACGGTTTCCACTTTTCGAATATCGGCGTGTGTCACGAGCGGATCGCCGGCGATGACGACCAGATCGGCGTGCATCCCCGCGGCGATCGTGCCGACATGGTTGTCGAATCCGAGGATCTTCGCGCCGTTCGCGGTCATGATCTGGATCGCCTGCTCCGGTGTGAAACCGGCCTCGATCAGCAGCTCGAAATTTCGCTGATCGCCGTAGCCCGCGATCGCGCTGACACAGCATGGATCCGAACCGGCGCCGAGCAGACCGCCGGCCTTCACGAAAGCGCGCTCGAACTGCATCGACTTCTTGAAGGCCGCGCGAGCGGCCGAATCGTTTCGCGTCTTTCCCGTCTCGTAGTACGTGGCAACCTGCTTGGACGCGTCGGGGTACAGCGCGTCGAGCACCCGCTGATCGAACGGCACGCGCGTTGGCGACGACAGCTCGTACACGTCGAGCGTGCTCGTCATCGCGACGTGGTGTTTCACCATCTCTTGAATGGTCTTCTGCACATCGGGGCCGTCGACGTCGAGCGGGCCGTACATGTCGGCGCTCGAGGCGGTGGGACAGACGTCGGGCTGTTTGCCGGAGTACCACTCGGTGTTGGTCAGCATCCCGTGCTCGAGCGCGTCGATCCCCAACCCGACCGCTTCGCGGAAGCCGACCGAGCAGAGATGCGCTGTCACCTTCACGCCGTGCTTGTGCGCTTCCTCGATCGCCGCGCCGAGATCCGCTCGTGAGATCTGCGTGTACGCCTTGAACCACGTCACGCCCTCTTCTGCCCAATAGCGAACCATGCGCCGCGCGTCGTCTGCGCCGGAGAGTGGGTGCATCGCGCCGGGTCCAGGACCGGGCCCTTGGAGATACGGCCCGGTGACCACGATCGTCGGTCCGGGGATGAGCAGGGAGTCGATCTGCCGCTTGAGGTTGAGCTCCTGATAGGAATCGACGCTGCCCGTGGTGCGAATCGTCGTCACGCCGGCGGAGAGAAAGAGCCGCGGGTAGCTCGCGCCCATGAACTTCATCCCACCGTAGTACATGTGGTCGTGGAGACCGATGATCCCGGGAATGACCGTCTTACCTGTGAGGTCGATCACCATCGCATCGGTCGGCACCGCGACGCTCCCCGTCGCGCCAACCGCCGCGATTTTCTCGCCGCGTATGATGACTGTCTGATCGGCCATCGACGGCCGGCCGGTGCCATCGATCACCCGGGCGTGCGTGAGCGCCACCACCGGCGCGTCGACGCTGACGTACTGCTTCACCGCCGGCGGCAAAACGCGGTTCTGCGCGATGAGCGGCGTTGAGACGCTGAACGTGCAGAGGGCAGCGGCGATGACGATTCGGCGCATGAGCTTCTCTCCTACGAAAAAGTGATCGAGCTGCTGCCTAACGAAAGCGTTCCGCGCGCGGCACGACGGTGAAGACCGCCATCATCCCGGCGCCCAAATGCTCGGCAATGTGACAATGCAGCATCCAACGCCCGGGGTTTGACATGTCGACCAGCAGATCGACCGTCTCGCCGGCGGGAATGATCGCGGTGTCCTTCCACGCAAGGTTTGTCGCCGGCATACCATCGCGCGCAAGTACGAGAAAGCGCTGGCCGTGGAGATGGATGGGATGATCCATGGCGTGACTCGACGAGGGATCGTTGAAAATTCGCAGCTTCACCGCGTCGCCCTGCGCAAAGCGCCAGCCGATGTCCATGTTCTCCTTGCCGGTCTCCGCATCGCGCAGCACCCACGTGACCTCTCGCCCGGTGGCCAGCCAGTTCATCATCGGCATCCCGTCGTTCCACTCGACCGGCGCGTTGATGCCAATCAACATGTTGGCGACGGCGGCCGGGAGATCGTGCGTGCGCAGCGTGAGCACCAGCGAGTGGTCCGGCGCCTTATCGAAGTACCTGCGGAACGGCGCCACGTCCGCCGCGACATCCGCATTGCGCCGCAACATCTGAAATTGCGCCGGATGCCGCGCGGCCGCACCCCCGACGCCAACGCGTACGACGCCGAGCGTGTCGGTCTCCGGTGAGTAGCGCCCGACCATATGGTCGAGCGCCTGCACGCGGTTGACGAGCGCCACACTGCCGTTGCGCGAAAACTCGACCTCGACGATGTAGCGCTCGGCCGGCGCGAGCACGACACTCGACACCCATTCCTCGTGCTCGAACTTGCCTAGGTCGCTGGCGATCACCTTCATGCGGGCGCCGGCGAAGGAAATGTTGAAGATGCGCGCGCTCGACGCATTGGTCAGGTAGAAGCGAACGACCTCGCCGCGCCTCACCTCCAACGCGTAGCGCGGTTCCCCGTTCACCAACATGACGTTACCGAACCGGCCCATCAGCGCATGCGTCGGCGACTCGGCTCCGTAGAGCGCGGGTCCGGCAGCGTCGAGCAGGATGTCGTCGAGCATGAGCGTTTCCTCCCGGTCCACCGCGCCGTAGTAGCCCGCGGCGGCGGGGCGCACGAGCATGTTACCGGAGAGGCCGAGGTCCTGCTGGATGTCCTCGCGCACGTGCGGGTGATACCAGTAGATGCCCGCGTCGGGAAAGCGCACTGTATAGATGAAGGTGCCGCCGCGTTGAATCGCAGGCTGCGTCACGCCGACGGCCCCGTCGAAGCGATTGTCGAGCCGCACACCGTGCCAGTGGACGGCGGTCGGCTGGTCGATGCCATTTCGGAATCGAACGACGATCGTCGTGCCCTGTCGCACGTCGATCAGCGGGCCGGGGTATTGCCCGTTGAAGGCGTACATGACGAAGGTCTTGCCGGCGATCGTGCGCCTGACGAGCTGTGCCTCGAGTGCCAGCGTGTCGCCGTTCCGGAGATGAACGACCCGTCGTGGACGGGCGGGCGGCAACGACGCGAGATCGACCGTGGCGCCGGCGCGGAACGGCGTGACCGATGGCTCGAGCGCGCTCATCCCCCCCATGGCCGACATCGCCGACGTCATCGGCGGCATCGTCCAGGACATGCCGTGCATCCCTGCCATCGCGCCTTCGGAATCACGCGCGGGGTCGCGCAGCGCGCCCGGTGCCGACGGCTGCATCAGATCCCGATGCGCCATTAACCGCGCGCTCGGCGATGTTCCGCGGAGCATCAACCGGCCGGCGCGCGTCGATACTGTCGCCGCGCGCTCGGCGCTGATCAAAATGCGAAATTGCGTGTAGTCCAGCTCACCAAAATCCGCCTGCCCGTTCGTGACGACGCCGAGCTTGACCGCGCTATCGAGCGCGAGCGTGTATGCCCACGCGACGTAAACCGAGTAGTCACCGAGCGAGTGGGGACGGGGGAGTCCGGCGATCGTGGCCGAGAGATGGTAGCGCGCCCGGCCGTCGATCGTGACGGCGACGCCGAAGGGTGAGGCGACCGGCAGCAGCGCGATGCGCCCTGAGGCGCCCGGAAAATCGGGAGCGGGAAAGAGCGTCATGCACGCCGTCGCACCCGCGTCGACATCGCAGGTCGCGGACGGGAGCCGACCCTGAGCGTGCGCGAATCGCGGGGCGATGCACGCGCACAGGAGCAGCGTGGCGAGTCGTGCCGGCGACCGGCCGCTTGTCATTCAGGAAGGAGGCTGAAGCGCATGAAGTGGAGTAAGGAAGCGAATCCGTGCAATCTGTAACGTGTGTGAGGACTTCTCAAAGAGTTGTCAGCATCTCGTCTTTGGCTAGCCGTTACGGAAGCACCGGCCGTATGATGGTGGAATCTTGCCGGAGGTGATCGTGCGGAATGCGCTGTTGATGGTGATCACGGTGTCATCGATGGTGGCGTTGGGCTCGCACGCGCAAGCACCGCCCTCCGCCGCCCCGGGTGTGATCGCCGGGGTGGTACGCGATTCGGCCGGCGTTGCGATTGCAGGAGCGGAGGTCTCAATCGCCGGAACCACGTTGCGGGTCGAGAGCGCCGTCGATGGCGCATTCCGAATCGCGAAGGTGTCCGGGGGCGCCGCGACCGTGCAGGTGCGACGCGTGGGCTTTCGGCCCAAGCGCGTCGACATCAGCGTTGATGGAGAACGGACGCCGGTGCTCAACGTCACGCTCGCTCGCATGGTGCAGCCGTTGCCGGCGGTACTGGTGAGCGCACGCAATCGCGGCCGCGATCCGACGAACGGATTCGACGATCGCCGCCACATGGGCCTTGGTCATTTCATGTCGCGCGCGGACATCGAGCACTCGAATCCGTCGTCGATGACCGATCTTTTTCGGCGAATTCCTGGCGTGCGGCTCGTCGCTACCCGCTCGATCCGAAATGCGATCCGCTTTCGCGGCGCCACCTGCCCACCACTTGTGTGGCTCGATGGATTCCCGCTCGGCGCGGGCGAGTTTGATCTCGACAACTTCTTGCCGGAGTCGATCGAAGCAATGGAGGTCTACTCCGGCGCCGCGACGATCCCTATGCGATTCACCACGGCCAGCACCATCTCGCAGTGTGGCGCCATTGTGGTCTGGTCGCGCGAGGGTGAGTTACGCCAGCGCGGCGACAAGGACAAGACCGCGGCCGCCGAGCTCGCCGAGCTGATCGCGATGCAGACCGTGTACACGGCGGATCAGGTCGATGTCCCCGCACGCCCCGACAGCTCGGCGCAGGTCTATCCTGCGTATCCGGATTCGCTCTTCCGCGCCCGGCTGAGCGGCTTGGTGGTGGCGGAGTTCGTCGTCGACGCCGAGGGGAAAGTCTCGATGGATCAGTTCAGCGTGGTGGCGTCGACGCATCCGCTGTTCAGCGACGCGGTGAGACGCGCGCTCCCGTCGGCGAAGTTCATCCCGGCGCGGCGAGCGGGACGCGCGGTGCGGCAAGCGGTGCAGTGGCCGTTCAGGTTCGTCGTGGACTCGGCGGGGGCGCCCTAGGTCGACGGACAGCGATCGCCTTACGGCGGCGAAGCGCTGTCCGTGAATATCGTGTTCCCTTTCTTGTTCTCGAAGCTGATCGTCTGAAATGAGACCGAGACTTCCTCCATCTCGCGCCCGTTCTCCGAGAAGTGCCGGATTCCGACGATGCGGGCTTGCTTGACGATGATCGTCTCCGTCACCTCCTCGATACCATTCGCGCCGACCGAGTAGTGATCGACCTGCACTTCGACCTGTTGGTTCTGGGCCAGCGCGATCATGAGTAATGGCGACGCGATGCTCCACTCCTTCACGAACGAGAGCGGCGTATAGACGCGCCGGCCTGTCGGTATTCCTCCCGACATGGGCCGGGTCAATTCGTACGCGAGCTTGGACACCAGCGTGCCGCGCTGGTAGTCAGCCGGCAGAAGAGCCCCGTTGACTTTGATCGCCACATAGACGCCCGCGCCGGCGGCGACGTCTGCCGCGCGCATCGGAGCACTCGACGTCGAGCGGCTCGAAACGGGAGCCGCCATGGTGTTCGTCGCGGCGGACATCGTTGAAGCACGAGCCACGGTCGTCGTCGCGCTCTCGCATCCTTGCGGATTGCCCGAGTTGTTGCCCTTCACCACCGTGACCGGCCGCGTCGCGGCAAACGCGACGCCGCGCACACGAAGTCGTTCCGGGAGCTGCGCTGACGGATAGCTCGCCGTCACCGTGACCGCCGTGCCCGGCGACGCACCCGGACACGCACACACGGACCAGCTGTTGGCCCCCTGGTACTTCCCGACGGCCGGGCCTGTCGGAGACACGCTCATGTCGAAATCGGCCATCGCGACGCGCTGGCCATCGGAGCGCCGCGGCGCCTCCTTGCCGGTCGAGTCGATCAGATTGATTCCTACCTCCCTGCATTCGCCGGTCGGCAGTTCCTTCACGACGTTCAAGTCGACTTTCCACGCCGCGGCGGATTGAGCCAGGACCACCGAAGGTGCGAACAGAACCACAGCGAGCACACGATGCATGACAGGTATCCGGGAGAGGTGTCAGGTTCCAGCAGCGAGCTTGAGGGTGGCCGTCGCGGCCACCCTCCCACTCGTGCCATTACGGCTTTGGCGCCTTCGTTTTCGTCGTCTTCGGCGTTGCCGGCGCCTTCTTGCCGCGCCATTCGCTGATCAATGCCATCTGCAGGTCCATGAGCTTCTGCGGCGTGTCAGGCAACATCGCTGCTTCCTGCGTGCTCAACCGCATCATTTCCGCCTGGTGCTTCACCAACAGCGCTTGCCAGAGATCCAGTCGGGCACGCGCATTGGCATCGCCGGTGCTGGCCTTGATCGCGACGTCCGTCATCTCCTGCTGAAACTCCATCAGCATGACGGTCTCGGCGTTGGCGCCGGTCATGTCGACGGAACGTGCGCCGGACATCGATGGCAGTTGCGCGCCCATCGAGGACATCGCGCTCATGGCCGACATCGCAGCCCCCGGCGCCGCCGGAGTACCGGGCGTGCCCGCCACGCCGGGCATCCCTGGAATGCCAAGCTTGCTCATGATGCCCGCGGACGGCGCCGGCGTGCCGCTTCCTGCTGCCGCCGAAATGGCCTTGCTGGCCACGTTCGCTCCAATGCTCTGCACATCGGGCAGTCCGGCCTTTTTCGCGACGACGCCGGCAATGCCAACGCCTGTCGCCGCGAGCGCGGCGTCTTTGGCCGAGATACCCGTCTTTGCTTCGAACGCGTCCGACGCCTTCGACGCCGCGTTCTTGGCCCGCGAGAACATCGACTGCCCCGCTTTCGGCATCGTGTCCAGCGGCAATCCCGCCGCGACCCTGAGACTGTCCTTCTTGGCGCTATCGGCTACGGCGGCCGAGTCGGGCGCGCCGGTGACCTTGTTCTTGAGCCTTTTCAGCGCCCCGAATTGTGCGTCCACGGGACGGGCGATCGCGAGCGCGAACAGTCCGCATGCAGAAACGGCGAAGAGGCGGGCTCCGACTGACAGGCGGGGTAGCAACATGATGTGGCTCCGATAAACGGGATGCTCTGGCGGCTCGTACTCTCGGGGGACATGTTAGTCGCCAGCGCGCAGACGGCCGTCAGTGCTGCCGTCAACCGCCGTGCGCACAACGGGATACGCGCGACGAGAGACATCCTCAGCCCACCGGTCGAGACGTCGCCTTGCTGCTTCTGCACACGATTGGCGACCTTCGGCTGGAGAGCGAGAGCGGAGACGTCGTCTCGCGACGCGGCAAGCCGCTCGTGCTCCTCGTCTACCTCGCGCGGCATGCGCCGCGCCCGGTTCCGCGCGCCGAGCTTGCCACCCTGCTCTGGGGAGAACGGGGCGAAGCACGAGCACGCCAATCGCTGCGGCAAGCGTTGCTCGATCTCAAACGTGTGTTGGGCGACACGCTCGAAGTCGGCCAGGACGCGGTGGGTCTCCATCCGGGCGCCGTGGAGCTCGACATGATCGCCTTCGAGCGCGAGCTCGACGCGGGCGAAGACGGCAAAGCTCTCGCCCGCGTACACGGCGAGTTTCTCGCCGGCGCCGACGACCGCGCCGAGCCCGCGCTGAGCCTCTGGATCGACGGTGAGCGCGCGGGATTGCGGCGCCAGCTCGCAATCTCATTCGAGCGCATGCTTGGAGATGCGGAACGGCGCGGCGCCTGGCGCGAGGCGGCGGCGTTCGCTCGCCGTTGGAGCGAGAGTGCCCCCTTCGATGAGCGGCCCGCGTCGCGCCTTGTCGTCGCGCTTCGGATGGAGGGACATCCGGCCCAGTCCGCCGGGGTGCACGCGGCCTTCACGTCGCGGCTTCGCGAGGAGATGGGTGTCGAGCCTTCATCGGCGTTCTTGGCGCTCGCGGACTCACCGGACACCGTCGCTGCACCCGCGTCCGCAACGGCACTGCGTGCGGAGAATCCGTTCGTTGGACGCGACTCCGCGTTCGCCGCGCTCAGCAACGGTTGGCGCAGCGCGCAAGGCGGCGCCAGCGTGGTGGCGCTCGTCGAAGGCGATGCCGGCATGGGAGTGTCGAGGCTTTGCACGGAGGTCGCGCGCTGGGTGAAACAGAGCGGCTCGCCTGCCGCCGTGCTCTCCGTCGACGCGCGCGATGCGTTGTTCACGTCGCAGGAGGAACGCGGCGGGGCGTACGCGACCGCGCGCGCGCTGTTCGCATCGTTGCGCGAGGCGAGTGCACTCGGTGGTGTCGCGCCCGCCACGCTCGCCACGCTCGCCGGTTTCGTGCCGGGAATCAGCGATCGCTTTCCGCGCGTGGCGGAGCGCCGCTCTACGACCGCGGCGGAGATCGCGGATGCTCTGAGTGAGGCAATTCACGCCATCGGTGAGGATGGCCCGCTGCTCGTCATCGTCACCGGTGCGGCGGGCGCGGACATGGAAAGTCGCGCGCTGCTCGGCGCGCTCGCCAGAATCCGCGACGCGCCGATGTTGTTCGTGATCGCCGACCGGTCGAGCGCGATCGATGCCGATGCGGACCTCGCCTCGCTGCGTGACGACCGGTCCGTCGTCCACGTGCGGCTCGGCGCCTTCACCGTCGGTGACCTGGCGGGCTTACTTGACGCACTCGCCCCGATGGACGGCGACGATCGCGACCGGCTCGCCCTGCGACTACACGAAGACACCGGCGGCGTGCCACTCTTCGTGACCGCGCAGCTCGACGCCATGGCGACCGCGGGGTTGCTGATCCAGAAGAGTGGCGGCACGTGGGACGTATCGCCCGCGCTCGAGGGGCGATCCCTGCCGACGCCCGCGCGTGTGCGCTCGGCCATCGACGGCGTGTCGCGCCAGCTGTCGCCAGACGCGCGTCTGGTACTCGACGCCGCGGCGGTATTCGGAACTGCGATCGCCGACACGGACATTGCGCGACTGACCAAGCTCCCGCGCGAGCGAGTGCCGGCGGCGGTAGACATGCTCATGCGAGCGCGCCTCGCGCGAACTGTCACCGGTCGCGCGGAACAGATCGAGATCGCGCCGCCCGTGCTCGCGCGCGCCGCGTATGACGCACTTGATGCCGCGCGCCGCCAAGCACTGCACGCCGATGCGGCCAAGCTGCTCGGCGGGCTGCGTTGGCGCCCGTCGTCCCGCTCCCCTCTCGATCGCGCGCGAGCGCGCTACCATGCGCAGCAGTCTGGAGCGGGCGGCGGGCGGCGGCGAAATGTCTCTCGAATACTCGGAAGCGTTGCCGCGCTCGCCGTCGCGATCGCGGCGATCACAGCTGTCATCATGCGGCGCAATGCGCACGCACCCGCACGTGCGCGCGCACTGGCCGTGTTTCCGTTCAGGGTGCAAGGAGGTACGGATCTCGATTTCCTCCGCAATGGCATGGTGGAGCTGCTCGGCACGAGCCTCGACGGCGTCGCCGGACTTCGCACGCTCGACCCGCGTATCGTCATCGCGGCGGAGGGCGCGCTCGCGCACGATGTGCCCCTGACCACCGAAGTGGCGCGGAATGTGGCCGAGCAGCTCGGTGCCGCGTCGTTCGTGCTCGGCGAGGCGGTCGGCATTCAGGGTCGGCTTCAGCTGAGCGCGGCGCTGTACGAGGTCCGCGACGCGTCGACGCCCGTGGCGCGCGTGCGCGCCGAGGGGAGACAGGACGAGCTCTTCGGCGTGGTGGATCGCCTCTCCGCCCAGCTCGCCGTGGCACAGGGGGCCAGCGCCCGCGACCGCTTCACCCAGCTCGCCGCGGTGACGACATCGTCGCTCGATGCGCTCAAATCCTACCTCGAAGGCCGTGCCGCCTATCGCGACGATGACATGGTCGCCGCGCTTCCCGCGTTCGAGCGTGCCGTGGCCGCGGACAGTACTTTCTCGCTAGCGTGGTACGGGCTCGCCAGCACCGCATCATGGATGTTGCAGTCGGGCACCGAACGACGCGCCGCCGCTCGTGCCGTCCGGACATCGGGTCGCCTGCCGGAGCGCGATCGCACGCTGGTCGAGGCATTCGACGCATACAGCCGCGGCGCCGCGGACACTGCGGAGATGAAGGCGAGCTCGGTTGCGAACGCCTATGATGACCTCGAGGCCTGGGTGATCCTCGGCGAGACGCTCTTCCATCACAACTGGAAGCGCGGCCGATCCGCTGTGGAATCGCGCAGGGCATGGGAGCGGGTGCTCGGTTCCGATTCGCGGTACTGGCCCGCGCTGCAGCATTTGTCGGAAGTGGCGGCACTCGAGGGGAAGAGCGAGGAAGCGGACACGCTTCTGCGAAGCTACGAGAAGAGCGTCGGTGCCGATCACATGTTGCCGCCATCGCGTGCCTTTCATCAGTTCGCGTTCGGAACCGCGCGCGATCGGGACGAGTTCGTTGGCCGCATGGCGGCGGACCGCGGCTTCTGGCTCACCTTGTCGGTGTGGTACGTGGCCGTATACGGGCGCGACCTCGAAGGGGCGCGCCGCATCGCCAGGCCACTGACCGATCCTGTTCGTCCACCGGATCAGCAGGAGTTTGGGCGGCTGCTGCTTGCGCATCTGGCGCTCGCCGGCGGCAAGTGGCGCGAGGCGCGCGCCGAGCTCGCGATCGCGCGCGCTCACTCTCCGACCGGAGCGGCCGAGCAGTACGCGCTGATGTCGCTCGCGCCCTTTCTCACCGTGACTGAGGCGGAGCTGCGCGAGCGCCGCGAAGATCTACGGCAGCTCACGCCCACGACGTCGCCGCTGAACAACGCGATGCCCTGGCCCAATCCAAATGCGGCAATCCATCCGCTCATCCGCGCCTACTTGATCGCCATGTTGAGCGCGCGCCTGGGCGACGATGCCAGCCTGAACACCGCTGCCGATGAATTGAGCAAGCTCCCCGACCCAACGGGCGGTATCGAGCTCGCGCGCGGCTTCGGCTTCGCGATACGCGCCGAGCGCGCGCGCGTCTCGCGAAGCGCCGGATCGGCGGAGAAGGCGCTGGCGGCGCTCGACAGCAGCAGGCGCTCGACGTCGTTCGTGTCCGCCTGGACCTCGAGCTTCGTCTCGCAGGCATACGAGCGCTACGCGCGCGCCGAGCTGCTCCACCAGCTCGGCCGCGACTCCGAGGCGCTCCGGTGGTACGGCACGTTCGGCGAGAACTCGCCTTACGATCTGGTTTATCTTGCTCCGGCGCT
Source organism: Gemmatimonadales bacterium (assembly GCA_038228795.1). GTDB lineage: Bacteria > Gemmatimonadota > Gemmatimonadetes > Gemmatimonadales > Gemmatimonadaceae > JALZAE01. The sequence goes on from JBBROY010000004.1 coordinate 67,768, forward strand.
GTATCGGCAGGGACAAATTGAAGAGCGGCTTGGGAATCGCGCGCGGGCCGCGGCGCGCTACGCGAGCTTTCTCGCGCTATGGAAGGACTGCGACCCCGAGTTGCGTGCGCTCACGGCCGACGCCGCGCGCCGACTGGCGCTGCTCGCGACCGCGGCGCCGCCGGACGCGAAGCACTGAGACTCGTACCTCACGGCGTGCGTGCGATTCGAAGCACAAGCGTGTAGTCGCCGTTGAGATAGTAGCGATAGCGCGCGCCGACACTGTGTTGCGAATTGCCAAAGCGAGTACGCCGGGCGAGTATTGGGGCTCCTGCCCTCGCTCGTTCGCTCCTTCCGCTCGCGCGGCTCTCCGCGCAGGATGGCCTCATGCGACCTCTCGGCATCATCGGCGTCCTCCTGATCATCGCCGGCGCGGTCGTGCTCGTGATGCGAGGCGTGAGCTACACGAAGGACAAGCAGTCGGTGCAGCTCGGACCCATTGCCGTTTCCGCGGAGCAGAAGGGATTCATCCCGCCGGTGATCGGCATCATCGCCGTCGCCGCAGGGATCGTCCTCGTCGCCACCGGCCGCCGCAAGAGCTGAATCGCCGCGTCCCGTCTCGATTCGGAGTGAACATGATCGCTATCCGGTGGACGGCGCGCCGCGCGGTGGCAGCTGCCTTCTACGGCGCCTTTCTCGCGACGGCCATCGCGCTCCCGGCGCAGGCGCCGCCGGCATCGCCGGCCACACCGGAAGCCTTCGCGAACCGATTCATGGCTACGCTGACGGCCGGCGATTTCGCCGCGAACGCGGCCCTGATGCACCCGGTGGCGCTCGCGTCGGTTCGACGCATCGTCCTCACGGTGACAGCACGTGATTCGTCAGCGCCAGCGCTCAAGCAATTCGCCGGGGTGACGAGCCGGCACGCGATCGAGCAGATGTCGGACGTGAAGCTCTATGAGCAGTTCGTCTCGAACATGCTCGGGGCGCAGCAGGGCGTGCTGGCGGCGCTCAAGTCGGCGACCATCGCCGTCGTCGGGCACGTCGATGAAGCGCCCGACCTCACGCACGTCATCTACCGCATCACGATGAAGCTCGGCGAGATCCAGGTCACGAAGCTCGATGTGCTGACGCTGCGAAAAGATGGCGCCGCGTGGCGCGCGATGCTCACTGGTGATGCCGAGAACTTCATCGCGGCCATGTCGCAGCAGGACGACTGAGCGTCCGGTACTAAGAGCGACCCCCCTTGTGCGTCGGCGCGCTCATCGTCATTTTCCCCTCTACATTAGATGGGAGTGGATGATGCTCGGCCCTGATATCGGTCTCGTTCGCGGAACACTCGACGTGCTCATCCTCAAAGCCGTTTCTTGGGGGCCGCGCCACGGCTACGCCGTCGCCGAGTGGATCAAGATGATCTCCGACGCCGAGCTCCTCGTCGAGGAAGGTCCGCTCTACACCGCGCTCCACCGCCTCGAGCGGCAGGGTTGGATCGTCGCCGAGTGGGGGTACTCGGAGAACAACCGCAAAGCCAAGTACTACCGGCTCACCACCGCTGGCCGGCGCGAGCTTCGCGCGGAAGTCTCGCGCTGGGAGCGCTACGTGCGCGCCGTCAGCAAGGCACTCTCGGCGTCCGCGCCGATCACGGCCTGAGCGGGACGCGATATATGCGACGAGTGTTTCGGATCGTGCGCGGCGCCGGCGACCTGGCGCGCGAGATGGACGACGAGATCGCGTTCCATCTCGAGATGCGCGCGCAGAAGCTCGAGGCGGCGGGGCTCTCGCGCGACGACGCGCGCACCGAAGCGCTGCGGCAGTTCGGCGACCGCGATGCCGTCCACACATCGTGCGTCACCCTCGATGAAGAACGGGAGCGAGCCATGAATCGCGTTTCGATGATCGACGACCTCTTCCACGACCTCAAGTACGCCGTGCACGCGCTCGCCAAGCATCGCGCCTTCACGGCCGTCGCCACCATCACCCTCGCGCTCGGCATCGGCGCGAGCACGGCGATGTTCAGCGTGCTGGACCATCTCGTGCTGCGCCCGCTTCCCTTCCCCGAGGCGGACCGCCTCGTCATCGCGTTCCGCAACGACGGCAAGTCGAATGCGGTGCTCACACCCATGCAGCAGGAACTCGACGCATGGCGCGCGCGCGCGCGAAGCATCGGCCGCATGGAAGGAATTTCCGGCACGCAGTTCTTGCTTGAGACGAGCGCGGGCGCCGAGCAGATCGACGGCGCGAGCATCTCGCCAGGGATGCTCGCGCTGCTCGGCGCGCAGCCTGAAATGGGACGCGGCTTCAACACCGACGATGCCAAGGAGGGCGCGCCGCACGTCGCGATCATCGCGCACGGATTCTGGCGGGAGCGCTTTGGCGGCGCGCGCGATGTTGTCGGAAAATCGCTCAGGCTCGACGGCGATGAGTACACGATCGTCGGCGTGATGCCGGCCGGATTCGACGCGTCGGCACTTCGCGGTGCCGGCCACGCGCGCGTGCTCACCCCGGCGACGATGGCCGCCGACGGCGGTCTTCACGCCGGCACGGTCCCGATCGCGCGCCTCAGACCTGGCGTTGCCGTCGCGGGCGCCGAGCGCGAGCTCGCGGCCATCGCGGCGACCATCAACCTTCCGGCGTTTTTGAACGAGTGGCGCGTGGTGGTACAGGCGCCTGCCGAGACGAGCGCCGGCTCGGTGCGAACGGGGTTGTTTGTCCTGCTCGGCGCGGTCGGACTAGTGCTGCTCATCGCATGTGCCAATGTCGCCAACATTCTTCTCGCTCGCACGCTTGTACGCGAGCGCGAGTTCGCGGTGCGCGCGGCGCTTGGCGCCGGCCGCGCGCGACTCGTTAGGCAGCTGCTCACGGAGAGCGGATTGCTGGCCGTCATCGGTGGCGCGCTCGGCGTCGGCGTGGCGTGGGTAGGATTGCGCACCGTGATTGCCGTGCGGCCGGCCAGTCTCGAGGCGATCGATGGCGCGTCCCTCGATCCGCGCGTGCTTGGCGGCACCTTGGCCATCACGCTGCTCACTGGAATTCTGTTTGGCATCGTGCCGGCGCTCAATCCCACGTCGGCCGGCGTGGCGGACGCGCTCCGGGCGGGCGCTCGTTCGAGTCACGGAGCGAGCGCGCGCCAGTTTCGCTCCGGGCTCGTCGCGCTCGAGATCGCGCTCTCGGTCGTGCTGCTCGTCGGCGCCGGGCTACTGCTCCGGAGCGTCGTGAAGCTGCAGTACACAGACATCGGCTTTGATCCGAACAATCTGGTGGCGATGGAGCTGGCGTCTGGTCCATCCAGCGCGCGCTTCACGCCGGCGGGACGGCGACGGTCGGAGCTGGTCGCGGCGCAGCTGGAGGAGCGCGTGCGGGCTCTGGCCGGCGTCGTCGACGTGACACGGGCGAACGTGGTGCCGCCTGGATTCGCGATCACGATGTCCGATTTCGAGATCGATGTGCATCCGCTCGATGGCGCGAGCAAGCCGAAGGAGATACCGCAGTACAGTGTGCGGCCGAACTACTTCGCCGTCATGCGCATCCCGATGCTCGAGGGACGCGCCCTTTCGGCGAGCGACGCGGGCCAGCATGTGGCGGTGATCAATCTCGCCACGGCAAAGCGTTTCTGGCCAGGCGAGAGCGCAGTGGGCCATCGCTACCGCATCGGCTCGACTCAGGGACAGTGGACGACGGTGATCGGCGTGATCGGAGAAATCTCGTCGCAAGGGCCGTTGTCGCGCGACGTGGACGCCCTCGGCTTCTACGAGTTGTCCGACACGACGAGCGTCGCGGGCTCGCTGATCGTTCGCACGAGGGCCGACCCCGGCTCCGTCGTACCGGCAGTTCGGCGTGAGCTCGCCGCGCTCGACCAGGGCGCGGCGCTGGTCAACGTGATGACGTTGCGCGAAGCGATGGCAGGCACGATCGCGCGGCCGCGCTTCACCATGACGCTGCTCGTCGTCTTCGCCGGTGTGGCGCTGGTGCTCGCCGCCGTCGGTCTGTATGGCGTGATCAGCTTTACCGTCGGCCAGCGCACGCGCGAAATCGGCGTGCGGATCGCGCTTGGCGCCGAGCCGAGTCGCGTGCGGTGGCTCGTCCTGTCGCAAGGGCTGCGGTTGACTGTCGTGGGTCTGATTGCAGGGCTCATTGTGTCGGCGGTGTTGTCGCGCACGCTCAAGGCAATGCTGTTCTCGGTCGACCCACTCGACCGGTGGACCTTTGGTCTCACCTCGCTGGTGGTCGGCGCCGTGGCAATCGCGGCGACGTATGCGCCGGCTCGGCGCGCGACGAGAGTCGATCCGGCCGTCGCGCTGCGCAGCGAGTGATCCGTGTCAGGCGAGACTCCTATTAGTAACCACTAGGTACTAATAGCGATCGAGTCGTAGCGCCTGATCAGCGACGCTCGAGCTGGGTGGCGGCGCAACTCGTTCGCTGCAGGCTCTTCGCGCCTTACATTCTGTAGGGAAAGAACCGATCCACGACGCGCGCGAATAGACATTATCAGTCACTCTCGGGGCTAGCCACTTCAAACGATACGCCGCTCGCGCCCTGCAGGACCTCTTTGACTTCGGCCGAGACGATTATCGCTGACGGCCATCCGTCTACGCGAAAGATGTGGTGATTCCTCACCAAATCCGGGTGGATAGTCAGATGGTCAACAACCATGGGCTTACCAACCATATCCGGAAGTCCGTGTTGAGACGCAAAACGTACGATGACTGAGCGTCTCTCATCCAGACACATTGGTTTCGAGGTGATGTTGATGACAGCAAATTCGCTCGGCTCGCCGTCGACGAAAGCCGTGAAACGCTGAAGATCATCCGGAGCAATCGCCTCGAGTGCGTCGGCCAGAGGTTTGCGCAGCACAGGCACGCCAAAGTCTGCGAACGTGAAATCAAGGGATGGGCCAGGATGCCGTATGTGCACGGCCAGTGGCTCACCCAGCATTACGCGCTCCCCGTAGATAAGCGACTGAGTGACGATGACAGTCCCGTCCTTGTCCGACGCTCCCGCTAGGTACCACCGGTTGGTGTCGTCCGGATTAGGGGGCAATAGTCGGAAGTATCTAGCGGCCATAGGTCAGTATCATGTTTCCCCGAGCATCCACTAGTAACCTCGGGTGGTGAGCATGATGTCAAACGCAGAGCCAGGTGTGGCGGCCAAGAGGCCGTGCCCGACCCAGGCTACTCCGACCGCGCGCGTGTATGCCGCGCCGGACTTGCCCACCATTGCGTACCAGCCAACCCGTCGCAGCGTTCTGGGGTTGCTAGGAGAAAAAGTGCCCGCCGTCCGACCGCGCGATCCTGCCAAACAAAGCAAAACGGGCGCACAGTCCCCCCAAGTCACCCACGGGGGTCCGCGCGCCCGAACATCTGCAACGTGCTAGGTCGTGTCCTGCTTGGAGTGGCTGGGGGCAGAATCGAACTGCCGACACACGGATTTTCAGTCCGTTGCTCTACCAACTGAGCTACCCAGCCGAACCTGCCCATCTGCCGCTCACATCACATCTTGCGGCTGAGCAAATCTAAGAGTGGGCCAACCGCATTGGAAGCCGGCGAGGTCGACCCCTCCTCACTTCTCCTCTGTCTCGCGCTGGTTGCCGTACCAATACCTGTCTACGAGTCGCTCCATTCCCGCCCGATAAAAGATCATCCCCGTCACCAGTTTGAGCGGCACCGTGAGATAATGCCAGTCGCCGTGCAGGTCGAATTTTCGCGTCGAGAACGTCGCCGGTGCTCCCTTGAGCCAGCCACCCCCCTGCCCGCGTCGGCGGCCGAGTCGACGGAGGGCGAGAAGGAACCAGAGATCCTCGGCGAATCGCCATGTCTCGGAATACTTGCCGACGGCTAGCCAGTCCGCGTGCCGGCAGCACACGACGCCGGTCGGCGCGCAGTCCGCGCGCGTGCGCGGCACACCGTAGCGCATGAGCACCGACAGCGCGCCCATCACCATCCAAGCGAGATCGATTCCCAATGCCCGCCGCTCCGGCAGCGCGCCCGAGACGCCGACCACACGCGTTCCGTCGGCGAAGTAGTCGTCGATCGCGTTGAAGGTCTCGGGGTGTAATCGGGTGTCGGCGTCGACGAACACGAGTAGCTCTCCGCGAGCAGCCGCGGCTCCGCCGTTGCGAACCGCTGCGATGATGCGCGGCTCGACGCGAGCCACCGTGCATCCGCGGGACTCGGCCAACGCGATCGTGGCATCGGTAGAACCGTTGTCGGCTACGATGATCTCGACGCGGTCCGCGCCGGCCCGATGGCGCGCCCGCGCCGCGGCGATGTCGTCGAGCAGGCGAGGCAGTAACCGCTCCTCGTTGTACGCGGGGATGACGACAGAAATTCGCGCCATCGCTATCGACCTGGCCGATACCAGTAGTCATCGGCGAACGCATCTCGCGACCGGCGGCTGCGCGATATCCAAGGCGCCTTGAACAGCATCGCGGCGTAGTGCCAATCGCCAAACTGATCGAACTTGCGCGTCGACGCGATGGCCTTCGCGCTCCGCGCGCGCACGAGCCTCTGTCCGCGCGTTCGCCCAACGCGGCGCAATGCCCACAGGAACTTGACGTCCTCGGCGAACCGGAGCGTCTCGTCGTATCCGCCGACCGCATCGAAATCGGCGCGGCGGCAGAACACGACCCCGGTATCCATCTTCATCACCCACACCAGCGGAACCAACATCGCGTAGGCAACAGCGATCCCCGCGGACCATCGCTCGAGCGTCACCCCGGTCGCGCCACCGACGATGTCGTCGCGGCCTAGCCAGTCGGTGATCACGTTGAAGGTCTGGGGATGAATCTGCGAGTCGGCGTCGATGAAGCAGATGATGGCGCCGCGCGCGATGGCCGCCCCCGCATTGCGCACCGCCGCGATGCAGCGCACCGGCGTCGATGCCAGCCGGCATCCGTGACTGGCTGCGATCGTGGCTGTCGCATCGGTCGACGCATTGTCCGCCACGATGACCTCGATCTGCTCGGCGCCTCCGCGAAACGCGCGCCGGCCGGCGTCGACCGATGCGAGCAGGCGCGGGAGCAGCGCCGCCTCGTTGTAGCATGGGATGATCAGCGAGATCGCCGGCACCGAGTCTGGTGGCTCCACGTTGGCTCACGGAATTGAGTGCGCCCAAAGGTATGTCGCCGGCCGGAGATCCGATCTCCGATACCTGCCGTACCATCCCACCGTGGCGAAGATAGACGTGCGCCACGCCAAACGATGCTCGACTCACTTCTGAACTTGGAGTCTGGACAATGACGAACCGAATGCTGAACTCGATCCGCACCATGGTCGCGGCTGTCGTGTGCGCCGCCTCCGCGGCGGCGCCCCTGACGGCGCAGGGCATGGAGCACGACAAGATGATGGGCGGCATGAAAGACGATGTAATGGTGGGCGGGATGGCCATGTCGCGCGGCAAGGACATCATCGACAACGCTGTGAATTCCGCCGATCACACTACGCTTGTCGCCGCGGTCAAGGCCGCCGGCCTCGTGACCACGCTCAAGGGCAAGGGCCCGTTCACCGTATTCGCGCCGACCAACGCCGCGTTTGCCGCGCTGCCGGCTGGTACGGTCGACAACCTGCTCAAGCCGGAAAGCAAGGACGCGCTGACGAAGGTGCTCACCTACCACGTCGTCGCCGGCAAGTATGACTTCGATGAGCTGCAGGAGATGATCAAGAAGGGCAAGGGCTCGGCGATGCTGAAGACCGTGCAGGGCGGCACGCTGTGGGTGCGCATGAATGGCCCCCGCAACATCGTCGTGCAGGACGAGTCGAAGCACGTCGCCGAGATCTCCGTCTACGACGTGTACCAGTCGAACGGCGTGATCCACGTTATCGACAAGGTGCTACTGCCGAAAATGTAATCCCCTGTTCCGCGTCCGGTCGGTGAGTTGGTAGCCTAATGCTACTAATTCACCGGCCGTTCGTGCATCATCGCTCCAACATGTGGCTGGCCAGTTCCTTGACGAGTTTGGCGCACACCGGCGCCGTCAATCCCTCCGAATCGCGCCGCGGATTGAGCTCCACCACGTCCGCCCCGATAATCGTTCCGCGAGGGATGGATTGGATCAGCGTGATGACCTCACGGGTCGACAGCCCTCCGGGCTCGTGATGCGAAACGCCGGGCGCAAACGCCGGATCGAGCGCGTCCATGTCCAGTGAGACGTACACCGGGCCCTCCACGGCCGGACGCACGCCGGCGCTCCATGCGCGCATGTCGATCACCTCGACGCCGAATCGCTCGACCTGTTCGCGCTGGCGCCCGCTCATTGTGCGGATTCCGACTTGTACCAGACGATCGGCCAGTTGATTCTCCATGATTCGCGCGAACGGACAGGCATGCGAGTGCCGGTCTCCCTCGAATTCGTCGTACAGATCTGGATGGGCGTCGATGTGCAGAATCGTCAGCTTGGGATGGCTCCGACGGATGGCGCGCAACACCGGATACGTCACCGAGTGGTCGCCGCCTAGCGAGATTGGACGCCCACCGCCATCGATCACCGCGCGCACCCCGTGCTCGATCGACTCGAGCACTGTCGCGGCATCAGAGAGATCGAGATCACCCGCATCGGCCAGCACCCCATCCGCGCCGAGGTCAATCAGACTTTCGCTCCACTCGTTCGACGAAAGCGACCGCAGCGCGGCGCGAATAACCGGCGGCGCCTCAGCCGCGCCCCGCAAGAATGACGAGCTCGCATCGTACGGTAGGCCGATGATGGTCGGCGTGGCGCTGTGCATCGACACGCCCCCTGGGTGAACTCGTGCAGTGATCCGCGAGTGCCGGTGATCGACGTCGCCGACATTTGACCACATCGAGGGACAATGCGCACTGCGTGCGCCCGCAGATAGTAGCGCAGCGCCGCTCCTCCGCGGCGAGGGGTCGGCGTAGGAGCGAGAACATGTTTCTCAACATGCCCCGCTCCTACACCCTGCCTTCACGTTCGCGTGATGAACGCCCGCACCGCGCCTTCCGATGCGGCAACCCCGGCGAGCATGTCGGCGTCGCTCAGCGGCCCGCCATGATCTTGGCGAAGACATCGACTAGGGTCGGATCCGTCATCGCGCGCTGCGCCGCGCCCAGCTCGGCCAACGTGAGCTCGGAGTTGTCGGCAAGATCTGCTAGCAGTCGGAAAACGCGTCCGAACACAGCGCGCGGCATTGCCGTCGCGGGCGGACGACCGCGCTTCACCGCGCCTTTGGGTTGCTTGCGAGCAACGCGCGGCGCGATTGTCGCGGTCGGAGCGCTCCCGCTCAATACGGATGGAGTCGTGCCGTACACCCGGGCCGCGCGCGCCAAATTCGCCGAGCTCGGCGTGTCGGCGCGCTTTTCCGTCTCCCAGACGTAGAGCGTCACGGGATGCACGCCGATTTTTTTCGCGGCCAGCACTTGCGAGAGTCCGGCGCTCGCGCGGGCGCTGCGCAGCGCCCGGCTGAGCGCGATTGTCTCCGCCGTTGCCACATTCCCGGCCGGTCGCGCGACCGAGCGACCGCCCCGTGCACGCCGCTTACGCCGGCGTTTGGGTGTTGAGTCTGTTGGTGTTTGCGTCGAACGCCGTGGCTTCACTGAGTTAATCCTATGTTCTGGTGGACGAGCGCAGGCCGGCGAGGATGGCCGACACCGCATTGCAACATGTCACAGCGAGGCACGACGCGGAACCCTGTGCACACGCGGGGGAGGTAGTCTGAATTAGTACCAATCGATTACTTATTGTCCTCACCTTATTGTCCTCACGGAGAACGCGTCGACAGGACCATGTCGAACGCATTGACTGCCCCCGTCGATTGTCGCACTTCCGCGCAGGCCCGGCCGTGGTGGCACGCGCGCGCAACGCATCGAACCCCGATCGTCGTCGAGTACGCCATTCCGGGCCGGTGCATGTCCGCACGATTCCCTGTCGCTGCCGACGTTATCGTCTGGAACACGAAACAGATGAAGAGCAGATGAAAGAGCTTCATCGGCCCGCTTGATCCGGCGACGGGAGTCATCACGGGCTTGGCTCATTTTCAGCGGAGCGGGCCGGCATCGGAAAGATTTGAACTGAGGTGACCGGCGTCACTTCGCTCGCCGCCGCGTGTGCGCATTATGCTCCTCTAAGAGCGCCAGATTGTTCATTTGCGGAGCACCCAATATGAGAAGCTCGTGGGTTGTAGCGACGACTGTGGCCGCATTGTCATTCGGATGTGTCACGCCTCAGTTGGTGCAACACACCTCGATGGGAGAAATCGCGAAGAGCGATAGCTGGGCTGCTAATGTAACGCCATTCATGAGCCAGCTCAGCGCCAGCAATGCGGCAAATTCTGGCCAAATGCCAGTCGAAGGGATCGCCACCATCACACCGGCCCGCGATGAGCGGCATATGGTTGTAGTGCTAAAGCTGACGCGTGGCGCCCTTGGGTCTACCTACTTGTGGCACATCAGCCCCGGCGTGTGCGGATCTGCCGATGACGCCGCTCTGGGACCTACGGCGGACTATCCCCTCCTGACTCTCGCGGCCGACGGAACCGGATCCGCGACGGCTCTCGTCGGGAGCGCCGCGCCGACCTCGGGTAGCTTCTTCGTCACCGTCCACGCGGCGAGCGGCACCGGACAGGCGCTCGCCTGCGGAAACTTGAAGCAGATCATCCCCTAGGCTCGGCGAATCTTGCTGCCATTGACCCCCGACCGGCATTCTCCGGTCGGGGGTCGCTTTGTTTTTGCGCCGGACGGGCTGTCCATCGACTGACCGAAAAATAGCTATCGCGAATTCGCGCCTTATGTAACAGATTACTGCGCGCGTTCAGGCAATCGGGCGCGTTGTCGTACGATCGCCACTCGATCGCGTGACGGGATCGTTGCATGCTCCCGCCTCCGTCGCAACGTCGCGCTCGTAGTATGGTGGCTGCGTCGTCTCGAGTCTCCGATGCACCGATGGACAGACCACCGCTGGAACTCGTCGCCGCCAGGCGGCGCGTGTGATTCCTTCTTCCTTTCAGGGGACGCTTCAGCATGATCAAGTCAGGTCGATTGCTCGCACTGGCCGCCATGGCGGCGCTGGCCATTGCCGGCACTGCCACCGTGCGCACCCTCGGCGCGCAGAGCGGCACCACTGGCGCAATCTCCGGTGTCGTCACCGACACGGCCGGCCAACCGCTTGAGGCGGTGCAAATTCAAGTCGTGCACCGCGGAACCGGCGCCACGACGGGAACCCAGAGTGTCAGCCGCGGCAGATTCAACGTGCCGAACCTCGATCCCGGCGGACCGTACAGCATCACGGTGCGGCGCATCGGATTCGCTGCGCAAACCCGCAACGACATTCAGGTCCCGCTCGGTCAGGCTTCTCGACAAGATTTTGCGCTCGTGCCCCAAGCGACACAGCTCTCCGTGGTCGCCGTGACGGCGGTCGCCGAGAATTCAGTGATTTCGCCGACGCGCACCGGCACCAACACGACAATCTCCGACACGCTGCTGCACCGCCTGCCGACCCTCAACCGCAACTTCACGGACTTCGTGCGGCTCACGCCGCAGATCTCCGATGCGGGGCCCGGCCTCTCCGGCGGCGGCGTCAACAATCGCTTCAACAAAATTCAGATCGATGGCGCCAGCTCGACCGACGTCTTCGGCCTCACCTCCACCGGCCAACCCGGCGGCCAAGCGAACGGCAAGTCGATTCCGATCGAGGCCGTGAAGGAGTATCAGGTCATTCTCTCGAGCTACGACCTGCGCTACGGCGATTTCGCCGGCGCGCTCGTCAATGCCGTAACCAAGAACGGAACGAACAAACTCACCGGCAACGCCTTCTATCAGCAGCGCAACGAGGGCTACGCCCGCAACATTCCGTTCATCCGTAACTCGACGTACGACCAGAAGCAGTACGGCTTCTCCCTTGGCGGTCCGATCGTCCGCGACAAGCTCCACTTCTTCGCCACCTCCGAGTGGCAAGACCGCAACGAGCCGGCAACCGGTCCTTACCTCGGCAGCACGAGTCCGTTGTCGCCCGTCTCGCAGGCGCAAGTCGATCAGTTCTCAACGGTGTTGGCCAAGTACGCACTCACCAACCCTGGCACCGGCCTTCAGTTCCAGAAGCCGAATCCGCTCAAGAATTTCTTCGGCCGTCTCGACTTCCAGGTGCCGTCGCTCAATAGCCGCGCCGTGTTCCGTTACAACTATGTTTTCGCCGACGCGGGCAGTTTCGGCCGCTCCACGGCGACGGTGAATCCGTTGTTTTCGCTCAGCTCCATCGCCTACACGCAGTCGAACCGCACGCACTCGCCGGTCTTTCAGTTTTTTACCAACTTCAAGAACGGCTCGGATAACGAGTTCATTGCCGGCTACTCGCGTGTGCGCGACCAGCGCATTCCCGGGTCCATTGCCCCGAACATCTCGGTCCAGGTGCCCAGCCAGCTGGCCGGTGGCGGTTCTGCCGTGCTGCAGGCCGGCACCGAGCAGTTCACGCAGGGCAACGTGCTCGATCAAGATCTCTTCGAGCTTACTGACAATTTCACGATGCCCTTTGGGAACCATCGCGTCACGCTCGGCACGCACAATGAATTCTTCAAGATTCGGAACGTATTCACCGAGTCGAGCTATGGGCTTTGGACCTTCTCGAGCCTCGACTCGCTGAACAACGCGCTTCCTCTTGCATACAGGCACTCGGCGAGTCTCGGCGGCGATATCATCGCGAAGTTCGGCGCGTCGTCCTACAGCGCCTATCTCGAAGACCAGTGGTCCCCCAGCGAGCGTGTGACGTACACCTTCGGCCTTCGCGTCGACATGCCGGGTCTCGACAATGCTCCGACCCACACGCTCGCGATCGACACGCTGTTCGGGCGCAACACCTCGAACGTACCGCGCCGGGTCTACCAGTGGTCGCCGCGCTTCGGCTTCAACTGGGACATCACCGGCGACCAGCACAACCAGCTGCGCGGTGGAATCGGCTCCTTCACCGGTCGCCCGCCATTCGTCTGGCTCGGCAACGCCTACCAGAATAACGGCAGCGGTCTCGGCTTCGTGAATTGCGGCATTAGTTTCTCCGGCGGGCCAAGCATCTCGGGGCCGGCCGGACAGCGCGCACCGGACTTCACCGCCGCGAATATCGCGGCCCCCCCGAACTACTGCATCAACACCACCACCGGGGCGCAGGTCGGCTTCGCCCAGGGTGTGCTCGGCCCAGTCAATCTCATCAACCCGAATTTGAAGTTCCCGCAGTACATGCGCACCACGCTCGGCTTCGACCACCAGTTCGGCGACGGAACCACCATCTCGTTCGACGCGCTGTACAGCAAGGCGATCCACGAGCTCTTTTACGTAAACAAGAACCTCGCCGGCGCCCAGGGCACGGATGCACACGGCCGCGTACTGTACGGCGCGACGGTTGGAAACCCCGTCCGAGTGAGCACCCGCGTGAGTGAGGCGATCGACATTACGAACCAGAGCAAAAACTACTCGTACAACTTGACGGGACAGATTCAACACCGGTTCTCAGGCAGCTTCGAGGGCTCGCTCGCCTACACTTTCTCGAAGGCTCGTGATGTCCAGAGCCTTACCTCGAGCCGCGCGATCTCGAACTTCCAGTTCGGCCGCACCATCTCGGGAAACCACGACAATCAGGACCTTGGCGTCTCACTGTTCGATCAACCGCACCGCATCGTCGGCACCGGCACTTACACGTTCCCCTGGAAGAAGTTTGCGACCGATCTCTCCGCGATCTACATCGGCCAGTCTGGTCCACCGAACGATTATGTCTACGGCTCGGACATCAACGCCGACGGTCTCACGGGCAACGATCTGATCTATATCCCCCGAAACTCGGCGGATCCGAACGAGATTCTGTTCAGCGGAACGGCGGCGCAGCAGTTGGCGCAGCAGAACGCCTTCGAGTCATTCATTAGCGGCGACATGTGCTTGAGCCAGCATCGCGGAACGATCATGCCGCGTAACTCCTGCCGCGCCCCATGGGAGAACCAGCTCAACCTGACACTGCGCCAGTCCCTGCCGTCGGTGCGTGGCAACACGCTGTCGCTCGAGCTTGGGCTGTACAACGCGCTCAATTACATCGGATCGCGCTTCGGCAAGGAGTGGGGCCTCCAGCGCTTCGCCGGCGGCAACAGCAACGTGACACTGCTCACCCGCGCCAGCGCATCCCCCGCATCGGCGACGGCGCCGCAGATTTACACCTTCAATACCGCCTTCAATCGCTTCACGAACAACAACTTCGCCAGCTACTACCAGTTCCAGGCCCAGATAAAGTACTCGTTCTACTAGGCCACACCTGCGGTGCGCAGCACTGAAAACAAAGCGGCGGTGCCCGATACCTCGAGCACCGCCGCTTTGTTTTCTGGTGGGCTTCAGTCGGTTTCTGGCATCTGCCATTTGACATCTTCGACCGTGTTTACCGTTCCAGCTTGAAACCTGGATCCAACCCTGGTCTTTCCTTCGAGTTCGCCACACTCCATCCCACCGCATACATCCACCGCGTCATCTTCGTCAACTTCGTATAGTCGATGCGCGACGGCTCATCCCGCGGCGTGTGGTAGTCGGGGTGCAGCAGCGTGCTGAAGAACACCGAAGGAATTCCCGCTCGCGCGTACGGCAGGTGGTCGCTGCGGAAATACCATCCCTCGGGATGCGTCGGGCGATCCCAGAGTGTGTCGAGCTTGAAGTGCGTGATTCGATCATTGGCGGCGAGTGCCATGTTCACTAGCGCCGTGGAATTTCGATGCGGCGGCTGCGCGCCGAGTAGTGCGGCGGAATCAGGATCGTTTCGCCCGATCATGTCGCCATTGAGCACGGCGACGATCTGCCCTGCTGCCACCACTGGATGCATCGCGTGCCAGCGTGAACCGAGCAGGCCGCGCTCCTCCGCGCCGTGCCACACGAAGAGCGCCGATCGCTTGCCGGGTTGCTTCGCGTACGCGCGCCCGATCGCCAGCATCGCCACGCTCACGCTCGCGTTGTCATCCGCGCCGTTCCAGATCGAGTCCCCAGCGATCGGCGATCGCACACCATCGTGATCCTGGTGTCCACTCCACAGCACATATTCGGTGCGCAGCAGCGGATCGGTTCCGCGCACGCTGGCGACGATGTTCACACTCGGGTACACGAAGCTCTCCACGCTCAATGCCGCGGTCAGCCTGGCGTTTGGCGCCCGCAGCCGGTCGGCAATTGCGCGGCGTACCCAGATCACCGGAGGCGCAGACGCGGCTCGCTGCTGCGCCACGCTCTGCACCGCCCCCGTATCGAGTCCGTACCGCCCACGCCCAAAGGCATCGGCCGCCGGACCCCACGCGCTCTCGGCGATCGAATCGGACGCGAGCACGACAGCGATCGCGCCCGCCTGAATCAGACGCTGCGAGGTTTCGCGAATCGCTACCCCGGCGTAGCGGCGCGCCGAGAGACTCACGGTGGTCCCGGGCGCGTTGGCTGGTCGCGACATCACCGCGGCAGCAACCTTGCCCTTCACATCCGGCATCGAAGCGCCGGATTCAACCCAGACGATCGGGGCATCGATTATTCCATCGACCGCCGTGACGGTCGCCGCTTCCTTCCACAGCTCGAGCGACGCGCCATTGATCGCGATCTGGCTACGGTCGCTTTGCCGAGTGCGCCGCATCGGCCACCATTGGAAGTAGGTGCCGTCTTCCCCCGCTGGCTCGAGCCCTGCCTCGCGCGCGCGATCGGCGATCCACGTCGATGCGCGCATCTCGTCCAGCGTCCCCGCCTCTCGGCCGCGCATGCCATCGCCGCCGAGGTACATCAGATCACGGCGTAGATCAGCCTCGGTGATCGCGGCGAGCTGCGGCGGAACGTCCGAGGAGGCCGTCGGCGAGAGTACGGCCATACCTCCGCCAGGCGATGTCGCGCAGGCAGCGACCAACAGACCGGTCGACGAGAGAAGCATCGTGCGCTTGAATGACATGACCAGCACCTCACGGAATCGAGTGGCGGCGATGTCCCGCGCAATCGCTCCGGTCCAGTCTACTTTGGGGCGCTCGCGGCGAGAATTGCCTGGGCTTGCCCGAACGAAGCTACCGCGGCCGTGACGTCGCGGTCCAGCACGGCCGAGATGCGGTAGAGCCCCTGTTCGCCCCATTTCGCGAACGCGATGTGCCGGAGCAGCATTCGCTCTATCAGCTTGTCGGTGTCATCGCCGGTTGGAATCGGCACGCCCTGCTCCGCGGCGAACGTGCGGAAGGAGGATACGGCTCCCGCCGGCAGCGCGGGTTGCGCAGCGAGCTGGTCGACCGATACGAATGCAGTTGGATTCGCGCTCAGATATCCAGGCGACCACTTGAGTGTGATCGCGCCTTCGGCAACGCGAGACCGCCAGACAGGGACGAGGTTGTCGTCCGGGAGGACAACGTCGGGGAAGATGCCGCCGCCGCCGTAGGCCGTCCGTCCGCCATCAGTCTTGCACGTCGGCCGCCCGACAGTGTCACGCGTCGCGTTGGCGGCGCGATAGTAGTCGTGCCGCGTGATGGTGTGGTATTGCCGCTGAACGACCCGGCCGCATGGCGTCTTGATCTGCCCGATCACCATGACGAACACCGAGCCGTCAGGTAGCGGGAATCCCTGCATCAGAAGTGATTTGCCGAAGCTCGGACGTCCGACGATCACCGCGCGGTCGTGATCCTGGAGGGCGCCGGCGACAAGTTCGCTCGCGCTCGCCGTCCCGCTGTTCACCATCACCACCAGCGGATAGCGGCGCTCGCTCCGCCAGAAGCTGCGCTGCACCCGCCCCGTATCGCTAACGTCCGACTTGCGGCCCGAGGCCGTGTAAACGATGGCGCCTTTGGGCAGAAATTCTCCCGCTACGCGCGCCGCTTCGGCGACGCTGCCGCCGCCGTTGTCTCGCAGATCGAGCACCAGTCGCTCCATCCCCTGCTTCTCCAGGCGGCCAAGCGCGTCGTGCAGGTCGTCCGCCACCTTTTCGCCGACGAAGGAGGTGATCCGGACGTAGCCCGTCTTCGCATCGAGCATGAACACCGCCGGCACGGCCCCGTGCTCGTCGGTGCGTTCGCGATTCACCGCGTGATCGAACTGAATGAGCGATCCGTCGATGCGCCGCCGCTCGAAGCCAAGCGTGATCGTCGATTTTCGTGCGCCGGCAAGCGTCATCTCGAGCTCCTCGCTGCTCTCCGCCGTCACTCCCTGATGGTCGATCGCGACGAGCTCATCGCCGGGCAGGATATCGAGCCGCGATGCGGCCGAGCCCGGCGACACGCTCACCACGACGGGCGAGCCGCCGAAGAACGCGAAGCTGATCGGCACGAAGTACAACTTGCCATCGCGCGCCGCTTGCTCCTTCTCAGGACTCAGTCTGATCGACGGAATCAGAAACGAATGCGGATCCGCCTGGTGTACGATGCCCTGAATGGCGGCCATGACCAACCCGTGCGTGTCCTGCGAATCCGGATGGTTCACGCGGATCTGGTTGAGTACGCCACTGAGCATCTGCAGGTCCTCGTACATCGTACGTGGACGGATGGGCGCGGTTGGGTTTCCCTGCGCACGCGACCCATGGACGGGCGCGAACGCGAGCAACACTGTGGCCACCCCTCTGCCGATGGCCGAGCGGACCACGGAGCGCGAGCGTGTCACGGCTTCTCCGGAATGGGCGTCGTCTTGTAGCTCTCGGCGCGGCTCTTTGCGATGTCGATCTGGCGTGCAAGCGTCTGCGCGGCGCGCGCGGCGAACATTTTGTAAGGCTCGATCGCTTCGCGCTTCTTCTCTTGAATATCGAGGGTGATCGCGAGATTGAAATACGATGGCGCATAGTATGGCTCGAGCGCGATAGCCTTGCGGAAAAACGGCTCTGCCTCGGCGTACCGTTTCGACAAGAGCAATGCCACCCCGTTTTCGAATTGCATGTAGCCGTCATCGGGTCGCAACTCGGCGGCCTGGCCGAATTCGGCAAGCGCGGCGACCGTGTCGCCCGTCACCATCGACAGTTGGCCTAGACGATGGTGCGCTTGGTAGAAGGCGAGATCTTCAACGAGGGCGCGGCCGAAGGCCGCCCGGGCGACATCAGCCTTATCGGCCATCAGTCCGATCACACCCATCTCGTACTCGAATTGGGCCTTTGACTGATAGCGCGACACGAGCTTCTTCTGATCCTTCTTGTGCATCTGTTCGACTACGCGCGTGAGCTCCACGATCGCCGAATCCCCTTCGCCTGCCATGGCGAGCGCGTGCGCGCGCATGACGCGGAGGCTGAGATTGTCGGGGTTCCGATTGACCGCGTCGGTGAACCTCGCGGCGGCCAACCCCATCTGTCCCTTGTTGTAGGCCGCGTAGCCCTGCGACTCGGGATCTCTGCCTGGCCTCATGAAGACCGGCGTCTCGGTATAGCGCTGAAGAACTTCTTCGAACACCCGCTGGTCGAGTGTATTCTGCATGAAGGGATCTCGACGAATTCCCTCGTATCGGAGACTGTCGGCTTCCTGCACGTCGCGGGACTCGACGACATACTTCACACCGTTGAGATATTGGAAATAGCGCTCGTTGTTGGACACCAGCAGGGCGAGGCCGCGGGCGTAGTATGGCGCGGCCTGCGACGGATCGAGACGCGTCGCCCAGTAGAACGCGTCCGCGGCATCGTCGGGCGCTCTGACGATCCATTCAATTCCGTGGTTGTAGTACGAGCGCCAATCGTTGGTGTCCCGGCTCGATTCCAGTTTGGGCCGCGATGGAAGCTTCGGCGCTTTTTGGGCCATCGGTGCCTGCAAGGGGGCAGCGATGAGGACCGCAGTCAAAACAGTGATCGCGCGCATGGGAGGGGTCGTAGGGGGCTCAGCTAGTCACGGCTTTCCGTTCTCGGCCGGGGTAGCGACTTTTTGCACTGCCTGGCAACCGCCGAATCGCGAGCCGGAGCACCAGCGCGACGGCCGAGAACAAGGGTGTTCCGCGCACGCCGAGCTCCATGGGAGGGAGAGGAATTCGAACACGAAAACGAGCTAGGCTCGTTCCCGGAAACATTTGCGTCACTCACGATATGATTGCGGCCACCGGACCGCAATTGGCCTGCATGCTGGCGGCAAGGTCGTTACCACCCCGCGAGAGCAGGGTGGGATATCGCCTCCATGGCTAGTCGAGGGGCTTTTTTGTAGGGGCTAGGGAATTAGGGGGTTAGGAGCGCGAAATAAAAAGGGGTGAATCGCACCGCGATTTCACCCCTGTTGATTCCGGTTTAATTGCGAGCGCCCCACCTCCCGCTCTAACTCCGCCTTAACCGCTAGCTTCTCCCTCGTAATTTTTTCGACATCTCCTCGAGCAACCGGCGTTCATCTCTAGTGAGCGATTCGATCCCCGACGACGAGATCTTATCGAGCACCAGATCCAGCTCGTCGACCTTTTTCCTACTCGCTTTGTTCGGAAGCGTCGGCGTGGCGGTCGGGCGCTTGGCGACGATCGCGTTGCTTCGAGCCACAATCTCATCAATCTCTTGACCGCGCTCGCGCTCCCGCGGCCGAGGATGCGAGCGTGGGATCGCGCGGGGCGTTTCGTCGGGAACATCGGGCACCTGGCTCATGCGCTGGCGTAACCGCTCGAAGCTTCCAGACGATGTACGCAGATACATGAACCCGAAGGCGAGCCCGCCCAGATGTGCGAAGTGCGCGGTGCTTGAGGCCGCTCCCGTTGCCGATTCCCAGAGCGCGGCGGCAATGTCGAGCCCGACCAGCAGCGTGACCAGCCACTTCACGCGCATCGGGACGACTCCGAACAGATACAGCTCGTCGTCGGGCCACCGCATGGCGTACGCGAGCATCACGCCGTACACGGCTGCCGACGCGCCGATGAGCGTTCCGGTACGCACGAACATGATATGGGCGAGCCATCCGGCGAGTCCGCACAGCACGTAGTAGCGCGTGAACGAATGCGCGCTCCATGCATGTTCCACCCGCGGGCCGAAGAGCCAGAGGGAATACATGTTCAGCGCCAGGTGCAGAAAGCCCTGGTGCACGAACATGTAGGTAAAAAACGTCCATGGTTGATCGGTGAGATGGCCGAATTGGAAGCCAAACCACGCTTGTGCGTTGGCGGCTCCCACCGGCAGCACGATCTGCAGAAAGAAAACCGCGACGTTGATCGCGATCAGCCACTGCACCGCTGGGGTAATTCGTGGATAGTCGTGCTCGTCCGTGCTCGTAAACGCCATGGACCTCGATGACCCTCTCAGCTCTCTTCACGAACGGAACCGCTCGTGAAGGTATAACACGATCGACGCGCCTCAGTTCCCCGCCTACGTCCCGTGACGCGCCAGGAAATGTGCGCTAGCGCACACCGATCGGAGACGGAATTCGCATCGACAACGTCACGTCGCCGTGAATCGCCGCCGCGCGCTCGACCATCGTCGCATACCGCCGGTCGAACGGTCCCCGCTCCGCGCCCTGAGCGGGGTGGACGACAAGCTTTGTGCCCGGACTCGCTCTGTGCATCTGCTCGACGAACCGCGCGAACACGTCGTCACTCGGCAGGTCTTTCCGGGGGTCCGGGCCGGTGTCCCGAATTGCGATTACGAGGGCGTGATCGACCTTTAGCCTGCCGCATTCCCCAAGTGTCTCCACCGCCCTCTCTAGGAACGCCGGTGGCTCGTTCAACGTCACAGTCACCTGCGCCAGCGACAGGATACCAGCGAGAATCGCGATGGCTTCCGGGTGCTGGCCGTCGCCATCGAGCACGGCGGGCAGCGGCGAGCGCCACACGCTCCACACCTGCGCGATGAACGAGGCGCACCCGGCTGGATCTTTCCCGCTGAGCGATACCGAGTGGAAGCCGCCGGCCGCGAGTGCGCGCTCGATGGCGCGCGCCAGCATCTCCGGCGAGTAGAGGGTCGCCGTCTCAGCCTCGGCGGCGAAGCGCACGAAGAGTTGTCGGCGCCCCGTCCAGAGCCCCTGCCCTTGAATCCCCGCCACGATCGCGGCGATCGCCGCCGACGGCCCAGTGGTCCGCATCAACCGCTACTCCTCTCGTGTTGCGCCCGCTTCTTCCCTAGCGCGAGTGCCACAATGCGCTCGCACAATGCCGCGAAGTCGAGCCCGGCGACTGCGGCCGACTGCGGCAACAGACTGAGCTCCGTCATGCCGGGCAGCGTGTTCGCCTCGAGGCAAAAAAAGGAACCCGCCGCCGTCATACGGAAGTCAATGCGACCGTAGCCGTCAAGCTTCAGAGCGCGAAACGCGGCCACGGCTTGGCGCTGTACCTCGACTGTTGCTTCCGGCGAAATCCGCGCCGGGACTTCTTCCCGGGCCATCCCTTTGGTGTACTTGCACTCGTAGTCGTAGATCTCGTGCTTGGGGATGATCTCGATCACCGGCAACGCCTCGTCCCCAAGTACGCTTACGCTGAACTCGCGTCCGGCGATGAATCGCTCGATCAACACCTCGTCGTCGTAGGCCGCCGCCAGCGCGATGGCGGCGCGGAGCGCATCCGGCTCGCGCACCAGCGTGAGCCCAACAGTCGACCCCTGTTTGCTCGGTTTGACGATTGCAGGAAATCCAATGTTCGCCCGCACGTCATCTGCCGATGCGCCCACGCCCGTTGCCGTGGTCATGATCCAGTCCGGGGTGTCGACGCCCGCCGCGCGAAAGAGGTGCTTGGACAAATCCTTATCCATGGCCAGCGCGCTCGCGAGGTGTCCGCTCCCTGTATACGTCGCGCCCGCCATGTCGAGTAGCGCCTGCAGCGTGCCATCTTCGCCCTGTCCGCCGTGCAGCGCCAGAAAGACCGCGTCGGCGTGGCGGATCGCCGCCAGCGTGCCGAGCGACGGCGAGAGCGATGTGCGCGTCATGTCGGCGAGCGAGCCGAGCTCCGGCGGCGTCGTCTTCACCACGCCAGCGGCGAGCATCGAACGCTCTTCATCCACATCGATCACGCCGCGCGCCGTGTCGAGCGATGTCACCTCGTGCCCGCGCGTGCGCAACGCCTCGGCGATCCGCAGCCCCGACGCGAGCGACACGTCGCGCTCCGCCGACGTTCCACCCATGAGAACGGTGATGCGCATGGGGACGAATATACTAGTGACGGGCGGGTGTGGGGCGTCGGGCGCGGGGTGTGAATACGGAAAGATCTCGCTTTCACCACACCCCACTCCCGACACCCCATACCTGCCGTACATTTGGCCGCATGCATCGGGCAATATTCGTTCTTCTCTTCGGAGCCGCCTGCGTCAGCAAAGACTCCACGCAACGCGCGATCGTAGCGTTGCAGGAGGAGAAAGCGGGGCCCAAGCCCGATGTCGCGCCAGTGATGCGAAACACCCAGCTGCCGTTCAAGTATCCGATGGCGTTGTATGAGAAGAAGATCCAAGGCAACGTCACAATCCACATCCGGATCGACTCGCTCGGCGCTGTCGTTCCCGAGTCGACCAAGGTGGCCGAGCCGTCCGGCATCCCCGCGTTTGACTCGGCGGCCGTGACCGGCGCGCGACTGCTCAGCTTCGTCCCGGGCACGCTCAAGGGGAAAAGAATTCCCGTGTCGGTATTGCTTCCTGTGTTTTTCCGACATCCCGAGGGGGCGCCGCTGGCCGGCGATTCCATACTCCGCCCGCGCGGCGCGGCGCCTCGTCGATGACCAGGACCATTGACGCGGGCGACACCGTCGAGCGAAACCGTCGTCCCTACGACACGGTGCTCGGCACCGTCGGATGGACGCCCCTCATTCGCCTGCACCGCATCACGCGCGGCATTCGTACCCCGGTGTTCGCCAAGGCTGAGTTTTTCAATCCCGGCGGTTCAGTGAAGGACCGCATCGGTCTGCCGATCATCGAACGGGCGGAACGTGACGGATCGCTCAAGCCCGGCGGCACGATCGTCGAGGGGACGAGCGGCAATACCGGAGTGGGGCTCGCCATCGCCGCGGCGCTCAAGGGCTACAAGTGCATCTTCACGATGCCCGACAAAATGTCGCAGGAAAAAGTGCGCTTGCTCAAGGCATTCGGCGCCGAAGTCATCGTGACGCCGACAGCCGTTCCGCCCGACCATCCCGACAACTACGTGATGATGGCGAAGCGAATAGCGCACGAGACGCCGAACGCGATCTTGGCCAATCAGTTCTACAACGACGCCAACCCGGAAGCGCACTACGCCACGACCGGCCCCGAGCTCTGGGAGCAGACCGAGGGACGTATCACGCATTTCGTCGCCTCCGCGGGCACGGGCGGCACCATCACCGGCGTCGGCCGCTACCTCAAAGAGAAGAATCCTAAGATCCGGATCATCTCCGGCGATCCGCAGGGCTCGATCCTCGCCGAGCTGTGGCGGTCGAAAGGCGCCCACAAAATCGAGGGGACGCCGTACAAGATCGAAGGCATCGGCCAGGACAAGCTGCCCAGCACACTCGACCTCTCGGTGATCGATGATTACCGAACCGTAACCGACAAGGAGTCGTTCGCGATGGCCCGCCGCATCACGCGCGAGGAAGGGATGTTCGTCGGCGGATCGTCTGGGCTCATCACGCACGTGGCGCTGCAGGTCGCGCGCGAGATCGATGACCCCGAAGCGCTCGTCGTCACATTTCTCTGCGACACCGGCGAGCGCTATCTGTCGAAGCTCTACAGCGACGAGTGGATGCGCGAGAACCAGATGCTCGACGCCGACCGGGCGAGCGTTGGCGTCGTGCTCGATACCAAGCAGGGCGATGCGCCGGTCCTCGTCAGCACGGCGCCCGGTGCCAGCGTGCGCCAGGCGATTCGACTGATGAATCTGCACGACGTATCGCAGCTACCTGTGATGGACGGCGACAACTGCGTTGGCTCGGTGAGCGAGATGTCCCTCTCGGCCAAGAGTCTCGCCGACACCAAGCTGCTCGACGCCACGGTGAGCGAGGTCATGGACGCACCGTTTCCCGCGGTCGACAGCACGCAACCATTGGAAACCGTTGCGAAACTCCTCAGCAAGACCAACCCCGCCGTCCTCGTCCGCTTGAACGGCCACATGGCCGGGATCGTCACCAGATCGGACGTGCTGCAGTACATGATGGCGAGGTAGCGGGACGCGTCCGGGGGGCAGTTCCAAGTAAGTGGTCAACCCCAACCGTATCCCGATTCCCGTGCCGCCTCCATATTATTTGTTTTGACAAAACAAAATAAATGCTACAGATTCTCAGTGTGCCGAGCTCCGCGCGGTTTACCGACCAGTACCAGCAGATCTTCTTTGCCTGCCATACCAGGCACACGCGCGACCCGCGAACGAAGCGCCCAGTCAGCGCCCGGCAGATGAGCATTCTCGGACATCTCGATCGCGTAGCACCGGTGGCGCTGGCGAAGCTCGCCTCGCACATGGGCGTGACACCGTCGACGATGTCGCTCGCCATCGACCGGCTCGAGCGTCTCGGCTACGTCGCCCGCGGACGCGATGCGCGTGATGGGCGCGTACGCCACATTCGGATCACCCCCGCGGGCGAACGGCTGCGTGGCGCGGAAAGCGTGCTCGATCCCGTGCTCGTGCAATCGTTGCTCGCCCGACTTCGGCCAATCGAACGGCGCGCCGCCCTGACGGGTCTCGCGCTGCTCGCCCGCGCGGCCGGGGAGCTAGTCGAAGCGGGAGGTCAAAAAAGGAGTGACGATCGTCCACACCACCCCACCTGAACACGGAGGTCGCATGCGTTGGGCTCTGATCGTGGTCGCTGGTCTCGCTGCGCTGGTGCTGGTCTGCGTCGTCGCCGGCTTGTTGCTGCCACAATCGCACGTCGCGGCGCGATCGGCACGCTATAGGGCATCACCGGCGACGGTATGGGCCGTCATCACCGACGTCTCAGCATTTTCCTCCTGGCGGCCCGATGTGAAAAAAGTCGAGCTCATGTCCACTCCCCCTGC
Source organism: Gemmatimonadales bacterium (assembly GCA_038228795.1). Taxonomy (GTDB): domain Bacteria; phylum Gemmatimonadota; class Gemmatimonadetes; order Gemmatimonadales; family Gemmatimonadaceae; genus JALZAE01. The sequence goes on from JBBROY010000004.1 coordinate 92,516, forward strand.
GCCACCGCGGTGGCGCGAGATCGGAGAGCGGCCCATTACCTTCGAGCAGGTCGAGGTCGACCCGCCGAACCGCATGGTGGTGCACATCGCCGACGCTTCTCTCCCCTTTGGCGGTGGCTGGAGTTATGAGCTCGCGCCTGCCGACGGCGGCGGCACCACGCTCAACGTCACCGAGCATGGCGAGGTCTACAATCCGATCTTTAGGTTTGTCTCGCGCTTCATCATCGGCCACACGGCGTCGCTCGATGGCTATCTGCGCGCGCTCGGCACGAAGCTCGGCGAGCAGGTGACGCCAATACCGGGCACGCCCGCGCGTCAGCCGAAATGGGCGGTATCATCGCCGTCCAGAAATTAGTATCGATAGGTTACTATATCGTGTGCGCATCTGCTGCGTGGTTACCCGCGTCTGATCTCGACCCCGTTCACGACCCGGGATTCGCCGCTGCGCGGGCTCGCGCCGAGGCGGTCGGGCCGCGGCGGGCAACTGCGGCGCGCACGGCCAGCGGCGGCGGCGCGCTCGTCGGCGTCGCCAGCTGGACCGATCCGACGATCACCAAGGGTGAAGTGTTCTACCCGAAGGGTGCGGATTCCGCGGAAGCGCGTCTGCGATTCTACGCAAGCCGATTTCCACTCGTCGAAGTCGACTCGACTTACTACGCCCTTCCCGCCCGACGCACCGCCGAGCTCTGGGTGGAGCGCACGCCGGCCGACTTCACTTTCAACATCAAAGCGTTCGCGCTGATGACCGGCCAGCCCACGGAAGTGGCTCGCTTGCCCAAGCCGCTTCGCGACGCGCTTCCGGCGCGCCTGGCCGAGAAGCAACGCATCTATGCGACCGACCTCGACGCCGAGCTGTACGACGCGGTGTGGGCCGTTTTTCTCGACGCGATGGAGCCGCTGCGCGCCGCAGGCAAACTCGGCGCCGTGCTGCTGCAGTACCCACGCTGGTTTCTCCCGAATCGCGAAAGCGACGACGCCATCCTCGATGCCGTGATGCGCCTCGGCGCGATTCGTGGCGCAGTGGAGTTTCGCAATGCTCGCTGGTTCGCTCCCCAACGCGCCGAGCGCACACTCGAGTTCCTCACGGCGCACGACATCACGTTTGTCGCCGTTGACGAACCGCAGGGAATGGAGAGCAGCGTGCCGCCAGTTTTTGCCGTCACCTCGCCCGCGCTGGCGATGATTCGATTTCACGGCAGGCGTTCGGCGATGTGGGAAGCGAGCGGCATCACAGCGGTCGAGCGCTTCCGCTATCTGTACGACAAGGAGGAGCTCACCGCTCGCGTCCCCGATGTCGAGAAGATGACCGCGGCGGCGGGACGCATGCACGTCGTGTTTAACAACTGCTACGGCAACTATGGAACGACGAACGCGATCGAGCTGGGAACGATGCTCGAGCGTTAGTTTCTTGCCTCGTCGATCAGCGTGGCCAGAAGTGTCAACGCCGCCATGGGCGTCAACGCGTTGGCGTCGAGCTCGGCCAGGCGCGCCCGGATCGGGTCCGGTTGCGCGGAGAACAGCGCCAGCTGCTCGGCGGGCGGCGTGGCGACCGAGTCACGCGCGGCGAGGGCGGCGGTGGCGCGCTTTACCAGGTGCCCACCTTCGAGCAGCGCCAGCAGCTCGCGTGCGCGTCGAAGCACACCCTTCGGTAGTCCGGCCAGCCTACCTACTTCGATGCCGTACGATCGATCGGCGCCGCCGGGTTGGAGCCGATGAAGGAAGAGCACCTCATCGCCGACTTCGCGTACCGCCACATTATAGTTACGAACTGCTACTAATTCCTCGTCGAGCTGCGTCAGCTCGTGATAGTGCGTGGCGAATACCGTTTTGCACTTGATGGCATCGTGCAGGTACTCGCTCACCGACCACGCGATCGAAACGCCGTCATAGGTCGAGGTACCGCGACCGATCTCATCGAGCAGTACCAGGCTCCGTCGTGTGGCCGTGTGCAAGATCGCGCTCGTCTCCGACATTTCCACCATGAACGTCGATTGGCCTCGCACCAGGTTGTCGCTCGCGCCCACGCGCGTGAACACGCGGTCGCACACCCCCAGCCGCGCACGCGTCGCCGGCACGAAGCTCCCCATCTGCGCCATGAGTTGGATCAACCCGATCTGCCGCAGAATCGTTGACTTGCCGGCCATGTTCGGGCCGGTGAGGATGATCATCCGCGCATCTTCGGTCAGCACTACATCGTTCGGGATGAACTTTTCGCGCGGCATCATCCGTTCGACGACCGGATGGCGGCCTGCTGTGATCTCGAGCGTGAACTCGTCCGTCATCTCCGGCTTAGTGTACCCTTCGCGCTCCGCCACCTCGGACAAGGCGGCGAGCACATCGAAATGTGCCACGATCCCCGCCGCGCACTGCAGTCGCGCGATACAGACGCCAATGCGAGCACGGGCCGCCTCGAACAGTGCCCGCTCACGTGTCTCGATCAGCTCGGCGGCGCCGAGCACGCGGGACTCGTAGTCTTTGAGCTCGGGCGTCACGTAGCGCTCGGCGCCGGTCAGCGTCTGGCGTCGCTGGTACTCGTTCGGCACCAGATGCTTGTTCGCGTTCGTGATCTCGAGGTAGTAACCGAAAACGCGATTGAAGCCGACCTTGAGCGAGCTGATGCCGGTCCGCCGCCGTTCGGCCGATTCGATGCGCGCGATGAACTCTTTGCCGCCGTCGCGCACGCCTCGTAGCTCGTCGAGCTCGGCGTCCACTCCCACGCGGATCGTGGCGTCGTCGCCAATCGCGGGCGGCGGCCGGTCGACCAGCGTGCGCGCGATGTCCGAGCTCAGCTCCGCGCAGCCGTCCCACCGTGTGAGCAGCTCGGCGATGGCGCCGGCCGATGCGACGCGGCGCGCTGCCTGCTCGACTGTCGGTAGCCGGCTGAGTGAGATGCCCAGCGAGCCTAGCTCGCGCGGTGTTGCACGGCCGGCCGCCGCCTTGCTGGCGAGACGCTCGATGTCCCGCACCCCATCCAGGGCATCACGCAACGCTTGCCTCGCCAGCGCATCCTTGGCCAGCGCGCTGACGGCGGCGTGTCGTAAATCGATCGACGCGCGCTGGGTAAGAGGTGTATGAATCCACTGGCGCAGCAGCCGCGCGCCCATCGGCGTCACTGTCCGGTCCAGTACCCCGAGCAAAGTACCCGACGCATCACCGCCCGGCCCGCCCCCCCGCAACGATTCGATCAGCTCAAGATTTCGACGCGTCATCTCATCGAGCGGCATCATCGCGCCGGGCCGCTCTACACTCGGGCGGGCAAGATGAGGAATGCCAGCCGGCTGCAGCTCGCGCAGATAGCGCACCAGCGCCCCAGCGGCGCCGGTTGCCGCGTCATCCTCGGCGCCAATGCCGAAGCCTTCGAGCGATTGCACGCCGTACTGGCGCGCCAATTCCTCGCGCGCGAGTGAGGGATCGAATTCCCACGCCTCACGCTCGGTGACCAGCGCGTTTTCCTCGCGCGCCGAAGCAGCGGCAATCGGTTCCGCACTCCGGCTGATCAGAATCTCGCTTGGCGCCAGGCGCGCGAGGGCGGCTTCCACATCCGCATTCGAGGTGGCGGTGATGAGGCGCAACTCGCCCGTGGAGAGATCGGCCGCCGCGATGCCGAAGGTCGTGCCGGCGCGGTTCACGGCACAGAGAAAATTATTGCGCGCGCCATTGAGCAGGTCATCGGAGAATGCGGCGCCGGGTGTTACGGTTTCGACCACGGCGCGGCGAACGATTCCCTGTGCCACCTTCGGATCTTCTACTTGCTCACAGATCGCCACACGGTAGCCGTGATTCACGAGGCGGCGGAGATACTCCGTGAGCGCCTTGACCGGTACGCCGGCGAGTGGCACGTCGGCTGCGCCGCCGTTGTTGCGTGCCGTAAGCGTGAGGCCAAGCACGCGCGACGCGGTCTCGGCGTCATCGTAGAACATCTCGTAGAAGTCCCCCATCCGGAACAGCAGGATCGCGTCCTGATGTCGCGACTTAATGTCGCGGTACTGCTGCATCAGGGGCGTGCTGTTCACTTCCTTCACTTCGGCTCCGCCTCCGTCACGTAGACGGCGAGAGTCTTTCGACGAATTGCTTCCGAGGCGGCGGTCGCTGCTGCACGCGACGCGTATCGTCCTGCCCGCACCTTGAAGTAGCCGCCGTTCTCCCACACGCGCGGATCGAGGCCCTGCGCCAGCGCCTTCTTTCGCAGATCCTCCGCTTCCGCGCGTGTCTTGTACGCGCCCAACTGCACCGTCCACTGCACAGCGCTGCTCGGCGTCGCGGGCAGTGGAATGGCGGGCGTCGTGCGCGCCGGCGGAAGCGTGGTGGGCGCAGGCGCAGGTGCAGCTGCCAGCACACGCGCCGTATCGCGGCGGATCGAGGGGAGCAGTACGGTCTCGGTCGCGACGTTGCTCCGAGCCGGTTGCGGCGCCGTGTCACGCGTGGGATGAGGGCTCGTGTCGCGCGTCGGACGAAGACTGGTATCACGCGTCGGATGAAGACTCGTATCGCGCACCGGGCGAAGTGAGGTATCACGGCCCGCTGGCACGGGAATCACATTGTCGCGCGTAGCCGCGGGCTGTGGTGCTGGCGACGATGCCCGGATCGTGTCTCGTCGCGAGATGGTCGGGGCCGGCAGTGGCGCCGGGTTCGACGCGCGCGGAATTGGGGCCGTGCCGGCTGGCGGCGAGCCGGCAATGATCACACCGCCACCGCCCGAGCGGCGGGGCGTGGCGGTCGCCTGCACCGTCGTGTCGACACCGGCACAGCGCTGCGTGTAGTACTCGATCTGGTTGCGAAGCTCCGCGCTGTCAGCGGGGGTGCTGCGCCAGGCATCGCCGAGCCGCGCGCACGCGGTGGGCACGCTCCCCTCGTCGAACCAGGCGCGAGCCATCCAATAGCTCGCGCGCGCCCGCATTGGCGTGTCGCCGTGCTCTTTCACCAACCGGTCGAGATGCGTGATTGCCTGTTGGCGCTCTCCCCGCGCGATCTCCAGCTGGCCGAGTCGAAGGAGCGCGTCCGCGGTCCGCGCCGACAACGGATAGTCGATCACCAACCGCTTGAGGTCTCGCTCGCTGTCAGCGGTGTTCGCCGCTAGCAAGGCGCGCCAGTACAGCGCTTCGATGTACCGCGCCGAGCCGGTCGGCGCCGTCTCGAGCTGCGTTTGCACCAACGCGCGTGCCGCTTCACCGCGGCCTTCGTCGAGCATGCGCTGCGCGCGAAGATAGACGGTGTCGGTGGTCGGTGGCCTCGCGCCTTGCGCCGCGGCTTGCGTCGTGGTGAGCGCGGAGACGATCGATAGGAGAACGAAGAGTAGTCGGCGCATGATGACGTGCCGGTGAAGGCGGTGGAATTTCAGGCGTACGGCGATTGGACGTATTCTACGCCAGCACCCCGCCGGGCGTGCACAGGGCGAGCACGAGCGACGAGAGAAGCTGGTCATCGGATGACAGTCGTGTTTCCTTGAGCGCGATATCCGCGGCCAATAGCAAATCGAGCGCAGCGTCAAGTGATGCCGCATCCCATTTGGATGCGTACTTCGCCCAAGAAGTTGCCGCCTCGCCCCACGGCCGTCCCGTGAAAACGTTGCTTCCGCTCTTTAGGAAATCATAGTAATCGACGCGCCCTCCGCGTTCACGGCGCGCCGCCTCTCCCCATGCAAGCGCGAACGTCTGCACCGTGATCACCATGAGGATCGAGACTGCTGTCGTCTTCGGCTGCTCCAGGATGTGCGGAAGAAGCGCGAGCGCACCCGCGGCATCTCGCTGGGCGATTCTGTCGAGCAAGTCGCCCAATGTTTCTCCGTGTCGCACGCCTACGACATCGGCGACAGCCGCTTCGGTGATCTCGGCGCCCGAGACGTAGCTGGCAAGCTTGTCGATCTCACCGGCGAGTGCGGGAAGATCGTTCCCCACAGCGCGATGCAGCAGATCGGCCGCCTCCGGCGCGATCGTCGCTCCGTGCTCGGCCTGCACGTGATGCACGATCCATTTCGTGACGCGATTCGATTCGAGCGGCGCGAACTCGACACTGCTCGCCTTCGACTGTAGCGTCTTGTCGACTTTTGCCTTGTCTCCGCCGGGCGCGATCATCACGAGCACGACATCCGCCGCCGGCGCCGTCAGATATAGGTCGAGCGCCGTCCGTGCGTCTTTCTTGAGCGCGCCGATATCGCGCAACATGACCAGGCGCCGCTCGGCCATCATCGGCGGTGTGCCGAGGAGGGAGCCGAGCATCGTCGCATCGGTATCTGCGGCGTTGCGCACATCGAGGTTGAAGTCTCGGGTTGCGGGCTCGACAACAGCTTCGATGAGCGCCCGCGCCGCTTGTTCTTTCAAATAGTCATCGTCTCCAAAGAAGTAATACGCCCGTTCTGGCGTTCGGGCTTTGATCGCGTTCCACAGGGCGCGCACAGACGGCGAGGTCATGAGGCCAATATAAGGCTGCATCCGAAGCGCGTTTTTGGGATTTGTACGGGTTAATCTGAGACCAATATCACAAAGTCGGAAGACAATGCCTATTGCTCAGGACGGTCTAGTGTCCTAGCGTAGCCCGTCTGCGGCGCGTCGGGGGGGAGCCCGTCACGCCGTGCGCTGGTCTATTCTCACTGGCCGTTGTCGAGTCGGTCGTCCCGGAGCCGTCATGACGCCGCAGTCCCCGCCGCCCTCTCCCCATCCGTCGATATTACGCACGATCAAGCGAACGGCGCTCGTTTTGCCGCTGGCTGTGCTCGCCGTATGTGGCTACGCGGATGCCGGTGGTGGATCCACGACGGCGATCGCGGGGACAAAGGACACCACACCTGCCGAAGCCGCATGGCACACGTACTTTGCGCCGCAGGTCGAGCGCGAGATTCGTGAGATGGTCCGCTATCCGCTTTCGATCGACAAGATCGAGCGGTTTTCTCGGGCCTCGGACAATCTCGCTGCCCTGTCCGCAGGCAGCGCGTATCCGGCCCACACGGCAGTCCCGACGCCGCGTGATCTCGAGCAGTACGGCGGCCTGATGGGTTACGCGGCGGCCGAATATGAATGGGATCCCCAGCAGCGTCATGCGATCGAGCGGGCTGGGCTTCGCGCGTGGGAGTACGTGACGATCATGTTCGTGCTCGCCAATACACACGATCAGTATGCGCGTTTTGTGGGGGGCCTGACGCTCCGTCCCTCTCCACTCGTCTCTGCCGCGAACCTCGCGTTCTACGGCGATCACCGCCTCGAGATCGAGCGTCTGGTCCCGAACCTCTGGGGCCCAAGCGGCGCATCGGCAGGTGAGGTGAAGTAAGGCGTCGGACTTGGAACTGAACACACCGAGGGGGGTGAGATCGCAAGCGATCTCACCCCCCTCTCTCGCGTGTAGTCACCGACATTTGACTTTCTGACATCTGGCGTGTGCGCTAGGGATTCCAACTCGCTAGTTGCAGCCCTACATCCAAAAAGTGCGCGGGTGCCTGTTCGGCAAACATCACGACCGGAAGCACTGGCACAACCGAGGATGCTGAGGCCGCAAAGGCTTGGCTGGCGACTGTCGGTGCTGGACGAGCAGGTTCCATTGCAACCACCGGCGCCAGCCTCAGTTCTTGCTCGGACGGAGCGTTGTACAAGCCGCCTGCGAGGAAGCCCACGGCTACGACGCCAGCCGCCGAGGCGATGAATGCGGCGATGCCTGGGCCGCGATATAGCTCCGCGCGCTGTTCGGCTTGCTTTACATGGCGCAGCTTTGCGTTGAGTCGTGCCGTGAAGTCGGACGACGGTTGGATTTGCGGCAAATTGCGCAGGATTAACAGGCCGCGCCGCACCGCCGTATCGCGATGCGAGCACGCAGTGCATTCCCCGAGATGTCTGTGCATCTCGACGAGTTCGATATCGGTCAGCGTATTGTCGAAAAATGCGAGATGTCGATCTCTAAACTCACGACAGTTCATCGTTTCCACCAACTCCATTTCAAGGACCAGGGGTTCGCGAAGGGGTACCCTTGGCGCGTGACGAGGTTCCTGACGATACGGACACGACAGGCCCAAAGCCAGGGGTGTGCGGGATGCGAAAACGGCGAGGCTCTCGCCCCGCCGCCCGCCATGTCTTACCCTGAATTCCTGCGCTTTCTTAGCGAAGCCCCGGCTCGATGATCGCCGCGAAACTGTTCCGTGCACGGTTGAGACGCGACTTCACGGTGCCGAGGTTACAGCCGGTGATCTCGGCGATTTCCTCGTACGACTTCCCTTCCAGCTCCCGCAGCACGAATACTTGCCTGTGATGTTCGGGCAGTTGTTCGACCGACGCTTCCACGAGCGAGCGCAGATGCCGCTTCCGATACAGGTCGTCCGGGCGCGCGGTCGTATCCTCGAACTGCAGGGGACGGTCGTCGTCCTGCCAGTTCTTCTTGATGGTCTGGAAGAACACGAGCGGATTACGCGAACGGTTCCGCAGCTCGTTCTTGGCCAGATTCGACGCGATCGTGTAGATCCAGGTTGAAAACTTCTTCGTGCGGTCGAACCGATGCAGATGCCGGTACACCCGGATGAATACTTCCTGCACCAGATCTTCCCCGCGTTCCCGATCACCGATCGTGCGGTAAATGAAGTTCAATAGCCTCGTCTGGTAACGCTCGACGATTTCTCCGAAGGCACGCTCTTCCCCGGTGAGGAAGACTCCCACGAGCTCGGAATCATCCAGCGCACGCAGCTGTTCTCGGACAGCCACGCCCGGCGACGGCACCCAATGCTGCTTCAGCGCGACGTCAGCCATGTTCGTGATCTCCTACTGCGTAACAGGTTGAAGTAGACAAGACAGGTTTCGTGTTCTCGCCCCTCCTCTTGGTCGGCGGTTACCTGTAAAGGCACAGGCCATGCCGGGCATCGGCTGTAGTTGGTGTCCACGTAAGCTGTTGTAACATTAGGATTTATGTTCCCATCAAAAATTTGGTTCCGTTGACGTTCTGCGATATGTCCTATTCTGGTGACGCCCGTTGTTGACGAATGACTGGCGTAGGAGCCTCCCGCCTGAGTGCTTGTCTCTTCGCAAAACCCGCCGCCATGCACTTGGCGACACCGGCCACATTAGTATGACCACACAAGTCTGCCTAGCGATCCGACGTGCGTATCGTGTCAAGGGAGAGACGCTCGGCGCCGATTGCCTTGCACATCCAGTGCGATGACCCGTTAGACATACGGCTGCAACCCGCGGTTGGTTCTCCGCCCGATTTCGGGGCGTGTCCAGACGTTCAGCGTCCGAGGAAAAATCCGGCGACGTAGAGGAGGCTCAGCGCCGTTTTTGCGTCGGTAATCTCGCCGCGCTTGATCATGTCGAGCGATGCCGACAGCGTCACGGTCACAACCTCGACGAATTCGTCGCGCTCCAGCTTGGATTCACCCCGCGTCAGTCCGGTGGCTACGAACACGTGGATCTTCTCGTCCGTGAACCCTGGCGTCGTGAACATGGTGTACAGCCGTTCGAGATGCGCCGCGGAACACCCAGTCTCCTCCGTGAGCTCGCGGCGAGCGCACTGCTCGGGCGATTCGCCCGTGTCGAGACGACCGGCGGGGACTTCGTAGATCACTCCGTCCGAGGCATACCGATACTGGCGAATCAGAAGGATCTGCGGATCCTCACTCCGCGGATCGGTGAGAAATGGAACGATTGCGCTCGCTCCGGGGTGCCGAATCATCTCCAACTCTCCGACCGAGCCATCGGGAAACCGCACGCGATCAACATCAAGGTTGATCACCTTCCCCGTGTAGATCCGATGCGATTCGATTTTACCGGTCATTGCCCCGGGTGCTTCGTCAGCCATGGGTGGCTCCAAAAGGAGAGGAGTTGCAGGACAAATCAGTAGCAGCAGAGATATCCGCGCTTTGTACCCTGATGGTTTTGTAGCGCCTTTATAGCGACAGTTTACGGTCAGAAAAGCGACTTCTGCGACGTGGCTGTATTTGAGGCGGCAGTTGTGGCGGCGCGTTCCGCGAAGCTCGTCCATGCCCGGTATTCACCGGCGAAGTCCGGTCGCTCTCGTCCCTGGGAGCAACAGACACGGCTCCTCGCGATTTCTTTTTGACGCGGGCTTTAGACAGCTTGAGCTATCGCTCGTTCCCTTCCCCGCATGCGTTGTCGGGCTTTCTGCTGCGACTGAAATCGCGAGCGATGTCCCATTTGACCGGCGCCACTCCTCACGTTCTGACGCTTCCCTCGGCGTCGTAGACCGTTACGGGGCCGAACAGCATCGCCTCCAGAGGCGCGCGTACTTGTCGGGGATCACCGACGACGACAATCTGCAGCTCTTCGGGGCGAAGATGCGCGCGAGCAGCCTGGAGTACATCACTGGTGGTGACGGCGGAGATGTTCGCTCGATAACGGTCGAAGTAGTCGATCGGAAGCCCGTACACAACGAGTGCTGAAAGGGCGCGGGCAATGTCGAACGTCGTCTCATAACGAATCGGGAAGACGCCCGAGAGATAGTCGGCCGCCAGCGAAAGCTCCCGTTCCGTGATCGGTTCGCTCCGAATGCGGTCGATCTCGTTAATGATCTCGCTCACCGCGGCGACGGTCACGTCGGTACGGACGGCACTCTGCGCGGTAAAGGGCCCCGCCTGGCGACGCCAGTCGAATCCGGTGAACGCGCCGTAGGTATACCCATGCGCCTCACGCAAGTTGAGATTGATCCGCGACGAAAAAAGGCCGCCGAGCACCGCGTTCATGACGGTGATTGGGAAATAGTCCGAATTGACGCGCGGCAGTGCGACGTGACCAATCCGAAGCTCGGATTGCGGCGCGTCGTTCTTTTTGACGATGTGTACGGCCCGTGTGCGGCGTGCCGGGAGATCCGTCGTCACTCCTACGGCGGGTGTTACGCCGCGCCAATCGCCGAACAGCTCGCGCGCGAGGCCCATGGCATCCGCTGTCGAGACATCGCCGACGAGAATCAAGGTGCTCGCTCCGGGGCAATAACGCTCGGCGTGAAGTTGCTCCAGGTCAGAACGACCTATGGACGCGACGCTTGCCTGGCTTCCGAGTTCGGGTCTGGAAAAGCGCGAGGCATCGTCATAGACGAAACGGCCAAGCATTTCGTCGGCCAGTCCACGGGGCTCGGACCGTAGTTGCAGAATCTCGGTCAATCGCTCGGCTTTGAGCCGGTCGACGTCGTGCGTTGGGAAAGCAGGATGGAGCACGACGCTGGCCATTAGCGATAGTGCTTCGCGCAGCCGGGAAGAGAGGACGGTAGTTGAAATCGTTGCCGCATCCCAGTCAGCGGCAGCGTGGAGCGAAGCACCGAGCGATTCCGCGCGCTGCGTAAGATCGGCGCCCGACATCGTGCTCGTGCCCTCGAGCAGCGCGCGTGCCGTGAGGGACGCCACGCCGTCGGCACCCATCTCGGCCGTCGAACCGGCGTCAACGACGAGCATGGCGGAGACGATCGGCAACTTGTGCACGGGCGCGACGATAACGCGCAGTCCATTGTCGAGTCTGTGTGCGTCGAATGGCGGAAAGTTGTACGCGCGAGGCCGGCCCGGGGCAGGGCGGGATGCGGCGGACATGATGGCGTCGGTCATTGCGCTTGCTCGCCGCCTGCGGCGAGCGCGGACTCGGGCTCGGTATGATCGCGCGGCACATAGAGCAGCAACGCACGGTTGTCGGGTCGGAGCCGCTCACGCGCAAATACGGTGACGCGGTCGGCCGTGACCGCGCGGTAGTGTTCTACCTCGTCGTTGGCGAGCGAGGCGTCGCCAAAGTAGGTGGCGAACATCGAGAGTCGATCGGCGCGGTCTCCGGCCGACTGCATCGCCAACGTGAAGCTCGTTTCGATGAGGGCGATCGCGCGCGCGGTTTCTTCGGCGGTCACACCGGAACGGCAGAGCCGGTCGAATTCCTCACTGACCTCCATTTCGAGCGTCTCGATGCTGACTTCAGGGCGCGCAATGATATCGGCAATGAGTAGATCAACACCTTTCGCCAGATCGTAGGTGAACGCATTCGCTTCTGAGCACACCTGCCGCTCGCGCACGAGGGCGTGATATAAACGGCTACCCTTGCCCAGGCCGATGATGGCGGCGCAGACGCTGGCGACGTAATGCTCCTCGGTGCCGAACGGCGGGATGCGTGATGCGACGAAGAGCCGCGGCAGCGCGACCTCGTCTTCCACGATCAGGCGCGGCGAGGTGCCATACGTCATCGGCAACTCCATCGCCGGCAGCAACGGCTTGCCGCGGCCTCGTGGAATCGGCCCGAAGAATTGCTCGACCAAGGTTCGCGCTTCCGTAGGCTCGAAGTCGCCGGCGACGGTCAGCACGGCGTTGTCCGGCGTGTAAAACGTCGCGAAAAACTGCGCGACATCCTCTAGACTCGCCTCGGTGAGATCTTCCATCGAGCCGATGAGAGAGTGATGAAATGGATGTCCGGCAGGGAAGGCGAGTGCGGGCAGTTTTTCCCACCAGGTGCCATACGGCTGGTTGTCGACCGACCAGCGCCGCTCGTTTTTCACGACGTCACGCTGCGTGTCGAGCTTTTGCTGCGTCATCGCCGGCAGGAGCGCGCCCATTCGGTCGGCTTCGAGCCAGAGCGCCAGCGCCAGTTGATTCGACGGGACGGTCTCGAAGTAGTTTGTGCGATCGAGCCAGGTGGACCCGTTGAGCGTACCACCCGCGCGCTGCACAAGCTCGAAATGCTCATTGGCCTCGACGTGCGCCGATCCCTGAAAGAGCATGTGCTCGAAGAGGTGCGCGAATCCCGTACGCCCCTCGCGCTCATTTGCCGAGCCGACATGGTACCAGAGATTCACCGCCACCAGCGGCGCGGTGTGGTCCTCGGACAGGGTGACGAGAAGACCGTTGGCGAGGCGATAGCTGTCGACGGGAATGTGCATCGCGGCGTGCGGTTGATCGGTCGTAGGCTGGACAGCGACATCGGTGCTAGGTTTGCGGAACGTAACCGACTTCGTGCCTCCCCAACACCGAGCACCTCACGGCGAGCGCCATGTCCCGATCCGCTTCGTATCGCGTCGAAGTCACGAAGGACTATCTCGTCTTCGCGTCGGCGCATTTCATCACGTTCGAGGGGCACCGGTGCGAGCCACTGCATGGGCACAACTACCGCGTGCGCGTCGCGCTCGATGGAGCAACAGACGACGAGAGCTGGTACGTCTTTGATTTCGGCCGGTTGAAGAAAATGATGCGTCGTCTCTGTGACGAGATCGACCACCGTATGCTCGTTCCGCTCAAAAATCCGCGGCTCACGATCGGTCAGACGGAATCATCGATCACCATCGCGCTCGACGGCACGCCGCGATACGTGTTTCCCAAGGAGGATTGCGTGCTACTTCCAATTCCCAATACCACGGTCGAGATGCTGGCACAGCACCTGGCCGGCCGGGTGCGGGCGGAGCTGACCCCGTCGGACATCGCGCATCTGTCGGCGATCGAGATGGAGGTCGAGGAAAACTTCGGGCAGCGCGCCACGTACTTTGAGTCACTGGTGTAACGGGGGAGGGCCTTCCATGGACAGCACCGACGCAGAACGCAGCGACACGCCCGAGTGGCATCGCGAAGGCGACGCAATCGCGCGCGAATTCAAGACCACCGGATGGCCCATCACGCTGATGTTTGTGAACGCAATTGGGTTCGCGGCGGAAGCGGCGGACCATCATCCCGATCTTCAGGTCTCCTGGGGAAAGGTGCGCGTGAGCTTGAGCACGCATTCGTCGGGTGGAGTGACCGAGAAGGATTTCGCGTTGGCGCGCGAGATCGATCGCATTGCGGCGGCCAGCGCGAAGAAGGCGCTCGTGCGTGGCGCGTGAGCGCGCGACTCCCGCTGTTCGAGGCCCTTGGAGGGGTCGGATCGAGATGATCGCCGTCTCGGTGGCGCTTCTGCTCACGATCGCCGCGGCGGGAACGGGGCTACTCTGGTGGGGGCAGGAGCGCCTTGTCTTCCAGCCTGGCGGCCCGCCCTATCCCGTGGCGGGGGCAGAACGCCTCGAGTATCGGGCCGACGACGGCCAGCCGCTGCTGGCCTACGTGGTGGGCAATCGCGACACCCCGCGCGGTGTGCTCATCGCCTTCCACGGCAACGCCGATCTCGCGGCGGCACGAGTGGTCTGGGCCGAGGAGCTCGCGCGCCGCACCGGCTGGCTGGTGATGCTTCCTGAGTGGCGCGGTTACGCGGGGCTTCCCGGGCGGCCGACCGCGGACGGTGTACGTCGCGATGCGCATGCCGCGCTTCGCGTAGCGGTCGACTCGCTAGGCGCGCACGCCGGCCACCTCGCGCTCTACGGTCACTCGTTAGGCTCAGCGGTCGCCGCGGAGCTGAGCAACGAGGCGAATCCGACCGCGCTCCTCCTCGAGTCGCCACTGACATCGGCGCGGGACATGGCGCGCATTGTCGTCGCACGCCCGGTGGAATTGGTGTGGTCGATGATCTCACGCGTGCACTACGATACTCGACACCGGGTGTCGGAGCTGGCCGCGCCGGTATCGGTCGCGCATGGCGTCCGCGACTTTATCATCCCGGTGCGCATGGGTGAAGCGGTGTTCGCCGCGGCGCGGCGGAAGGGGGCGTTGCTGATCGTGCAGGGCGCCGGTCACAACGATGTGGCTGAAGTCGCGGGCGACGCGTATTGGCAGTGGGTGGCAGAGGCGCTCCACTAGAGCGGTGGGCACCGACAAAATAAGGGCACCGCGAATCCTACCCGCGGTGCCCTTAGTTTGTCTCGCCCTCCGCGTCACGCGGGCCTTCGCACCCTCGCACGAGCGATCGTGAGGTCCAGCTCGCGGCTCATCGCGGAAGGACGGAGCGGCAGCTCGAGCTGCGGTGTCGCAGGCACGGCCATCGGCTCTTCGACCACGAGTTGTTCCGTCTGATGATAGAAGTGAAGCGTGTGGATCGGAGCCAGGACACTGTTCGGGCGCGCTCGAAGCACGGCGAGCACTTCCTCACGCACACGGCGCGGAAGCGCGCTCGCGAGCGGATGGCGCATGAGGCGCCTGATCTCGCGGTTATTGCGCTCTAGGAGCGCGGTGCACAGGGAGTCCAGGTACGCCAGCATCACGCCCCGCCCGAATTAGTCTTTAATATCATATTGCTATTAATCGACCGTGTAAAGGCCACACTTGAGGCGTGACGCCCCTGTGACTTTGTGTTACACCGCTGTAATCGGAGAGGTCGGGCCTGTTCGGTCAGCCAGGGCGGACCACGTTCTCTCGCATCCGGGTCAGGGCCAACCCGTGACCTTAAGAGCCTCTTAGCGGCGTGCCGCCAGCGTCAGCCCGGCGTACACTACGCGGCCCGCAGACGGCTCAAAGTATTTTCCACCGGTCGCATTCACGCTGGCCGAGCTGACGTAGCGCCGGCTAAATAGATTCTGCACACCGACAACCGGTGCGACCCACGGGCTGCCGAACAGTCCCGCGCTGCCAATGCGCACATTCGCGATCTGGTAGCCGCCCGCTCGCGCCGTATTGCCATCATCGACGTACATCGCGCCGGCGGCGACTCCTTCAAGGGTGATGAACAGATCGCGCCGGAGCCAGGTCGCACTTGCTTGCGCCTGTTGAATCGGGATGCCTGGAATACGATTCCCCGTGAACACAACGTGCTTCCCGCCCGTGTCCGCGGTGAACTCGGTGAAATGAAATTCCGAGTAGCTCGCCGACACGCCGACCCGGAGCGTGCCGCCGGCGAAGGCCACGACATCGGCGGAGAGTCCGAGCTCGGCTCCCTTTCGTTCGGTACGGCCGGCATTGCGGAAGTAGCGGCGACCCGCGGTACCCGCGACCTCGTATGGGACGAGCTCGGCGCGCACCTGCGTGAGGAAGAGCGCCACATCGTACCGCAGCGCATCGAGGAGAAATCCCTTTACTCCCGACTCATAGGTGGTCGCCCGTTGTGGCCGGAGCGCCGGATTGATTCCGGCGGTGCCATCGGGCTTGTTGCCGAGCTCGGTGGCGGTCGGTGTCTCGAATGCGGTCGACACCGTGGCATAAAGCGATGTGAGGGGCGCTACCCGCCACGACACACCGGCCATCGGGCTGAGCGCGCGAAGTGGGCGCTCGCCAGAGTCGTCAGGGTTCGTCGGCGGTACGATGAGATGATCATCGACTTTGAAATGCACGTAGTCGTAGCGCACGCCGGCGCTGAGCCATACGCCGTTCGCCGCCTCCACCTCTAGTCGCGCGAATGGTCCGATGCTCGACACGAGCTCGATCTGATCCTTCCGCTTCGCGCCACGATCGGTGCCGGCCACGGGGCACTTTGCGCTCACCGCCGGCGGCGGCACATCGATGCAGCTTTCCCATTCGTGCCGCGCGTCGTGCTGCTGCTGCGCATCGACGCCAGCCGTGACGCGATGCGGCAGACCAAAGAGCGTGAAGGGCACCGTTCCGCGAACCGTTGCGCCGCTGCTTGTTCGATCGACGTCGACGATGGCGAATGTGAGAGGATTGGCCAGCGTGCGCGATCCGCCATACATCGTCACACTGACGTCGCCGGTGCTGCCTAACGAGTGTGTCCCCGTCAACCCAAGTTGGCCTTGCCGCGCTGTTTTCCGCGCGCCTTTGCGAACGGAAAGGGCATCTGCTTGCCGAGGATCCGCCGCGAGCTGCGCCGCGGTGAGCGCTCCAGGGTTCTCCGCCAACGGCTCATCGAACAGCATGGCCTCGAGCGAGAGATCGGTCCCTGCGAGCGTCGTCGATACCCGGCCAAAGCCGTTTGTCACGCGCTGATGGGAATGGGCGCGCGAGCCGAGTGTGGTCGTCCGTGTGGCATCTCCCTGATAGTGCCACACACCGGACGATCCACCTACCGAGCTGACCAAGCGCTGGGTATCGAACGTGCCCGCGGAAGCGCGTGCTTGAATCGCGAATGGCGCTGCGGGCGCCGGTGCCGTTCGCAGATCGATCACGCCCCCAGACGCATTCCCATAGAGCGATGAGGCGCTCCCGCGGATGGCCTCGACGCTTCCGACCAACTCGAGATCCAGATAGTCGATCGGCGTTTGGCCGTCGGGGAGCGTGAGGGGAATGCCATCTCGTAGCACTCTCACGCCGCGAACCCCGAACGCCGATCGCGCGCCGAATCCACGGATGGCGATGCGCGGATCCTGCGTGGGGTTGTATCGATTGGCAACCGTGATGCCAGGAAGTCCAAGCAGCAATTCATCGACACCAAGGTTTCGCTGGCCGGGTCGTGCGCTGTCCGTACGCGTGACGGTGATGGCGTACGGAAGCTCGAGCGGGGACCGCGCGCGCTCACGCGTCACGCTGACGTGCACGGGCGCCAGACGCGCGGTGTCGCGCCGCACCTGTGTTGTGTCCTGCTGTGCTGCGACCGTTTGTACACCGCCGAGAATGATGGTCGCGCAGGCGGCCATCTTGAGCAGCGGACCTGGTGATTTCACGATGCGCTCACTTCTGTTCGAGCACCCACGCTGCCGGCACCTTCACCGATTCGCCAAGCACGTGCGCCCATCGTTGCCCGGGACTCGCCGAGATCGGGCTGGTCTGCGTAGGGGAAGCTCGCGGGTCCATTCCCAATCGCCGCGCGACAATCGCCAGACGCAGCATGTGAAACGGATCGCTCACGAGGAGCACGCGCCGGCCGGGCCGGGCACGCATGAGATCGGCAACGGCGTGCATCGATTCACTCGTGGTGACACCATGACTTTCGAGCGCGATTGCGCTGTCGGGAACGCCGTGACTCAGCGCATATCGTCGTCCAACCGCGGCTTCGCTGGTCGTGTCACCCACGCCCGTCCCGCCAGTGAATATGATCAGCGGCGCGAGCCGTTGATTCCACAGCCCCAACGCATGGTCGAGGCGGGCGCGGAGCACCGGCGAAGGCTTGCCATCGTATTGCGCCGCGCCGAGGACGACGATGGCATCGGCCGCAGATGCGGTACCGTGCGCTTCATCCCGGCGGCCATACACGAGAATCGCCGCAATCACGGCAACCCATCCAGCGATGATCGCCGTTACTACCGCACGCGCCGTCTGACCCACGATCCGTCCCACTATGCGGCGCTTCATGCGCCTCAAGCTACCGAGCGCAGCGTTGCGGATGGAAGGGTGTTTCAGACTTCCTTGAGGCGCCGAAATTTCTATCTGCACCGCCCTTGATTTCGGTGTTTATTCGGGCTACTCTATCTCTCCGCTGCTGGGAGTAAGGCATGCCTAAATCTGATTCCTCGTTCGATCCTGGAGCGTACGCGCTCGTTGCTGAGCGAATCTCGCTTTTCTACATCCGATATCCCGCCGGTCGCATCGTTACCGACCTGATCACGCGGACGGAGCGTGAGACGACCTTTCGTGCGCGCGTTTTTCGGACCGCTGAGGACTGTTCGCCGGCGGCGACCGGGTGGGCATCGGAGCGCGAGGGCGATGGCGAGATCAATGCTGTCGCGTGTCTCGAGAATACCGAGACCTCCGCGATCGGCCGTGCCCTGGCCAATCTCGGCTTTACCGCGAGCCGCCGGCGGCCATGCCGCGAGGAAATGGAGAAAGCGGTGCGAACGCGCTCGCGGTTCATCGCTCACGGAATCGCTGGGCCAAACACGCTGCCGAACGAAGCGAGCCAGGCACGAGATCGGTACGCCATGATGCTCGCGGATGTCCTGGCCTTGGTCGAGATGGCAGCGCGACGGGATGTTCGCCCGCAACGTATTGCTGCGTTTCGCCGACGGCTCATGGAGGCTCGGCTCCCCGGTGCCGTGCTGATCGACATTGAGCGCCGGCTCCGTCGGCGTCTTGGTCGCCGTCCGGGTCCGGTGTCTGTTCCGTGATGACAGCAGATGCCGAACGAAACCGAATGGCTTCGCAGACGAACGCCGCGAGTACAACTCCTGCGGCAATATCCGACCGTGATCTCGTCGATGCGATGCGGCGCGGCGAATTGAAAGCGTTCGCGGAATTTCAACTGCGTTTCGCGCCGCTGCTCTTCGCCGAAGCGCGCCGCGCACGAATTTCCACTGACGAGCGGGACGAACGCGTAACCGAGTTGCTCGACGATGCCATCATGCGATTGCTCGAACCAGAATCACCGATCCCTCGCGCAATGGCGGCGTATCTAGTCACCGCATTTCGTCGCCGCATGATAAACTCGGCCCGCAATGCAGCCCGGAGAGCGCGCGTCGTGAGTGAGGCTGCCCCGATGGCGGAACCGGCTTCCATGTCCGGCGTTGTGGTCGCGCTGGCATCAGAGGCAACGCGCCGGGCGAGTGCCGGGCCGAGTGCCGACACCGTGGCTCCGTCCTCCGCCGTCATGCGATTCGTCAGTGTCTTGGCACGTGATCTGGAAGAGGATGAGCGCCGCATGCTCGAATGGGCAGCGAGTCACGTTCCTCAACGCGAGATCGCCGCCTGGCTCGGAATCGGCTACGAGGCGGCAGGTCGGCGCATACGCCGATTACGGGTGCGACTCATCGCTGCATCCCGCATCCACCTGGCCGAGCTGAGTACGCACGACCGCGCCGAAATCGAGCGCCTTCTTCGTCGCGGCAACTCGACGGCGTCATTTGCCTTGCCGCGGGAGAGCCTGCGATGAGAGACCCTCGTCTGGATTTTGTTGCCACCGAAGCCGATGCGCTTGTGGAACTCGTCGGCGAAACTCAGCCGACCGCGCTCGCGATAGAGATCGCGGATCCCACGCTTTCACTGGCGCAGGAGCGTTTTTATGATTGGCTTGCACGTGATCTGCGGTGGCGTCAGCGCCCGGTTGACCGTGCGCGTGCCATACGACGTGCGGACACCTTTGCCGAGCGCATGTTCGCGAAGACCATGGCGGCCCGGCTCGGTGTACGCTGTACAACGGAGCCAATTGAGCCAACCACGATCTTGAGCGGTGGCGCACAAGCGCCGTTGATCGAGCTCGCTGTTGCTGCCGGTGCCGGTCGTGAACTGTGGGATCAGGAGTGCGAGAGCTGGGTCGACGTTCCCGCCGAGATGCCATCGGGGCGTTATGTCGCTCTTCGTGTCGCCGGAGACAGCATGACGCCGCTGCTGCATTCCGGTGACACGGTGCTGGTAAAACTCGGCGGCGATGTGGCGCGTGATACCGTGGTCGTTGCGCGTTGCGATGATGGGTATGTCGTCAAGCGCGTCGGCCGGATTGCGCGGCAGGACATGGAGCTCCTCTCTCTCAACCCGGCATTTCCATCGATACGGGTTCGGCGCGAGGAGGGGACAGTGTTGGGAACTGTCGTCCTCCGTTGGTGCGCCCACTAACGATTACTCTGCCAGCGACAACACCGCGAGCCAAAAGACGTCGAATGCCGCGCGTGAATTGAAATCAGGGTCCGCGCTACCGATCGCCACGCCGTCGACAAATGCAACGACGACATCAGCAAGCAGCGAAATCGGGATCCGGGCCTTGAGGCCTAGTAGGCTGAACAGCAGCTCGGTCGACTCGGCCGCGGTGCCACGGCGGTCGCGCGCGCTTTCGCGCGCGGCACGCTGGACGAGTGGCTCCCGCCATTCAGTCAGCTCGAGCAGTACGCGGATATGACCACGATCCAGTTCGCCGGAAAGCCAGGCCCACAGATCATCGACCGCCGAGCGTGGCGCCGAGTTGGTGAGTGCGCCCCGCTCTCGCGCCGTCACCGCGCGGGTGAGCCACTCGAGTACACGGGCCAGCAGCGTTTCCTTGTCGTGAAAGTGATAGTGGATGAGTCCCTTGCTCACCCCTGCTTCCTCCGCGACTTCATGCATGGTCACTGCAGCCGCTCCAACTTCTACGATGCACCGAACAGCCGAGGCGAGAATTCGCTCTGATGCATCCGCGCGGGGACGTCGTGCCGCGCCAATCGAACGGACAGGCGGCGGTGGTGCTGGGGGCGTGACCGGTGAGTCGGAAGTAGTCATCAGGAATCAGAACGTAACGCGCGTGCCCGGAGTCGGACACCGGACATCCGGATAGCCATGCTCCGCGAGCTGTCGCGCGAACGCATCCTGCGCCGCAACTTCTCCGTGTACGAGGTGCACTGCGCCAAGCGCGGGTGAGGTCGTGCGCACCGCATCGAGCCACCGGAGCAGCTCCGTCCGATCGCCGTGCGCGCTGTAGCCGTTCAACACTTCCACGCGTGCTCGTAGCGGAACCTGCTCGCCGAAAATCTTGAGCGTGGGCTGCCGCTCAACTATGCGGCGGCCAAGCGTATGCTCTGCCTGAAAACCGACAATGAGCACGGTGTTGCGCGGCTCCGGCGCGCCTTGAGCCAAGTGGTGCAGAATGCGCCCATTTTCAGCCATGCCGCTGGCCGCAATGATAATCATCGGCCCGTGCAGCTTTGCCAGCGCCTTGCTCTCTTCGACGGCGCGGGTATAGTGCACGAGGTCAAACTTGAAGAGCTCCTGTACCCGCTGAATCAGATCCTCGCTGCGATCAAACACCTCGGGGTGCGTGGCGAAGACTGTCGTAGCGTCGATCGCGAGTGGGCTGTCGACGTAGATCGGAATTGCCGGGATCGCGCCCGCCCGTCGCAAAGCGTGGAGATCGTACACCAGCTCCTGCGTTCGGCCAACCGCGAAGGAGGGAATGAGCACCCGCCCACCCCGCTCAGCCGTTTCCTTGATAACGCGGGCAAGATGCTCGCGGGCGCCCTCGATCGACTCATGGTCGCGATTTCCATACGTCGATTCCATAATGACAACGTCTCCGCCCGTCGGGGGTTGCGGATCGCGGATGATCGTCTGGCCCCAGCGCCCGATGTCCCCCGAGAAGATCAGTCGCTTGGTGGCTCCGTCCTCGGTGCAGTCGAGCACGACGCTCGCTGATCCGAGGATGTGGCCCGCATCGATGTAGCTAGCACGGACGCCGGGCACGACGTCAAAGGCAGTGTCATAGGGGAGTCCGACCATGAGCTCCGCCACGCGCGCGGCGTCGCGCATCGTATAGAGCGGCTCGGTGGCAGTCTTTCCGTGTTTGGCCAGAAAGCGGGCGTCGGATTCCTGGATATGCGCGGCATCGGCGAGCATGACGGCCGACAGGTCCCGGGTGGCGGCTGTAGCCCAGATTCGCTTTTGGTAGCCTTGTGCTACTAAATATGGCAATCGCCCGGCATGATCGATGTGCGCATGCGAGAGTACTACGGCATCGATATCGCGTGCGTGGACCGGGAGCTTTCGATTCTTCTCCGCTGTTTCACTCCGGCGACCCTGAAACAGACCGCAGTCGAGCAGTACCGTCGCGCCGCCGACGCGGAGCACGTGACAGGACCCGGTGACTTCACGGGCCGCACCGAAAAATTCGATTTCCATGTGAGAGCGCCTAGGTGCTTGGCGCGGCGCGCCGAAAGACAATCGTGAGGCGGCCTTCGCCCTGTGACATCATCGCGGGAGTCCAACCAGCCCGGTTTCGTTCATTGAGCATATCGGTCAGCGCGTCATCGTCGTCGTGGGGGCGCCTGGTAAGCTTGATCGTCACCGCCTGATACTCGGCGCGTGCGCCCGTGCCAGCTGTCTGGTGTGTTTGGGATTCTGTCATCACCGGCAAGAATGTAGCTTGTGCCGCATGAAGACCACCCCCGAGTTTCCGACCCTATCCATTACGCCGCACCCGCTCGTCCAGCACAAGCTGGCCATCCTTCGTGATCGCGCGACGCCGACCAAGATTTTCAAGGAGCTCATCGACGAAATTGCCATGCTGATGGCCTATGAGGCGACGGCTGATCTTCCGCTGGAGCCCGTTCCAGTCGACACTCCACTCGAGCGGACAATGGGCAATCGGGTCGCCGGGAAAAAGCTGACTCTCGTGCCGATTCT
Source organism: Gemmatimonadales bacterium (assembly GCA_038228795.1). GTDB lineage: Bacteria > Gemmatimonadota > Gemmatimonadetes > Gemmatimonadales > Gemmatimonadaceae > JALZAE01. Next base: position 115,221 of record JBBROY010000004.1, read on the forward strand.
CCGCGCGGGACTCGGCATGGTTGAAGGGGTGCTTCGGCTCGTCCCGTCGGCACGTGTCGGACACATCGGGCTGTATCGCGACCACGACACCCTCGAGCCGGTCGACTACTACTTCAAGGTCCCGGGCGACGTCGAGGAGCGCCACTTCTTTCTGCTCGATCCGATGCTCGCGACGGGCGGCAGTGCCGCCGCGGCAATTGCATCGCTCAAGCGCGTTGGCGCGACACGAATCAAGTTCCTGTGTATCGTCGCCGCGCCGGCAGGAGTCGACCGCGTCGCAAAGGCCCACCCGGATGTGCCGATCATTTGCGCGGCGTTGGACCGGGAGCTGAATGGCTCCGGCTATATCTTGCCGGGACTAGGCGACGCTGGTGACCGGCTTTTTGGCACGCGATGAGGCGACGATCACGCCGGGGTCATCCGAACCACTCGCGAGGCATTTTTTTCTGCTGATTCGCCGCGGCGAGAATCCAGTGCTGGCTCACCGGTGTGGTAATCTCGCCTGACACTGCGTCGAACCACTCCGCGGACTTGGTGACGTCACCCACGCGGCGCCATAGCTCGCCAACGAGATAGGTGAGTACCGCACGCTCTTCGCGTTCGACACCATCATACGACTCCAGCGCGCGCTCGAACATCCGCGCCGCTTGCCGGCGGAAAAAGCGTTCGGCCTCGCTGTCTTTTTCGTCGACGCAGCACCATGCCGCGCGCAGAAGTAGATCCGCCACACGGCGTGGCTCGGCGCCTTGCCAGACGGCGACCTTTGCCGCAAACTCATACTTCTCCGAGCCCGAGAGTGAGCTCACCGTGAGGCGCGGGGCCAGTTCATCCCAGATGTGCTCCTTGAGCATGGGGCTGACATCGGCGTCAGCAGAGAACTCGCTCTCACTCCCCGCGTAGCCACATCGAGAACAAAGATGGATGAAGTACGGCAGTGGTTGTGTTCCCGCCGCACACTCATGGAAATCCGTGCGCTTCCCGCCGAATGAATTCGTCGATAGCACCGCCTGTGAATCGAACTGATTTTCACAGATCGGGCAGGTGAGTTCGATGTGCCGCAGCGTCGTCATGGTCATACTCCCGCGTTCATGACCAACAACAAAGGGAAATAGCGTGCCAGGCGTTCGCGTCCCCTTGTTGCTCATCTCGGTCACGGCTATCTTGCCGCGCGTCGGTCGGCCGAGCGACACCCACCCGCGTCCTGGTTGTTGATGCTCATCAATCTTCTTCCAGACTTCTTCGCTCTCCTCGCCACCGCCGATCCCGTCGCCGCCTACGGTCGATACTTTACCGCCCACCGCCGCATTCTCGAGCCGTACTGGCACAACTACGTACTCGACCCGGATAGTCCACACTTTGCCGATGTCGTACGCGCCACGGTTCGCGCCGAGCGCGATGATCTGCGCGCGACACTCGAGCGCGTCGATGTCGTCACGCTGGCCCGCGATGTCGAGATTCGCTGCCGGGCGTTGCTCGAGTCGGACGTCGACATCGATGTCGTGCTCATGGTGGGCGTCGGTGCGGCCAATGCCGGTGAGTTGGTTGCTGATGGCCGCGGCATTGCCTTTGTGTGCCTGGAACACTTCACCGGCGTTGCCAATCCGGATACGCAGGGTCTCGGCCTCGATCCCGAGCTGATCCCGCCTTGGCTGGCGCACGAGATTGCACACGCCGTGCGCTACACGTCGCCATCGAGCCGCAGCATGATGAAGCGCGTCGTCGATGATGCCGGCGGCTCATATTCGTATTGGGAAACGGGACGCCGTGTTCCGCTTCGTGAGCTCCTAGTGAACGAGGGGCTCGCGGTCGAAACCGCCCGGGCGGTCAGTCCTGGACACGCCGAGTGGGAGTACTTTGGCTATGCACGCCGGCAGTATGCGCGCATTCGCGAGATGGAGTCGATCCTCTCACGCCTCGTCGCGCCGGATCTCGATCGCGCCGGACTCGGTCTTCGTCTCCGCTATCTGTCGGGCGGTCTGAGCAGCGAGGCACGCACCGTCGATCATCACGTGCTTCCAGAGCGCAGTGGGTACTTCCTCGGCGCGCGCCTGGTTCAACCCGCGATCAGCTCACGCGGCATCGCCTGGGCTGTCCGCGCCGGCGCTGATGAAATCGCGGGTGCTGCGAGTGAAGCGGCGGCCAGCGCATGACCGCGGGTGTCCTACCGCTTACTTGCCCACGCAAAACGTACTGAACAGCCGCTCCAGCACGTCCTCTACATCGACCGTGCCAATCAGCTCCTCGAGCGCGGCGGCCGCCGAGCGGAGGTGGACGGCGGCGACGGGCGCCGGAAGCTCCTGTGAGCCCCACAGCTCCTGGAAGGAAGCGATCTCGTCACGGGCGAGCACCACGGCGCGACGGTGACGCTCCCGGGTCAGGAGCGGAACGTCGGGCACGCGCTGCCCCACGGAGGTGGCCAGCGTTGTGGCAATGGCCTCGACCAGAATTCCGAGGCCAGCACCTCTCAGGGCACTGACATCGTAGCAATTGGTCATTAAATGACTTTCGTTGCTTGCATTCCCTACAGTGTGGAAATAGTCTTGGTTTGATACTAAATCGGCCTTGGTTCGGACGGCAAGCACCGTGCACGCGAAGTTTGTTATTGCTCCCATCGCGATTGCCAGCGTCGCCGGCGAGTCTCCACAGGCAAGGACAATGTCGGCACGAGCAAGCCAGCGTTCGGAAAGCTCCACCCCGAGCCGCTCCACGAGCTCGTTCGTCTCCCGCAGTCCCGCGGTATCGATCAGCCGTACGGGCCACCGTGCAATATCGACCACGACTTCAATCGCATCGCGGGTCGTACCCGGAATATCGGTGACAATTGCACGCGCCGAACCGATGAGGGCGTTGAAGAGAGATGACTTTCCGACATTCGGCGCACCGGCCAGTACGACAACGGCCCCATCGCGGATCATCTCACCCGTTGTCGCTGTTGTGAGAAGCGCATCGAGCCGCTGAAGCAGATCCGACGTAGCCTCGACAACGCGCGCGGCGTCTACCGGTCCATCGTCCTCCTCGGGAAAGTCGATGTCGTAGGCCAGGAGCGCTTCGAGCTCGATCACCGCCGCCCGGAGCGAAGTGATTCGGGCCGACAGTGCTCCCTCCAGCTGCGCCATTGCTGCTTCGTGCATTGCGACCGACCGTGCGTCGACCAGATCGCTCACCGCTTCGGCTTGCAGCATGTCCATCTTTCCATTCGCGACTGCGCGTCTCGTAAACTCGCCCGGTAGCGCCTGACGAGCGCCAGCGGCCAGCAGTGTGCCTAGGGCCAGCGCCGGGACGACGGTGCCGCCATGCACGGATAGCTCGACCACATCCTCACCCGTATAGGATCGAGGAGCCGCATACCACGTGACGATCGCTCGGTCGATGAGGGCTGCGGTATCAGGATCCCGAAGCTCGGCAAGTACCGCGACCCGCGGTTGGGCGTGCCACGCCGGTAGAACCCGGGCTGCGATATCCCGGGCGTGTTCCCCGGTTATCCGGAGGATCGCTAGTGCTCCTCGGCCACGAGGCGTGGCGAGGGCGGCGATCGTATCCTCGCCCCCAGGAAGCACACTCACGGCAATGGCGTGACGTTGATCTCAAGCGATGATCCCGGCTCGAGAATCTTTACGTCCGCGCGTCGATCATGCTCGAGGAGTCGCGCGCGGAGCCGATCGATCGCATCGAAGGCCGTCGAGGTCACATGGTCGAACGTGCCCCAGTGATACGGGATGAACAGCCGCGCATTGAGGCGCTCGAACAACACCAGCGCGTCATCGGCGGTTAGATGACCTCGGCGAAATCCAGGCTTCCACCACGGCGCGTGTCCGATTGGCAGCAGAGCGACGTCGAGCCGTCGTCCTGCTGCATCGATCTCGTCGGCGACTAGGCGGTGGCTCTCCGGAGTCAGCGCGGTATCACCGGCAAAGAAGAGCGAGGACGATTTAGTGGCGATTAGATACATATTCGCGGCTGAACGCCACCGGTCAACGACGTATCGGGCACCGCGATGCGTAGCGGATGCGGCAATGATGTCCACGCCGCGAACACCTACACGCTCACTTGGCGCGAGTGGCGTCGCGAGCGTGTGGCCGCGTTTTCGTAACCACCGCGCAACCGCCGGCGGCGCAAACAACGGAATGTCCTTTGGCAGAGCATCGAGCGAATCAAAGGACAGATGGTCGGCATGCGCGTGCGTGAGCAAAATTGCATCGAGCCGAGGGAGCTCCGTCAGGGCAAGGCCTGGTCGACTCACGCGCGGAAGGAAGCGGCCGAGTGTTGAGTCCCAGTTCGGGTCCGTGATAAATCGCACGTCCCCAATCTCGAGCAGAAGCGTTGCGTGTCCTACGTACGTCACCCGCACACGCTCGTCCACCATAGGGGCTAGGTCTTGGGTGGTGTTGCCGTCCGGGGTGCTACTTTTGCCCGTTCCCGTGCAATCAGCCACTGCTGCGGCAAGGATACGCAATTCTGGACGAGATAGTACAGGTTCAGGCCGCCGGCGATGTTGAAGAAGAAGACGAACATCATTAACGGTGAGATATACGCCATCATCTTCGCCTGCGGATTGTCCGGGGCGCTACGCATGCCGATCCAGGAGAGCAGAAACACAGACGCCGCGAGTAGTACTGGAAGGATGAAGTACGGATCCTTCAGCGAGATGTCGTGCATCCAGATGAACGAAACGCCACGGAATTCGATCGTGTTCTGGAAAACAAAGAACAGAGCAATGAAGACTGGCCACGGCAGCAAAAGCGGCAGGCATCCGCCGAACATGCTGAGGGGATGCATGTTGTGTTCTTTGTACAGCTTCATCATTTCCGCTTGCTGCTTTTCGGGCTGCGTCTTGTACCGCTTCTGAATCTCCTGCAGCTCGGGCTGAATCCGCTGCATCTTTAGGTTGCTTCGCATTGCCCGCTGATTCAGCGGCCACAGGAGGACGCGAATCGCGACCGCGAATGCGACAAGAACCCACCCATAGTTCAACTTGAGCACGCGGTGCAACCACAGCAGCGTGCGCATGACCAGCCCTGACACGGGTTGGACGATTCCGCGTAGCCATCCACCGTATGGATTGGCATTCACGATCCCATGCCCGATTTTTTGCAGCCGCTCCCACTCGAGGGGGCCGGTATAAACGGCGAAGGCGAACGTCCCATCCTCGGCTAGCGGATATGTCACCGTAGCATCCGCCGATGATGCGACCTTGTTTTGCCCCCGCGGCCCGCCGCGTACCATGATTGAAGAGAACGGGCTTACCGTCGAGTCCCGTGGCAACAGCGCTGTCAGAAAGTACTTGTTCTTACTGGCAACCCAGGAAAATGGACCTGTGCGCGAGATGATCTGCCCTGTTTCCACTTTTCCAAAGTCGATGCTCTGGGGGTCATCTTTGGCTGGCTTTACTACGTATGCTAGGTGTCGCTGGTCATCGAGCGTATCAGCTTCTTCCGACCGGAGTCCAGTGGGCAGGGTGATGAGAACGGTGAGCGGTTTTGATGCCTCATGGACTTCGCCGGCCACATGTACCAGGTAGCTGTCGGCGACAAAGGCGTAGCTAATTACGACGCTGGCGCCTGACTTGAGAACTGCACGAAAGGAGAGGCTCGAGATCTTCCCCCCCGCCACTACACTGTCGGCCTTGAATGAAACGTTATCCAGCGTTTCGTTCGTTTCCTTTAGCGCAAAGGCAAAGAGAGGGGCGTGCAGACGCGACAGCTCGACGTTTGCATTGCTTTCGTGTCCTGGAGTAAGCGTTCGGTAGTCATGGAGTAGTACGCTAATCGGGACTGCACCCACTGTACTAAAGCGATACGTCACTTTGGGCGTCGAGACTCTGATCGTCTCTGCGGCTACAAGGCCTTCTGTCGATGTTGGCGCTAGCGCTGAGGGGGAGCCAGCGGACGTAGGTGGGGATGCGGCAACAGACGTGACAGATGCCACTGGCACCGTCGCCTTGGATGTTCCCCCACCCGGCTGAGTTGTCTGGGCCGTTGAGTCTGCCGCTCGTTGTGGTACTACCAGCGGCCGTGGCGGAGTTGGAAACAGGATCGGCGTCAGCACCACCACGATGACGGTGAGACCAAGCGCAAGAATGATTCGCTTATCCATAGACCGCGTTCAAGAGAGCACGTTTTCGGAAGCGTTCGAAGTCGGAAAAATCAGGGGACTGGATCATAACCGCCTGGCCGAAATGGATGGCAGCGGCCAAGCCGGCGCATTGTAAGCCATGTTCCTCGCACTGCGCCATGACGCTGAAGCGCCTCAATGGCGTACTGCGAACAACTCGGATAGTAGCGACACGCCGGAGGGAGCAGTGGTGAGAGAACGAGCTGGTATGCCCGAACGACGAGAATGAGTATCCACCGCATCTTGCTTTGCTAGCTCTGGTCTCGGGTAGCGTTGCGATCGCCACTGCCCGTCAGCCGCTCAGTACCACCAACTAGTTCGCTCGTAAGTGCAAGAAATGACGCGGCGTAGGCTTCCCGCCGCGTTCGCACTACGAGGTCAAAAGGAGGAAGTGTCGGAAGCACGTGAAGCCGAATGATCTCGCGTAGACGGCGCTTGAGGCGATTCCGCTCCACCCCCGATGCTCCATGTTTTGGAACAATGAGGCCAACACGTGGATGTGGTCGAGGGGAGGCGCAAGCCCGGAGCTCGAGATGCTCGGTCCGGATACGCTTCCCCTCTCGTGCCACCGTAGTAATCTCGATCGCGCGCGTTAGCCGGTGGCTACGCGGAAACCGCGTACGGTCAGGCGCCTGCGTACTTGGACGGTATCTGTACCGTCAACCGCTTGCGACCCTTTTTCCGACGACGGCTCAATACTGCGCGTCCCCAGCGGGTCGACATCCGAGTGCGAAATCCGTGCGTCCGGATACGGCGCTTATTCCGGGGACGGTAGGTGGGCTTGCCCATAAATAGTGCTCCAAAAACTTGTTCAAAGCCGGCGAGGTATAGCCCGTAATTGTAGTCGCTGTCGGCACTTTGGGCAATGGGCCATCTAGGGGGTATCGTCTGCGGTTGGTTCGCTTCGCCTAGCCATCTTTTCTCGTAACCAACAGCTGAGCCGGTGTCCTTCCGTTGACTTTTCCACATTTCAAACCCAAGCTTCTCCCCCGGCATTTATCCACATCATCGCTCGCCCCATGTCACTGACCGCTTCTGAGGCTTGGACTCGCCTGCTCGAACGTGTGCGTCACGAGCTTCCAGAACAGACATTTCGAACATGGCTGGAGCCTACGGAGGCCCTGGCTCTCGACAATGGGACCTTGGTTATCGGTTGTCCCGATCGATTCGCTGCTGAATGGAACGAGAGCAAACACGCTGAGTTATTGGCAGGTCATGCCGCGGTCGCTCTAGGGCATCCAATGCAGATCGTTTTCCGCGTTCATGAGGAGCGTAAAGCTCGCCCACAAATGGATTTCTTCGTTGCTCCACCTCCTGAAAAATCTGAAGTCAACCGCAATACCGAAGATCCTGGCGTGGGCAGTTCGCAACTCAGCGTACGTTACACATTCCTGAATTTTGTCATTGGCAAAAGCAACGAGCTCGCTGCGGCCGCTGCACAGGCGGTGGCTGCGGCACCCGGAAAGGTCTACAATCCGCTTTTCCTCTATGGCGCCACGGGCCTAGGCAAAACTCATCTAATGCAAGCCGTTGCGCATGACATCGTTCAGCGGAATCCGAAGACCCGTCTTACGTTCGTCGGTACCGAGCAATTCACGAATGATCTCGTTGCGTCAATTCAAGGCCGGACAACTCATGCTTTCCGCCGCCGCTATAGAGAAACTGATCTCCTTTTGATAGACGACGTCCATTTTCTAAAAGGGAAAGAAGCCACACAGGAGGAGTTTTTTCATACTTTCAACGCGCTCTATGAGGCTGGCCGACAGATTATTTTGACAAGCGATAGACCGCCAAAAGATATTCCTGGCCTCGAAGCTCGACTCGTAAGTCGATTCGAGTGGGGAATGGTGGCCGATATCGAACTTCCGGATTTTGAGCATCGGATTGCCATTCTTCAAAACAAGGCTCGCCTCGATCACCTCGAGCTAACCATTCCAGATGATGTTATCCGGTTTATAGCTGAGCACGTCCGATCGAGTGTTAGAGAGCTGGAGGGTAGCATAATACGGCTTCTGGCATATTCGTCATTGCGACACCGAGACGTCAGTGTCGAGTTGGCGCGTGAGGCCCTGCGCGATAAGGTTCGTAGCGGTAGTGGTTCCACTGCCCTTGGAACAGAAAAATTTGGACTTACTTCTGACTCCATTCAGCTCGCCGTTGCTCAGGAGTGGGGGGTAACCGTTGAGGGACTACGTTCCAAAAGCCGAACAAAGCATCTTACCGTTCCTCGACAGATTGCCATGTACCTCATACGCGATTTGCTTGGTCTTCAGCTTGTCGAGATCGGAAATAGCTTCGGGGGGCGGGATCATTCTACTGTCATCCACAGTCTAGAAAGGGTGGGATCATCGCTTACCACCGATGACGTCTTTGCCACCCGGGTTCGAAAGCTTAGAGGAACACTAGAGAAGCTGCGGAACTAGTGAGTTCTGGTGTGGACAATGTCATCCTAGTTCACGTGGTTGGCGATTAGTCTGGGGAAGTGCCGTGCACAACGCCCAGCTTCTCGACATGTGCTCACATCACCTGGTGCTAGACAAGTCTCACGTGTATCATCACTTCCGCTGTTTCTCCCACAATTCCAGACTCTCTACGACTACTGCTAGATGACTCTCTATATAGAAAGCAGTAGTGCTTTTCTGCCAATACTGTCCACACGTCGAGACGAGATGCCCAGCTCGGTCTCTCGTCGCGCCACCTATCGTACGACTTGTGTCTGACCGAGGAGAGACGTAAATGCGATTCACGATCGCACGGGAGAAGCTTCAGGAAGCATTGTCCGCGGTTGCTGCCAGCGTGCCCGCCAAGACAACACTCCCTGTGCTCGCGAATATCCTGGTCGAGACAACGGAGCGCGGGATCCGACTATCTGGGACCGATCTCGATATGGCAGTCAGCACCGAGGTTAGTGCCGATGTCGATACCAGCGGTGCTGTTACGATTCCCGCCAAAAAATTAGCCGAGATCGTTCGCGAGCTGCCTTCTGCACCAGTAAAGATAAGTGCGGCTGGAGAGCAGAAAATAACGCTCGAGTGTAGTCGATCCCGTTTTCGCCTTCTTGGCCTGCCACGTGACGAGTTTCCGAGCTTTCCAGCGGTGCGCTTTGAAGAGAGCTGGAGAATTAGGTCGGGCGAACTGCAGAAGCTGATCACACACACGGCATTCGCCGCATCGACTGAAGAAAGTCGGCCGATTCTGAATGGTGTTTTATGGGAGCTCCGGCCAGATCGTATGCGGATGGTGGCGACAAACGGCCACCGCCTTGCAAAGATGGAAGTGCCAATCACATCTGCTGGCGCGCCTGGCGGTGATCTGATTGTTCCGCCAAAAGCACTGGAGCAGATCCGCCGGCTCTTCCCTGCGGAAGAGGAACTCGAGATTGCTCGTGGGGACAATCATCTTGGCTTCCGCTCCCCATTCACCGCGGTCTACACGCGACTGATCGAAGGCCCGTATCCGAACTACGAGCAGGTCATTCCAAAGGACAATGACCGGATTGCGCTGGCGGATAAGAACGCTCTGCTAGGAGCTCTTCGCCGCATGTCGGTGATCGCCAGTGACCAGACGCATAGAATTCGGATGGCATTCAATGCAGGAATGTTAAAATTCAGCGTGCAAACTCCCGATTTGGGTGAAGCCCAGGACGAGCTGCCAATCAGCTTCGAGGGAGATCCTCTGGAGATCGGCTTCAACGCGATGTACCTCCTGGAAATTCTCCGCAACATGCCTACGGAAGAAGTCCGCATGACGTTCAAGGCGCCCGAACGCGCTTGTACAATCGAGCCCGCCGGATGGGATGATCCGGCAAAATACCTCTGCCTCGTCATGCCACTAAGACTGGTTGACTAAACAGAAGTCGCCTGGGAATAAGTAGCACTCCGACCTTAACCAAGCAACGACAAACCTCCAAGGGCTGACCAGATAGGGAGCTATTCCAGAAACCCAATTCGTCGCAATGTGGCAATAAATGGGAGCAAAGACAATCGGCTCCGGATAGGATTTCTCTATCCGGAGCCGACTCGTCACCGACCTATAAGCCGGGTCCTGTCGAGCGCCGTAAAGCACTCGGACGGTCATTTCTCTCGGCGTATGGTTGCCCATACGCTCTAGCAGCCTACCCGCGGCTCACCGGTAACTCTCGTTGCCGGCGTTGATGAGACGGGCCGTCTCTCGCCGCCTATTTGGCCTTGCTCCGACCGGGGTTTACCATGCCGCGCCTGTTACCAGGCGTGCGGTGGGCTCTTACCCCACCTTTTCACCCTTGCCTGATCCACTGGTTTCCAGCGGCCATCGGCGGTGTGTTTTCTGTGGCACTGTCCGTCGTACAATCCTGAGGGAATCGTGCGCCCAGGAGTTACCTGGCGGTCTGCCCTGTGGAGCCCGGACTTTCCTCGATCGGTGACCGAAGTCCCGTGTCGCGACCGTCCGGTCGATGACATTTCAAAGATAACACATCACTTTCGGATAATCGTCGTCTCGCGAAAGGTGATTTTCCCTTTCCCAATCGAAAATGGGCACTATCGCGCCAGGCACAAGATATGGACGCAGCTATAAGCGTGGATGCGGATTCCTCAATAATGATTACTCGGGTTGAATGCGTGACGCAGAGCCAGCGCAATCGCATCGAACCTATGCTGCTGAACTGACCACGCGGTGATTGTGGGTCCTAGCGTCGCGAGTATCCGCGTAGCTGCTGATCCATTGTCATCTCGAGGACCGACATGTTTGCTTCATCTCCCTCGCAGGTACGCCTCCCGCTCACGTCCGTAACCACGATGCTCTCCCCCCTTGAGCGCGCCAAGGTTGATGCGGCGGGCGAAGGACTCTATCGGACATATCACCGCGACTCGATCGACGATGTGATCCGAGATGTAAAAGAGCAACGTGTCAGCGCGGTACTCGTATCAGTCGCACGATGCGCGGAACAAGATGTCCCACGTGTAGCTGGACTGGTGCGCGAGTTCCCCCGGATCCCCGCCGTGGCGCTTTTGACACAACTCGACCCCGGTACGCCCCAAGCTGTACTGTCGCTCGGCCAGTCTGGCGTGCGAACTCTGATTGATGTCAGGCAACCTGGCGGCTGGCGCGAGCTGCGCGATGTGATTATGGCGGATCGTTCTGGCGATATCGGCCGAATCGCGCTTGGCCAGCTTGTATTGGACCTGGTAGGCGCACCGGAGGATTGTTGGCGTTTCTTTGAGCTCCTCTTCACCTGTCCAGCCCGTGTGTCAACCGTGCGCCAGCTCGCTCGCAAAATGCAAGTACTTCCGACGACGCTCATGAGCCGGTTCTTTCGAGCGCGCCTTCCAGCGCCGAAGCGCTATCTCGCCATGGCTCGGCTCACACAAGCCGCTCGCGTGTTTGAAAATTCTGGCCTCTCGGTAGCTGATGTCTCAAACCACCTGGAATACTCATCGCCACAGAGCTTTGGACGACATGTCCGGATCATGCTCGGGGTGACCGCGCTCGATTTTCGCCGGCGGTATGATGGCGAGCGCATGGTTAGACGGTTTCGCGATGAGCTCGTACTGCCCTTTGGCGATGTGCTCCGTAATTTTTCACCGCTCGGGACCCGGCAGAGCTGGGCACTCGGAAACGGATCCAGTTCTCGATCCGAGGTCGCTTAAATTAGTAACAAATGGATACTAAGGACAAATCTCTACCAGGCAAATCCTCAGGAATAGCCAGAATTTGGAACATTATGCTACTAATGCCAACTCAAACCGAGCTCATGGCCCCAAGTACCTGCGCCGCGGTGGTAAGCGCTAAAACAGGGTAGCCCGCTGCTTCAATAGCATCGCGTCCGCCCTCCTCACGATCAATTAACGCGAGAATTCCGGCGATGTGACCGCCTTCGGCGCGAACAACCTCGGCGGCCCGGAGCGCACTGCCGCCGGTGGTGATCACATCCTCGATGATCGCCACGCGATCATCGGCGGAATACGAGCCCTCAATGCGTTTCCCGGTGGCGTAGGTCTTTGCCTCCTTGCGCACGCTGAAAGCCCGAAGGGGCCGGCCGGCTAGCGCGCTGGCATAACTGATGGCGTAGGTCACGGGATCTGCGCCAAGCGTAAGGCCGCCGATTGACTGTACCGCCCAGCCGCTTTCCTCGAGTGCTGCCAGACCGAGCGGGCCAATGATCGCCAATCCCTCGGGGCTCATTGTCGTCAGTCGTGCGTCGATGTACAGTGTGGATGTTCGCCCGGAAGACAAGGTGAACTGTCCTCGACGCGCGGAGCGGTGCGCCAGAAGCTGAATCAGCTGCATCAGGTGCTCATGCAAAGTAGGGTCACTCATGCCGGTAGGTTCGCCAACTGGCTAACCGCCGTCAATCATCACGGGTCCCGGGTACGACGCCGTTGACTTCGCGGATGCGGGCGTCCTCCATAGCGCTGGCGGTCGCGCTTGCCCTGGCGATCTGGGCGCTTTATGGCGTTGATCGTTCAATCGCTCGCGCCGATCGTGCCGAAGTGGAAATCGATGCCAAAGAATCCGCCGCACTCGCGGAAGGATTTCTCGCGGCGCACGCAGAGGCGCTACAGGCCATCCGCGCGCTCCATCTTGATCCACAGCGGACCTCATCGGATAGCGACTTTGCGTCGGTGGCGATGGCGTTGCGCGAGTATGCACCGGCATTGCGTCGCATTTTTGACACGGACTCAAATGGTGTCGTGCTTCACCAACTGGCCTATGATCCGGCGACCTTATCACTACCGGCCGGCTTTCGTCTCGACAGCCTGCTTGCAAAACGCGCACGAACGACACGCCGTACGCAGGTCGTTCCGAGACACACGCTACTTATGGGCGAGCCCGGCATTGTGTTACTCGAGCCCCTCTTCGTTGGCGGCAGCTTCAGTGGCTTTGCGGGGGCATCGATCACCTCCGCAGCCATTCTCGATCATGTTCAACGCCGGCGCGAGCACCAGGTCAACGAGCTAACGCTCATTGCAAACGGTGTCGTTGTCGCATCGGAGGGAACGCCCCCGCGATCGGGCCCTTTTTACCGCGACAGCGCTGTCGTCCGCGTACCGGGTGAAAGCCGATGGATCATTATCGTCGCGCATGGCGCAAAAGCCTGGCGTGTTCGCGCACTACTGTGGGGAATCGGCCTCGCGACGCTCACGGCGCTCTTCGTCGCACTGTTCCACGAGCTTCGGCAGAATACGCGACTTGCCGAGCGCTCGGCAGAACTCGAGCGGTTGTCGATGGAGCTTCTACGGGCTAATCGCGCGAAGAGCGAGTTTCTGGCCAACGTATCACACGAGCTGCGAACGCCACTGAACGCGATTGTCGGGTTTGTCGATCTGTTGCGCGATGGAGTGTATGGCGAGCTAGCACCGCGACAGATCAGCCCTGTGAACCGTGTTGCGGCGTCAGCCAATCATTTGCGTCATCTCGTGGATCAGGTGCTGGACATTGCGAAGATGGCAGCCGGGCGACTCGAGGTGCAGACGGAGCTCGTGGAGCTACGCGCGTTTGCCATCAATGTCGTCAGTGAAGTCGAGTCGCTTGTCGGCGAGCGAGGACTTAGCGTTTCCGTCGCGATTAACCGCGCATTGCCGAGAGTGCGGACAGACCCGACCCACCTGCGACAGATCCTGGTCAACCTGATCGGCAACGGGGTGAAGTACACAAAAACCGGTGGTATCGCGATTCGTGCATACTTGGTGCGCGATCCATCTGAATTACCGGCGGTACCACCGCCCGCTCCCGATGCCAACAGCGCGACGCTTCGGCCAAGCAACGCCAAGCCGCTCTGGATTGCCCTGCAAGTGGCAGATACCGGAATTGGTATCGCACGCCACGATCTCGCCCGAATCTTTGAGGAGTTTGAGCAGGTGAACGCTGGGCCACGCGGGGACTCAATGATGCGCGGAACTGGGCTCGGCCTTCCCATCTCGCGGCGACTTGCACGCCTGCTCGGGGGCGACATCACCGTGGATAGTGAGTTAGGCAAAGGGTCGACCTTCACAGTGTGGCTATCGATCGACGCATCAGATGCCGCGAATCTCGCAATCAACGTGACGAGCGCGGGACATGTAGTGGCGGAGTTAATGCCGACGGCGTCACATCAAGCGCCACGCAGACAAGAGCCACTGCCGAGCGACTCCGAGGCTTCGACGATGATATCGCCCGACGCCTGACGCTATTCTTCGCCCGAAAGCTTCGAACGAAGACGCGCGAAGAATCCACCGCCATCAGCTTTCTGAGGCGAAGCGGGGGCGAGGAGAGCCTTCTTGAGCTCACTCGCAAAGACGACGACATTCGCGTACCGCTCCGTGGGCACGCGCGCGAGTCCCCGCATGGTCACCTGCTCAACGCCGGGCTCGAAGGAGAGTCCTTTGCGGGCACCATTGAGCGGTACGGGCGGTTGGGACAGCAGCTGGGTGAAGAGCTCGCGCTGTGACTTGCCCAGGTAGGGAAGGCAGCCGGTGAGGAGGTAGTAGGCGATCGTCGCGAGCGAGTATTGATCCGCCGCGGCGGTCACCAGCTGTCCAGAAAGTGCTTCCGGGGCGACATACATGAGGGTACCCACGAAGAATCCTGCCCTGGTGAGCCGCTCCTCGGGGGAAAGATCAGCCTCAGCAGCGATTCCAAAGTCAAGCAACTTAATAGTCTTGGTTTCCGGATCGTACATCACGTTCTCGGGCTTCAAGTCGCGATGTACGATGCCAACGCGATGGGCCGCATCGACCGCATTTGCGATTTGCTCGATGATGGTGGCGACCTCTTCTCGCGGAAGCGGCGTGTTACGCTTTGCGTACTTCTCGAGGAGCTCGCCCGTCGCCCATTCCGTAGCAAGGAAGTGCAGCCCGGCGCGTGCCTCGCCGATCTCGATCGTGCGGACGACATTGGGGTGCGTGACACGGGTGCCGTACGTTGCTTCGCGGAGAAAACGCGCAACGGCCGTCTGGTCATTGCGTAGCTTTTCGCGGAGCACCTTTACGGCGACGATCCCGTGGTCGGGGTGGCTGGCGCGATACACCACTGCCGTTCCGCCCTCACCGACCATATCCTGAATGCCGTAGCCACCAAGCGTGGTGCCGGTCAAATCTTCTCGAGTCACGCGGGCGAAGCTAACCGTGCGGGCGAGGACGAGCAAGCGATACGTTGGAGAGGGCCGGGGTACCGCTCGTGATTTTGCCGCACCGTATTCCTGGAGTGCTCGTTGCTCAACATCGGTCGGACCGGGTGCATGGCAATGGCCTCAGGGCTGTTGCCGGTGATTGTGCTTTCGATTGCCGCATGCTCAAGTAGGGCCAGGTCGGCAGAGCATACGGGGGCCGCAAACGGACCGCCCGCGCCACGTAGAGCCCCAGCGAATCGCGTGTTCGATCCCACGAGTATCTATGCGTCTGCCGGGCTTCTCGCCAACGGAGAGCCGCTTCCCTTTGTGGGCGATGTGCGCTTCCTCGCTGGCCGCACCGCGGATACGACATTGGTCCTCGTGGCGCTCTCGATGGCAAACCACGCGCTCACCTTCTCACCCGACGGAGATGTCCAACGCGCGGCCTATACGGTCACGGTGGACATACGAGCGGCCGGTGAGCGAGATACGGTCGTTCGCCGTATCGTGACGCAGCAGGTTGTGCGGGTCACAGCATCCCGGGAGACGACACGAACGGATGAGAGTGTCATTTTCCAGCAGTTTGTGGCGCTCCCGCCAGGCCGGTACACAATCTCGCTCGGTGTGCGCGACGCAGGGAGTGCGAGAGCAGGGACTCGGGAGCGCGGACTCGAGGTGCCAAGACTGGGGCCGGGAACTCTCTCTACGCCAATGGCGGTGTATCGAGCATCGCCACGTGCCGATGGCGAGAGGCCCCCGGCTCTGGTAGCCAACCCGCGAGGAATGGCGGTCTTCGGCCGCGATACCGGGCTGATGATTTATCTGGAAGGCTACGGTCTGGATTCCGCGACGCGGGTCGCGCTGACATCACGCAACGAGAAGGATGCCATTGCGTGGCGGGACACCGTAACTCTGGCGCGGCAAGGCGCTATTTCATCGGCGATCGTGACTATTCCACTACCGAAGCTCGGAGTCGGACGCGCAACGCTCGTGGTTTCTGTTCTTAGCCAGAGTAAGGCTGAAGGAGATAGCGCACGCGTGCCACTCTTCGTGAGTCTCGGAGAGGAGTGGGCGATCCTTGGCTTTGATGAAATGGTTGAATATCTGCGGTACTTTGCGCCAGCTGTTCGGCTCGATGCGCTTCGAAACGCAACGCCTGAAGGACGTGCCGCAGCGTGGACAGAATTCCTTGCGGCAAGCGATCCCGTGCCCGCAACGACCGAACACGAAGGACTTCGCGCCTACTTCGCCCGGCTACAAATGGCCAATGAGCGATATCGCGATGAGTCGGTGCAGGGATGGCTCACCGATCGCGGAAAGGTGTTCATCACGCTTGGCGAACCGGACCAGATTGTCGCGCAGGCTGAAAGCGCAGTGAACCAGCGTGGTCGAGCGCAGGTGTGGGCATTCGGGCAGTATCAACTCCGGCTCGTTTTCATCGACCAGACAGGATTTGGGCACTGGAGGTTGACGGTGGGGAGCGAGGCGGAGTTCGAGAGCATTGCGAGGCGCGAGCGTGGGCGCGAACGGTGACACGTATGGCGATTCTGTGCTGCGTCATTGTCGCATGCCTAGCGACGAGGGTCGTGAGGGCACAGCGAGACACCGTCGCTGCTACGACTACGGATCCAGCCGGCCAAGCGGCGCAACGAGCGGTGGCATCAGGACGCCCTTGGGAGGCGAGTAAGGCGATTGCGCCAGCGCTTGCCGATCCAGCACGCCGCACACCCGCCGTGATACTGATTGCGTCGACGGCGGCAGCAGGGTGGAGCAGCTGGGCGCAGGTCGATCGAATGCTCGAGCACGAGCCGTGGATCGATAGCCTGTTCAAGGCGCGTGGGCGAGTGCTGCTCGCGCGGTCGGCACTTACGCGTGGCACGGCGAGCGGTGATTCGCTCGCCATCGTGCATTTGCAACTTGCACTCCGGCTCGAGCGGCATAGCCAGGGTGATCGGGGCACACGGCTGGCTCTCCTTGCTCGCGCGTTCGACCGTGTGGACAACCGAGACAGTGCGCGCGCCGCGTACGGCGAAGCGGCGCGGCTGCTCCACGATGTTGAGGATTGGCTTCGTCTTCGAGCCGCCGGCGTCACGCCCGACAGCGCGATGCGCGAACAGGAATATGCGGCTATTCACACACCGGCTGCGCGTGCGCGGATCGCTGCAACTGATGCTAACGCGCGTGAACGGACCGGCGACCCTGTCGGGGCAATGCGGGTCTATCATGGAATTGGAACTCCGAGCGCCTTAGCGTCAGCGCTGCGGATACAGGCGACAGTCGCGCGCAACGGGGCCGACAGCGCACGAGCCGTCCATGACCTGATTGCCTTCATTGCGAATCACTCTGGATCGGCGGACGCCAGAGCGGTAATGGAAGTGCTCGACCATATCGCGCCATCCATTGCCGGCGGCGATGAAATTGTCGTGGCACGCAGCGCAGCGCGGTCTGGACCGCTCAGCCGTGCCGCGGAAGGGCTCATGCGCGCGCTTGCAGCACCGTACGACGGTGTCGATACGACTGGCCGGGTAGCGGACCGCATCCTTCTCGGATCAATACTGTCCAGGCTCGGGCGACAACGCGAAGCCGCCGACCAGCTCGCACGAGTACGCACGCCGGCCGCATTGTACCAACGGGCGCGAGCGCTCCTGGCGACTGGAGATCGTGAAGGTGCCCGCACTGCATTGCGGGCAGTTGCCGGGAACGTGCCGAGCGCGACACCCGATAGTTCCGCCGCGATGGCGTTCGCGCTCCTGGCCGACCTGGCATCCGACGATGGACGAGATGACGACGCTCGCGCACTCTACCTTGACGCCGCGCGCAGCCAGCCGGCGGGAAACATTGCCGCACGCGCGCGCTTTCAGGCTGCGATCATTGCGTTCGTACAACGATCGAATCGTCAGGCAGCCGTCGAGATGGACTCGTTACGTGAACAGCTCGCGGCGAGCGATGAAGCGATTGCGGCGACGTACTGGAGTGGACGTGCTTGGAATATTGCGGGAGAGCGCGAACGGGCCAAAACGCGGTGGCACGAGGTGATCGCGAAGCAGCCGTACTCCTACTACGCGATGCTTGCCGCCCGACGCCTCGACATTCCGGTTCCGATGCCCGTGGCCTCCGAGGACAGCTATCCCCACATCGCGGCCGTCGATAGCGCCTTCCATCGCGCCGCCTTGCTGGATGCACTCGGGATGGACGTCGAGGCACGCTTCGAGTACGAGCGCTTGAGCGCCGATGCCCTCGCGTCCCCCGTGCTTAGTCGGGTGATGGCAACAGCAGCCGGATTCATTCGGGCCGAGCTGCCATCGCGCGCAGCCGAGCTCGGGTGGCGTGCTCTCGCGCGTGGCGCGCCACCCGATGCGCGAACGTATCGGCTGATCTACGCCGTACTCGACCGCGAAGTGCTCGGAGCGGAAGCAAAAGCACGGGGAATAGATCCAGCTCTCATAGCAGGTCTGATTCGACAGGAGTCGAACTGGAATCCACGCGCGGTCTCCGTTGCTGGGGCGCGCGGGTTGACGCAAATCATGCCGGGGGTAGGGCGCGAGGTGGGCCGTTCATTGGGCATCACGGACTGGACGACGGCAATGCTCAGCGAGCCGGAGATCAACATCGCGATTGGAGTACGGCACTTCGCGGCTTTCGTCCGGCAGTACGATGATCTCACGCGGCTGCTCGCCGCGTACAACGCCGGCGGCTCGCGCGTAAAGCGCTGGTCATCGCGTTCCGGCGTCGGCGATGCAGAGGTGTACGCCGAACGAATTCCATTCGTGGAGACGCGCGAATATGTGCGCGTCGTGCAGCGAAACGCGATGCTCTATCGCGCGCTCTACATCTGGTAAAAACGATTTGTGATCGTGCTCACAACGGTGTCCTATCCTGTTGTCGCGCATAGCCTTCTCTTGACAAAAAAACAAGTTGCTCCTATATAGAGCCGCGCAAAGCCGATGCCGGCTTGCCCAGCACATTGCAAGTGCAGGCTTGTGCAGGAACAGGTTCACCCTGCAGGAGGCAGTCGAATGGCCAAAGGGAGAGTAAAGTGGTTCAATGATGCCAAGGGGTACGGTTTCATTGAGCAGGAGGGCGGTGAAGATGTCTTCGTGCATTTCAGTGCGATCACGATGGACGGCTTCAAGACCCTCGCCGAAGGGCAGGAAGTGGAGTTCGAGATCAAGACGGGCGAAAAGGGGCTGCACGCGGCCAACGTCCAGCGCGTCTAGTTCGCAACGCGCAGTCCGACCTCGGCGTCGAGCACGCTGTCGACATGTCTCCGCTCGACCCTCCCTCACGCAGGCCATCCGATAGTGCCCCGCCCGTCGCATAGGCGCCGGCGAATCGAAAGACCTCGATGATGCCCAACTCGCTCTGTCTGCTGACAGGGCGAGTTTCTTGTGTAGGTGTCAGGTGCTGGGGTGTTTGGGTGCAGGCTGAGATTCGGTGCTCAAACAAGCAGCACCTAGCACCTAACACCCAGGACCTGCGACTTTTCGCGGATGATCCTCCCCGTTTCCCCCCGCCTCTTTCTCGTCGATGGTTACGCGCTGATCTACCGCGCGTTCTTTGCGCTCATCTCACGGCCCCTGACGACGAGCCGCGGGGAGAACACATCGGCGGCGTGGGGGATCGTCAACTTCGTGAACCGGATGCTCGAGCTGCACAAGCCGGAGTACGTCGGCTGGGTGCACGATTCAGGTCTCTCGTTCCGTCACGAGAAATATCCGGCGTACAAAGCGACGCGTGAGAAGCTGAGCGACGAGCTGCAGCACGATTTCGATCGCGGTATGGAACGCATCTGCGAGCTGCTCGATGCCTATCGCATCAAGGTGCTCGCCTGTCCCGGCTATGAAGCGGACGATGTCATCGGGACGCTGGCGCAGCAGGGCGTCGAGCAGAAGGTAAACGTGGTCGTCGTTTCGGGAGACAAGGATTTCCAGCAGCTCGTGCGCCCGGGGATTTGGCTTCTCAATCCGGGCCGAGGCGGAGCATCGGCGGTCGAGGAGCAGTGGGTTGGGATGGAAAACGCCAGCGAACGACTTGGCGTACCGCCCAACCGAGTGACCGACTATCTCGCGCTGGTCGGTGACTCGAGCGACAACGTGCCAGGGGTCAAGGGCATCGGCGATAAGACGGCGCGTGAGCTGGTGGAGATCTATGGGGATCTGGAGGCCATTATCGCGGCCGCGCCGTCGCTGACCAAAAAGCGGCCGCGCGAGGCACTGATGGAACACGAGGCAGAGGCGCGGCTATCGAAGGAATTAGTAACTATTCGCTACGATTTACCGGTGTCGCTCGAGCTCGACACGCTTGCCGTGGTCACGCCGGACCATACGCGGCTCAAGGATCTGTTCGTCGAGCTGGAATTTCACGGGCTGGCCAAGGAACATGCGGGTTTCGCTACGTCCACGCCGGAAGCAGCAGCGCTGGAGCCAACGGCATACGTCACGGTCGACACGGTGGACCGGATGCGTGACGTAGTAGCGCGCGCGCGGGCAGTGCCCTTCATTGCCATCGACATCGAGACGGTGATCGATCCCGACAGCCCGCAGCAATCCGACCCCCTACGCTCGGCGCTCGTGTCGATCTCGCTCGCCCTGGCACCGGGCGAGGCGTACTACTTCCCATTCCGGCACCGTGCAAACGCTCCGGCGCAGGGCAATCTGCTGTTAATCGACAGCGCGGGAGACCGCTCACCAACGGATGCGCCCGAAGACCGCGGTCTCGTTCGGGGCGGTGATGATCCGCTGGAAGAGATGGGCGTCGCCGAGATCAAAAAGCCGGCGAAGAAGAAAAAGGCCGCGAGTGCCACCGACCCAGGCAGCATCGCTGGCCGCGCGCTGGCGGAGCGCCGCCACGCGGTGAAGAATCTGCCGCCGCTCGACTCGGCGGATATGGCGCCGCTACTCCATCTGCTCGAGGATGCCTCGGTACGAAAGGCGGCACAGAACTCGAAATACGACACGCTCGCGCTCCGCCACGCCGGCGTGACGCTTCGCGGGCTGGACTTTGACACGATGATCGCCAGCTACGTTCTGGATCCGGGCCGCCGCTCGCACGGCCTGGATGTTTTGGCGCTCGAGTTTCTCGACCATACGATGACATCGGTCGAGGATCTGTGCGGCAAGGGAAACAAGGCGATCCCGTTCGACGAGTGTCCCATCGACTGTGCCCGCGACTACTCGTGCGAAGATGCCGACATGTCGTTCCAGCTGCGCGCGCACTTCGAGCCGCAGCTCGAAACGTATGGTCTCACGCCGCTGTTCCGCGAGATCGAGATGCCGCTGATCCACGTGCTGGCCGAGATGGAATGGACCGGCATTTCGATTGATCGATTGTGGTTCGACTCGCTCAAGGAGCGATTCCAGAAGGAGCGCGAAGCGGCGGAGCAAGCGATCTACAAGGAGGCAGGATTCGAGTTCAACATCAACTCGAACCCCAAACTACGCGAGGTGCTGTTCGACCATCTCAAGCTTCCTGTGCTCAAGCGCACACCATCGGGCCCATCGACAGACGCGAGCGTGTTGAACGAGCTGGCCGAGCAAGGACACGCGCTTCCAACGCTGCTCATGGAGTACCGCGAGCTCGCAAAGCTCGAGAGCACGTACCTCGATGCGCTACCAGCCCTGGTGAATCCGAGTACGCAGCGGCTGCACACGTCGTTCAACCAGACGGTCGCGTCAACGGGACGGCTCTCATCGAGTGATCCAAATCTGCAAAACATTCCGATCAGACGAGAGCTGGGGCGCGACATCCGACGCGGCTTCGTTCCGCAAAAAGGGTGGTTTCTCATCTCGGCCGACTACTCGCAGATCGAGCTACGGCTGCTGGCCCATCTGTCGAATGATCCTGCGTTCGTAGCCGCATTCCGCGCTGGCGGCGACATCCATCGTCAGACGGCGGCGGTCATCTTCGATGTACCGGTCGAAGATGTCACGAGCGAAATGCGGGCTCGCGCGAAGACGATCAACTTCGCGACGATCTACGGCCAGGGGGCGCATGCTCTATCGCGGCAACTGCGCATCGAGCACGCGGAAGCAAAGCGGTTCATCGCCGAGTACTTCGAGCGCTTCAAGGGAATCCGCGCCTATCTCGACTCCCAGGTGGAGTACGCGCGCGAGCACGGCTATGTGCAGACCATCTTTGGCCGGCGCCGCTTCATCCCCGAGCTACGCGACCGGAATTTCAGCGTGCGCGCCTTTGGTGAGCGTACGGCGACCAACTCGCCCATCCAGGGCTCGGCGGCGGATCTGATCAAGATCGCGATGATCCATATCGATAAGGCACTTCGGGCATCGTACGAGACACGCATGCTGCTTCAGGTGCACGACGAGCTCGTGTTCGAGGCGCCGCCGGAGGAGGTCGACACCGTGCGAGTCATGATAAAGCGCGAGATGGAGGGTGCAACCACGCTCTCGGTGCCTCTGGTGGTGGACCTGGGCGCCGGCCGGAACTGGGTCGATGCAAAAGCGTGACATCGCAAGGTTCTGTGACCGTTCACACGCAGACAAACGGGTGCCAGGCGTCGGGCGGTGGGCGTTGGACGCTGTAGTCTCTCAGACATCTCGCCGGTAGTGGTGCCAGAATCATCTGCTCGACTGTATCGCGAATTCGCACAGCGGCGAGAGGGGATGATTTTCGCGATGGACGGCGGGCTGTGGCTGCACCGGCATATTTACCGCGGGACGCGGATGGCGCATCTGGTGTCGACCGATCGCGAGCGCCTGCTCGACTACGGACGCGGCATCGGGATCGCCGAATCGCGGCTGCAGTACAAGCCGCTCAAGGACCCGCGAACGGGTGAACGTCGAGAGGCCTGGCACTGGGACTTAGTCGGTAAGTTCTTGCCTCAGGCGTAGTTTTCGCGCCCGATGTCATCCGACACCCAGCCGCTCCAGGGCAAGCGCCTCGTCGCGGACGCCGCGAACCTCCCGCTGTAAGCGCTCGCGTAGCTCGGGCTCCCGGCGAAAGCGAAAATAGGTGCGCATGCGTTGCCGCGCGCGACGAGTGCGGTCGCGGAAGCGCAGGTCCCACGTCGCGGCGGCGGGAAGCGAGAGAAGGTACGCGGCCGCCCACCGCCCGCCGGCAAAATGGTAGACGAACGCGGTCTGCGCCGCATATGCCACAAGGATGAAGGCGAGCCCGATCACGAGCGTGTTCATCGCTGGATCCTCGGGACTCCTGCTGCGACGGCGCGCCATCCGCATCGCCAGCTCGAGCGGAACCCAATGATTGAGACGCCCCCAGAGGGCGATCGGCCCCACGAGCAAGATAATCGCGAGCTCGCGGATGGCGAACACGGCGCCATGGCTGAGCTTCGGCGACAGGTTCACTTCATTGGGGACGATCGCTCGGCGCGCCAGCGCGATACGGAGGTCCTCCAAGCGAGCGAGAAAGCGGCGCACACTACTGGCCGCTTCCGCGGGAAGGACATCACGGACAGCCTCAATGCGGCGGACGATTCGCATCTGATCCCCAAGCGGAGGATCGGGAGAGCCTAGGGGACGCGGCTCGTCAAAGACGCCGGCAAGCAATCGTGCGACGCCGAGCAGACGCTCGGCCTCATCGGCCGAGGGAAAATTGAGGGTAATGGCGCGAAGACGCGCGTCGATCTCGTCGGTGAGAGAGCGCGCGAGCTGATCGGTTTGATGGAACTCGTCCGTCGTTGGCCACGCACTCATGGCGATCGGCTCACCGACGTGGACGAAAATACGGGTGCGCGGTTGCCATTTTTCCTCAAAGGTCAGCCCGATCGGAACGATGGCGAGATCGCGGATGCCTCGATCGTCGCGAGCCTGCAGCGCGATGCGTGCCGCCCCCGTCTTGAGCGGCGCCAGAGCCGGATCGTTGTGGCTGATCCCTTCGGGGAAGATGAGCACCGCGCCCCCCGCGGCGAGCGCATCGAGGATGGCGCGGAACGCTTCGACGTTCCGGCTCGCGTCGACACTCGCCGCCGGATCGCGCTGCGCCTCATCCTTCACACGCTTGAGGGGCACGAAGCCCATCAGTGGGAGAAAGATGCGCAGAAACGGATTGTCGAAGAGCACCGCCTTGCCCGTGAACGTGATGCGGCGCGGAATGGCTGTGGCGACGGCAAGCACGTCAACGAGCGCATTGGGATGGTTGACAGTAAGCAATACCGGCCCCGTGCGCGGCACACGCTCGACGCCGTCGATCTCGACATCGCGATAGAACCATCGCAGCGCGATGGTCGCGACCCACCGGATCAGCCGATACAGCATCAGCCGCCGGCCGGTGACAACGGGATCGGTCCGCGATTGAATTTGTCGGGAACCGTCGACAACAACGCGAGCGCGAGCACGAAGCCGACGGTTACGGTGCCGACCGCTGCGCGGTAGGCAAAGCGCTCCCCGAAGCGCGGTGTCAGTCCATCGACCGCGAAGGCCCAGATGAACGGGCCAAGGATCGCCGCGGCGCGCGAGGAGAGGACCATCAAACTAAAGAAACGGCCGGCCTCTTCCTTCGGGATGAGCGTGAGCAACAGCGGGCGCTCGGCGGTCGAGACGCCGCCGAAGATGAAGCCGATGCCAAACCCAACTGCCCAGAAGGCCGCCTGATTCGGGACGAAGATCATCCCGATCAGGAGCACGATCCAGCAGGCGAGCACGCCCATCAACGTTTTCTTAGGGCCGATCTTGTCGACGAGCCGGCCGGCGACGAATGCGCCGAACACGGCGGGAATCGTCAGCACGATAAAGAGCTGACGCTCGGCGCCGTTTCCGAAGCCCATCGCCTTGATGGCGTATACCGCCATGAAGGAGATGATCGTCCCCATCGCATCCTGATATAGGAACGAAGTGAGAATAAATCGCAACGCGCCGGGATGATGTTTCGTGTCCCGAAACGTCTGCCAGAGCGAACGGAATGCTTCGCCGATCTTGATCGGCCGCTTGTCTCGCACCGGATCGCGGTCGCGGCAGAAAAAAAAGAGCGGGAGCGAGAAGAGCAGAAACAGGAACGCTGTCGGCGCGAACGTGGCGGCTCTGCCCTCGTGCGACGTAAACGGGACAAACGAATGCAACGCCCGCATCATGCCGGCGGGAACGTGGCCCAGCATTGGCACGGTGCCGTCGAAGAATGGCGCAATGAGAATCACGCCGGTAATCGCGCCGATGTAGCCCAACGCGCTGCCCAGACCGGAGAGACGGCCCTGCTCCTGTTGCGGCACGAGATCCGGGAGCATCGCGTTATAGAACGGAATCGCGCCCTGATACGTGTAGTTGGCCAGCACGAACGCGGCGAGAATTGCCACGAGCGCGGTGCCGCCGATCTGCCAGCCGGGAGGCAGCGTCACACCGCCGAGCACGCCATCACCGGTGCGGGGAACCATCGTCTGTCCGATCACGCCCATGCCGATTGTCGCGGCGACTGCGATCAGCGTGAGCCAGACGACCCAGGGTACGCGTCGCCGCCGCGCATCGGAGATCGCGCCGAAGACCGGAATGGATACAGCGACTAGGAACGACGAGACGCCATTACCGACGGCCACCACCGTATTCCCGGCGTGCAGATCATTGATCAACCACACATTGAAGTAGAGAGTGGCGATGTTCATCGAGAAGATCGTGTTCGCGAAGTCGTACAGCGCCCAGCTGTAGCGCTCGCGAACTGGCGCGCGCGTCGTGGTCGTCGGCGACATCGGGATCACTCCTTCGGGATGGGCCATGCTGGATCCTCGGATTGGGTCGTTTCTCACAGTGCACGGGCGTGGAAACCGCAAGAATACGTCGACTGACGTAGCTGTCGCCGCCCTTCCCGTTGACGCTCTCTTCGAGCACCGGCAAGTTGCAGAGAATGCATTCCGTCTCGCCACGCTCGCGTTGCTCTTTCGCCGTGCTCTCCACGGCGCTCCTCCTGGCGCTCATGCTCGCCGCGTGTGACCAGGCGCGCAAGCCGCCGCGGCCCGAGACCACGCGTGTCGTATCCCCTGCTCCACCGGCGGCCGAGTCGGTCGCACCGCGACCCATCGTGTCGACGTGGGACTCGACCGCGGGCCCAGTGCTTCTCGTGCGCGAAGACTCCGTTGCGGCCGCCGCGGTCATCTTTCCCCAGTACACCGACTCACTGCTGCCCGATACCGTGCGCTTCAGTCCGGCGGGAGTTCGCGGAACGGCAGTCGATCTGTTCGCGCGCTCAGGCCGCGTCGGACGGGCGCGCATCGCCACACTCGGGGGAATGAAGTGGATCGTGCCCGGCGCGACCGAGTGGCCGACCGCCGCGCTCACGCCGATTGAGGGCACGGGCCTGTCGCATTGGCTGATTGGTT
Source organism: Gemmatimonadales bacterium (assembly GCA_038228795.1). Taxonomy (GTDB): domain Bacteria; phylum Gemmatimonadota; class Gemmatimonadetes; order Gemmatimonadales; family Gemmatimonadaceae; genus JALZAE01. Next base: position 141,677 of record JBBROY010000004.1, read on the forward strand.
TCGTCGCGGGTCGTGCGCAGGCATTGCCGCTCGATTCGATCGAAGGAGCCACACGTGTCGACTCGGCGCAGCTGGCGGCCGAAGTCACACGCCTGGCGTCGACGCTGCCGAACGACACCGCAAACGGATTCCGCGGCATCCCGTTCTCCGTTCGTCGTGCGCTCCGCTTCACCTCCGCCGCGGGCGTGCAGGCGCTCGTCGCGGACATCATACGCCGCGTGCCGCAAGAAGCGAATCCGGTCGAAGAACACATTCTTCTCGTGGCCGAACGCGACAGCGGCGCGACGACGGGCCGCTATCACACGGTCTACAGCGAACGCACCTCGGGAACGGAGGAGGGAATTGAGACAACCGAGATTCTCGCCGCCGTCCGCATCGGCTCTCCTTCGCGCCCGGCGATCGTACTCGAACGACAGGGGTACGAGAGCCTCGCCTACTCGCTGCTCGAGCGAATCAGCGCGACGATGTGGAGGGTCCGATGGACGAGTGTGCACGTAGGAGCATAGGTCTGCTGCGTGCTGTACGCGACGCCTTACTTCCCTAATGCCGCCGGCGCCCGTGTCCTGCCCGCGACCCCCGCCAGCGCCGCGAGCGTAAGCAGATATGGCAGGGCGAGAAAAAACTGGTAGGGCACGTGCCAACCCGTTGCCTGTAAGGCAAACTGCAACGCGCTCGCGGCGCCGAAGAGCAATGCCGCGACCATCGCGCCAACAGGATGCCAACGACCGAGGACGACGACAGCAATCGCGATGAAGCCTCGGCCGGCCGACATCCCCTCAGCGAAGGTGCCGGCTTGCGCAACGACGAGCACCGCCCCGCTCGCGCCACCGAGCGCGCCGCCAAAGAGTGTGGCAAGCCATTGCACGCGGCGCGGCGAGATGCCAGCCACTTCGGCCGCCGCCGGATTTTCGCCGACGGCGCGGAGCGCGAGACCGCCGTGCGTGCGGTACATCCACCACGAAACTGCGGGTGCGAGGGCGTACAGCGCATAGGTGATGACGGGCTGGTCGAACAGCGCCGGTCCGATGATGGGAACAGAGGCGAGCCCAGCAATGCGTAGTGGGCCCATCGTCGGAATCGTCAGGGCCGCGCCTCGAGCACCGTAGAACGCTTCGTACAACGAACCAGTAAGACCGAAAACGAGCAGGTTGATTGCGGTTCCGGTGATGATTTGATCGGCGCGCAACCGTACAGTGAAGAAGGCGAACAGCGCTGCCGTGACAGCGCCCGCCATCGCGCCCATGAAGAAGGCGATGCCAACGCCGCCGACGCCGGCGCCGACCAACGCACCGAACGCGCCGGCCAGGATCACGCCCTCGAGGCCGATGTTGATCACGCCCGCCCGTTCGGTCACTGTCTCACCGAGCGCCGCCAGAGCAAGGGGAGTCGCGGTGCGGATCGTCGCCTGGAGAAAGGCCCCGAGGAGCGTCATCTATCCCCTCCGGCGGTACCGCGAGGCAGCCAGCGTGCCGTGGCAACCACCATGAGAATGAGCACCGCCTCGATCGTCGTCACCACGACCGCCGGCACGCCTGCCTCGCGCTGCATCGCGAGTGCGCCGGACTCTAGCGCGCCGAACAGAATTCCGGTCGCAATAACGCCTAACGAGTCGAGCCCGGCGAGCAACGCAACGGCGATCGCCGTGAAGCCGTAACCCGGCGAAATGTTCTCGTAGAGGGCGAAGGTGACGCCGGTCACCTGCACGCCGCCGGCGAGTCCGGCCAACGCACCGCTGACGAGAAAGGCACCCAGCGTCGTTCGGGCGACATCGATACGGCCGGCCGTTTGCGCGGCACTCGGGTTCGCGCCACTCGCGCGTACGCGAAAACCCGTTGCGGTCGAGCGCAGTATCCACCATTGCGTGACAGCGGCCGCGATGGCGATCACGAATCCCCAGTGCAGGCGACTTCCCGGAAGGAGTGCGGGCAAGCGCGCGGCGCCGCTCAGTGCTGTGCTCTGCGGATAGATGTGCGTTGGCTCCTGCAGGGGCCCGCGGACGAGGTACGCGACGGCGTAGAGCGCGACGAAGTTCAGCATGATGGTGCTGATCACTTCGAGTACGCCGAATCGGCGACGCAGCACACCGGCGATCGCTGCCCAGAACGCACCCGCTCCAGCGCTCGCGGCGAGCGCGATGATGACGATGGGCCATCCACCGGACTTTGCGCCGCCCAGCGAGAGCGCGACCGCCGCTGATGCCGCCGCGCCGGCGAGCAGCTGTCCTTCGGCGCCGATGTTCCAGACGCCAGCGCGAAAGGCGAGCGCTACGCCGAGTCCCGCGAGAATGAGTGGCGTGGCCCGGACCAACGTCGATGATGTGAGCGCGTCGACCGAGCCGAACGAGCCGCTCCACAGCGCACCGAGCGCTCGCGCGACGTCGACATGCGCCAGCGCCAACACAAGGGCCAGTGCGCACAGAGCGATGAGCAGGGCGACGAGCGCGGTGAACGGCGCCGAGGCGCGCGACCAGCGCTCGCCGGCCATCATCCAGGCGGACGTCGGCGAAAGCCGCGGTATTCAACGACTCCGCTGTCGCAAACGGTGCGAACCTCGGAGTACGGGATGGCGAAGTACGTGTACGCGCGTACCCGAGCGTTCAGTCCACCGCACCGCGCCGCGGGCCCATAGTCATCGCGCCGCTCAACGGAGACGAGCCGAATCTGCCGCACCGCGTGCCGCTCGATCGCGCCGCCCCACAACACTCGCGCGGTCTCGCGCGCCTGCGCGCCGTACGGGCGCAACTCCGGCTGTGTCGCGGCGAGCCCATCATCGATGAGCCATCGCGGAATGGCGTGGCCGATGGTGAGCAACACGACCTTCCAGCCAATGCTGATGGCGAGCAGAGTCAATAGGACCCGCTTCCGTTTGTAGCCGCTCGACTGCGATGGCGTGACGGGCTCGTCGCTCATGGCGGGAATCTACCGCCGAGCTTGACAGTTCGCGCCAGCGGCCGTGACTTAGCCGATGTGACGACCCACTCTCCCCGCAAAATGCTCGTGCTCCTGGCCATCGCCGAGCTGTTGGGGATGTCGCTCTGGCTCGCTGCTGGCGCGGTCGCGCCGCAATTGGCGCTGCAGTGGGATCTCTCATCGTCGCAAACCGGATGGCTCACCACCTCCGTGCAGCTCGGTTTCGTCGCCGGAACCGCGGTCGCGGCGCTGCTCAATCTCGCCGATATCGTACCGAGCCGGGCGTACTTCGCCCTGGCCGCGCTCGCGGGTGCTGTGGCCAACGCCGCGCTGCTCATCGCGCCGAACTACGGATGGGCGCTCGCGTGCCGGTTCCTCACCGGGATGTGTCTGGCCGGCGTCTATCCGCCGGCAATGAAGATGATCGCGACGTGGTTCGAACGCGGCCGCGGCATGGCGATCGGCACGATCGTCGGTGCGCTCACCGTCGGGAAAGCGACGCCATACCTCGTGCATGCCATCCCGGGCGCGGGGGTGACGCCGGTAATTCTCTCGGCGTCGGCGGCAGCGCTCGTCGCGGCGGCGCTCGTTTTCGCCGGATACCGCGATGGGCCATTCCCCTTTGCTCGGCGGCCGTTCTCCTGGTCACTCATCGGCGCCGTGCTCCGCGAGCGCGACTACCGTCGCGTACTCGGAGGATACGCCGGGCACATGCTCGAGTTGTATGCCTACTGGGTGTGGATCCCGGTCTTCCTGGCTGCAAGCGCCGACGCCATGGGACCAGATCGGATCTCGCCATCCGCGGTGTCGCTGCTCGCGTTCGCGGTCATTGCCGTGGGCGCTATCGGTTGCATTTACGGCGGCGTGGTCGCGGACCGCATCGGCCATGCTCGACTCACCGTGATCGCCATGGCGATGAGCGGCAGCTGTGCGCTACTCACGCCGTTCGTCTTTGGACGCTCCCTGCTGTTGCTCGTTCCCCTGGTGCTTCTGTGGGGCACCACCGTCGTTGCCGACAGCGCGCAGTTCTCGACGCTCATCACCAAGGTGTCCGCGCCGCATACCGTGGGCACCGCGCTCACGCTGCAAACGTCGATCGGTTTTCTTTTGACGACGATCTCGATCCAGCTCGTACCGCCGGTAGTTGGATTGGTCGGCTGGCGATACGCTTTTCCCATGCTCGCGCTAGGGCCGGTATTGGGTATCGCGGCAATACGGCGACTGCTCTAGGCGCCAAGCATCGCCGCTCCAATCGCCTCGCGATTCTTCCCGGCGGAGCGCAGCTCTCCGGCGTGCATCACGACCACGCGATCCGCGAGCGCGAGCACCTCGTCGAGATCGCTCGAGTAGAAAACGATCGCCGCGCCCGCATCTCGCGCTTCGAGCAGCCGGCTGTGCACGGCTGCTGTCGCGGCGATATCGAGCCCACGAGTCGGATTCTCGACGACCAGCGCCGCTGGACGCCCCGCCAGCTCTCGCGCCACGATGAGCTTCTGCTGATTTCCGCCCGAGAGCGAGCGTGCGGGCACGTCGGGTCCGCTCGCCCGCACGTCGTGTTGTGACATGAGCTCGCGCGTCGCGCGCGTCATGTCACGCCAGGCGACGCGCCCACGCCGCGAGCCGGCGCCGCGCAGCGCCACGTTCTCGGTCAGCGAGAAGTCGAGCACCAGCGCATCGCGGTGGCGATCCTCCGGCACGAATCCGACGTCCCCCCGTCGCTCGACACTGCCATGCGATGGAGCGGCGATCCCCGCAAGCGCGCGCAGCAGCTCGTGCTGCCCCGAGCCTTCAACCGCGGCGAGACCGATGATCTCGCCTGCACGAACGGCAAGCGTCACTCCCCGCACGCGCTCGACACTACCCTCGTCACTCACGTGAATATCGCGCGCATCAATCACGATGGGTGCATCGGATGACAGGTTGCGCTCCTCGCGTCTGATGACCGCGTTCGGAGCACGGCCCAGCATCGCTTCGATGAGTTCGCGCTCGGCGATCGCCGCGACCGGCGCCTCGAGCACGGTGCGGCCCAGCCGAAGTACAGTCACGCTATCCGCGCAAGCGAGCGCCTCGCGCAGCTTGTGCGTGATGATGATCGCCGAACCACCTCCGTCGGCGAAGCGGCGCAAGGTCCGCAGCAAATCATCCGCCTCGCTCGGCACCAGCACGGCCGTCGGCTCATCGAGAATCAACACACGCGCGCCGGTGGCAAGCGCCTTCACGATCTCCAGCCGTTGCAGAGCGCTCACCGGGAGTGACTCGGCCCGCCCGTCCGGATCGAGCACGAGACCCGTGTCGCGTCCAACCGCGAGCATGCGCTCGCGCGCCGCGCGACGGTCATAGCGTCCGTGACCGCCGAGCGCAATGTGGTCCGCCACCGTCATCGTCGGAACGATGGTGAAATGTTGATGCACCATGGCCACGCCATGCGCAATCGCGTCGGCCGGGGAAGCGAGATCGACGACATGCCCACCGACCATCACGCACCCCGCCTGCGGGCGCAGCATGCCAAACGCGATGCGCATGAGAGTCGTCTTCCCCGCGCCGTTCTCGCCGAGTAGCGCGTGCACGGTGCCGGGCGCGACATGCATCGTCGCCTCGTCCAGAGCGACGACCGCACCGAATCGCTTGGTGACTCCGTCGAGCGCGAGCGCCGTGGTGCTCACGAGGCTCTCACGTTTGCGGTCAGAGACCAGTGGGAACGTGAACGAAGCTCCACGGAAGCCCGAACTCGCTGCTTACTCTGGCGGCGAGCGCGCGTACACCGAGCGTCTCGGTCGCGTAGTGGCCGGCGTAGATCACGCACACACCCAGCTCGTCGGCGTCGATTGCGGTGTGGTGCGCGCCCTCGCCGGTGATGAGCGTGTCGAGTCCACGATCGCGCGCTTCACGAATTGAATCGGTGGATGCTCCGCCGCCGGTAATGATTCCGAAACGGCGCGTAGCCCGTCCGTCATCGATCGTCGAGTGTCGAGCGACGCCGCCCCATTGACGAGCGAACGCATCGGCGCGCGCGAACAGCTCCCGCGTCGGCAAGTCGCACTCGCCCGCTACCCCGATGTCGATGCCCTTGAACCGCCCGAACCCCGATGCCGGCACCAGACCGAGCTCCTTGGCGAGCAGCGCGTTGTTGCCGAGCTCGGCGTGTGCGTCGAGCGGCAAGTGCGACGCGTACACGGCGAGATTGCCGTCGAGCACCGCGCGCATGCGACGCCGATTCGCGCCGAGCAGCGGCTGCACCCCGCCCCAAAAGAGCCCGTGATGAACGAGTAGCAAGTCCGCCTTGGCGGTGACGGCGTCGAGGATCGTGCGCTCGCGTGCATCCACCGCCGCGGCGATGCGCGAGATCTCTCCCTCGCGCTCGGCTTGCACGCCATTGAGCGCATGCGGGTAGTCGAGGATCTCGGTGGTACGAAGCATCGCATCGAGATAGCGGGCAATCTCGTCGAGGCGTGGCATGTCAGCGGGCGCTCTTGGCGGTGGTCCTGGCCGTGGTGTCGACATACTCTGCGCGGGGCGGCTTCAATGTACCCGCAACGATCGCACGCTGCGCCGAGTCGAGAGATGCGTGCAAGGCAGGGGTGACGATGCCTAACGAGTCGTTGAGCTCGAGTCGTACGACATCGTCCTTTGATCCGAGGTAGATGATGCGCGGAACGAAACGATGCTCCTTCACCTCGCGCGCCACCGTCAGAAATGCATGTGGTAGATCAATCACGACGCTGGCCACGACGACATCGGGCGCGACCGCATTCTGATTGGAGTTGGCGCCAAAGACATATGCTTTTTTCGTCTCTCGCGCTGCCTGAAAGACACCGAGGCCGGCGGCGTCGGCGTTCTGAAAGATGAAGTCCGCGCCGCGGCCGATCTGCGCGAGCGCCTGCTCCTTACCCGCACTCGCATCGTCCCAGTTGCCGACATAGGCAATGAGAACACGTATGCGAGGATTCACCGCGCGTGCACCGGCCTCATACGCGGCGAAGCTGCTCTTCACTGGGGGCAGCTCGGTGCCCCCGATCGCCCCGATTGTGTTGGTCTTGCTGAGCTTTCCGGCCAACATCCCGGCGAGGTAGGAAGGCTCCTCGAAGGCGAAGACCATGGGAGCGACGTTCGGCCCCATACGGGTGCCCGAGGTCGTGATGTACACCGTCTTTGGGAACGACGGTCCAACCCTATCGGCAGCGTCCTGGAACTCGAAGCCATGCCCGAAGACGAGATCAAAGCCCTTGGCGCCGTAATGCTGAAAATTATCCTCGAAGTCAGCGGGAGTTTTGGTTTGGATATGGCTCGTTTCTGCGTCTAAACTGTCGCGTATTTCCATTAATCCGGCATAAGCGCCGGCATTCCAAGCCTGATCCGAAACTGGACCCGACGTCAAGAGCGCGACGCGGAATGAGGCACGAGTGGACGCTGCAGGTTTCGCAGCTCCGCCTTGCTCTCGTCCCGAGCATGCGACCAAGGTCCACACCAGCGAAATGTGGAGAAATGTCGACAACTCCAGCCACGGCCTGTAGATGGATCGCATAAACACAAGCAGTTGTAGGGCTTAGGGTACTGTGGAAAACGCCGCCATGTGGAACCCACCGCTAGGACTAAGCGGGCTCTGTCGTAGCAGAGGATCGCGCGCTGAGGCCATTCGCGAGGCCGAGTTCGTTGTCGGTGACGTCGGTGATACGGACCGCACCATTGATCTTTCCGCCTTCTACGACCGCGATCGCGCGTGTATTGATGTCGCCCACGATGAGCGAGGTTGCCTGCACCTCGAGTCGCTCGCTGGCGTTGATTGTCCCGTGCACTGTTCCGCCAATCACTGCCTCGCGAGTGTTGATGTCACCCCGCACTTCCCCCTGCCGACCGATCAACACCTGCCGAGCTGCGCGGATCCCACCTTCAACGCGCCCCTCGACCTTCACCACACCGTCGGTGTCAACGTCACCAGTAATGGTCATGCCCGCGGCAATGATCGACAGCGATGGCTCGCGCCCCGTCTGGCCGGAGGCCCTCGACTCTTGCGTTCCATTTCCTTCACGTCCAAAGATCGCCATGTGCGTGTCCCGTGCTTGAAGTGATGCGAGGTGCCGCGGCCCGTGACGCGATGCTCAGCGTTGTCCCGTTGGCGCTGGAATTCCGTGCGCGCTATCACGTCTAGCCGCCGCCGAATCGGAACGGGGAAGCCCCAGCATACGCTGCACCTGGAGATAACGCGCCTCGAGCTCAGTCAATTTCGTCTGCAGCGTGTCGAGGCGCCGCACGTCGTGCTGAAGATTCGACACGCGGCGCGTCAAGAACGGCACACGCGATGCCTGGGTTGCGAGATATACCCAGCTTGCCGCACCGATCACGAAGACGAGTGCGAACGCCAGAGCACTGGCACGGAGAATCTTGAGCTGCCGGTGCGTCAACACAAAAGTGCGGCTCGCGAGTCCGCGCTCGCGCTGAAAGTGTACGATCATCGGGCCATGCCTCGGCGTGAACATCTTGCCGTAGCCCTGTGCGCGATCCTTGATTCCCTTGATCACGCGCGCTCCCGCTTGTCGCCGAGCATGGTCTCCAGCAACCGCTCGAGATCTTCCGCCGAATAGAACGCGATCTCGATCATTCCGCGCTCGGGCGCGGTGAGCGTGATCTTCACATCGGTCTGCAGGTGGCGGCGCAACGACTCGGCAATGCGCTTGGCCTCCGGGTTGGCGCGATCTGCTGCCGGCTCTCTGCGCGCCTTGCTACGCTTGGATGTCTGCCGCGCGCGCTCCTCGATATCGCGCACCGTAAGTCCCTTTGCGACAGCCTCTCTCGCCAACTCGATCATGCGCTGTTCGTTGCCAACGGCCAGTATCGCTCTGGCATGTCCGAGCGTCAGCTGACCCTCTTGAAGCATCCTTCGAACTGACTGCGGTAAGTTAAGTAACCGCAACATGTTAGCGACAGTGGATCGATCCTTGGCTACTACGTCTGCGACCTGCTGTTGCGTCAGTGAAAACTCGTCGATCAGTCGCTGGTAGCCTTCGGCCTGTTCGAGGGGATTAAGGTCGGCGCGCTGAAGATTTTCGACCAATGCTAGAGTGAGCAGCGTGCGGTCGTCAATTTCCTTGACGACTACGGGGATTTCCTCCCAGCCGAGGCTCGATGCGGCGCGCAGGCGGCGCTCGCCGGCGATGAGCTCATAGCCGCCCCCCGTTGGAGCGGTGCGCACGGTAATAGGCTGCAGCAATCCGCTGACGCGCAGACTCGACTCAAGATCGGCGAGCTCGTCGGGAGCGAAATGCTTTCGCGGCTGATACGGATTCGGCTTGATCTGCGAGAGCGGGACGCGACGCAGTGCGCTTCGTTCGGCTGGCGCCGCGACTGTCTGATGTTCTGCCGATGGACTGCGCTGAGTTAGAAGTGCTTCGAGCCCTCTCCCGAGTCGTCGGGGTTTTTCAGCGGCCATGGCGGGGAGGGGCGGTGAGGATGCCGAAGGAAAGATCGCGGACCGTGCTCGAATGATGAATCTGCGATCTTCTCTAGCTGTTGACGAGGGGGGCCGTGACGCCGTCACCCTCGGCGCTGTGCCGCGCAAGCAACTCGCGCGCGACGCTCATGTAGGCTTGCGCGCCCACAGATGCTACATCATACAAGATGATCGGCTTACCAAAGCTTGGCGCCTCGGCGAGGCGGACATTCCTCGGGACCACACTCTCGAAGACCTTTGGGCCAAAGTATTCACGGGCATCGGCCGCGACCTGGCGAGAGAGGTTGAGTCGGGCGTCGTACATGGTCAACAGCACTCCATCGATCGCGAGATGCTCATTTAGTCCACGCTGGATGAGGTTAACCGTGCTCAGGAGCTGGGATAGCCCCTCGAGCGCATAGTACTCGCACTGTAACGGAATCAGGATGGCATCTGCCGCCACCAGCATGTTGACGGTAATCAGACCGAGTGATGGGGGGCAGTCGATGAGGATGTAGTCATACCGATCGCGCACCGTGTTGATTGCCTCGAGCATGGCTCGTTCGCGGCGGGAATGGTCAACGAGCTCGATTTCAGCGCCGGCCAGGTCGGGCGTCGCAGGAGCGACATCGAGATGCGCGAACTGCACCGAGCGGACGATAGCGCTATCGAGATCGATGTCCCCGATGAGCGCTTGGTAGACTGTCCTGTCGAGGTTTTCCTTGGCGATGCCTACTCCGCTTGTCGCATTGCCCTGGGGATCGCCATCGATCAGCAGCGTGCGCTGTTCGGCGACCGCGAGGCTGGCGGCGAGGTTGACGGCTGTCGTAGTCTTACCGACACCGCCTTTTTGATTGGCGATCGCGATGACGCGTCCCACGTGCTACCGTTTGGATGCGGGGAGAGAGGGCGAGGGCGCAATATACCAACCCAACCGCTAACCCGCCAGAAACGTGTTCCACGTGGAACATTCTTCCAGCGATCAAATGGGCGGAAATGGCTGCGTCGCCGCCGCCGTCGGCCAAAATGGCCTAATCCATCTTATAGGGGCATTATAGCGCCTATTTCACGCCATTATCAAACAACCAACGCGCCGATATAGTAACAGTGAGCGTCTGTTCACCAACTACGATCGGAGTTTGCATGGTTTGCGCGCGCATCATCATCGGTTGGATTGGGTTGGCGCCGCCGCTCGTGTTGATCTCGATCAAACCAGCGACGTGCCCGCCCGCTGCCCGAGCTAGCACATCCGCATCGGCACGGGCACGTACGACCGCTTGTGCCAGCGCGAGATGCCGAGCGGAGTCGGCGGTGGACGCGTAGAACTCGAGCGAGTTGATCCCATTCGCCCCCTTGGCGATCGCGGCGTCAATCACGGCGCCCACTTGCTCGATTCGCCGCATTTCGATACGCACGACATTCGAGACCACATACCCGGTGACGCGAGGCGTCCCGGCGCCGTTCTGCGGATACACCATCTCCGGCCGCACGTTATATCCCGATGTCGAGATCTGCTCGGCGGGGACGCCGAGTGCGCGAATGGTGTCGAGCACCGCACGCTGGCGCTTGGCGTTGTCGCCACTGGCCTGCGCCGCGGTGAGCGCACGCGTCTCGACTCCGATCGAGATGAGCGCGCGGTCGGGCGTGATGCGACTTTCGCCCTGCGCGCTGGTGACGATCTGCGGCGTGCGAGGCGTCGGAGCGACATCCTGTGCACGTAAGACAGACGCGAAGCAAAGCGGAGCTACGAGCGTGAGGTAGCGCATGGGAAACCCCCCAAGGGCAGTTGTCAGACGGCGGATGTCAGATGTCCGTGACCGCATATCTCGGCAGAATATGGTCACATTGATACTAATTGGGCGCAGAGGGCAGCAACGGATTCCATCTCCGTTAGTACGATACCGGTACTATTTAAACACGTTTCTGTTTCTCGACCTCGAGTACCAAATTCTGCAGATCGCTCGGGCTGACACCGGGAATACGCGAAGCTTGGGCCAGCGTCAGGGGGCGGAGCGAGGCGAGCTTTTGCCGCGCCTCGAACGACAGCGAACGCATCTCGGCGTAGGGGAGGTCGGTCGCCAAGGTAAAGTCGCCCAGGCGGCGGAGCTTGTCGGCGGCAACGCGCTCGCGCTCGAAGTAGCCGGCATACTTGATCTCGAGCTCAGCGGTGACCACCGACTCGCGGCTGAGATCCGCGCCGATCCCGGCGGCCGCGAAGAGATCGGCCAGCGCGATGTTCTGACGCTTCGCGATCTCAACGATCTTCATCCCGTGCGCGAGCGCGTTCCCCCCGGCGCCGGTGAGAAGCGCGTCGACCTGCTCGGGACGCACGCTCGTGAGATCAGCCAGCGCGCGCGCTTCATCTTCTTCAGCGAACCGGCGCCGGACGATGGCCTGCTCGCGATCGTCGAACATGCCGAGCTGGAGCGCGAGAGGACCGAGGCGGCGTAGCGCATTGTCCTGCCGCACGGTGAGGCGAAACTCCGAGCGTGAGGTAAAGAGCCGATACGGCTCGTCCACGCCGCGCGTGACGAGGTCATCCACCAACACGCCGATATACGATGTCTCGCGGCCGAGTACGACCGGCGTGCGGCCGAGCGCGGAGAGGCCCGCGTTGACGCCCGCGATGGCGCCCTGTCCCGCCGCCTCCTCGTAGCCGGTGGTGCCATTGATCTGTCCAGCGAAATAGAGTCCGCCGAGCGCCTTCACCTGGAGCGTCCCATCGAGCTGGGTGGGCGGGTAGTAGTCGTATTCGATGGCGTAGCCAGCACGCGTCATTCGCACGTGCTCGAGCCCGGGTACGGCTCGGAGAAACTCGAGCTGCACGTCGGCTGGAAGCGATGTCGACAGTCCGTTGACGTAGAGCTCCGTGGTGTCGTGCCCCTCCGGCTCGAGAAATATCTGGTGGCGCTCGACGTTCGGGAATTTGACGATCTTGTCCTCCACCGACGGGCAATAGCGCGGTCCGCGTGATGAGATCGCGCCGCCGTACATCGCGCTCTTCCCGATGTTCTCCTGGATGATGCGCTTCACCTCGGAGCCGGCGAAGGTGATCCAGCATGGGAGCTGAGGCGGATGCCGTGTGACACCGTCGGCAACGAGACGCGGCGTGGGCCAGAAGTGTGACCACGAAAAGTCGAACTGGTCGATCTCGCTGTCTTGCCGCGCGCACTTGGCGTAATCGACAGAGCGGCCATCGATGCGCGGAGGGGTACCGGTTTTGAAGCGCGCTACCTCGAGTCCGACGCGCTCGAGTTGTTCGGCGAGATGTGTCGCGGGTGCGTCGCCGGCGCGGCCACCGGCCATCTGCCTATCGGTGCCGATGTGCATGCGACCGCGGAGAAAGGTGCCGGTGGTGATGACGACGGTCTTCGCCTCGAAGCGACGTCCCTCGAGGGTCTCGACGCCGATCACGCGGCCAGCCTCGGAGTCCATCAGGAGGCGCGCGACCGTTCCCTGAATAGTGTGCAGCGACGTGTGCTCCTCGAGCAGGGACCGCACGGCGCGCCGATAGAGACCGCGGTCGCACTGCGCCCGCGGTGCCCATACCGCGGGACCCTTGCTGCGGTTCAACATGCGGAACTGGAGCGACGCCAGGTCTGTCGCGCGGCCCATGATGCCGCCGAACGCGTCGACTTCCCGGGCGACGGTGCCCTTGGCGATACCGCCGATGGCGGGATTACAGGACATTTGCCCAATGGTCTCGAGCGCGCTGGTCACGATGGCGACGCGCGCGCCGAGCCGAGCAGCGGCGACCGCGGCTTCGGTACCGGCGTGACCGGCGCCGACGACGAGCACATCGAGACTCATCTCGGGGAGCATGGGGTCAAAGCTAGCGGGACTCGGCATTCGGCACTGGGCGGTCGTAAGCGCGGTTGTCCGAATGCCGAATGCCGAATGCCGAGTCCCGTTATCAAGGGTGGACAACGCATGACTAGGGACTCAGTATGCAAGGCATGCCACTCGAAATTCAGCCCGACGCGCCGACGCTGCTGGTGCGACGCGACGCGTGGGAGCGAGCAGGGCTTCAGCGTGGGCGCTTCGACGCGCGCTACAATCTCACGCCCGATGAGTTCCGCGTTGAAGCTGGCGTGATTGCGCTGGGGCCACTGTTTGGTGAAGGCGCGACGACTGATCTCATCGCGGAGCTCGAAGCGGTAGGTCTCGTGTACTACGATGACTTCTTCGAGTTGACGGGAAACTGGCCCGCCGAGTGGCTCAGGCTGTTCGCGATGGGCCCGGCGGACGAGTCGGAAGTTTCTTCACCAGTGCCGCTTCCGCGCGGGTGAACTCGTGGCCCTGGTCGGCGACAGGCGTCACGGGACCATGCCGCAGCAAACCGTCCCATCCGCAGCGATAACACCAGCTGGTGCGAAACCACGGCATCAGCGTATTCCATCCCTTCGACCGCACATGGATGGTCGGCGTATCGCAGCAGGGGCAGCGATCACCCGCCGGTAGCACGAAGTAGAACAGCACCGTCGCGGCGATGATGCGCAGTACGAAGAACCCGATAAAGACGATGCCAAAGGCAAGTGCGTAGGACATGACGACCTTCCCGGCGGCAAAGAGCGGACCCGCTACTCCATCTCCAACTGCTTTTCGATCACGCTCCACAGCTCGACGAAGGCGACGCCGTTTTCGATTCGCTCGATGACAATCTCAGTGCCGATCTCGATCGACCGGCCGTCGATGGCTCGGGCGGGCGTCGTATAGGCGGATGCGTCGTGCGAGTAGCTGATCTCGCCGTCATGATCGGTGCCGATAGCGAGGGACACCGTTCCGATATGACCCTGTAATACGTAGCGCTCGTCCTCGACGTCGCGGGCGGCGCTCGGCAACGCCCATCCATTGATGAGCGCGTAAACGCCGCCCGCCGCCGCGAGCGCCGCGAGCGCCGCGATGATCACCACGGTCATCAAGCCGAGTGAGGTATAGCGGTCGAGCAGATACCCGACGAATCCGAACAGCGTGAACCAGCCGCCGATGGTGGGCAGGTTGAACATCGACGCGCGAAGCTGTTCCTGGGTGCGTGCGAGCCCGATGATCATCGCGCGCACGCCGAGGATGAGCCCGAGCAGAATCGCGCCGAGGAATGCGGCGCGCGGCGTAGCCAGCTCAGCGAAGGTCATGATTCAAACGTGGACGATGCCACGGGGCAAAGCAAATACGCCGGCCGCCCGGCTACGAGCCAAGGTTCTTCCTGAACCACGCGATCGTCCGCGGCCATGCCTGCTTGGTCGCATCGAGATTCGCCTGCATGATCTCGCCGCTCTTCTGGGTCTGCGCGCGAAGGAAGCCGTGGCCCGCGCCCGGAAAGATCGCATGCTCGTAGGTTCGGCCAAGTGGCTTGAGCACGGAGTCGGCGATTGGGATCGTGGCGTTGACGCGCATATCGTTGTCGCCGTAGAGACCCAGCACGGGGGCGTGAATGTTGGCGATGTCGTCCGGCTTCGGAGCGACGCCGTAGTAGACGACCGATGCGCCAAAGGTCGACGAGCCGCCGGCGTGCGCCGCGTGCGCGAAGGAAACACCACCACCCCAACAGTAGCCGACGATGCCGTATCTCTTCGTCGCGGCGGGGAGCGACATCCCGTACTGCGCGATGGCATCGAGCTTGTTCTGCACGTCTGCGGCGTCGAGGGTGCGGATCATCGCGGGGCCCTGTGCATTCAGCAGACTGTCGGAGAGATTCGGCGGCAGCTTGCCGGTGAGGAGGTCTGGAGCGATGGCGATGAAGCCATCGGCGGCGAGCTGGTCGGCGACGGCGCGCACCCATGATGTCAGACCAAAAATCTCGTGGACAACGATGACGATAGGCGCTTTCTTGTTCACCTGAGGATAGACCACCCAGGCTCGCACGCTGTCGGCGCCAACCTTGATGAGCGCCCATTCGCCGTGTCGTGGTGAGCCGGCGAGACGAGCCTGCGCATCGGCGGCACCGGCGGGCAGGCCCGGATTCTGTTGCGTTGGTGCGATCGTTCCGGATGATGCGGTCATGTCGTGGCCGGCATGCTCGTCCATCGAGGCGGGCGGATGGGCGCAACCGGCAAAAAGCGCCACGGCACAGAGCGCGGCGGCAGCAGTGAGACGAACTTGCAGTCGGATCATGGATATCTCCTGAAGCGGATCAGGAACGGTGCACCGGTGTCGACATGACAGCCGAACGCGCGAAACTACGACGCGCGGGAAGGCATCGCGAGGGAGAAGCACCGTTTTTGCCCCGGTCCCAGACATGGTCACATCTCCAGAGGGTCGCGGCAGGATCTTTCTGCTCTCGCCCGCCATGGCGCACGGTAAGAAGGGGCGCGTACTGCTCGATGAGCCGCCGCGGACGCCGGTCGCCAAACGGTTGCGCGGTGAGGGAATGCCGATCGGGGCGGTGTTCCGGTATCTGAGTGGTCTCTACTTCAACGGGAAGCTCGCCTACGCGCGCGCGTTCGCGCGACCGCCTGCCTCGCACAGCGAAGGGGTCTACATCCTCACGCACACCGATGGGTTGGTCACACCCGACACGCTGATCACCGCGCTGGACCTGGCGCGCTTCGCCAAGGCAGAGATCGGGAACCACGCGGGCCGCGCCGAGCTCGCGCGAGCCGTTCGCGAGCTGGGCGATGCGATGGGCGAATCGTGTGACATCGTCTTTCTCGGTTCGGTGGCGACCGACAAGTACACGGGGATGCTCGAGCCGGCGCTCCGCGAGCGGCTTCTCTTTCCGCGTGACCTGATCAACCGTGGACAGCTCGAGCGCGGCGCGCGTCTTCTCGAGTGCGTGCTCCAGGAGCGCGAGCTGGTCTATGAGTCGCTGACCGCCTTGCGTGCCGAGCGACAGAGACCGGTCGTGAAGCGTGTGCGCAAGCGCGTCAGCGCTCGAGGCGTCGGCCGCTGAGCACCACGGCACCGCTCGACGCGCGGCGAACGAGCCCGTCGGAGGAAACGCGCCAGCGCGACGACCAGCCAGACCAGCTGGAATGGCTGATCGATAACGCCGTGGCGTACGACCGGGTGCTCGCCGCGATTGCGTGTGCACGCCGATCGGTGTGGATCGCGCAACTCGGGTTCGACGCGGACTGCGTGGCGTACACGGAGCGGCACGGTGCAGTAGCGCTGGCGAGCGTATTGGCGGATAGAGCGGCGACGACGCCGGTCGACATTCGTATTCTTCTCAACGCGACGTTGCTCCTCGACACCACGCGCTCGCTGCGCCGTTTCTTCGAGACCGGCCATCCCCGGCGCGGACGCATTCGCGTGCGAGGTGTCAGTCACTTTCCCCATCTGCTCCACGCGAAGATGGTAATTGTGGACGGGACCGAGGCGTTTCTGATCGGCTCGCCATTCGCGAACGGCTATTGGGATGACCGGGAGCATCGCCCAAGCGATGTGCGGCGGCCGATGCGTGAGCTTGACGGACGACCTTTGCACGATGTCTCGATTCGGATTGCTGGAAGAGCGGTGCGTGATCTCGAGTCGATTTACGATGAACTGTGGAGTGAGCGAGCGCCGAGACCACGCGTGTCGCGCGATTCCCTTTGCGTCGTTCGCACCGCCCCGGCGCGGGTGCTCGCGCACTCGCCAGCGGGGGCGACGGACATCCTCAAGGCGCTTCTAAAAGGCATCGGCCAGGCCCGTTCCCTCATCTACATCGAGCACCAGTACCTCAGCGCCCGACCCATAGTGGCGGCGCTGGCGAGCGCGCTCAAGCGCGAGCCTCGGCTCGAAATCATCATAGTCACGAACCAGAACGCGGACATCACCGCGTATCGCGACTGGCAGAACGACCGGCTGCGGGAGCACGCGCTGCTCAGCCATCCCCGGGTGGGGTTGTTCACCCTCTGGACCGCCGCGCCCTGTACGCGCCGGCCGGGCATGACGCTGCTCAATCAGATCTTCGTGCACAGCAAAGTCGTTACGATCGATGACCGGTGGGCAACCGTCGGCTCGGCGAACCTCGATGGCGTGTCGCTGCATTCCTACGGCGATGATTTCCGCGGCCCGATCGGGTGGTGGATTTTTCGAGACGTTCGAAACTTCGACGTCAACATCGTGCTCGGAGGCGAGATGGCGTCGTCGGTCGCGGATCTACGCGTCCGGCTCTGGCATGAGCATCTGCATATACCGGTTTTTGCACTGGCCGAGCAGCCGCCGGAGGGATGGCTGACCCGGTGGCGCGCCCGCGCGCGGGAGAATGTGGCGACGCTCCGCGACGGCACGATTTCCGCCAATGATTGCGGCATGAGTGGATTCATCTTGCCCTATAGCACGCGCGCTACACCGACGCGGCAGCTGGCCGACCTTGGCGTTCCCGTCGACAGGGCGCGAATCGATCTGCTCTTCGACCCGAGCTGGATTCAGGTGCACCTCAGCCCGAACTGGGTGAGGAACATGTTCGCATGAGCGAAAGGAGAACAGCGCGCGTTGCACTCGTGGATGAAACGTTTCGGGCCTTCGTCAATGATGCCGGCTTTCCCTGTCTCGCGGGCAAGGGCGTCGTGCGCTCTGGCAGCTACGGACTCGGCGTGTTCGGCACGCTCGGCTCGGCCCGCGGCTCGCGCGCGCTCGCCCGTGAGCTAGCCGGGTTTACGCGCGAGCTGCCGAGGGAGACGACAAACATGCGCGCGTATGTCGCCATCTTTCCCGGTAACGCGCCGGAAACGGAAGACGAGTTCGAGCGCCGGCTGTGGGCACAGCTCCAGCGGCTGCATGAAGGCGACGATCCGCGAGCCAGTTGGGATCCAGCGGCGAGCGAGGATCCGAGCGACCCGCACTTCGCGTTCAGCTTTGCCGGATGCGCGTACTTCGTGGTCGGACTCAACCCGGTGAGCTCGCGCGTGGCGAGACGATTCCAGTGGCCGGCGCTGGTGTTCAATCCGCACGCCCAGTTCGAGCGCCTACGCGAGACGGGACACTTCGAGCGGTTGCGCGCATCGATTCGCGAGCGTGAGATCGCGCTCCAGGGCAGCCTCAACCCAAACCTGGCCGACTTCGGCGAGCAGTCGGAGGCACGGCAGTACTCAGGCCGCCAGGCGGAGCCGGAGTGGCGGTGCCCATTCCATCACAAGGCATCGTGAACGATTCAGCAAGGATCATTCTGCGGGCGCACCTCGCACCGCAAACCGGTACTGGCTTCACCGTACGCCGCGGCGAGCTGCTCAAGATTATCGATCCCCAGGGCGAGCAGGTGTCGGATCTCATCGCGTTCGCGCTCGAGGACCGAGCCGAGTGGCTGTCGTCTGGTAGAACGATCGACTACGCGAACACGATCTACCTCACCACCGGCCACACGCTCTACTCCAATCGCAGCCGGCCGATGTGGACGATTGTCGACGACTCCGTGGGCCGCCACGATTTTCTGTTGACGCCGTGCAGCGCGGAAACGTTCACGATTCTCTACAAGAGCACCGGCCATCATCCGAGCTGCTTCGAGAATCTCGCGACAGCGCTCGCGCCATTCGGCATTTCCGGCGACGCGATTCCCACAACGCTCAACGTCTTCATGAACGTCGAGGTGATGCCCTCGGGCGAGCTGAGCATTCTGCCGCCGCGCTCGCGCGCCGGCGACTACCTGCTGCTGCGCGCCGAGATGGATCTGATTGTCGCCGTCACCGCGTGCTCGGCGGAGCTTTCGAATAATGGGAGCTTCAAGCCGATTGACGTCGAGGTTCATCGGGGTGCGCCGGAACCGGATGCAGCGACGCGTACCGAGCGCGCAGCACCCGCATCGGCGTAGCGGCGTGACGCAACAGCGCTCCTCGATAGGGCACACCGCCCAATGCGACGTGGGCCCCCAACGCGATCCAGCTGCACACCGCTCGCTCGGCGAGCCAGAGCGGAGCGCAGAGCGATGCGGTCGCCGGGAAAATGCGGCGTGCGGCGCCGCGCCATCGCCCGAGCTCGGCCACGCCGACAACCGCGGCAATTATCCCCACGACCGCCTGCCAGGCGCCGAATACCGCCAGCACTACGACAGCTGGAAGCACCGCCAGCTGGGTAACCATCCGTGCAGGCCGCGCAAGCTCGTCGTAGGCCTGCCGCACGCGCTGCGAAAAGAAATGATGCGTAGTCGATGGCAGGCGCCGCACGTAGGCAGTGAGGAGCACAGCTTCGCGACCGCCGGCGGCGAGCACGGTGCGCACGAGCTCGAGATTTTCGAACATGACGCTTCCGTCGTAACCGCCGGTGGCGCGAAGCACGGAGCGGCGCACGCCGAGCGTGCCGGGCCAGTCCCCACCGGTCATGCGATTGAGGAGCATGCGACCGGTGTCCCAGCGCGCATGCCATGGCAGCGGGTCGAAGTAGTTCTGTGGCCGCACTACGTGCGCGTGGCCGAGCGCACCGACCACGCGCGAAAAGGAATCATCGTCGTAGCGGACGTCGTCGTCGGCGATGATCAGCCGCTCGTGCGAAGCGAGCCGCACGCCGGTGAGCACACCGCCGACCTTTCCCATCGGCGTGGCCAGATCGGCGGCTGGGCGGACGTGTCTGGTGAGGTCACCCCACATGGCTTCGTGGTCCGCAAAGATCTCATCGGACGACCCATCGACGACGATGATCTCGGCGCGCGTGGCAGCCCATTCCAGGTAGCGAATGAACTCGCTCCCGGTGTGTGGCGCCGTCGTCTTGATCGGCAAGATGTAGCTGACGTGATGCTTTGCCATGCGCGCTCCCTCACTCCACTCAGGGGCAACAGCCATGCCGACGCCTGACGACGAGCGCGGCATGCTCGGCGATGTGAACGCCGCCGAGATGCGTGCGCACCTCCATCGCATGGCGGACTGGGCGGCCGACTACCGCGAGACGATTGGCGAGCGCGCGATTACCCCCGCGATCGAGCCGGGCGACATTATCCGCCGGATGAGCGCCGAGCCGCCACGGGAAGGCGAGCCGATCGATCGGATTCTAGCCGATCTCGACACGGTGGTCATGCCAGGTGTCGTGCACTGGGGACATCCGGCCTTCCTCGGCTACTTCGGCAGCACGAGCAACGGACCGGCGCTGCTGGGCGAGATCGCGGCCGCGACGTTGAACGTCAGCGCGATGACGTGGCGCACCTCGCCCGCGGCGACGGAAATGGAGACTGTCGTACTCTCGTGGATTCGCCAAATGGTCGGCCTGCCTAACGAGTACACCGGCATCGTCTACGACACCGCGTCAGTGGCCGTGGTCCATGCACTGGCGGCGGCGCGTGAAACTGCGCTCGCGGCTCGCCGCTCCGTGCGCGCCGATGGGCTGCTCGGCGGCGACGCGCCACCAGTGTTGCGCGTGTACGCGTCCGACCAGGCGCACAGCTCGCTCGAGAAGGCGATGATCGTGCTCGGGCTCGGCGAGCAGAACGCGGTGCGGGTGCCGAGTGATTCGGAATTTCAGATGGATGCAGGCGCGCTGCGTGAGGCGATCACTGTCGATACGGGGCGGGGATTCAAGCCGATGGCGGTGGTCGCCACGGTGGGTTCGACATCGACGGCGAGTGTAGACCCGGTGAGCGAAATCGCCGACGTGTGCGCGGAGCACGGCGCGTGGCTGCATGTCGACGCGGCGTACGGGGGCGCGCTGGCGGTGTTGCCCGAGGGACGTTGGGCGATGGATGGCGTAGAGCGCGCCGACTCGGTGGTGATCAATCCGCACAAGTGGCTATTCGTCCCGCTCGACTTGAGCGCGCTCTACACGCGACGGCCTGACGTGCTGCGGAGCGTGTTCTCCCTCACGCCCGAATACTTGCGCGGCGACGCCGGCCAGGCGATCGACTACATGGACTACGGCATTCAGCTCGGCCGGCGCTTTCGTGCGCTCAAGGCGTGGATGGTGCTGCGCGCATTCGGGAGTGAAGGGATTGCCGCGCGAATTCGCGAGCACTGCCGCTTGGCAAGTGCGCTGGCCCGGTGGATCGACGCAGATGAGCATTTCGCGCGAATGGCGCCACAACGCATGGCCGTCGTCTGCTTTCGCTACGACCCGGGCGCGTTGCGCGATGACGAATGCGACCGGCTCAACGAGGCCATCGTGGACGCCGTGGTACGGTCAGGCGACGCGTACGTGACGCACACCCGATTGCGGGGGCGCACGGCGATCCGCGTTGGGATCGGCAACGTGCTGACGACGGAGCAGCACGTCGCGCAGGTGTGGACGGTCATCCAGCGTGAAGCGCGGCGTCTCCATCCCGGATCGATTCCGCGAGAAATTCCATAGCGCGCCGCTCGGCGTAATACTCGGACTTCCATGGCAGGCGCCCGGAGATGAAGCCAACGTGGCCGCCACGCTCCGGAAATTCTACATGGAGGTTCAGGTTTTCTCGCGCGATCGCGCGCACGTCGTCGAGCACCTCGCGAGGCAGGAAGGGATCGTCGACCGCGCTCAGCAGCAACGTCGGCACGCGAATGTGGGCGAGGAAGCCGAGTGAGCTCGAGCGCGAGTAGTAGTCGTCGGCGCCGGTGAAACCATGCAAGCGCGCGGTGACGCAGTCGTCGAACTGATAAAAGCTGCGCGCGCTGTCGATCAGCGCGGCATCCAGAATATCTGGAAAGCGTGCGTGCTTCGCGTGCGCCTTTCGCCGGAGCGAACGGAGAAAACTGGCCTGGTAGACTTTCGAGAATCCGCGATCGATGCGCCGCGCCGAGCGCGCCAGATCGTATGGCACCGACACCGCCGCCGCGGCGCGCACGCTGTGCGGCACGCTATCACCGTGCTCGCCGAGCCACTTGAGCAGCACGTTGCCACCCAAAGAGACGCCAGCGAGCAGCAGCGTGCGATCCGGTTCGGCATCAATCAGGCGGCGGATGACGAAGTCGAGATCGGTCGTCTCGCCCGAGTGATACGATCGTGCGAGGCGGTTAGGCTCGGCGCCGCACGAGCGGAATACGATCGCATCGGCTGCCCATCCTCGATCGCGCGCCTGTTGCAGCAGACCGAGCGCGTAGTGCGAGGTGGGCGATCCCTCGAGTCCGTGTAGCAGCACTACTCGCGGCACGTCCGGCGCATCTTCCCGCGCGGCGAGTCGGTGGATGTCGAGGAAGTCGCCGTCGGGCAGCTCCCAGCGCTCGAGGCGCACTGGAACAATCGGCGGCCGGCGCAGGAACCGCCCCCACATCGTCTTGAGGTGAGGGCCGGGGATCCACCAAGCCGGCTGATACGACGCACGCGGGAGCGACATGACGACAATTTACAGACTATGAAAGTCGAGTACTGCAGGCGATCCATGACGACATCAACGCCACGGTGCGAAAATACTATGTCGACCTTGTCCAGGTCGCCACGCGATATCCGTGAAGGAAAGCAACCTTCCGTTTGACCGACAACCCGCTCGCCACCACCCATGGACGTTCAAATCTTCGGCACCAAAAAAAGCACCGATACCCGCAAAGCACTGCGCTTCTTCGCCGAGCGGCGCATCAAGACGCACTTCGTCGATCTCGCCGAACGCCCCGCATCACTTGGCGAGCTCAAACGCTTCGCGCAGAAATTCGGTCTGGCCGCGCTCATCGACCGCGATTCGCGCCGCTACCTCGACCTCGGCCTCCAACACTCGCGCATGAGCGATGACCGGTGGCTCGAGCTGCTGGCCGACGAGCCGATGCTGCTCCGCACCCCACTCGTTAGGCAGCAGTCACGCCTCACCATCGGCCTGGCCGAGGAGGAGTGGAAGCGCTGGACGTGACCCGCGCTGAGCACCGGCCGCCCGCGGTGCGTAGTTTTCGGGGCTATGTCGATCTCTCTCAGCAGTGTCGGAGTGTCGTTCGGTGCCACCGAGCTGTTGCGCGATGTCACCGTGACGATCGCGCCGGGAGAGAGGTGGGGCATCATCGGACGGAACGGATCGGGAAAAACGACGCTGTTCCGCCTGATGATGGGCGAGCAGCAGCCGACGAAGGGCAACATCGCCCGCGCGCCCGGCCTTCGCTTTGCGGTGCTCGACCAACACCGCGATTTCGGCGAAGCCACGTCGGTGTGGGAGGCGGCCGCGGAGCCGTTCTCGCACCTCGTCGCCCTCGAGGAATCGCTGCACGAGCAGGCGATGCGACTCGGTGAGCTGGGCGAGAAGGCGACCGAGCAGATGATCGAGCGCTACGGCCACGACCAGGAACGCTTCGCCCACGACGGCGGCTACACCTTCCATTCGCGCGTCGACGCGGTGCTGCACGGGCTCGGCTTCGATCACGAGGAAGCAAAGACGCGCGCCCTCACGCATCTGAGCGGCGGCGAGCGTGGCCGCCTAGGGCTCGTTCGCCAGTTGGTCGCGCCCGCGGATGTGCTGCTGCTCGACGAGCCGACGAACCATCTCGACCTCGAAACGACAGCGTGGCTCGAGGAGTATCTGCGTGGCGTCGATGAAACGGTGCTGCTGATCAGCCACGACCGCGCCTTTCTCGATCGCGTGGTCGATCACGTGCTTCACGTGGACGACCTCACCGCCACGCCCTACACCGGCGACTACTCGGCTTTCGCGCTCCAGCGCGCTGAACGGCAATTGTCGCAGCAGCGGGCATTCGACCAGCAACGCAAGACGGTGGCGAAGGAAGAGGAGTATATCCGCCGTAATCTCGCGGGGCAGAACACCAAGCAGGCAAAGGGACGCCGCAAGAAGCTCGAGCGCCTGCCGCGCCTGAGCGCGCCGAGCGGTGATCAAGGGGTGATGTCGCTCCGTCTCGAGCCGAACGAGCGCGGCGGCGACCGCGTAGCGGACTTCGAGAAATTGAAGGTGTCGGTGCCCGAGCTCGATGGCACGGAGCGCGTGCTGCTCGACAAGTTCACCGCCACGATTCGCCGCGGCGACGTGATCGGACTCGTCGGACCGAATGGCTCAGGGAAGTCGACGTTGCTCAAGACGCTGATGGGCGATCGCGACCCGACGGACGGCGAAGCGCGACTCGGCGGGTCGATCGCACCGGCGTACTACCGGCAGGACCTGGCGCAGGTGCCGATCGAGAAGACGCTCTACGACATCATCAATGATCTCCGCCCTCTCTGGGGACGCGGCGCCATCCAGAACCACCTCGGCGCGTTCGGCTTCAGCGGCGATTCGGTGCGCCGCATCGCCGGCACGTTGTCGGGTGGCGAGCGGGCGCGACTCGCTCTCGCGATGATCGTGCTCTCGCACGCGAACTTCCTGCTGCTCGATGAGCCGACGAACCATCTCGACGTCGAGTCGATCGAAGCGCTGGAAGATGCGCTCGACGGCTACGACGGCACGACGATGCTCGTCAGCCACGATCGCGCGCTGCTCCGCGCGCTCGCCACGCGCATCTGGAGTCTCGAGGGGCAACGCATCCGAGACTTCGATGGAACGTTCGCGGAGTGGGAGCAGGCGTCGAAGGATGTGGTGCGCGCCAAACGAGTGGAAGCGGAAGATGAAGAGGCGCGCCGCCGCGAACGCGAGAAGGTGCAGACGAAGCGCGTGACGAACGTACAGCAGCAGTCCGATGCCGACCGCAAGCGCGCCAAGCGTGCGCTGGCCGGCGCTGAGGCCGAGGTGGCAAAGCTCGAGCGGCGCGTGTCGGAGTTGCAGGCGGAACTGGAGGAGCCTTCACTCTACGCCGGCGCGGATGGCGCCCAGCGCGCGGGCGCGATCACATCGCAGCTGGCAACGGCACGGCGCGAGCTGGAGCGGGCCGTGGCGCGCTGGGAGAGCGCGATGGAAGAAGCGAGCACGTGATTCTCGCGCTGGCGGCGGGCGTTCATTTCGCGGTAGCCCTCACGCAGCAACCGATCGTTCGCGCGGACTCGACGTACGCCAGCGCCGCGCTTCGCGCCGCCGTCGAGCGCGCATCGATTGTGAACCGCACGGTGCCGCGCGCGCTGGCCGCCTACCGCGCCCACGTCGAGTCGGAGATCGCGATTGTCGGGCACAAGCCCGACGGCGTCGAGGGCGCGGTGCAGATCGAGCAGACGGCGAACGAAGTCACCTGGTGGCGCGACGGATCCTACGAGCAGCGCGTGCAGGGCTACCGCGCGCGCATGCTGGGCCCGTCCGTCTCACTGCTGTCGAATCTTCGCTTCGCCTGGACGGTGCCGTCGCTCTACGGCAACCGCATCTCGCTCTTCTTTGGACGCGACACGGCGCGATCGCGCGACTCGACGCGCTCGCAGCGCGCGCCGTATCGCGCGGTGCATCCCTTCGCGACCGATCGCGAGGCGTACTACAAGTACACTGGCGGTGAGACCGCCACACGCGTGCGCGTGAATGGCCGTCTGGTCACCGTCATTCGTGTTCACGTGGAGCCGAGCCGCGCGCCCCCTCCGTCGGTCGTGGTGTTCAGCGGGGATGTCGACGTCGATGCGGACCGATCGCACATCGTGCGGATGCGCGGCCGCTTTCTGGCGACGACTCCCAACACGTCGCTCCGCCAGCGCATCCTTGCCACGGCGCTGCAAGGCGTGGGGTATGTGGAGCTGGTCAACGCCGAGGTGTCCGAGCAGTTCTGGCTGCCAGCCTACCAGCGCGTTGAGCTGCAGGCGACGACGATGTTCTCCGAGACGCGCGGCGTCTTTCGCATCATCTCGCGCTTCCGGGAGTACGAGATCAATCCGGCGACGAGTCATCTCATGGCGAGCGCGGATTCAATCGGGGATACGCTGGTCGTGCGCCCGCACCGACTCACCTGGGCGCCGGCAGACAGTCTCGCCCGCTACGGCGGCGCGTTCGGCAAATGGGAGCGCGCCAACGGCGACGAGACCTCGCGCACCAACGCGAACGATTTCGACGATATCGCGCCAGCCAACCTCCGCGCCAGCGGCCCGCCGGTGCTCCGGCCGCAAGTGCGTCGCTTCAACGAGTTCTTCCGCTTCGACAGAGTCGAAGGCGCGTACACTGGCTATGGCGCCGAGCTAAAGCTGCGTGATGCGGCGCCCGGCGTGACGATGCGCGGAAACGCGGGCTGGGCGTGGGAAGAAAAGACGATACGCGGCACACTGGAAGCAGAATTGGCGCGCGGCCGTTGGCAAACAACACTGCGCGGCGCGCGCACGCTCGCGCACACAAACGACTTCACCTCGGTGTTCGACGTCGGCGCTACCATCACGGCGCTGTTCGGCACGGACGATTACGACTACGTCGATCGGCGCTCGCTGTCGCTCGGACTCGCGCGCGAAGTCGCGCGCGGACAGTCGGTGATCCGGCTGCAGTCGGGCTGGGGGAGCGACCACGCCGAAATACGCCGGGTGCGCAACGCACCGCTCTCCAAGCGCGACACGTTTCGCCTGAATCGGCCCGTGACAGCCGGCGATTATTGGCGGACCGCCGCATCGCTCGACTGGAATCCCTCCGTGACGGGCGAATTTCTGGAGACCGGAGTCGGCGCCTCCGCGCATTACGAACGCGGCGATGGCGGCCTGCGCTGGCAACGCGCCGAAGCGCGATTCACCGCGCGCCAGAACGTTGGCGAGATCACGCTCGCGGCGCGTGTCGACGGCGCAATAACCAGCGCCGGCGCTCCGCCGCAACAACTGCTCGAGCTTGGCGGCACGGGATCGCTCGATGGGTACTCGTACAAGAGCTTCGTCGGCGACCGCGCCGCACTGGCGCGTGGACTGGTCTACTACACGCTGCCGCTGTTTCGCTCGCCGATCCGCATCTTTCGATACCTGATTCCCGGACTCTCGCCGGCGCCGGGACTCGGCATCAGCGCTGGATGGAGCGACGTCACGAGTGTCACGGCGCGCGAGCTCGACATTGTGTATGGCGCGGGTAGCTGGCGCTCGACCGATGGCACGCGCGCAACGTTGACCGCGGGCGTGCGACTGTTCGGCGGCGCGATCAGTGTGGGAGTGGCGCGGCCGCTCGACCACCGGGCGCGGTGGAGAGGCGTGGTGCTCGCCGGGAGCTGGTAGCCGCTAGAACTCGCCGACCAGTCCGATCTCGACCTCGAGGTGCTGGCCGAACTTTTCTTCCACGCAGCGCTGTGCGTGCGTGATGAGTGCGCGCACGTCGGCCGCAGTCGCTCGGCCCAAGTTGACGACGATGTTGGCGTGGAGATGCGAGATCTGCGCGTCGCCGACCTGATAGCCCTTGAGTCCGCACTGATCCACCAGCCGCCCCGCGCCCACGCCTTCGATCTTCTTGAAGATCGAGCCCGCGCTCGGATGCCAGTCGAGCCAGGGATGACGGGCACCGCGCCAGCTCAGATTTTCCTGCATCACCCGCTGCATCACCGCGGGATCACCGCGCTCGAGCTTGAACGCGGCGGCCAGCACGATGTCGGCGCGGTGATGAAACACCGAGTCGTCGTAGCCGAACCGCACGTAATCGGCGCCGACGGTTGTCCGTTCCCCCTCTGCACTCAGGATCTCGCACGAATCGAACACTTCGGCGATGAACATCGTGCGCGCGCGCTCGGGCGCGGGCGAGAGAAAATGCAGATTCTGCCAGATGGCGCCACCGACGGTGCTCGGAATGCCGACGTAGTGCTCGAGCCCCGACCATCCGCGATGGGTCGACTCCCGGATGAGATCGCGCATCACGGCGCCGCTCTCGACCCATACCCTGCCATCCTCGCTCCACTTCGTGTGGCTCGCCGCATTGCGGATGACGATGCCGCGAAACCCCTTGTCGCCAACGAGAATGTTCGCGCCGAGTCCAAGGACGAAATACGGCACGCCCAACTCGCGCGCCGCACTTACCGCGGCCGCCAAGGCGTCAGCGGTCGCCGCCTCAAAGTAGAGATCGGCCGGCCCGCCGATGCGAAACGTCGTGTACGGCGCGAGCGGCTCGCCGCGGTTCACGCGTGGACCGAGCCGGGCGGCGAGCGCGTCGAGTGGAGAGTGTGCGGGCATCGGCGAGAAAGAAAGTCAGCCGCGAGGCTGCTGACCAGCGCGCGCACCCACCAGGATGTCGCGCACCGCCACGTCGAGCGCCGCATTCGTCGCGATGGCGCTTTTGCCAAAGGGCGTGCGCGCACCGGTCCAATCGGTAAATACGCCGCCAGCTTCCTCGATGATCGGCTGTAGGCATGCGGCGTCCCAATCGCTCAGCGTTCCGTCCACCATCACCTCGGCGCGGCCGGTGGCGACGAGTAGGTACCCGTAGCAGTCGCCCCACGAGCGGGCCACCGCTGCCGCGTCAGCGAGCGTGCGCCAGCGCTTGCGCTGCGACTCGTTCGGCAAGAATCGCTCGTCGGTGGTCAGCACCGTCGCACCGGCGAGCGAGGACACGCTGGAAACCGAACAGCGCACGTCATTCCACCAGCATCCTTCGCCACGCGCGGCGACTAGCATTTCGTCGAGAGCCGGGAACGCCGCCGCTCCAGCCAGAACACCGCTCTTGTCGACGACGGCGACGAGCGAGCCCCACAGCGGCACGCCTCGCACGAAGGTCTTCGTTCCGTCAATGGGGTCGATCAACCATCGGCGCTGCGCGCTCGATGCCACCTCTCCGAACTCCTCACCGAGTATGCCGTCACCGGGAAAGCGGGCGGTGATCCAGTCGCGCGCCGCACGCTCGGCCTCGCGGTCGGCGATCGTGACGGGCGAGCCGTCGTTCTTCGTTTCGACGGTGAGCCGAGTCTGAAAATGGCGGAGCGCCACCGCGCCGGCGAGCGCGGCTACCTCGCGAACCGCGTCGAGCAGTTCGCTCGCCCGTGCTTTCAACTTCATTCCGTGTACTCCTCGGCCACCCGCCGGCCGTCGAGCTCTCCTGTGTAAAGCGCCATGCCGAGAATGGCGGCCGACACGCCGCGATCCACCAGCGCGCGCAAGTCGGCGATCGTGGTGATGCCGCCCGATGAGAGCACCTGGTGGCTCGAGGCCTCGACGACGTCGTCGAGCATTGAGAGGTCGGTGGGCATCAGACGCTCGTCCAGCGCCACCGCCGTGACGAGCAGGCCGGCGATTGGATAGTCGCTCAGCTCTTCCGTGACGTCGACGATGTCGCGCGGCAGCATGCGCGACCAACCGTGGCGTACGACACGCCGTTCGCGCACATCGGCCGCCACGATGATCTGGCCTGGGAACGCCGAGGTCGCTTCGCTCAGCCAATCGCGATCTTCGATTGCCCGGGTGCCGATCGCGACGCGGTACGCCCCTTCATCGATCAAGCGCTGAATGCCATCGAGGTCGCGAACGCCCCCGCCAACCTGAATCGCAGCGGGTATCTCGCGGAGCAACTCGCGGATGAGATCGGCATTGTTGCCGCGCTTGGTTGCCGCGTCGAGATCTACCACGTGCAGGCGGCGAAAGCCGAGGTCCGTCCACTCGCGCGCCACGGCGATCGGATCGCCGGCGCCGAATTGGACACAGGCACCGTCGCGCAAGTCGATGGCGGGGATGGCGATCATCGCCCGGGCTCGCTCGGAAAGAATCGCAGGAGTGACACGATGACGATGTTGCCGAACCGAGGCGCCGCGGGGAAGCAGTGCGGCCAGCAAGCCGGTCGCGTGTTCGGGGCACGTCAACCCGCGCGCGTACTCTGGCGGCGCGGCGCATGCGTGGCATCATTGAACCATGTCTACCACGAAGAAGAACATCGCGCGCGCCGCGATGGCCCTCGCGCTCACTGCGTGCTCGGGCGCAGGAAGCGCGCCGCCCGCGCAGGGCGACATCGACGCCAAGGCGATCGGTCATCGCGAGGGCGTCGCCACGGCGCCCATTCGCGTCGTGTACTTCGACGACTACGTATGCGACGACTGCGCCCGCTTCAACAAGGATGCGATCGACCCACTGCGCCGCGATTGGGTCGCGAAGGGACGCGCGCAGCTGACCGTCGTCGACCTGGCGTGGAAGCGCGGCTCGGTCGCCGGCGCCGCGGCGGCGTGGTGCGCCGACGAGCAGGGCCAGTACTGGCCGATGCACACGATGCTGTTCGAGCGGCAAGAGGTCTGGAAGCGCACCACCGACATTCCGGCCGCGCTCGCCGCGTACGCCGCCGAGCTCAAGCTCGACACCGCGAAATACAATCGCTGCGCGGCAAGCACATCGCATCGCCAACGACTCGACATCGCGGAAGAGCAGACACGCCACTTTGCGGTGCGCGGCACGCCGGCGTTCGTGGTGAATGGCAAGCTCTTTTACGGATCGCAGCAGTGGCCGTGGTTCGAGAAGGTGCTGCTCGCCTACGAGAGCGGCCACCCCGAAGCGGCGCCACCGCCGCCGCTCAAGATCCCGACCAAGAGCGTGGTTGACAGCGAGAAGCTCAAGCGGCTGCAGGATTCCATCGCGCGTGTGACGGGGAAGATCAGCGAGAAGTCGTAAGAGCGGGTGGGGAGGCGGGTGCGGGGTATGGCTAAGAACAGAACCCCGAACTAACCACACCGCACACCCCACGCTCCGCCCCCGCCACCCGCCCCACGATCTGGGCTCAGTTCTCGCGTCAGGGACTGCCGCAGCGGTTGCCGTTGCGGGTCCTTGTGAATAACTTCACAAGACGCTGCGGCGGTCGCATTTGATCACACGCGCGGTTCGAAGTGCTCACGTTCTACGTACACGGATTCGGAGGCCTCAAGAAATGCATTTCATCGGACGGGCGCTTCTCGCAAGCGCGTTTGTCCTCGGCGCCTGCGGCGGCGACAAGACGGCGACCACGGATACGGCCAAGTCGGTTGCGCCCGTTGCGCCGGTTGCGACTGGTGCTTCGGCGGCGGCGACCCCTGGCATGGCAATGACCCCCACGACCGGCACCATGATGCCGGTCACGGGCAAAACGGTTGAAATCAAGATGGCGGGCGATGCCCAGGGCTATCGCTTTGAGCCGGCCAACGTCACGATCAAGAAGGGCGATGGCGTCAAGTTCACCGTCGTCACCATGCCACCGCACAACATCGCATTCGATGCGGCCACGATCCCGGCCGCCGGCAAGGCGCAGCTGATGGCGAACATGAAGGATCAGATGCAGCCGCTGTCGAGCCCGTTCCTGCTCAACCCGAACGACAGCTACACCGTTTCGTTCGCCGGCGTCGCGCCGGGCGTGTACAACTTCAACTGCACGCCGCACCTCGCGATGGGAATGAAGGGTACGATCACGGTGCAGTAAGCTCGCGCCGCGCTGTACCGCTGTGCAGAATGGGGTGAAGGCGTCACGCTTTCACCCCATTCCTTTGCCCCCCAACCATGCTCTGGCTCGGCATCGTCACCTTCCTCGCCGGCGCCGCCCTCGTCTGGGTGACGCGTCGCCGCGATCCCGCACCCGGGCTGTCGTTGCGCCGTCTCGCCTTCGGCGTCACCGCGCTCGGGCTCGGCACGCTCTCGATGACGCAACAAGGCCCCGCCTGGATCGCCGTCTCGATCGTCTGCAGCACCGTCGCCATCGGCTTCATTGGCAGCGTGCTGTGGGAAATGCTCTTCATCAAGCGTTGAGCGCCGTGCCGACTTGAGACACGAGCCGCGAACGAGCACCATTGTGTGCGCCGATCGGCATCGCCCACATCCCGAGCCTCGAGTTCCATGATTCGTCTCATCATCACGGCAGTACTCGCCACCGCGATTGCACCGGTGGCGTACGCGCAGAACCCGCCAGTGGCGCAACAGCCTGCTCCTTCAGCTGCGCCTGTACCCGCGACCATCGCGTCGCGAACCGCGGGCCTCGAGCGGCACGATGGGTTCATTCCTGTCTACGTCGATAGTCGCTCCGGGAAAATCCTGCTCGAGATTCCGCGCGACTCGATGCGCGTGCTGATGTTCGTCACCCAGGCCACTGGGCTCGGCTCCAACCCGGTCGGCATCGATCGCGGAGGGAGCGGCGACGACCAGGTCACGCGCTTCGAGCGCAGCGGTGACCGGGTCTTCGTCATTTTCGAGAACTGGAATTATCGGAGCTCCTCGCGGGACAACCAGGCGCATGTGCGAAGCGTGGCCGAATCCTTTCCATCGAGCACGGCCGGAGCGCTGCCGATCGTCGCGTCAGAGGCGGGGCACCTTCTCGTTGACGCCACCGATTTCTTGATCAGAGATTGGACCGACGTGGCCGGCACGATCGCGCGGAGCGAGCAAGGATCGTACAGCCTCGCCCGGGACCGCTCGGGAATTACGCGCGCATTCACGAACGCGTATCCCGGCAACACCGAGATCGATCTCACGCTCACCTTTGTCGCCAACGGGCGGCCAGGTCCGATCATCAGCCAGGTCGCGCCCGACGGACGCGCGGTCACGCTCCGCGAGCACGTCTCCTTCGTGAAGCTGCCCGACGATGGCTACCGCCCGCGCGAGCTGGATCCTCGCGTCGGCTTTTTCGGCATCACCTTCAAAGACTTCGCGCAGCCGATTCAGGCGCCGCTCGAACGGCGATTCATCTCGCGCCACCGCCTCGAACGACTGAACCCGAGCGATCCGAATAGCCCCATCAAGAATCCGATCATGTATTACGTGGACGCGGGCATGCCGGAACCCGTACGTATGGCGGCGCTCGAGGGGGCGAAATTCTGGGAGCGAGCCTTCGATGCCGCCGGCCTCAAGGGAGGATTCAAGGTCGCGCTCCTCCCCGACGGCGCGGACCCGATGGACGCGCGCTACAACGTGGTGCAGTGGGTGAATCGCAACGAGCGCGGCTGGTCGATCGGCGGCTCGTTGGGCGATCCGCGTACCGGTGAAATCTTGAAAGCGATGGCGCGAATGGATTCGCACCGCAATCGCACCGCCTACAATCTCTACGCCGCGCTCGTCGGCGCCGAGCCGGCGGCGGCGGACACCGCCTTCGTGCTCGGCCGCGTGCGCCAGGTGACGGCGCACGAGATGGGGCACACGCTCGGCATGGCGCACAACTACATCGCGTCGACATACGAGCGCGCATCGGTGATGGATTATCCTGCGCCGCGGGTGACGCTCGACAGGAACGGCAACATCGATATCAGCCAGGCGTATTCACCGGCCGCGGGCGCCTACGATGTATGGGCGGTGCGCTGGGCATACGGAATCTTCCCGCCGGGCAGCGAGACGGATTCGCTCAAGGCCATCGTGAGCGAAGGGTTGAAGAAGGGCTACCTTTTCCTCAGCGACAACGATGCGCGTCCCGACAACGCCAGCGATCCGCGCGTCAACCTGTGGGATGATGCAGCGACCGCAACCGGATTCTTCAAGACGCAGAGCGATGTGCGCCGCGTGGCGATCGCGAAGTTCGGGCTGCGCAACATTCGCGCGGGCGAACCGGTGGCACTGCTCCAGGAGCGCTTCGTTCCGCTCTATTTTTTCCACCGCTTCGCCATCAACTCGCTGGCCAAGACGATCGGCGGCGTGGAGTACGCCAACGCCGTCGCCGGCGACGGGCAGCAAGAGACGCGCGTGATCGGACCGGCGGAGCAACGGCGAGCGTTGGCGATGCTCACCGCCGCCCTTTCGCCGAAAGAGTTATCGATTCCCGACACGGTGCTCACCCTCCTCGGACCGCGGCCGTTCAGCTATCCGCCGTACGTCGAGCTCTTCCGCACGCGCACCTCCCCGGTGTTCGACGAGTTTGGCGCGGCACGCACGCTGGCGCAGATGATCGTCGAGGGTGCGCTGCAGCGTGAGCGCGCCGCTCGTCTTGTACAGCAGGCAGCGCACGACAAGTCGCAGCTCACCCTCGACGAAGTGATCGAGGCGATGGTCGGCGCGACGTGGAACGCCACCGTATCCTCGCCGAAGGAGCAGGCACTCGCCCGCGCGTCGAGCCGCGCCGTTTCCGACGTGCTGCTCGATCTCGCCGCGGACAAGCGCGCCGCCCCCGAAGCACGGGCGATGGCCGAGTACAAGATCGCACGTCTGCGCGATGTCGCCCGCACGCGCTCGGCCGCCGGTGAAACGATGGCGCGCGCGCACTGGTCATCGATCGCCGGCGACTTCACTCGCTGGATTGAGCGGCGCGAGCTGCCGGCGCCGACACCGGCGTTGGTGGCCCCTCCCGGAGATCCGTTCGGCGAAGAATGGGGCTGGGGGCTGGGAGTTGGGGACTCGTGACAGGGGACGAAAATGGGGCGCCGATTAGACTCGGCGCCCCATTCCCTAACCCCCAGCCCACAGCACTTACTCGATCATCTGCTGTACGAAAATCGCACAAAATAAAACGCCCCGTTGAACCCGAACGGCGATACGCCGCTGTAGGGAAAGATGCCCGAGTTCGAAAGGATGGGGATGTTTTGGTCGGGGTAGATGTCGAAGATGTTATCCGCGCCCACTGTCGCGGTGATACGACGGAAGAACTTGTACGACACGTTGAGATCGGTGATCCACTTTGCGCCATAGGTCTCGTCGGATTTGCCCGTCGCATCGGTGGCCGTGAAGACGCTGACTTCGCCGTAGCGCACCGTGTTCAGGTTGAGGCCAAAGTTGCTCTTCGTGTAGTTGCCGGTGAGATGCAGGTTCGAGCGTGGCTGGCCGTGCTCGAGGCGTCCCTTCTCGGCGCGGTCGAACAGCGTCTCCTGCTGTGCGATGAGCGCGGGCGGCGTCTTGGCGATGTTCTGTACCTTCGTCTGATTGTAGTTGTAGCCACCGGTCAGACGAATGGCCGATGCATCGGGCAGGGTGAATCCGTAGTTCGTGACGACATCCACGCCATCCGTGCGCGTGTCCACGGCGTTCGTGAAGTAGCGCGCGCCCCCGATGCCGGGAAAGCCGGCCGCGGCAAGCTTGAGCCGCACCGAGTCGCCGACGAAGTTGCCCGAGAGCACGATGCGATCGGCGATGAAGATCCGGTACGCATCGACCGAGAGCGAAAAGCTCGGAATCGGCTCCATCGTGATGCCGAGGCTCAGGTTGTCCGATTTCTCCGGATTGAGCGGCACGGCGCCCAAGACGATCGCTTGGGGGCTCGTCACCGGGAACGTCTTGCTGTCGACCGGCGTGAGCACACCGCCAATGACTTGAAAGTTGGTTGCAGTCGATGAGAACCAGGTCTGTCCTAGCGAAGGCGCGCGGAAACCGGAGCTGACCGTCGAGCGAATCGCGTAGCCTTTGAACGGCTCGTAGCGCGCGCTCAATTTGCCGGTGGTCGTGGTGCCGCTATAGTCGCTGTACTTCTCGACGCGTCCCGCGGCGCCGAGCGTCAGCTGCGTGAACGGATTCGACTCCAGATCGAGATAGCCGGCCACGTTGTTACGCGTTGTGTTGACGGCATCGGTCGGACGGAATCCAGGGAAGACCTGCGAGCCGATCGCCGGCTGCTTTCCGGCGTTCGGGCCGTCGAGAATTTTCACGCCGCCGTCGAGGTACGACTTCGGCTCCCCTTCTTTGATGAAGTAGCCATCGCGCCGCACCTCGCCGCCAAAGGCGACGTTGATCGGCGACGCCCAGCCGACCGGAAAGGCGCGCACGATGTCGAGATTGTTCGTCCACTGATTGAAGCCGAGCTGTCCCGCATAGAACGAGGTGGGGCTCTGCGCGCCGTAGGACACGTTCGCGGTGTTGTTGATGTTGAACGCGAACGTGTTGCGGCCGTACACTGAGCTGAGATCCCAATCGAAGCCCAGTGCCTTGCCCTTCACACCGCCGGACGCCGAGCCATCCCAGATCTTGCTGTCGATCAGCGGCAGGAATCCGTTGGGATAGATCGCGCGTACCGTGCGGTCGTCGAGCGAACGGCGCCAGAATCCCGCCGCGTCGCCCTTCCGGTAGCTGAGCAAACCAAACGAGTAGAACTGCAGCCCGCTGGCGAAGGTGCGGCCCGCATTGTATGCGCCAAGTCCGTCGAGCGTGGCGGCGTCACCCTGGCGATGGTTCTGCGGATCGAAACCGTAGTTGGTCGGACGATTCACATCGCGCGGATCGGAGCCGAGGAACTGCTGGCGAAGATCAGCGCGGCTGCGGTTGGTCGCGTCGCGGTTGCGAATCTCGCCGGTGATGTTGAAGAAGCCGTCGCCGAAGAGGGAGAGCGTGCCGTTGCCGGCGCCCTGCAGCACGGCGCCGTCGCCGATGTGCGCTCTCGTGTTGTTGCCCTGAAGCGTCACGCCGCTCGTCGACGTCAGCTCGAGCGGGGAGTTCGACTTGAGGATGATGTTGATCACGCCGGCAATCGCGTCGGAGCCGTATTGCGCGGCCGCGCCATCGCGCAGCACCTCGATGTGGTCGATCGCCTCGGCGGGAATCGCGTTCAGATCGACGGCCGTCGAGCCGCGGCCGATCGTGCCGTTCACGTTGACGAGCGCCGTATTGTGCCGGCGCTTGCCATTGATGAGCACGAGCAGCTGGTCGGGGTTGAGACCGCGAAGCGTGGCGGGCCGCTCGTGGTCCGTGCCGTCAGCGACGGTGGCGCGCGGGAAATTCACCGACGGTGCGAGCGCTTGAAGGATCTGTGCCGTCTCCGTGCGGCCGGTGAGCTTCACCTCTTCGGACGTAAACACATCGATCGGCGCGGGGGCGTCGAGTACCGTGCGATCGGTGCGCCGCGTGCCGGTGACGACCACCTCGTTCAGGTCGATCGCCGCATGCACGAGCACGAAATTTTTGGTCGTCGTCTGGCCGGCCGTCACCGTGACGCTATCGCGAACCATGCCATAGCCGATGTAGCGAACGCGCACCTCGTACCGGCCCGCGGGCAGCACCACGCGGTAGGAACCGCCTGCCCGGCTATATCCGCCCGACTGCGTTCCGGTCACGGCGATGAGCGCGCCCGGCACCGGCTCGTTCGAGTCGCCCGTGGTGACCCTGCCGGTGAGCGTACCGGAGCCCGACGCTCCCTGGGCACGCGCACTGACCGCTGACGCGGCCAACGCAACAAACATGAGTGCCGCGACTCCCAAAGAGCGCGCGGCGAGATGACGTCCAAAAATCATGAAGCACCCCGGTGCTGAGGAGGAATAGGAGAATCCGAACACTCGCTAGGGACCTCGTACGCGACAATAGGCAAAGCGCCATGCCGGGCGAGAAGTTCACATGATGAGGGTGAGGTGTTAGGTGTTAGCACCTAGCACCTAGCACCATCCACCTCGCCAGCTTGCCTCTCGATCCTCCAACGCCGTTGATGACGTCCGAAATGCGCCGGCCTCGACTGTTCGAGGACGAGCGCGGCGATGGGCGTATTGCGTGGGTGAGAGCAAAATGGCTGCGCGCGCGGGCGCGGAACGCGAGACGACATCCGCTGCGGATCGCGACGGTAGCGGTGGTGGCATTCACGGTCGCGTTGCTGGCCCTCGTGCTTGCGCCGCGCGGGCAGCGACGGATCTCAGCGGCGGCGCGACCACTCCCAGTACGGGCGGACACCGCGGCCGGCATCGCCATACTTCGCTCGGCCGCGGTCGCCGGCGCGGACATCGCGTCGCGTCTGGATTCGGCGCGCGAATCCAATGCGCGCCGGGCGCTTGCTCTGCGGCCGGCGCCCGACACCTTTCCGGCCGCCGCGCGCGCGCGGCGAGACTCGTTGAACGCGCGTCGCGTCGCGCTGTCGCAACTGCTCGGTCGCGCGGAAACCGCGCCGTTGCCGGCCTCGTATCGGGCGCTCGCGGCGTCGCCCGAGCTCGCGGCCGATCCACGCGTGAAGGTACTGCTCGACTCGTTGGCCGAGATCGAGCGGTCGCGCGAGGCGTACTCGGCGTTGGGCTTGGTGGACAGCACCTTCATGGCGCTCAGCGCGCGCGGGACGGAGATCGGCAAGGACGTGCGCGCGATCGGCGCTGGCCGCCGTGACGCACTCCACGCCGAGGTCGAGCGCATCTCGCCGCCGATCCCTCTGCGCGCCTCTGTCCTGCCGGCGATCGATACCGTTCCCCTGCTCATCGAGCGCGACAGCGTATCGCTCCAGCTGGAGAGAGCGCGCGCGGTGGTGCAACAGCTCCGCGCGCGCAATCTCGCCGCCGATTCCGCGCTGGCGCGGCAGCGCGAGACCTCATCGACCGGAGCGCCGGCGATCGCGATGGTGGGGGCCGCGCTGGCGATCGGACTCGCGCTGGCCTTCGCCGCCGCGCTCGCGCGCGAGATGGCGTACCCGCGCGTCGGCAACGCGCGCGAGGCGGAGCGTGCGTCAGGCGCGCCGGTGCTCGCTCGCATCGACTCGCGCTCGACGCGTAACCAACTATCGCGTCGCCGCGCGGACCGTGACATCTCGCCGCTGATCGACCGCGTCGGCGACAACTACCACGCGATCTACACGCAGATCGTCGATCCGGTCACACGCCGCGCATCGGTCGCCATCATGGGCGACGATCCACTCACCACGGCGGTGGTCGCGTTGAATACGGCCGCCGCCGCGGCGTCGCATGCGCCTGCGACCCTACTGCTCGACGCCGACGCCGCGCATCCATTTGCGGCCAATCTGGCGCGCGTGCGGCCATCGCCCGGCCTGACCGATATCATCGCCGCTCGCGTCGATTGGTCGGAGACGATCACCGGAGCGCTGGTCGGCCGCGATGTCACGATCGACGTGCTGCCGAGCGGCTATCCGAACGCGGGGCTCGGCGACCGCGAGCTGGCGGTCGCGCTTCGTCTCGAGCTCAATCATCTGCGCACACGCTACGACACGGTGGTGGTGAGCACGCCCCGCGCTCTCGCGGTTCCGTCGGCGGAAGGGGTCGGTGGCGCGGTGATCTGCGCGCGCACGGCTCGCACATCCATCGCCGATCTGCGCGCGATGGCGGAGGCACTCGCCGCCCGCAGCGTGCCGGTGCGAGGTGTCGTGCTCTGGGATGCAGATGATCCCGTGCATCGCCAATCGCAGGGATATCGTAAAGCGGAACGCCGCACGCCGGCCGGAGGAGACTAGCTGCCCGGGAATTCGGGTGTGGTCAAACCTCGAACACGCGATCGTCCATCACGGCGATGCGGCGCCACTCGGCGGCGGGAAGCGAGCGAATCAACCGCGATGCGATGACGCCGCCCGCCCATTCGCTGAACGCGGGCAGAACGACCAGACGGCCGGCCACGAGCGCGCACGGCACGCGCATGCCGGCGCCGGTCTCATCGCGCAGTGTCGTCGATGGATGCAGATGGCCGGAGATCGTCCATCGCTCGGGCAGCGAGGCCGGCGGTGCGTGTACGATCTCGATCTCTCCGAGCGTGATGCGGGCGACCGCGCGGGCATCGCCGCGATCATGATTACCGGCAACGAGGTCAACGCGCGATAGCGCGCCAGCCGCCAGCAGGGTCGCACGAAACGCCGCGACATCGTCGAGCTCGAGCGAGTCGGCATCGCGGGTGGAATGGCGCAAGTCGCCCGCGACGACGAGCCGCGCAGCCCCGAGCTCGCGGCATATCGAGACTACCCGCGCGGCGATCTCCTCCGGGTGCTCGATCGTCGGCAGATAGCCTCCGCGGCGCCGCACCGCGCGAGCATAGCCCAGGTGCACGTCCGCGATGACGACCGTAGCGTGACCCGGAATCCACGCGGCGCCACCCGGCGCCAGCGAGATCTCCGGCGACAGTGGAAAAAGCTCGGCCATCAGGCTTCGGTGGTGGCGAGCGCGCGCGCACTTTCCCACAGCCGGCGCACGAACGCGTCGCGCTCCTCAAGCAGCATCGCGTCGGTCGTTCCAGCGGAGATGAGGCGGAACTGAAATGGCGGCACCGAGGGAACATCGCGCAGTGTGATGCGGCCGCGCGCCTCGCGCAGCCACGCCTCGGCGGCCGGCACGTCGAGATCATCCTCCAGCACGGTGCGATAGGTCTCGCGGACAAGTGGAAATTCGGGCCGCTCGCGCTCGAGCACGCTCCAGATGCGCCGCGCGTTCAACTGCATCGCGCCGACAAATCGCGAGTGTCCGCGATAGTTCTTGACCAGCATGAGTCCAATCGATGCAACCTGCCTGAATCGCCGCCCCCACAGATCGCTGCGCGCCACCGCGCGCGCCACGTCCTCGGCGAACCCCGACGGATTGAACAGGCCGGCCAACTGCTCCTCCTCCCACGCGGCGCGCTTGGGCGCTCGCAGCGCGAACGACTGATCGTCGACCAGAAGTCCCGCATTGCCGCGGCCGATGCGATACGCGATCGCGCGAGCCAGTGCTTCGTTCGCGCGCCGGCCGAGTGGAGCTGTCACCGCGTGCACGACGAGCCGCTCGTCCTCGCTGTCGAGCCACCGCTCGATGAGAATCTCACCGGGGTCGGGGATGGGAGAAAGCGCCTGCTGCGCGGCTGCGTAGCTCGCCAGCGCGGCGGCATCGCGCTCACTGACGCCAAGGCGGTCAACGATTCGCCCGGTCAACGCACGCTCGCCGAGCGCGCACAGCGTGTCGCGCATCCAGGCACGCATTTCACCCACGCCGCGCGCCACACCCCGCGTCGCCGGCAAGATCTCCGACGCCCACCTCGGCACGCTCGGCCGCCCGCTCGCCGGCGCGACGAATGCGGTCATCCCCTGGGCGTACATGAACGACCACACACGACCGCCGAGCAGGAACCGGTCGCCCGGTTTGATCGATTCGAGGAACGATTCCTCAACGGTGCCGATTGGCGTCGACGATCCGCGCGGCTTCACGCGCACCGACGCCCCGCCGGCGATCGTCCCGACGTTCTGATGATAGATCGTCGCCACGGACCGCCCGCGCGCGCGGAAGACTTTCTTCGCACCTCGTCCCTCGCGCTCGATCTTGGCGTACACGCGCCGCTCCTCCATCGTCTCGCTCGATTCGGAGAGATAGTCGAGCACCGCATCGAAGTCCCGGCGCGTGAGCTTGGCGTATGATGCGCTGCGCCGTACGAGCGCGAAGGCGTCGGCATCGCGCCAATCACCGTCGACGCTCATGCCGACGAGCTGCTGCGCCAGCACGTCGAGCGGCGCGCGCGGAAGCCTGACCGGGTCCAACACGCCGGCGCGACATCGTTCGGCCACCGCCGCGCACTCGATGAGATCGTCGACGCCGGTCGCGATGAAGTGGCCGGCAGGATGCCGGTCGATGCGATGTCCCGAGCGGCCGACGCGTTGCAGCGCCCTCGTCACATCGCGCGGCGAGCCCACGAGCACCGTTTCGTCCACAGTGCCAATGTCGATTCCCAGCTCGAGGGATGTCGACGTGACGACGGCGCGCAGCGCACCGTCGCGCAGCCTGCGCTCGACGCTGAAACGCTCCTCGCGCGCAAGCGACGAATGATGCGCCGCGACGGCGTTATCGCCGAATCGCTCCTTGAGCCGGTGCGCCAAACGCTCGGCCGCGCCGCGCGTGTTGGTAAACACCAGCGTCGTGCGATGCCGGTCGACGCGCGCCGCCACGGCGGTGGCGACACCGCGCTGCACTGTCGACGGGTTCGGCACCACCTGCCCGGTGAGCACCGAACCGAGCGAATAGACGGCGTCGCGCGGCATCGTCCATGAGATGATTTCGGGTTGTCGGTTCACGCCCACCAGCCAGCGCGCAACCGCATCGAGCGGTGACACCGTGGCGGAGAGGCCGATACGCACAGGATCACGGCCGGCAGCGTGTGCGAGACGCTCGAGCGAGAGCGCGAGGTGTACGCCACGCTTGTTGCCGGCCAGCGCGTGTACTTCGTCGACGACCACCCATCGCACACCCGCGAAGTTCGGGCGCATGCTCGGTGTGGACAGCAGAATCGCCAACGATTCCGGCGTCGTCACCAGAATGTGCGGTGGCTTCGCAACGAGCTTGCGCCGGTCGGCCGGCGACGTGTCGCCGGTTCGGCTGGCGACGCGAACGGGCACGTCATCGGGAGCGCATCCGGGCAGATGCGATGCGCAGATCTCGGCCAACGGCCCCTCGAGATTCCGCTGCACGTCGTAGCCGAGCGCGCGCAGCGGGGAGATGTAGATCGCGTGAATTCCAGCGCGCAGCTCCCCGCGCTGGTGGTCGGCGATCAACTCCGAGAGCACAGCGAGAAAGGACGCCAGCGTCTTGCCCGTGCCGGTCGGCGCTGATACGAGCACGTGGCGGCCGGCGTGCACCGCCGGGATCGCCGCGATCTGCGGCGGCGTGAGCTGGCCAAATGTCGCCCGCACCCAGTCGCGTACGGGCGGAGCGAGCAGAGCGAGCGCGGCGGCCATCGGATCGTGGGCGGTCAGAGCTTCGTCTCGCCGGCCAGCTCCCGTACGCGCGCGAGGGTGTCGATCTCCGCCACCGGCTTGTCGTCGCGCACGCGGACGATGCGCGGAAAGCGCAGCGCGTAGCCCGCCTTGTGCCGCTGCGATGGCTGCACGATGTCGAAGGTCACCTCGAGGACTATCTCGGGCCTCACCTTGTGAAAGCGGCCGAACTGCTCGACGG
This sequence comes from Gemmatimonadales bacterium, assembly GCA_038228795.1. GTDB lineage: Bacteria > Gemmatimonadota > Gemmatimonadetes > Gemmatimonadales > Gemmatimonadaceae > JALZAE01. Next base: position 184,033 of record JBBROY010000004.1, read on the forward strand.
TCAGCGCCTTGAACCGTTCCGTCAGATCCGCGATCTCGACATCGGTCAGCCCGTTGTACGCCTTGCCGACGTTGAGCAGCGTGTCATCGCTTTCCGATGCGCGCACGGCGAAGGTGTAGTCGCTCAGCACGCTGCGCCGCCTGCCATGCCCGCGCTCGACGCCGGTGACAACGACGTCGAGCGTGGCTAGCGGACGCTTGAGCTTGATCCACGTCTTGCCCCGCCGGCCCGGCGCGTACACCGATGCCGGATCCTTGACGATGATCCCCTCGTTCCCACGCGCGCGCGCCGCGACGAACGCACGCTCGACCTCGGTTTCGTCGCTCACTAGCACCATCGGGGCCAGCCGCGCCGAGAGTCCAGGCCAGGCCATGCGCTCGAGCCGCGCCCGGCGCTCCAAGTACGGTTCGTCGACCACCAGCACGCTGTCGGCCGCGATCACGTCGTAGGCGACGAAGGTCGCCGGCACTTTGGCCTGCAGCGCCGCGCTCGGCGCCTTGCGGCCGATTCGCGACTGCAGCGACTTGAAGGGAAGCGCGCGCTCGGGCTGGGCGGGGTCGTACGCGAGCAGCTCGCCATCGAGCACGAGCCCGGCGGGGAGCGAGGCCAACGCCGCGGCGACGTCGGGATAGCCCCGTGTGATGTCGTCGAGCGTCCTCGAGAAGAGCGCGGCGCGCGGGGCACCCGTCTCGTCGATGCCGATGTGCGCCTGCGCGCGAATACCATCGTACTTGTCTTCGACGGCGAACGGCGCGGGCAGCGCGGCGACAATCTCGGCCGGCGTGGCCAGTGGCTGCGCGAGCATGAAGCCAATCGGATGAAAGAGCGCGAGCTGCGCACTCTCCAGCGTGCCGCGCTTCGCGAGCTGCGCCACTTCTCCGACGTCACCGCGCAGGAGGTTGGCACGCCGCACGCTCTCGAGCGGCGCGCCAAACGCGATCGCGACCGCCTCCTCCACCTGCGCCTCCTTCAATCCGATGCGCAGCTCGCCACCCACCAGCTTGACGAGATAGGCGCCCTCGAGCGGTCCGAGCTTGGCGAACATCTCGGTCACGATCGCCCGACGCGCGTTCGACCCCTTCGTGACGGCGAGCGAAACGAAGAACGACTCCATCTCGGTCAACGTGAGCGCGCTTGGCTCGCGGCCGGCCAGTACGTCAAGAGTCGCGTCGCCGAAATCACCATGGTGTGTATAGCGCTCTGAGAGGAACTCGTCGCTCGCGCCCGATACGGCCGCGACCGCGGCCACGAGAATCGAGCCGCCGACTTGCGTGGTCCGCGCATCGTGACGCGGAAAGACGAGGCCTGAGAAGAAGCGCGCGGCGATGGCGAGCGACCGCTCGTCAAGCTCGGCCAGATACGGCACGAGGATGGCACTTTTTTCGAGGCGCTTGGTCGTGGCGCGGACACGCCCCGCGCACGTAGCCCAGGCGTGGAATGTGGATCCAGCGAGCTCGCCGCTCACAGCATCTCCAACTGGTCATCGCACTCCTGCGGGTGGGCAAGGAGATGCTCGGCGTCCATGCCGAGCGTGCGGAGATGCGCGGCGAACTTCGGGGTGCCATGCACCGTGTAAATCTTGCGCGCGCCGCTCTCATCGGCCGTGCGCACGAGCTCGTCGAAATCGGCGTGATCGGAAAAGGGAAGGACGAGATCACAATCCTTGTACATGTTGTGCGCGCCGGGATGATACGCCCACCCCGTGAGGTACACGACGAGTCGCGGCTCGATGCGGGTGATCATTGCCGTCTTCCGCGTGGATGGCGTCGTGAGGAGCACGCGACGGCCGATTTCGCCGCGGCGGTAGCGCGTCCAGGTGCCGGGGCCAGGGAAGGGAAAGCCGAGCTCGACGTGCAGCTGGCACATGCGCGCTATGGCGCCGTGCAGCATCACGTCGTAGCCGCGCGAGGTCAGATGATAGAGCGCCTCCTGCCCCTTTCCCAACGCGTAGGCGAGCACCACCGGCGTCGCGCCGCGCGCAAACGCATCATCGATGAACTCGAAGAGCTGACCGAGCAGCAGCGCATCGGGCGGAAAGCGATAGCGGGGCTCACCGAACGTGCACTCCATTACCAGCGTATCGCAGCGCGGAACGTGCGATGCCGGCGCGAACGGGTTGGGGCGCAGCTTATAATCCCCGGTGTAGACGGCGACGCCGTCGGCCGTGCGCGCGCTCAGCATTGCCGAGCCCAGGGCATGGGCCGCCGAGTGCAGCGTGAGCTCCGCGTCGCCGACGCGCAGGGATTGGCCAAGCGGAATGGTGATGGCTTCGCGCGCACCGCGCCGCGCGTGGTGAAGCGCGGCTGTCTCGGGTGTGCAGATGATGCGCGCGGCTTCGCTGCAGTGGTCCGCGTGCGCGTGGGAGACGAACACCGTGCCCGGCGCGGTGCGCGCGTCCAGGTAGACGTTGGCCGATGGGACGAACAATCCGTACGGCGTGACATCGACGGCGGGAAACATCAATCAAGCAGCCTGAACGTGGAGTCTGTCGTGCAACGTACCGGAACTCGAGACAACGCTCTTTGCACGGAGCGAGCCGCGGGCGCCATCGCGGAGAACGATCGTGTGGAGTGACACATGGATGCTCGCCGAGCGCGCGCATTTTCTGCGGGTCGCCGCGTGGGGCACGCTCTGTGTGCTGGCCGGCACCGCCGTCATTGCCGCGCTGGCCGTGCGCCGCGGCCGCGCGCGCTCACCGCTCCTCACGCACTTCGCCGCGCAAACCGCGGCTTGGGGTACGCTCGAGCTGATCTATGTCGCGATATCGCTTTGGGGACTCGTTGAGCGGGATATGAGCGGCGTCGCTCGGCTGGCGAATCAGATCTGGCTGTACAGCGGACTCGACATCGGGCTGATCGGTGTCGGGGTCGCCATCGCGACATGCGGATGGAAGTTCGGGCAACGACTCGGCGCCGTTGGCGCCGGCATCGGGATCGCCATTCAAGGATTGGGGCTCCTCACGCTCGACCTCTATTTCATCACCATCATCCAGCGAAGCGTCGCACCTCGCACGACGCATGTCGCACCGGTAGTTTGGAGTGATGACAGGCTACTCGGACCGCATCAATCACGCGTTCGCGTTCGCGGCCAAGCATCACGACCAGCAGGTACGCAAGGGAACCCGCCTCCCCTACCTCACACACCCGGCGAACGTGGCGGTGATCCTCACGCGCTACGGCCAGGATGACGACACGGTCGTCGCCGGCATCCTCCACGATGTCATCGAGGATTGCGTGCAGGGCGGCTACACGCGCGAGATGCTGGAGCAGCGTATCGGCGACAAATTCGGCGCGGGCGTATTGCAGACCGTCCTCGCCGTGACCGCGCGCAACACCGATGACGACGGGGTGGAGTTGGGCTGGGAAGATCGCAAGGCCGACTACCTGACGCGGCTGGCCGGCGCCTCCGAGCAAGCGCGCTGGGTCTGCGCCGCCGACAAGATCCACAACGGCAGCACCATCCTGGCCGACCTCGAGCGCACCGGATTTCCCGACACCGTCTGGAATCGCTTCAAGTCGGGCCGGGAGGCGACGATCCGCTGGTACGGTCGCGTCGAAGAGCGCTTGCGCGAGATCGGATTCGCCGCGCCGATCATGGACGAGCTGCGCGATGTCGTGCGAGCGCTTGAAACGAAAGGGGCCGAGCCGAGTATAGATCGGCGAGCCGCGGATACTCCCAGGAACCGCTAGTCGGAGAGGAACGTCGCAATGTCGGCACGCATGGGTCGTCGTGGGGTCGTGATACTCTCGGTGGTCGCCGGCCTCGCCTCTATTCCGATCACCGCACCCGCGGCGCAGCGCCCTGCGTCCAACATCGCGGGCACCTATTCGTTTCAGATCTGCGCCAAGCGCTGCGAGCGCGGCGATAGCGCCGCCGCGGGATACATGGGAACGCTCGTGCTCGATACCGCGGCGCTGACATTCGGCGTGCCCAACGACACCGTTCCGTATCTCCTCCGCTACGCCGACCTGTTCGATCCGCACACGCTCCCGCAGAATGCCTGCTTCGCGCAACAGTGGGGATCGGGCAGTGGCGAAGCGTTGGCCGACATCTTCATGGCCGCGCGGATGCGCTGGACCACCGTGCGCGACAGCGCGCTTGGCACCGCGATCACCTTCAGCATGATTCGCTCGACGGATGCGGGCTACGAGATCGTCGCGAAGCAGCGGGGAGACATCCTGGAAGGGCACGGCATGGGCTGGGACATCGGAACGGTCGAGAAGCACCAGCCGCGCGGGTACTTCATCGCGCGGCGTATTGGACCGCCGCAGCCTCTGATCTGTTTCAACGCCGGGAGCGCGATCCTCGCTCGGAGAAACGCGCTCCACGCGATCAGCGCGTCGAGAGACAGCCAGCGCTTCATGCTGGCGAAAGCGAAGCCAGCGGTCTTTGCCGCTATCGTGAGTGCGCTGGTCGAGCACCACTTCGTCATCGCGGACACGAGTGCGGCCAGCGGGCGCATCGTCACGCGCCCCAGTAATGTCGGGACATTCGACAAAGACGTGGTCAGGCGAGGCACCACGATATCAGTCGCGCTGCGCCAGATCGGCGATTCGACGCTGGTTCGCGTCGTGGCCGATGTCCGCTCCGCTCGGGCCGTGGATGGCGGCGAGGGAGCGGCGGTCGTGGTCATCGGATTGCAGTTCGACCTCCTGACGCGGCTCGGCGTGTGCTGCACCCCCGTGCCACGGGGCGATGTGCTCAGGGCGAAACCGCCTCGCTGACCGGGTAGGTCCGCTCGACGTACCGCTCGAGAATCTCCAGGAACTCCGGCACGATCGCATCGCCCTTGAGCGTGACCATGAGCTTGCCGTCGACGTAGACCGGCGCCTTCGGCTCCTCGAAGGTACCGGGCAGCGAGATGCCGATGTTCGCGTGCTTGCTCTCGCCCGGTCCGTTCACCACGCAGCCCATTACCGCCACACGCATCTCCTCCACACCGGGATGCTTGGTGCGCCACACCGGCATCTGCTCGCGCAGGTACGTCTGAATATCCTCCGCCATGTGCTGGAAGAATGTGGAGGTCGTGCGGCCGCACCCGGGACAGGCGGTGACCTGCGGCGTGAAGCTGCGCAGCTCCATCGACTGGAGAATCTGCTGCGCGACCAACACCTCTTCGGTGCGATCGCCGTTCGGCTTGGGCGTGAGCGACACGCGAATCGTGTCGCCGATTCCTTCGCCGAGGAGAATCGAGAGGCCCGCCGTGCTGGCGACGATGCCTTTGGTGCCGAGCCCGGCTTCGGTGAGGCCGAGATGCAGCGGATAGTCGCAGCGCGCGGCGAGCAGGCGATACACGGTCACCAGATCGCGCACACCAGACACCTTGGCCGAGATGATGATGCGATCGTGGCCGAGCCCCGTCTCCTCGGCGAGCGTGGCAGAGCGGAGCGCGCTCTCGAGCATCGCTTCGATGTAGACGTCCTTCGCATCCATCGGGTCGGACTTTCGCGCGTTGTCGTCCATCATCTGCGTGAGCAGATCCTGGTCGAGCGAGCCCCAGTTCACGCCGATGCGTACCGGCTTCGCGTTGTCGACCGCGATCTGCACGATGGTGCGGAAGTGCTCGTCGCGCCGCTTGCCGCCGACGTTGCCCGGATTGATGCGGTACTTGGCCAACGCCTGCGCGCACGCCGGATACTTCGCCAGCAGCAGGTGCCCGTTGTAGTGGAAGTCGCCGACAATCGGCGCGTGCACGCCCCGGTCGGCCAGTCGGCGCGCGATCTCGGGGACCGCGGCAGCCGCCTCCTCGTTGTTGACCGTCACCCGCACCAGCTGCGAACCGGCCGCCGCGAGCGCGACCACCTGCTCGACCGTGCCGCCGACGTCGGCGGTGTCGGTGTTGGTCATGGATTGAACGACGATCGGGTGGCTACTCCCAACCGCGACGTCGCCAACGAGGGTTGTAACAGTTGACCTGCGAACGGTGGAACTCATGAAGACCAAAGTAATAGACGTCAGATGTCAGATGTCAGATGTCAGCAACGGATCTCGCCACCCAGCCCAGTGCGCTGCCACTGCCATCTGACATCCGACATCTGACATCTGTCATTTTTTCCTCTTCATGCTGACACCTCCTGCCACGATACCATCGACCCGTCCGTCCGCACTCCGCACAAAGGTCAACAGCTCGCCATCGTACCATCCCAGATCCGGAAATCTGAAAACGTTCTCCGACACTTCGGTCAACGGCTGGTAGACGAAGCCGTCGGTCAACGCCACCAGCCGGCCATTCTGCTCGATGACGTGGAGCGTGTAGTGCGGCCAGCCATAGTGACCCAGCAACGCCGCGTACTTGGTCGTGCTGAACACCGGCGTGCTCGGCATCGCTCGCAGTGTGTCGCGACCCATCACGAGCGCGGTCTTTCCGATCATCCGCCACCGCCTCGCTGGCAGGAGCTCATCATCCGTGATGAGCGTGTCGCCGCCCGCCCACTTGAGCCGCGCGCGCGTGCCCCCGGCGTCGTCGAGCATCGAAGGCGCGCCCCCGGTGCGGGCGATGGTGATCGAGCGCGTGGCGTTGGCGTAGTGCGGCGAGAGCGACTTCGCCATCGCCGCCGGAATTGTCCGCGGCAACGGGATAGCGGGGAGGGGCTGGCCGTGCTTGGCGGCGAGCATCAGGCGGAGCGCCGCATCGGCCAAACGAAAGGCGACACCGCTCGCGTAGTCTTTGTTCACCAGCACTACGACACCGATCTTCTCGTCGGGGAGCGCCTGCATCTCACCCACGAATCCCCAGCCGGATCCGCTATTGGCGATGCGTTTGCGTCCCTCGGAGGGCCATACGTAGAAGCCGAGTCCCCAGCCGAACGGAGTCGATGACGGGACGAACTGTGGTCGCATCATCTCGAAGATCGATTGCGCCTTGAGGAACGACGTGCCGCCGGATGTGCGGCCCCCGTTCACCACTACGCCCAGCCAGCGCGCCAGATCCGGCGCGGTGGAATAGAGATCGCCTGCCGGCGCGATGCCAAGAGCGAAGGTGGGGGCAGAGGACAGCGAGACGTCGTATCCCCACATGTAGCCGGTCGCCAGGTGCGCCTGCATCGCGGGCGTGACACGCAGGGAGGTGCTCGTCATGCCGAGCGGCGCGAAGACGAGGCGCGTCATCGCGGTGGCGTACGGCTCGTGCGCTACGCGCTCGATCGCCAAACCGGCGACCGCGAGCGCGGCGTTCGAGTACTTCGTCTTGTCGCCCGGGGCGAACAGCAGCTCGCTCCGGTTGAGGCTCGCAACCGTTTTCTCGAGCGATGGCGAGCTGGAATCGTAGTAGTTCCCCACCGGCGGGCGGCGCGGGAGACCGGAGCGGTGCGCCATCAGCTGCCGCAGGGTCACCGGATCTCCGAACGGATTCTTCGGCGCAAACTCGGGGATGTATCGCGTGACCGGCGCATCCAGATCGAGGAGCCCGAGCTCGGACATGCGGAGCACCGCGGCATCGGTGAACGTCTTGGTGATCGAGCCGACCCGATACACCGTCTGCGCGGTTGCCGCCGTCCGGCCGCGGATGCTCGCCAACCCGAATCCGCGCGCCCACACGATTGTCGTATCGTCGACGAGCGCGATCGACAAGCCAGGTACGTCGTGTGCATTGAGCTCGTGATCGGCCAATCGCTCGAGGGCGACCGCGACGGTGGCGTAGTCAGGTCGGGGGCTGCCGGTCCCTTGGGCCGAAAGGGTCGAGCAAGTGGCCGCGAGGAGTGCGAGGCAGGTACTAGAGTGCATAGTATTGGAGTGCGGGATCGACGTGTGACGGGCTGACCAAAGAAAGAAAGACAGGTGAACGAGTTGGAGATGTCGGAGGTCAGAGGTCAGATGTCAGTGACGCACCTCTCCATTCGACCCGCGGCGCGCCGCCGCTGACATCTGACTTCCGACGTGTGACATCTCAAGAATGGATAACCTCAGTTAACAGTCTTCTCCGCGACGGAGCACCCATGGTCGACGACAATAAACGCCACATTGAAGATCCGCCCAAGGGCTACACGACGCAGGATGTCGCGGCCACGCCACCACCGGTCACGCGCAAAAGGCACTGGGGACTGAAGGGCGCGTTGCTGGCGCTCCTGTTGATTCCGATTCTCGTGGTCGCGTTGTGGACGACCATTGCGCTCAATTGGTCGTACTCGAAGGGCGAGCGCGTCGGTTACGTCCAGAAGCTCTCCAAGAAAGGCTATGTCTGTCCCACCTGGGAAGGGGAGATGCCGCTGGTGATTCCGAACCAGGCACAGGTGCTTCCAGAGGTGTTCAAGTTCTCCGTCCGCAGCGACTCGATCGCTCACGCCATCGAAGCCGCCAGCGGCCGGCGCCTCGCGGTCCACTACGAGCAGCATCGTGGCGTTCCGTTCACCTGCTTTGGCGAGACCCAGTACTTCGTTACCGGAGTGACCGTCGTCCCGGCCCAGTAGGCGTCTTTGGTCCCAACGCCGCATCCGTTGCGGGAAAAACTCGCCAGTTGTAGGTTGTTCGTGCCTCCGAATCGATTGGGACCTGGGTTTCCCCTGGGTCCCATTTTTTTGGAGACAGCCCAGGGCGGGGGGTTTCGCGTCCCGCGATCTGAGACATGTCCTGTGGACGGCCAATATGGCTCCGATCCCTCGACAACAGCATGGGGGGAGGAATGGCTCGCATTACCGGCAAAGTGAAGTGGTTCAATGACGCAAAGGGGTTCGGTTTCATCACTCCGGACAACGGGCAAAAAGATTGCTTTGTTCACTTCAGTGCCATCCAGGGCAACGGCTTCAAGTCACTGGCCGAAGGCGATGTCGTGGAGTTCGAGGTGACCCAAGGCGACAAGGGTCCCGCCGCCGCGAACGTGACCAAAGTGGAGCACTAGCCGTACCGCCTCGCTCCAGTGGAAACAACGCGGGCGACTCACCAGAGTCGCCCGTTTTGCGTCGTGCGGCTTCTCGGTTCGTTCTGGTCGGCACTCGAGTCCGCGGGCGGTCGCCGCCAAGGAAGCAGCTCGTTTGCTCTTTCCGAGGAGGGTCCGCGGATGTTCGCTCCGCGGTATTCATGGACGTGATCCGAATGAGTCCGGCTATTCGCCGCGGAGCCAAGATCCATCGAAGTCTTGCCAACCGACGGCCGCTCTATCAGCGTAACGGGTGCGCTCACCTGGTTCGATTTTTATCATCGCCGCTCTCGCGGTGGCCCGGATCGCCAGCGGACAAGCGGCGCCGGCGGCGATTTCCGGTGTAGTGATCGGCACGGACGGGCGGCCTTTGGTGGATGTCGAGGTCGTCGTGATCCGGACGAGCCAAACGACGACCACGCAGGCCGGCGGCGACTTTCACTTCGACAGCATCGTGCCAGGCACGTATCTCGTGACGATGCGGCTGATTGGCTACTCGCCGGTGATGATCAAGCTCGAGCTCAGGTCAGGGATCACGACGCTGATCACGCAGTCGCTCGTTCGTGCCGCGCCAATACTCGATACCGTGACCACCGTCGCCACGATGCCGCCGGCGACCTCGCGGCTTCGTGACTTCGAGCGGCGACGTGCCAACGGCGTTGGCTCGTTCCTCACGCGGGACGATATCGAGAGGCGAAACCCCGTTGCGCTCAGCGTCATGCTCCGCAGCGTGCCCTCACTCGACATCATCGACAGTCTAGGCACGCCGCTCCCGGTGTCGCGACGCGGGGTCACCGTTCGGCGAATCGGAGGGAGCCTGCGCCCCGCGCCGTGCGTGATGCGCGTGATGGTGGACGGCATGCTGCAGCCCGGAGGGCAATCGATCGATGCGATCCCGCCACTCGAGATCGCCGGCGTCGAGGTCTATGCCGGCCCGGCAACCATGCCGCGCGAGCTCGTCACCAGCGCCGAGGGCAGCTATTGCGGGCTGGTCGTGATCTGGACCAGAGGATAGCGCTGACCGGGCGAGCATTCTTCCACGAGCACACCACCGTTACCACCCGCTCCATCCTCAAAAACGAAAGCTGATCCCGGCCGCGAAGCGCATGGCATTCATCCAATGCGATTCAAAGGTGAGCTGTGTCGTTTCCAAGCCGGAGACCGTGCGGAATATGTCGCCGACGTCCGATTTCACGATCGCGTCGGTGAGTGAGACCGCCAGCCCCACGCGCTGCGAGAGGGTGAGGTCGGCGGTGAGGCCCGCGGTGACGCCGAAATTGTTCGCCGATGCACTCTCGCCGTTGTCGCCTACGTTCTGCAGCGTGACGCGCGTAAGCTGGCCGCCGAGTGTGGCGCGAAACACGGGAGTCGTTGGCGTCGTCGCCAGGTTCAGGCGGCGCGCGAGACTTCCCGAAAATTGCCAGATGGTGACGTCGCCCGTCTCTTGCTGGCCAGAACAGCTGGCGAGCTCGCAGATCTCGCCCTTGCCGCCGCCGCTTCCACGACTTGCCGAGCCGACGACCGACCACGACGACAGCCCAAAGTCGTAGCGCACCGTCGCGCCGAGATCCAGCTGGCTGTTGAACGAGAGGCGCAGCGTAGCGCGGTCCGATGATCCCGGCGCGGTGACGCTGCCGGCGTAGTAGTCACTGAAGACGGAGTAGCCGAATAGCGGCGTAACGGTAATGCCGGTCTGCGCCGCCGCGGCGGACACCAGCGTCAAGGGAACGATCGATGCAACAACCAGTCGGCAACGCATGAGACTCCGGACGAATGATTGGAGTAATATGGTCAACCATCGCGCAGCGCGCGCGCGACGCCCCTATCCCTGCGACTCGCTGTCGATACTTTTCACGCGAGACGTGCGAGATGCGCCGAGCGAGAGCGGCGCCGCGCGTCACGCGACACTGTCTGGAGATGAACGGCCAATGGCCACGAATACGCCGAACAACGCAGGCACCGGCTCCGATGCGCCTCAGAACGCAGCACTCGAGATCCGCGATCCCCGCACCGGAAAGAGCTACACCGCGCCCATCATGCGCGAGGGCGTCGAAGGCGACGAAGCAATTCGGGGAATGGATCTCCGCGCGATCAAGGTAAACGCGGGCGACTTTGGGTTGATGAGCTACGACCCGGCGTTCATGAACACCGCGAGCTGCAAGAGCGCGATCACCTTCATCGACGGCGACAAGGGGATCCTCCGCTATCGCGGTTACCCCATCGAGCAGCTGGCTGAGAAGGCGAGCTTTCTCGAGGTCGCCTGGCTCCTGCGCAACGGTGAGCTGCCCACCCAGCCGCAGTACGACAAGTGGACGCACGACATCACCTTCCACACGTACGTGCACGAGAACATCAAGACGTTCTTGATGGGATTCCGCTACGACGCGCACCCGATGTCGATGCTCTGCTCGACAGTGGCGGCGATGTCGAGCTTCTATCCGCAGGCGAAGGAGATCTTCGAGCCGGAGCAGCGCCACATCTCGATCGTGCGGCTGCTGGCGAAGATGCCGACGCTGGCCGCCTTCGCGTACCGCCACGTCAAAGGCCTCCCCTTCATCTACCCCGACAACGATCTCGGTTACGTCGAGAATTTTCTGTCGATGGTCGCCCGGATGTCGGAGCCGAGGTACGAAGCGAATCCCGTGTTCGTGAAGGCGCTCGAGGTGCTGTTCATCCTCCACGCCGACCACGAGCAGAACTGCTCGACGAGCGCCGTGCGGGCGGTCGGATCATCGCAGGTCGATCCATTCAGCGCGATCGCGGCCGGCATCGCCGCCCTGTATGGCCCGCTGCACGGCGGTGCGAACGAGCAAGTGCTGCGCATGATCACCGAGATCGGGCATCCGAAGAACATTCCGGCCTTCATCGAAGAGGTGAAAGGGGGGAAGGGCCAGCGGTTGATGGGCTTTGGTCATCGCGTCTACAAGAGCTACGACCCGCGCGCGCGCATTGTGAAGAAGCTGGCCGATGAGGTGTTCAAGCAAGTCGGCATGGACAAAGACCTCGAGATCGCCCTCGAGCTCGAGCGCATCGCGCTCAGCGACGACTATTTCGTCTCGCGCAAGCTGTACCCGAACGTCGACTTCTACACGGGACTCATCTATCGGTCGATGGCGTTCCCGACCGACTTCTTCACCGTGCTGTTTGCCGTGGCACGGACCGCGGGCTGGCTTTCCCAGTGGGAAGAGATGCTCTTGGACAAGGAGCAAAAAATCGCGCGTCCTCGGCAACTCTACGTGGGGCTCGGTGAACGCGCGTACACGACGGACCTCGACTACGCCAAGCGGCCGGGGCAGCGGCAATGAGAAAAGGGCGGATGTCAGATGTCAGATGGTAGATGTCAGTGACGCCTGACGCGTAGGGCCTTAGGCGAGGCAGACGGAAGCTCAAATAGTTGTCACCGTGGCAGACACTCATAAATATGTCCATACGCAATTTGACAAATATTTCTGTCAATATTATGTTGTTGGTCAATTCAGTCACCTGAGATTTTATGGCGCTCGCTGCAACACTTCCGTCCGTCGCGGTAATTGATGACCCGGTCCGGGCAGCTTCGGTCTTGAACCCCGATCGCCTCCGCCTACTCGGCGCGCTGGACCACCCCGATTCAGCCACCGGTGTGGCGCGACGACTCGGACTCGCACGGCAGGCGGTGAATTACCACATCCGCCAACTCGAGTCAGATGGCCTGGTCAACTTCGTCGAAGAGCGGCGCCGGCGCGGATGCGTCGAGCGCATCGTGCAGGCCAGCGCTGCCTCGTACGTGATTTCGCCCGCCGCGCTCGGCGCGCTCGCCTCGGATCCGGAACGCGTGCGCGACCAGTTCTCTTCGGCCTACCTCATCGCCGTCGCCGGGTCGATCATCCGCAATGTCGGTGACCTGCGCCGCATGGCGGACGCTGCTCAGAAACAGCTCGCGACGCTCACCATACAAACCGAAGTGCGCTTCGCGTCCCAAGCCGACCAGCACGCCTTCTCCGTCGAGCTGCGCGAAGTAATGGCGCGTCTCGCGCGCCGCTATCACAACGAAGCCGCCCCGCGCGCGCGCGCCTTCTCCTTCGTGTCGGCCGTCTACCCGAAAATCGAGCCCCACAGCGAGGTCAGCATATCATGAGTGAGACCGATGCCCCGACGCGATCAGCGAAGTACGTGATTCCGATCAATGCGCCAGCCAGCGCGGTATGGCGCGCGCTCACCGACCCGCGAGAGCTCGCGCGCTGGTTTCCACTCACCGCAAACGTGACTCCGGGCGTCGGCGGCGATTTCGTCCTGCGCTGGGGCGATGCACTTGCCGGCGACGACTGGCCCATCCGTACCTGGGAGCCCGAACGGGCGCTTGGCATCGGAATGCCAAAGCCGGGTGGCGCGCCGCCACCGTCGCACATCGCGACGGATTTCGTGATCGAGGATCACGGCGCGCGCACAGTGTTGCGCGTTGTGGCCAGCGGCTTCGACGCCGACGCCAAATGGGACGATTTCTTTCATGGCATTCGGCGCGGATGGCGCGCTGAGCTGTGTAGCATGCGCCACTACTTGGAGCATCATCGCGGTGAAAATCGGACCGTGGCCTGGGCGCGCGCGAACTTCAGCTGCTCGTTTGACGAGGCGTGGGGCCGCCTGTTCGGACCGACGGGATGGACGTCGAGCACGGCGCTCGACCGCGCGCTCGAGGGAGAACGCTACACGCTTGCCAATCCAAACGGCGGCGCCCTCTCCGGCGAAGTGCGCATCGCCGCCGCGCCTGGCGACTTCACCGGTACTATCGACGAGCTGAATAACGGACTGCTCCGCGTGATGCTGGAGCCAGGATCGCAAAATGAGATTGGCGTGTGGGCGCACGGCTACGGCATCCCGCCCGGGCGGATGAACGAGCTGCAACACGACTGGCAGGATCATCTGACGAAGCTGTTCACTTCCTGAGCAGCGTGGAGGCGTGGTTCCACGTGCCGTGATGGATGCCGAAAATTCACCAACGCGGCAACGCAGGGCTTCGTGCCCGCCGCTTCCCGCGAGAGGCTCATCATCATAGGATGATCGCATCCACAACCCTGTGCATCCGATGACACACACCGCGACCGCTCCACCGTCCACGGCCTTCGACCACCACTGGATGCCGTTCACGGCGAATCGTGCCTTTAAGCAGGCGCCGAGAATCCTCGTCTCGGCGAAGGACATGCATTTCCGCGCGAGCAATGGGCAGCGCGTGCTCGACGGAACGGCGGGACTCTGGTGCGTGAACGCCGGGCACTGCCGCGAGCGCATCGTGAGCGCGATCGCGGAGCAGGCGGCACGACTCGACTACGCGCCGGGATTTCAGATGGGCCATCCGCTGAGCTTCGAACTCGCCGACCGGTTGACCCAACTGCTCGATCAGGACGAGGCCACGCGCGATCTCGATCACGTCTTCTTCACGAACTCGGGGTCGGAGGCGGTCGACAGCGCGCTCAAGATCGCGCTGGCATACCATCGCGCGAACGGCGAGCCGGAGCGCGTGCGATTCGTGGGGCGGTTGCGTGGATACCACGGCGTCGGCTTCGGAGGAATCTCCGTCGGCGGCATCGAGGCCAATCGCGCGCAGTTCGCCGCGCAGGCGCTTCCGCAGGTGGACCATCTGCCACACACGCACGATCTGGCGCGCAACGCGTTCAGCCCCGGCCAGCCGGTGCACGGTGCGGATTTGGCGGACGACCTCCGAAACATCGTGAAGCGACGCGGGCCCGATACGATCGCCGCCGTGATCGTCGAGCCGGTCGCGGGGTCGACCGGGGTGCTCATTCCGCCCAAGGGCTACCTCGAGCGGTTGCGCGAGATCTGCGACGAATTCGGCATCCTGCTCATCTTCGATGAGGTGATCACCGGCTTTGGCCGGCTCGGCGCGGCGTTCGGCGCGACCTACTTCGGCGTCGCGCCCGATCTGATGACGGTCGCGAAGGGAATCACTAACGGCGCGGTGCCAATGGGCGCGGTGTTCGCGAAGCATGCGATCTACGACACCGTGGTGACGGGAGCGGCACAGCAGGGGATCGAGCTGTTCCACGGCTACACGTACTCCGGCCATCCGCTCGCCTGCGCCGCCGCGTTGGCGACGCTCGATGTCTACCGCGACGAAAATCTGTTCAACCGCGCCGCGGCGCTCGCGCCGTATTGGGCTGAGCGCATGCACTCGTTAGCCGGCGCGCCGCATGTGATCGACGTCCGCACCGCCGGCCTCGTCGCCGGTATCGAGCTTTCGCCACGCGCGGGCGCCCCCGGTGCCCGGGCGTACGAGACCTTCGTCGACTGTTTCGAGCACGGGCTCCTGACACGCGTGACCGGTGACATCATCGCGCTGTCGCCGCCGCTGATCGTGTCGAAGGAGCAGGTTGATGAGATAGTTGGAGGGATTGAGGCCTCGCTCTCGAAGAGGGGCTAGGGACTAGGGGTTGGGGGCTGGGGCATCGAGCTACCCCGTTTCTTGGTGTGCAGATGGTCACGTACGACTTTGTGCCGAGCGCGGTCGGGGATCTGCTGATCGTGGCGGAAGATGATGGACTGACCGAAGTCCTCTTCGATGGGCAGCCCGACCCCACGTGGCGGCGCGACTCATCGCGCTGGTCGATTGTGTCGTCGGTACGCTCGCAGCTCGAGGCATACTTCGCTGGAACGCGGACGACCTTCGACGTGCCGTTGGCGCCCCGAGGGACGCCGTTCCAGCAGCGCGTGTGGAACGAGTTGCGCGCGATTCCCTTTGGAGCCACGATCAGCTATGGCGAGCTCGCGCGTCGCATCGGCGACCCCAAAGCCTCACGCGCGGTCGGGTCCGCGAACGGCCGCAATCCGATTCCAATCATCGTTCCCTGCCATCGCGTGATCGGGACGGACGGATCGCTCACCGGGTTCGGCGGCGGAATCGAGAGGAAGGCATGGTTGCTGAAACACGAGGGACAGGGGCTGGGGCTGGGGCTGGGGCTGGGGCTGGGGCTGGGGGTTGGGGAGTAGGGGAGTAGGGGCTCGGGCGCCCTGGCGACCCGGCTCCAGAACATCGGACCACCATGTGACACGCTTCATCCATAATCGACCTTGCCGAATTTCGGAGTAATCATGACGCGACGACTCAACTACTTCTTCACCCTCGCGATGCTCGTAGCGGCCAGCGCAGTTGCGCGCGCGCAGGGCTCGGCACCCCCGCCGACCGCGAGTCAGATCCAAGCGGCCGAAAATCTTCTCGTGGTCATGGACGCCAAGCGACTGATCGAGTCGACGATCGAAAGCTCGATCCAAACGCAGATCCAGCAGAGGCCGGAGATGGCGCAGGTGGAGGACATCATGCGCAGCTTCATGTCGAAGTACATGAGCTACGAGTCGCTCAAGCCGGACATGGTCGCGATGTACGCCGCCGCCTTCACCGAACAGGAGCTTCGCGACATCGCGACGTTCTATGCGACACCACTCGGCCGCGTGGTGCTGACCAAGCTTCCTCAGATGTCGGCCAAGGGCGCGGCGCTCGGACAGCAGCGGGTGCAGGAGCATCTCCCCGAGCTGCTCGAGGCGGTGCAGGCGCGCATGCAACAGTTCATGAGCGATTCGACGAAGTCGAAGGCGCCAAAGCCGGGCCCGACGACGCCGGCCAAGCCGAAGCCGACCAAAAAGCCGGCTTGAGCGCGATGCGTGAGCGCTGGCTTCGCGTTACCTGCATCGTGTTCGCGACGGTGGCCAGCGCGGCCGCCGGAGGGTCGCTCTGCGCGCAGAGCGCCGGACGGGCAACCGAGGTCAAGCAGACGCTGCTCTGGCGTAAGCTGGAGGCCGAGGTCGCGCGCATCGATCGTGCGCACGATGGGGTGATGGGCGTGGTGATTCGCGATCTCACGAGTGGTGATGAGCTGCTGGTCAACGCCGACGAAATCTTTCCGACGGCGAGCACGATCAAGATCGCGGTGCTGGCCGAGCTATATCGCCAAAGCAAAG
Organism: Gemmatimonadales bacterium; assembly: GCA_038228795.1. Taxonomy (GTDB): domain Bacteria; phylum Gemmatimonadota; class Gemmatimonadetes; order Gemmatimonadales; family Gemmatimonadaceae; genus JALZAE01. The sequence goes on from JBBROY010000004.1 coordinate 200,828, forward strand.
CTGGCCGCCTCAAGCTGACCGATCTCTACGTTGTGCGGGCCGAGGACGTGGTGGACGGCAGCGACATCGTCGCAGGCCTCACGCCGGGGATCACGCGAATCACCTATCGTGATCTCGCCACGATGATGGTCGCGGTGAGCGACAACAGCGCGACGAACATCCTGATCGACCGCGTGAGCGCGGACAGCGTGAATGCCATGCTCGCACGGTTCGGCCTGCGTGAGACGCGACTGCGACGCAAGATGATGGATCTCAAAGCGGCGGCCGAGGGACGCGAGAACACCGCCACGCCGCGGGAGATTGTGCTGCTGCTCGATTCACTCTACCGCAATCGCGTCGTCGATTCGGCGAGGACGGCTGACCTGTTCACTGTTCTGGCCACGCACAAGGACAGCTACATCCCACGACTCCTTCCGGAGGAGCTTCGGATCGCGAACAAGCCGGGCTCGCTCGAGGCCGTGCGCAACGACTGCGGGATCGTCTTCGTTCCGCGCCGTCCCTTCGCGATCTGCGTGATGACCACGTTCGACCGCGATGAGCACGCCGCCGAGCGGGCGATCGGCGAGATCGCCGGAGCGGCCTACGCGTACTTCGACCGTGTCGCCCGGGCGTCGCGGTACGGCCGGGTCGTCTCACCGCGGTGACTCGGGTGGCCTTGAAGCCGTCTTGACGGTGTTATGCTTCGGTACGACCCCCGCACGACCGCCCGCCCGCCTCACCCTCACTTACGACATCGATGCCGAAGGCCAAGACCGCGCGCGTCTCAGCGACGAAGCCCGCCGCTGAGCCGGGCCTGACGAAGTCCGCCGCGTTGTGCGTCAACGCCGATGCGCTCTACCGCGCCGCCGCCGAGAGCTGCCGGCAACACGCGCGGTACTCGCGTTTGGTGGAACACGAGGTGTGCGACGCAGAGCAGGATGCGGCGTGCGAAATGGTGACGGTGAGCGACGAACTGCTCGAGCAGTTGGTTGGTGAGTACGAGAATGGCGCAGCGCTGCGCGAGTCGCGGAGCGACGAGGCGTGGTGGCATCGCGCGAACATGCTGCTGCACGCGAGCCGCGAATACGTCCGGCACCGCCAGCGCTGCGATGATGTCGGCCGGGGCTCGTCCTCGCACTCGGCGGAGCTACTGGGCGCGATGCAGCTCGAGTACGAGTTGGCCGCGTCGGCGTTGATGGCCTTGCGGCATGCGGTGGACGCGTATCGAGAGGCGCGGCCTGAAGCAAACTTCACTCACTGATTTCGCCGTAGGGATGTCCAAGACGACAGTTTTCTCCCTCTGCACGGGGCGGCGCTCCCAAGCCCGAACGTGGTGCGGGGCGCGTTCGCATTGGACTGATTGAGATCAGGGAACTTTCGCGTCGGTTTTGTCGGCTTTGACCAACCAGCGCGAGTCGGAGCCAAGCGCGGTGTGGTTCGCCTTGATCTTCTTTACATAGTCGACCGTCTCGCGATACCGCCAGCGCTCGACTTTAGGCGCGACGCTCTCGATGCTCCTCCACTCGCGGTGGTCGAGCTGCTGGGCGCGGGCCATGCCGCGGGCACGCATGATCGGACCTTCGCCGGCGTTGTAGCTGCCGAACATAAAGGCGGCGCGCTCGTCGTCGGTGCGCGGATCCTTCCACTCCATCCAGAGATCGCGGTCGTGCATGATGCCGGCGGCGATGTTCCACTCGGGGTCGTCGATCGAGGCGAACTCGGGGCGCGCAGTCTTGATCAGCTTGAAGGTCGACGGCATGAGCTGCATCACGCCACGCGCGCCGACGCGGCTCACCGCGTTGGGCATGAGGTCGCTCTCGGCCATCCCCTGCGCCTTGAAGTAGTGCCAGTCGAAGGCGGGACCGAAGAAGCGCTTGGTGTACTTTCGGAACGCGTCGTCGTAGCGCTCCTGTGACGCGCGCGCGTTGGCGCGGCCGGCGAGGCCGCGCGCATCGGGCGTGCTCTGCGCCGCCAGCGGCACCGTGCTCAGTGCAGCGAGCGCCACGACAAGCGCGCTCCGGTGCGCGGTCACTTGAGCGCGCCTCCGATGATTATCGCGATGGCGATGAAGAGCGCGGCGATGAAGATCGAGACCGCGATGTTTCCCTTGCGCAGCTCCTCGGGAAAATCGACCTGCGGGGTGAGCCGGTCGATGGCGCGATAGCTGACGAACATGAGTACCACGCCGAGCGCGGCGTAGATGAAGTTGAGGCCGACGATTCGATAGTCCAATCGAGGCTCCGATCGAGTGAAGAGTTCGCAGTCACACTACGCGTGTGGCACGTAATACGTGACGGCGCGTAGAATAATGCAAGACTGAGAACAGTGTCTGACGCCCGACGCCGGACGCCCATGTACTCCACCTGCTTGTTCTGCCACACCGATCTCGGGAAAAACGAAGTGATCGAGCGCTTCCTCATCGGGCGGCGGCTCGCGTTCGACGCGGCCAAGGGGCGGCTGTGGGTCGTCTGCCGCGCGTGCGAGCGGTGGAACCTCACGCCGCTCGAGGAGCGGTGGGAGGCGATCGAGGAATGCGAGCGCCGCTACCGCGACACGAAGCTGCGCGTCTCGACCGAGAACGTGGGGATGGCCCGACTCGGCGAGGGTCTGGAGCTGGTGCGCATCGGCGCGCCGCGAAGGCCCGAATTTGCCGCCTGGCGCTACGGCGATCAGTTCGGACGCCGGCGGCGCTCAACGATGCTCAAGGTGGGCGTGGGAGTCGGCGCGTTCGGCGTGGCGTTCGGCGGCGTGCTGATTGCCGGCGCGGAAGTGGGGATCGGGATCGGCTCGTTCGGGTGGATGATCTATCAGGTCGGCGCCAACGCGGTGCAGCGCATCGTGCACGGCAATCCGCGCGCGGTCGTCACGCATCTTCCGATGAGCGACGGGTCGTGGTCTCCGGTGCAGCGGCGACATCTCGCCGACGCGGTGCTGCGTGTAACGAAGGGAACGAACGACTGGCGGATCGTCGTACCGCACAACGGTGGCATCGCGACCTACGAAGGCGAGGATGCAATGCGTCCAGCGCGACTGCTGTTGCCCGCGATCAACCGCTTCGGCGCCACGCGCGAGCAGGTGAGCGACGCGGTGAAGCTGATGGAGCAGGCGGATTCGCCGAGCGATCTGTTCGTGCGCAGCGTGACCGGCGGCTCTCCGCTGAGCAAGCTCGCGCCCGAGGCGCGCATCGCGATGGAGATGGCGGCGCACGACGAGCTGGAGCGGCGCGCGATGGAGGGCGAGCTTGCGCGGCTCGAGCAGGAATGGCGCGAGGCCGAGGAGATCGCCGCCATCGCGGACGACATGTTCTTGCCGCCGGGTACGCAGGATTTTCTGACGAAGAATCGTCCGCGCTAACCGCCCCGCTATCGCTTGAGCAGTCCGGGCGGCAAGCGATACAGCAGCCGTGCCGTGTTCCGGTCGGCGTCAGTCAACCGGTACTGCCGCCCCTCGCTCGCCGCCGCCATGATGTCCTGCGGATTTGGCGAATGCTCGAGCCCGAGCACGTGCCCCACCTCGTGCAG
>JBBROY010000005.1:0-202435 GCA_038228795.1 Gemmatimonadales bacterium
CAGGGAGCGTTCGTTCCTTCGCGGCCGTAGCGGTCCTTCAAGCGCACGACGTCGTCCACCTCGGGAGTCGACGCTTCGAGCACGTCGCAGTCGGTGACCGCCTCCATCGAATGAATCATGCCGGGTGAGATACGGAAACTCTCCCCCACGCGCAGATGCATGTCCCGCAGCTCTCCGTCCTGCATCACCCAATAAATCAAATGGCCGGTGAGCAGGTAGACCGTCTCGTCCTTCCGTTCATGGTACTGGTCGGACAACCGCTCGCCCGCCTTGATGTGCAGGATTTTCCCGACATACCGATCGGTCTCTGCCCAGATGGTCTCATGCCCCCACGGCTTCGGCACCGTTCGCTGCGCCACGCGCCCCGACCGCGAACGGGAAGAGGATTCAGACATGCCGGGAAAGGTCGCGACTCGCTCTTCACCTGACAACCGTGTTCCCGACGCCCGACGCCCAATGTCCGACGCCCCGATCGCGGCACCGATCCTGCCCTGCACCGCCCCATGCTCCTCGCACCGCGCTTTCTGCCGCGTCTCGCCGCCACGGTCGGGCTATTCACACGTTACGGCCTGCGCGACCTCGCCGCACGACACGGGCTTCAGGCCATCGTGCCCGAAGAGTTCGAAGTACCCGAAAACGAAGCGTCGCAGATCGCCGAACGCGCGACAGCGTTTCGCAAACGACTGGTCGAGCTCGGACCCGCGTACATCAAGCTCGGGCAGGTGCTGTCCACGCGACCCGACCTCATCCCCGAGCCCTACATTCGCGAGCTCGAGCATCTGCAGGATGACGTCGGCGCCATTCCGCTCGCCGAAGTCGAGTCGGTGATTGAGCAGCAGCTCGGCGCGCGCATCAGCAAGTTGTTCAGCTCGTTCGACCCGGACCCGCTCGGCACCGCGAGCCTCGGTCAGGTGCACGGCGCACAGCTGCGCGACGGACGCAATGTCGTCGTGAAAGTGCAGCGCCCCGGCATTCGGGATCCGTTGGCCGCGGACATGGAGTTTTTTCGCGAGTTCGCGAAGTTCCTCACCGACCACACCGAGGCCGGCGAGCGCATCGACATGCTCGGCGTCGTGCAGCAGCTCGAGCGAGCGTTGGCGGATGAGCTCGACTACCGCATCGAAGCGCGAAACGCGATGTCGTTCCGGCGCTCGCTCGCCTCATTTCCGCATCTGCTCATCCCGCGCATCATCGAGGCCTACACCGCCGAGCGCGTGCTGACGAGCGAGCGCATTTACGGCGTGAAGATCGATGCGGTGCCATCCGTCGCGCGCATCGAACACGATTTCACGATTCTGGCCGACGAGTTCGCCAAGGGATACCTCAAGCAGATTACCATCGACGGGCATTTTCACGCCGATCCGCACCCTGGCAACGTCTTCATCGTCTTGCCGGGCCGCGATAACCCGTCGACGCCGGCCGAGCTCGTCGCCTCCAACAGGCGCGCGGAAGAGCGTCCCGCCACGACCCCGTTGAGCAAGATCGAGCAGCAAGCGCGGCGCGATGTCGAGACGGCGCCGCCCGACGACGCGGTGCGGCTGGCGCTGATCGACTTCGGCATGACGGCCCACCTGTCGAACTCACTGCGCGAAGGAATCGTCCGGCTGCTGCTCGACCTCGCCGACAATCGCGGCGACGCCGCGGCGGAAACGCTGGTGCACCTCGGCCAACCGACCGAGAACTTCGATCGCGCCGCGTACGTGCGCGACATTTCCTCACTCGTGAGCCGCAACTATGACCGCGCGGTTGGCGAGATCAAGGCGGGAACGCTGATCTACGAGATGCTCAATGCCTCGTACCAGCGCGGATTGGTGCTGCCGGCCGAGCTGACGCTCCTCGCCAAGGCGTTGTTCAACCTCGATGCGGTGTGTCGCGCGCTCGATCCCACGTACGCGCCCTTTGCCGCGGTGAAGGAGTACGGCAACCGCATTGCGACGGAGCGGGCGAAGAGCGAGATGTCGATGAGCAGACTGTATCAGGTGGTCACGCAGACCACGGATCTGCTCAACAACCTGCCCCGGCGCATCGATCAAATCACCGCGAAGATGGCGGCCAACGAGTTCGCGTTCCGTCTCGACACGCCGCAGTTGCCGCTGCTATTGCAAGGGCTGCAGAAGGTCGCCAACCGCATTTTTTCCGGACTCGTGCTCTGCGGCCTCTTCGTCGCCAGCGCGATGCTGCTCAACGTCCATCCCGCGCTCGGCACGACCGGCTTCGTCATCGCCGCCGCGATCGGGCTGTGGATGGTCGTGAGCATCATCGTAACCGATCGCAATCACACGCCGAAGAAATAGCCCCGTCTACCACAGATCGTTGAGCGAGAACGTCCAGCGAAATTGGCTCTGCTGGAGCTTCGCGGGATCTCGCCCGACGCCAAGCGCCGGCTGCCGCACCCAGATCGGAAATTCCGCGCGCAGATGAACGCCACGATCGAAGAACGATCCGCGAAGCGCGATCCCCACGCCGGCGTCAGCCGGAGTTACCCGCGCCGCGGCGCCCTCCCCAAGGCGGGCTCGCATTGGTGTGCCGACATCGCCGAACGCCGACAGCCACAGGCGGAGCGGCGGGGTGCCACGGCCGCCATCCGTCACATTGAGCAGCGCATGCGCCAGCTCGACATTCGCCGAGGCCCCCATAGCATCGCTCAATCGTAGCAGCGGCGAGTAGCCGCGCAGCGCGAAGCCGCCGAGCGCGGTGTAGTGAATGTCATGCTCGTCGTCGGGGGAAAAGGGTGAGCCCTTTGGCCGCAACAAATGGTTGGAGAACGTCTCGGTCAGATCGAGCGCCGAGAGCCCGACCGAACGCTGCAGCGGCGAGTCCCACGCCGCGGCGATGAACACGCGGGTGAACAGTGCGGTCTCTCCATCCTCCGTGAGCGCCGTCAGCTTCTTCAGGTCGATCTCCGCGCGCCGAAGAAAATGACCGCCGACCTGGTCGACGTGCTGACCCGAGAGATATCCGCCCATCGCCATCGCTCGGATGGAGACGGGCGCGCTCCCCGCGCCTCGCCAGGTAAGCTCCCCGCTGGCGTCGATCGTCGTCACGTCGGTGAATCGGCGGAAGTCGAGCCACTTGCTCTCGTACGGAAAGCTGGCCGTCAGCGCCAGCGAGTGGGTGATGCGCGGCCCGCCTGCCAACGGATACGGGCTGTCGTTCCACGCGCGATGCACGTCAGCTTTGGCGATGCCATCGAGCGCCGCCAGTCCATATCCGAGCCCCCACACCGGCGACGCGCTCCATGGCAAACGCGGGTTCTCGACGCGCGTCCACCCCTGCACGCGTGTGAATGTGTGTGCGCGCACGCTCGCGCCGGTGCCTGTGTAGCGCGGTGAGCGGAATGCGTACGCGATGCCGCCATCGCTCTGGCCCACCGCGCCCAAATAATTTCCGCGCGCGCGGAGCGCGAGATTGAGACCGCCCGTCGAGCTGTACCACGCTAGCGGCGCGAGGGCGATGATTTCCTTGTCGCGATCGGCCTGATCGAGGAATGGCCAATCGAACACCAGCCGCTGAACGCGCGAATCGTACACGACGCGCCGCCGGCCGAAATTGTTCGTACGGTCCCAATCTTCGGTGGTCCGCATCGGGTCGAGCTGCACGTCGCTAGGCTCTTCCGTCGTGCGCATCTCGACCCACTGCTCGTCGGGCAGCGCGTCGGCACGCACGATCGTCCACCCCGCGCTCGTCCGTACCCCGACCGGCATCGGATGACGATAGTCGCCGCGGCGCACCACGCGCGCTCGCGTCACAAAGGCATCCCCCACCCGGCTGCGCTCGATGTCCGTCAGGGCGTAGTCGATCAACCCAACTCGATGCACCCACTGCTCAAAGAACCAACCGAGCTCTTTGCCTGATGACCGCTCGGCCGCGGAGCGTATCGCCGCCTCGTCGACGTGCTTCAGCTTCCACTCGCCGTAATAGCGACGCAGCCATGCGGCCGTGCCCGAATCGCCCAGCACATCGCGCAGCGCGTTGTACATCGATTCGGCGCGGTCGTACACCATCGAGTTGTAAACGCCAAAATCCTTGAATGCGTACGCCGGCCTTCCGATCGGCTGCGCGATGCCCCGCATCACGAGCTCGTACTGCTGCATCTGATCGAGCTGCCACGACTGCGGGATGTGCGCGAGTCCGCGGTAACCGGGCGCACGAGAGTCCTCCGCCATCGCCGTGCTCTGCGCGCGATCGATCGGCGACGCGCGCAGCGCCCAGCTCGTTTGAAACGATGTCAGCCCCTCATCCATCCACGCCGAGCGCCACTCGTTGTTGGCCAGAATGCCGAAGGTGAAGATGTGTCCCGTCTCGTGGAGGATCAGCCCCAGGGAGGCCGAGCCGTCCATGATCATCATCGGGAATTCGGTGCCGCCGCCATCGACGCGATGCAGATTCGTTTCCTGCGGGTACGCGTACGGTCCGTAGATGGATTCGAGCCACTCGAGCGCCGTCGCCGTGCGCCCGACTGCCTGCCCGTTTCCCCACTCTGCTTCGTCGCCGGGCTGGTAGAGCACATGAATGGGGACGCGGCCCGCGTACATTCCACCTTCGTAGCGATAATCGGGTGACGCTGTCCACGCGAACCCATGTACGTCGCGTGCGTAGAATCGGACGGCCTTGAATCCGTCCGGCACCGGTGGAATGCCCGCGCCGCGCGCTTCGGGATAGAAATCGCGCTGCTCGTGCACGGTGCCCCATTTCTTTGCCCCCTCCCAACCCGGATCGCCGGCGACCACGACCCCCGTGCCGGCGACGATCTGATCGCGCGCGACGATCACCGTCACGTCGTACGTGCCGAACTCGCCGTACAGCTCCCCCGCCGGCACGAGCGGATTGGGCTGCCATCCCAGACGGTCGTACACGGCGACTTTCGGATACCACTGCGAGAAATCCCAGTGCCGTCCGCGTCTCGCTTGCCGGCGAGGGACCGTCGATGGCCGCGCATCCCACTCGAAGTGCACCGCGACCGAATCGCCGGGCGCGAGGGGCGCGGGCAGCGCGAATCGCGCTACGGTGCTGTCCGGCGCGCCTGGATACTCTACACGCACCGCCTTGCCGTTCACGGTGGGAGGCGTGGTGAATCGCTCATAGCCGTAATCCGGATCGGCCAGATGCTGAAAGCGCACGCGCCCTTCGCGCTCGTCCACCTCACTCCATTTCGACCGCGGCCGGAACGCGTTCAAGTACTGATGCACGTACATCTCGCGCAGCGTGTCGGGCGAATGGTTGATGTACACCATGTCGCCTACGCCCCTCAGCGTGAGCCGCGCTTCATCCAGCACGGCGACGACCGAGTACCGAACGCCCTGCTGCCAATACCGAACGGTGTCGCCGGCCGGCGGCGAGCTTTCATTCCCCTGCTGCAGCACCAACGCAAGCGCGAACAAAATCATACGCGTCGATCCGGCGAGAGAAAAAGCAGAGTGCGAAGATGCCCAAATGAATAACGGAGATCGAGCTCAGACGCCCGGTCTCCGTTTCAAGTAGTCCCTAGCACCCAGCACCTGCCACCTAGCCCCGCATCATTCGCTCCCTCAACGTCCCCAACCTCCGCCTCACGCTCCCGTCCATCACCGTGTCGCCAACCTTTACGATCGCTCCGCCCAGGATTTCCGGGCGCACCGAGAAGTGCGGCACCACGCGCTTGCCGACGACGCGGTTTAACTCCTTCACGATCGCCTGCCGGGTGGCATCGTCCGGATCGCGCGCGACCTGTACCTGCGCGTGGATGCGTCCCTTCACCTCGTCCACGAGCAGGTGATATTCGATCGCGATCTGCGGTATGAGATGCTGCCGCCGGTGCGTGATGATCGCCTGAACGAAGCGAACCATCAGACGCGGCAAGCGATCCTGCAGTGCGGCGCCAAGGATCTCGTTCTTGCGCGAGGCGCTGACGCGCGGCTGGTCGAGAAAGAGACGCAACGTCGGATCGCTCTCGATGGCGTCGGCCACGCTGGTGATCATCGTGCCCCATCCCTCGAGATCGTCCGCCTTGGTGGCGAGCGAGACCAACGCCTCGGCGTAGTTCCGGGCGATCGTCGGCTCACGCATGATCGCGCGTCCCGGACTTCGCGTCCGTGTCGAGCGACGAGAGGAACTTCTCGACTATCGCGCGGTTCGAGGCGTCATCGAGATTTTTCTCGATCACCTTGCTCGCCCCCTTGATCGCCAGGTCGACCGCTTCGTGCCGGAGCTGCAGAATCGCCTTGTCGCGCTCCGCCTGAATCTCCGCGCGCGCACGGTCGAGAATCTGCTGCTGCTCCACTCGCGTTTGATCCAAGAGATCGGCGCGCATCTTCTCGGCCATCGCGCGCCCTTCGACGATGTACTTCTGGGCTTCCGCGCGCGACGCGTCGAGGTGCGCCTGCTGCTGGGCCAAGAGCGCGGCGGCGGCGTCACGGTCGCGCTTGGCGGCGTCGATCGCCTCCTGCAGCGCCCGCTCGCGCGACGCGACGGCAGCGGTCAGCGGTTTGAAGGCGTAGCGCGATAACACGCCGATCAGCAGCACGAAGATGATCAGCGTCCAGAGCATCACGCCCGTGTCAGGATTCATGAACACCCGCGTCCCCCCCTCGGGCTCCTGCGCGAGCAGGAGTGCGGGGGTCAGCGCGATGAGGGCGAGCGAGCGAATGATTGAGCGGTGCATGGAAATCTCATGTGAGAGCAAACCGGCGCCGGTCCCGGGACCGACGCCGGACACGACTTTAGACTCGGAACAGAATGAGCATGGAGACGACCACCGCGAATAGCGCGACGCCTTCGATCAGCGCGGCGAGCACGATCGCCTGACCGCGGATTTCCGCGCCGGCTTCCGGCTGGCGCGCAATCGCCTCCGACGCCTGTCCGCCGATGCGGCCGATGCCAATGCCCGCGCCGATCGAGGCCAGTCCGGCGCCGATCGCGGCACCGAGCAGCGCCCATGCCTTGGTGTATTCAGCCGAATACGCCGAGGCCGCCTGCAAGAAAGGAAGAATCGAGTGCATATGAGCTCCGATCGTAAGTCGTGATGACCACTGCTCCGCGCCCTTCATTGCCGCCGAAGACGCCGCTCGTCAACGAGGCCCGGGCCTCAACGAGCTTTCCCGGTCGCTCGACCGGGTACCTGCCGACGCGAGCGGAGCAATCTCGCATCCAACGTTCCGATGATCCCTAACCCCTAGCCCCTAACCCCCAGCCCCCACCTAGTGATGCGCCGTCCTGATCTGTCCAATGAACGACCCGACCAACAACGTGAAGACGTACGCCTGCAACAGCGCGACGAACAGCTCGAGCACCATAATGCCGACCGCCATCAGCACCGGAGCGATCCCGATCAGTACCGACCCGAACGCGAAGATGATCGAGATCAGCGCCAGCACCATCACGTGGCCGGCGGTCATATTCGCGAAGAGACGGATGCAGAGCGCGAACGGCTTGGTGAACTTTCCGAGAATTTCTACCGGGGTCATGATCGACGTCATCAGCACGCGGCCCCACACCGGCATGTCGTGCGGCCAGTAGACGATCGTCCCGACGTACTTGCGGCCGAGCGTCGAAATGCCGGCCGATTCGATCACGATGAACGACACGATGGCGAGCGTCGCCGTCACGGAGATGTTGCCCGTCGCCGTCGAGCCGTAGGGCACCAGGCCGAGGAGATTCGCGAAGAGAATGAAGAAGAACGTCGACAGAAGGTACGGCACGTACTTCTGACCGTTGGGCCCCACCGCCGGCAAGATGACGTCGTTGCGCAGATAGAGGACCAGCGCCTCAATCATCCCGGTGAATCCGCGAGGCGCTTCGCCGCGAGCCGTGTGCCGAGCCTGCGCCCGCGCGGCTCCGATCAGCACGATGCAGGCGATCGTCGCCGCGATGATCATCATCACCACGTGTTTGGTCGGCGAGAGATCGAGCGGGTAGCTCCCGATCATCACCGGCGCCCAATGCGGAAGGTGCCACTCGTAGCCGGGCAGCTCGATCACATCCGAATCGGAGATGTGCGGCAGGATGATGTCGGCTTTCTTCGCCGACTCGCTCATGGGCTTGTCGACGACAGCGGCGCCCTGCTGGATGGACGTAGCCGCCTGGGTCGCGGGAGAAGGCTGAGCGGCGGAAGCGCGCAGCGGCGCGACGGCAACCAACAGGGAGAGCAGCAGCGATCGAGCGATCATAGCGAGAGCAGCTTGGGTTCGACCAACGTGGAAACGAAGAAGAACGTCACCAGACTGATGAGCGCCGCCGGCGCCGGAAGCACGACCACCTTCAACACCAAGAATGCCCAGACCACCAATGTCACAAAGCGCATCGTCGCGCCCACGAGCCAACCCGTCAGAAACCTCTGCCTCGGCACGCGCCGGGCGATCACGAAAGCGACGAGCTGCACGACCAGCGCGATGCCCCCACTGAGCCCGATCGCCTTGATCTCGTCTGCTGACGAAAATGGAATCGCCAGCAGCGCGCCGAACAGAAGCACGATCACTACGACCGCCGCGCCAAACAGCGCCGTCGCCTTCACCGAGCCGGAGGGTCGTGCTTCGGGGGCGGAAAAACCCGTCGGTACATCGCGAAGATCGACGCTCCCGCTCCGGCGAACACCCCCACGATCATCAGCCACGGCGCTGTCCCCAGGCGCGAATCGAGCCACTTGCCGACGAAGAGAAAGAGCAGCATCGCGACCACGAACTGCACGCCGAGCCCGGCGAACTCCATACCACTCGGCGATGCTGGGCGAGGTTGGGGCGTTTTCTCACCACCAGATGTGTCGAATTGCGGTGGTTGCTGGCTCATTCTGCGAGCAAAATCTACCCGCTTGTGAAATTTTTCGCAAGCTTCGTTCGACTTTTTTCCCGAAGACCGCCCGAAATGGTGACGCACGACCAACTCCTGACTGTGACGTAACTTACGCGTTACTTTTCCCTTGACTCGTCGTCATCCGTGGCATAGCTTGTCCCTCCCGCCGCACGCTGCTCCACCCCTGGCATAACTGTTCGCATGTCTTCCCGTCCGGTCATCTGGCTGCTCTGCGCCGGCGCCGTCATCCTCGCTTGCACCGCGAAAGCGCGCACGAGTGATGGCGTCGCCACCGATTCAGCCGTGGCCCTCGGCATCGTCCTTCCCGAGGCGACACCGGCAGCTCCAAAAATCGCAAAGCGTCACGGGCCGCTGCCCGCCGTACATCTTGAGACGTCGCTCGATGTCGCGGTGAAGCAGGGCGCGCGCTTCACTTTCCGCGCGACCAACGGCAGCGATCGCAAAGTCGAGCTCCACTTCGCGAGCGGTCAGACGCACGACTTTGCCGTCACAGACTCCACCGGCCGCGAAGTCTGGCGCTGGGCCGATGGTCGCATGTTCACGCAGGGGATGCAGACCAAACTTCTCGGCTCTCACGGCAGCGTCACGTTCGAGGACGGCTGGGACGCCGCGGGCAAGCACGGCAAGTTCATCGTCGTCGCCACCATTCGCTCGAGCGACTATCCCGCCCAGCAGCGCGCGGAGTTCCTCCTGCCCTGAGCGCGAGCCCGGTGACTTCGCCGCTGAACCCCGGGTTATCTAAGTCGCCGCGCGCTCGTCATGCTCGCGGCGATTCGTCATCATATTGATGTCATCGAGGCACAGCTCATTCCGGAGTGCACCATGCAACTCGCCCGCGGCCTCGTTCTCGTAAGCATCGTCCTCGCCGCCTCCGCCTGCGGCGATCAGTCCACCGCACCGAAGGCGTCCACAGATCCGGAGACCATCCAAGCGGCGCTCGCGCTCGATGCGGTCGCGGCTGGGATCGAACGCGCCGGCGATGCCGCGGCGGCGGTGCCCTTCCGCGATGCGGCCTCAGCGGCACGCGCGGCGGGCAAGCTCACCAAGATTTCAGTCGGCATCGACGGCGTACCGACCACCTTCTTCGCGGTCGCCCAACGCGTCGTGTTTTCATCCGCGATCACGCCGTGCATTCTCGGCGGAGGAGCCACCGGACCGGCTCCGTCCGGCAGCGCCGGCGGCGGCGATGCGGGCCTTCCACCTCCACTTCCCGGCTCGTGCGCGCGGCTCATCAATGGCTCCAACCTGATCGCGTGGCAGGCCGAGACGCCGCATCGCCTGCTTCTCGTCACGGGAGACGAGGGTCTGCTGCGCTTTGGATTTCTTCCCCCGCTCGCCGGCCCGGCCACCTCGCCCGTCCGCTTCCAGATCGGGACGGCGACGCTCATCGACAAGAATGGCGGTTTCTGGTGGGCGACGAGCGGCGCTGGCGAAGATCATCTCCTTCGAGCGGACGGCCCGTGCGCCGGCGCAACGGAGGCGATCTTCGCGGCCACCGCGAAATGCCAACACGCGAGGTATCGCTGGAGCTTCGACATCATGATGGGCCCGCCGCCGATCGTCGGCGCGCCGTCGCCGGCCACCCGTCCCTTCCCCGTCGGCACCGGCACGCCGCACGTCGTGCTCGCGCCGCAAGAGATCGATGGCACGCTCATCACCGTGACGCTGCCGCCGCCACCGCCGCCGCCGGTCCCGGGAGAGCTTCTCCCCTCGCTCACCGTCACGGCGTCGAATGATCGCGTACGATTCGCGCTCGAGGTGAAGAACACGAGCGATCACGACGTCGACGTGAAGTTCGGATCCGGTCTCGTGATGGATGCCCTGCTGCGTGATGGACCGTCGGGCCGCATTCTGTGGCGCTGGAGCGAGGGCAAAGCAGTGACGCAGGTGGCGGGCTCGCGCATCATCAAGGCGCACGAGTCGGTGAGCTTTAGCGTGGAGTGGGTCAACCCGACCATCCACGGATCGTTCATCGCGGAGGGGCTGCTCGCGAGCTATTCGCATCCACTCGGCGCTCGCGCGAAAGCTGATATTCCGTAATCGTTGAGCGTGATGTAGGAAGTCGAGCGGGCGCCAGTCACGGCGCTCGCTTCTCTTTTACGACTCACTTACTCAACGCACCCTTCATGCGGTACGTATGTGGCAGTAGCTTTTCGAACCCGACTCACGGACAGAGAGAACGTTGGCGACCCAAGCCCGCATTTCCGGACGCGATGATCGCGACGTCGAGCTCCTCGAGCAGCTGGCGCGCGCGCGCGCGACGCTCACCGAGCAGATCGCCCGGCGGATCATCGGCCAGCACGAGATCGTCGACAACCTCGTTGCCGCGTTGCTGAGCGGCGGACACGCGCTGCTCGTGGGCGTGCCGGGATTGGCCAAGACCTTGCTCGTGCGCACCGTCGCCGACGCGCTCGATCTCACTTTTTCTCGCGTGCAGTTCACCCCGGACTTGATGCCCGGCGACATCACGGGTACCGAGATCATGGAAGAGGATTCGGCGACCGGGCACCGCGCGTTTCGTTACGTGAAGGGACCGATCTTCGCGCACGTCGTTCTGGCCGACGAGATCAACCGCGCTCCACCCAAGACGCAAGCGGCGCTGTTGCAAGCGATGCAGGAGCACGCGGTCACCGCGGCGGGCCAGACGCACAAGCTGCCCGAGCCTTTCTTCGTGCTCGCGACACAGAATCCGATCGAGCAGGAGGGGACGTATCCGCTTCCCGAGGCGCAGCTCGACCGATTCATGTTCGAGCTTCGCGTCGGCTATCCCACGCGTGACGAGGAGGAGCGCATCGTTGCCCAGACGACCAGCGATGTCGAGACGGAAGTGCGCCCGGTGCTGTCCGCCGTGCAGCTTGCGGAGCTCCAGCATCTCGTGCGCAGATTGCCCGCGCCCCCGACGGTCGTGAAGTACGCCGTTGGCCTCGCGCGGTCGACGCGCCCTGATTCGCCGGAGGCGACCGCCGACGTCAAGAAGTACGTGAGCTGGGGCGCCGGCCCGCGCGCCTCGCAGTATCTGATTCTCGGAGCGAAGGCGCGCGCCGCGATGGATGGCCGATCGGTGCCCGACCTGGATGATGTCCGCACCGTCGCGCTGGCGGTGCTCAGACATCGCGTCGTGATGAACTTTCAGGGCGAAGCGGAAGCCATCACTCCAGAGCGGATTCTGTCGCTATCTGAGAAATGAGAGTCTGACATCTACCCGCTGGCGTCCGACACCTTCAACTGAAATCGTCCTGTTGACAGTGACGTTGTCAGACGACCTCAGATTCCAGAAGCGCTTTCCTCAGACCCCGTCAGCCACCGCCGCCACCACGGCGTGCGACTGTCCCTCACGATCACCGTCTCGACCGCGACTCGCCACGCGTCCTGCATCTCGGCCGCGTGCGCGAATCGATTCTCCGGCATTGGCGCCAGTCCGCGGCGAAGCCATTCGTCGATCTCGGGCGGAAACATCGAGAGATCGACGTCGCTCGTCAGCTTGCGCGCGAGAATCGCCCGGCCGTCGCCCGTGCCGAAGGGCGGCTCGCCCGTGAGCACGAACGCGGTGATGGCGGCGATTTCGAAGCAGTCAACCGGGGGACCCTGCGCTTCACCGAGCAATTGCTCGGGCGCCGAGAATTCTGGAGTGCCTGTCGTTCCGAATTGATCTTCGCCGCTGATCTTCGCCACGCCGAAATCGCCGATGCGCCAGCGGCGATAGCGATCGATCAGGATGTTCTCCGGCTTGAGATCGCGATGGATGATGCCCGATGCATGCGCGGCGGCGAGTCCATCGAGCACGTACTCGATCTGCGGCGCGACCTCGGTCAGCGGCCGCGGTCCCGAGCGCTTGAGCAAATCACCGAGTGAGCCCCCCTCGGCCAGCTCCATCGTGTACCACGCCACGCCGCCATTCGAATCCCAATCGTAAATCGGCACGATGGCCGGATGCGCGAGCGATGCGGCGAGCTGCGCCTCCCGGCGAAAGCGGCGCACCGCCGAGTCGTCGCGCGCGACCTCGGGGTGGAGCATCTTGAGCGCGACTTCGCGCTCGAGCGCGAGGTCTCGCACGCGCCACACCGAGCCGAAGGTGCCGGCGCCGAGTCGGGCGAGCACGTCGTAGTCATCACCGACCGCCCAGCGCAGACGTGACTCTTCGGAATCGCGCGCGATCACCGCGTTCGAGATGCCGCTGGTATAGATCGAGGTGCGTCCACCCTCCATGCGGTCGATCGTGCGCAACATGGCCGTGACGCTCGGGTAGCGCGCGGCCGGGTCGTCCTGCAGCGCGCGATCGATCGAAACGCAGAGTCCTTGCGGGCACTCGGGCCGAAGGAGCGAGATCGGTGGAACGTTCTCCGGCGGATACTCGCCAGTGAGCGCGGCGAACGCGACCGCCGCGAGCTGCCACTGATCGCTCGCCGGCGTCGGCGCCCATGAGCCATCGCGCCACTCGGGAGGAATCGGCAGCGATTCGCGCTGGGGCGACAATCCCGCGGGAATATCCGTGCGGGGAACGGCCCACTCCCAACCGAGCAGCCAGTGCCGGCCGAGCGGATTCATCCAGATCGTGGTGGAGGACAGTGAACCGTGCGTCTGACCCGAGCTGTGCAGATAGGCGAGCACCGACCCCGTGCCGCGCAGCAGCTGCATGACGAATGGGGCGTCTTCGGCCCCGATGCGCGCGAGCTGCGCGCCGATCGTTTCGCCGGCGATCCACCGGCGAAGGTAGCCTGGGCCGCGCTTCGTGTTTGGAAAGACCGCCCAGTAGTGATACGTCGTAGGGATCGAAGGATGACTCCGATGCGCCAGCAGGCGCGCTTCCGTCGCGAGCCATTGGGCGTGATCCGGATTCGGAACGCTGACGAGGGAGAGCGAGCGTCCGAGCGCATCGACCACTTCTTGATAGTGTCGATGATCGCCCCAAACGCCTTCCGCGCCCCAGGCCCAGTCGGGCGGCAGCGTCCACGTCGCCAGGTGCGGCGGCAAGGCGTGCGAAACGAGGGTCTGTCGTGTCTCCAACGGTCACTCGTTAGGCGTGGATGCATCGATGATTCGTACCATGGGAAAGGTAGCGCCAACGCGAAGAGCGAGCCAACGCTTGACAGGTGACGTCGCCGAGCGCGAACATGGCCATCCTGCTGCGCCTCCCACCGCGTATTCGCCGAGCCCGACATGTACGATGCAACGAGCGCCATCGTCTTCGAGGCGCTGTTTCCCGACGTGCGTCCGCCCTTGCGGGCCACTGACGGCTCAGCCGGCTACGACGTGCGCGCGCATCTGATCGGTCGCCGCGTGCGCTGCTGCAGGGGCACCGAGGGCGACGTCTACGAGCGCGAGAGCTCCAAGAGGGATGCGACCCTCGCGATCGCGCCGGGCGAACGCGCGCTGATTCCGCTCGGCTTCAAGGCGCGGCTGCCTGCGGGTCATGAGGCCCAGGTACGACTGCGCAGCTCGATCGCGTTCAAGAAAGGGTTGATCATGCCGAATTCGCCCGGCACCATCGACGCCGACTATCCCGACGAGTGGCTCGTGATGATGCGCAACGACGCGTCGGTGCCGGCGGTCATCGAACACAATGAGCGGATTGCGCAGGTCATCCTCGCGCGATTCGCGGTACTGGAATGGGAATCCGGCGTGGTGTCGGTCACCACGAGGAGCGGCGGGGTAGGCAGCACGGGCTCCGCGTGATTAGCTGCGACTAAGGCGAACCATGTGACGCGGCGCTGACGCGCCTATCGGGGATTGACGTGAACGGGCGCGACGTCGCGCCACGGTCGACGTAGACGAAGACGACGGGAGGCAGATGATCCGGTTGCGGAGTCTTGGCCAGTGTGTGGTGGAGACCGAGCGTGCGCGCATCGTCCCCGATGCCGGCGTCCTGTTCGCGGTCGCTCTCTATCTCCTCATGGAGCGACATCGGCCCGTGTGTCGGGAGGAGCTCGAGCAACTCCTTTGGCCGATCACGGATGAGCGGAAGCGCGGGCATTCCTTGCGGCAAGCGGTCTATCGGCTGAAGGGGGTCGGGTTGCTCACCGCTTCAGAGAACGGCGACCGGACGCACATCGTGATCGTCGGCGAGACGGAAGTCGACGCGTTGGCGGTAAGCACGTCGCGTGGCGATGTGGATCCGGAGGCGCTTGCCGAGTTGGTAGTCGGCGGGTTCTTGCCGGGCTACGCGCCGGCGTTCTCCGATCGGTTCACCGAGTGGCTCGACCGCCGCCGCGACATCGCGAACTCGGCCGCGCGGCGGGTGCTCGTTGCGGCGATCGCG
The DNA here is from genome assembly GCA_038228795.1 of Gemmatimonadales bacterium. Lineage (GTDB taxonomy): Bacteria > Gemmatimonadota > Gemmatimonadetes > Gemmatimonadales > Gemmatimonadaceae > JALZAE01. Next base: position 15,041 of record JBBROY010000005.1, read on the forward strand.
GCAAAGCGCGGGCGGCACGAATGGGGTGGCGTGGAGACGCTCGCCAAACAGTGTCTGGCCATCGATCCGCTGAACGAAGAGGCGACGCTATCACTCGCCGAGGCGGCGGCGATGCATGGGAGCAAGTCGTATGCGTTGATGGTGCTCGATCGGTATCTGAAGGAGATCGGACCGGACGCGCGAGAGATCCGGCTGCCTGCCACTCTACTGAAGCGGCGCATCTCGGAGTCGCGGCCGACGGAGCGGCCGTTGTATGTCGGGCAGACGCCGTTCGTGGGGCGCGAGGAAGAGCTCGGGTCGTTGAACCGGGCGTTGGACGCGGCGATGATCGGGGAAGGGTCGTCGCACCTGGTCTGGGGCGAGCCGGGGATCGGGAAGACGCGGTTGGTGATGGAGTTTGCGAAGGCGGCGGAGTTGCGCGGGGTGCGGGTGGTGAAGACGAAGTGTCAGTCGCACGATCAGACGCGGACAATGTCGTTGTTTGTCGACATGGTGCCGCAGCTGTTGCGAATTCCGGGGGCGCTCGGATGCGCGCCGGAGACGATGCACTACCTGCGGCGGCTGACAGAGCATCGGCCCGTGGAGGACGGGATTCCGGAGGCAACGGATCCGGAGTTCCGGGCGGCTGCGGTGCGGCGCGCGATCGCGGATTTACTCGACGCCGTGTCCGGCGAAGAACCGCTGCTGCTGGTTGCCGACGACGTGCAGTGGGCGGACGAGGCGTCGCTTGCGATGATGGCAGAATTAGCACGTTGGGTGCGGACACGGCCAATGCAGCTTCTGCTCATCGCGCGCGATGAATTCCAAGCGGCTCCATTGTCGAAGCGGATTTTGGCTCCGCTTCATCGGTTTCGTCTCCGACCGCTAACTACCGACCTCGCGAGCGTCCTACTGGGCTCACTGGAAACGGAAAGTGGACGAGCTATCGGTCAAGACATTCGCAACTGGTGCATAACGAATAGTGGCGGTAACCCATTTTATCTCGTCGAACTGTTCCTCGGACAGTTGAAGAGTGGCACGATGAATCCAGTACCTGCCTCAGTGTCGACATTAGTAACCGAAAGAATTGCGGCCGTGTCGCCAATCTCATGTCGTCTGCTCCAGGCGTGCGCGATTATGGGAAGATTCGCGACCCTCGAGCGCGTTGAAAGGCTGTTGTCGGTGCCTCGAACGGACCTTTTGAGCGCGCTCGACGAAGCTGACGCCCTAGGTCTGGTGGAATCGAAAGAGTCGAGTATGAAAATCTCTCACGACCTGGTGTCTCAAGCCATTTGCGAAGCCATGCCCACGACAGTAGCTGAAGTACTACACCGGCATGCCGCAGAGCTCCTTGAGAGCGAGTCACTTAACGCGCATTCGGTGGCGCTCTTGTGGCAGAGCGCAGAGCACTGGAAACGCGCAGGCTCGTCCGAACGATGGGTTTCAGCACTTGAGCAGGCCTCGATTCACGCTTCCCGATTGGGATTCGCTCGAGAGGCAGGGAACAACCTCCGCGAGAGCATCTCGGTCGCTTCTAATGCGAAGGCAAAGGCTCGTCTGGCAATCGCGCTATTGAAATGCATCTCCACTCGCGAATATGACGAAGTCGTTGCGATTGGCAAGTTTCTCGAACAACTCGGGCACTCACCCTTGGGGGTCCATACCGAGCAGGAGTTGCAGTATTACCGCGCACTTTCAATGGTAGAGGGACGAACAAAGGAGGTGCTTGACTCGTTACTTCGCTGCGTTCGGGACAACGCCGCCTCGCCAGAACATCGCCTGGCTGCGGCGATTGTCGTCGCGAAGCTCGCGGACAATGAATCGGAGCCTGCATATGCTCACCAGGCATATACGCTAGCTACTAATATCTGGAACGCCTCCGATTCGCGACCCACGATGTGGAATCTGCTCGAGCTGGTCTACCACACGTCATACGGCGAATTGTGGAAAGCGCCTGCAGCAGGCAAGGCGTATGTCGAGCATGCTCGCCGCGACGGAAATGTTCCCCAGCTCTTGACCGCGTTGCGCGATGCGTCGGTAGCATCGCATCACTCCGGGGACGTGGCTCTCGCCGTGGCTCAGGCGGCGGAAGCATATCACTTAGCGATGGAACACAACATGGCTCCGCAAATGGGTTCAACGGCCGTGTGGATAGCGCAGGTATGTTTAGACGACGACGCCGTTGCTTCTGGAGAGACATGGCTTACTCGTGCGAGGGCAGCTTTCAGCGGGAACGCTGCCAGCGAGGACAAGTTTCTCATTCAGTATATCGAAGTGAAGATCGCTCTAATACGGGGGCAATTGGACTTGGCTCGCAAAGTGGTTAGTACTCTGGAGAGTGTGTGCCCGCAATTCCCGTCTTCTCTCAACGCCTGCGCGCAAGCAATCACAGTATTGACTCGATTAGCCGCCGGCGAAGACTGCGGCGTGAGCACTGACGCTGATGCGGTGGTGGCCTCATTTAGTGCGCGAAGAAAATATCGAGGTGCCGACATATTGTGCGCGGCAGCGTACCGAATTCACGAAGCAAGGAATAAACACTCGCTAGCAGCGACCATGGTGATCGACTATCTGGAACGAGATCGTAGGGATGGCTCGCCGCTCGAACGGGAGCTGACGAAAATCGTGGAGGAGTTGCAGCGATGTCCTGATACGGCCTTCGTGGCCCCGACGCGCTTTAAGATTCGAAACCCGGGTCATATTGAAGTGGCCTCGGTATTCTGAACAGCTCGGATTAGTGGACAAGCGGGCTCCTCGGGCGACATGTTCGCCACACTCCAGGAGCTCCAAATGTCGAAGCGACTCCGTCGCAATCATGCCCCCGCCTTCAAGGCGAAGGTGGCGCTGGCCGCCGTCCGCAACGAAGGCACGCTGGCCGAGTTGGCCAAGCGCTTTGATGTCACCCGGGCCAGATCACTGCGTGGAAGGACCAGCTCCTCGCCGGGGCGGCCGTGCTGTTCACGCCCGGCGGTCAGTCCGCGGACCCGCCCGTCGATGTGAAGACGCTCCACGCGAAGATCGGCGCGCTCGCGCTCGAGAATGATGTTTTAGAACACGCGCTCGGCAAGGCCGGCCTGTTGAGCGCCAAGCGATGATCGATCGGACCCACGCCTTGCCCCTCACGCGGCAGGCCGAGGCGCTCGGGATCAGCCGCGGCGCGCTGTACTACGTGCCGCGCGCGACGTCGGCGCTGGATCTCGCCCTGATGCGCCGGATCGATGCCCTGCACTTAGACTTTCCCTTCGCTGGCGCGCGGATGCTGCGGCGCTTGCTCCGCGGCGACTATCCCAGCGTGGGGCGCCGGCGCATCGGCACCCTGATGCAGCAGATGGGGATCGCTGCGATCTGCCCGCAGCCGGGCACGAGTCGCCGGCACCGCGCGCACCCGGTGTTTCCGTACCTGCTGCGTCATCGCCCGATCACCCGGCCAAACGACGTGTGGGCGATGGACATCACGTACATCCCGATGGCCCAGGGCTTCGTGTATCTCGCGGCCGTGCTCGACTGGGCGAGCCGGCGCGTGCTGAGCTGGCGCGTCTCGATCACGCTCGACAGTGCCTTCTGTATCGCCGCCGTCGAGGAGGCGATCGCGCGCTACGGGTGTCCCACGATCTTCAACACCGATCAAGGCGCACAATTCACGAGCGCGGCGTTCACGGGGCTCCTCCTCGACCACGGCATCCGGATCAGCATGGATGGGCGCGGCTGCTGGCGCGACAACATCGTCGTCGAACGGCTCTGGCGCTCGCTCAAGTACGAAGAGGTCTATCTGCACGCGTACGACTCGGTGGCCGCCGCGACGGCCGGCATCGCGCGCTACGTCACGCTCTACAACACCCGCCGTCCCCATTCGAGCCTTGCCGATCGCACTCCTGACGACGCCTACTTCTTCCCGCTGCCGCTCGCCGCGGCGGCATAACCCAGCCCGCCCATCCACTTATCCGACGCGCTGACGCTGTATAGAAAAGCGGAGCAACTTCAATGGCACGGCGCGGAAGCGCGGAAGGGCCGGCATTGTCTGCGCAGGCAGTGTATTGGTTGAAAGGACGACGTGGCGATTGCGGAGGTGAACGGCGACCGGGAGGTGACGGTCGACGCATTCGCCGTCGGTGTCAGAACTCCCGCTAGAGAGTCCAGCTGTTTCAGTAGTTCGGTGATTCAAGCGATCATTGCCCGAGCCATGCATTCCTTGAATGCTCATCCATTCGACTCGTGTTTTGCCGGCTGAAACAGTGGATAAGACGATACTCACACAGGATTGACTTTCTGGCGCTAGATTGGCTGTGACGCCCAGTCATCTGATAGCGCGATGCATTGAGGTGACCCCCAAATTGAGTTGAGCGTCATTTGTGGTGGCGACGAGCCTACGTCGCGACTGATGGTGCTGTAATCCGCTAATCGATTCACTCGCGTCGGACGATACTCGCTGTGTTAGCAGCAATGCCGTTCGCTAGTTGCTCATGCTTCGGAGAAATGACCCTTCCATATTTTGCCGTCTGATTGACGGCCACAACTGACGGACCCCCGCCCTGATTTGTTTCGTGAAAAGATCTGAGTAATAAAGCAAGTGTCATGGCGCTGCGATTCGCCGGCGAGCGATCCGACGAATTCCAGGTTGCACAGAGGTAAGAGCGAAGCGGGGACGACATGCAATAGGCTGTAGGAGCGGAGCCAACTCGAGATCACGTCCAGAACATCGGCGTGCATACCTGCTTGAGGAGGTTTCCCATGTCGATTACCGCGCAAATCAATGCATTCCTGACTGCGGCACTTATCGCCGTTATCGGGCATATGTGGGTGTGATTGAGTGATCAGTGGCGGGGACTCCGGTTTTCTTTCGACAAATGACGCTTCGAGCGAAGCTTTACATCGGATCGGTTTTTGCGTGCGCCGTGCTCGCCGTCGCGGCGCTCGCCGTGTACGGCTTGCGCCCCAGCGGCTCTGAGCTCGCGCCGGTCGCCTTCTTGTGCGCGATGGGTGCCCTGGCTTCATGTCTTCGCCACAAGCTGCCGACCGCCGGAGCCGAGGGCTCAATAGCGACGGTACCGTTCCTCGCCGCCGCCCTCGTTTCCCCGACGTGGGTCAGTGTGCTGGCGATTGGCGCAACGATGTCCATTGCGTACGGCGTTCGCCGTCAACCTTTGTATAAGCTCGGGTTCAATGTTGCGCAGAGCGCGCTAGCGCTAACGGCGGCGATCGTTGTCTATGTCGCTCTCGGAGGGCGACCGGTTATGGCTGTGGCGAGCCTACCATGGCTGCCGGCCTGGTCGCTCATTGCCGTTTACGGACTATCGACGAGTCTTACTGTCGCTGGGGTTATCGCGGTGACGCAAAGCCGTCCACTATCGACGGTATGGCGCGCGAACGTGATCTCTACCGTCATCTATGACGCTATTGCGTCTCCACTGGTAATCGGTCTGGCGTGGGTAAATGTGCACTACGGCGTCGTGTGGGCTACGTCCATCGCCCTAACGCTCGTAGCTACTCATCACCTCTACGCGCAAAATCAGCAGCTTGCCAGCAATGCCCACGAATTCCTCGCACTGATGGTGAAAGCAATCGAAGCCCGCGACCCCTACACCTCGGGCCACTCCCGTCGCGTCTCCCAGATGGCGATGACCATCGCCCGCGCAATCAAACTCAGCGAACGCGAAGTCCAACGCATCGGTACCGCTGGCCTCCTCCACGATGTCGGCAAGATCCACGAGAAATACGCGCCGATTCTGAGAAAGCCCGACAAGCTGACCACCGGCGAGTGGGCCACCATGAAGGAGCACCCGGCCGACGGCGTCGCCCTCGTCGCAACGGTCAGCCAGCTGCGCGACCTCCTCCCCTCCGTCCGCCATCACCACGAAAACTGGGACGGCAGCGGATATCCCGACAATCTCAAGGGCGAAGCAATCCCGCTCTGGGCCCGCGTCATCATGTTCGCCGACACGATCGACGCCATGACCTCCGACCGACCGTATCGCCGCGCGCTCACTGAAGTCGAAGTGCGCTCGGAGGTCATCCGCTGCCGCGGCAAGCAATTCGACCCTGAGATTGCCGACAAGCTGCTCGTCAGCCCGCTTTGGCCGTCGCTCTTCCGACCTGCAAACGTCGAGGACGACCACGCACGCTTCGGTCTCCGCGTCCTCAAGATCGACGACTCGACGAAGGTGGTTGGAGCCTGAACCGGATAGGCCACCAACGCGACGATCAACGACCCACTCGAGTCATCGGATTCATCAAGGGGCACGTGCAACAGGCACGTGCCCCTACTGACAACCTCGAGCGAACGAACCAGGCAGAATCTACCTCAGCCGCCCCACCACCCGATTCGTCGCATCCAACACCGCCAGCACCGCCGCCGTCTCCGGACTGTCCTTCACCTCACAACTCCCCGTCAACATCGTCGACTCGCGCCCAAACCTCGTCGTGATCCCGACGAACACAAATTCCCGATCGAACGCATCGAGCAGCTTGCACCCGTCGAGCGTCAGCCGATGCTCGGTGCCCTCGCACTGCTCGACCGCGATCAACGCTGCCCGCGCCGCAAGTTCCGCTCGCGCCCGCGGCGTTTCCGGCCCCTCGGCCTCGCCCTCGAAAGACTGAATCCCTTTTCGCAGCGTCACGCGGCACGTCACGCCCTTCGAGCGCGACCGCCGAACTTCGATGTCCTCGAAGTACACCCGGCGCCGCGGCACCTCGGCGTCACCATTGCTTCGCTGCTTGACCCGAGACTCGCCCGCGCGCTGGGTGGTGTCCGTCGTCGTCGCAATGCTGATCTTGCGATGATCGACGCGAAGGCCGAGGTGCGCAATCAGCGCGCTCTCGGCGTTCCGGACCATCTGCTTCGCCGGCAATTCAGGCGACGCCAGCATGTGAATCTCATCGATCGCGCCGCTGATGTCGGCGACAATGCGAGCCGAGATCACTCCGGGAAGGGTCACGAGCAGCTCCTCCGCGCGCTTGAGCGGGAGAACGCTTCCAGCGATCAGCGAGACGTCGTCGGGTTGCGATGGCGCGTTCAGAGGCATGGGTGGCGGCCCTGTCACAGAACGGGGAGTGATGCTTGGAGGGAGCGGCAATGGCGCGGGGACGTGCGGGGATGGCCGGGAGCACCAGTAGGTGCTCTCTGCGCGCGACCAATATTGAATTTGAATCGGTGAATTGCAAGCAAGTTCTTTGTTAAAAAGGACTTACGAGCTTTCTTGTTACTCGGGTACGACCGCGTCGTCCGGGAGTTCGGACAGGCCCTCATACTCGCGAAGCTTCCGGTAGAGGGTCCGTTCGCCGATTCCCAAGAGGTCGGCCGCACGTCTGCGATTGCCGTGTGTCTCGCGGAGGGCCGACTCGATCGCAGCGCGCTCGATGTGCGCCATGGTCATCCCCGGAGCGATGGTCACGATGTTTTGCGCCGGCGTCGTATCGTGCGGCTCGATCGCGCTGGCGATCGTCGGTGCGGATCCCCCGGCGCGAAGGGTGGGATGCACCTCGCCGACCCAATCGCCGCGCATCGCCTGGGTGTTGTCATCGAGCCGGCGCCGCAGCTCTTCCACCTGCAGGCGCAGCTCGAGCAAGCTGCGCACGATGAACTCGAGTTCGCGTCCCGCGGTCTCGTTGCTCCCGCGCACGATCGAACCAACGGGAACCGGCAACAGCCGCGATGCGCCGCCGTCGCGAATCGGACGAGGAATGTCGGTTGCGGTGATCTCACGACCCGGTGCCAGCACGACCATGCTCTCGATCAGATTGCGCAGCTCGCGCACGTTGCCTGGCCACTTGTACTCGAGCAGGATCTGCATCGCGTCCGCCGAAATACCCCGGAACGGCCGGTCGTGCAGCGCGGAAAATTCCTGGATGAAGCGGCGCACGAGCAGGGGAATGTCGTCCCGCCTCTCGCGCAGCGGCGGCAGATAGATCGACAGCACGTTCAGCCGATAGTACAAGTCGGCGCGGAACTCGCCGCCCTCGACTTGCTCCCGCAACGGCCGGTTGGTCGCGGCCACGACGCGCACATCGACCTTGAACGAGCTCGCGCCGCCCACCCGCGTCACCTCGCGCTGCTCCAGCACACGCAACAGCTTCACCTGCGTCGGAAAGGGCGCCTCCCCGATCTCGTCCAAAAACAGCGTACCGCTGTTCGCCACCTCGAACCGGCCCAGCCGCCGCTCGGCCGCACCGGTGAACGCGCCCTTTTCGTGGCCGAATAGCTCGCTGTCGAGCAACGTCTCAGGGAGCGCGCCGATGTTCACCGGGATGAACGGTTTATTGCGGCGCGGACTGAAATGATGAAGGGCCCGCGCCACGAGCTCCTTGCCGGTGCCGCTCTCCCCCTCGATCAGCACGGTGCTCGACACGGGCGCCATCTGCTCGATCTTGACCATCACTTCGCGCATGCCCGCGCTCTCGCCAATCAGGCCGGTGACGTCCGACAAGCGGCGTCTATCCAGAATGCGCTGGACACCCGCAACCACCTCGTCGAGGTCTACGGGTTTCGAGTAAATCTCGACGAAGCCGAGCGCGCGCAGCCGCTCGTGCAGCGTCGGGTCGTCGATGTCGGCCAGTCCAACGACCGAGGCGCCCTCCCACAGCTGGCGCTTCACCAGTTGGACGTTGCCGGTGTCGACGATGCCACCGGTCAACACGATCACATCCGGCTTCTCGCGCGCGATGGCCGCCGGCATGTCGTCGAGCGGTGACACGACGGCGGTCTGGAGCCCGAGCGCCTCGATCTTGGCGTTCAGCCGAACAGCGAGCTCGACATCGGTCAACGTGATCAGAACTTTCATCGCGCGGCGGGCGAGTGGTCGGTCGCGTCGCCGCGCACAATCTGAATGGCGTGATCGATGATCGGCTCGAGCGCTTCCAATCCATCACGCACGCCGCCGGTCGACCCAGGGAGATTCACGATCAACGTTCGCGCGCGCACGCCGGCCAGCCCGCGCGAGAGCGCCGCACGCGGGAAGGTCGCTACGCTGAGCACGCGGATGCGCTCGGCAATGCCCGGTGCGTCGCGCTCGATCACCACGCGCATTGCCTCGGGCGTGACGTCGGTCGGCGAGAGGCCGGTGCCGCCGGTGGTCAGGATGAGATCGGCGACGTCGTCATCGCACCAGGAGATCAACCGGGCGATGATGGACGGCACGTCGTCGCGTACGATCTCCCGCGCAGCGACGGAATAGGCTCTCCGCGCACACCACTCGGCGATCGCATCGCCCGAAGTATCAGAGCGCTCCCCGCGCGCGCCGGCGTCGGAGATGGTGAGGATGGCGAGGCGCAGGATCAGCTACAAATGCGAGCCATTCTTGTAGAACGGCATCTTCACCACCGTCGCGGGCATCCGCTTGCCGCGAATCTCCAGCTCGAACGTCTGCCCCTCCTTTGCCGCTTCCGTCGGCAGATAGCACGTGCCGATCGGTACGCCGAGACTCGGGCTCATCGTGCCGCTCCGCACCTCGCCACTCGGCTCGCCGTTACAGAACACGGGGTATCCATGGCGCGGGAACACGCGCTCGTACGACGAGAATCCGATGAGCTTCCGCGCAATGCCCTTCTCCTTCTGCGCCACCAGCGCATCGCGGCCGACGAAGTCGCCCTTCTGCAGCTTTACCAGCCACTGCAGATTGGCCTCGAGCGGTGTGGTCGTGTCGTCGATGTCGTTGCCGTAGAGCGCCATTCCCATCTCCAACCGCAGCGAATCTCGGCAGCCGAGTCCCGCCGGCGTGACGTCGCCCTTGTCCATCAGCGCCTTCCACATCGCGGGGCCGGCGGCGCCATCGAAGTAAAGCTCGAATCCATCCTCGCCGGTGTAGCCGGTGCGTGAGATGATCGCCGGAATGCCCGCGGCCTTTCCCTCGGCGAAGTGGTAATAATTGATCGCCGACAAGTCGGTGTCGGTCAGGCGCTGTAGAATCGCCGCCGCTTTCGGGCCCTGCAGCGCGAGGAGGGCCATGTCGTCACTGACGTCCTCGATCGTGCAGTCGAACTTCGCCGCGTATCCCGAAATGTGCTCGAGATCCTTCGCCGCGTTCGACGCGTTCACCACCATCATGAGCTTGTCGGCGAAGCGGTAGACGAGACAGTCGTCCTCGATCGTGCCGCGCTCGTTCAAGATCGTCGAGTAATGCACCTGGCCGATCGCCAACGCCGGCACGTTGTTGGTCGTGACGTAGTTCACGAAATCGAGCGCACCGGGTCCGCGAATCATGAATTCGCCCATGTGGCTCACATCGAACAGTCCGGCCTGCTCGCGTACCGCCTTGTGCTCGGCCGTTATGCCAGTCGGGTACTGCACCGGCATTTCGAAGCCGGCAAAGGGAACGATCTTGGCGCCGAGCGCGACGTGAATGTCGTAAAAAGGGGTGCGCTTGAGCTGGGTCGCGGCGGGGTGCGCCATCGGGGCAGGCTCCACGTTATTAATGATGCGTGAGAAGATCTCGCGGAATATGACGCGCACCCGGATGCGCTGCCAGTGACGCGCTCCGAGTACCGGGATGCCGCACAAGACAAAGGCCCGCGACCAAAGTCACGGGCCTTTGCAGGCTTCTGGAAAAGACGCTTGTGCGTGCCGTCTCCCGTCCTCGACGGTTGTTTTGGGATCGCCTTAGAGCGCCGGCGTGAGGTGACGGAACAGGTCGATCACATTGAAGCGAACCGGATCAATCTCATAGTATCGATTGTCGAAGTAGCGTCCGGTGGTCGGGAAGTATGGCGGCGACTGGCGCGCCATGCACTGGTCATACGTGCGGTTTTCCATGTAGCCGGAGCCGCCGTAGCCGGTGAAGGTCGCCGACGCGCGCTGCACGATCACGCCGCCCGTCTGGTATAGACATCCGCTGCCGACGGAGTAGCCGTTGCACAAACCGCCCGACTGTCCGCCGGACGCGGTGCTCATGAAATTGTCTGGAATGAAGGTGTGATTGAGCGCCATGACGACGCCGTGCAGGAAGAAGTGGCGGTTCGCCGACATGAAGTACTTCGAGCCCACGCCGCCGGATCCATCGGGCGACTGCGGCGTGTTCATTGAGTTGTCGGCGATCGAGATGTCGTTCGCGGCAATAACCCCGAGCATGTCGCGGCAGAGCTGCGGCAGTACGGCCGGGCTCGTCGCATAGGTCACGTCGTCGATGAACGTAACGGTGCCACCCGCGTACAGCGTCACACGCCCACGCAACACACCGCTGACCGCTACAGTGCCCGTGAAGTAGATGACGCCCTTGTTCGCCGGGTTCGTGCCGCGGTAGAGCGGAAAGAGATAGTCCGCGTCGGCGCGCCCCGCGAGGTTCGCCTGCACTGTGCCACCGCGTGCCCGCCAACTGGTCCAGCTGCCGTAACCGTTGGGATACGCGGTCGCCCTCGGACCGGTGCCATCGTACAGCGCGTAGAACGAGGTGTCATTGCCTGGACGGCGATAGTCGGTCAGCGGCGACAGATGTGGATCACCGGATGCGTAGCAGCGGGCGTTCGCGCGCGTCATGAACTGCTTCAACGTGGCAACCTTCCAGTCCGGAACGCCGCCGAGCGCGATGTAGTTGAAGCCCAGATCGGCGGCGCTGAAGTGCGAGCGCACCGAGTACGGCACGAAACGCTGGGCCGTGTCGGCCGCGTTTGGCCACGGGAAGAACGCGCCGCACTGATTCTGCGCCACCGACGACCCGCTGCTCCACGTGCCGTAGTCCGCGCGCGTTCCGATCGAGGTGTTGCCCGTCCACACGCGGAAGAAGCCCTCATCGACTCCCGTCGCCACGCTGTCATGATTGAGATCGAACGCGACGAATTCGATGCGCATGCGCGCGGTGCTCGAGGCGCCCGATGTGGGAGAGACAAAGTTGAAGTTGGCGCTGGTGGCGTACGTCGGCAGGTTCGCCAAACGCGCCAACGTTGGAAGCACCATGGGGCTCTGGTGCTGCTTGGGCGGCATTTTGGTGAAGATCGCGGACGAGGCGTTCACGAAGTTGCCCGCGGTGCTGACCTCATCCGTGAAGCGCGCCCCATTCCACGGCGCCGTACAGGCGGTGATGTCGGCGTTCGACCACATCGGTCCCACGATGGCCTCGCCGCCGGCGTAGCAGCCCGGATCGGTCTGGTCCTGCCAGTAGATCCAGCGAGCGAAGTTCTCCTCTGACATCTCCAGACGCCGCACGTAACGCGCACCGCTGTTGTCGCGCGCTTCAGCGACGATGCTGGCGAACTTGCCGAACTGCCCCGTGTAATTGCCGGTGCGCCCCATGTACAGATTCACCGTCGCGTCCGGAACCTGCTGCCCGTCGGCGCCGGTGATATGCGCATTCGACAGGAGTTGCACATAGCCGCTATCCGGCAAGCTGTGCTGCAGCGCGGTATCGACGTTGATGCGACTCTTGCCCTGTGCCAACCCCGCTTCGGCCGCGTAGCGGAAGCCCCGCTCGCTCTCGAAATACTTCGAGATGATGCCCGCGTTCGAGGTCAGAAAGATCGCCGACATGGCGAGCGCGGCGAGCGCGATCGTCATGACGAGTGTCAGCACCAGCGCGGAGCCGCGCCGCATGCCACGTCCGCCGTAATTTTCGGATCGGTGTCCGAGTCTAGACATATTCCTCTCCTAAGGGATGCTGCGTCGTTCCGTAGACGGCGGTCACGGGATGACGCCGGGACTCACGATCGACATCGGTGAGTTGGCAGGAGTGCAATCCTGCGCCACCAGGCCATAGTCCCAATTCTGGCCCGTTTGTACTTGGAAATCGGTGTAGCTGTATGTCGCGCCGGTCGCTGGCACGCTCACGAAGGGATCGCCCCACGCGGTCGTACCGTTCACCCGGCGATAAATCGCGTAACGCTCGACATCCTTCTCGCCGCCCGCTTGGTCCGTCGACGCGAGCCACGTGAGCACGACGCCGGGCGGACCGCCCTGCGTGATGCCGGCAAGCAAGCTGCCAAGTGGGACGTCGCCGCAGGTGGTCTTGTTCTGCAAGCCGATGTTGAGCAGGCGAATGCTTCCCTCCACCTTGCGCGTGACGTCGCCGATTTTTGGATCGACGTACAGACCGGTGAAGGAGACGCGGATGACGCGGACGCTGTCGAGCCACGACACGCGACCGGTATCGGTCGGCCCGCCGTGCACCGCCACGTGATAGAGCGGCAGGATCGTGCGAGGAATTTCAGCCAGTGCGCCGGCCGAGTCGCGGAAATAGCGAAACACCGGACGGTCGCCCGCTTTGATGACGATGTTTTTGGCGACGAGCTTCGGCACGCCGTCGTTCACACGCCGCATCAGCTGGTAAAGATCGCTGCGGCCCGTCGAGGCATCGGGCACTATGTAGAACGAAATCGTCTCGGCGAAGCTGGGATTACTCTGCGCGGAGTAGTTCTGCAGCGGATACAACGTCGACGAGCGAGGCAACGTGATCTGATTGGCGAGGAGCAGCGAAGTGCTCAGCGGCGCCGGCACGCTCGGATTGTAGTAGATCGCGCTCGCGTCGCCCGAATCGCGGGAGACGAGATCGGCGTTGAAGGTGACGGCCAGCGAGTCCGCCTGCACCAACATCGGTTGCTGGTCGAGCGCACCAACACCGGCGACGCGCAGCTCGCGATCGATCGTGTTGAAGGCAAAGCGTGCGTTCTGTTGCGCGTCGAGCCGCCCGCCGTAGTCGGTGAGGGTGCGGGTCTGCGCCTTGAAGAACGGAAGCACCATGCTGAAGATGAGCACCATGATGCTCATGGCGATCAACATCTCGATCATGGTGAATCCAGATCGACCCGGCTTGTGTGAGACAGTGCGCATGGCGTGTCCTAAAACTTGGCGATGAAGGTGCTTTTCTTGATCGGCGTCGTCATCCCGTTGCCGGTGACCGTCACCGTTACCGTCCGATAGTCGACCAGATCGCCGGCGTTGCCGCCGGTGTGTGTGATCTGCGTCTGGCGCACATAGCCCGCGTAGCCCGGAATGCTCAATTCGGTCGTCGCCATCGTGTCGAGGCTCGCGTATACGGCAGCCGACTTCACCGACTCGATACGGTCCCCGACCAGGTCGCTGGCCGTGGAGACGATCGCGGCGACGCGCGTACTGCGCACAAATCGCACGATGAAGTTCCCCATGCCAAGCATCACGGTGCCGAGGATGACAAGCGCGACGATGACCTCGAACAGCGTCATCCCGCGGCGCGGTGCGGAGCGGCTGAGCTTCACTGTCCCGCCGCCTTCCACACGTAGTCGACCATGCGATACCAATCCGAGCGCCCGGTCGCCTTGGTGACCTGCACACCGCGGAAATTCCTGGCCAAACTATTTGGCGAGCCCACGAACACCTCGAAGTCACTGCTCGCCGAGCCATCGCGGCGGAAGATCACGCTGACCATGCCGTCCGCCGTCGCCGTGAGGTCGGGCCCGATGATCGCGGCGCTACCGGTCAGAGCGATGTTCGACGGGGGCGTGCCGAACACGGCCCCATCGGGGAGCGGGTACCAGTAGCGATTCTCGGTGCCGTTCACGACCAGGTCGTTGTTCACATCCTCGAGCACGCGGATCGACTGATTCACCTGGTCGAAGCTGACGACGATGTTGTACTGCCGCTGCACACCCATGCGCTGCGCTTTCTGCATCGTCGACCGGACCAGGCGCGCCGCGGCATCCATTCGAAAGCGTGTATAGTCGAAGCGCGGGATGGCGATACTGACGATGATCGCGATCACGCCCAGCACCATGACCATCTCGATGAGCGTAAATCCGTCGCGCAAGGCGCGACGGGAGCGGATGGCAGAGCCCTCGACGGTCGACTTCAGCATGTGTATCGCCTCTCGAAAACCAACTCTGATGCCACTCCCGAACAGCGAACGATCTCTGGCGGGCGAGAACAATTCGGGTGACAACGCCTTCTCTTTTCAGACTCGTGGCCGAGCGGCTCCGTAACCCTGCGCTACCGTGAGCGGGAAACCGATCCGACCCTATGGCCAACAGTATACATCATGCGCGTTAGATCGCTATCACGCCAAGGGTTGCGATCGTCACAAAGTGTTGAAATGAGTATCGGCACGTGACACTTTCGAGCACCACCGCGTCACCATTGAAGGATCGTCACCAGCCGCCCGAACCTTCACCGACCCGCCCGACTCCCACATGGGGCACGTCGCCACACTCCTGCCGAGTCCACTGCGACTCAACCGCCTGCGGGGCGCCTTGCGCGACCGCTACACGGTCGTGCAGTGCGCCACCTGGGAGGATCTGCTCGCCGCCTGCGGCCGGGAGCCTGTGTCGATCGCGGTGGTAGACGTGTATCACGGCGAACACGTCAACGCGGGCTTCGACTGGCTCCGACAGCTCAAGCGGCGTTACCCATCCGTTGCACTCGTCGCCTACGTCGCGTTTCCGCCGGCGAATCCTAGAGACATGTTCGAGGCCGGACGCTTCGGGATCGACGGCCTGGTGGTTGCCGAGCAAGACGACGAGCCGCGGCGGATGCTTGCCCTGATCGAGCAAGCGGACGCCCGCGGGGTCGTAGAGATGCTGCGCCGGGCGATCGCCGACGTCAAGCCGACCGTGCGCGACGCCACCCTCATCTCCGTCACCCGAGCCCACGAACGGCTATCACCCGAACAGCTGGCGAAGATCCTCGGCATCCGCCGGAAGGCGCTCTCCGAGCGGCTGACACAGTCCGGTTTCCCCACCGCACAACGGCTCATCGCCTGGGGCCGGCTGATCGTGGCGGCGCGAATGCTGGAAGACGGGGGCCGGAGCGCCGACAGCGTCGCGCTCGCGCTCGAGTATCCGTCGGGGAGCGCCTTCCGCAACACCTGCCAGCGCTACCTTCGCGCGGCACCGCACCAGATCCGAGCCAATGGCGGTGCGCAGTTCGCGATCGCCTCCTTCCTCACGGAAGCGCGCGGCCCCGCTGTGGTGGAGCAGCCCGTACTCGCCAACGCGGGCTGAGCGCCGTCATCAGACGAGCGACAGGCCACCGATCAATACGGCCATGATCGCCTTCTGCACGTGCAGCCGATTCTCGGCTTCGTCCCACACCCGGCTCTGCGGTCCATCGATCACTTCGGCGGCGACTTCTTCGCCGCGATGAGCCGGTAGGCAGTGCAGAAAGATGGCGTCGCGCGCCGCACGCTTCATGAGCGCCGCGTCAACCGCAAATCCGGCGAAGGCCTTTTCGCGCTTCGCCTGCTCCTCTTCCTGCCCCATCGATGCCCAAACGTCGGTGTTGATCACGTGCGCGCCCGCGGCGGCTTCACGTGGATCGCGCACGACGGACACCTTCGCCTCGCCCTGTGCCCGCGCCAGAATCGCCGCGTCGGGATCATATCCCTCGGGACAGGCGAGCGAGAGCTCGAAACCGAGCCGGTACGCGGCGTTGATCCAGGAGTTTGCCATGTTGTTGCCGTCGCCGATCCACGCGACCTTCTTACCTTCCCAGCCGCCGAGCTGTTGCCGGATGGTGAGCACATCCGCCAGCACTTGGCAGGGGTGCAGTAGATCCGTGAGTCCGTTGATTACCGGCACACTCGCGAACTTTGCCAGCTCTTCGATGTCGGCGTGCGCGAAGGTGCGGACCATGATGCCGTCGACGTATCGCGACAGCACGCGCGCCGTGTCGGCGATCGGCTCCCCTCGGCCGAGCTGCGTATCGCGGGGCGAGAGAAAGAGCGCGTGGCCGCCGAGCTGAAACGCGCCGACTTCGAAGCTCACGCGCGTGCGCGTCGACGATTTCATGAAGAGCATCGCCAGCGTCTTTCCCGCCAATGGTTTGTCCCGATACGCACCACCGCGCATACGGTCGGCGATGTCGAACAGCGCGACGAGCTCGGCGCGGGATAGATCGGGAATGGCGAGAAAATCGGTGGGCATTTGGGGGTGGGCGTCTGGCGTCGGGCACTTCCGGGAGGCGGGAAGCTAATTCTGGTTCTCGGTACTCGGAAGCGGGTGACCGGGACCGGTGCGCGAAGGTTCATCCATCGACGCCGCAATGTCGCGGCCGGACGGAGGATGAGTGAAACGGCGAATATTTGAAGCGCTGATCTCGTGGGCGTGCGTGTGCGGGCCGCTGTCCGCGCAGCAGAGCCAAGCGCCCGTGTCGGTGTCCCTATCGGGAGGGCCGAGCACCGGTGCGTTTCGCGCCGACTTCGCGCCAATGCGCGGGGGACACGCCGAGCTCGCGCTGAGCTTCGCGCCGGACGCATGGCCGGTCGTGATCCGTGGCGAGTTCGGTCTACAACGATTCTCCGCGGATGACCGTCGCTTGCCCTGTCCAGTCGTCTTCGATCCGCTCGCCGATCTGGCCGCGCTACCGAGTTGCGGGCAGTTCGGCATCCGGGAGGAGGCGCTGAGCGGAACGTTGAGCATCATGCTACCGAAGCAGCTGGGACGCGTGTCGACGTACGTAATCGGTGGCATCGGCACCTACAGTCTGGCCGAGCGCGTGCGGTGGGCCGGCCGGACCGGCGCGCAATGCGGCTGTGACACCGGCATCCAGCAGTTCGATCGCTCGTGGACGCGACTCGGCTACAACGGTGGAGGTGGCGCGGCGATCCCGCTCGGGAAGATCTGGCTCTTCGCCGAAGCGAGGTACCACTACGTGCCGGGCGACGTCCGCGCCTATATGGTGCCGATCAGTTTCGGCATTCGCCGCTGAGCTACAGGATGTAGCGGCGCAGATCTTCGTCTTCGACGATCGCCTTGAGGCGGTCCTTCACCGTGGCGGCATCGATGGTGATGGTGTCGCGACCGCGGTCGGGCAGGTCGTACAGCACGTCCTCGAGCAGCGTCGACATTACGGTGTGCAGACGACGGGCGCCGATGTTCTCCATCCGGTCGTTGACGGTCGCGGCGATGCGCGCGATCTCCGCGATGCCGTCCGTCTTGAAGTCGAGCTTCGCGCCCTCGGCCTCAACCAGCGCCGAGTACTGCTTGGTCAGCGCGTTCTCGGGCTCGGTCATGATGCGGATGAAGTCCGCTTCGACGAGCGGCTTGAGCTCGACACGAATGGGGAAGCGACCCTGCAGCTCGGGGATCAGATCGCTCGGCTTGGAGACGTGGAACGCGCCGGCGGCGATGAACAGCACGTGATCGGTCTTCACCATGCCGTACTTCGTCTGCACGTTGCTCCCTTCGACGATTGGAAGAAGGTCGCGCTGCACACCTTCGCGCGAGACGTCGGGTCCGCCAGCCTGCGATCGCTCGCCGGCGATCTTGTCGATTTCATCGAGAAAGATGATGCCCATTTTTTCGACGCGATCGATCGCGTCGCTCGTGACGTCATCCATGTCGACGAGCTTGTCTAGCTCCTGCTCCAGGAGGATGCGGCGCGCCTCGGACACCTTGACCGTCCGCTTCTTGGTGCGCTTCGGCATCATGTCCTGCAGCATCTCGGTGAAGTTCTCCATGCCCTCGGGGGCGCCCTGGGGTACGAGCATGTCGACCATCGGGCCGGCATGATGCTGCACCTCGATCTCGATCTCGCGCGATTCGAGCTGTCCGTCGATCAAGAGTTGCTTGAGCTTGTCGCGCGTGCGCCGGTAGCGCTCCTGGGCCGCATCGAGCTCGACCGTTTCGCGCTGCACCGCGCCGCTGGATGAGACGACGAATAGCGCCGGCCCGCTGCCGCTAGGGGCGGGGGCGGTGGGCCCGGGCGGATTGGTGGGCGCCTTTGTTTCGCTCGGCACCGGCAGGAGCAGATCGAGGATTCGCTCGTCGACGCGCTCGCTGGCGAGATCTTCGACTTCGGTCTCGCGCTCGGTGCGGGCCATGTCGATCGCGTTCTCGACGAGATCGCGTACCATCGACTCCACGTCGCGCCCGACATAGCCGACCTCGGTGAACTTCGATGCCTCGACTTTCACGAACGGCGCGCCCGAAAGCTTAGCGAGGCGGCGCGCGATCTCGGTCTTCCCGACGCCGGTGGGCCCAATGAGGATGATGTTGGTCGGATTGATCTCGTCTCGAATCCCCTCCGGCGCCTGCTGGCGGCGCCAGCGATTACGCAACGCAATGGCGACCGCCTTTTTGGCGTCGCCCTGCCCGACGATGTAGCGGTCGAGCTCGGTGACGATCTGTCTCGGCGTGAGATCGGCGAGCCGGGCGATCGCCTGCTGGGTGCGTGGTGAGGGCATGTGGTGAAAAGTACACCGCACGTGGCGGACGGTGTGAGGCGTGCGCGCGACACGGACGTCAGTGGGGAAACTGAAGACGTCAGATGTCAGATGTCAGTGGTGTCCCATCAACAGCCACAGACGCGCCAATCTGCTCCACTGACATCTGACATCCGACATCTGACGTCTGCTATTGGAGCTCCATCACCGTGATGTTCCTGTTCGTGTAGATGCAGATGTCGGCGGCGATCTCGAGCGATTTGCGGACGACCTCCGGCGCGGCAAGCGGCGAATGCTCCACCAGCGCGCGGGCGGCGGAGAGCGCGTACGACCCACCGCTGCCAATGGCGAGAATGCCGTCATCGGGCTCGATGATGTCGCCGGTGCCCGAGATCACGAAGCCGTGTTGCTTGTCGACGACGATCAAGAGGGCCTCGAGCCGGCGCAGTACTCGATCGCTTCGCCAATCCTTGGCGAGCTCGACAGCCGCGCGCGGCAGGTTTTCCGGAAAGCGCTCGAGCTTCTCCTCGAACTTCTCGAAGAGGGTGAACGCGTCGGCGGCGGCGCCGGCGAAGCCCGCGAGCACCTTGCCGCCGCGGAGGGTGCGCACTTTCTGCGCGTTCGATTTCATCACGGTTTCGCCGACGCTCACCTGGCCATCGCCGCCCAGCGCGACTCTACCGTCGCGGCGTACGCCGAGGATCGTCGTCGCGCGGATGCGCGGGAGGAGCTCACTCATGCTGGAAAGATACTCGCCCGAAGGCGAAGCGGATCACCGCACGCGATACTTCGGTGGCTCCTCAATCTCGCCGTCGGTCTTCCGGCGGGTACCCGTATGTCCGGGCCCGAAGAACCGGCCGCGCAAATACTTGTAGTTCAGCGCCAGTCCGGCGGCGAATAACAACAGGGCGAGGATCAGCGTGAGATTGGTGAATCGCCACGTATCCCGTCCGATCAGCGCCACACCAGTCGCGATGATTCCGCCGCCGAGTAGCGCCTCCCCAAGGCGATGGCGCTCCGGCCGCTGCCGTCGCCGGCGCTCGAGCGCGCGCGCTTCCCGCTCGGGCAGAAACGCATCGGCCATCAAGGCGAGGCCGGTGAGCGCCATTAGGGCGCCGAAAATGACGGGGAGGAGTTCGAGCTTCATGGGGATTGATGTGATGCAAGTTGGGGGCTAGGCGCTGGAGTCTCGAGCCCACGCCAGGCTTCGACCGGCCCAGCCCCCAACCCATCCCTCCACTCATGCTCTTGGATGCGCGCGCACGTAGACCTGTTTCAGCCGCTCCACGCTCGTGTGCGTATAGATCTGGGTCGTCGAAATCGAGGCGTGACCCAAGAGCTCTTGGACGGCGCGGAGATCGGCACCGGCATTCAGAAGATGGGTGGCGAAGGTGTGGCGAAGGGAGTGCACGCTCAGGCCGGCATCCTCGTCGATCTCGTCGAGAAACGCCGTGACGACATTCTGCACCGCCTTGCGTCCGATGCGTTTTCCTGTTCGCGCCAAGAAAAACGCGGTGCGTTCCGCGCGAGCACCGAGCGTGCGTTGCAGCTCATCGCGCGTCGCTTCGTAGTTGCGCAGAGCGAGCTGGGCGTGATCGCCCAGCGGAACGATTCGCTCCTTCCGGCCTTTGCCGCGCACTTTCACCTGCTGCGACACGAGGTCGATGTCGGAGCGGTTGATGCCGCACAGCTCGGCCAGGCGCATCCCCGTGGAGTAGAATAGCTCGACGATCGCAAGGTTCCGCACATCGACGAATCGCCCGCTCCACGCTTTTGTCTCGGCCATCTGAAATAGCAGCTCGACCTGCGCGCGATCGAGATAGCCGGGCAAGTACTTCTCGTGCTTCGGTGTCACAACGCCGCGCGCGGGATTCACGTCGACGAGCTCATTCGTATGCAGAAACTTGTAGAAGCTGCGCACCGCCGAGAGCGCGCGGGCGATCGAGCGCTTGGACAGACCGCGCCGGTCGAGCTGCCCCATGAAGCCGCGAATGGCGAGTCGGTCCAATCCGCCCCAGCTCCAGGCGCCGCCGCCATAGTAGCCGTTCAGGAAGTTCGTGAACGCCGTCAAGTCGCGGCGGTACGCGAGCACGGTATTCGGCGAGTCGTTGCGCTCCTTTTCCAACCAGCGCAGGTAATCGGAAATCTCGTCGGGAAGCGCCGCGGGTTGCGGCGCGTCGTCGGCTCTCCCGGGAGTCTTTCGCGGGCTCACGTCGCCGCGGGCGCGAGAGCGTGCTCGGCGCACCACGCGTCCAGGTCGGCGAGCGCGCGCCGCGCGATCTCCTCGCGCTTGAGCTTCTTGTCACGAACGCGCACTGGCAGATCGTCGACCAGACCGAAGTTCGCGTTCATCGGCTGAAAATGGCGGGGGTCTGCCTCCCGCAGGTAGCGGTAGAGAGCGCCCAGCATGGTAGTGGGAGGCGGAAGGGCTGGCGCCTCGCCGCTGAGCATTCGCGCCATGTTGATGCCGGCGAGCAGCCCGGTCGCGCTACTCTCGGTGTAGCCCTCGACGCCGGTGATTTGACCGGCGAACAGTACCCGCTCGTCGTCGCGAAGGGAGAGGTGAGGTGTGAGCGTCGCGGGCGAATTGATGTACGAGTTGCGGTGGATCGAGCCGTAGCGGAGAAATTCCGCCCCGGCGAGACCGGGGATCATGCGAAACACGCGCTGCTGCTCGGGGATTCGCAAGCGGGTTTGGAAACCGACGAGGTTCCACATGCGGCCGGCTCGATCTTCCTGGCGCAGCTGCACGACGGCGTGCGCCTCGTAGCCCGTGCGCGGGTCGCGGAGACCAACCGGCTTGAGCGGGCCGAAGCGAAGCGTCTCCCGGCCGCGCAGAGCCATCACCTCCACAGGCATGCATCCCTCGAAGTACGGCACCTCGTCGAACTCGTGGCCGTGATACTGATCGGCCGCGATCAGCGCGTCGAGGAACGACTCGTATTGCTCGCGGGTCAGCGGACAATTGAGGTAGGCGCCGTCCTCGTCGGCGCCGGCCATCGTCTCCTTGCCGTAGCGCGACGCTCGGAAGACGATGTCGTCGTCGACCGACTCCCGCGCCACGACCGGCGCGATCGCATCGTAAAACGCCAGCGCCTGAACGCCGAGCCGCGCGCGAATGCCTTCCGCGAGCGCATCCGACGTGAGAGGACCGGTGGCGATGATTCCCGGCGACGGAAGCTCGGCGACCTCGCCGCGCACGATGGTGATTTTCGGATGCGCGGCGATGCGATCGTGCACCGCGCTCGCGAACAGATCCCGATCGACCGCCAGCGCCGACCCGCCCGGCACGCGCGCTTCATCCGCGGCGCGAAGGATGAGCGAGCCCAGCCTCCGCATCTCGGCCTTGAGCAACCCGTGCGCGTTCCCGAGCTCGGTGCTCTTGAAGGTGTTCGAGCAGACGAGTTCGGCCAGACGATCCGTCTTGTGCGCGGCCGTGGGGCGAACCGGACGCATCTCGTGGAGCAGGACGGGAACGCCGCGCTCCGCCAGCTGCCAGGCGGCCTCGGACCCCGCCAGCCCTCCCCCGACGATCTGGACTGAAGTCATACGTGACGTACCGCCCGCTCAACCGTTAATCTTGTGGGCGAGTCCAGGGAGCGACGCGCCAGCTCATCGACCGCGACGGAGCGATCTCCATGCAGTCTGTTCGCAGCACACCCACGGCGCTAGTCATCGCCGCGGTTCTCGCTCTTGGACTTTCCCCTGGCAGGCCCGGCGCGCAGGCGCAGGCGGCCAGCCGTCGCTGCGAGCGCGCCACGGATCCGGCCGATCTTCCGCTCCTTTCATTCGTGCTCGACGTCGATGGATTCCGCAGTGCGCTTGAGCCGATGCCGGGCGGGTACGCGGTGTTCGGTCTGACCTTCGATCCGAATGGGTCGGCGAATCTGCCAAAGGTCGTACAGACGACGTACAACGATTCGGTCGCGAAGGCGATCGTCACCGCGATCTACGCCGTGATCAAGGATCAGCCGGCGACGCACCCGTGGACCGCGCAGCTGCGCGTTGAATCCGGGAGGGGCGCGCCGCGAATCGAGCTGCTCCGGAGCGAGCGCTGCCACGCCGAGCAGACGGGAAGCCTGGCCGAGATCGATGGCTGGCTCAACGAACGCGTGCAACAGGGGCGCAGACTCACCTCGTGGACACTCACGGCCCAGGTACAGGTCGACTCGGCCGGCCGCGCGAGTGATGTTCGCGTGCTCGGCCCGCCGCCCTTCCCGTACATCCAGGGCATCGATGGCGCCGTGACGAGACTCGTCACCTTTCGCGCGGCGACGTTCGACGGACGGCCGGTGATGCGCACCGACACGGTCACCTTCGGGCCAACGGGAACGGACCGATGACGAACGCGCCGGGTCGATCTCGACCCGGCGCGTTTCTCACCCGACGACGGCGACCTCTTCCGGCTTCTCCGCGACGTCCCACTCGTTCTGGCACTTGAGGCATTTGCGGAATTCTCCGCGCGCCTTGGTCGACTTCATCTCGACGCCGACGTTGCCACATTCGGGACAGGTCTCGTTCGCGACCGGATTCCACGCCACGAAATCGCACGTCTCGTTGGCGCACGCGTAGAACTTGCTCCCGCGCTTTTTGGAGCGGCGCTCGACCAGATCGCCCCCATCCTTGGGGCACTTCACCCCGGTGGGCATTGGCCGGGTGCCGCGACATTTCGGGAAGGTGCTGCAGCCGAGGAACTGCCCCGAGCGACTCTGCCTGATGACCATGGGCGAGCCGCAGACGTGACACTTCTCATCGGTCATGATCGCCTTCGCCTTCGTGCCCTTGAGCGGTCGCGTGAACTTGCAGGCCTTCGGATGGTTCTCGCAGGCGATGTACGGCCCGAAGAATCCACCGCGCGGCACCAGGTGTCCGCCGCAGTCCGGGCACCGCTCATCAGGTAATTTCGACAGGTCGTGCGCTTCCGCGATCAGCTCCTCGACTTTGATGTCGTTGAGCGACGCCGCAAAGGGCCCGTAGAAGTCGGTGAGCACGCCCCGCCATGTGAGCGTGCCCTCCTCGATCTTGTCGAGCTCGCCTTCCATCGCCGATGTGAACCCGACATTAAAAATGTCGGGGAACTGTTTGATCATCACCTTCTCGACCGTCTCTCCCAATTCGGTCGGTGTGAAGCGGCGCTGCTCGAGCTCCACGTAATGGCGGTCGGCGAGCACCGATATGATCGATGCATACGTCGACGGCCGGCCGATGCCGAGCCGCTCGAGCTCCTTTACCAAACTGGCCTCCGAGAAGCGCGGCGGGGGCTCGGTGAAGTGCTGCGACGGTGTGATCTCCTTGACCGGCACCTCTTCGCTCTTCTCGACCGTCGGTAGCGCCTGCTCATCCTCGAGCGCTTTGCCCTCGGTGTCCTCGCGCGCTTCCTTGTACAGCACGAGAAAGCCCTGGAACTTCACGATGCTGCCGGTGGCACGGAACAGGTACCGGCGGCCGCTCGATCCGGCGCGGGGATCGAGGTCGAAGTCGATAGTCGTGGTGTCGAACACCGCGGGCGCCATCTGCGATGCCATGAAGCGTTGCCAGACGAGCTGGTAGAGCTTGAACTGATCGTCCTTGAGAAAGCGCCGCAGGAGCTCGGGGCGCCGCGTTGGATCTGTCGGCCTCACCCCTTCGTGCGCGTCCTGCGTTTTCTGCGCGCCGGGCTTGCCGTACAGCTGAAGCCCCTTGGCTAGAAAATCGCCGCCGAACAGCGTGCGCACATAATCCTGCGCCTGGGCCGCGGCGCTCTCGGCCACGCGCGTGGAGTCGGTGCGCATGTACGTGATGAGTCCAACGGCGCCTTCGTCGCCGATGTCGATGCCCTCGTACAGATCCTGCGCCAGCCGCATGGTTCGCTTGCTGCCGAAGCCAAGCTTCTTGGCGCCTTCCTGCTGGAGCGTGCTGGTCGTGAAGGGCGCCTGCGGATTCTTGCGCCGCTCCCGCCGTTTGATCTCCGTCACGCCAAAAGTGCCGCGCTCCTGGAGATCACTGAGAATGCCGCGCGCCGTGTCGCCATCGCCAATGACGGGTTTTTTTCCATCGATCTGGTGCAGCCGAGACGTGAACTGCTGCTCGCCCTTCTGCATCAACGCTTCGACGGTCCAGTATTCGACTGCCTTGAACGCGCGGATCTCGCGCTCGCGCTCGACAATCAGCCGAAGCGCGACGGTCTGCACACGTCCGGCGGAAATCCCTTTTTTCACGGTCTTCCAAAGCACGGGACTCGCCTTGTAACCAACAAGGCGGTCGAGCACCCGGCGCGCTTGCTGCGCCTCCACCTTTTTCGCATCAATGACGCCAGCGTTGGCGATCGCCCGTTGAACCGCTTCCTTGGTGATCTCGTGAAAGAGCACGCGACGCAGGGTGGGGCCGCCTTTCCGCTTGATCTGCTCGGAGACGTGCCACGCAATCGCCTCGCCCTCACGGTCGGGGTCAGTTGCAAGAAACACCTCACGGGCATCCTTCGCCGCGGCCTTGAGCTCGGCGACGACCTTCTCCTTCCCCGGAATCGTCACGTACTCGGGCTCGAAACCGTCGTCCAGATCGATGCCGAGTTTTTTCTTCGGGAGGTCCCGTACGTGCCCGACTGTCGCCTTCACCTTGTAGTCGCGGCCAAGATACTTGCCGATGGTCTTCGCTTTGGCGGGAGACTCCACGATGACGAGCATCTTGCCGGTCGAGCCGGAGTCCGATTCGACCACCTCGGGCTCGCGAACCGACACCCGCGCCGCCTTTTTGGCTGCGGGCGACCGCGCCGCGGCTTTCTTCGCCGCCGGCGTCACCTTTCTGCGTTTTGGGGTCTTCTTTTCAGCCATGATTTGCGGTGTCTCTATTCTCGGGTCGGCGCACGACCATGAACCCACTCGACCGACCTCGCGCGAACGGTCGAGAGGCTTCTACAGGAACGGATTGCTGCCGACGTCATGTTCGATGCATAGCGCACGGGGCAGTCGCAGCGGCGACGCCCTCTGCAATACTGAACGGGCGAGCCCGGGTTCCGTCACGGAAATGCGGCAACACGGACCCGCCCTATGCGCGTGCCGGCGAAGCTAACCAGCCCGCCAATCCGCGGCAAGCCAAGTCACTTTTCGGATAACCTCTTGTAGTTCAACATTATCCGTGTCTACCTCCTCGTCGGCGCTTTCGTATGATGCGCGCCTCGTATCCGACAAACGCACCAGGGCGTCCAGCCGGTTCGGGCCTTGGAGAAGCGGCCGAATCGTCATGTCAGCGGTCAGTCGACTCAACGCCGTTTCGGGCCGTACGCGCAGGTGGATGATACGCGCCTGCTGCCGCAGAGGTGCCACAGCGGCCTCGTTGGCGATCCAACCGGCACCGGGAGCGATAACCATGGACGGAAGAACGGCGAGCTCAGCGCTGACCTCGGCCTCGAGCTGACGAAAGTGAGATTCACCCGGGTCCGCGAATATTTCCGCCACCGACCTCGCAGCACGTCGCTCGATTTCCACGTCCAGATCGGCAAAGGGCCGGCCGAGCTTCGCGGCGACGGCTCGGCCCACGGTCGATTTGCCGGCGCCGGGCAGTCCCACCAGGATCAGATGCGGATCAGCTCGTGTCGCCATCGAGGCGCGCCGAGACGTGCGCGATGTACGAGTCGTAGTTGCGGCGAAGCTCGCCTAACGAGTCGCCGCCGAACTTTTCGAGAAAGGCCTGCGCGACGACGAACGCGACCATCGCCTCGGCGATCACCCCCATCGCCGGGACGGCGGTGACGTCGCTGCGCTCGGCTACCGCGGCCGCCGACTCGCCGGTGACGAAATCCACGGTCGCGAGTGGGCGCATCAGGGTGCTGATCGGCTTCATGGCCACGCGAATGAGGAGCGGTTCGCCGGATGTCATTCCTCCTTCCAGGCCGCCGGCCCGGTTGGTCGTGCGCCGAACATTGCCGGCGAGCGGGCGCCCAACCGCGCGCTCGATCTCGTCGTGCACCTCGGCTCCGGTGCGACGCGCTGCCTCGAATCCAAGGCCGATCTCGACGCCCTTCACGGCCGGAATGGACATGATCGCGGCCGCGAGCCGGCCGTCGAGCTTCCGGTCCCACGACACGTGGGAACCAAGCCCGACGGGCAACCCATCGCACACCACCTCGGCGATTCCGCCAAGGGTGTTGCCGTCACGCTTGGCGGCGTCTATCCGCGCCATGATCGGCGCCTCAGCGTGGCGGTCGAGAACGCGCACAGGCGACGTGTCGGACGAGGCGTTGATGTCCATGGGCAAGGTGTCGGGGCGCGCGACGTCGATGCCGCCGATGTGCACCACGTGGCTGCCGACGCGAATTCCGAACAGCGATAGGAGCTGCCGGCAGACCGCGGCGGCGGCCACGCGCGCCGTGGTCTCCCGCGCCGAGGCGCGCTCCAGGATGTCCCGCGCGTCATCGCGATCGTACTTGAGAACGCCGGTGAGATCGGCGTGACCGGGCCGCGGCCGCGTGACGGCGCGCCGGCGTGGCGCCGTGTCGTCGTCGCGGGGAGCGGGATCCATCACGTCGCTCCAATTATCCCAATCACGGTTGCGAATCAGCATGGCGATCGGCGCACCGATCGTCTCGCCAGCGCGGATTCCTCCGAGAAACTCGACCGCATCCTTTTCGATCTGCATTCGCCGGCCGCGGCCGTAACCGCCTTGCCGTCTGGCCAGCTCCGCGTTCACGTGTTCGGCGAGAAGGGGCACGCCCGCGGGCATGCCCTCCAGAATCGCGACGAGGGCGGGACCGTGTGATTCTCCAGCGGTCGTGAATCGAAGCACAGCGTGCGGGGTTCGGGCGGGGGCGGCGGGCGTCGGGACAATGTACGATGCGAGAGCGGCTCGCGGAGTGATCCGCGAGCCGCCCTGGATGTTTCGGATGGTCGTCCGATACCGATGTTCTTACGGACAGCTGGTCGTGAAGGTGTTGGGCAGCGTCGCGATCACGACGCCGAATTGCGTGGCGCCGACGAGCACGATTTCACCAGTCGTGCGGATGGCCGACTTGATCGGACCGATAATCGGATCGCGCGTGGGGATCTCGCCAACCTTGCGGTAGCACCACGTATCGTAGATCTCGATCACCGGCTGCGTCGACGCGGCGAATGCGAGTCGCGACGAGAGCGGAACCGAGCGAATGCCGGTGTTGTTGGGGTGGAAGTCGAAGCCCGCGCTCTTGCCGTTCGTGGTTTGCAGAAGCCCGAGGAGGCGCAGCGTCGGGTTGATGATGTACGTGGAATCCGCGCGAATCGCCGCCAGCGCACCGTCGAAGTTGATGCTCACCCCTTGCACCCTCGCGAACGTGTTGGCGACGTAGTCGCTGACATCGAACGCGCGGGAGATTCCGGCATCGATCACCGGAATGCGCGCGGCTTTGGAGAATCCGGTGGGGCTGGTGAGCAGAATGGAGACCAGACCGGTCGTGACGTCGAATCCCAGCGCGCGGCTTCCGAAGACTGCGCCGCCCTCACCGATGATCACGCGACGGAAGTTGCCCGAGTTACGCACGAAGGTGGTATCGCGAAAGCCCATGCGCGGCACGTCGACGACGATGGCACCGACGACCCGTCGTGTGATTCCCGAGCCATCGATGACGCTATCAACGGTGAGCGGCGACACCAGCGTCGAATCGCTGCCGAAGCCCTGCGACTGGTAGCGCTCGATCTCGAGGGTATCGAGCCGGCCCGCCGTCTGCCCGATCGCCTGCTCGAAGAAGAAGTGCGACGCGCGCCGGGTGAGGTTCTCGTAGCGAATCGTGCCCTTGTTCGGAAACGGAAGGCTCTGGCCGCCGGTCGGCGTGGTGGAGTAGACGACGACCACGTCGCCGCACGGCCGGCCCGGCAGCGTGTCGCTCGACTGACAGGTCGTCGCGAGGTACTGGGGTCGGTCGCTAAAGTCGTAGGCGGTGCGCTGCGGGATCGGCTGGCCCGTGGTCGTGGACAGCACGGTAGTGACGCTGTACGCCACGATGTTCGGCAAGTAGTACCGCGACACTTCGCTTTGCGAGACCGTATTCACGTAGCTGATCTCGGTGCCTCCGGAGTTCGCCACGAGCAGCGTATCGCCCATGGTGCCGAGGCGGTCGCGCGGCCACGCCGAAATGCCCCACGGCCGCGAACCGGTGACGATCGGGTTGTGGAAGCTGGAATCGGCGAGGCTGAACACTTCGAGCTGGTTGCGCTCGATGTTCGACAGATAGATGGCGTTGGAGCGCGGGTGATAGAGCGCGTCGGCGATGATGCCGCCGAGCGGAAGAGCGCGCGTGACGCCGGCGACGACGGTGACTGTGTCGACCACCTGCGTGCGCGTGCCGTTGGCGTCCGTAGCGAACGACAGAATCTTGACCTGGGTCGGGAACTGCGTGATGGGCAAGCGGAGATTGAACGTCTTGATGAGCGAGGTGATGTTGCCGCTCGACGAGATTGAATCGCCGATGATCACCGCGTTGGACGCGATGTTCAGAATTTGATAGCCGAGCCTCGTGACACCCGCCGGCGCCGTACCCTCGACGTGCAGCGTATCGGTAACCTCGATACGCGAGGAGTGACCACGGATGATCGACGGCCGCGTGGAGCTCGAGGTGGTGACATCGAGAACGACTGGCGTGCCTTCCGTGCGCTGTCCGAGCGAATCGATGAGAAACGGCGTCAGCGTCAGCCTTCCGGTCGGCGACGTGGAGGGAATTGAGATCGTGTCGGCGAACGAGGCGGAATCTCGCAACGGCGTCGTAAAGATGATGGAGTCACGCCGTACGACGACGTCGGTCACCGCGACGCCAACGCTTCGCACCTTGACGTTGGTCTTACCGCTCACCGCGACGACGATCGATTTGCCCACGATGACCGGGGTGCCGGGCGCCGGACTGGTGATGACGACGGAGCTGGTGACCTGCCCGACGCTGAGCGATAGGGTCTGGGTGACCGACGCGTTGCCCGCGCCATCGAACGCGGTGGCGGTGACCGTCACCTTGGTGCCGAAGGGAACGCTCTTCGGCACGACGATGGAGAAGGGCAGAATCACGTGCGTTTGGGCACTGGTGAACGTGGTATCGAACACCTGATGGAGTCCACCGGACAGCGCGACGTGGATGCTCTTGATGCCGAGATTGTCCGAGACGTCGACGCTGAACGACAGAATCGAGTCCGGCGCGCCGGGTAGTGACAACAGGACGACACGTGGCGCCGTGCGATCGACCCCGTCGGAGCCGGGGCTCGTGCCCTCGCCGCACGACGCCAGAATGACGACCGCGGCGAGCCCGAGCGCTGCGAATAAGACGCGATGACGACTCACTTGATCCCTTCCGGCGAGCCGATCTTCTCGCCTTCGTCGACGATGTGGGGGGTAACGAGGATCAGGAGGTCACGCTTGTCCTCCTGGACCCGCGTCTGGCCGAACAGCCGGCCGATTAGCGGCAGGTCGACAAGTAACGGAATGCCGGCCTTCGATGAGGTGACCTGAGTCACGGTAAGTCCGCCGATCACGGCGGTCTCGCCGTCGGCGACGAGCAGCTGATTGTCCGACTGCTGTGTCGCGAAGGTAAAGCCAAGGTCCGACGCCGCCGCTTGGAGGTTGGAGCGCTCCGCGTGCAGGGTCATCTGAATCATCCGATTGTTCGTGACGTGCGGCCGCACGATCAGGCTGATACCGGTCTTCTTGAAGGAGACCGTGGCGCGTGGCGCCTGCTGCTGGCCGCCCTGTGCCTGCGTGCCCAGATCGATGATACGAATCGGGGTTTCTTCACCGGACAGAATCGTCGCTTCGCGATTGTCGAGCGTGACGATGCTCGGCTCGGCTTGAATGTCGGCCAGCCGGACTTCCTGTAGCGCATCGATGAACGAGGTCAGGCTGAAGTGGCCGAGCATGGTCGAGAAGACCAGTGACAGCGCCGGGCCGACGACACGCTGGTTGGCGTTCGCGATCGCGGCGAGCGCATTGCCGCCGATCTGAATGTTGGTCTGGGCCGAGTTGAACGCGGTGCCGCCGCCGAGCGCGTCTGGCACGCCGTCGCCATCGGTGTCGATCGGGACGAAGGTCGACGGATCGGTACGCTGCACGATCTTGTTGAAGAAGGTGTTGCGCGAGCCGAGGTCGTAGGCGAGCCCGAGATCCTCGATGTTGGTACGGTTGACGAAAATGATCTTGGCCTTGATCGCCACTTGCGGCGTACGCAGGTCGAGATCACGGATGTAGTTCGCAATGTCTTCCAGGCGTGATGGGACGTCGGTGATGATCAACCGATTGGTCGTGGTATCGGCCGCGACGCTGCCGCGCTTGGTGCAGGTACCCGTTCCTTGTGCGGCGGTGCCGGCGCGGAAGCCGCAGTCACGCGACAGCAGTCCGTCGACGGTCTGCACGAGACTGAACGCGCGAGCATAGTTGATGGCGACGATGCGCGTCTGCAGCGGCTCGGTAGCCTGTTTGGACGCGATGTTGTCGTAGCTGTCGACCGTGATGATGCCATCGGCATCCTCGACCGCCGCGAGACCTTGCGAGGTCAGGATCGCGCGCAGCGCAACATCCCACGGCTGATCGCGCACTTCCGCCGAGACCGTGCCGGTGACGCCTTTACCGACGACGATCGTGCGGCTGGAGAAGACGGCGAAGGCCGCGATGACTTCCTTGATGTCCGCGTCCTGGTACGTCACGGTGATGCGGGGCTCGACGGGCGCGGAGGACGGGCGTTTGGTGCCCGTCTTCTTGAAGATCGGCGCTTCGTTGCGCGCTTCCTGTCTGCGCGCTTCCGCGTGCGCGACCATGGCGGCCGTCGGCGCCTCGCTCGGCGAGGCGAGCTCAGGGGTGTTGTGCCACGGGTTGAACTTCTCGCCAGTACCGTCGACCGCGATGCGGACTTCGCCCGCGGAGCGCGTGACGGTGTAGTCGTGCTTTTGATCCAAGTCGATCACGACGCGAACCACGTCATCCGTGTATTGAGCGACACGAACGTTGGTGATCGAGCCACGCCTCACGCGATCGTAGAGGCGAGACGGGATCGAGAGCTTGGCGCCCTTGAGATCGAGGACGACCCGCGCCGGGCTACCGAGCGAGAAGTCAGAGACCTCGACCGCACCGCCGATGGCGATGACGACCTCGGCCTTACCCGTCGAGGGGATCACGCTGAGAGCGGTGACCTCGCCGTTGGCGGACTTGCCAGTGCGGGGCGCGATGCTCGCCGCGCGGGCAACGGTAGCGCTCGAGCTCAGACCAGCGCTCAGAGCGACCGCCGTCAGTCCGGCCAATAACCAGACTCGCCTCATTGCATCCTCACTTTGGTTGAACATTGAGGGCCAGCACCTCTTGGCGACTGTACCCGAACTCTTCGAGAGTGAACGTGACCGCTCTGGGGGTGATCTGCACGACGCGCATGCGGCCCAGAGCTTGACCGACCTTCACGCGATACTGCTCCTTCGCCGATACATCGCGAAGAATTGCGACCGACCGGCCGCCGGGATCATAGATGATGGCGACGAGCTTGAGATCCTGAATCATCGGCCGCAGCTCGCCGGTGGCGAGCAACGACACGAACGGGTCGCGCCGCCCCTCGCTCTCGTAGGCGAACGCTTCGCGCATCAGCGCCAATTCATTCTTGCCGTCGCCACCGCGCTGCTCCGGGCGCTGCGTCGTGACACCGCTCGAGCTCATGCTCGCGGCGGGTCCGCCTTTGGTGCCCGGCGCCGGTGAGCCGCTTTGCTTTTGCACTGGGGAGGTGGCCGGCTGGGCCATGGCCGCTGCCGGCGTGCCCTTTGCTTGCGGCTTCTGCGGCGGCGGCGCTTGGCTGGACGCCGAATGCATCTGCTGCGATGGCTGCTTGCTGGCCGGCTGCTGCGCCGGGCCCTGCTTGGTGGCGGGCTGCTGCGCGCCCTTCTCCTGATCGCGCTGCATCGCATCGGTGTGTGCGTTGGTGGCCGCAACGGCTTTCTGCGCGGCGTTCTTCGCGTTCGTCACCGAGGGCGGGACAATCGGCAGCTGCGCCTGAGCGGATGTGAAGGCCACTGTGGCGAACGCCACGATCAGCGCGACGACGATCCCCACGCCACGTACGCGCACGGGTGGAATCGGTTGCAACGTCATCAATTCGCTCCCGCCTTCTTCGGCAGAGTGACTTCGGGCGGCGCGGCCTTGCGCGCGACGTAGGTGAGGAGCTGCAGCTTCGCCTCGACCTGGGCGTTTCCGGGAGTTTTCTTGGCGCTCGCTCGAGTCGTCGACGTCTGGAGCACCAGGTTGACCGGAAGGACGATGCGGGTGAGACCGCCGACGTTTGCCATGAATTCAGCGAGCTCGTGATAACCACCGACGACCACGACGTTGTAGCGATAGGTGTCGTATTGCTCGCCCTCGACCACCGGCTGCGGATCGACGGAGGCCACGTCCAGGCCGACGCGACGCGCGGCGGTGGAGACTTGCTCGAGCAGCGATGGAACCTCATTGCTCGTCGGCACGAGCGTGCGCACGAGCTCGAGATTCTGCTGATATTCGGCCAGCTGGCGGCGCAATTCGTTGACGTTGCCCTTGGCCAGCTCGGCTTTGGCGCGGCCGTTCACGGCGACGAGCTTCGAGATTCGCTCTTCCTTTTGTCCGAACTCTTCGCGCTTGGGCAGGTAACGGAAATACACGTGCGCGCCGACCACGGCGACGGCGATGACGATGCCCAGCAGGGAGAGCTGGTCGCGCTGGCTGGTGGGACCGAGTGCCATTGCGCTACCTCACCGAGAGTGACACGGGAACACTGCGAATCGCCGAGGGGTCGGGCACCTGGTACTGCGCATCGAGCTGGAACTCGGTGACTTCCTTTCCGTCGACGAGAATCATGGACGACTTCACCAACTGCACGTTCTCAATGAACGGTGAGGCCTCGAGCAGCTTCATGAAGCGCGTCAGCGCCTGGATATCCACCGTGTTGCCGACGACGCGAAAGTTCACCTTGGGGGGCTCGATGCTGTCGGATGGCGCTTTCTTTTTTCCGGCCGCATCGGCGGCGTTCGCCACCGACGCGGCGGTGACGTTGGTCTGCGATACGGAGGTGAGCCAGGTGTAGGGGGGTAACGCGCGGCTCACTTCATCCATGAGATGCGGCCAGATGAAACGCTTGCTGTCGATCGCCTTGATCAGATCGACCTGGCGGATGACCGAATCGCGACGCGCCTCGGCTTTCCGCTTCTCGCGGATGACCGCGACATAGCGGATCGAGTCCTGCTCGGCCTTCTGCAAGCGGTCGTCGAGGGCAAGTTCGGCGCGATGTTGGTAGAAGTACATCGCGAGCACCGCGCCCGTGGCCACGATCACCGACGCGATGGCGCCGAGCAGCCACGGATCGCGAATCTGCGAGCCGAGCCCCCTGAAGACGCCAGCAAAGTCGAACCCCGTGCTTCTACCGCGAGGCTTCTTGCCAGCCCCAGGCAGCAGGTTGATTTCAATCATGTATCGGCCGTCCGGAGCGGTTACGCGACCTGGCGGAGGGCCAGTCCGATGGGGAGCATGAGGAGCGGAGCTACGTCGTCGATGACGAGCGAGTCGAAAGCGCCGTCACGATACTGGAGGCGCTGCAGCGGCGTCGCCTGCTCGACCGGAAGACGAAGACGCGCCGCCAACGCGTCGTTGAGACCTGGTACCCTGGAGCCGCCGCCGCAGGTGTAGATCGACTTCATTCGGCTCGTGCTCCGCGACGACGAGGCGAGAAATGCCGCGGCGCGCTCGATGCCGACCGCGAGCTCTTCGCCGCGATTTTCCGTCACCGCCTGGAGGTGAGGTGAGCGGTCGTACCCCTGCAGGAGCGCGTCGGCCTCTTCGGCCGAGAGACCGCGCTCGCGCTGCAGATCTTCGCGGAAGCGCCGGGTGCCGATCGCGATGTCGCGGGTCAGCAGCGGAATCCCTTCATCGAGAATGTTGATGTTGGTGACTTCGTGCCCAATGTTGACCAGGCAGACGATGCCGGTCATTGCCTCGGGGTAGTTCAATTCGAACGCGTTGTGCAACGCGAAGGCGTCGACGTCGACGACACCGGGCGACACGTCGGCTTCGGTGAGCAGGCGCATCTTGCTCTCGATCAGATCACGCTTGGCGGCGACGAGCAGCACGCTCATCTCCATTCCCTCAGCGTCGGGATCGAGAATTTGGAAGTCCAGCTCGACCGACTCCATGTCGAAGGGGACGTGCTGCTCGGCCTCCCATCGAATGATGTCGCGCGCCTGCTGCTCCTTGACGCGGTCGATCTGAATTTTCTTGATGATGACGTCGCGCCCGCCGACGGCGGTCACGACACCCTTCCCTTTTGGCTTGAGACCCGCGGCCTGTACAGCGGAGCGGATCGCATCGGCGACGATGCCGGGATCCATCACCTCGCCCTCGACGATGGCGTCCGCGAGCAGAGGGGCGATGGCGACCTTGACCAGCTCGGGCTCGCCGCGCCCGTGATCGACAACCGCGATCTTGATGAGACCGGACCCGATGTCCAGTCCAATCGTCGTCTTCTTCCGCCCGAAGAGCGCCATGGAGTTGCGAGTTGGTTGACGGGATCGAGCGCGGCGCGAGGAACGTGTGCGCCGCGTGAACGTGCCGGCGGCGGGAACGGGGCAAGTTGTTGCGCCCCATGCCGTCAGCTACGTGTCAAACGAATCGAGTTGTGGAAGGTAACAGGGCTCTCATCGGATCGGGACGATCGAGTGGTACACCGGCGCCTCTTACTCGAGCTCGACCCAAGGCCGCCCCGTAGCGAACGAGGGCACTCCGGCGCGATCAAGAACGATCAACGCACTCACGCGCCGGCGCGCCTGCTCACCGGGCGACGCGCTCGAGCGCCCCTCGGAGATGGCCAGAAACATCGACGGCGCCAGCTTGACGATGCGCACACTGTCGGCCGAGCCGTCGCCGGGTGAATATGCCGTCATCACCGAACCGCCGACCGCGATTGCATTCCACGATGGCTGCCAGTCGCCCGGCCTCATCAGCGCGTTCAATCCGAACTCCGCCGCAGTGAGCGCACGCACTCGGGCGAGCCCGCCTCGTGTCGAGCGGAACTCCTGAGTGGCGGCGAAGAGCACACCAGCGATCAGCGCACCGATGATGGCGATGGCGCCGAGGGCGATAGCCAGCGCGAGTCCGCGACGCGAGGGCACGATCAATTCCGCAGGTGAATGTGTACCGCGAGCGAATCGCCGTGCGGGCCCGCGGGCGTGCCATCAATCGCGATTGACGGGGGTGTCTGCGCCCGGCTGACCATTTCTATGCGCGCCACGCGGTCCGGCATGGCGGTTATCGCACCGGCCGCGTCGAAGTAGGTCAGCGAGAGACCGGGCGGCGCGGCGGTCGCCGCGAGATACGGGCCGCTCACGGGCTGCACTGCGCTGCAGGGGCTCGCGCGGCTGCTGAGGCAGTCAAGGTACCCCAGATACCAGGCCCCGTCGGCAGCGCGATAGAGCGAGTAGCGTGCGCGCCGGAAAAAGCGGATGGCGGAGCCGGCCTGGATCGAAGCGGGGAGTGCGCGATCGAGATCGAGCGCATATCCGCGCGCCTCCTCGGCCGGGGATGTGGTGAATCCCGACGTCATGGGACACGTGCCGGAGCGGGGCGCGGCAACGATCCCGGCGATTCGCCAACGGTCGTCCGCATCGGCCGGCACGGCGCCGGGGTCGAACAGCCAGAGCGAGTCTCCGAGCTGCGGCTGTGTTGGCCACTCGGTGAATCCCCGAGGCGACGACGGCGGAATGGTGATCGACGTTCTCGAGGCGCCGATGGTGCAAACGACCGAGACTCCCGCCGGGGCGCGATACTCGATGGAGGTCGAGCCTATCGCGTAAAGGTCCCCTTCCGCGGGAGCGAGTCCGCGCAAGTCGCGTGGGAGGAGGTCGACCGCTTCCCTCACCGTCCCGCGGGCGGCGACGAGCTGCGCCGCTCCAGCGTAGAAGCGACGCTGACGGTTGATGAGTCCGAAAGTCGCGGCGAGCACAATGCCCATCAGCCCCATGGCAACGATGAGCTCGATGAGGGTGAAGGCCGTCCGCCGGATCAACACCACACCAGGCTCCGGAATTCTTGCGTGTGCGCACCGAACGCAGTCGCGTAGCTCAGCGAGTCCGACACGTCGAAGAGTCGCGTGCCGGCAGGCCCGACGGACCATTGCTCCTGCACGCCTCGGGCGACCGAGGAGCCGCTGGCGAGCGCGGCGCACGGCGTCGCCCTCAGTATCTCGAACCGCGACTCCGCGGTCGCCGCGGCGACGGCGTGCGTGCCGCCCGCTCCGATCAGCCGCAATACGAGCACCGCTGTGCCGGCCAGAGCGAGCACTCCGACGCTGAGGAGCATGATCGCGACGACGATCTCGACCAGTGTGAACGCGCGACGTGATTTCATGCCGGCAATATCCACGTCGCGCATCGCATGGCATCACCAAATCGTCGCAACCGCAATGCGACCGACGCGACGCTATGGCTCGGCGTCGCCCTCATCACGGGTGACGGGAAAGAACATCACGAATGCCGCGCCGCCCTCGCGCGCCGGCCTCACCCATACGGCCCCGGCCATGCTCTCGACGATTCGCGCGACGACGGCGAGTCCCAACCCGGCTCCCCCGCTGGTGGACTGCGTGGTGTAAAACGGGTCGAAGATTTTTTCGAGCTCGCTCCACGCCACGCCAGGGCCGGAATCGGCGACGATCACCTTCACGACGCGGTCCGGCTGTCCGGCGCGCGCCAGCCAGGCGCGCAGCCGCGTACTCGGCTCACGCACGTAGGTGAAATCATTTTGATCTTCCGACCGGCGGTCCCTGTCGCGCACGAGATCGGCATAGGAGGTCTGCTGCGTCACGATCGTCGCCTGCCCCACGCCGCCCATCGCCTGCATCGCGTTCATCAGGAGGTTCGCGATCACGAGCGTGATTTCCTGCGCATCGCCGCGAACGAGATTGAGCTGCGGCGCGAGCGCAATCTGCAGCTGCACCGCGGCCAGCGCGCCCTCGCGCTCCAGCGAGTCGATCGCGCGTCGGATCGCCTCGTTCACATCGACGCGCGATGCCGGGCGCGGCGTCGGCCTGGCGTAGTCGAGCATGCCGCGCACGATGCGCCCGATGCGGTCGGTTTCGCGCCCGATGCGACCGAGCGCCAAGCCGGCGGGCGAATTCCGCGCCACGTCCGCGTGTATGCGCTGCACCTGTCCAAGAATTTCGGCGAGGGGCGCGCCCATTTCCTGCGCCACGCCCGTGGCCAGCTGCCCCAGGCTCGCCATCTTTTCCAGATGTGCGAGCCGCGATTGTCCCTCGAGCAGCCGCTCAGCCAGAAAATTCACACTCTCGACGAGCCGGTCCACTTCGGCGGTCGACGCGGCGGAAACGCGTCGGGTGAGGCTACCGCCGGCGATCACATCGGCGGCTTCCGCGATCGACTCGAGCGGTCGCACGATACCGGCGCGAATGGTACGCGCGCACAGCATTGCGAAGAGCGCGACCACGCCGGCGACCCAGGCAAGCGCGATGAGCGCGCCGATCGGTCCAAGCATCGCGCGCTGGATGGCGATCACCCCGACGACCGCGAACGCGATGGCGGCGGCCGCGAGCAGCGTCAGGTGCACCTGCATCGACTTCTCGAGTGAGACCACCGCCCGCTGGCGGCGACCGATCGACGGAGACTCATTCACGGCGTCACGCCTCTCGTCACTCCACCCCGTAACGCGAAAGCTTTCTGTACAGCGTCGATGGGTCGATGCCGAGGATCTCGGCCGCGCGCGCGCGGTTGCCGCCTTCGGACTGGAGCACCCAGAGGATGTAGGCACGCTCAACCGTGTCGAGCGTGGGGTTCGCCTGCGTGCGTTCCGAGACCAGCGGTTCATTCTTGCGGATGGAAATGCGCTCGGGTAGCGACGCCGGCTCGATCACCTCGCCGCGGGAGAGAATCACCGCGCGCTCCAGCGCGTTCTCCAACTCGCGCACGTTTCCCGGCCACGCGTACGACACGAGGATCTCCATCGCCCCGTCGCTGAGTCCCTTCGGCGATTCGCCCCGCTGCCGGCCGCTCCGCTCGAGAAAGGTGCTGGCGAGGAGCGGTATGTCATCCGGGCGATCGCGCAACGGCGGCAGATGGAGCGCGAACACGTTCAGCCGGTAGAAAAGATCGCCGCGGAACACGCCGCGCTTGATCTCCTCCTCGAGGTCGCGGTTGGTCGCCGCGAGCAGCCGCATTCCCACGGGGATCGGCTCGGTCGCGCCGACCGGGATGACTTCGCGATGCTGGAGCACGCGCAGCAGCTTCACCTGCGTCGACGGCGTGGTCTCGCCGATCTCGTCGAGAAAAAACGTGCCGCCGCCCGCCGCGGCGAACAGGCCCATCTTGTCCTTGGTGGCGCCGGTGAACGATCCCTTCACGTGACCGAACAGCTCGCTCTCCAACAGCGATTCGGGCAACGCGCCGCAGTTGATCGAGAGAAAGGAGCGGTCGGCGCGCTCGGACAAATCATGGATGTAGCGGGCGATGATCTCCTTGCCCGTGCCGCTC
Organism: Gemmatimonadales bacterium; assembly: GCA_038228795.1. Taxonomy (GTDB): domain Bacteria; phylum Gemmatimonadota; class Gemmatimonadetes; order Gemmatimonadales; family Gemmatimonadaceae; genus JALZAE01. The sequence goes on from JBBROY010000005.1 coordinate 54,519, forward strand.
TCGCCCTGAATGAGCACCGTGGAGTCGGTCGGCGCGACGGTTTCGGCCAATTCGAGAATGTCGAGCCACTGCTTGCTCTGCCCCACGGGGCGGGTTCCGCTCTGCCCGTGCTTCCGCATCTCCTGCTTGAGCGAGCGATTCTCCATGCGCAGCTGGCGGTGTTCGGCGGCCCGCCGTAAGACCGCCACGATCTCGTCGTTGACGAAAGGCTTTTGGATGTAGTGATAGGCGCCCTGATTCACCGCTTGAATCGCCGAGCGCAGATCGGCCTGCGCGGTCATCAGGATGACGGGCACGTCCGGATCATGGGCGCGCGCCGCCGCGAGGACCTCGATGCCGCCAATCGACGGCATGCGCACGTCGGTCAGAATGATGTCGGGTGACAGCGCGCGCACCTGTTCGAGCGCTTGCTTGCCGCCGAGCGCAACGTGGGGCGTGAACCCCTCGTTCTTGAGGAGGATACGCAGCGTGTCGAGGATGCCCGTCTCGTCGTCGCAGATGAGCACGCTCGGACGCGAGGTGGTCGGGGTCGAAAAGGGCTCGCTCGATGTCGCGGTCACGCGTGCTCCTCCGGGTGTTTCGGCTGCGAGCGTGGAAGCAGCACGGTAAAGCTCGTGCCCGCCGCGCCGCTGTCCACGAACAAGACGCCCCGATGCGCCTCAATGGCACGATGCGCAATCGGCAGGCCGAGTCCCGAGCCGCCCGGCCGGGTGGTGAAGAATGGATCGAACACGCGGTCGCGCACATCGTCCGGAATGCCGGGCCCGTCGTCGGTCACGCAGATCGCGATGGCGTCGCGATCGAACGTAACGCCCGCGGGCATCGTCGCGGCACTGACGGTGCCAACCTCGACAGTCACGCGGCCGTGCGCGGGGGCCGCCTGGACGGCGTTGAGCGCGATATTGAACACGGCACGGTGCAGCAGGTCTTCGTCTCCCTCGACCATCAGCGGCTCGTCGGGAGCATAGCAGGTGACGCTGAGCCCATTCACGCGCGAGGGATGCTCCGCGGCCAGACGCGTCGCGTCGCGCGCGACGGCCGCCATGTCGATGTGATCAAATCGCGTGACGCGCGTGCGCGCGAAATCGAGGAACTCCGACAGGAGACGAGCCAAGCGATCCGATTCGCGCACGATCAGGCCGCTGAGCGTCTTTTCGTCGTCGGTCGCGCGCGGCGCGCGTGCGAGCTGCTCCACCGCGCTGCGGATCGAGGCCAGCGGGTTCTTGATCTCGTGCGCGAGCGACGCGCTCAACTCGGCCACGCCTTCCAACCGCTCGGCGCGGAGCCTCAGTTCCTCGAGTCGCTTGATGTCGCTGATGTCCTGAAAGATCGCCGTGGCCGAGACGCCGCCCGGCGTGCCGTCGTCGATCGTGGTGGTGGTGAGCCCAATTGGAAAAACGCGCCCGTCGACGGTGATGTTCGCTTCACCGCGCGTGACCCGCTCCTTCGCCGTGACCGCGCGCTCGAGGGCGCGCACGAGCACCGGTGCGGCGGCGCCGAGGACCGTCTCGGCTTGCCGTCCGAGCGACTGGTCCTCTTCGAAGCCGAGCATGTGACCTGCGGCGGGATTCGCGTACAGGAGGCGCCCGCGCTTATCGACCGTGATGATGCCGCTGCGGATATTGCGGAGGATGCTTTCGGCCTGAAGCTTGGCGTAAACGAGGGCTTGTTCCAGCTCCTCCCTACTCTCGGCGCCTTCGCGGAGCCGGCTGCTGAGGAAGGAGGTGCCGAGCGCGACGATCGCGAACACGCAGATCTGCAACAGGACGCTGAGGACGTTGGCGACCTCGCCGCGCAGCAGAAACACGTCCATGAAGTAAAGCGTGATGCCGAGGGCGGAGATCAGCAGGCCGGCGCGCGCCGGCATGAGCAAGGCCGCGAACGCGGTCACCAGGATGTACAGGGCGGCGAACTGGGAGTTCGCACCGCCGGTTATGTGAACGATTGCCGTGACCAGCGATACGTCGAACAGCGCTTGCAGGAGCCGGAAGGTGGCGCCGGTTCGGTCGGGGGCGCTGTCCGCGTACCAGATCGAGACGCCGGTGAACGTGAACGCGCCGACGAACGCGAGCGTCGCCAGGAGGGTGGCGTGCACGTCGGCGCCCTCCCAACTGGAAAGGGCCGCGATGAAGATGGCGGTCGCGAGCGCCAACCGTCCGAGATAAATCCAACGCAGGACGCGACGTGTCGGAAACATGCAGAGAGGAGGGACTGGAAGGGCAAACAGCTGACAGCTGGCGGCGATCGGCTGTATGTTTCGACGATCAATGATTGCAAGGAGTTACGTGAACACGGACCCATCGGCGACGCACGTCGGACTGGGAGCGATCGCCGGACGCCTGCTCGCGGTTCTGGTGCTGGTGCTGGCCAACGCCCTCTTCGTCGCCGCCGAATTTGCGCTCGTCAGCGCCCGCCGGAGCAAGATAGACGCGGCGGCGGCGAGTGGTGACCGTACGGCTCGACTCATCCAGAGCACGCTCGACCACCTCTATCGGTACATCTCGGGTACGCAGCTCGGCGTCACGCTGTCATCGCTCGCGTTGGGCTATATCGGCGAGGAAGCGCTGGCCGAGTTGGCGGACATCGTGCTGGCGAAGTTCGGGCTGCATTCGTCGGGGGCGGCCCTGCATACGGCGGCGGCGGTCGTCGTTGGTTTCCTGCTTCTCACCTATCTGCACATCGTGCTCGGCGAGCTGGTGCCGAAGGCGATCGCCCTCGGGAACCCGGAGGTGGTGAGCCGGGTGCTGGTTCGCCCCCTTCGCTGGTTCTCGACGCTGTGCGCTCCCTTCATCTGGCTGCTGAACAGTAGCGCAACGGGGGTGATGCGCCTTTTCGGCGTGAAGTCGCTCGATGAGGCGGCGCGCGTCCACTCGCCCGAGGAGCTGCGCATGCTGGTGCTGCAGACCAGCGCCCACGGCCGGTTGGACGAGACGGAGAGCGCGATGCTGGCGAGTGTATTCGACTTCGCGAACAAGAAGGCGAAAGACGTCATGCGCCCGCGCACCGAGATCGTGGCGATCTCAATCGATGCCACCGAGGCCGAGGTGCGCGCGATGCTGCGGACCGAGGGCTATTCGCGGTATCCGGTTTTTCGAGAGGATTTGGACGACATCCTCGGCCTTTTTCTGGCAAAGGACTTGTGGCTGTACGAGGGGACCGAGGCGTTCTCGCTCGCCCGATTCGTCCGCGACGGACACTTCGTCCCGGACTCGAGGCCGGCCGACCGCCTGCTCGATGATCTGCGCCGGACCCGCGCCCACATGGCGATCGTGCTCGACGAGTACGGCGGAACGTCGGGCATCGTGACCATGGAGGACCTGGTCGAGGAGGTCGTGGGCGACATCTCCGACGAGTACGATGCGACGGTGCGCGAATCGCTCGAGACGAACGGCGTGCTCGAGTTGGCCGGATCTCTATCGCTGATCGACGTGCGGTCCGACCATCACCTGCAGATCCCCGAGGGAAGTTGGGCGACGCTCGGAGGGTACGTGTTCTCGAGGTTGGGCCGCCTGCCGCGGATGGGCGACAGGGTGCTGTTCCCCGGCGGGGAGCTGGAGGTGGTGGCGATGGACAGCCGTCGGGTGGCGGCTGTCCGGGTGCATCGACTGCACGGTGACCGCGACAAGTCGCGCGTTGTGCCGGCGCCGGCTCAGGCACGGCCCGAGTCGAGCGGATGATCGGGGAGGCGTCGCCCGCGGATGCGATTGCCGTCACCGACCGGGTGTGGATTCCGCGTGCCGAGGTAGAGTTTCGGGCGACGCGGTCGGGCGGTCCGGGCGGACAGCACGTGAACACATCCTCCACACGCGTGGAGCTGACGTGGAATGTGCGTGACTCGTCGGCGCTTGCCGCCGCGCAGCGGCATCAGGTGATTGCGTCGCTCGGCAAGCGCGTGACCGCCGACGGAATCTTGCGGGTCGTCTGCAGCGCGGGTCGAAGCCAGCGCCAGAATCGCGATACCGCGGAAGAGCGAATGGCTGAGCTGGTTCGCGGCGCGCTTACCGTCCGCAAGAAGCGCGTGAAGACGAAGCCATCGCGCGCCGCGAAACAGCGCCGCCTGGATGCGAAACGGCGCCGCGGCGATACGAAACGCGAGCGGCGCCGAACTGAAGACTGATAACCGGGTATGGGGTGTGGGGTGTCGGGCGTGTTCGAGCCCACGAACTTTGGGCTCTACCGTTTCCCAACACCCAACACCCAGCACCCAACACCAAACACCTACTTAAGTATTTCCGCCTTGGTCGTGATGCTCACCGTCTGCGGAATGTCGAGGCTCATCGCCGGAACCGTCACCTTTCCGACTTGATCCTGTGAGCTGTAGCTGCTCAGGTAGAGACCGGCAGACGTGATGTACACCGACCCCGCGATCTTGCCAACCGATTCCAGGGTGATCACCTGCCCCTGGGATACGCCGTTCCCCGTGGTGGTGACGTTCGAGGTGCGAGCGATCTTCCAGGCTTTCTGGCCGGCAATCATCGTGTCGCCCACCAGCTGATAGTTGCTCTTCGTCTCGGCGAGAATGTCGATGCCGCTCCGATTCACCTTCGTGCTGTTGCTGTCGGTCCAGGTGACGCCAGCTTTCGCGCCCTGAGGAATGGCGAGAAAGAAGCGCTCGAACCCCAACGCGAGATCCTTCGAGCCATCAGTGGTGGTGTCGCTGCCCATGCCGCCGTAGCGCTTGCCGAGGCGCGACATGGTGCCGACGTACTTGAATCCGCGCAGTTTGTTGATGTCGGGGATGGGGATCATTGGATTGCTGCTCTTCGCGGAGCCCGAGTCGAGCGTGATCACGTACTGCAACGTGTCGCGCGACTTGGAATTGACGGTCACGGTGATGAATTGATCGCTACTGGTCGTCGCCTCCTGCGTCTGGCCCTGCATGGTCTGCGACGACTTGGATTCCGAGGACACCCGATATCTGGTCGTTCCCGGCGAGTACATGATGCCCTGCGCGCCGACGGCGGGCGCGGAGAGAAGGATCGCGGCCGCGATGGCGCGCGCGAACGTGTTCTGCATGACGTGGCTCCTGAGGCGGCGCTGTGGCCGCGGGAGTGAATGAGGTAGCGCAATCGACGCCTACATGACGCGTCGTGCCGGCCCCCGGTTTCCGCACACGGGTCGGGTGGCGCGTGAAAGTTACCCTGGGCGCCACCAAAGCGCCCTACGTGACGGTCTTGAATCGGTTCGGGGCGTTGCATACCATGACGGTAGATGCCCTCTCCCCGAGCGCGTAGCTCCGTCAGCACGCGACCCAACACCGACATCTCGCGCGAGCGGCGGCTCGCCTTCGGCCGCCGGCTGCGCGCCTGGTACCGGGCGAACGGCCGCGATTTGCCGTGGCGCCGCACCCGGGATCCGTACCGCATCCTGATCTCGGAGCTCATGCTCCAACAGACGCAGGTGAGCCGGGTGGTGACCAAGTATCAAACGTTCCTCGACCGGTACCCGACGCTCGAGCACGTCGCGGCCGCGACGCCGAAGCGGGTACTGGAAGCGTGGAGCGGACTCGGCTACTACGCGCGCGCGCGCAACCTTCACAAGCTGGCGCGGTCGGTGTCGTCACTGCCGTCCGAGCCGATCGAGCTCCGCAAGCTACCGGGCATTGGTCCGTACACGGCGGGCGCGGTGGCGTCGTTTGCCTACGAAGTGCGTGCACCGCTCGTCGACACGAATGTCGCGCGCGTGCTGCGCCGGGTCTTTGCGCCGTCGCTGGACCCGAAGAGCGCTCGAGGGCACAAGCAGCTATGGGCGATCGCGGGCGAGGTTCTGCCCGCCACCGGAGCCGCCACGTACACGCACAACCAGGCATTGATGGAGCTCGGCGCGTTGGTGTGCACCGCGCGGGTGATGCGCTGCGATGTCTGTCCGGTGCGCTCCGTCTGCCGCACGGCGGCGGGAGCGGTGCGGACATGAACGGTCGCATGGTGCCGTACCTCGTCCCATCGATCATCGCGGCGTTGCTCTTCGCGTCGGTGTTTCTATTCCGCCACCAGAAGCCGATCCAGCGTTTGATCAAGCTCGGCCGGCTCGCTCCCGTCATCGTGCCGAGATTTTTCGCGCTGACGACATTTCTCGCCGGCGCGATTCTGCTCTTCTCGGGCGCGACACCGGATGTCGGCAACCGCCTGCGATGGCTCAACGATTTCATGCCGCTGCCGATCGTCGAGGTCTCGCATTTCTTCGCGAGCCTGGCCGGCGCGACCTTGCTCGTGCTCGCCCGCGGTTTGCAGCGCCGGATCGATGCCGCGTACCACCTCACCATCGCGCTGCTCGGCGCCGGCATCCTCTTCTCGCTGCTCAAGGCGCTGGACTACGAAGAGGCACTGATCCTGTCGATCATGCTCGTCGCGATGCTGCCGAGCAGAAAATACTTCGACCGGAAGGCGTCGCTGATCGAGGAGCGATTCACGAAGGGATGGATCGCCGAGATCTGCCTGGTCGTGCTCGGCTCGATTCTGCTCGGATTTCTGTCCTACCGGGACGCGCCAATGGGACGGGAATTGATCCTGCGCTTTACCGGGTATTCGGAGGCGCCGCGATTCATCCGCGCCACTCTGGGCGTCGTGTTCGTGTTGATCGTGTTCGCCGTCGCGCGGCTGATGCGTCCGGCGCGCCCGGAACCGGCGCGAGCGAGCGACGCGGACTTCGACGCTGCGGCGGTCGTACTCGGCGCGTACGATGAGGCCGCCGCGCAGCTGGCCTTTCTTGGGGACAAGTCGCTGATGTTCAACGAGCGCAGATCCGGATTCGTGATGTACGGCGTCGCCGGCCGGAGCTGGGTCTCGCTCGGTGATCCGGTCGCGCCGGCGGACGAAGTGGAGGCGTTGGCGCTCGAGTTCATCAAGCACGTCGACAAGCACGGAGGGTGGCCGGTGTTCTATAAGGTCAGCCGGCAGCACCTCCCGACGTACCTCGATTTCGGCTTGAGCGTGGTAAAAATCGGCGAAGAGGCGCGCGTCAGTCTTCCCGACTTCTCGCTCGACGGCTCGCATCGCCGCAACCTGCGCCGCGTGTGGCGCAAGACGGTCGACGATGGTTGTAAGTTCGAGATCGTCGAGCCGGCGGGGGTACCGGCGCTGATTCCGGAGCTGCGCGTCATCTCGGACGAATGGCTCGACGAAAAACGCACGCGCGAGAAGGGATTCTCACTCGGCTTCTTCGACGACGAGTATGTGAAGCGCTATCCGGTGGCGCTCGTCCGGAAGGAATCGAGGATCGTCGCCTTCGCGAACGTCTGGCCGTCTGGAGGCAAAGAGGAGCTCGAGGTCGATCTGATGCGCTTTTCGCGCGACGCGCCGCCCGGCGTGATGCGCTATCTGCTGGCCGAGATGATGCTCTGGGGGCGTGGGGCGGGATGGAAGTGGTTCAACATGGGGATGGCGCCGCTGTCCGGACTCAAGACGACATCGGTAGCCCCCGTGATGAATCAGCTGGCAGGAATGCTCTACACCCGCGGGGAGCGATTCTACAATTTTCAGGGGGTACGCAATTTCAAGGAATGGTTCTATCCGGTGTGGGAGCCCCGATATCTCGTCTCGTCCGGCGGCGCGTTGCGCCCGGTGATCATGGCCAACATCGCCACGTTGATCGCCGGCGGGCTCGAAGGAGTCGTGCGTAAGTGAGCGTCAGAATATCGCGGCGCGTGGCTCTGATCATGCTCGCGGCGGTGCTGCTACTCACGACCGGCGGCCTGCTCTATTGGCGCGCGTGGAGCCGTCAGAACGCGCCGACGTACCAGGCGAAGGATCCGGTGCTGGCGAAGCTGCCGCTCTACTTTTATCCGTCCGGCTCCAAAGCCAGAAAGGCGCTGCTGTTCTACTTCGGGAACGACGTCGCGTTCTGGGAGCCACACCAAGCGATGGCGAACCGGTTGTCGAAAGAAGGGTTCGACGTCGTCGGCATCGACCTGCGGAAGTTTCTGGCGTCGTTGCCGGACAACTCGGTGCCCGCGCGAGACAGCGCATACGCTGCGAGCATCGATCCGCTCATCGCCCGGGTACGGGCCGAGCTTCACGCCGACTCGATTCCCTTGCTGATCGGGGGGCATTCCTTCGGGGCGGAAGTCGCGCTGTGGACCGCCATGCACCGGCCGCCGCCCGGCTTGAAGGGACTCTTGATCATGTCGACCCGCGGCAGTGGCCACTTCTTCGTGCAGCCGTCCGATTGGGCGAACAAGGAGCCGGAAGGACCAGGGTCGTTCTCGACGATCGAGCTCGTTCGCGACATTCCGCCGTCGATCCGCATCGCATTGATCCGCGGCCAGCGCGATGATTTCCAGCATTGGGACTCCACCTTCGCGGCCGTCGGCGGTGCGCGCTTCAAGCGCTTCTACGTCATGTTCACGGGACACTCCATTCGAAAGCTGGTGCTGGCCGGTCCGCAGATCGACCGGGCCATGGCGTTTCTCGTCGATTCCATTCCGTGAGATCCGCCCGAGCAATTTGGTAATAGGGAACCGGTGATCGTAGATTGGCCGGCAGCCGCCTCCCACCGCGCTCGGGGTTCCGTTGTCAAACACCGCCCTTCGTCCGCGCTCCACGTCCGAGATTCTCGACGCCGCCATCCAGCTCTACCGCGAGCGGTTCACTCCGCTGGTGGTGATCAGCGCGGTGGCGACGCTCCCGGCAATCCTCGTGGGTGTCGTCAACGCGGCGATCATTCTGCCGCAGGTAATGTCGCCCACGTCATTCAATCCATTCGTCGTGGTGTTGATGTATCCGCTGGCGATCATCGCCTACCTGTGGCGATACGTGGTCGAGGGCGCGTCCGTCTTGCTGACGGCCGAGGCGTACGAGGGGCGGGATCTCGAACCGGCGGTCGCCATGCGCCGGGCCTTCGCGCTGGGCGGCGGAATTCTCGGCGCAGTGATCCTCAAGTACTTGATCGTGTTCGGCTGGTTGTTGCTCGGCTTTCTCGCGGCGGGAACGGTGGGCGTCGGACTGGCGTTCGCGCTTTCCGGCGGCTCACGCCCCACGAGCAGCCCCACCATTCTTGGTGCCGCGTTCCTGGCCGTACTGCTCGGATTTGGATTCGTGTTCCGGCCCCTGATTCGCTATTTCGGTACGACGCCCGCCGTGGTGCTCGAAGGCCGTTCGGATCTCAACGCGCTCCGCCGATCAAAGGAGCTCGCCCACGGAAGTTTTGGAAAAATTTTCGGCACGATGATCTCCGTCTACTTTCTCTACTTCATCGTCTACTTCGCCTCATTGGCGTTGCTCACCGTCGTGCTGCCGAGTAAGTGGATGGCCCAGACGCTCGCGGGGCTGCTGGTGGTGGTGGTGGGGCCGGTGGTGCCGGTGACGGTCACGCTGCTCTACTACGATCTTCGCATCAGGAAGGAAGGGCTCGATCTCGATCTGATGGCGACGCAGCTGGGCGATCATCGCCCGGTCGATGGCACCGCCGACGTGCCGATAGCGTGAAGAGCGCATCCCCAATTTCGGCTCGAGCGTCATGATCTTTCAATCGCCGCAGGGCGCGCGGCCGTTCTCGGACCAAGCAATTCGGGATACGGTCGAGAAGGTGTTCAGCTCCGGCGAGTTCGGCCGCGCCTCACTGCTCAGCCGGCTGTTCGCCTGGGGGCTCGACCAGCTGCGTCGGCTCTGGCAGGCGATGCCGAGCGTCGGGTCACCTGGCCTCTCGTGGGTACTTCGGATCGGCATCGTGCTGCTCGTGATCGGCGTCATCGGCCGCATCGCCTACGCGTGGATCGTCGAACGGCGGTTCGCCGTGGACGGCGACAATCGACCCGATGGCCGCGGGCGCCTCGCGCCGGTGCGCGATCCGCTCGCGCTGGCGAACGAGGCTGCCGGCCGCGGTGATTTCACCGCCGCCGCGCACGCACTCTACGCGGCCCTGCTGCACGCCATCGCGCGCAAGGAGCGCGTACGGCTGCACCCATCCAAGACGGTCGGCGATTACGTGCGCGACCTTCGCGGCAAATCGTCGTCGCTTTTCGGGCGCTTCCGCGACTTCTCGCGGAGCTACGAAGTGGTGATTTACGGCGTCGGCGTCTGCGATCGCGACCGGTACGAGCGGCTGCATCTGCTGGCGGCCGACATGCTGAGCCCGCCGGGAGGCCGTGTTGCCTAACGAGTCTTCCCCGCCGCAACCGCGCCGATTCTCGCTCGACTGGTGGCTCGCGCCCAGGCGCGTGTTGCTCGGACTGCTCGTGGTGGTGCTGGTTGTCGTGATGGTGTCGCCCGAGCCAGATATCGGCGACGGCGCCGCCCTTCTCTCGACGCATGCGACCGATGCCTACGGCGCGCGCGGTCTCTATCGCGTCGCCGAGCGATTGGGGTGGCCCGTGCAGCGGCGCACCGAGTGGATGCGCACGAAGATCGACAGCAACGCGAGCTATGCCATTCTCGATCCTCCTCTGGAGCTGACCGGCGGGGAAGTACACAATGTGCTCGAGGCCGTCCGGCGCGGCGCCGGCTTGCTCGTGGTGCCGAGCGATGGCACGCCGATGGCGGATTCGCTGCACGTGAAGATCGTGACACGCTTCGGCACCTTCGGCCCCACGAACGACACGAGCAGCGACGACGTTCTCCTCCCCGACACCGCGCGCCACGCGCCGAGCGACAGCGGCGGCGCCGAGCGATCCGACACGTCAGCGGACGACGTCGCGGCGACGATGAGCCGCAACTACCTGGATCAGAATCTCTCGCGCACCTTCATCAAGCCGACGCGCGCGCTGCCCGCCGGGAGCGAGACGCTCTACTCGGTGAAGACGCGCAAGCGCGAGTGGCCGAGCGTGCTCGGCATTCCGATGCAGCGTGGTCGCGTGGTCGTGGTGGCCGATGCCAACATGCTGCGTAACGGCATACTGAGGCGTGGCGACGCCGGCGTGATGGCGGTGCGGTCGCTCGAATGGCTCGGAGCACCGCGCGCGCGACCGCTGGTGTTCGACGAATACCATCACGGATTTGGCCAGCACGGCAGCATGTGGCAGGCGCTGCGTCGCGGCATGTTCGGTACCGCCGCGGGCCGGATCACCACACAGATCCTGATCGCGGGGCTGGTGCTGCTGCTCGCCGCGAGCGTGCGGCCGATCCCGCCGCGCAATCGCGTGATCGTCGAGCGGCGCTCGCCGCTCGAGCACGTTGGCGCGCTGGCACGGGCGTACGAGCAGATCGGCGCCACCCGGGTGGCGACGCGCCGCCTCGTGCACGGTTTACGGCGGCGTCATCCGCTCGGCAGGGCGATGCCGGATGACGAATATCTCGCCATGGTCGGCGTGCGCTATCCGGTGGCCGGCGCCGAAGTGGACGCCGTGAAGAACGCTTTACACGCAGTCGTGACGCCTCCGCAGTTCGCCCAGGTCGGCGAAGCCATCGACACCATTGAAAGGACCATCGTAAAGTGATGACACCCGAGCAGGTCGCCGACGCCATTCGCCGCGTGCGGGAGACCGTCGCCAGCCGTGTCGTGGGACAGGATCCCGTGATCGACGAGGCGTTGGTCGCTTTTCTGGCGCGCGGCCACGCGCTACTCGAGGGAGTGCCCGGCACGGCGAAGACGCTGCTCGTGCGCGTGCTCGCCGGCGCCCTCAACGCGAAGTTCGGGCGCATTCAATTCACTCCCGATCTGATGCCGAGCGACATCACCGGGATCAACGTGCTGCGGCCCGATGGCAGCGGCGAGTTCCACGCGGGGCCGATCTACACCGACGTTTTGCTTGCGGACGAGATCAATCGCGCGCCGGCCAAGACGCAGGCAGCGCTGCTCGAGGCGATGCAGGAGCGGCAAAGCACCACGGACGGAGTGGCGCGCCCGCTCGGCGATCTGTTCACCGTATTCGCTACCATGAACCCCGTGGAGTACGAGGGCACCTATCCGCTTCCCGAGGCGCAGCTCGATCGCTTTCTGCTCAAGATCAGAGTCCCGTATCCGTCGAAAGAGTCGGAGCTCAAGATGCTCGACAACGTCGCGGAGGGATTCGATTCGGAGAAATCGAGCGACGTCACTCCGGCGCCGGTGCTCGACCGCGAGAGCTGCCGGTCACTGCGGGCGACGGTAGACGCGGTGAAGGTCGCGCCGGAAGTTCGCGAGTACATCACCGCTATCGTGCGGGCGACGCGTGAAGACTCGGCGCTCACGCTCGGCGGATCGCCGCGCGCGACCGTGGCGCTGATGCGCGTTGCGCGCGCGGCGGCGCTCATGGCGGCACGCGACTTCGTGACTCCTGATGACGTCAAGGATTTTGCGCTCCCCGTGCTGCGGCATCGCGTGGTGGTGGCGCCGGAGCTCGAGGTGGAGGGGCGATCGAGCGACGACATTCTGCAGGCGCTGCTGTCGCGCGTGCCGGCGCCGCAATGAAGCGCGCGCGCGCGTGACGCAGCCGCGATTTGAAGAAGCGCTCGACGACGAGAGGCCGACATCCGCGCCGACACCCGTAGCGCGCGAATCGGCCTGGCGCCGCTTCGCGAATTTTTTTCGCTACGTGCCTACCAAGCGGCTGGCGATCCTTCTCACCGCGCTGGCGCCGCTGTGGATCGTCGTTCCGGGAGCGGCGCTGCTGTACATCGAGCTGCTGCTGCTCCCGTTGTTGCTGGTGCTGGATGCCTGGACGATTCCCGATGTGGCATCGATCCACCTGGCGCGGCGCGTACCGGAGACGGTCGGCGTGAACGATGAGGTGGAGGGCTCGTACGAGCTGGAGAGCGGATGGATGCAGCCGGTGACGATCGCGCTGCACGACGCGCTGCCCCGCGGGGTGGCGCGAGGGGCACGAGTGACCGGCGTGCACGCGCTGCCGAAGTTTGGCGAGCTGTCGCTTCCCTTCTCCGTGATCGGGCGCGAGCGCGGCGCGTGGCCGCTCGAGCCCGTCGCGCTTCGGGTGCGCGGGAGACTCGGCCTCATCGAGCGCACGCTCCGCTATCCGCTGGCCGACGTGGTGACCGTCGTCCCATCCATCGCGGGGATCCGGCGATATCGGCTGCTGTCCATCCAGCACCGGCTACGCGACGCCGGGGTCCGCGCGATTCGGCGGCGCGGCGAGGGCACCGCGTTCGCCGGCCTACGCGAGTACGTGGTGGGCGACGATCCCCGCCGCGTGGATTGGAAGGCGACCGCGCGCCGGCAAAAGCTGATCACGCGCGAGTTCAACATCGAGCAGGGGCAGACGGTGCTCATCGCGGTCGATGCCGGCCGGATGATGACGCAGCTCGACGATGGACTGCCGAGGTTCGAGTACGCGCTGTCGTCCGCGCTGGTGCTGACCGACATCGCCGTCCAGTCGGGCGACCAGGTCGGACTGATCGTGTTCGATGATGAGATCCGCGCATTCGTTGCGGCGACGAAAGGGCCGGCCGCACTGACGCGAATTCGACAGGCGCTGCTCCCCGTCCGGCCGACGCTGTCCGAGCCCGACTACGCGGCGGCGTTCCGCCTTCTTGCCGAGCGCAACCGCAAGCGCTCGCTGATCGTGCTGTTCACCGACGTCATCGACCCGCGCGCATCGCAGTCACTCATCGCGCATACGGCGCGGAGCGCCGCGCGTCATCTCCCGCTGGTGGTGGCGCTGCGCAACGACCGGCTGCTCGCCGCCGCCATACCGCGCGAGCATCCGACATCGACGCGCCTGTTCGAGAGCGCCGCGGCCGAGGAGCTGGTGACCGCGCGCGAGGAAGCGCTGCTGAGAATGCGCCGTGCCGGCGTCTCGACCCTCGACGTTCCGCCGCGCGCGATGACGGCCGCGGTGATCAATCGATACCTCGAGATCAAAGCGAGAGCGGCACTGTAAGCGGGGCGTCGGGCGTTGGGCGTCTAGCGTCAAGCGTATGCGTTTTCTTCCTCGACATCCGGCGTGTGGCCGCGGCCGCGCGTGACGTAGAAGATCAGAAACAGCGCGGTGACGAGCGAGACGGCCAGCTTCCATTCGATCGGCCAATCGCGCTTGGGTGAAATCATTCCCTCGATCGAGCCGGCGATCAACAGCAGAAACGTGGACCCGGCGATCAGTCGAATCGCGCGCCGGCTGTTGCGCGCCAGCGCTTCGCGCCTCGTGAGCGCGCCGGGCAACAACACCGCTTTCGCCAGCAGTAGTCCTCCGCCGCCGGCGATGCAGATGGCGCTGAGCTCCAACACCCCATGGGGCGCAACGAATTCGAGCAGCACCGTGGCGACCCCTTTGCTCGCGAACAGGCCGAGCGCGGCGCCGAGCGAGATGCCATTGTTCACCAGAACGAACAGCGTCAGGATGCCGCCGGTGATGCCGAAGGCGAACACGGCGTATGTCACCTGAATGTTGTTGGCCATGATGGAGCTGGCCACCACCGGTCGCTCGAACTCGCCGATGTCGACGTATCCCGCACCCGTTTTCACGCGCACGACCGCCTGCTCGGCGCGATCGATCATGCCCGGCGGAATGATCTCGTACGCCAGCTCCGGGTTGGCGACGATGGCGCGATAGGCGACGAACGCCGGAGCGAAGAGCGCGAATGCCGCGGCGAGAATCGGCAGCATCGATCGCCGAATCTCGAAGGGCACCGTGTACGCCATGTACCGCCAGATGGCTTTCATCGGCAGGCGCCGCTGGCGATACAGCAGATTGTGCCCCGCGGCGACCAGCCGGCTCACGTAGAAGAGCGCATCCGGCTCACGGCCTCGGGACGCCGTCTTGAGGCGGGCCAGATCGGTCGCCAGCTCACGATACTCGGCGACGAAGGCGCTCACTTCGTTCTCGGACATTCTCCGGAGCCCGCGCTTCTGCGCATCGGCGAGCAGCGAGGCGAACGCGCTCCACCGCGGCGATCCGCGCGCGACGATCAAGTGTTGCTCGCGCGCCGCGCCCTTCGTGCCCTTGGCCGCGACGCCGCGCGCGCGCGCACCTCGCTCGCTCTCGTACAGACGCGCCAAGCGCGCGAGATTCGACCCGTCCGGGTCGAGTCGCGTCGTGAACCGGCTCACCAGCTGCGCCGCCATCTGCGCCCGGCGCTCCGCCTCGAGCTGCCCGCGCCGCTCCAGAAATCGACCGAGCAGCTCGTACTCCGCGTCGGAGAGTGCGGCGGTGGATTGCATCGCACCGGCGGAGACGGCAGTCGCCGCCATAGCGGCAACCGGGGTGCCGATCTCACGGATTCCCTCGTGTACGACGAAGGTGCCCGCGATGAGGTCGCCGAGCCGCTTGCCCGACGTCGAGACCGCGGCGCTGATGATGCCGACGGCGTAGAAGAAGCCCGGCTGCATGTCGATCACGCGCGTCAAATTCCGGACGGCCGACGCGGCGAAGGAGATGGAGTAGCCGCCATCCTGCACGACGCGGATGCCCATGCGCCGTTTGCCAGGGGTCTGGCCATCCCACATCGTCTCGAAGACGACGTAGTACCCCCACATCACCACGAACTGCATCAAGACGAGAATCGCAAACAGCCATCGGTCGATGAAGCGCGCCGCGCCCGTCTGGTGCGACACGAGCGCCGAGATGAAAAAAAAGATCAGCACGATCGCGAAGAGGATACCGAAGCAGAGCAGATAGTCGAGCAGCGCCGCCGCCGCGCGTGACCCAACCCCGGCGACCGTGTAGGCGAAAATCACCTGCTCGGGCGTCTCGACCTCCACGATCTGCTCGAGGGAGCCGAGCGGCTTCGATCCGCGCGAACCGAGAGGTGCGGTCATTTGGCTTCCAAGCCAGAACTATTGGTGATCAATCGCCGCAGAAAGGAGATCGAGCGGGCATAGCTCGCGATCGAGACGCGCTCGTCCTTGCCATGGATCCGCGCCAACTCGCGCGCATCGAGGTCGATGGCCGAGAAGCGATACACGTTGTCGGACATACCCGCATAATAGCGCGCGTCGGTTCCCGCGACGCCCAGATAGGGCGCCACGACCACACCCGGCATCGTCTCGCGAATGGTCGTGGCGAGCATCGAAAACGCGGGAGAAGTGACGCTCGAGACCGGAGATGGCTCGGAGCCCAGCGTTCCCTTCATCTGGGCGACGTCGACGCGCGCATCGTCGATTGACTCGCGCACGTGCCGCAGAACGCCGTCGATGCGTTCGCCCGGCAGAACGCGAAAGTTCACCACCGCCCGCGCTTCGGCCGGCAGCACGTTGTCCTTCACGCTTGCCGACAGCATCGTCGGCGCTATCGTCGTGCGGATTGTCGCGTTGGTGGAGGGCGATGCCGTCAGCTTGCGCAGCACCAGCGGCCGGAAGAGCCAGAGGTTCGCGAAGACCACCCGCTGTCCGAACGGCATCTCCGGCCCAACCCATTCGAACATCGACGCGGTCACGCCGTCAATCCGCGCGGGAAAGGGGTGATCCTCGAGGCGGGTGATGGAACGCGCGAGAATGCCGACCGCCGTTTCGCGCGGCGGCTGCGACGAATGTCCCTCATGGCCGTGGGCTGTGAGCACTACGCTCACATAGCCCTTCTCGCCGATGCCGATCACGGCGACGGGTGCGGACACGCCAGGCATGATGCCGTGCAACACCGCACCGCCCTCATCGAGCACAAGAAATGGTCGCACACCGCGAGCGCGCAGTGTATCGGAGATCGCCTTCGCGCCAGCTCCGCCCACCTCCTCATCGCCTCCGAACGCCAGATAGATGGTTCGTTTGGGGGTGAAGCCCTCGCCGACCAGAGTCTCGACGGACTCCAGAATCCCCATCACCGCCACTTTGTCGTCGAGCGCGCCCCGGCCCCACACGTAACCGTCGCCCACCGCGCCCTCGAACGGCGGATGGGTCCAGTCGTCCTCCGTCGGCACCACGTCCATGTGCGCCATGAGGACAACCGGCGGCAGAGACGGATCGGAGCCAAGCCAGCGGTACAGCAGACTGTGGAATCTGAACGACTCGCGCGTGAGTCGGCTGTGTACCTTCGGGTAGAGGGATTCGAGGCGCTTGGCCATCTCGGCGAAGGGGATGGAGTCGGTGTCCGCGTTGCCGGAGCGCTCGGCTCCGCCACTAATCGTTTTGTAGCCGAGCACCAACGCGAGCCGCGAGACGGCCGCGGCCGTGTCGATTCGCGGGGGCGACACAACGGCGGCACGTGGCTGTCGGCTGCCGAAGCGGGCCGCTCGCGCCAGCACGATCGCGGCGCACGCGGCCGCCAGGAGCGCACCAACGCCCAGCAGGCGCCGTATCAGCGTTCGCATTCAGCTAGTCCCATCAACCTTTGACTCCGTCTTGTAGTCTGTTTGCATCACACGATTAGCGATTCCGAGGTGCACACGTCAAATTGGGAAGCCGGCCGCGGCAATCCTTTGCAGGCTCGGGGATGATCGGACTCTCGCGTGGTCCGCTGCTTGCCGGATGCTTTCACGCCGTGCCGGCTGGGCGCGCCACTCGGCAGCACGCTCGTCTCAGAGCGGACGGCTGCAGTCGAGCGACGTGACGTCATTTCCGAGGTAGAGGTTGACGGGTCAACCGCTGTTCCGCCAGCACCGCGCGCTGGCATTCTTTCGAAGAGGGCTGTGTCCATGATTCGCTCGAGAGCTTGGGGTCGCCCGATGCTCCGTCTTGCCGCGGTCTGCGGCGTGGTGGCTGCGGTACCCGGCCTGGCGCGGGCGCAGTACTTCGGTCGAAACAAAGTGTCGTACCAGACGTTCGACTTCCACGTGATGAAGACGGACCATTTCGACATCCACTTCTATCCGGAAGAGACGGCCGCCGTCACCGATCTCGCGCGCATGGCTGAGCGCTGGAACGTGCGGCATACGCGCGAGCTCAATCATCCGCTGAGCGACCGGCGTGCGCTGGTGATTTACGCCAACCACCCCGATTTCCAGCAGACGAACATCGGTGGCGAGTTGATCGGCGAGGGGACGGGCGGCTTCACCGAAGGCCTGCGCGACCGCGTCGTGCTTCCTCTCACCGGCGTCTACGCCGACAACGATCACGTGCTCGGCCACGAGTTGGTGCACGTGTGGCAGTACAACATCGCCGAGGGCCCCGGCGCGCAAGGACTGCAAGCGCTCGACCGGTTGCCACTCTGGCTGATCG
Source organism: Gemmatimonadales bacterium (assembly GCA_038228795.1). Lineage (GTDB taxonomy): Bacteria > Gemmatimonadota > Gemmatimonadetes > Gemmatimonadales > Gemmatimonadaceae > JALZAE01. Next base: position 72,471 of record JBBROY010000005.1, read on the forward strand.
AGGGAATGGCCGAGTACCTGTCGCTCGGCCGTGAGGACGAGTTGACGGCGATGTGGATGCGCGACGGCGTCGTGCACAAGGATATTCCGACGATCAAGCAGCTGACCGAGTCGCAGAAGTACTTCCCGTACCGTTGGGGGCAGGCGCTCTGGGCCTACATCGGCGGAAAGTGGGGCGACGAGATGGTCGGCCGCATGTATCGCTCGGCGCTCGGCGTCGGATTCGAGTCGTCGATCCGCCGCAATCTCGGCATGAGCTCCGACTCGCTGTCCAAGGAGTGGGCGGCCTCGATTCGCGCCACGTATACGCCGTTGATTCAGGGACGGACGATTCCCGCCGAGCAGGGGGAGCGGGTGCTCTCCGGACCGCTCAAGTACGGCGATTACAATTTGTCGCCGGTGCAGAGTCCGGATGGCAAGTACGTCGCGTTCTACGGCGCGCGGAGTCTGTTCGGAGTCGACCTGCTCATCGCCGATGCCCATACCGGCAAGACGGTGCACACGCTAGCCGGCCCGGGCGGCGATTCGCACTTCGACGCCATCAGCTTCATCTACTCGTCCGGCGCGTGGTCGCCGGATGGGCGCCGGCTGGCGTTCATCACCTTTGCGAAGGGCGACAACGAGATAGAAATCTTCGATCTCGACAAGGGTGGGATCGTACAGCAGATCCACCCGAAGACGGTCGGCGCCATCAGCACGGTCGCATGGTCGCCCGATGGCAGTCGGATCGCTTTCTCAGGGATCAAAGGCGGCATCAGCGATTTGTACCTGTACGCCTTCGCCGACGGCAGCGTGCGGCAGCTGACGGATGACAAGTACGCGGATCTGCAGCCCACATGGTCGCCGGATGGCAAGACGATCGCCTGGGTGACGGACCGCGGGCCCGGTACGGACTTCGTGCGGCTCACGTACGCGCCGATGCGGTTGGCGACCATGGACGTGGCGAGCGGCGCGGTCAAGTTGCTGCCGTTGTTCGAAGGCGTGAAGCACCTCAATCCGCAGTACTCGCCCGACGGGAAGGACCTGTTCTTCATCGCGGCGCGTGAAGGGTTCAGCGATTTGTATCGCGTGTCGATGCAGACGGGCGAGATCTTCCAGTTGACGCGCTTGGCCACGGGCATCTTCGGCATCTCGGCGCTCTCGCCGGCGATGTCGGTGGCGTCGCAGACGGGCCGCATCATGTTCTCGGTGTTCGACAATGGCGGACAGCGTGTACACGCGCTCGAGCCCGAGCAGACGCGCGGCACGCTGGTGACCGGCGCTCCGCTGGCGACGACGGCGTCGCTTCAGGCCGACCCGAGCACGGCGAACACCGGTGCGTCCGCCGCGCCGACCGTGTCGTCGGGCTCCGCTCCGACGGCGGACGCGGGCGTGTTGCCGCCGGTCGAGGCGCGCGGACGGGGAAGCGTATCGGCGTATCTGCGTGACCCAGAACTCGGGTTGCCTGCCGCCTCGACGAATTACGCGGTGAACCGGTATAGCCCCTCACTCAGCCTCGAGTATCTCGGACAGCCGTCGCTGGGGGTGGCATTCGGCGGCGGGTTCGGCACGCAGGTAGCCGGCAGTGCATCGGCGTTCTTCGGAGATGTGCTGGGCGATCGCCAGCTCGGCGTCGCCGTCCAGTCGGGCGGCACGACCAAGGATCTAGGCGCGCAGGTGCAGTACTTCAACTCGAAGAATCGATGGACCTACGGCTTCGGCGCGGGACGCATTCCGTATCTGACGGGCTACACGGCCGTGGGACAGGGGAACTGCACGGGATGCACCGAGATCGACTACGTATTGCAGCGCGTCTACATCGATGAGGTACAGTTCGCGACGAATTATCCGCTGTCGCAGACACGGCGGTGGGAGTTCAGCCTCGGCGCCACGCGACAGAGCTTCAACCAGGAAGTGCAGAGCATCACGGTCGACCAATTCGGCAACGTGGTCAATCAGCAGCGCCGTAATCTCGGCTCGGGCCCCTATTCAGCGGCGACGTTCGTCGAGCCGTCGATCGCGTACGTCGGCGACAATTCGTTCTTCGGATTCACCTCGCCGATCGCCGGAACGCGCTATCGTTTCGCCGCCACGCCGACGTTCGGCTCGTTCAACTATCAGTCGTTGCTGGCCGACTATCGCCGGTACTTCTTCCAGAAGCCGTTCACGCTGGCGTTCCGCGGACTTCACTTCGGGCGGTACGGCCCGAACGCCGATACGTCGCGGCTGTATCCGCTCTTCGTCGGTGCGCCGACATTGGTCCGCGGGTATGCCTCCGAGTCGTTCGACCCGCGCGAGTGCACGGGTGCGACCCGGCCGACCGCCACCTCGTACGGATGTCCCGTCATCGATCGCCTGCTGGGCAGTCGCGTGACCGTGTTCAACGCCGAACTGCGATTCCCGTTGCTCGGGTCAGAGCAGCTTGGATTGATACGGACAAATCTCATTCCGATAGAGATCGCCCCATTCTTCGACGCTGGGATGGCGCAGTACAGTAGTAGCGAGAAGAACGGTCCGACGAAGTACAGCTTCGTCACGAACTCTCTCGAGCGAGTACCGGTGTTCAGCGCCGGGATCAGCACGCGGCTGAACGTCCTGGGCTTCGTGATCTTCGAGATCTACTACGCGCACGCGTTCCAGCGGCCGGCAGCATCGACGCAATGGGGCTTTCAACTGTCGCCCGGATGGTGATGGTCGGAAGCAGGTAGCATTCAGGGTGTCACGCGAAGTGAGAGCCGGGCGGCTCTCACTTTTGCTTTGTAGGAGCCGCCCAACGGGTGGGAAGTCGAGATGATTCGAAGGTTGACAGGAGTCAGATGTCAGGCGCCTGACACCCCACGCCCCACACCCGACAACTTCTCACCCGCCCTTCTAGGTTCTGTCCCGGCGAACGAGCACTCGCTTGCCCTTGATCTTCGTCGCCTTGAGCGCGGCGATGATGTCGTCGGCGATCTCCTCTGGAACTTCGACGACAGAAAATTTTTCGGTGATCTGAATGGCACCGATCGCGCTGGCGTCGATGCCGACCTCGTTGGCGATGGCGCCGACCAGGTCGCCCGGCCTCACGCCGGCTTCGCGCCCCGCGCCGACGAATAGCCGGGTGACGTCCCACTCGACTGTCTTGCGCGCCTTGCGCTCGCGCGCACCGTCGCGAGCCGGACGCTCGCGCGTGCCGCGATCGCGCGGCGGGCGTTCGCGCGATGCCCGATCGCGCTCGCGCGGCGGCGTGGTGGCCGGAATGTCCTGTTCCTCGGCGTCGGCCGGCGCGAGTGCCTGGTGCGCCAACCGCACAGCGGCGGTGGCGATATCCATCAAATCGAACTCCGCCGCCAGCGACTCGACCACGACCCGGAAGTGATCGAGGTCGTCGGAGAGCAGCGACTCACGCAGGGCGCCGCGCGTGATGTCGAGGCGGCGCGCGCGCAACTCGGCCACTGTCGGCACCGATGCGATGATGATCTTCTGCCCCATCATCTGTTCGATGTTGCGCAGCAGCCGGTGCTCGCGCGGCTCGGCCAGGGTGATCGCCACCCCCTCGCGACCGGCGCGTCCCGTGCGGCCGATGCGGTGCACGTACGCCTCGGGCGCGGATGGCACATCGTAATTGACCACGTGCGACAGGTGCTCGATGTCGAGCCCGCGCGCGGCGACGTCGGTCGCGACCAACAGGTCGGCCGAGCCATCGCGAACGCGGCGCATCACGCGATCGCGCGCTTCCTGCGACATCCCGCCGTGCAACGCCTCGGCGCGATACCCGCGCGAGTTGAGTGTCTCGGTCAGCTCATCGACTTCGGTGCGCGTGCGGCAGAAAACAATGGCGGCGGTCGGCCCCTCCATGTCGAGCACCCGACCCAGCGCGGCGAGCTTGTGCGCGCGCGGAACGATGTACGCCGTCTGTCGCACGCGCGGCATCGTGCCGGCGGCGGACGCCTCGCGCGCGATGTTCACCAGCACCGGATTCTTGAGGTGCTGGCGCGCGATGGTGGCGATGCGCGGCGGCATCGTGGCCGAGAAGAGCGCGGTTTGCCGCTCGCCGGGAATCGCGTCGAGAATCGCCTCGAGGTCCTCGGCGAATCCCATGTCGAGCATCTCATCCGCTTCATCCAGCACGACGAACTTGATGCCATCGAGCGACATCGTGCGGCGGCGGATGTGATCGAGCGCGCGGCCCGGTGTGGCGATGATCACGTCGACGCCGCGCTTGAGCGCGCGCAACTGTTGCTCGATCGATGCCCCGCCGTAGACGGGGAGCACGCGCGTGCCGAGATCGCGACCGTATTTGTGCACCGCCTCGGCGACCTGCATCGCCAGCTCGCGCGTTGGCACGAGCACGAGCGCCGACGGTTTCCCGGCGCCCGCCACCGAGATGCGCTGCAGCATCGGCAGCGCGAAGGCAGCGGTCTTTCCCGTTCCGGTCGCCGCGCGGCCGAGGAGATCGCGCCCTTCGAGCAGCGGCGGAATGGCCTCGCGCTGGATGGGCGTCGGCTCTTCGTAGCCGAGCGCGATGAGCGTGGGAAGCAGTCGGCCATCGAGGCCCAGCGCGGCGAAGCCGCTCTCGGCGCTCTCGCGGCTGTCGCCGCCCTCTTCGTCATTCATCTCATCGACCTCGGCAAGCGGCGGACCAGGTGCGGCACGGCGTACGCGTCGCTTCCCAGGGTCGTGACGGTCGCTCGGAAAAATCTATCGCTGCCGGAGCGTCGATGCGATGCGCGGCGCGCGATCGGCCTCGCTCACTCGCGGGACGCTGGCGCGCTCGCCGGAGGCGCGGCTGACTCGAGCGGCAGCCGCACGGTGAAGCGGCTGCCCGTGCGCGGCGCGCTGTCGACCATCACGTCGCCACCGAGCAAGTGGACCAGGTGACGCACGACCGTGAGGCCGAGACCCGTTCCTCCCGCGCGGCGCGTGAGGTTCTGCTCCACCTGCCAGAAGGGGTCGAAGATGTGCGCGAGATGCTCGTGTGGAATTCCAATACCGCTGTCGGTGATATCGAACACGACCCAGGCACCGTCGAGATGCGCGCGGAGTCCGACGGCCCCGCGCTCGGTGAACTTCACGCTGTTGGCCAGCAGATTGAGCAGCACCTGCCGCACCTTCCGGCGGTCGGTCTGCATCGGCACCGGATGCTCGGGCAGCCGCACGTCGAAGCGCAGATGCTTTCGCCGCGCCAACGGCTCGATGAGTGACACTGTGTCAGCGACCACCTCGGACAACTCCGCGCTCTCGATCGCCACATTCTCGTGGCCCGTCTCGAGCCGGGCGAAGCTGAGCAGCTCTTCGACCAGCAGCAGCAAGTGCTCGCCGCCGGCCTTGATACGGTCGATCTGCTCCTTCTGCACGACGGTGAGCGCGCCAAACACATCGTCGATCAGAAGATCCGCGTAGCCGAGTATGGCGGTGAGGGGCGTGCGCAGCTCGTGGCTCATCGTCGCCAGAAAATCGGCTTTCGCCCGGTTGGCTTCCTGCGCCATCTGATAGAGCCGGGCATTGTCGACCGCCAGCGCCACGCGACGCGCGGCCTCATCGGCCACCTCGACATCGGCCTGCTCGTAGCGCCGCCACTCGGAGCAACTGACGAGCGACATCACGCCGACGACCCGCCCGCGCGCCACCAAGGGTGAAACGATCATCGATCGCGGCGCCAGCCGCGTCATGGCGCTCTTCATCGCCGGCGCGTCGCACACACAATCCACCAGCTCGTCGGTCACGGTCGAGTAGAGTGCCGTGGCTCCCGTGCGCAGCACCTTGCCCACCCCTTCGCTCGCCGACGCGTTCGGCGCGAGCGCCATGAGGCACTGGACAAGCGCCGCGGCGGCGAGCCCACCCTCGTGGGCGACGGCGACGCGCCGCGCGCCCCCATCCTGGTCGATCAGGTCGATCAGGCAGCAGTCGGCGAAACTCTCGACGCAACACTGCGCGACCGCGCGCACCACCGATTCGACGTCGAGCGCGGAGGTCGTGGCGCTGCCGACCTCGGAAAGAAACCGGCGCTCGACTTCGGCGCGCTTGCGCTCGGCAATGTCGCGAAAGTAGACCGACACACCGGTCGGGGACGGGTACATGAGCGCGTCGATCCACATCTCACGAATGGGAGAGCGCCCTTCGTAGTGCACCGTCACGCGTTCGCGGGCCGCGCGCTCCATGGCGTGATGCGCCTGGCTGTCGCGCAGGTGCGGGAAGACGTCGAGAATGTGGCTGCCCAGCAGATCGGCGCGCGAGCGCTGCCACACTTCTTCGGCGTGGCGGTTGACGTACGTGAATCGCCACTCGTGATCGAGCGCGAAGAAGGCGTCAGTGATGCTCTCGAGAATGTCGGCGACCCGCACGGTTCGATCTTATCACGCCGTGCGAAGGGACGGAATGGTGCCGGTTTACTCCGACCACGACGTGGCACATCTTCGGCGAATGCCGCTCTCCACGCGCGCCAACGATCCGATCCTCGGCGAGATCGCGCTCGCCATCTGGACGCTGTTTCCCGAATGCCTGATCTGCGGCGGGCGGATCGCGCGATTTGAGGATGCCGACATCCGCATTCATTCGCACCGCGCGGTCCATCTCGCCAGCTGTCCGCCGAAGCGACCGCCCGATCAGACCGGCGACGCGGCCTCGATTTTGTAGTCGCGCCCGCGAATCGCCACGAGGAAGGTCGGCACCAGGTACAGGGTGATCGGCGTCGACATCGCCAACCCGCCGATCACCGCCAGCGCGAGCGGACGCTGCAGCTCGCTCCCAGCTCCCAGGCCCAGTGCCAGCGGAAGCAGACCGAACAGCGTGCAGAGTGTGGTCATCAGAATCGGCCGCAGACGCACGCGGGCCGCCTCGCGAATCGCCACCTCGAGCGTTTCGCCATCCGTGCGCATGCGGTGCCGGGTGAAGTCGAGCAGGATGATCCCGTTCTTCACGATCAGCCCGACGAGCAGAATCAGGCCCATCAGGCTCGACACGTTCAACAGCGAATGCGTGATCCCGAGCAACGCCATGGCGCCGACGAAGGAGATTGGCGCCGCGACGACGATCACCAGCGGCTCGATGAACGATTGAAACTGAATCACCATGATCGCGATCACGCTGACGGCCGCCAGCGCCAGCACGATCAGCAGCGCGCGAAAGGAGGCCTGCTGATTGGCGTACTGTCCGCCAATCTCCAAACGGACACCAGCCGGCGGCGGATTCTGCGCCAGTACGCCCTTCACGTCGGCGATCACGCTCCCCAGCGCGCGATTGCTGACATCGGATGTCATGGCGATCATTTGCTGCTGGTTCTCGCGCATGAGCTCGGCGCGTGATCCGGTGGGCGCGATGGTCGCAAGCGCCGAGAGCGGCGTGGCGGTTCGCGTCTTTGAATTGACGATCGGCAGCGATGCCAGGCCCGAAGCGTTGAAGCGGACGGAGTCGGGCGCGCGAACGCGCACGTTGATCGAGCGGTCGTCGAGACGGACCTGCCCCGCCTGCACGCCCAGCATCGCGCCGCTGACCGTGATGCCGATCTGATCGGGATCGAGACCGGCGCGGCTCGCCTCGGCGGAATTGATCTGCATCAACATCTCGGCCGCCGGCTCGCTCACGCCGTTGTAGAAGTCCTCGATCCCGTCGACCTTGGCCAGCTTTGGCTCGACAGCCTTCGCGTACGCCTCGAGCGTCGTGAGCTGATCGCCGAACAGCTTGATCTCGACCGGCTTGGCCGCCCCGGCCAGATCATTGATGACGTCGGAGAGGATTTGCACGAACTCGATGCGCATGCGCGGCGCCGACGCGTTGATTTTCGTCCGCACGTCATCGATGATCGCGAAACTCGAGCGCGACCGTTGGCTCTGGGGCTTGAGACGGACGACCATGTCGCCGCGATTCTGCAGCGTGGCGAAGAGTCCGAGCTCGGCGCCGAGCCGCCGCGAGGTGCCAACCACTTCGGGCTCCGCCGCCAGAATCTGCTCGGCGATGTGCACCATGCGCTCCGACTCCGCGAGCGACGTTCCGCCCGGCGTCCAGAAGTCGAGCACGAACGCGCCTTCATCCATCTCCGGCAGGAAGCCGGTGCCGACGAATCGGTGCACGACGTAGCCAAGCGCGGCCAGCACCAGCGCCGCGAGCACCATGAGGCGCGTGTGGTGGAGCGCGGAGCCAAGCGAGCGCTCGTAGCGGTCGGCCAGTCCGTCGATCGCCCGGCCGACGCGGGCGAGCGGACCGCGCGCGGGCGTTTCGCCTTCCTCGCTCTCGCCGACATCGCCGCCATGCAGGAACTGCTCGGCCAACAGCGGGATGATCGTCAGCGCCAGAACGAGCGAGACGAGCACGGCGATGGTGAGGGTGACCGACAACGCCTTGAAAAACTGCCCGACGACGCCCTCGAGTAATCCGAGCGGGAGGAACACGACGACCGTGGTGAGGGTCGACGTCGTCACTGGCCAGACGAGCTCCTGCACCGCTTCGCGGATGGCCGCGCCGCGGTCGTGCGTCAGCCGGGTGTGGCGCACGATGTTCTCGGTGATGACGACGGCGTCATCGATCACCAGGCCGATCGCGATGGCCATGGCGCCGAGCGTCATCAGGTTGAACGTCTGCCCGATGAGCGACATGACGAACACCGTCATCGCCATCGTGAGCGGAATCGAGGCCGCGCTGATCGCGGTGATGCGGAGGTGCCGCAGGAACACGAGCAGGATGATGATGGCCAGTACCGCGCCGATGAGCATCGCGTCGCGCACCGATTTGACCGCGTCGCGCACCAGCGCCGCCTGATCGTACAGCGGCTTGAGCTGCACGCCGGGCGGAAGCGTCTTGGAGATCGTCTCCACGACTTTGGCCACGCTGTCGGCGATGGCGACCGTGTTGCCGCCGACCTGGCGGGTGATGTTGAGCGAGACGCTGGGGCGGCCGTCGCCGGCGATCGCGCTTACACGATCCTCGCTGCCCAGCGAGACGGTGGCCAGGTCGCGCACGCGCTGCCCGTTGGCGACGACGACGGCGCCGATGTCCTCGGCGGTGTGCGCTTCCTGGTCCGTGACCACCAGATACTGCTTGTAGTCCTGCGACACGCGGCCCACCGCGTCGACCGCGATCGCTTTCTTGATCGCGGTGGCGAGATCGTCATAGGTGAGCCCCAGCCCCGCCAAGCGCGCCGGATCAGCCACCACCTCGATCTCTCGCACCACCGAACCCTGCACGGTCACGCGCCCAACGCCCGGCACGCGCGAGAGCACGGGCCGGATCTGGTAGCGCGCGATGTCGTGCAGCGTCGCCGGATCCCCGCCCTCGAGGTTGTAGGTGACCACGGGGAAGACCGATGGCGTGAGCCGCTCGATCTCCATCTGCAGCTCCGGCGGAAGATCGGCGCGCACCTGATTCACGCGTTGCTGCACCTGCTGCAGCGCGATCTGCATGTCGGTGCTCGGCGCGAAGTAGATGTTGATTTCGCTCGAGCCGCGGATCGACCGCGACGTCACGCGCTGCACGCCCGGCACGATGCCGACCGCTTCCTCGATCGGCCGCGTGATGCTGAATACCACTTGCCGCGCGCCGAGCGCCGAGCCCTCGGCTACGATGGTGACGCGCGGGAAGAGCAGCTCCGGGTAGATCGCCGATGGCAGTGAGAGGGCCGCCCAGATGCCGGCGACGCTGGTGAGCGCGACAGCGAGATAAATGAATCGCCGCTGTGCGGCGAGCAGGTCGAACAGCTTCACGGCTTTGTTCCGGCGGGCTTGGCGGTCGCCGGTTCGGCCGGCTTGTCGCCCGGCTTGTCGCCCGGCTTGTCGCCCGGCTTGTCGCCCGGCTTGTCGCCCGGCTTGTCGCCCGGCTTGCCGGCGCCGATCGAAATCACCTTCGCGCTGTCGGCGACACCGTAGGCGCCGTAGGTCACGATCGTCTCGCCGCCCTCGAGCCCGCTGGTAATCTCGGCCAGTGTGGCCGTGCGCGCGCCGACGGTCACGGCGGTCGCGTGCGCGACGTGAGCCGAATCGACCACGAACACCTTGAATCCTTCACCCTCGGGCACGAGCGACTCGGCCGGAACGGCCACGGCGTTCGGGCGGGTGGCGACGACGATGCGCCCGAACACCGTCTCTCCGATGCGCAGCGGCCGCGTGGGACGTCCGGCTCGCGCACGCACGATGACGCCGCGTGAGGCCGTATCGATCGAAGCGCCGACGTCGGCCACGGTGCCGCTTCCCAACGATTCTCCCGACTCGCGCTGACCCGCGGCCAGCGTGAGGGTTGCACCGCGATGGATGCGGCCGGCATCGCCAGGTCCGACGGTGAACAGAATATCGAGCACACTCGGATCGGCGACCTCGACCACCATCTGATTCGGATCGGAGGTGGCACCGAGCACCGCGGTCATGCGCGTGACAACGCCGGAAATGGGCGCGCGCAACGTGGCGAGCTCCTGCGCGCGTTTGGCGCCCACGGCGTTCGCCTGCGCCTGCGCCAGCTCATTCGCGGCCAGATCGACCTCTTTGCGAGCGAGGATGCCAGCATCCGTGAGACGCTTCGCGCGCTGAAAGCTCTGCTCGGCCGTCGCGAGCGCGACGCTCGCACTGCGGGCCTGTGCGTCGAAGGGGGCGCGCTCGAATTCCACCAGCGCCGCGCCGCGCGCCACTCGTTGCCCCACGGCGGCGAACACATGCGCAATGCGCGCCGGAGCGGGCGCGCTGAGCTGCGCGATATGACCGGCCGCCGCGGTGACGACGCCGATCGCATCGATCGTCTCCGTGAACGCTTGCCGTGTCACCACCGCGGTCTTCGCGCCGACGACCGGCTCGGCTTGGGCGGGCTTTGCGTCGTCGGCGTCTTTGCCCTTGCAGGCGATGCCGGAGACGAGCACGAGCAGCGCGGCGCGCTTGAGTGAAGTTCGCATGCGTCTCACGGAAGGGCTGTGGTCGTAAAGAGGCGATAGGCCGAGGCCGCCCCGTTGGCGGCGGCGGTGTCATCGATCAGCTGAGCCAGCGCTTCGCGCGCATTGCGCTGCGCCTCCAGCACGTTCACTAGCGGATACGCGCCCTCCGCATAGGCGCGGAGCGACAGCGCGGCGACACGATTCGCGCTCGCGACGAGATCGCGGTCGCGCGCCACCCGCGCCGCCGCGGCTACCAGCGAGCGACGTGAGCGCGCGATGAGCGCGGCACTCTCGCGGCGCGCTCGCTCGAGCTCGGCGCGGGCACGGTCGCGGTTGACGGTCGCGAGCGCGACCTCGCCCTGCCGCTGATTGAAGAAGGGAAGCGGCAGGCTTATGCCGACCGTCGGGAGTACGCCAGTCTCGGATCCGGTCGGATCGTGCGTCTCGAAGCCCGCCGAGAGCGCGAGCCCGGTCCACATGCTGCGACGCTCGAGCGACAACGCCAGTTCCGCCGCGCGAAGATCCCGCTCGGCGGCCGCGACGCTCAGCGGCGTTCCGGCCAGCGGTGGCAACGGCGCCGAGGCCAGCCTGGCCAGCGAATCGATCGAAGGAACGGCGAGCGAATCGGCGAGCGCGATGGTGATGTCGGTCGCGGGAAGGCCGAGCGTGGCCTGGAGATCGAGCACGGTGGCGATCGCGGCCAGCGAGTCGGAGGCGGCGGCATTTTCCGCCTGGCCCGCGTTCACCCGCGCGAGCTCGACATCGAGCTCGCTGGCGTCGCCGGCATCTCGACGCACGCGCGCGACGACGAGCAGGCTGTCGGCATCGGTCGCGTTGCGCTTGGAGAGCGCCGCCCGAGCGCGCTGGGCCGACGCCCGCGTGTACAACGTGTCGACGTCGAGACGGATCGCGGCGCGCTCGAACGCAAGGCGGTAACGCGCGGCATCGGCGGCCGAGAGGGCGGACGCGATGCGCAACGGCCGCAACGTCAAATAGTCGAGCGGAATCTCGAGCGCCGCATGGTACTGCGGGGTCGACTTGCTGTAGCTGGCGACGAGCGTGGGATTCGGAATGGCCCGCGCGCTCAACAGCTGTGCTTCCACGCCACGCGCCGTAACCGATGCCAACGCGGCCTGCGAGCCGCGCGCCAGCGCCATGCCGACCGCCGCCTCGCGAGTGAGCGGACCGGTGTTGCCTTGCTGCGCGGCGACGGTGCCGCGCGCGCACGCCAGCAGCGCGAGGAGTGCGCACGGCAGCGACACCGCAGAGCGACTCCGCGACATCAACGGTTCATTGGGGAGTAAGGTCATGGTGGCGAAGGGAACGCTAAGCTGCCGACATGACGGACCCATTACAAGGATCGTGCGCGATTGTCGGAGCGGCACTACCGCTTCGTCGTGCGCGGCATGGGAAACGACACGTCGACCGTCGTGCCGCGGCCGGGCGTCGAGCGCACGTCGATCTGCGCCCCGTGCGCGTCGGCGATCCACTTGGCGATCGACAAGCCGAGCCCCGCGCCGCTGGCGCGCTGCCGCGCATCGCCGCCGCGAAAGAATCGGTCGAAGATCCGGTGCTGCTCGGTGGCATCGATCCCGACACCGGTATCGCGGACGATGAGATGCGGCGAGCCGCGATCGCCGGTCACCTCGAGCGTCACGTCGCCGCCCTGGGGCGTGAACTTGATCGCGTTGTCGAGCAGGATCATCATCAGCTGTCGCACGAGCGCGAGATCGGCGTCGGTCTCCACCTCGTCGGCGGCGCCGATGGCCAGGCGCACGCCGCGCCGCTCGGCGAGCGGGCCGGCGGCGGCAACCGCGTCGAGCGCGACCTCATCGAGTCGCAGGCGCTCCAGCTGCAGGTCGCGCTCGCCCGACTCGGCTCGCGCGAGCGTGAGCAGGTTGTCGGTCACGCCAGCGAGCGCCTCCGTCTCCCGCCCGATGTGGCGAAGCGCGTCGGCGTAGTGCTCGCTCGTGCGCTCTTGCTGCAGCGTTACGTCGACGCGGCTTCGCATCACCGTGATCGGAGTACGCAGCTCGTGCGCGGCGTCGGCCATGAAGCGCCGCATCTGAACAATGCCGCGCTCGACTGGGCGCGTCGCCATCCCGGCCAGCCACCAACCACCGGCGGCCACCAGCGCCAGCGCGGCGAAGGCGGCCAACGCGAACGTGAGGATGAGCGTGGCATAGCGATCCTCGAGCTCGACGCGATCGGCCGTCGCCGCGGCGACGTATACGTGACCTCCGGCCAGGGTGAATCGTTCGGCGTGGACGCGAAGCGAGCGGTCGCCCGCGAGATCGATCGTGGCGCTCGCGCTGCCACGCCGCGCGGCATCCACCACCAGCGAGCGAAGTTGGTCCGCATTCGGCCGCGTGACGAGCGGCCTTCCCGCGCTGTCGAACACGAAGAGCGCGCGATCGGGAATCCGGAGCTCGTCGAGCGCATCGACCGCGCGGCCGCCGGCGGCGACCGACTCGAGCTCGCGTGTGGCGGTGGCGCGCGCCACTTCGCGCGTGGCGTCTCGCAGTGAGCCGTCGAGCTCGTTCGACATCTGGCGGGTGATCGCCACGAGCAACGCGGCACCGAGCACGATGAGAATGATCGCGAAGGTGCCGCCGTACCACGCCGTCAGCTGCAGCCGGAGGCGAGTCAGCGGTTTCATGGTGCGCTCAGAGGCCGAAGCGGTAGCCGGCGCCGCGCACCGTGTGCACCAGCTTGGGCGCGAAGTCGTCGTCGATCTTGCGGCGCAGCCGCCGCACGAGCACCTCGAGCACGTTGGTGAACGGATCGTGGTTGTCGTCCCACACGTGCGCCGTGATCTCCGCCCGGCCGACGATCCGATCGGGATTCAACAGAAAGACTTCGAGCAGCGCGAACTCCTTGGCGGTGAGCGCGATCGGCGCGCCGCCGCGCGATACTTGGCGTGTGTCGAGCTCGACGACGAGATCGGCGACCTCGTGACGCGACGGGACGAACGCCGCACGCCGCCGGGCAAGAGCACGGATGCGCGCGACCAGTTCCTGAAAGTCGAATGGCTTGGTGAGGTAATCGTCGGCGCCGAGCTGCAGACCGCGAACTCGGTCGCCGACCGCGTCGCGCGCCGTCAGCATGAGCACCGGCGAGTTGATGCCGCGCGCGCGCAGCGCCGCGCACAGGTCGAACCCGGAGCCGCCGGGCAGCATGACGTCGAGCACCAGGACGTCGAATGTCCCAAAGGTCGCGCGCTCCCACGCTTCCGCATACGTGCGCGCCAGTGTCACATCGATGTGCTGCTCGCCCAATCCCTGAACGAGCAGCGCACCAAGGTCCGGATCGTCTTCTGCCACCAGCACGCGCACGGTCAGCTCAACCGTGGGCGTGCGGGCGCGAGGACGTTCGGTTCACGGTTTCGTCGGCTTAGCCTTTTTTTCCATCGCCTCGGCCTTCTTCTCCGCCGCTTCGGTCTTGGCGCCCTCGTGCTCCGGCGCGCCTACCGTGCCGTCGATCGCGTTGACGTGCACCTCTTCGATCCCCGGCTTCCCAGCGACCTTGATGTCGTAGGAGTAGATCAGCTTTCCCTTCTCCTTCTCGAGCTCGACCGCCACGATCGTGCCGTTCGGCACCTTTGCCAGCGCCGACGCGCTCGCCGCGGCCTCGGTGATCTTCGCCTTCTTCATCAGCTTTGCGGGTAGATCGTGCTTGTACGCGGGCGTCTGCGCGGCCGCAGATACGGCGGCGAGTACGACAAGCGCAAGGACTGGAGCGATCTTACGAGCGAACATGGAATTCTCCTGAATCTTGGGAGGGCGACCAGCGATCTGGCTGTTCTCACATTGAACGTTAGGCTCCCGACCTGTCCGGAAGCTGACCGCCGCAGATCACACGAAGCTACTGCAATGGCGGCCGCGGATGTGCGCGGATGAACTTCGCCGCGGCGTGGTGTGCGCGGCAGTCGCCTACCGTGGCAACGCGAACGCCAACACGTAATCACCCGTGCCGAATTCCTTACCGCCGCCGGCCAAGATGACCACGTACTGTCGTCCGTCGGCGGCGACGTACGTCATCGGTGTCGCGCGAGCGCCGGCGGGTAGATCGGCGTGCCACAGCTCCTTACCCGTCTCGATGTCGAACGCGCGCAGCCGGCGGTCGAGCGTGCCGGCGACGAACACCAGTCCGCCCGCCGTGACGATCGGCCCGCCGAGCGAGATGGAGCCGACGCCATCGATCTGCACGCCATCGTGCAGAAATCCGCCGAGTGGAACTTCCCAGCGCTTGGCGCCCGTCTTGAGGTCGATCGCGACGAGCGTCGTCCAGGGCGGCTTCACGCACGGCACGCCCGCGGGGGAGATCAAAATGCGGCGCCGCATGATGTAGGGCGTGCCGCGCATGCGCGTGTACTCGTAGCCGAGCCGCGAGCCATCGCGGCGCGCGGTCGCGAAGTCGAACGCGGTGGTGTCGATCAGCTGCACCATCGACGCGATGCGGTTCACCGGCAGGATGACGAGTGCTCGAGTGGGATCGTAGGCCACGCCGCCCCAGTTCACGCCGCCGACGTTCGAGGGCCGCGTGACCGTACCGCGCTTGCTCGGCGGCGTGTAAATGCCATCGTTGCGCAGCTCGCTCACCAGAGCCATGCAGGCCGCGCGGTCCGCGGGCGTGGCGCCGTTCACGTCGGCGGTATCGACGCCCGCCGCGCCGAGCTGCGCGATCACCGTGTTAAATGGCTGCGTGGGCGACGCCATCTCGCCGGGCACATCGCTCGCCGGCACCGGGCGCTCTTCCACCGGAAAAATCGGCGCGCCTGTGGCGCGGTCGAGCACGAACAGCTGGCCCGTCTTCGTCGCCTGGAGCACGACGGCGACCGCTCCGCCGCCGCGCGGAATGGATACGAGCGCCGGCGGCGCGGCGTTGTCGTAGTCCCACAGATCGTGATGCACCGTCTGAAAATTCCAGAGCACTTTGCCCGTGGACGCGCGGATCGCCACCACCGAGCTGGCGTAGCGATTGTCGCCCAACCGCTCGCCGCCGAAGTAATCGGGACTCGGACTCGTCGTCGGCAGAATGACAATATCGCTGGCGGGATCGGCCGCGATCACGGACCAGCTGTTCGCCGACCCGGTTCGGTGAGCGTTGGCCCCGACCCAACTTCCCCACACCGGATTCGTCGAATCCTGCGGCACAGGATCGAACGTCCATCGCAGTGCGCCGCTCCGCGCATCAAATGCGCGCACCTCGCCGCTCGGCAAATCCGTACGGCCGTTGTCGCCGACGCTGGAGCCGACGACGATAAGATCGCCGATCACGGCCGGCGGCGACGTCACCGCGTACTCGGCCGGCTCGCGCGGCGCGTTCCGTAAGCTCTTGGTCAGGTCGACCGTGCCCGACGCGCCGAAATCCGCGCACGGCGCGCCGGTCGCCGCGTCGAGCGCGATGAGGCGCGCGTCGACCGTGCCGACGAACACGCGGCGATGGCACGTCGCGCCCGCGGGCCGCGCGACGTCGAGCCAGGTCGACACGCCGCGGTTGGCGAAATCGCCCAGGTCGATCGCTTTGTCGACGTGCGGATCGTAAACCCATTTCTGATGTCCCGTCGCAGGATCAAGCGCGAACACGCGACCGAGCGGCGTCGCCAGATACATCACGCCCTCGACTACGATCGGCGTCGCCTCGAGCTCCTTCTCGCGATGGGTGGCGAACTCGGGCGCCATCTCACCGGTGCGGAAGGTCCAGGCGGGCGCCAGTCTCGCCACGTTGTCGCGCGTGATCTTCGCTGCGGGACTGAAGCGCGTGCCCTTGGCATCGTGTCCGTATGCCGGCCACTCCATCGATTGCGCGCGTGGCGCGCCGGCCGCCGCGCAGGCGAGAAGGAGCGTGACTGCGACGGCGCGTGATGTGGCGTTCGTGTGTCTCACGGGATTCGGTCTCCGAGGGTGGTCGCTCGCATACATGGTCGCATTGGCGGCCGCGCGCAACAATGCCTTCGGCACGAGCGGGCCCCGAAATGGACAAGCGGGAATTGCTCGAGGATTGCTTCGCCCTAGCCCGCGCCGCGCACCCCGGCGACTTTTGGGAGTGATCGACTTCGACGAAAGCCCAGACCCCTCCGACCTCGACGAGGAATTCCCCCTTGGCGACGGCACCGCGGAGATGAGCGCCGTCGTGCAGTGTCCCTACTGCCACGAGCCCGTAGAAATCGCGCTCGATCCCGGCAGCGGCGACTCGCAAGAATACGTCGAGGATTGCCAGGTCTGCTGCCAACCGTGGACCGTCTTCGTGTCGTACGACGCCAACGGTCAGGCGACCGTAGCACTCGAGGCAAACGATGAATGACGTGACGTGCCCCCTCTCGCCTTTCCTATGACTCTCCGCTCTCTCGTTCTCGCCGCCGCTCTGGCCGCGCCGCTCTCCGCGCAGCAGCCGGCCGACAAGCTCCCCGTCGACTCACAGGTGATCGTCGGTCATCTCCCGAGCGGATTGACCTACTACATCCGCGCCAACCCCAAACCCGAGCATCGAGCCGAGCTGCGGCTGGTGGTAAACGCCGGCTCGGTGCTCGAGGATGACAAGCAGCGCGGATTGGCGCACTTCGTCGAGCACATGGCATTCAACGGGACCGAGCACTTCAAGAAGAACGAGCTGGTGACCTTTCTCGAGAAGTCCGGGATGCGGTTCGGCGCGGACCTCAACGCCTACACCAGCTTCGACGAGACGGTCTACATGCTCACGCTGCCCACCGACAGCGTGTCGATCTTCGACCGCGGCTTCGAGATTCTGCGCGACTGGTCGCACGGGCTGACCTTCGATCCGGCCGAGATTCAGAAGGAGCGCGGCGTGGTGATCGAAGAGTGGCGGCTCGGGCGCGGCGCGTCGACGCGCATCCAGGACAAGCAGTGGCCGATCGCGTTCCTCAATTCGCGCTACGCCGTGCGTCTCCCGATCGGACAAAAGAGCGTGCTCGAGACCTTCAAGCGCGAAGACCTCGTCCGATTTTACCTGGAATGGTACCGGCCCGATCTGATGGCGGTCGTCGCCGTGGGCGACTTCGATCCGAAGCGGGTGGAGCGGCTCATTCGCGCGAGCTTCCAGGATGTCGTCGGCCCCAAAGTGGTCGCGCAGCGAACGACCTTCCCGGTGCCCGACAACGACACGACGCTCTTCGCCATCGCGACCGACAAGGAAGAGACGCAGTCCGCCGTCTCGGTGATCTACAAGCACCCGATCCGGCCTCAGGGCACGGTGGCCGATTACCGGCGCGACGCGGTGGGCCGGCTCTACAACGAGATGCTCAACGCGCGCTTCGCCGAGCTGATGCAGCAAGCGAATCCACCCTTCCTCGGCGCCGGATCTTCGCAGGGCCGCGTGGTGCGCTCGGAAGACGCGTACGTGCTCGGCGCCGCGGTGAAGGACGGCGGCATCGAGCGCGGGCTCGACGCGCTGCTCACCGAAGCCGAGCGCGTGGACAAATTCGGATTCGCGCAGAGCGAGCTCGACCGGGCCAAGAAAAACACGCTGCGCGGCCTCGAGCGCGCGTTCGCCGAGAGGGACAAGACGAACTCGGGCGCGTTCGCCAGCGAGTACGTGCAGAGCTTTCTGGAGAACGATCCGATTCCGGGCATCGCGTACGAGTACCAGCTCACGCAGAAGCTGCTGCCGACAATCACGATCGAAGAAGTGAACAAGCTGGCGAGCGAGGGAATCAGCGAAAAGAATCGCATCATCTTGGTGAGCGCTCCGGACAAGCCGGGCGTGCCGGTGCCGACGCGCGCGCAGCTGTTGGCCACCTTCGCCAGCGTGAAGAAGAAGACGATCGAGCCGTACAAGGATGTCGCCACCAACGCGCCGCTGCTCGAGACTCCTCCCGTGCCAGGTACGGTGACCAAAGTCGCGACGATTCCCGAGCTCGGTGTCACGCAGTGGACGCTGTCGAACGGCGCGCGCGTCTTCGTGAAGCCGACGGACTTCAAGGCCGACCAGGTGCTCTTCAGCGCGTTCGCTCCTGGCGGCACGTCGCTGGCGAACGACCACGACGCACCGTACGCCGCGGTGGGATCGTTCTTCGCGGCCGCGGGTGGCGTCGGCCGCTTCGGCCCGATCGACTTACAGAAGGCGCTCGCGGGCAAATCGCTCCGCGTGCCGCAGCCGAGCGTCGGCGAGCTGTACCAGACGCTCGGCGGCCAAGCGTCGCCTGGTGATCTCGAGACGTTCTTTCAACTGGTGTACCTCGCGTTCACCGCGCCGCGAAAGGACACCACGGTGTTCGCATCGCTGAAGAGCAGATTCCGCGATCAACTCGTCAACCGCGGCGCCGATCCCGATCAGGTGTACGAGGACACGCTCAACGCCATCCTCTCGCAGCACAACAAGCGCGAGCGCCCGCTCTCCGCGGTGATGATCGACTCGCTTCAGCTCGATCCGTGGCATGCATTCCTGCGCGCGCGGCTCGCCGACGTCTCGAGCTTCACCTTTGTGATCGTCGGCAACGTCAGTGTCGATTCGCTCAAGCCGCTGGTCGAGAAGTACATCGCGAGCATTCCGGCGCCGCAGGGGAAGCCGCACGAAACGTGGCGCGACACCGGCGTGCATCCGCCCACCGGCGTGGTGAAGGCGGTGGTGCGGAAGGGTGTGGAGCCCAAGGCCTCCACTCGCATCGTGTTTTCCGGGGCGTTCGACTTCACGCCGGCCAACCGCTACGCGATCAACGCGCTGGCGGACGTGATGACCATCCGGCTGCGCGACCGCCTGCGCGAGGAGCTCGGCGGCACCTATGACGTGAGCGTCGGCGCCTCGCCGTCCCAATATCCACGTGGCGAGTACTTCTTCACGATCGACTTTGGCTCGGCGCCGGACAGGGTTGGCGCGCTGACCCGGGCGGTGTTCGCGTATATCGACACCCTCAAGACGAAAGGGCCCTTGGCCAGCGAGGTTGGCAAGGTCAAGGAGCAGCAGCGCAGAGAGCAGGAAACGAACATCAAACAGAACGGCTACTGGCAGAGCGTGCTGGTGAGTAAGGCGATGTCAGGCGAAGATCCGCGGACGCTCCTGGAGCTCGGCAAGCGCATTGCGGCATTGACCCCTGACGCAATCATGCTAGCCGCGCGTGCGTACCTGAACACGTCGAACTACGTGCAGGCGAGCCTGATTCCGGAGACGAAGAAATGATCAATCGGCGCGACGTGCTCAAATCGGCGATCGGTGGAATGCTCGCCGCTGCTGCTCCGAGAGCGTTGCTGGCGCTCGACGGTGTCGCAAAGAGCGCGCGCACCGACCGGCCGCATCTGACGAACGCGATCCGCGCCGCGAACTGGATCAAGCGCTCTCGCATCGTGACCGAGCACGGTGTCGCCTGGCCGGCGAACCCGCTCGATGCCAAGTCGGTGAGCACCGACCTGTACAGCGGCACCTCTGGAATCGTGCTCTTCCTCCTCGAGCTCCATAGCGCGACGGGCGAGCGCGCGTATCTCGACGAAGCGTGCGCCGGCGCCGACCACATTGCCGCGGCGATGCCAGGCGAGGATCAGCCCGGCGAGTGCGGCTTGTACGAGGGCGCTGCGGGACATGCCTTCGTGCTCGATCAGGTATGGCGCGCCAGCGGACGCGCCACGTATCGGGACGCCGCGCGCCGCGCCGTCGCGCGGATTCATCGACGGGCCCAGGAGAAGGACGGCGGCGTGCAGTGGTCTGATACCACTGACATCATCTCCGGCGGAGCGGGAACGGGACTGTTCTTGTTGGCGTGGGCGAGCGCGCACGACGATGCCGACTCGCGCGCGCTGGCGGTCAAGGCGGGCCGACGCATGCTCGACCTCGCCCAGCCTGCACCGAACGGCCTGATGTGGCGGATGGATCCGAACTTCGTGCGCATCATGCCGAATTTTTCTCACGGCACCGCCGGCGTCGCCTACTTTTTGGCGACGCTCAATCGCCATACCGGTGAATCGAGGTTTCTCGACGCCTCCATCGCGGGCGCCAAACATCTCCAGTCGATCGCACGAAAAGACGACGATGCCTGCGTCATCTATCACCACAATGGCGATGGCGAGAATCTGTTCTACCTCGGCTGGTGCCACGGCCCTGTGGGCACGGCGCGGCTCTTTCACCAGCTCGGCTTGGCGACGAAGCAGCCGGAGTGGAGCGCGTGGGTTCGCCGCTCGGCGCGCGGCATCTCCACGAGCGGTGTTCCGGAAAAGCGTACGCCCGGTTTCTGGGAGAACATGAGCCAGTGTTGCGGCGACGCGGGTGTCTCGCAGTTTTTTCTCGATCTGCACCGCGCGTACGGGGACGCGGCGTACCTCGAGTATTCCCGCCGCGTCGCCGACGACGTCATGCTCCGCGCGACAAGTGAGGGCGATGGTCTCAAGTGGGTGCAGGCGGAGAATCGCACGCAGCCCACCAACCTCGTCGCGCAGACGGGCTTCATGCAGGGCGCTGCCGGCGCCGGAATGCTGTTCCTCCGGCTCGACGGATTCAATGAGCATCGCGCGCCCCGCGTGATCTTTCCCGATACGCCGTTCGGCGTCTAGAAGCTCCGAGACCACGCGAGGGTAAAGCCGCCACCGCGCGCCGGCACAAAGCCAACGCGCGGGACCGGGGATGCGAGACGCTCCCAGTGCTCGCCGCCGACTGACGCGCCGATGAAGAGTCCAGTGAGTCCGCCGACGACGCCCCCGAAGATCAGTCCTTCAAGTTTGTGAATTTCGCAGATGCCGTCGTGGCAATTGTTGTTCGCCCTGTCGCGCCGCGCGGCCGCCCGTCCGATAGCGGCTCCCGTACCGGCGCCGCCCGCTGTCCCGATCACCAGACCGGCGATCACGCAGCCGACGCGCCGATTGGGAGAGCATAGTCCGGCGCCGCGGCTGCGCCAGAGCTCACCGACTGTCGCTGTAGGCAACGTGTCGCTGCGTCCGCTTGGTGACCTGATCACGACGCCACGATCGTCGATCGAAACGAGCGCACCCGTGACATCCGAGCCGCGAACGCGCACCGCGCGCACGCGCACGCCCGCGCGCAACGTCGAGTCCGCCGACGGGGTCTGACAGCTCGCCGCGAGCGGCGCCACGATCGCGGCCGCGGCGAGACCGATGTACAACAGACGCGCCATCATTGTGGAACGACCCGGTGCCAGCTCGTGCTCATCGCACCGAAGAGCGCGCCGAGCAGCCCGCCAATGAGTGCGCCGCCAATGGCGCCGGTGACGGGGGCGCCCGAACAGTTGCACCTATCACCGGTCGACTGGCTCAACGCATGACCTGCCGCCGCGGCCGCGACTCCGCCCACCAGCGCGCCGGCCACGCCACCGATGAGAAACCCCCTCCCCGCGTTGTTGCCCGCCGTCCAGACCGTGTCGATGTTCGCCAGGGGAATCGTGCGAGCCGGCCGCTCGTCGCGTGCCTCGAGCACGAGCGAGCCTTCGCGCACCCCAGCGAATCGGCCTTCGACGCCCTCCCCCGCAGTCATCACGAGGATGTGCCGGCCTTGCGGCAGGCGACCGACCGCCGACGCTCGCACCGAGTCCGCCTGCTGCGCGCGCGCGCCGGGAGCGAAAAGACAGCACGCGATTGTGAGAGCGACGAAAGAGTTGAATCGCGACATTGTGGCCTCGACAGAAGAAGTGAGGCCAGTCTACGGGACCGGCGTGACCTGCCCGTGACCTCCGTGACCGAATTGCCGCGGATGCGCATGAACTCGTCACGGGAACGACTGCGCGCTCGGAGACAACGATTCGCGGGGTCGCTCTATCTGCGTTATCCGCGGAAATCTGCGGCTGCTCTTCACAAGCAAATGGCAGCCGCAGATTTCCGCAGATGGAATCGCCGGCTGCCTCTCAATTAGGAGATGAGCCCGCTTTTTTTGGATCGATCAAGTCGATCCGCGGCTCGCGAACGACCCCGGATCGAGGCGGATCCACGCGGCGAATGCGGTCATCTGCTTGCGGATCAACTCACGCGTCGACTCGTCGGTGAGGTTGCTGTCGGCGTCCATGCGCTCGGCTGCCTTCGGAATCAGTACTTCGGGCTGCAGCATCGCGAACGTTTGCGTGAACACGAACATCTGCCGCAGGTGGTTTTGCGCGCGGATCGTTCCGCTCATTCCGCCGGCTGCTCCCATGATTGCGGCCGGCTTTCCCTTGAGCGCCGACGTGGCGATGGGTCGGGACGCCCAATCGATGGCGTTCTTGAGTACGCCCGGAATGCTGTAGTTGTATTCCGGCGTGGCGAACAGTAGTCCGTGCGCGCCGCGCACCGCGTCGCGCAAGCGCCTTACCGGAGCGGGCTCGAGCTCGCGCGTATCGAGTTCCGCATTGTATAGAGGGATGTCGCCCAACCCGTCGTAGATCGAGATCCGCATCCCGGGCGGCGCGACGCTCTGCGCGGCGCGCAGGAGTCCAAGGTTCATGCTCTTGGCCCGCAGGCTACCGCAGATGGCGAGGACTTCGGTGTCGGCCATGTTTATCTCGACCCAGTTGACGGAGAGTTCTCTGATGCGGCGTATCAAGCAAGCGCGGAGTTCGCAAATAGCTCGCCGCCAATAGCCAAACGCCGACGGCCGCGTCCGAGTGCCATGGCGATCGGTAGTGGCGATTTTCCGCGTATCGACCATCATCCAGTGCTCAAACTCCGAGAGAACAGCGTGCTTACCGACACCACGCCCCTGTCCAACCCCGCCCTTCCCATTGCGCTGGCCGACATCCACGCGGCGCGCGACCGCATCCGGCCTTTCGTGCCGGTGAGTGCGCTGCGCGAATATCCCGAGCTCAACACGGAGGTGGGGCGAGGAATTCGTGTCTTCGTCAAGCACGAGAACCACAATCCTGTGAACACCTTCAAGGTGCGCAACGGACTCTCCTTCATGACCGCCCTTCCGCGCGACGAGCGCGCGCGCGGGGTCGTCGCGGCAACGCGCGGCAATCACGGGCTCGGCCTGGCGTGGAGTGGCGCGCGCCTCGGCGTACCGATCACCATCTGCGTACCGGTCGGCAATAGCCCCGAGAAGAACTCGGGCATGCGCTCGCTCGGCGTCACGCTGATCGAGGAAGGCGAAGACTACGACGCCGCAGTCGCCGTCGCCGAGCGGCTGGTGCGTGAGCGCGGTCTCCGTCTCGCCCACTCGACCAACGACCGCACCATCATCGCCGGCGCGGGCACTCTTTCGCTCGAGATGCTCGAGCAGCAGCCGGAGCTCGACGCGGTCGTCATCGCGATCGGCGGGGGGTCGCAAGCGGTCGGCGCGATCACCGCTGCGCGCGCGCTGCGCCCATCGCTGCGCATCTACGGCGTGCAGGCGGCCGGCGCCAGCGCGACGCACGATTCGTGGCACGCCGGCCGGCCGGTCTCCGCGTCATCGGCCAAGACCTTCGCCGACGGCCTCGCCACTCGAAGCACCTACGAGATGACATTTCCGTCGCTGCGAGCCGGACTCGCCGGCTTCATCACGGTGAGCGACGCGCAAATCGCGGACGCGTTGCGGCTGCTGCTGCGCACCACGCACAACCTCGCCGAGGGCGCCGGCGCGGCTGGACTCGCGGGCCTGATGGCGTTGCGCGACACGCTCGCGGGCCAGCGCGTGGGCGTGGTGATCTCCGGCGGCAACATCGATTCGGACATGCTCAGACGCGTGCTGGCGCGTGAGATTTAAGATTTCGGTGTTCGCGCTGGCCTCGAGCCATCGCCGTTTCGTTGCGTTCGGCACGGCACTGCTCGCCGCATGCGGCGGAAAGCACGCCGAGGCGCCCGCGGTGGCGCCCGCGAACGCACCGGCGTCACTCGCCCCTCTCGAGGCGGCCACGATCTCGCTGCCAATCTCGATCGCCCTCTCGGCCCTCAGACCGGGGATCGACAAGCAGCTGCCGCCAAACGACTCGCTCGACCAGGAAAAATGCCTCGCTCTCGGCGGCGCGGTCTGCCACCAGTACGTCTACCATCGCGATACGCTCGACCTTCGCATGGATGGCAACCGCTTCGCGCTCTACAGCCGCATTCGATATCGCGCGCGAATAGCGCTGCCCGCGTTGGGCGGCATCGGCAGTTGCGGCTACGGCAAGGATCCGCTCAAGCGCGCCGATCTACGCTTCGCCACCACGCTCGGGTGGCGCGAAGATTGGCGGCTGGCATCGCAGAACACGGCAATTTCGGCGGAGCTGCTCGACGCCTGCCGGATGACGCTGGCCAACGTCGATGCCACGCCGCTCATGCGCCGGGTGATCGACGGTCAGCTCGCCACCCTGCGCGAGACCATCGACCAACAAATTCCCGCCCTGGCCGATGTGCGGCCGGCGACGGATTCGTTGTGGCGCACGTTGCAGCAACCCGTCGCGCTGGACACCGGCGTGTGGCTCATCATGGCGCCGGAGGCGGTCGCCGTCGCGCCGCTGAGCGGCAATGGCGCCGCCGTCACCACCGCCGTGCAGCTCGTCGCGCATCCTCGCGTGGTGCTTGGCGCCAAGCCGAAAACCGACACGCGGCCCCTTCCCAAGCTGACGCAGGTGAATCCGACGAGCGGCATTCACGTTCCGGTCGAGATCGAGATTCCCTTCGCGGATGTGAGTCAACGCGTGTCAGCGCTGCTGGTCGGCCAGACGGCGGACAAGACTACCAGGGTCAGCGCCGCGCGCATCTCCGGCGCCGGGGACACCGCGTTCGTACAGCTCGATCTCACCGGATCGCTGACGGGATCGTTCCACTTGCGCGGCCGGGTGCGCTACGACACCACGACGAGAACGCTCGCGCTCGACGACTTGCAGTACGGCGTCGAGACGAGGGGCGCGCTCAACCGCGTGAAGAGCGTGCTAGGCGCGTACCGCATCCGCAACGCGGTGAACGCCGCGGTGGGAGTGGGCAAATGGAACGTGGGCGCGCGACTGGATCAGGTGCGCGATCAAATCTCCCAGCAGCTCAACCGGCAACTCGCGCCCGGGGTATCGCTCGCCGGCAGCGTCACGCGCGTCGAGCTGCGCGGCATACACACGACCGGCACCGCGTTCGTGATTCGCGTCGCCATGACTGGCGAGGCGCGACTTTCGGTGCAGTGAATGGCTGGGACGGGCGCGTCAGGGCTGCCCGGTCACGACCATCGCCACCAGTCTCTGCGGGCCGTTCGTGTTCATTGCGAACGGGTCCTTCGGATCACCGGTCGACTGTTTCGGCGGGCACGTTGGCATCACGAAGAGGAGTGCCGTCGCGGCGGCTGTGAGGGCGCGCCGGCGCGTGAAAACGCCGAGCGGCACGAGAGCGCGGGGCTTGGTCATGTCGCGGTCTCCGAGAGGGAGGTGGGCTGCGTAGCGGCGGGCGGGCGATGCGAAGAAGTCGCCGCGGCCATCCGCGTGGTGCTGTCGGCGAGGCGGCGCAGGGTGGCGTCGTCGAGACGATGTCCACCGTCGAACGTTAAGATCTCGAATGGAACATGGTGGGACTCGAGCTGCTGGCGATAATCGGCCAGCGCGCTCTCACTCACGAACTCGTCCCGCGTGCCGCAGACGAAACTGATTGGAGTATTCTGCCATGCGCCGCGCGCGTCGTGCGCCAGCAGCTCGGCGGGCAGCGTTCCGCCCCAGAGCACGATGCGGTCGGCGCGCGCCGCGCCGCGGGCGAGCCACCGGCTCACCGTCGCGACGCCCTGCGAAAAACCGAGCGCGATCACCTCGACCGAATCGCGCGCACGGCCGGCCATCGCCTGCGCGTACAGGGCGTCGAGGTAAGAGACCTGATCGTCGATCTCGGTCAACCGATCCTCGCGCGTCATCCACGAAGCGCCGACCTTCGACGTGATGCCGTGACGGCCGCTCGCCTGGTCGAGATAGAATCGCGACAGCGCCTCCGGCACCACGACCAGCCGAGTGCCGTCGTCGATCGCGGCCAGGTCGGCGGCGAACTTCGACGCGAGCTGGCCGTATCCGTGGCACGCGAACCAAATCTGGCTCACGGTTCCGGTAGGATCGCCGAGCGTTATGTACCGAGCCGTGCGGGTGACGGCGATATGGTGTTCCTGCATGTCTCGAATATGTAGTGCGAGAGAGCGTCGGGCGTCAGGCGTCGGGCGTTCGCACCATCGGAGTCGGCGGACCTTCCCCGTCAATACCGCGGCTCTTGACCGAAGTCTGACAGAGCTTTCCGCCAAATGCGAAGGCCAGCCCAGTCAACCGCGCGCAATGCATGCTCCGTCACCACTCGACAGGGCGTTCGGCCTGCGGGTGTTCGGAGCGCCTGGTCGGCTTAGTTTTCACTAGATGCCCGAACTTACGCACGATCCCTACGCCGCTCTCCGCTCCCGCGATGTCCGGCTGTACATCTCGGGCAACTTTCTGGGCACGATCGGGCAGCAGATGCAGGAGATCGCGATCGGGTGGGAGCTGTACGAGCGGACGCACTCCGCTTTCGCGCTGGGGTTGGTCGGACTCGTGCTGGTGCTCCCTGTCATCGCGCTGGCGCTACCCGCGGGTCAGATCGTCGACGCGCGTGACCGTCGCAAGGTGTTGCTGGCGGCGCAGTCTCTCTTCGTCACGGCGAGTATCGGCCTCGCGTTGGTCACACTCTCACGCGGACCGATCTGGGCCATCTATGCGCTGCTCGCGCTGAATGGAATCGCCAACGCGTTTCAGAGTCCGGCCAAGGGGGCGTTTTTGCCTCAGATTGTTCCGGCGTCGGCGCTGAGCAACGGCATGACGTGGAACAGCGGGGCGTGGCAGCTGGCGGCCGTGCTCGGGCCAGCGGCGGGAGGAGCCGTCATCGGGCTCACTCATCACGCGACGATGGCCTTCGTGCTCGGCGGAACCGGCACGCTCATCTTCGCGACCGCGCTCGCGCTGATCCATTCGCGCCCCGGGGCAGCTCGCGCCGAGCGCGCCCGCGGCGATCTGATGTCGGGACTGCGCTTCGTCTGGAACACCAAGCTGATTCTGGCCACCCTCACGCTCGACATGTTCGCCGTTCTGCTGGGCGGGGCGACGACGCTGCTCCCCGTGTTCGCCAAGGATATTCTCCACGTCGGACCGGGCGGACTCGGCTGGCTCGCGGCGGCGCCGTCGACCGGCGCGGTGATCGTCGCGCTCGCGGTTGCCCATCGGCCGCCCATGCAGCG
Organism: Gemmatimonadales bacterium; assembly: GCA_038228795.1. Classification (GTDB taxonomy): domain Bacteria; phylum Gemmatimonadota; class Gemmatimonadetes; order Gemmatimonadales; family Gemmatimonadaceae; genus JALZAE01. Next base: position 100,320 of record JBBROY010000005.1, read on the forward strand.
GGCCGGCCGCGCGCTCATGCTCGCCGTGATCGGCTTCGGTTTGGCGACGATCGGATTCGGACTCTCGAAATCCTTCTGGCTCTCGCTTGCCTGCCTCGCGGTGATCGGGGGCCTGGACATGATCAGCGTCGTGATTCGCGCGACGCTCGTGCCCCTCCTCACGCCCGACGCCATGCGCGGCCGGGTCGCGGCGATCAACGGCGTCTTCATTGGAACATCGAACGAGCTCGGCGGTTTCGAGTCCGGAGCGCTGGCATCACTCATCGGGCCCGTGGCCGCGGTGGTGCTCGGCGGTATCGGCACGATCGCCACCGTGATCGCGATCGCGGTGACATGGCCGGAGATCCGCGCCTTTGGAAAGCTCGAGGCGCCGAGCTGAGCACTGCCCTACCCATTAGGCAGCGCCAGATGCAGCAATGGGAGCAAGCGCGCGGCATCCACCGGCGAAGCAACCGAGCCAACGCGGACGGCTCCTTGCGAGATGTAGAACGCCTCGGCGAATGGATCGCTCTGGATGATCAGGTATCGCCCGCCACGAGCGGCCGCTTCGCGTACGGCGTGCGCCAACAGACCTCGGCCGTGTCCCTTCCTGATGGCGGCAGGATCCACGAAGAGCGCGGTGAGCTCCGGCGTGTCGCGGTCGTCGTCGAGGCTATAGAATCCGGCGACGACGCCGTCGGCTTCGGCGACGAAGACGTTTCCCTTTCCCGCCGCGTCCGCGCTGACCGTGAGATCGAGCCGCGCCCGTTCGAGGAACCCGGCGTCGTATCCCCAGTATGACTTGGACCGCACCGCCAGCTCGGTCAGCGACCCGGCCTCGCTTGGATGCGCAGCGCGAATGGTTGGATCCACGAATCGCATTGAGCCGCTAGTCTCTGCTTCACGGAGTGATGTGAGATCTATCGTTTCACGGAGACGAAGTGCCGCTTCCTAGAGAGCTGCTCGAAGATATGGCGGCCAAGCGACGTGACGAGGAGGTCGTCGCGAATCGCGACAAGACTCTCGACTACGTCCGAACGGCGCTCGCCTGCTTCGCCTGGTCGGTCTTCGGCGTAGGCTGCATTCTCTGGAGCGCACACACGTACAGCATGTCCTTTGGCCGCATCGCCTTCTTTGCCGGACTCGGGATGGGTAACGCCGGAATCATCTTCACCCTGCTCGCGGCCTACCGGCGCGGTGAGAAGCGAGGCGACTGGTAGACGGCCGGTCAGCCTTTCCCGGTGGCTTCGACGGAAACGCGCAGTTGATGCGCCAACTCGGCGTCCCCGGTCCAGAGCGAGCGCCAGGACATCTGTTGTCCCTTGCGCCGGCCCTTTGGCGTGATCATCACGCCCTCTTCCGTGATCGTGAGTACGAACGGCTCACCGTCCAGCTCGATCTCGCGCTTGAGGATGCCCGATAGTTTGGTCGTCATGTCGATGTAAAGTGGAGTCAGTGCAGCGCCAACAGGAACACGTCGTAGAGCGAGTGCGTCCACGCGGTGATCCCGAATCCGCGCAGCAGATACATGGCGCTGAAGGCCAACCCGCCGATCGCCCGATAGAGGAACGACTGGAGCTCGAGCTTGTCTCCAAAGGGGCCGACATAGTGGGACGCCGAGAAAAGAAGCGCGCCGACGACGGTCGCGAAAATTCCGGCCGGCAGTGCCCGCCAGCCGAACACCGCCCTGGCCAACCACGACAGGCCCGAGACCAGGATCACGCGAAAGAGCAGCTCTTCGTACAATCCCGCGCCCAGCGACACGACGAGCCGGGTTGTCGAATCGAGCGCCGCCTGGTCGAACAGCGCCATACCGCGCGGTGAAAGTAGTCGCGCCGTCAGGGTCCCGACGACCACGCCAAAGCAGAGCGCATAGACGGTCGACTCGCCGGCCATCAGTGGGAAGAACGACCAGCGAATCGTGCGTCCGTTCTTCCGCATGTCGCGCCGCACCACCAGCAGACTGGCGACGATCACGACGGCGAGCATGAGCATGGCGCCGTACGCGCCAGCCACCAGCGAAAACGCGCTTCGCAGAAGGACGTCCGCTCCATTGCGGACGTCGCCGAGCGCGCGGTGCGGACGCAGCGCGGCAAGTGTCTCGTAGAGAAACAGAAGCGGAAGCGCGAACAGCAGGCTATAGCGCGGCGAGCGAGCGGCCGCCCAATAGGATTGGCGCGCGGCGGTGGCCGAGGTGGGAGTAATGATGGATGGCATGATCGTGTAGAGGAACGATGGTGCATCGCGCGCGGCACGACAACGCTCGGCCGCCATTGCACTACGGCTCGCCGATGGTTCCGGTTGCCATACGCCAACGAGGGGTGCGCCGCGATACCGGCGCACCCCTCATCGTTCGTCGTGCCAGAGCAGGAGGCAGGCCTTGCACCTGCACCTCAACGCTGGAAGCGTCGCGCTCTATCAATTGAGCTACTCCTGCGTACGCGAAAGATGGTCAATCCCGCGCGAGCCCGGAAGTCGACCGGGAGAATTCGGCTTCGCCGTCACTTCTGGCCCACCAGCATTCGCGTGGGAGGAAAGATGAACGGGCTATAGCCGACGGTGCGCACTTCGCGCAGACCGGCCGCGCGCAGGTCCTCAGCGTATTGGCCCACATGCGCGATGTCCATGATCGCGACCATGCCGCCGGCGCGCAGCACGCGCGCGATCTCGGCGATCGCTCGCCGGCGCTCATCGCGGCCTGAGACGTTGTGGATCGCCAGACTCGATACCACCGCATCAAAAGCTGCGTCGCTGAAGGGCATCTCGCGCATGTCGCCATCGCGCACCTCGACCCGGCCGGCGACGCCCTCGACCCGCGCGTTGGCGAGAGTGGCATCGCGGCTGTTGAAGGCGAGGTCCCTCTGCGACCAGAGGTCGAGACCAACCGCTCGTCCGTTCGGCACGCGCTTCGCCGCGCCAATGAGCATGAGGCCGCGGCCGCAGCCTACGTCGAGCACCTGCGCGTCGGGGCGGAGCGCGAGGCGATCGAGCAGCCGGTCGCGCGCACGCAGCTTGCCCACCCTGCTACTCATCACCATCATGAGTCCGGTCACGAGATAGCTCGCGCCAATCCAGATCAACGCGTAGCCGAATCCCGCCAGGCGATGCGGGGCGGCGCCGAGCTGCGTCATGGCGACGCCGGCGATCACTGATGAGCTTCCGCCCGCCAGCATCATGCGCACGACGCCTGGGGCATCGAGGCCGTAGTCGGGGAGCGAAGCGGCGGGCAATTCGTCGGTTGGCATCAGCTGTGGGGTGGAAAGGATTCGGGTCAGCGCGACAACGCTATCGAGACGGAGTGGGAGCGTCCAGATGATTCGCGAGCACGTGTTCACCGACAAGTCAAAACGCGACGGCGGATTCCGTTGGCGAAGCCGGGAACCCTCGCGCTTGGAAGGGTTCAGCGACGCGGTGTTCGCCTTCGCCGTGACGCTGCTCGTCGTATCGCTCGAGGTGCCGAAGACCTACGACGAGCTCGTCGTGACGATGCAAGGCTTCATCGGATTTGGGGTCACCTTCGCGCTGCTGGTGCTCATCTGGCACGCGCAGTACACCTGGTTTCGGCGTTACGGACTCGACGACGCGATAACGACGATCGTGACGATGGTGCTGCTGTTCGTGGTGCTGTTCTTCGTCTACCCACTGAAATTCTTCACCGCGTTCACGATCGGCATCATCCGCACCGGCGCGTTTCCGACGACGCTGTTGCCGGACGGCCGCACCGTGCCGATGGTGGACGGCCTCGATCAATTTCTGGGCATCGCCGCGATCTATAGCGCGGGCTACGCGACGATTTTCGCGCTCTTCGCCCTGATGTACTGGCACGCGTACCGGAAGCGGGTGGATCTGGAGCTCAGCGCGTCCGAGCTGATCGAGACCAAGTTCAGCTTCATCGAACACAGCATGCACGTCGCGGTCGGCCTGCTCGCCGTCATGCTGGCCCTGGTGTTCCGCACCTACCTGGCGATGTATGCCTTTTTCCTGATCATTCCGCTGCAGACGATCCAGGGGAGGATGAGGCGAAAGGCCCGGGAGCATTTACTTCGGGCGTCGGACGCCGGGCGTCCGGCGTCGGACACCACGATGCCTCTCACGCCCGACGCCTGACGCCCGCCATCCGACGCCCGTACCGGTACTACGCGCCGCCGCGATCGTAGATCACGATGTTCTCCCACTCGCTCGCATCGGAGCGCGCGACCACAGCCACCACGGGCTCGGTGTCGCTGACGTTGAATACCTCGTGGGGCACGCCCGGCTCGATGTAGATGAAATCGCCGGCCGAGTTCTCGATCGAGGCGCGGCAGCCGGGTCCGTACTCGTGACGTACCCGGCCCTGCACGATGTAGAGCATCACCTCGAAACCCACGTGGATGTGCGCGCGCGCCACGCCGCCGGGCGGAATCGTCGCCACGTTCATCGACAACGCGGTCGAGCCCACGTTCTTCGCGGACATGCCGCTCTTGTAATGGATCCCGTTCCAGTCGCGACAGTTCTCGCTGCCGCGGATGACGGCGATCCCGCCCCCCTGCTCCACGTCCGACATGACCGGCTCCGATCGACGAGTGAATGGGTAATATCCGCCCGGAGCGGAGGAAGCGCGAACGACCCGCGCCGAGCTGCGTACGACCGCCGTTCCCTTGACGATCTCTGACAACATGTCGCTTGCTCCGCCGTGGCGCGCGGCCGTTCTTACGACTGTACCGCCATGGAGCCCGACATGCGATCGACAATCACTCGAAGTGCCGCGCTGTTCGTCGGCGCCCTCGTCACACTCTGCGTGAGCGCGTTTACGAGCGCTTCGCGACACCCACGCCGCCACCCGCCCCCTCAGCAGGTCGCCCAGCAGGCCCAACAGTCATCCAGCGTCGCCTTCGGCGATTTGCGCAAGGAGATCGAGTTGCGCGATGTCGCGCTCTGCGATGCTATCCGGAAGGGCGACCCCGCCACGATCGCCCGCTTTTACTCCGACGACGCCCAGATCCGCGGGCCGCAGACGCGCGTGACCGGCAGATCGGCCATCGAGCAGTACTGGGCCAGCATGGAAGGGATCATGCAATTCAAGGTCGAGGTTCAGGAAGTGGGCGGAGCCAAGGACTCGGCTTGGGAGAGCGGCCGCACCCACCTCATGCGCGAAGTCGACGGCCACAAGCGGAGTGGCGATGTCGATTTCGTGAAAGTCTGGACCCGCGACTCCAAGGGCGAACTGCGGATCCATCTGGAGATGTACAACTACGCCAACTGACATCTGACACCTGACACCTGACATCTGACATCTGACGTCTGACAACTGCCCTTACGGCACCATATTCGGATCGTAGTTGTCGATGAACTCGATGAACTTCGACACCTCGATCATGTCCTTCGCCATGACGCGGATGCCGTGTGATGTCATCCTTTGCACGAAGGGCAGGTACGCCAGCACCTCGGCGGGACGATAATTCTTGAAGGTGATGTCGAGGCGCACCGGCGTCGTGACGACCATGGGCTTGAGCGATGCGCGGCGCGCGACGCCCGCTTTTGCCTTGGCCCGCACAAGCGCCTGCGCGGCGGCCGGCGTCATCGTATTCGCCGCGTGGAAGCTGATCGCTCGCTTCACCACCGCGCCCTCGATGTCGCCGATCTGCGTCCGCGCTTCTGCGATCGCGATGTCATCGCCCGACATCATCACCACCGGCACGCCGTACCGGCCGGCGATCGCGGCATTCACGCCGGCCTCCATCAATGGCCTGCCATTCAGCTCGACGCTGGCCAGATGCGCGCTGGAGAAGGTGTGCGCGCGCACGCCGGCGGGATTGTTCGTCGAGGCGTGGTAGCCGATAAACAGCACGGCGTCGAAGGTCGAGTCGATCCCTTCCATCATGCCGAGCGGGCGCGGCCAGGAGCGCACGACGCGGACGTCCGCAGGGAATAAGTCGATCAGCAGATTCTGTCCATTGCCGTGCGAATCGGACACGACGAACTCCGTCGCGCCCGCCTCACGCGCGCCCGCGATCGCCGCCAGCGTCTCGGCCGTCATCCACTCGCGCGCCTTCTGATACTCGAAGCCGCCCGGCCCAAGCTGCTCCGGAGAGACGACGCCCGCGATGCCTTCCATGTCGACGGAGATGTAGACGCGGACTGGCTTCTGCGCGGCGAGGGAAGACGCGGCGCACGAGAGCAACAGCGCCGCGAGCAGGGATCGATTCATGGGGAGAGCTCCGAAGGTGGCGGGAACCAGCGACTAGGAACTTCGCCGCGTTTGCGATTGGGGCAAGCACCCGGCACTCATTTGCGGTTCACCGGCGGCCCGGCGAGACTTCGACATGACCGCCGACGCCTCGAAGCACCGCTGGACGCGATGGCTGGCGCCCATCGCATCGCTGGCGATCTTCGCGGTGGCGCTCAATGCGCTGCGCCACCTGCTGCAGGCGGTCACGGTCGCCGATGTCATCGGTGCATTCAGGCACGTGAGCGGAGCGCGCGTCGCGATTGCCTTTCTGTTCGCCGCGGGCAGCTATGCCGTGCTCGTCGCGTACGATGTCATCGCGCTCCGCCTCGAGGGGACGGTGCTCGCGATTCGACGAACGCTGCTAGCGTCCTTCATCGCCAATGCGCTCAGCCAGAGCCTGGGGTTCACCGTCATCCTCGGCGGCGCGGTGCGCTATCGGATGTACTCCGCGTGGGGGCTCACCGGGCGCCAGATCGCGCAGACGGTCGCCTTCACCGGCATCTCCCTCTGGCTCGGCGTGCTCGCCGTGGGCGGCGCCGTGCTCGCCACCGACGCGCGCGCGACACCGGAGCTGTTCCATCTCGACGTGCCATCGCTTCGCCCATTCGGCTGGCTCTGCCTCGCGATCGTCGCCGGATATCTTCTGCTCGCCGCGCTACGGCGCGCGCCGCTCATGATCCGCGGCCGCTCCTTCGCGCCGCCAACGATTCGGGTCGCGCTCTCGCAAGTGGCGCTGTCGTCCATCGATTGGGTGCTGATGGCGGGCGTGCTGTACGTCTTTCTTCCGACCGACGCACGCGTGCCCTTCTCGAGCTTCGTCGGCGTGTTCCTACTGGGGATGACGGCGAGTCTCATCAGCCACGTGCCCGGCGGACTCGGCGTCTTTGACGCGATCACCGTGGCGCTGCTTGCGCCGTGGGCGCCGCCGGCCGCCGTCATCGCCTCGCTCGTCGGGTACCGTGTCGTTTATTACCTGGTGCCGCTCGCGATCGGCGCGCTTCTGCTCGGTGGTTATGAGACGGACCGCCGCAGAAATCGCGACAGGCCCGACCGGCGGTCGCATCCGCGCGGCATCGTGCCCGGCCGCCGCTCGGACGACAGACCCTAGCGACCGGACAGCGATGGTCGCGCTGAAACCGTGAATCGCGCGCTTCCGTAGAACGCTCAATCGCTCAGCGCCGCCCGTAGTGCGCAGCAGACCCACAAGTCTCTCCTCCGCGCACGGAGTCCCAGCCATGCTGTCCTACACCCGCCACCTCCGGTACGGCGCGCGCTCGCTCGCCAAGAGCCCGACGCTCTCGCTCGTGGCCATCCTCGCGCTCACGCTCGGCATTGGGCTGACGACGATCATGTACAGCATCGTCTACGGCGCGCTCATGAAGGGGCTGCCGTTCGAGGAAGCGGACCGCATCATGGCCGTGGGGCGAGCCAATCCATCGTTGGGATACACACGGCAGGGAGTGCCGGTACATGATCTCGTGGATTTCCGCGCGCAACAGCACTCGATGACCAGCTTGGCGGGATTCTACACAGGGACCGTCAATCTCAGCGGCGCCGAACGAGCCGAACGGTACGACGGCGCGTTCGTGACCGCGAACGCGTTCTCGATTCTGCGGGTGAAACCGCTCCTTGGCCGAACGTTCCGTGACGGCGAGGACGCGCCCGGCGCCGAACGCGTCGTCGTGCTCGGCTACGACCTCTGGAAGAATCGCTACGCGAGCGATCGCGCGATCGTTGGGAAGACGATTCGCTTGAATGGGGAGCCGGCGGTTGTTATCGGCGTCATGCCGGAGCGATTTCTCTTCCCGCAGCGACAGGAATTGTGGACTCCGCTCTCCATCGATCTGCTCAAGACTGCCCGCGGCGAGGGCAACTACCTGAACGTCTACGGCCGCCTCAAGCCCGGCGTCAGTCTCGAGCAGGCCAATCTGGACCTGGCGACGATCGCAAGCCGCCTGGCAAAAGAGTATCCCAAGACCAACGAAGGCGTGACGGCGAACGCCGAGCCGTTTACCGATGCATCGATTGGCGACGAGCCAAAGCGGCTGCTCTACGTGATGCTCGGCGCCGTCGGCTTCGTGCTGCTGATCGCCTGCGCCAACGTGGCCAACCTGCTCATCGGACGCGCCGCGCATCGCAGCAAGGAAGTCGGCATTCGCACCGCGCTCGGTGCATCGCGCGCGACGGTGATCGGCGGCTTCCTGGCGGAGTCGACCGTGCTGGCGGTGATCGGCGCCATCTTCGGCATCGTCGTCGCCTATTTCGGGGTTCGGCTGTTCAACGCCTCGATCGCGGCGAGCCAACCGCCTTTCTGGATCGACATTCAGTTGCATCCGCCCGTGCTCTTGTTCGCGCTGATCGTGACGGTGCTGACCAGCTTTCTCTCGGGCGTGATCCCGGCGGTGCAAGCGTCGAAGGTCGACATCAACAGCATCTTGAAGGATGAATCGCGTGGATCATCGAGCTTCGCGGTCGGACGGCTGAGCAAGGGTCTGGTGATTTTCGAGATGGCGCTGAGCTGCGGTCTGTTGGTCGCCGCGGGCCTGATGATCAAGAGCGTGACCAAGTTGCGCACAATCGATTTCGGCTTCACGACCGAGGATGTGTTCACCGCGCGCGTTGGACTCAACGAGGTGAAGTATCGCGACTCGACCAAGCAGGTGCAGTTCTACAACGAACTGGCGGCGAAGCTGGCGGCGTTACCGGGCGTCGACGCCAGCGGCCTCACTCTCGCGCTGCCAGCGCTCGGCTCGAACTTTGGTCCGCTGGCCAAGGAAGGCGTGACATATCAGAAGGAGCGCGACATTCCGCGCGGTCATCTGGTCGGCGTGACGCCGGGATTCTTCGACGTGTTTCGCTCCAAAGCCAGCAGCGGCCGGCTGATTCAGGAGACGGATCACCTCGGCACACTGCCTGTCGCGGTGATCAACCGCTCGCTTGGGCAGAAGCTGTTTCCGGGCGAGGATCCTATCGGGCGCCGGCTGCGGTTCGGCGGACTCGAGTCGAAGGCATCGTGGCTGACGATTGTGGGCGTGGTGCCGGATCTTTACATGGGCGGCGCGGACAACAAGGATCCGCAGGGACTGTACGTGCCCTTCGAGCAAAGCCCGCAGCGATACGTGAGCATTGCGCTCCGTACACGTGGCAACCCGAACGCGCTCGCCCCGCTGGTGCGGAACGCTGTCGCCTCGATCGATGCCGATCAGCCTATCTATTTCGTCCGCACGCTCGCGACCGGCGTCGCAGAGCAGAATTGGCATTTCCGGATTTTTGGATCGCTGTTCATGGTGTTTGGCATCGTCGCGCTCTTTCTGGCGTCGATTGGACTGTATGCGGTGATGTCGTTCTCAGTGAGCCGTCGCACGCGCGAGATGGGCGTGCGCATGGCACTCGGCGCCCGCGCTCGCGACGTGGTGACACTGATTGTCAGGCAAGGGATGCTGCAGATCGCGGTCGGGATGGCCGCCGGAATGCTGATCGCGCTGTTCGTTGGGAAGCTGTTGTCGATCGCGCTGTTCGGTGTGGACCCGCGCGACCCCGTCGTGTTCGGCGGCGTGGTGCTCGTGCTCGGCATCGCGGCCGCGCTGGCGTGTCTGGTGCCCGCCCTACGGGCAACCCGCATCGATCCGATGGTCGCGCTCCGGACTGACTAGCGGTATTCACACGCGACGCGCACGAAGCACAATCGCTGGCCTTCGACGTGCAAACCGGCACGCCCGAGCAAGTGTCTGACTATTCGATTTCCCACGGTCCCGAGGATATGCATGCGACTCTTTGCCATCGCACGGGGCGCGCTGCTCGCGCTAGCGCTCCCCGGTTCGCTCGCCGCGCAGACCGGAGATCTCGACGCCGGCATCCAACTGTATCGCGCCAGAAAGTACGTCGAAGCGAAAGCGGCGTTCGAGTCCGCCTCCAAAGCTGGGAACGCGACCGCGACCTACTGGCTCGGCCGCGTCGCGATGGAGCAGAATAAATGGGATGACGCGACCGATTACTTCGAGCGCGCGGTGAAGGCGAACGATGCCAGCTCCGAGTTCCATCTTTGGCTCGGCCGCGCGTATGGTGAGAAGGCGCAGCGCGCGAGCGTCTTCGAGCAACCGATGCTCGGCGGCCGCACGCGGACCGAGTTCGAAGTGGCCGTGGCACGCGATCCAAAGAATCTGGATGCGCGCAGCGACCTCATCACCTTCTACATGGTCGCGCCGGGCGTGATGGGTGGCAGCCACGAGAAAGCGCGCCAGCAGGCGGACGAGATCCGCAAGATCAATCAGTATCGCGGAGACTTGGAGCTGATCGGGATTGCCGACCGCGAGAAGAACGCGTCGCTCGCCGAATCGGGACTGCGCGCGCTCGTCAAAGCGTTTCCCGACAGCGCGGCGCCAATGGTGCGGCTGATCATCTCGCTGCAGGCACAACAAAAGTGGGACGAGACTTTCGCGCTGATCGACGGTGTGCTGGCGAAGCACCCAGACGAGCCGACGGCGTGGTATCAACTCGGCAAGACGGCCGCGATGTCGGGCCAGCGTCTCGATGCGGGCGAGGCGGCGCTGAGGAAGTATCTCACCGTGCCACCCGCTCGAGGCTCGCCGTCGCCCGCCGGCGCGCACTACCGGCTCGGCATGATCGCCGAGCGTCGCGGGAACAGCGCGGCGGCGAAATCGGAGTATGAGACCGCCGTCTCACTCGAGCCGAAGCTCGAGGATGCGAAGAAGGCGTTGGCGAAGCTGAAGTGACTACGACCGGCCGACCGCGCGCAGTGTGGGCGTCACCCACGAAAAGAGAAAGTCGCCGATCGCCGGATACTGCGAGCCCAAGAGGGTGAGCAGCGGCACCACGCCGAAGAAGATCAGGTTCAGGACGAAGTTCGCGTTCCACGTCACCGCGCCCAGGTCGGTGTGCGTGATACGGCTGAGCACGTCATCGCGATTGATCTCGGTCAACACGAACAGCAGCGCGCCGACGCTGACGACGACCAGCACGATGAACGCCAGCCGAATGCCGCTCTCGGGCAGGAACGGATACGACCAGAGCAGAATGGTGGTGGCGACGATCGCGGTAGCGAGAAAGAAGGCCAACGCGCGCAGGTGGCGAAACACCCATTCGATGTAGTCGATGATGAATGGAACGACGAGATCCTCAGCCGCCTGCGTGATCTTCGCCCGCCGTATCTCCTGTTCGGGCACAGCCGCGACCATTGCCGGGTTCCACCGTTCGCCGAGCGCCCCCAGCAACTGCGCCACCTGTCCGCCCAGCTCGCTCGGCGATACAAGGCAGTACAGCGAGCCGCGCCGCGCTCGCATCGTCTCGCTCCGCGCTACGGTCGACATCAGCTCGCGGTCAGATGCATCGGGTGGGTCGGCGGCCAGCAAGCGATAGAGCTCGGAATGCTTTCGCGCGACTTCATGGTCGACGATGCGATCGGAAGGCGCTTCGAAGGGCGTCATCCGCGTCAACCGCGCAAATTCGGTCGATGAGCGCTGAAATGCATCGAGCAACGGCGTCACCTCGATCGCCTTCAGACACGAGCGCATGGCGAACCAGACCGCCAGCAACCGGTAGAGTGCCCATGAAATCGCGACGATGGAGCCGAGGATGATGCCACGGTAGAGCAAGTCGAACGCGGTGACGTTGGTGATCCACGGCAGCCAAGTAAATCGGCGCGGAAATACCCCGGCCTCGAAGCTGTGATGGAAGTGGTTCCACTCGAACACGCAGAACAGCAGCAGCATCACCAGCAGCGCCACGCCACGCACGCCCGGTACCGCGAAAAAAAGATGCCGGCGCACCGAGCGCACGCCGGAGGCCGCGGTTTGCGGAGGGACGCGATCGCTGTGCAGCCGGTCGAGCCCCGCACCCCGCGCCGGTCTGGTAACCCCGGCCGATAGCGTGGCATCGACCTGATCGCGGTGACAAAAGCACGCCTGCTCGAACGCCGTCGTGCGGCCGAGGAGGGAGACGCGCCTGAGATGCCACGCGCTCCACGCCACGATCCCGATCGCGCCCAACAGCAGTGGAACCGCGGGCGAGAGTCCGCTGCTCAGGGCGGTCGTGCGCGCGAAGAAGAGCGCGGCCTGCGCCGGCGAATGGGCCCGCAGATTCGTCAAATCGATGATGAACAGCGCGCACGCCACGACGTACATCACGCCGATGATCATCACGAATGCGCGGGCGACGATGCCTGCCCACCACAGCGTGCCGTGTACGCTCTTGGTCCTCATTTGATCGCCCGCGTAGCTCCGCGCGGATGACGAGTGACCCTTCACCAGATGAAAAATCTGCGGCGCCGCACGCACGAGCGCGAAGACGAGCACGGCCAGCACGAGCAGCGGAGCGAACCAGCGCCACGCATCGAGTTGGGTTCCATGCGCGTTGCTGCGCAGCAGAAAGAGCGACGCCGCGTATGCCGCCGAGGCCAGCGCCGCGGCTCTGATCAGCACGTAGACCTCGCGGCGCAGCCGAAGCGCGGCGCGATGCAGCGAGAGATGCCGCTCGATCTCGCGATCGTGGACCGTTCCCGCGGCGAGCGGAGCGCAATCGTACACGCGGCTGTCGGTTCGATACTGCGCCGTGCCGAAGGCGGCCAGCAAGCCCACCACGAGCATCACTCCGAGAAAGCCAAACTCGCTCCAGAGGCCGTTCGGCTGTGCGGTAGCCACGAGTGAGGGTCTTGCTCTGTCCCGCAGGTATGCTCGTGGGCCGCGCGTGTCGGTCGTGGCGTCGAGGAGCACCGGCATCGTGACGCGATTCCCGACCGCCGACACCCAGACCGGGGGCGCCAGCGTGGCCAGCGTGTCCAGCGGTACGACGTAGTCCATCGCGAGCGAGTCGCTGCCGAGCTGCAGCAGCGTCGCGTTGAACACGCCCTCGGCGATGTCGCTCTGAAAGGGCAGTCGTTCACGGCGCGAGCGGGTGCGATCCCAATGCTGGTTCTCGAGCACGAGTGGGTAGGTCGACACGACGAGCATGCCGCGCAGCGTCTCGAAGTCCGGGCGGTCGAAGAGCACGTTGCTGCCGAAGGTGAAGAGCTGTACGTCGCGCATGCGTCGCTTCACCTCATCGGCCAGGAACATCTTGTCGCGCACATCGCTGGCCAGAATGCCGACCGCCCTGATGTGGTGCGCGGCCAACGTGCGCGTCATCTCGGCCAGGATGAACTCGAGCGCCGGCGCGGTGAGCTCGGACGTCACCGGTGGGCTTTCGGCGGTGAGCGCGGCATCGGCGAAGTTGAGAGGAATGCGCAGCGACGCCGGCGCTGCCGTACCGTCGGCCGACGCTGGGTGCCGGGCGTATTCGCTGCGCAGATGCGAGATGTTCATCGGAAACCGAATCGTGATCGGCGCGGCGTTCGCCGGCATGCTCGCGTCGTCGGCTTCGACGAGCTTCACTGAATCCTTGTTCGTCACGACCTGTCGCGCGCCCGCGCCCTGCCCGTACGACGATCCCTCCTTGAGGTACGCGATGTTCACCCGCGCGATGCCGAGCGTGGCGAGATAGCGCTCGATCGTTTCTTGGAGCGCGGCATCCGAGTGCACCGTGGCCTGGAAGTGCAAGCCGATGGCGGCGCTATCCAGATATTCGCGATTGCTGAGATTCGTCGCGCCGCCGCTCACCATCCACGCGCCGGCGGCGCGGTCCGGCGTGCCGGACGCCGCGCGCCAGCGCATGAGCGCGCGCCGCAGCGACGGGCTGGCTCCGGAGGTCACCGGACCGATGATGCGCAGGGTGTCGGTGCGGATGGCGGCCTGAACGCGCGCAGCGGCGCCCTTCACGGCCCGATCGCCGTTGCCATACAGCAGACGGTCGCGCTCGGCGAGCGCCGAGTCGAGTTGCGCGACGTGAATGCCGTACGTCGGTACCTCGCCGACGACGAGCACGACGCGCAGGGTGTCGTTGCCCGGCCGCGACGATCGAAAGAGCATCACGCCCGGATAGATGTCACGGACCGGACGAGCGGCGGGATTCGCCTTCAATCGCGCGGCGTCATCGGCACCAGGCCACGGAAACCAGAATCGATCGGTGACGAACCCCGTCACCTCGTTCGCGCGGCGGATCGACTCGATGCCGCTGTCGAACGCCCAGTCCATGTGCGAGTCGATGGGATCGGGCAGCGTCGCAATGAGAACGACGAGTGGATGGCGCGAGGCGGCGGCGCTGTCGGCCGACAGCGCTTTGCCGTCATACTCTTCGATCAGATCGCGGGCGCTTCGATGGCGCACCACATCGCCGTTGCTCCGAACGCCTCCGTCACCCGGCGCGGAAGCTGGGCCGCTCTCCGAAAACAGCGGCAGCTCCGAGCGCGCGAGCACCCGGGGTCCGGCGAGCAATCCAAGGATGAGCGCGCCGATGCCGGCAAATCCGATCGAAGATCCCTTCGCCACCACGACTCCTGAGTCTCGCGAGACGGAGTGAAGAGAGAGTCGACCGGGCGGATAAGCAAGCTCTAACAGCGGGCTTAGGGTGCGGCGAGTAGGGTGTGGTTGGGTGAGAGATGCCGGGTATCAACCATTCCCCACTCGCCACTCGCCACACCCCGCTCTTCAAAACGCAAGCGCGTACGCGATGCTCGCGCTCCGTCCGGCCTCAGGTCTGAAAAAACTCGCGTTCGAGAATTCGGAGTAGAGGCGGTTGGTGAGGTTGTCGACGGACGCCGTAAGCGAGTGGCGAATTCCGCCGCGCTCGAAGAGCGTGGCGCCGGCACGGATGGCGTGGACGGTGAATGATGGGATCACCGGGCCCAGTGGCGTGCTGCGGGCCAAAACATCCTTCTGTTCACCATTGTGCCGGACGCCGTAGGCGGTCCAGAACCGACCCGCAGGCTGACGGTAGGCGAGCTCACCAGCCACTTTGCTCGAGTACGTATCGCCAATTGGATTGTTCGGGTTGCGCACGTCCTTCGACGACAGGCGCGAGTAGTTCGCGCTAGTCGAGAATCCAAGCGGAAGCTGCAGCGAAAGCTGCGCTTCGCCGCCGGAGAAACGCAGCTTTCCGACGTTGACGTTCTGAAATGCGGGCACACGGTTCACGCTGTCGCCGGTGGGCGCGATCGTGATGCCGTTATGGAGATCGTTTTGGAAGACGAACGCCTCCGCGGCGATCGGTCCGGCCCGGACGCGCGCGCCGACATCGATGTTCAAGCTCGTCTCGGGAGACAGACCCGGGTTCGCCTTTTGATAGCCCGCTCCCTCTGGCGTCGCGCCGTTGAAGAAGCGCTCGACGAGATTCGGCGACCGAAAGCCGCGGCCAATGGACGCGATCAGATTGAGCTGTTCTGTCACCCGAAAAACGGAGCTCGCCGTTCCAACCACCGGCGTTTCGCGACTGCCGAGCAACGGGCCGGCCTGTCCGGCCGTAACACGCGTGTCGGCGCGTACGTCCTGAGCGCGGCCGCCAAGAATGATGTGGAGCCGCTCAACTACGTGAAAATCTGTTTGCGCGAACAGACCGGCGCTGCGATACGTCGCGTTCGGCACCTTGCTCACCACATCATTGCGCGGATGCGGCGGTCCGAAGCCGACCACCACGGTCGAGCTAGAGTCGGTGTTGTTCGAGCGATCGCGAAACGCGTCCGCACCATAGGTGAGCAGATGCCGGCCGAACAATACCTTGGTCGCCTCGGCCCGCATTCCGAACGTCGCGATGTCGGTGAAGTTGTGCGACCGCACGTCGATGCCGGCGCCGGGTGGCGTACCGGGCCCGAAGGGCACGAAGATGTGTTGATCGAGATCCCGCGCGTTGCGCAGATAGTACGTCGTGATCTCCGCCTGATCGGCGAGCGCGGTACCGAGCGCGCTCGCGCGGTAGCCGAGCGTGTAGCGGTCGACGCTCTGTTTTGGATAGCGAATCGCGATCAGCGGTTGGTCGGCGCCGAAGACCGACGGATCGATGTAGCCAAAGCCGGCATCGATGGCCTGATACGATTCGGCCTTAGCGAACAGCTGTTGCGTCGCGGAGAGATCGAGGCCCGCGGACGCCGCGACATCATGATCGCGCACACCGGTGTCATTCACTCTGGTGCTCGAAGGCAGCACCAGTTTCCCGAAGGATCCCGCGGGCGCGTCGTACGAGCTGGTTTGGCGGTACGACCCACTCACCCGAAAGCCCCAGCGCCCGAATCGTTGCTCGAGCACGCCACTGGGACGGCGCTGGTGGTCGGCCGAACTGTAGCGGAAGGCGAGTGAGCCATGCACGCCCGATGGCGTACCTCGCGACGGCGCGGCGCGAGTAATCAGGTTGACGGCGCCACCGATGGCATCGGTGCCGTAGAGCACGGAGAGCGGACCGCGGACGACTTCGATGCGATTGACCTCGACCACGTCGATGATCGCCGGCAGCTCGCCGAAATCCTGTTGGCGGCGCGCGTTGTTCAGGCGCAGTCCGTCCTCGAGCAGCAGGATGCGCTGGCCCCGCATGCCGCGGATGGTCGGTCGCACCTGGTTCGTGCCCACACCGTTCACGTCCAGGCCCGGCTGCTCGCGAAAGAGGTCGACCGCGGTGTTCGGCTGCCGATCGTGGAGGGTGACGCTGTCGATGACGTTGACCGGCAGCGGCACGTTGAACGCGCTCGTCGGCGTGCGCGTGGCGGTGACAGTGACTTTCTCGAGCTGGCGCGGCCTGGTGGTATCGCTCTGCGCGCTCGTCGCGCGCGAGATCGCGAGCAACGCGCCGATCGAGAGGGCAAGAAATCGTAGAGCGGTTGGCACTCGGTCGAATCCTGGGTCGGGTGACACGAGGATATCCGACCCGGAGCCGTGGCGTCATTCGGTGCGCTACGGACGCGCGTGTCCGTAGAACTACGGTGTGCTCGTATCCACGCACGCCACGCGACACAATGGAATTTCGCTGGTCAGCCCCCGACCAACCCTTCATCCATGGCCAGCCTCGTGAGGCCCGCCACGCTCTTGATCTCGAGCTTGCGCATCAGGCTTTCGCGGTGCGACTCGACGGTACGCGGACTAATGCCGAGGCCGGCCGCGATCTCCTTGTTGGTGTGGCCTCCCGCCACACCCACCAGCACGTCGCGCTCACGGCCGGTAAGCGCCGCCAGCTTGTCCGCCCGCGCGTCGCGTGTCGCCTCACCTCGCAGTGCCGCCGAGAGCTGCGTGGCAACGGGCGCGCTGAAAAAACTTTCACCGTGATAGACGGCGCGAATCGCCTGGCGCAGCTCGGCGGGCGACGAATCCTTGCGCAAATAGCCGTGCGCACCTGCGCGCACGCTCTCGAGCACGTACTGCTCGTGATCGTGCATGCTGAGTATCAATACGCGAACAGTTGGCATCTCGCGGTGAAGCGCTGCGGTCACGTCGAGACCGGTGCCCCCTGGCATCGAGATATCGAGCACTACGACATCCGGCGCGTGCGCCTTCGCCAGGGCGATGGCCTGCTCGCCGCTCGCCGCCTCGGCGACCACGTCGAAGCCGGGATCAACGGTCAACACTTGGCGGATCCCCTCGCGCACCAGCGCGTGATCGTCGGCCACCAGAACGCGGATGCTGTTCATCGTGGGCGCGCGGATGCGGCGGGGATTCGCGCGCGAAGCTCGGTTCCTCCGCTCTGCCCAGCCCCACTGGCGATCGACATGACGCCGCCGAGCGCGGCCAGTCGCTCGCGCATTCCAGCGAGTCCCATGCGACCATTGACGTGCGTGGCGCCCCCTGCTGGAAGTCCGCGGCCGTCATCGCTAACGCGCAACGACACTGCATCATCATCCTCGACCGACACGGCAACCGACACCCGCGTCGCCGAGGCGTGGCGCGCGATGTTGGATAGCGCCTCCTGCAGCGCGCGAAAGAGCGCCAACTCGGCGTCCTCGCCAAGATCGGGAAGGACCGCCGGCACGTCGAGCGAGATCGAGAGCGCGCTTCGTTCCGCGAACTCGGCCACCAGCGCCCGCAGCGCCGCGAGGAGCCCCAGATCATCAAGCAGCGGCGGACGCAGATGACTACTCACGCTGCGAATGCTGCGGATTCCTTGGTCGACTAGCTCCATCGCCCGATCGAGCTCGGTGCCGAGTTGCGGAGTCGCGCGCTCACGCACGATGCCGAGCTGCATCTTCACCGCCGAAAAGAGCTGCGCGGTCTCATCGTGCAGCTCGAGTGACAGCTGGCGACGCTCTTCCTCATGTTGGCGCAGCATGCGGGCACCGAGCCGCTCGAGCTCCTGCGTGCGGGAGGCCAGGCGGTCGTAGAGATCCGCGTTCTCGAGCGCGGCACCGACCTGCTGGCCCAGGGCCAAGAGAAACGCATCGCCAAGTGAAGTGAACGGATCGCGCTCGTCGCCGGCGATGACGAGCGCACCGGCCGTGTGTGCGCCGCGCCAGATCGGGAGCACCGCCACGTAACGGTGCGCATCCCAGTACCGGGCGACCGCGGGCCGCCCGCTCGACAGCCCGCTCACGATCGCGTCGCGCACCGCGCCGGCCGGCTCGGTGTCCGACCAATCCGCGCAGGCGCCGATCGCCCGAACGAATCGTCCGGCATCGCTCAGGTAGAGCGCGCTCCCGCGTACGCCGCCGAGCGCGAGCGGGCGCGCGAGCAACGCGCCGATCGAATCGCGGTCGCGGTCACCGCGCTGCAGCTCGCCCGACATTACGGAGAGCGTCGAGAGTCCGCGCCGCAGGTCGTCCTGCACGAGCAGCAGCACGCCGGCGCCAATGGTGAGGAGAAAGCAGATGTCGAGATAGTAGCCCCACGGACTCCAGGCGCCGCGCGCGCGCAGGAGTGGATAATCGAGATGATGCACGCCCCAGAGCAGAAAGGCCGCCGCGAGCACCCCGGCGCCCTGCGCCTCGATGCGCCGCCAGTATCGGAAGAACACGGCACCGGTGCCGAGCGTCGCGAGGCTGAGAAAAAGGACAGCCGGCAACGCGGCAAGCAGAAAATTGTTCATGCGGTAGATCGCCACGTACGACCACAGTGGCGGAAAAAGCACGAATGCCAGGTACGCCGGGCGCCACCGCGGTTGCTGCGACACCAGCAAGGCGCTCCACAGTAGTGCGAGCGCAGTCCAGCCTGTCAGCACCTGGTGCAGATACAGATACTCGGCGCGGCCGCTGGTCAGGAAACCGGCGATGGCGCCGATGCGCAGCACGTAAATGCCAAGTGCGATCGCGAACGCGAAGAAATAGCGGCGGCCGTACTGCCGATACAGAAATGCGCACAGCAGCGCGAGCCCGGCGGTGATGGCCGCCTGCAGAAGCGCGGCTTCGAGTTCCGGAAGTACGTTCACAGATGCGACGGGCGGCATGCCGAAAGGAACGGCACTCACTCGGCCGATGCAAACGCGGACCGGCGGCATATTCCGTCTTCCGTGCACATGACGCAACTTCCACTCGTGCGCCCCCGTTGAGCGCACGAACCCTCAGCGTTCGCTCCACATCTCCCTGTTCATCGAGACATCCACATGAAGAATCGGTACCTCGCAAGCGCTCTCTTCGTCGCGACGCTTTTCGGAGGCTCGCCGGTCGCGGCGCAAATCGAGCAGGAGCCCACCGTTGCGGTCATCGGAACCGTGAGAACGTTCTTCAAGGGGATGCACGTTCGCGACACGTCGCTCATGCGACTCGCTGTCGACTCGGTCGCCACGCTCACGGGGCCGGGGCTGACGCGGAACGGATCGGTCATCGTGCGAGCGCTCCCAATGCACGCCTTCATGGCCGCGGTCGCGAGTGCCAAGGGCGGCGCGTGGGACGAGCGCATTTACACTCCGGAGGTTCGCATCTCCGGGTATCTGGCCACGGTCTGGGTGCAGTACGACTTCTATGATGGCACGGTGTTCCATCATTGCGGCGTCGACGCCATCCAGCTCGCCAAGACGTCGTCCGGGTGGCGCATCTTCCAGATCGCTGATACGGAAGTGAAGGAGAACTGTCCGAAGCGCACGTCGCCTCCCACGTGATGCGGACGATGCCCCGGTTCACACTCCTCGCCGCCGTCGGCGCGTCCATCGCGTGCGCCGCTCCGCTGTCCGGACAATCCCTTGCTCGCCGGCCGCTCCGCGCGTCGGACATCTACTCGCTGAAGGATGTTCGAGACCCCCAGCGGTCGCCCGACGGGAAGTGGGTCGCCTACTCGGTCTCCAGCGCGGACTCGGCGAAAGACAAGAACGACTCCGATGTGTGGATGACCAGCTGGGATGGCGCGCAGAGCATTCGCCTCACCTCGACGCCGGAAAGCGAAAGCAGCCCGCGATGGAGTCCCGACGGCAAGTGGCTCGCCTTCCTCTCCTCGCGCCAGGGAAACGACGACGCGCAGCTGTGGATGCTCAACCGCATCGGCGGCGAAGCGACGAAGGTGAGCGACGTGAAGGGCGGCATCGACTCGTACGCCTGGTCGCCCGACTCGAAGCGCATCGTGCTCGTGGTCAAGGATCCGGATGCCGAGGACGCCAAGGCGTCGAAGGATTCAGCGAAGAGCAAGACGAAGAAGCCGATCGTCATCGATCGCTATCACTTCAAGGAAGACATTGAAGGCTACCTCGGCCCGCGCCGCAGCCATCTTTATCTGTTCGACGTCGACTCGCACAAAGCCGAGCTGTTAACGCCCGGCGAGCACGACGAAGACAATCCGAGCTGGTCGCCCGACGGAGCGCGGATCGCCTTCGTCAGCAAGCGCTTTTCCGGCGATCTCGATCGCAGCGACAACAGCGACGTGTTCGTGATGGACGCCAAGGCTGGCGCCGATGCCAAGCAGCTCACGACGTGGCCGGGTCCCGACAACGCGCCCGGCTCGAGTCATCTCGCGTGGAGCCCCGACGGGCAGTCGATCGCGTATCTCCAGGGGAGCGAGCCCAAATTTTACGCGTACAATCTCTACAAGCTCGCCGTCGTTCCGGCGGGCGGAGGCCCAGCCCGGATTCTCACGGCGTCGCTCGATCGCGCCGTCTCGGATCCGTTCTGGTCCGCAGATGGCAGGACGCTGTTCGTGCTGGTCGAAGACGACCGCTCGCAATACTTGGCGAAGGTGCCGGCCGGCGGCGGTGCGATCGAGCGCGTGGCAGGGGACAAGCGCGTACTGGCATCACTCTCGTTAGGCGGTGACGGTTCGGGCGCCGTGCTGGCCGCATCGGACAGCGAGCCGGCCGAGGTGTGGGCGGTCGACGGAGCGCGCCTACGCCGCCTGTCACATCAGAACGACGGATGGCTGTCGACGATCCAGCTCGGCATCACCGAGGAGTTCACGTCGCGCAGCAAGGACGGCACCGAGGTGCACGGGCTGTTCGTGAAGCCGGCGGGGTACGTCGCCGGACAGAAGTATCCGACGCTTCTGCGCATTCACGGCGGTCCGAATGGCCAGGACGCACACGCGTTCAGCTTCGAGCGCGAGCTGTTCGCCGCCAACGGCTATGTCGTGGTCGCCGCGAACTATCGCGGCAGCGCCGGCCGCGGCGCGCTGTTCCAATCGGCGATCTTTGCCGACTGGGGCAACAAGGAAGTCGTCGATCTGCTCGGCGCGGTGGACCACGTGGTGAAAATCGGCCTCGCCGATCCGAACCGGCTCGGCATCGGCGGCTGGAGCTACGGCGGCATTCTCACCAACTACACCATCGCGACCGACCACCGCTTCAAGGCCGCGACGAGTGGCGCCGGCAGCTCGAACCAGATCTCGATGTATGGAACCGACGAGTACATCACCCAATACGAAGCCGAGCTCGGCGCGCCGTGGAAGAATCAGGAGGGATGGATCAAGGTGTCATATCCATTTTTCCACGCCGACCGCATCAACACACCGACCCTTTTCCTCGGCGGAGAAAAAGATTTCAATGTGCCGCTGCTCGGCAGCGAGCAGATGTATCAGGCGCTACGAAGCCTCAACGTCGACTCACGGTTGATCGTGTATCCCGGCCAATATCACGGGATCACGACGCCGAGCTACAAGCGCGATCGGTTGGAGCGGTACCTGGAATGGTATGGGAAGTATCTCGGAGCTCCGAGAACCTGACTGCGAGGTGCTAGGTGCTCGGTGTTAGGTGCTAGGGCGCGAAAGCGATTCGGCGCCCAAGCACCTAGGACCTGGCACTTAGCACCTTGAGAGCGAACTTCGCCAGCGCGAACCCCCCAAACACCGCCGCCACGCTGAGCGTGACGCTCGACGCGATATACGATGCCGCCTGAGTGTAGAGGCCCTGTTGCATCAGGCGCGCGGACTCGAAGCTGAAGGCGGAGAATGTCGTGTAGCCACCGCAAAACCCCGTGGTGAGCAGCGCTCGCATCTCGGCGCTGATGGTCGTGGACTGCAGCGCGAAGTAGACGATGAAGCCGAGCAGCAGCGAGCCCGTAATGTTGACGACGAACGTGCCGGCGGGAAATGCGCTGTTCGCGCGTTCCTGCACCGCGCTCGCGACGAGAAAACGGCTCACGCCGCCGGCGGCGCTGCCGAGCGCGACGGAGAGGAGTGTGCTCGCGGGTGGGTTCATTCGCTGCAAAGAAGGGGCGCGCGCCGCGCGCCGTCAATGTGGCGACGCGCCGGGATCGAGCCGCCGTGCAAGCGTGCCGACGATCTCCGTCCAGCCTCGGCGGTGATTCTCCGCCGCCTCGGTGCCCGGAAGCCGCTCGTGCGTGAGCACGAGCTCCGTGCGATCGCCTCGCGCGTGGAACTCGACTCTGACCACGCTGGGCTGTTGCGCGGTGCCCGCGCTGATCCAGGTGAAGACGAGCAGGCGGGGCGGATCAATCTCGAGATACTCGCCGCGATGCGCGACCACCCGCTCGCCGTCGATCATGTCGATGCTGAAGGTGCCGCCGACTCGTACGTCGAGCCGCACGCTCGAATCATCCCAGTTGTCGGGACGCATCCAGAGTCGCATCGTGTCGGCGTCGGTCCAGGCGGCGAACAGCTCGTCCGGCGTCGCCGCGATCATACGGCGAATGACGACTCGGTCGTCAGCGGTCGGCGGGGGATCCATGAGCATCAGCGAGGGTTCGGGGAGCGGCGCGCCGCGACGAGCTGCTCGAGCGCGTCGAGTCTCGCTTCCCAGAAGCGATGATAGTGCTCGACCCACTCGGCGACCGGCCGCAGCGCGCCGGGTTGGAGTGAACAGTGGTGCGTGCGTCCCCGCACGTCGCGGCGGACGAGACCCGCGCGCTCGAGCACCTGAACGTGCTTGGAGACCGCGGCCAGCGAGATCGGGAACGGCGCCGCAATCTCACCGACGGTGGCCGACCGTCGCGACAGCCTGGCCATGATAGCGCGCCGGGTCGGGTCGGCGAGCGCGCCGAAGACGCGATCGAGCCGCTCAGCTTGTTGCTCAACCATACGGTTGAACATATGGCGCCGTCGTCCGCGGCGGAAGCGCCGCCGGCTATTTCAGTCTCGGCTCCGAGCATGGCCGCGGCGCGAGCACACAATATCGTCGCGCTCAGAGGGAACCTGCAACGCTCCCGCAGGTAGCAGCGTTAGAGAAGTAGAGCGCGCAATAGCGCGAGGGAGGACAGGTGAGAATCGATCGGCACGTTTGGATGATGGGCCTCGTCGCCGCGACGTTCGCCGGCGCGCGCACCGAGGCGCAGGAGGGAGGCAACGGCTTTCTCTTCTCCGAGCCGTTGGCGACGCTGACGCTGCGCGGCGGCTTCGACCACGCCAACGCGCGCAGCGGCCTCTTCTCCTTTACCACCAGTCAACTCACGATCAACCGGAGCGACTTCAGCGCGCCGTCGGTCGGAGTCGACCTCGCCATTCGGCTCAACTCGCGGCTGGAGCTTTCGGCCGGCGCCACCTTCTCGAAGACGAGCACGCCGTCGGAGTTCCGGCATTTCCTCGACCAGAACGACGCGCCCATTCAGCAGAGCACCAGCTTCCGCCGCGTTCCGGTGACACTCAGCCTCAAAGCGTACCTGTTGCCGAGGGGTCGCACGATCGGAAGCTTCGCCTGGATTCCGTCGCGCATCGCGCCGTATGTGGGTGCCGGCGCGGGCGTGATGTGGTACCGGTTCGACCAGCGCGGCGACTTCATCGACTTCGCGACGTCCAACGTCTTCAAGGACAACTTCGCCTCGTCGGGCTCGGCGCCGGCCACGCACCTCATGGCGGGCTTCGATATTTCGCTCGCCCCGCGCATCGTGCTCACCGCCGACGGACGTTACACCTACGCCAAGGCGACGTTGGACAAGGATTTTTCCGGTTTCGACAAGATCGACCTGTCCGGCTTTGCCGTGACGGCCGGACTTGGCTATAGATTCTGAGACGGAGGTTACCCATGCGCTCATTCATTGCTTCCCGTGTGCTCGCCGCCGCGCTCGTCGCGAGCGCGGCATCCCTCGGCGCGCAGTCCGCCGGCCAGGGCGATCCGCGCTGGCAGCCCTGGCTCGGTTGCTGGCGCGGCGAGCACGCGGGCGCCGGCGCGCCGCTCATCTGCGTCGTGCCGGCTGCCGGAGCATCGGCGGTCGACATCGCGACGGTCGACGGCGATTCCGTCATCGCGCGTGAGCACATCGATGCGGACGGACGGCGCGTCGCCAAGAGCAAGGACGGGTGCACGGGCTGGGAGAGCGCGCGCTGGTCGGACGATGCGCGGCGCGTCTATCTGTCGTCCGAGTTCGCATGCCCGGGCGGCATCACGCGTACGTCGAACGGGCTCATCTCGATGGCGCCGGGCGAGGAGTGGCTCGACGTTCAGGCGGTGACGGCGGGCGCCGGGTCCGGCGTGCGCGCCCGGCGGTACCTCCAGGCCTCGGCCATTCCAGACCGCGTTGATGGCGACCTCGGCGCGGCGCTCCGCGCGCTCGGGCGCGGGCGCGCGATGGCGGTCACCGCCGCGCGCACCGCGGCCTCCGCGCGCGTGACGCAGAGCGAGATCATCGACGCGTCGCGTCACCTCGATGCGGCGGTCGTGTCCGCTTGGCTCGTGGAGCGTCGCCAGCGCTTCTCAGTTGACGCGCGCGAGCTGGTCGAGCTGGCGAACGCGCGCGTGCCCGACCGGGTGATCGATGCGCTCGTCGCGCTGTCGTACCCGCGGCAGTTCGCCATTGACGGAAGCGGCAGCGATGCAGAAATCCGCCGCGCGGATAAAACGGAACGCATCGGTGGCGATATGGTGGGCGATGATTGGCGCGACGGTCCCAGCGCGGCGATGTATCCGAGCTACTACGACCCGTACGGGTACTCGGCGTACGGCTACGGCGCGGGCTTCGGCCCCTACGGTTACGGAAGGGGCTTGGGGTGGTATCCGATTTATGGACCAGCGATCGTCGTCAGACAATCGGCGCCGCAGCCGCACGGGCGGGTTGTGAACGGACGCGGCTACGAGGGTGGCGAGGGGCAGAGCTCGGGCACCGCCGGTTCGTCGGGCAGCTCGGGATCGACCGGCACCTCAACGTCCAGTGGAAGCGGCACCACTTCCACTTCCGGCTCGGGGCGCACGGCGCATCCCAAGCCGTAGCGCTACTCCGATCGTAGCGCGCTGAGCTGCCGTCTGCATGTCGACGTGAAAGCACAGCTCCTCGTCGAGACGCTGCTCGACAGCGCGATGTGTGATGAACCCCGCGAGCCGCAGCGCGTCGCGCATCGGTCAGCCCTCCAAGTGCAACACGAGCTCCACCGCGCGTGACATCCGGGCCCATTGCACGCGCTCGGCGGCGAGCTGCTTTCGTCCGGCGGGTGTGAGGGCATAGTAGCGCGCGCGGCGGTTGTTCTCCGTCGTCTTCCAGCTCGACGTGATCAGACCCTGCCGCTCGAGCCGGTAGAGCGCGGGATAGAGTGATCCCTGCCCCACCTGCAGCAACTGCTTCGAGGCGGTCTCGAGGCGCTCCGTGATCCCCCAACCGTGCAGCGTGCCGAGCTGCAACACCTTGAGTACCAACATGTCGAGAGTGCCCTGAAGCAGGTCGCCCCGCTCACGCTCACCCATTGTCAATTCCTGTCGATGATGAATGGATCTGTCGAGCCGTTGGTCAGTCTCCGCGCAGCGCGGCGACCGGATCCTGCGTGGAGGCGCGGCGCCCCGGAATGACGCACGCCGCGACCGCAACGAGCATCACGACCAGCATCACCCCGCCGATTGTGACCGGATCGCCGGGCGAGACGCCGTAGAGGAAGCAAGACAGTGAGCGGCCGGCGACATAGGCGCCGGCCGCGCCGATCGCGCAGCCGGCGAGCGCGAGCCCTAGCCCCTCGCGCACGATCATGCGCAACATGTCGCGCGGCTCGCCTCCCAACGCGAGCCGGATGCCGATCTCTCGGCCACGCTGGCTGACCAGATACGTGAGGATGCCGTAGATGCCGACCGCGGCGAGCGTGAGCGCGAGCGTGGCGAACACGCTCAACAGCAGCATCACGAACCGGGGTGGGTCGACCGACGCGGCGAGCACGCGCTCCATCGACCTGACGTCGGCGATCGAAAGGGTCGGGTCGAGACGGCGCACCTCATCGCTGATGACACTCGTTAAGCGCGACGGATCACCCCGCCCGCGGACTACGACGAACATCTTCCGGAACGGAAATTGGCGCTCGGCAAAATACATCGCCGGCTCCGCCGCGTTGCGGAGCGATGTGTTTTTTACGTCGCGCGCCACGCCGATGATCTCGTGCTCGTCGCCCGCGACGAGTCGCTTACCGAGCGGACCGATGAAGCGCGTCGTCGTGACGATGCGCCGGCCGATCGGATTCTGGCCCGGCCACATCTGCCGCGCGAGCGCCTCATTGATGATCACGACCGGCGGCGACGATGCGTTGTCCCGGTCACCGAACGTGCGCCCGCGCACCAGCGGCACGCGCAGCGCACCGAAGTAACCCTCATCGACCGAGTGAATCTGCGCCATGGGCTCGTCACCCTTGGGCACCGGCGCCGCGCCGGAGATCGTGTACGGCATGCGCCAACCGGTCTCGAGAGGAAGAAAATCGGTTGCCCCGGCACCGGCGACCTCCGGACGCTGGCGAAGCGACTGCAGCAGGGCCGTGTAGAACTCCTCGACCCGATTCCAATCCTTGTACGCCGCGTCGGGCAGCTGCACGTTGGCGGTTTGCACCGCACTCGCATCGACACCGGCGCGCTCCTGCAACAGATGCGATACGCTGCGAATAAGCAGACCGGCGCCGGAGAGCAGCACGACCGCCAGGGCGACTTCAGCGACGACCAGCGCGCCCCGCGAACCGCGGCCGCGGAGACCCGAGCCGCGCGCTCCGTCCTTCAATACGTCTTGGAGTTCGGTGCGCGAAAACAGCAGCGCCGGCGCGAGTCCAAACGCGAGCGCCGTCGCCGCGGTAAGGGCAATGGCGAACAGCAGCACGGTGCCGTTCACCCCGACCTCCGCCGCCCGTGGAATCTGCACGGGTGACCACGACACCAGCGCCTTCACGCTCAGCACCGCGAACGCGATTCCGATCACGGCGCCGATGGTCGCGAGCGCGAGACTTTCCGTGAGAAAGAGCGCCATCAGCCGCCGGCGGCTGGCACCGATCGCCGCCCGCACGGCCACCTCGCGCGAGCGTGCCGTGGCGCGGGCGAGCATCAGATTCGCGACGTTGATGCAGGCGATCACCAGCAAGAGTCCGGCGGCCGCGGTGAGCGCGAACAGCGCGGGCCGGAACGCGCCAGCGACTTCGCGATCGAGCTCGACGGCCCGCACGCTCCAACCGCCATTGGTGGCCCGAAAATCCTTGGCCAGCCGGCCGCCGAGCGCGGCCAACGATCGGTTCGCGCGATCGGCCGACACGGCCGGCCTCATTCGGGCGACCGATTCCATGAAATGCGCGCCGCGGCTGTGCTGCGTGAGATTCCACTCGAGCCCCTGCCAGACGTCGGTCTCGCCAGGAAATCCGAATCCAGGCGGCATCACGCCGGCGATCACGTTCAGTTTGCCGTTCAGCCGGATTGCCTTGCCGACGATCGTTGCGCTGCCACCGAATCGTGACTGCCACAACCGGTGGCTGATGACGGCCTGCGGCTCCTTGCCGCGCAGCGTCGTGTCGGTCGTGAAACCGTGGCCGAGCATCGGGCGCACGCCGAGCACCGAGAAGAGGTTGCCGGTGACCTCGACGGCGGGGACGCGTATGGGATCGCCGCGCTCGTCATCGGACAGGTTGAGCTGCGGCCGCCACCAGGCGGCGGCATCGGCGAAGACGTCTGTCATCGCGCGATAGTCGACGAAGTTCACTGGAGACAGTGGCTCGTGGTCGAGTCCCTTGTCTTTATTGGTCTCCCACATCATGACGAGCCGGCCCGGATCCGCATAGGGAAGCGGCCGGAGCACCACGCCCTCGAGCAGACTGAACACCGCGGCGGCCGATCCGATGCCAAGGGCGAGGGCGAGGACGGCGGTGATGCTGAAAGCCGGCGCCGAGCGGAGCGAGCGGCCCGCGTAGCGAATGTCCTGGAGAAAATTCTCGACCGGCCGGCTGCGATACTCGTCGCGGGCCGCTTCCTTCCATTGTTCGTTGCCGCCAAAGCTGACCATGGCCTCGCGCCGCGCGTCATCCGGCGTCATGCCCAGGCGGACGTTCTTCTCCATCTGCATCTCGACGTGAAACCGGATCTCTTCGGCCAGGCGCTGTTCCACGGTACGGCGCCGGATCGTGCCGGTGACGCGGGTCGCGAGATCGCGCAGCCAAGATGTGCGGAATGTCATGTGTACGCCTATTCCTTTCGACGGTCGAAAGGAATATGGGATTGCTCCTTTCGAGCGTCAAGGGGAGTGTCGGTGGTTGGACACGGCGGCGGGTCGAATGGTTGGGACGGTCGGCGAGGCGGGCGCTCGGCCGGCACGCGCGCGCCTCGGGGTTGCCCTTGACCGGCTCCCCGACTCAATGCCGAGGAGAATCCTGCCGGCGAGCGCGAGGGGCGATTGAAACGGCGCCCGCAAAGGGCGCCGTTTTTTTCCGATCAATCTGTGAAATCCGTAGTTGCATTTTCCTGGAATGGCTTCACCAGGACGACGCGGATTGCGCGGAGGGAAATGATATTCGGCGCCCCAACCCCCAGCCCCCAACCCCCAATCCCCACCCCTTCTATTGAACTACTTTCCGCACCGTCGGATACTGAATCCCGAGCTGCTCCAGATATGATCCGTACTTCTTGGGATCGTAATAGAGCTTCCGCATCTCGGGCCGGAACTTCTCCATGAGCGTCACGTTGAGCCAGATCGGCGGCTTGTCGGTCGCGGCAAAAAACGGTTTGTATTTGATCGTCTTCGTCTGCGTGTTGAAGTAATCCCAGGCATCGGCGACCAGCTTCGGCGTGAGCAGGATGTCGAGCATCGTCATCGCCTGCGCCTTCGCTCCCGCCACCACGCCCTTGTGCGCGATGGGCGTCGCCATCGAGATCGCGTTCGCCCAGTTGTGGCCAGGCAGTCCCGGTATATTCGACGGAAAGCGAAGCGTGATCGTCGGTACGGTCCAGCTCACGTCGCCGATGTCGTCGGAGCCGCCGCCCGTGCGCAGCGAATCCGGCACCGGTCCGCTCAAGCGGCCTGCCTTGGCGCTGAGTCCGCTGTCGGGCGCCGCGAGCTCGCGCTGGATGCCGTGGGCGAGCGTCTGATCTTTCTCATCCCATGCCGGCATTCCGACCGTCTGGATGTTCCGGTACATCGCTTCGGCGACCGGCCGAGAGAAGTGTCCACTCCATCCCGAGCCGACCATCATGATCGTGTCGATGGCCGTGCCGGTCATGAGCGTCGCGCCCTGGGCCATCTTCTTCGCGTCCTCGAACATCGCCATCGTCTTGTCGAAGTCCGTCTGGCGGAAATAGAACCAGATGCTGGCGGTACTCGGCACCACGTTCGGCTGGTCGCCGCCATCGGGGATGACGTAATGCGAGCGTTGCGCGAGCGGCATGTGCTCGCGGTGAAACTCCCAACCGGTCGCCATCAGCATCACCGCGTCGAGCGCGCTCTTGCCGCGCCAGGGCGCGCCGGCCGCGTGCGCGCTCGAGCCCTTGAACTTGAAGATGGCAGAGATGAGCGCGTTGGCGCCCGATTGTCCCCAGGACACGCCGAAGTCGCTGTCGACGTGCGTGAAGAGAGTGATGTCGACGTCCTTGAACACGCCGGCGCGGACGAGCCAGGCCTTGCCCGACATCAGTTCTTCCGCGACACCGGGCCAGATGACGAGCGTGCCCGGAATGTGATCGCGCTCCATGATTTTTTTCACGACGATAGCCGCGGCGACGTTGAGGGGCATGCCGGAATTGTGCCCTTCACCGTGTCCCGGCGCGCCGACGACCTGCGGCTCCTTGTAGCCGACGCCGGGCTTCTGCCCCGCCTGCGGGATGTCGTCGATGTCGCTGCCCAGCGAGATCACCGGCTTGCCCGATCCCCAGCGCGCCACGAACGCGGTCGGCATGCCGGCCACGCCGCGTTCGACCTTGAAGCCATTCTCCTCGAGCAGGCCGCTGAGGTACTTCGAGGTCTCGGTCTCCTGAAAGCCCAGCTCGCCATAGGAGAAGACCTGATCGACCATCACCTGAATCATCTTGGCCTTGGCGTCGATCTCCTTGGCCGCTTCGGCCTTGAGGGCGTCGAGGCGCGGCGTGCTCTCATACTTGTACTTGAGCGAATCGGCGGCGCGCTGGGCGCGGGCGGCGGCGGGTGCGAGCAGCGCGAGGGCGGACGCGGCGAGTGCGATGCGGCCGGTGAATGCAATGCGAGGCATCGAGCGGACTCCGATGGGTTCGACGGGGTGATGCGGATCGAGCCCGAGGTTGGCTCCCGGGCGACTGGGACATCATACGCGCCGACGACTTCCCTGGCGATGGCCGCGACGATCCGGTAGTGCGTCACGGCGTTCCGGCCACCCACCCCGCGCGGACGGCCCGCTGTCTGGCGGTCGCGCCCGGCAACTCCTCGATGCGCACGACCGGCCGGCTGTACCCGCTGACGACGACGGTTGCGCGCGCCGGTCCCGCCGGCCGCGCAAGCTCGAAGCGCAGCGTGTCGCCCATTTTCGCCGAATCGAGCAACGCTCTCACCTCCGGCCACGTCGACATCGGCCTGCCATTGATCGACACGAGTCCATCCCCCGTGTGCAGACCTCCACGCCCCCACGCGCTGCCGGGATCGAAAATGCGAATCTCGAGGCGCCCTCCCCCCTCGGGAGCGAACGCTCGCACGGCCAGGTCCAACGCGGGCTTGCCTTGGCGGTCGAGTACGGGCGCCGACGTCACGTCGGCGCGCAGGCCGGCGAGCCGCAGATAGCGATCGAAGTCGATCGGCTTCGCGCCACGCACGTTGGCATCGAACAACGTGTGCACGTCGCAACGACAGACATCGGTCACGGCGCGTTGGACGTCGCGGCAATTGAATCCGCGAGTGCCTGAGAACCGTTCCAACATCAGCCGCATCACGTCGTCCATGGTGCGCGTGCCGCCGGTGGCATCGCGCACGCGGAAATCGAGCATGGTGCCCAGTAGCTCGCCGACGAGATGGACGCTCGGGTTGTAGTCCCCGAGCGCGCCGGGTCGCGCGTTGTAGGCAACGCGGCTGATGCGCTCGGCCGAGAAACGGGAATTGCCGGGACTTCCGAGATATCGGCGCATGAGTTGTTCGAGGTGCGCGGTCCGAGTCGACTCGGGCGTCGCCAGACGGGCGCGACGCTCGAACAGATCCCCATAGAACAGCGTCAATCCTTCGCTGAACCAGAGGCCGGCGACCGGCTTCTGCGTGCGATAGTCGACGTCGCCGTACTCCTCGGGACG
Organism: Gemmatimonadales bacterium; assembly: GCA_038228795.1. Lineage (GTDB taxonomy): Bacteria > Gemmatimonadota > Gemmatimonadetes > Gemmatimonadales > Gemmatimonadaceae > JALZAE01. Next base: position 132,124 of record JBBROY010000005.1, read on the forward strand.
AATGCGCATCAGGTTCCAGCTGTGCGTGTACTCGTGCGCCGTCTCGGACATCACATCGGCCAGGCCGTGCGCCATCTCCGCGCTCGGCGCGCCGAGCGTGACCGAGTTGCGGTGTTCGAGTGCGCCGTAGGCGTTGTCCTGGAAGAGGAAGGTGAATTCGCGGTACGGCGCGCGTCCGAACAGCGCCACGGCCTGCCGCGCGATTCCCTCGACCCCGCCGACGAACGCCGCCGTGTCGAATGGCGTCGCGTTCGGCGCGGGCCAATACACGACGCGATGCGGCACGCCGTCGACCACGAAGCGCCAGGTGCGAAATCGCCCGATGAGCATCGGCGAGTCCACTAGGATTTCCGCGTTTTGGGCGAAGAAAATGCGCGAGTCGGAGGTCGGCTCGAGGCCGGTGGCGATCTCCCACTCGTTAGGCAGGTCGAGCGCTACGTGCGACGGCGCGAGGGTTGCGCCGAGGATGTACATGAATGCGTGCGGCCCGCCGACGAGTCCGCCCGTCGCCGTCAGGAAGGGACGCCAAGCGCCGCGCGGAGATCCTTCCGGGACCGGCAGCTTGATGCGGTACCGAACGATCGCTTCGCCGCCGGGCGCTATCACGCGCCAGAGCGCGCTGTCCACGCGAGCCACCGGCACGTCGGCGCCCTTCACCTCGGCGCGCATCCCCTCGACGTAGCGCGAGTAGCGGTCGTCGTACTCGGGGTGCGCCGCCATCGCCAGGCGAATGGTGTCGGGCGCGTGGCGGATCCGCATCTCGACCGAGAAGGCCGAGAGGTCGGCCGGGTCGACCCGCAGCCGATAGCTGATGGTCGGCTGAGAATACGCGAAGCGGGATTCGATGCCTTCTGTGTAATGGCGTAGAGGATTCTGGCCGCTGACAACCACGGGAGCACCGGGGAAAATCAGGACAAGAGTCAGAACGAAGCCGAGATGTCTGTTCATGGATTGTCGCGGGACGAAGGGTCGAGCACTTCACCGTGAATCTGCGACCCCGCGACATCGCAATAGGTTTAACGACACGTTGGTTTTCAGAGCGCAGCGGACCTGACATCTGACATCGGAAATCTGACATCCGCCATCTGGCGTTTGACGCTTTCCCGAAACTGCTCGGCGCGAGCGCCCGCCGGGCCGGGTGAACGTGGGGCTGGCGTCCCCGCCACACTGTCCACCGCGAGAACGACGAGGGTCGGACCTCTTGCATTCAGTATCCCGGCGACGTTGGTCCGCCATGCGTCGATCTCCGCATAGTGAAATAGCGATCGAAATCCGCATGCGTGCGCGACGGCGCCAAAGTCGACGGTGATCGGTATCGCCTGACCACCAGTCACCTCGTACACCCCATTCCCAAACACAATCACCACCAGATTCGGCGGCGACTCGGCGGCGATGGTGGCGAGGGAGCCGAGGTTCATCAGCATCGAGCCGTCGCCATTGCAAACGATCACGCGCCGCGCCGGTTGGGCGAGCGCGAGCCCGAGACCGAACGACGTCGCGTGTCCCATCGCCGAGGGAACCAACACGAGATCGAGCGGGTGCGAACCCATCAGCATCCATTCGCGAGCGGCGCCCATGGTCGTGACGACGATGTCATCGTCGAGGCGTACCGAGCGTAGCGCGACGAGCGCGTCGCGCGTGGACATCCCGCTCGTACTCGCGGTCACGCCTTCCCCTCGGCGATGAGAATCGCGCCGGGTTTCATCGCCGCGCGGCATCCCTCGTAGTGCGCGCGCATCGCGCCGAGCTGCGACCGCTCCGTCACGAGGAGATACTCGATCTTCCACGCGTCGAGGATCGGCTCGGTGAAGACGAGGCAAGTGTCGCCGGGCAGCGCGTCCTGATTGAGGAAACTGCGATACCCGATGACGCTGAAGATCGGCAGCTTCCAGTCGTGTAGCGCGTTGCGGAGCGCATCTCCGGACTCGAAGAGTCCCGTGCATTGAATCATCACGACCGGCGTCGCGCCGCCGAGGTGGAGGCCGGCCGCCACACCCCAGGCTTCTCCTTCGCGGCAGACGCGCACGAGGCGGAGCTGAGGGTGCTGCTCGATGGCACGTTGCCATTGCCCAAGAGTCGAATCGGGCAGCGTTACCACGTGCGTCACGCCGAGCGAAGCGAACAGCGCGGTGATCTCATCGCCGGAGAACATGCCGAAGAGTGCGAACAGCACGGCGCAGCGGCAAGGCGGGAATGACCGCGCACCGGTATGTTTTGTCCCGACGCCTGTTGCCCGACGCCCGAAGTCCGACGCCAAAGCCATGCTCGAGCACGCCCCACACTTCGACGACGCCTTCGCCGCTTCCCTCTCGCGCGACCTATACGGGATGGGGGCAAGGGCGAGCGCGCTGCCCAGCGAGCGCGATCAGAACTTTCAAGCCGGCCGCATGGTGATCAAGATCGCCAACGCGCTCGAGCATCCTGCGATGATCGGCGCGCAGCAGCGCGCGCTCGCCCACATCGCCGCGACATCCGCGCTGACGCCGCGCGTCATTCCAACCAAGACGGGCGCGATGGTCTCCGAAGTCGACGGAGCCGATGGACGCCGGCACCTCGTCTGGGCAGTCACGCATCTCGAGGGCGCTCCTCTCGGCGACACGCGTCGACGCACGCCGGAGCTGCTCCACCACTTTGGCGAGTGCGTCGGCACCCTCACGCTTGCCTTGCGCGGCTTCGACGATCCCGTGCTGCACCGCGACTTCTACTGGGACCTGGCCAACGGGCGCCGGGTGATCGACGAATACCGCGCGCTGGTCGATGACGCGCATACCGGCACCGCGATCGACGTGCTGGTCGCGCGCTTCGATGATCGCGTCGCGCCGATACTCCCGTCCTTACCACGAAGCGTGATTCACGGTGACCTCAACGACTACAACGTGCTCGTCGGTGGGGGCGACGATCTCTTCTCGCGCAATCAACGCGTTACCGGCATCGTCGACTTCGGCGACACGGTGTACGGTTGGACCGTCGGCGATCTGGCGATCGCCGCCGCCTACATCATGCTTGGCTCCGGCGATCCGCTGTCGTCCGCGGCCACGCTCGTGCGCGGCTACCATGCCGTCACCCCGCTGAGCGAAAATGAGATCTCCGCGCTGTTCGGCTTGATCGCGCTACGACTGTGCACCAGCGCATGCGTCGCCGCGCATCAACGCCGGGCGAGGCCGGACAACATCTACCTCGACATCAGTCAGGACGCGAATCGCCAGACGTTGCCATTGCTGGCGAACATCCCGTTCGGCCTCGCGGAAGCGGTGTTCCGCGACGCGTGCGGCCTCGAGCCCATCGCCGCGAGCGCCTGCGTGCGCGCGTGGCTTGCCGCGCACAGCGAAGAGTTCGCGCCAGCGCTGGATGTCGAGTTGAGAACAGCGGCTGACCGTGCTCTCGTACTCGACCTCAGCGTCGGCAGCGCGCTCGTCAGTGGCGACGCGGCGGAGAACGACGACCTCGCGCTCGGCGATCGCGTGTTCGGCGCGATGCGCGCTGCCGGCGCGCGCGTCGGCATCGGACGTTACGATGAGCCCCGGCTCCTCTACACCTCCCCGATCTTCGCTCCCACGGGCAAGAGCGACGAGCGGCGCACGATTCACATCGGCCTCGATCTGTTCGCCGAGGCCGGCACTCCGGTCTACGCACCACTTGCCGGCGTCGTACACGCATTCGCCGACAACGCCGCGCATCAGGACTACGGTCCGGTCATCATCCTCCGCCACGAAATCGGCGACGGCACCGAGTTCTTTACGCTCTACGGCCATCTCAGCCGCGAATCGTTGGTCGAACTGCGCGTTGGCCGGCGCGTCGCTCGCGGCGAACAGTTCGCCGCCTTCGGAGACGCGTCAGAGAACGGCGGATGGACTCCGCATCTGCATCTACAAGTCATCACCGATCTGCTCGGACTCGGCACCGACTTTCCCGGCGTGGGCGCGGCCAGCCAGCGCGCGGTGTGGCGCAGCCTGTCGCCCGATCCGAATCTGATCGTCGGCATTCCGCGCGACCGGTTTCCTCCGGCACCGCCGAGCAAAGCCGCGACGCTGACCGAGCGCGGGCAGCGGATTGGTGGCAACCTCAGCGTCGCGTATCGAGATCCGTTGCGCGTCGCTCGCGGCTGGCGGCAGTACCTGTACGACGACGAGGGCCGCCGCTTTCTCGATGCATACAACAACGTGCCGCACGTCGGTCACGCGCATCCGCGCGTCGTGCGCGCGGCCGCGTCGCAGATGTCGGTGCTCAACACCAACACGCGCTACCTGAACGACGCGCTCACCGAGTACGCCGAGCGACTTACCGCGACGCTGCCGGATCCGCTCAGCGTCTGCTACTTCGTCAACTCGGCCAGCGAGGCGAACGAGCTCGCGCTGCGGCTCGCGCGCGCGCACACCATGCGGCGCGACATGATCGTGCTCGAGGCGGCGTATCATGGGCACACGAACGCGCTGATCGATCTCAGTCCGTACAAGCACTCCGGGCGCGGCGGACTCGGCGCGCCATCATGGGTGCACGTGGCGCCGTTGCCCGACGACTACCGCGGCGAATACAAGCGAGCCGACGCGCACGCCGGCCAGAAGTATGCGCGGCGGGTGGCCGAGCTGATCCAGTCGATTCATGCCGGCGGACGTGAGCTGGCGGGCTTCATCGCCGAGACGTGCCCGAGCGTCGGCGGTCAATTGATTTTCCCGGCCGGCTATTTGAGCGACGTCTACCGCCATGTACGCGCAGCGGGCGGCATCTGCATCGCCGACGAGGTCCAGACCGGACTTGGCCGCATGGGCACGCACTTCTGGGCTTTCGAGGCGCAGCAGGTCGTGCCCGACGTCGTCGTGATGGGCAAGCCGCTCGGCAACGGCCATCCAATCGGCGCGGTCGTCACCACGCGCGCGATCGCCGATTCGTTCGACAACGGCATGGAGTTCTTCAGCACCTTCGGCGGAAACAACGTGTCGTGCGCGGTTGGGCTGGCGGTGCTCGACGTCATCGCGGAGGAACGGCTGCAGGCGCACGCGTTGCGCGTCGGAGACCATATGCTCGGCGCGCTGCGATCGTTGGCCGACCGCTTTCCACTGGTGGGAGACGTGCGCGGATCGGGACTCTTTGTCGGCGTGGAGCTGGTGCGCGATCGCGGCACGCTCGAGCCTGCTAGCGCGGAAGCGTCGTTCGTCGCCGAGCGAATGAGAGAGCTCGGCATCTTGCTCGGCACCGATGGCCCGCATCACAACGTGATCAAGATCCGTCCGCCGATGCCGTTCGACGAGAGCGACGCCGATTGGCTCGTCGACACGCTCGCGCACATTCTCACCAGCGATCTACCCTGACATGATGGCCAATTCAAGCGCGCCTCGGCGCCCCCTCAAGACGCGCGAACGCGGCTGGGCAATGGCGCTCGCTCGAGCGCTCGCGAGCACGGGCCTAAGTCCGAATCAGATCTCGGTGTTCGGCGTGCTCGCCGCGGGCATCGCCTGCGCGTTCTTCGTGTTCGTCCCGCTCGTGCAACCGGAGCGATCGGCGCTGCTCTTGGTGGCTGCCGCGGCGTTCGTGCAGCTGAGGCTCTTGTGCAACATGCTCGACGGCATGCTCGCGATCGAGAGCGGGCGCAAGAGCGTGCTGGGCGAGGTCTATAACGATTTGCCGGACCGGCTCTCCGATTCGCTGATCCTGGTGGGCGCCGGATACTCGCTCGGATGGGTCGGGACGGGGATGGTACTCGGCTGGGCCGCGGCGCTCGCGGCGATGATGACGGCGTACGTGCGTGTGCTCGCCGGATCGCTCGGTGCGCAACAGTTTTTCCTCGGACCGATGGCGAAGCAGCACCGCATGTTCGTCGTCACGCTCGCGGCGGTGGCGACGGCGGCGGTGCAGGTCGCGACGCACGGCACACCTCCGGTGATGTGGTGGGCGCTGGTGGTGATCGTGGCGGGTTCGGCACTCACCGTCGCCAGGCGCACGATGCGCCTGGCGCGCGAGCTGAAGGCGCGCTGATGCTCGCCGGCTTGATCTGCGCGGCGGCTCGCCTGCTGAGCGGCGCGAGCGTACGCTGGGCCGATGGCGGCCCGCCAGACACGAGGCAGCGCATCTACTTCGCGAACCACACCAGCCATCTCGATTTCGTGGTGCTTTGGTCGTCGCTGCCCCGCGAGGTGCGCGCGCTCACGCGTCCCGTCGCGGGCCGCGACTACTGGGAGCGCGGCGCGATCCGGCGGTATCTCGCGGCGCATGTTTTCCGCGCCGTGCTGATCGATCGCCATCCGGCGCCGCCGCCCGTCGGCGAAGAGTCGCCGCCAGAGATCACGCGCGGCTCAGCGCGGCACGCAATCGCGACGATGATTGACGAGATGGGAGACCGGTACTCGTTGATCGTGTTTCCGGAGGGGACTCGCGGTACGGGCGGGGCGATCGCGCCGTTCAAGAGCGGGCTCTACCATCTCGCGAAACAACGGCCCAACGTGGAGCTCACGCCGGTGTTCATGGCGAACCTGTGGCGCATTCTTCCCAAGGGAGAGACGCTTCCCGTGCCGATGCTCGGGCGCGTAACCTTCGGGATGCCGCTGAATTTGGCGACTGATGAGCCCAAGCCGGAGTTTCTCGCGCGGGCAAGGAACGCGCTGTGCGCGCTCGGCGCCGCGTCGTGAACAGCCGAGCGAGGAGAATCGGATGACCCTGCCCACGATCGGCCTGCCGCGCGATCCGGCGCTGCTGCGCTTGTTCGCCGGCGTGCTCGGCCTGCTTCTCGTCGCCACCATCATTGGGCAGCTCCTGAAACGCGTCGTCACCAGCGACGGCGGTCGTGCGACGGTCGAGAACATCAACGCGCGAACGCGCGCCTGGTGGGTGATGTGCGGGGTGTTCGCCATCGCCGTCGGCACCGGCGGCATCGGGTCGCTGGTGCTGTTCGCCCTCCTCTCCTTTTTCGCGCTGCGCGAGTACATGACGCTCGCACCGACCGCAAGCGCGGATCATCGCGCGCTCTTCTGGACCTTTTTCTTTTTCACGCCGCTGCAGTACTACCTGATCGCCACCCGGTGGTACGGCCTGTTCAGTATTCTGATTCCTGTCTACGGTTTCATCTTCGTGGCGGTGCGTGCCGTGCTCGCCGGGAGCACGGAGCGCTTCATGGAGCGCACGGGCACGATCTACTGGGGTCTGATGGCGTGCGTCTACTGTCTGAGCTACGCACCAGCGCTGCTCACGCTCGAGATCCCCGGCTTCGCCGGCCAGAACGCCAAGCTGCTGTTCTTTCTCGTGCTGGTGGTGCAGTTGAGCGATGTGCTGCAGTACGTCTGGGGGAAGTTGCTCGGCCGCCATCGCGTCGCCCCGACGGTCAGCCCGAACAAGACGTGGGAAGGGTTGATCGGCGGCGTCGGCTGCGCCACACTGCTGGGCGCCGCGCTCTGGTGGGCGACGCCCTTCACGCCGCTGCAGGCGGCGGCGATGTCGCTGGCGATCTCGTTGATGGGATTCTGCGGCGGGCTGATCATGTCGGCGATCAAGCGCGACCGCGGCGTCAAGGATTTCGGCGCCATGATCGAAGGACATGGCGGGGTGCTCGACCGCATCGACTCGCTGTGCTTCTCGGCGCCGATCTTCTTCCATCTGACGCGCTATTTCTTCACGTCGTGAGCAGGATCATGCGGTCGAGGCCTCGATGATCCCATCCGTGCCCGGCTCGCTCCCGAGACGTGGTGGTCTCGTTACTCGCGCGATTGGCCGCGCGATACTCGGCGCGCTCGGCTGGCGCATCGAGGGCGTGCTGCCAAACGTGAAGCAACTCGTGATCATCGCTGCGCCGCACACCACAAACTGGGATTTTCTGGTCGGCCTTGGCGCGAAGTGGGCGCTGGCACTCGACGCGGCGTGGCTTGGAAAAGACTCGCTCTTCAAACCGCCGTTCGGCGCGCTCTTCCGCCATTGGGGGGGAATTCCAGTCGATCGCAGCACGTCGAACGATGTGGTGTCACAGGTGGTGAAACTGTTCGGCGAACGAGAGAGTTTCGCGTTGGCGCTGGCGCCCGAAGGAACGCGCAGCGCGGCCGGCCAATGGCGCAGTGGATTCTGGCACATCGCGATCGGCGCTCGCGTGCCGATCATGCCGATCGCGTTCGACTGGGAGCACAAGGTGCTGCGCATTTGGCCGGCGGTCCCGACGAGCGGCGATGTCGAAGCAGATTTGAGCCGATTGAGGGGTATGTACGGGAGCATCCGGGGCAAGGCGTGAGCGAAGCGAGCGACGGGCACAGTACCATCCACCATCGGATCCACCCGGTAACGCAAACCCAGAGGGAGACCATGAAGACTCACACGCTGGCCATCGTGCTGTTGTCGGCACTGCCGTCGACTGGCGCGGCATCGCAGGAGACCGCCGGGCCGAGGACCATCACGGTGACGGGCGACGCGGAGATCAAAGTCGTTCCGGATCAGGTCGTCCTCACCCTCGGAATCCTAAGCGCGAACAAGGATCTGACCGAGCTCAAGCGGCAGAACGACGCCCGGGTGAAGCGCGTGTTGGCCGCGATCGCTGCCGCCGGAGTGGCGACGAACGACGTGCAGACCGACTACATCGATCTCGAGCCCGAGTTCGATCAACAAGCGCCGTCGCGCAGAGTATTGGTCGCCTACGTGCAGCGTACGACCGTGGTCGTTACGCTCCGCGACGTCGGCAAGTTCGATCCGCTCCTCACCGCCGCACTGCTGGCGGGCGTCGAGTACATACACGGCATTGATTTTCGGACGACGCAGCTGCGAAAACATCGCGACGAGGCGCGCGCGCTGGCGGTGAAGGCGGCCAAGGAAAAAGCCGTGGCGCTCGCCGCCGAGCTGGGGCAGAAGGTCGGCAAGCCACGCTCGATTCAGGAAGGCTACAACGGATGGTATTCGAGCTATCGCAGCTGGTGGGGGCGCGGGGGCCAGATGATGTCGCAGAATGTGTCGCAGTCGGCGGGCGACGGTGGCGGCGCGGGCGCCGGACCAATCGCGCCGGGCACGTTGAGCGTTCGAGCCAACGTCACGATAGTCTTCGAGATCGAGTGATCGAGCGTCGTCGGCAGAGTCGCGCCCCTCGCTCGCGAGACGCGGACGATGTTATTTCTCGCGAGAGAGTATGCGGACCTCGCGGCCTGAGCCGCGAATAGCGACGCGGTGATGCATGCGTGACTTCGACACACGACGTGCGAAGGAGTCCGACTCGGCGGCGCCGGCGAAGAACAAGGCCGCGCACCCGTACGGCTCGCAGGGGCGGCTCTCGTCCGGGTTCGCGCTGAGCGCGGCGCCCATCCAGATGAAGTCCGTTGTCGCTCGCGCCAACGATCCGCTGGAGCGTCAAGCGGACGCCGTCGCCGATCGCGCCGCGCATCACTCGGCGCCAGTCGGTACGCCGGCGGCTGCACCGGATCTCTCCACTGCGCTTGCGGCGAATCTCGATGGGTCGGCATCGCGCGGCGATCCTCTCCCCGAACGCGAGCAGGGCTATTTCGCGCCGCACGTCGGCCGTTCGCTGCGCGACGTGCGCGTGCACGCCGACGGTGAGGCGGCGAATCTCGCCGACGCGCTCGGCGCCGAGGCGTTCACTCGCGGGCGCGATGTGTACTTCGCCGCCGGACGATACGAGCCGCACACCAGCGCCGGCCGGCGGTTGCTGGCGCACGAGCTGGCGCACGTTGGCCAGCAATCCAATTCGCCGTCCGGCGCTTTGATTCAGCGCACTCCCGTGGACGACGCGAAGGCGCCGGCCAAGGCGATCAATGCCGCCCTCACCGCCAAGACTGTCGACAAGCCGGCGCTCTTCAAGGCGCTTGGGACCGCTGGCCGCGACCCCACCAAGGCCGCCGCGCTCAAGACCGCGTACAAGACAGCCTATGGCAAGGAGCTCGAGGCCGATCTCGCATCCAAGCTCACGGGCGACGATCTGGCGAAAGCCCGCTTTCTGCTGAACGCGCCGCCGCCCGAGACGAGAACGTACTCCGACGTGACGGTGGACAAAGCCGGTACCGAGATACACAAGGCGAAAACAGCGGGCGGCGAGATATCCGTGAAGACCGGTGTCGATCTCAGCCTGACCGGCGGCGCCAAATTTCCGGGCGGCTATTCGATCGGTTTCGGGGGCGCCGCGGCCGGGTCGAGCGACGCGCGATTCATCCAGTTCATCTGGAGCGAAGTGATCTCGACGCAGGCCGACAAGTCGGTAGTGCGGATCGACAAGAAGGGTTTGACCTCAGCGGCGGGTTTGATGGATCTGACGACCGATCCAGCCAAGCCCAAGTACAAAGTCGACACTGGATCGAAGGTCAGTCCCTTTTACGAAGCCGGTTCCAGTTCCGCGCGCACGGCGACGGCGACCACGATCTATGATCGCCCCTCGGAGTTCCTAGACCTCATCGACAAACAGTTCGACGCCAAATCGACGCACGTCGTCGAGCGCGATCACTTCGATGCGTTCTTGATCAAGGGATACAACGCCGTGTATCGCGTGTCGCTCCAGGTGGAGTGGGTGTACTCCGCCAAGGGGACTGTCGTCCGGACGACGACGTTCAACTCCGGAGCCGCCGTCACCGCGCTGCCGGCCGAGCTGAAGGCGGCGATCGTGAAAGACTTCCCGACCTTCGAGTATCTCCAGTGACGCGGGCATGAGCGCTCCGCCATCGTCGGGCGTGATCGCGATCTCGGGACGGCTCACGGTTGATGGGCGGGGCGCGTCGGAGCAGCGGATTCTCGCGCTGTCGGCAGAGATGCGCGCACTCATCGCGAGCGCCCTCACGGGCTCCGACGGACGCTTCGCGATCGAGCTGCCACCGGACTATCGCGATCGTACGGTGGTGTTGGTCGGCAAGGTGCAGGGTGCCGTGCTCGGCATCGTCCACCGCATCGTGGCGATCGAGGATCGGGCTGCATCGGAACAGGAGTTGGACGTGGACACGCGCGAAGGATTTCACATCGTGCACGCCACGATCACCTCCCGCGGCGCCATGCCCGATGACCTCCAGATCTCGGTGACGCCCGCGCAGCTCGATGGCGTTCCCGCACCGATCGAGAGCTATTTCCTGCGGCAGAGCGCGACCGTTGCCGACGCCGCGTTTCTCGAGGACCAGGTTGCCGGCCGCGAATTTGAGATGACCGTGCAGCGCGGCGTTTGGCGAATCGCCGGCGCCCACATCGACTATCGCCGGCCGATGCGGCGCACTCCGGGTCCGGACAACTTCATCGTCTCCCGCATTGACGCCGACGGTGAGTCGCGACCGCTCCCCGGCACATCGTTCGGCGGCTTCACCCTCGACGTCCACCGTGACCGGCACATCACGCTCTCGCTCGACGTACTCCCCGACACCGCACTCGGCACCAGCTGAGCACCGGAGAACGAAAACGAAAAGGAAGAAGCCCGGCCAAGATCCGGCCGGGCTTCCGTTTTCAGTTCGGTGTTCAGTCGCCGTTTTCAGTCCCCGTTTCAGCACCGACATCGGACTTCCGACGTCCCCCTTACTGCACCGCGTTGATCATATCGAAGATTGGCAAATACATCGCGACCACCATGCCGCCGACGACCGCGCCGAGGAACACGATCATGATCGGCTCCATCAGCGAGAGTAACGCTCCGACCGACGCATCCACTTCGGTATCATAAAAGTCGGCGATCTTGTTCAGCATCTCGTCGAGTCCGCCCGTTTGCTCGCCGACGGCGATCATCGAGATGACCATCGGCGGGAAGACGGCCGACCGTTGCAGCGGCGCGGAGATCGTGTCGCCGCCGGCGATCGACATGCGCGACTCCATGATCGCGTCGTGAATCACGCGGTTGCCCGCGGTCTTGGCGGTGATCTCGAGCCCGTCGAGAATCGACACACCCGAGCTGATGAGCGTGCCGAGCGTTCTCGTGAAGCGCGACACCGCGCTCTTGCGCAGCATGTCGCCGAGCACCGGCATGCGCAGCATCATGCGGTCGATATTGAGCCGGCCGGGGCCGGTAGCGTAATAGCGGCGCGTGAGGAAGAACGCGAGCCAGCCGCCCAGCGCCAACGCCCACCAGAAGCCCTTGAGGAACGATGACAGTCCGATGACGAGGCGCGTCGGCAACGGGAGCGCCAGGTTCACCGAGGCGAACATCTGCTCGAACACCGGAATAACGAAGATGAGCAGCACGACAATGGCGATCGCCGCGACGCTCATGATGACGAGCGGATACACCATGGCGCTTTTGACCTTGCCGTTCAGCGCGTCGTTCTTCTCGAGGAAGCCGGCGAGACGCATCAAAATCGTGTCCAGAATACCGCCCGCCTCGCCCGCCGCGACCATGTTGACGTACAGCTCGGTGAACGCTCTCGGATGCTTCCGAAGCGCGTCGGCCACCGTGTTGCCCGACTCCACGTCGTACACGACCTGCCGCGTGATTTCCTGGAGCGCCTTGTTCTCGCTCTGCTTCGACAGAATGTCGAGCGCCTGCACCAGCGGGAGACCGGCGTTGATCATGGTCGAGAACTGGCGCGTGAAGATGACGACATCGCGCATCTTGATGCGTCCGCGCTTCTTCTTCTTTTGCTCTTCATCGACTTTGACCACGACTAGCTTCTGGCGCCGCAACTGGGCGACCACCTCATCCCGGGTGGCGGCCTCCATCGTCGACGTCTTGAGCTCGCCGCTCAGCGTGCGTGCCGTATAGGCAAACGTTGGCATTTCCTTGAAGCTCCGTGTAGAAACGCGATCCTCGAACTGCGACGACGCTGCATGCTGCATGCTGCGTGCTGCGTGCTGCGTGCTGCGTGCTGACAGCACCCTCACTGGAAGACTACTCGCGCGGTTCGATGGTCACCAGCGAGGTACTGTTAGCACGCAGCACGCAGCACGCAACGCTCTTGAGGTACGGCGTTACCGTCGTCCAGCCTGCACCTGCCTCCCGGCCAGCGTCGAGGACCGATCCTTGGTGCCACTGTCATCATCGCCCATCGGCGGCTCGCCGATCATGCGCAGAAACTCGTTCGGGTCGCCCGACACGCGAAGGCATTCGTCCAGCGCTACGGTGCGGGCAACGTACAGTTGGTACAGCGCATCGTTCAACGTCTGCATCCCGAACTTCTTGCCGGCCTGCATCGCCGAATAGATCTGGTGCACCTTGTCGTCGCGCACGAGCGCGCGCACGGCCGGAGTCACGACGAGAATCTCCGCCGCCATCGCACGGCCGCGCCCGCGCGCCTTGGGCAGCAGCGTCTGCGTCACGATCCCCTCGAGCACGAACGCGAGCTGGGCACGTACCTGGGGCTGTTGATGCGCCGGAAAGACATCGACGATGCGGTTGATCGCCTCGGCCGCCGAATTCGTGTGCAGCGTCGCGAGGCAGAGGTGACCGGTTTCGGCGATGGTGAGCGCTGCCTGGATCGTCTCCAGGTCGCGCATTTCACCGATCAGAATCACGTCCGGATCTTCGCGCAGCGCGTATTTGAGCGCGCTCGAGAAGCTCTTCGTGTCCGTCCCCACCTCGCGCTGGTTGACGATGCAGCTCTGGTGGCGATGGATGAACTCGATCGGATCTTCGACCGTGATGATGTGCCCTTTCCGCTCCCGGTTGATCTTGTCGATCATCGCCGCCAACGTCGTCGACTTGCCGGACCCGGTGGGCCCCGTGACGAGGACGAGTCCGCGCGGCCGCTCCGCCATCTTGGCGATCGCTTGCGGGAGACCGAGCTCCTCGAACGAGCGAATCGTGAAGGGGATCTGCCGGATCACCATCGACACGCAGCCGCGCTGCTTGAAGCAGTTGCCGCGGAACCGCGCGAGATTCTGGATGCCGAAGCTGAAGTCGAGCTCATCCTCCGTCTCGAACCGCTTTTTCTGATTCTCGGTGAGGATGGAGTAGGCGAGCTGAAGCGTATCCTTTGGCGTCAGCACGAAGTCGGTCGTCGAATCGGCGATCAACCCATCGACGCGCACCTTCGGCCGGTCGCCGGCCGTGATGTGCAAGTCGGACGCATCGCGCTCGATCATTTCCTCGAGCAGGACGCGAAGGTTTATCTGTTGGGCGGCGGGAGCAGCCATTGAGGGCGGGTTGTTGGGTGTGGGGTGTAGGGTGCGGTCAATGGAGAGTCGGAGGGCCGAACTACACCCACGCCCTACACCCCACACCCGCTGCTACGAAGCCGTTTCGCGAATCACTTGCTCTAACGTGGTAATACCCTTGATCACTTTCAGTATGCCGTCCATCCGCAACGTCAGCATGCCGCCATCGATCGCGGCATCCTTGATATACTCGGCACCGGTGCGCTCGAGGATCAGTTTGCGGAGCTTGGGCGTCATGGCCATGACTTCATAGAGGCCCTGGCGACCCTTGAGACCGGTGCCCTGGCAGTCGTCGCAGCCGCGGCCGCGAAAGAATGGAAGCTCGTTGATCTTGCTGTCGAGCGTGATCGGATCGAGCAGTGGTTTCGCATGGCTCGTCGCGCGCTTCTTCGCGTCGTCGAGCGACTCCTGGGTGAAGCGGAAGGACCGCAGCGTCTCGTCGGTGCCGGCCTTGAGCACGCGGAGCTCCGTCGTATCCGGCTCGTATGAAACGCGGCATCGGTTGCAGATGCGTCGCACCAGCCGCTGGGCGATCACGAGGTTGAGTGCGCTGGCGACGTTGAACGGCTCGAGCCCCATGTCGAGCAAACGAGTCACCGTCTCGGCGGCGGAGTTCGTATGCAGCGTCGAGAGCACCAAGTGGCCGGTGAGCGCGGCCTTGATCGCGATGCCGCCAGTCTCCAGGTCGCGGACCTCGCCGACCATGATGATGTTCGGGTCTTGACGCAGGAAGGCGCGCAACGCGGCGGCGAACGTCATACCGATGTCGGAGCGCACCTGCACCTGATTGATGCCGTACAGGTTGTACTCGACCGGATCTTCGCACGTCATGATGTTGACGTCGAAGGTGTTCACCCTGCTGAGCGCCGAGTACAGCGTGGTCGTCTTACCGGAGCCCGTCGGGCCCGTGACGAGCACCATGCCGTACGGATTCAGCACCGCGTCCATCAGCTCCCGCTCGGCGCGCGGCTCCAGACCGAACTTCTCCATGTCGAAGCTCAGATTCCCCTTGTCGAGAATTCGGAGCACGATCTTTTCGCCGAACAGCACCGGCAGCGTCGACACGCGGAAATCGATGACCTTCTTGCCGATCTTCAGCTTGATGCGGCCGTCCTGCGGCACGCGGCGCTCTGCGATGTTGAGCTGCGCCATGATCTTGAAGCGCGAGATGAGCGCCGCGCGCAGCTTCATCGGCGGTTTCATGACTTCCGAGAGCGCGCCGTCCACTCGGTAACGCACCCGCATCTCGTGCTCGTAGCACTCGAAGTGGATGTCGCTCGCGCCCTTCTTCACTGCGTCGATGAGAATGCCGTTGATCAGCTTGACGACCGGCGCCTCATCGACCGCCGCGGCGAGCAGCGCCGCCGCGTCTTCATCCTTGTCCTGCAGAACCTCGATGTCGCCGTCGTCCTCGATGTCGGCCAGGAGCGCGGAAAGGGTCTCCTCATCGGTCGTCGACTCGTAGTGCTTCTCGATCGAGTTCCGGAGCGTGTACTCGCCCGCGATGACCGGGAAAATGTCGTAGCGCGTGATGAACTTGAGATCGTCGATCACGCCGAGGTTCGTCGGATCGGCCATCGCGACGGTCAGCGTGCGACCCTCCCGCTTGAGCGGAAGAATCAGGTGCCGCAGAGCCAAATCGGTCGGGACGAGCTTGGCGATGCGGGGATCGACTTCGAAGTTCGTCAGGTCGACGGCCGGCATGCGGTACTGCCGCGCCAGCATGCGCGTCAGCTCCACCTCGGGGATGAAGCCGAGCTTGACGAGATTGTAGCCGACGCGGGTGCCGCTGAGCTTCTGCTCCTGCAGCGCCTTCTCCAGCTGGTCGCGCGTGATCATCCCCTCACGTATGAGGAGCTCGCCAATCTTCTCGGCAGCGGCGACGACCGGTGCAGCCATAGTTGTCAGGACGGGGCTGAACGGATGGAGGTTTGGGCCGGGGCCCTCCTGGCTCCGGACCGGCATCCCACGGGCCCGTATGGTGTCACGGCGGGCGCGCTGGACGCAAGCGACGGCCGTCGCAGGGCGCGCCATCCGCGTCGCCGCCGCTCCCTCCGTCACCACGAGGAAGACGCGTCGAAGCGGAAAACGTTACGTGCGGTGCGAGATGCTGAAGCATAGTACACCCGACGCCGCGCACACGTGCCAATCCCGCCAAAGAGCCGAATGGACCGAGCGAATCCCGGTCGGCTACGATGCGCTGCGCGAGCGATGCCCCGACGTGCGGCAGCCGTCGCAGCGAGGCTGCCGATGCCGTGTCGAGGTCGATCATCGAGGCCGAGTCCTTGGAGATTTGCCGGCGTCCCGATCGGCCGTGACCGCCGCGCTTGCCACGCGCTGCGGCGGACACCGACTCGACCGCCGCGCGTTGTCGGTCGAGCGCTACGAGCGAATCAGCGGGCGCCCGCGGCTCGCCGTGAATCGCGCCCACCGTCCGCACGCCGACGCCGAGGACGGTGAGTCCGGCCAGAAAGAAGAGCGCACGTCGTTCGGCTGGCGTCGGCATGTGCAGGAAGATGGATGCCGGCGCCCGCGACGTCGCATCGAAACCGCGCCCGGAGAAGCAGATGATCGCGAGCGGCGGCGACTCGCGCGATCATTCCGCGCGCAGCGCCGCCGCGGGATCGACCTTCGTCGCCCGCCTCGCCGGCACGTACGCCGCCGCCGCGACGACCGCGAGCAACAGCACGCTCGCCGTCACGATCGCCACCGGATCGCCAGGACTCACTTCGTACAGCAGCGCGCCAAACAGACGCGATGTGGCCAGCGCTCCGGCGATGCCCACCAACGCTCCGATCCCGGCCACCACGAGCGCTTCACGCAACACATCGCCGCGCACCCGGTTGGCCGTCGCGCCGAGCGCCATTCGGATGCCGATGTCGCGGGTCTGTTCGCGCACCACCGCCGCCATCACTCCGTAGAGCCCGACGGCCGCGAGCGCCAGCGCCACCACGCCAAAGGCGCTCAGCAGAAACGCGCTCAACCTCGGTTGCGCCAGCGGCGCACCGAGGAGGTCGTCCATGGTGTGCGCGTACCACAGGCTCAGTCCGGGGTCGACCGCGCGCGCCTCACGACGCAGAGCCGGGAGCACCTGCGAGAGATCGCCGGACGTTCGAATGGCGAATTCCATCTGGAAGTACCCTTGATTCCACGGCAAATAGATGGTGGGCGTGGGATCGCGCAGCGAGCGGAAGCGAATGTCGCCGGCGATGCCGACGACGGTACGCCACTCGGTTGTGTCGTTCGACCAGTACCGCATCCGCTTGCCGATCGGGTCTTGATTTGGCCAGAAGCGGCGCGCCACGGCTTCGCTCACGACCGCGATCGGCTCGGACTTCTCGCGGTCGGTCTCGAGGAAACCGCGGCCGCGGCGAATGGGGATGCCCATGGTGCGGAAGTAGTCTTCTCCGCCAGCCTCGACCGGGATTGGGGGATTCGCATCTCGTTCGCTCTTCGTCTGTCCCTCCAGCTCGACACGCCCGACAAAAACGTTGGCGCCGATGAGCGGCGGAACAATAATGGGCGTCAGCGACGTCACGCCCGGAATGGCGCGCCATCGCGCGATGACCTCTTCGCCGAGTCGCGTGATCTTGGGCTGGGAGTCGTATGTCGTCGCCGGCCACGACAGGGCGATGATCGAGAGATGGCTCGCCGTATAGCCGAGATCGATGCGGGAGAGACGCTCGAGACTTCGCGCGAGCAGTGCGGCGCCGGCGAGCATGATCAGCGCGAGCGCCACCTGCGCCGCGACGAGCGACTGGCGCATCCGCCGGCGCATCCGGTTCTCCGTCGAGTTGCGCGAGCCGAGCCGAAGGGACGTCGCGATGTTGCCTCTCGCCGCGATCAGCGATGGTGCGACACCGAAGAGGAGCAGCGCCGCGAGGGTAACGACCGCCGCGCCCCCGAGCGGCGCGCCATCGACCTGGATCGCGTCGAGGCGAGGCAGTTTTTGCGGCGCGACGGCGACGAGAAGACGGAGCGCGCCGACCGCGCACACGAGCGCAAGCGCGCCACCGCCGGCCGCGAGTAGCGCGCTCTCGACGAGGAGTTGCCGCGCGATGTCGCCGTAACTCGCGCCGAGCGCGCGCCGCACGGCGAGCTCTCGCGCGCGCCCCGACGCGCGGAGCAGCAGCAGTCCGCCGACATTGACACACGCGATGATGAGGAGCAGCGCGACTGCCGCGGTCAATACAATCAGTGCCGGGCGTACGTCCCCCAGCACTGCTTCAGTGAAGGTGAATGCGTTCGCGCCGGTGAGGCTGAGCTCGGGCGATAGCCGCCGCTTGATGGCGAACAACTCTGCACGTGCGGCGGCTGGCGTTGCGCCGGCCGCGAGCCGCGCGACGGCGATCACCGAGCCCTCTCCGAAGTCGCGCCAGAAAGGGATCCAATACCCGGCGCCCGACGGGTAGTCGAGGCCCGGCGGCGCGACGCCGATCACGGTGTAGACCTTTCGCTCGTACGGTTCGGTAATCTTGCGGCCGATGATGTTGCGGTCCGCTCCGAACTGCGAGCGCCACGCGCCGTAGCTGAGCACCATCACGTTGACGCTGCCGTTCACGTCGTCCTCGGCGCGCAACAGACGCCCCAGGTAGGCGTGCGCGCCGAGCAGCTCGAAGAAGTTGCCCGACACGAGCACGCGATTGATCACGATCGAGCGGTCGCCATCGAGCAGGGGGGCCGACGTCGCACCCCAGTGCGCGATGTCGGCGATATCGCTCATAGTGCGGCTCTCTCGCTTGAGCTGCGCGATGTCCTTGTGCTGGAGCCCGAACTCCGTCGTCGGCACGCGGTACGGCCAGGCGACGACGATCCGGTCCTGTTCGCGCACGGGCAGCGTCTGGACCAGCACGGCGTTGAACACGGCGAACATGGCGACGGCCATGCCGATGCCGACGCCGAGGATGGCGATCGCCGTAATGGGGAAGGCCGGCGTCCGGCGAAAGCCGCGGAGGGCGAGAGCGACATCCAGAATCAGGCGAGCCATTTTCGGCGATCTCCGAGGTTTCAGCCCAGCGAAGAATGTGAAAAGCTCATCACAGATCTCGCGGATTTCGTGGATGCGTGACAGGGCTACAGAACAAAACCGATTGCTGTTGCACGCCCTAGCGCCCGCAACCGCGGCCTCGCAGGTTGCGCCATTCCCTCACCGTGACCGAATCATGCGCGTTCGTTTCGCCTTGATCGCATCGACCGCCATGTTCGCGGCACACCATGCGTCGGCGCAAGCCAAGCCAATCGACCCAAGGAACTTCGACACGACCTGCGCCGCGTGCGCGGACTTTAACCGATTCGCCAATGGCGGCTGGATGAAACGTTCCAGTATCCCCGCCGCGAACTCGTCCTGGGGCACATGGGAAGAGCTGAACGATCACACGCTCGACATCCTGCATCGCATCGCCGATGACGCCGCGGGCGACCGTACAGCGCCGGCGGGAAGCAGCACGCAGAAAATCGGGACCTACTACGGCACGTGCATGGACTCCTCCGCGGTCGACGCGGCGGGGATCGCGCCCTTGGCGCCGCTGCTCGGCCGCATCGCCGCAATCACGAGCGGAAGCGACGTCGAGCGCGCCATCGTGCAGCTACACGCCGACGGCGCGCGCGCGCCGTTCGCCTTTGGCAGCACCGAAGATCCTAAGCAGGCCGGCACCGTCATCGCCTACGCGGGACAAGCCGGACTCGGCCTGCCCGACCGCGATTTCTACACGCGCCGGGATGAGCGGTCGCTCCAGCTGCAAGAGACGTATCGCCGACACATCGCGCGGTTGCTCGAGCTCGCGGGCGAGTCAGCGGCCGAAGCGAAGGTCGACGCGGACACGGTGTTGATGGTCGAGTCGCGACTCGCCTTCGCGTCGATGACGCGCGTGGAGCAGCGCGATCCCAACGCCACCTACCACAAGATGACCGTGGCCGAGCTGCAGGCGCTCACGCCGCACTTCGACTGGGCGCGGTATCTCGCGGCGATTCAAGCACCGGCACTGTCGCAGATCGATGTCGCGCAGCCGCACTTCTTCTCGGTGTTCGATCAGCTGCTCAGCGACGTGTCGGTTCGGGCGTGGCAGGCCTACTTGCGCACGAGGATCTTCGACAGCCTCGCGTCGTCGCTCGGCGCGCCATTCGTGGATGAGGATTTTCGCTTCAAGCAGAGCTTTACGGGCGCGAAGGAAATGCAGCCGCGCTGGCGGCGCTGCCTCATCGCCACCGGTGGCGCCGTTCCCGAGCTGCTCGGCGAGCTGTATGTGAAGCAGACGTTCACGCCGGCGGCCAAGGCGCGCGCGCAGGCACTGGTTGCCAACCTGAGAGCCGCGCTGCGTGATCGCATCACCGCGCTGGAATGGATGTCCGCCCCGACCAAGCACGAGGCGCTCGCCAAGCTCGACGCGCTGCGCACGAAGATCGGCTATCCCGACAAGTGGGTCGACTACTCGGCGTTCGACATCCAGCCAGGCCCATTCGTCGAGAACCGGATGCGGCTCTCACGCTGGAGCGCAGCGCGCAGCGTCGGCAAGATCGGCAAGCCGGTCGATCGCACCGAATGGATCGTGCCCCCGCAAACGGTCGACGCCTACGCGACGAACAACGAGATCACCTTCCCGACGGCGATTCTCCAGGCGCCCTTCTTCGACCCGAACGCCGACGACGCCGTGAACTACGGTGCTATGGGCGCGGTGATCGGCCACGAGATCACGCACCACTTCGACGACGGCGGGCGACAGTTCGACGCGGCGGGCAATCTACGCGACTGGTGGACGCCGGCCGATGCCGTCAGCTACACGCAGCGCGCGCAGCGCGTGATCGACCAGTTCTCTGGTTACACGGTGGTCGACAGCACGACGCACGTGAATGGCGTGCTGACGCAGGGGGAGAACATCGCCGACCTGGGCGGTCTCAAAGTAGCCTACGACGCAATGGAGAAAGCGCTCGCCGCGAAAGGCCGCCCCGCGCTGATCGATGGGTCCACGCCGGAGCAGCGCTTTTTTCTCTCCTACGCGCAGATCTGGCGCAATCTCTCGCGGCCCGAGTATCTGCGGCAGCGCGTGAACACCGATCCGCACGCCCCGCTGATGTGGCGCGTCAATGGCCCGCTCTCCAACATGCCCGAGTTCGCGAAGGCGTTTCGTTGTAAGGCGGGCGACGCCATGGTCCGCCCCGCATCGGTGCGGGCGCAGATCTGGTAGCACGGCTGGATTTCAGTCGCTGACACCTGCCATCTGACATCTGACATCTTCAACACGTCGTCCAACCTGAGGTCTTCACTTCACTTCGTCACGAGCGCCACCGCCACATCGCCGACGACTTGGAAACTCTTTGCGCTCAGTTTGTCGATCGTGTCCTGCAGCGTGTGGTGGTATTTCTGAGGCGCCAGTGCGTTCGGATACCAGTAGTCGATCACGTCGATCACGTGCAATCCGGCGTCGAGCAGCGGCACGTGATCATCCGTGATGTTCTGCCCTCCGCTGTTGACGAACACGTTGCCGTAGCCGAGCTCGGCCGCGGTGCTCCACACCTTGGTCACCACTTCGGGCGCCTTCTCGACCGAGTTTCCCTCGGGCGGAAATTCCTGGTCCTTGTCGGCGATCATGTCCCACAGCACGCCGAACAGCGGCTTGTAGCCGGCCGACGGTAGATGCTTCGCGAAGTACTCGGAGCCGATCAGCACGTCGACGTTGGGCGTGAAGGTGCCGTAGTCCTCGCCGTCGACCAGCAAGAGATCGACGCCGACGTTCGGCGGCGTCTTCTTCAGCACGTCGGCCAACGCAAGGAACATCGCCGGACCCGAAGCGCCGTCGTTCGCGCCGAGTATCGGCCGGCCGCGGTTGGCGGGATCGGGATCATCGTCGGCGGTCGGGCGCGTGTCCCAGTGCGTGACGTACAGCACGCGCTCGGTCGCCGACGGACGGAACCGCGCCAGGATGTTGCGCAGCGGCAGCGTGTCGCCTTTCGCCGTCACGTGGTTCCAGCGCTGCTCGATCACCGTGTCGGCGCGCGCGCGCATCTGCGTCGCGAGCCAGTCTCCCGTCCGCGAATGGCCGAGCGTGCCCGGCACTCGCGGACCGAACTCGATCTGCGCCTTCGCGTATTCCATCGCCGCCTCCCCGCTGAAGGCGGTCTTCGGGCGCGAGAACTTGTCGCATCCGGCAGTCGCGACCAGTGCCAGCGTCATCAGTACGCGCTTCACTTGAGCTCCCCGCCGAAGAAGGTGATGTGCATAACGGCGCTCACGAGCGTCTGCGAGAAGCGGCGGTCGTAGTTCTTGTCGAAGTTCACGATGCGCGAGATGGTGAGGCTCGCCGAGAGCGTCTCGGAGAGGTCGGTGTCCGCGTTCAAGTTGTAGGCGTAACGTCCGCTGTCGTTGATGCGCTTGGGTCCCGCGGTGTCGCCGGTCACGGGCGTTCCAGGAAAGCCGGGAATTCCAGTGCCGAGGAAATAGCTCGAGTTCTCTCCCCGGGCATATCCGATTCGCGCTCGCAACTGGTCGCTCTTGAGATTCCAGCTCTTCGGCAGCGTGAAGCTGCGCGCCGCCTCGACGCTCATGTCGCGCTGCGTGCCCGTGGTCACTCCGCCGCTGCGCAGCTCGCGGCGATCAGTACGATTGCTGCCGAAGCTCGTCGAGAAACCTCCAAACAGCGCCCATGTCACCGACGCGTTGACGGGATACTGCGTGCTCTTGAGCTCGGTTCGCAAGTCGGTGGTCGACGACGTGCTGCCCGCGCTTGGCAATGACGTGAAGAATGGCTGGATGGTCGTGGCCGTGGTGACGGCATATCGCGCCTGCCCGCCAATGCTCGTGACGAGCCACTGCAGCCGGCTCGGATTGTAGGTCCACTGCAAGCTGAGGTCGGGCAAGGTGCGCTGCTCGGTCTGGATGTTGGTCTGCTGGTCGGACACTTTCGACCACGTGTTGGCCGTGACGTACGCGATCTGATTCGCCAACCGGATTCCGAAGGGGAGCGAGATGGCGTTGGCGAGCGTGGTGTTGTACGTCACCCCGGCGCTCGTCGCCAGCGCGCCGTTCGCCTTCCGAAAGCGGTCCACACCGCCGAGCCCGAGCTGATACCCCAAGCCGGGCGTGAAGGGTACGCCGTCAAAGGTCGAGCGCAGGTCGCGACGCCAATTGATGGTGATCGGCTGCAAGGCATCCGCCAATCGGCCGGCGATGTTCTGGTCGCCGGTCACCCCCATGATGCCGCGCGCGATGTCGACAGTCGCCGACGCGGCGAGTCCTTGCGCGTTGCCGAGCCGGCGCGGCAATCGGTACGCCCCCGCGGTATCCTGCGCGCGCAGCAGGGTGCGGGTGTTGGGATCGCGCAGCATTGTGTACGAGGTCGTGAAGTCGAAGCGCGGCCGGATCCAGGTCGAGATGCTCGGCGCGGCGCTGATCACGGCCGACATCTGCCGCTCGCGCTCGAGGCCGACGTCGACCCCAAGCAGTTTCTGGCGCTCGGAGCGCGCGACCGCGCCGACATCGAAGGTCGCGCCGCTGGTCGGATCGGTCGTCACGCCGAGGTCGCGATAATCCCTGAGGTCGCGGAGCGAGGTGATGTCCCAGCGCGCGCTGAAATTCGTGAAGGGATGCAGCTCGACCGTGCTGGCGTTGCGCCAGACACTCGTCAGTCCCGTCACCCGGCGCGCGGTATCGCCCGCGAAGGCGATCGGCAGATTGAACGATGACCGGTCGTCGCTGTTCCGCACGTACCCGCTCGACAGATGTACCTGGGCGGGATTCCACCGGATGTCCGCCGAGCGCAACGATCGAACCGCTTCCGTCTCTCGAAGGAAGCTCGGCAGGTGTCCGAGCACGGCATCGAGCAAGCCGGGCAGCTTACCCGTACGCGCCGGCGACACGAGGTTCCAGTCGAGCAGCGAGGTGAACGAGCGCGATGCCCCGGTCCGGAACTCGCTCTGCTGCGACGAGGTCGCATACGTCGAGGTGAGCGACAGCGTGTTGAACAGGAAGCCGAGAAACGGACTCGAGAGCGGCGTCGCGCGCCGCGCCGAGAGGGAATACGCGGTCGCGCTGGTCTTCGGATTCCGCAGTCCCGATACATTCTGCGCGAGAATGTCCGAGCGCGACTGGAAGAACGGATCGCTCGTACTCTCCACGTAGCTCACCGACGCGGGCAGCGCCAACCCCAACGCCTGCGGCAGGAACCGGTCGAGCCGAAATGCCGCGGCGAGATTGAACTGGTTGTCGGTCATGAACGTCGGCGGTTCGGCCAGCTGGCGGAAATTCCTGTCGCGCCGGCTGATAGTCGCCTGCAGCGTGCCGATGTCGGCCGCTTGAATCGTGACCCCGAACTGGCCGGCGTAGCCGGGCTCCGTAGCGAGTCCGCCAAGTCGGATGTCGTCGACCCAGAGCTCGAGCGAGTCGGTAGAAATGATTCTGCCCGTCGTGCCGGCGGTGTCGATGCGAACCATTCCGACCGCCATCTCCTGTACCGCCGCAAGATTCGGCGGGCTGACTCCGGGATTCGTCGTGTACACGATGTAGCCGCCGGCGCAGGCGGCGTAGCGCGTCGCGCCGGGCGTCGCGATGACGTCGGAGCGCGCGACGAGCGCGGAATCGACGCCGGTGCAGGCGTTGGGATTGCCTCCGCGCAGATACGCCGTCTGCACCTGCGCGCGCAGCGCGAACAATTTGTCGAAGTCGACCACGACCTCCGGGCTCCACGCATCGACCGTCGTCCCCGCGTTCACCGGAGTGCGATACGCGTAGAAGTTGTCCTGGTCGCGGCCGATCTTCACGAAGAACTGCAGATCGCCGCGCTGGCCCCATCCCTTGTTGCGGCCGCGTGCCCAGACGCGCAGCTCGCGATAGGCCATGAAGCTCTTGTCGCCTTCGGGGAACCGATAGTAGGCCTCGGCGCGCTCGAACAACCGGAGGTCGCCGGCCTGGATGCGAAGCGACCGCTCGTTCACCTGGATCTGTTGCGTCGAGTACTGCGCCAGCTTTTGGTCAGGCTGATCGGTGACGCCGGGGGGCGATTGATAGAACAGACCGCGCTCCGGCGCGTTGTCGAGCGTGCCGACGGTGCCGGTGACGACATAGCCGGTGCCCGGAGTGCGGCCCCCGCCGATTCCCGCGATGGGACGGTCCGCGCGCTTGATCCAAGGCGGTCCGGTGAGCTTGAGCCGCGCGATCGGCACGACCGTGAAGCTGTCGGGGTTGGCGAGCGCGGCGCTCACGATCGTCAACCGCATCGACTTGATGCGGCGCACGAGTGGATCGTTGAGCGTCTCCGCCGGCGCGCTGAAGGGAATCTGCACGCGTACCCAGCACACCGGACCGCCGGTGACGCCGCTGGTGTCCGTCTGCGAGGCGTAGCAGCGGCCGATGCGGTTGAAGCTCGTCGCCTGGCTCAGGTCGACCACGTAGCGCAGCAACCGCTCCGTGTTGCGCTGCGCATCGCCAATGCGGTTCAGCACGCCATCGAGATCGAGATCCTCCTCGTCGAGCCGGCGATTTCCGGCCGTGCAGTTGGCGCGCGTGTCGGCCAGCGTCGTGGTCGTGAGCGTCAGCGCGATGCAGAGCCGGGCGTTGAACAGCGTGCTGTCGGCGCCGCCATCGAGAAAGCGCTTGACCAGCGTGTCGGCCACCGAGGGCGGAATGCCGTTGTCGTTGCGCGATGCATCGAACGAGCGCGTGATCGGATCGCGCTCGGTGTCGAGCCGGTCGCGCCCCCACCAGTGCCGGCCGGCAAAGGTCGAGTCGAGTGTCGCGCCCGAGCGCGACACGTCCGGCGATGCGCGCCGCTTCACCGCCAGCGTTTCCGGCGCGAACGTCACCGAATTCTCCGAAATGTCGCCGAAGTCGAAAACGAGCGTCGGATTTTTCGTCCGTCCGAAGGTCGTCGTGTCCACGAGCACGTAAAATTCGATCTGCTCGGCCTTCGACAAGTCGGCGCCGGTCGGACTCAGGTTCTGGCTGATTGAACGCCAATGCCGCCCGCCGCCGCCCGGCGTGCGCCACAGGTAGACGCTCGAGTCGTTTCGCGTCGACGACAACCCGCCGATGCTCCGCGGGAAGAGCGTCGCCCACATCATGATCTCGGCCGGACGGAACGAGCCCGGCGCGCCGACGAACTTGAATTGCGAATCGATCTGCTCCGGGAAATACTGGAGCACGCGCCCCTTGGCGTTCGGGAGATTCTGCCAGGTGAGCGTCGCCGCGCTGTCGAGCGCGAAGTTGTACGCGCCACCGCTCGGATGAATGCCGCCGCCCGAGATGCCCGGCTGGCTGCCAATGCGCCAGAACTGCTCGGAGAGCTGCAGCGGCACACCCCCCTCGCTCTCGAACGATTCGAGATACGCCTGGCTGACCGTCGCGCGCGGCCGGCTCGTCGCGATCTCGCCCTGCACGCTCACCAGCGACGGCGCCGTCGTGTTCACGAACGGAAGCCTGTCGAGCACGTGGGTGAGGCCCGCGGCCTCCCACGCGAAGTTGCCGTTCACGCCGGCGATGAGCGCGCTCTGCGGCTCGAAGCCGAGCGGCGGACGATTGAACGTCGATTGCTGCGCCTGCGAAATCGCCGTGAAGCTCAGCGTGCCGTTTTCCATCTGCCACTGGGTCGCCAGCCCGAAGATGGATGTCGGCGACGTGGCAAAGAGCGGATTTTCCTCGAAGCGCACGGAGATCTGCCGCGGCCGCGGGAAGAGCGTGTCGGGCCGCAAGAACGTGATGCGCCCGAGCTCGTAGTCGACGTGATAGTCCGTTTCGCGGGTGAGTGGAGTGCCGTCGAGCACGATGTGTTCCGATCCCTGCCGCACCTGTACGGAGCCCAAGCTCAGCGAGCCCGCTTCCCCGCCCCCTTCGGCGTTGAAGTGCGCGCGCAGCCGGAACTGCGTCGGCGGCCTGCGCTGCGACAGGAGATCTTCATCCGGAGTGCGATAAATCGAATCGTTGACCGGATTCGGCGGATGGACGAGCCCCGAATCGGAGAACGGCTTGAGCGACGGGAAGACGACGAACAGATCGCGGATGAGCTTCTGCGTCCCGCTCGCGCCGCCGAGCGATGTATTTGGATCGCCCACTCGCGGCCAGAGCCGGTTGTCGGCATCGAAGGTCGAGCCATTGGTCGCCTGCGACAGACCGAACAGCTGGAGGAAGGTGTCGAACACGCGGCCGCCCGAGCTGCCGACCGGTTTTTCCTGATCGCCGCCGCTTCCGACGACGACCTTGAGCGACACGCTGGACCGCTGAATATCGTCGCCACCGAGCCGGTACACGGAACGGATCTCGCGCGCGAACACGGAATCGGTGGGCAGCACTTCGCTGTCCCAGAGGAGGATCAGGGTGTCGGCGCTCGCCGTGCCGCGCGTCGTCGGCACCGAACCACCAACGGCGGGCGAGACGATCTCGGCGCCACCGGGCCCGGTGACCGTGTACGACACGGCGAGTCGCTCGCCTCGGTTGATCGGGCTGACGAGGGCGATCCACAGATTGGTCGGATCCGTGTAGTAGTCGACGCCCTGCTGCAGCACTTCCCACGGACCGACCACATTTTGGTTGCGCGCGCCGCGCGGCACGGCGACCGGTCCATTGATGTCGCGCGACGCGCTGCCCGTGATGCTCGGTGGGCGGTATCGGTAGACGAGCACGCGGCGCGGACGAAGACCGGGTGAAATCTGCGCGGCGAAGGCGGGAAGATCGCGGTCCAGGATGTCGACGTTGGGATACTTCGTTGGAAAGGCGATGCGCGGATCGACCACCCAGAAGAATCGGCGACGCTCCATCTGGTAATCCTCGATTTGCGCGTCGATCGATTGCAGCGTGCGGTCGCCGATCGTGAAGAGGCGGTCCTTGATGACGTTGCCTTTTTGTTGGGCAAAAATCGTCCGGAACTGCATCGGGCCCATCTGCCCGACGGCCTGCAGTCCGTAGTTCCCGCTCGGGATGCCGCTGGTAATGAAGCGTGACGGCGGCGGGGAGAAGGAGACGTTGCCGACCTCGAGCCGCTGCAGAATCTCGTCGCGCCGTCCCTGATAGAAGATCGAGATGTTGTTCGATGCATCGAACTCGCGCTGCGAGTCGTAGTCCACGTTCACGTGAATGCGGTCGGCCACGACGCCGCCGGTACGGACGCCGAATTGAAAATCGAAGTTCGGCTGGAGCACGCCGCGGCAGTTGCTCAACGGCAATACGAAGTCGCTCGGCAGGCATCGCTCGTTCTTGTCGCGTTGGAGCTTCGCCTCCATCCGCGACTGCAGCTGCACGCCGAGGTCGGCGTAGGGACCGAAGATATCGGCTGCCGTGCTTCGGGCGCGCACGCCCGCCGTGTCGCCCGGCAGTGTCGCCAGCAGCGGGCTCGGGACAGGGGTGAGCGACTGCGCCGCGGCGGCCGCGCCGACGCCGGAGAACGCGGCGCTCGTCAGCTCGCCCCAGACCGCCGCCCGCCGCGCGGCAATCGCGCGCATCAGGGCAAGCGTGCGCGACTCCGCGAGCAACTCGCTGCCGATGCGGTCCTGCGACAGCCGGCCGAATGGCGCGAACGCCGCGGCCTGCGGGAAGGTCAGCGAATCGCGGCGCAGCCGGACGCGGACGCCGAGCGCCCGACCGGGAGCGGAGTCGCGAGTGACCGCCTGCGCGAAAAGCACGTGCGGCGCAAGTATGATCGCGCCGGCGAGTACAAGAAATCGGGAGAGGTGCACCCAATCGTCGAAACGGGGTACCATCTGCGCCACGGCGAACGAGCACCGCCGGCTGGCGCCGGTCGCCCTACCGCAGCGTCACACATACATTCCGCTACGAAAGGTGCGAGGAATATAGAATGGGGCTCAGCGATCAGCTATCAGCGATGATACAACCCCGGCGGCAAATTGCTGGTCACGTGGGCGAGGGACGGACGGAATATCCGGTGTGTTTTTGCAGTAACTGACATCTGACATCTGACATCTGACGTCTGCCCTTTCGTCTGCCATGAAAATTCTTACCCGCTACATACTGCGCGAGCATGTCGGCCCACTCCTCTTCGCGCTAGCGGCGCTCACCTCGCTACTGCTTCTCAACCAGGTGGCGAAGCGGTTCGGCGATCTCGTCGGGAAGGGACTGGCGTGGGGCGTGATCGGGGAATTTTTCCTGCTGTCGCTCCCCTTCATCATCGCGATGACGATCCCGATGGCGGTACTGGTGGCCGTGCTGTACGCCTTCAGCCGCCTGGCATCGGAGAACGAGGTGACGGCGCTCAAGGCGAATGGCATCGGCATCGTCCGGCTGATTACGCCAGTGCTCTGGGGCGGATTTGCCATGTCGCTGGTGATGCTCGGCTTCAACGACCAGGTGCTGCCGCGCACGAATCATCGCCTTCGCACGCTCGAGGCGGACATCGGCAAGAAGAAGCCGACCTTCGCGCTGCACGAGCAGGAGATCAACGAGGTGTCGCCCGGCAAGCTGTACCTGCGCGCCGGACACATCGATGAGGTGACGAACGGGCTCCGCGAAGTCGTGATCTACGACATGGGCGACGCGCTCCACCGGCGCACCATTTACGCCGACAGCGGACGGATGGGACTGTCGCCCGACTTCCGCGATCTCGACATGACGCTCTACAACGGCTACTCGGAAGAGTCACCGAAGGACAAGCCGGGTGAGCTGCAGCGCGTGTACTTCACGGCGGACAACGTGCGCGTGAAAGGCGTGAGCAACCGGTTTGAGGCCACGCAGAGCGACGACTTCAAGAGCGAGCGCGAGATGTCGGTCTGCGAGATGACGCACGTCTTCGAGCAGAATCGCAATGCGCTCGACGATGCGCAGTCCGCGCTCGCCGCCGTCCTCGTCGCGACCACGCGACGCATCGCGACCGGCCAGACCGCCACGGCGCCGCCGCCATCGCCGCCTCGCGGCCGACTCGGGATTGGCCGGGTTTATTGCGGCATCCTCGGCGCGGCCGGCTTGGCCGCCGCTCGTGCGACGTACACGCCTCCTGGCCCGCGCGCGTCGTCGGTCGCGGCGCCAGTGCAGGAGCCGTCGTTCGCCGTGCGCCCGCCCGCGCCTGGCACGCCTTCATCGGGTAAGATCGCCCGAGCGGTGGCGCGGGGCGTGACCGACGGGCCGCAGGTGGTGGCGATTAACCCTGTGCCGCCGCCGAACGGCAAACGGCCGCCGCCGCCCTCGGCCGGGGTCGGAACGATCGACGCCAACGGGGCTGATGTGCGTGCGTCGGCGCGCTACGAGGTCGGGAGCGAGGTCGGGTTACCGGGCCAACCGTCGGTCAGCGGCAGCATCGCGCAGCTCGAAGCGGTGAAGCTGCGTGTGGTGGATGCCAAGCAGGCGGTGAACCGATACGACACACAGATCCAGAAAATGTTCGCGCTCGCCGCGGCCTGCGTCGTGTTCGTGCTGCTCGGTGCGCCGATCGCGTTGCGCTTTCCCCGCGGTGGCGTCGGCTTGGTGATCGGCGTGAGCTTGTTCGTCTTTTCGATCTACTACATCGGCCTCATTGCCGGCGAGACGTTGGCGCAAGAACTGTACGTCGCGCCGGTGCTGGCGATGTGGATCGCCAATCTCGTCCTCACATTCATCGGTCTGGTATTCCTGGTGCGGGTGAGCAAGAGCGGCGCGACCGCCCGCGGGGGCGACATGGGCGAGCTGTGGGAATCGTTGCGCGGTTGGATTCGCCGCCAGGCGATTCGCGTGCGCGTCATGGGCGATCGCCGGCACGCGGGATCGGACGCCTGATGACCGGAGACCTCCAGTAATGCGACTCCCCTTTCGTCCCCTCGATCGCTACGTCTTCGGCGAGTTCTGGAAGATCTTCGTCGCCACAGCGTTCGGCTTTCCGCTGCTCGTGATCGTCATCGATCTGACCGACCACCTCCAGAAGTATCTGGGACGGAATCTCTCCATGAGCGCGATCGTGCTCAGCTATCTCTATTGGATTCCGGACTCGATGTTCATGGTGCTGCCCGCCGCGGTGCTGTTCGCGACGGTCTTTTCGATCGGCGCGTTCACGCGCCATTCGGAGATCACGGCGGCCAAGGCGACCGGCATCAGCTTTCACAGGCTGGTTGCGCCGATCTTCGCGGCGTCGGTGCTGGCCGCGGGATGCGCGCTCCTGCTCGGCGAGGTGGTGCCGTTCACCAACGCCAAGCGCGCGGCGCTGCTCGAGGAGCACAAGTTCTCGAACGGCAGCTCGCGCTTCAACTTCGCGTACTCGTCGGACCGCGGCCGCGTCTACAAGATCGCGACGCTGGCCGTCGACCAGAAGGAGCTCACCGGCCTGCAGGTCGAGCGAAAGGGCCGTGGGCCGGACTATCCATCGCGTCTCACCAACGCGCAGAGCGCGACGTGGGATTCGACGAAGGGATGGCTGGTGCGGCAGGGCGTGATGCACATTCTCCCCGACTCCAGCTCCGACATCGCGATCGCCTTCGACAGCCTCCGCGAGCGACACTTCACGGAATCGCCATTGGATCTGCTGGCGAAGCCGAGGAGCCCGCAGGAGATGGGCTATCGCGACCTGAGCCGATTCATCTCGGCGTTGGAGCGTTCGGGTGGAGACGCCAACGAGCTGAAGGTGGAGCGCGCGCTCAAGCTCGCCATCCCGATCACCTGCATCATCATCGCGATCTTCGGCGCGCCGCTGGCCACGAGCACGCAACGCGGCGGCACGGCCTACGGTATCGGCGTGAGTCTCGCCACGACCGTGCTCTTCCTGATGTTGATTCAGATCACCAAGGCGATTGGGGGCGGCGGCATCCTACCGCCGACGCTCTCCGCGTGGCTACCGAACATCCTGTTCGGCCTGATCGGGCTGTTTTTTCTCGTTCGAACTCGAACTTGAAAACGAGCGGTTGGCAGTCGTCAGTCGCGAGCTGTCCGCGTAGCTTCAAGGCCGATGCACAGTGCCCGACGCCCGACGCCCGACGCCCGATGCCGATGCCGATGTCCACCCGATGACCGAGCCGCCAACCTCCGCCCTTCCCGCGCCCAACCGCGCGGGCATTTTCCTGTTTCGCAACGTCGCGCGCGGGCTCACATCGGTGTTTCGCGAGATCGGACGCCGGGTGTATTTCGCCAAGGACATCGGACGTGGCCTGAGTGAGCCCGCCACCTACATGCGGCTGCTCTTCGCGCAGCTGCGCGGCATCGGCGTCGACTCCGTTCCGCTGGCGGCGATCGTCGCCGCGTTCATCGGTGCGGTCACGGCGTATCAGGCGTTCTATCAACTGTTCGCCGGCGTGCAGAACTCGGTGGTCGGACTCATCTCGCGCCAGACGGTGATCCTCGAGCTCGGCCCGCTTCTCACCGGACTGGTGTTGACGGGCCGGGTCGGCGCGCGCATGACCGCCGAGATCGGGACGATGCGCGTGACCGAGCAGATCGACGCGCTCGAAACGCTCGCTTACGACCCGGTGGCGTATCTGGTGGTGCCGCGCCTGATCGCCGCG
This sequence comes from Gemmatimonadales bacterium, assembly GCA_038228795.1. Taxonomy (GTDB): domain Bacteria; phylum Gemmatimonadota; class Gemmatimonadetes; order Gemmatimonadales; family Gemmatimonadaceae; genus JALZAE01. Next base: position 164,536 of record JBBROY010000005.1, read on the forward strand.
CTCATCATGCTTCCCGTGCTGACCATTCTGGCCAACGCCGTCGGCGTGCTCACGGCATACGGCACGGCGATCTTCGCCACCGGCATCTCGCCCGAGGACATGCAGCTCGGCCTGCGCTTGGCCTTCGACAAATTTCAGATCATCTACAGCTTGATCAAGGCGGGACTGTTCGGCCTCGCGATCGCGTTCTTCTGCTCGTATGAGGGCTACACAACGGGCGCCGGCGCCGAGGGAGTGGGCCGATCGACCGCGCGCGCGGTCGTGGTCACCTCGGTGGCGATCCTCGTCCTCGACGCGTTGACGGCGCTGGTGCTCGCGAAGTACCTGCAAGGATGATCGACGTTCGATTCAAACCTGTACCGGTGATGCGACACGAATGAAACGCCGAGACGAAGTGCTGGTGGGTATCGTGACCACGATCGCGATCCTGGTGGGCGTGGTGGGCACGCTGTGGCTCGCCCGCGGTGGACTGCGCAAGGGCTATCCGCTCTTCTCGACCTTCAAGTGGGGCGCCGGTCTCAAGCAGGGACAGCCGGTGCTGCTGGCGGGCGTGAACGTGGGCTACGTGAGCGACGTGAAGCTCCGCTACGACGGCTACCTCGACGTCACCTACCGCATCGTCGGCGACTACAAGGTGCCGGTGAACACGCTGGCGACCGTGGTGCCGGTCGGCATCTTCGGCGATCAGAGCATCGCGCTGATGCCCAAGGCGCCGGGCATCAAGGAGGCCTTCGCGCCCGGGGACACGATCCCGGTCGGGCCGCCCGGTCCGACGATCGACCAGATTTTGCTGCGCGTCGACTCGATGTCGCAGAAGCTCGGTGACGTCACGCAGTCGATTCAGTTTCAGCTGGTGCAGAACGGCGGCATGGCCGACCTCCGCCAAACCATCGCGCAAACCGCCAAGCTGACGACGCAGCTCAACTCGATCGCGGCCGAGCAATCGCGGGGCCTCTCGCTCACCCTGGCCAGCTTCCGCCGTACGCTCAATGCCGTCGACTCGGTGCGCGTGGATTCCACCGTGCGCAATCTGCAGTTGACGACGCACAACCTGTCGACGCTCACCTCGACCCTCGCCCAAACCACGGGCAAGCTCGACACGCTGATCGATGGCCTGCAAGCGGGTAAAGGCACCGCCGGCAAACTCCTCAAGGACGACGCGGTCTATAACGACCTGCGCGATCTGCTCGCGCGTACGGATTCGCTGCTGGCCGATCTGAAGGCGAACCCGAAGAAGTACATCAATCTTCGCATATTTTGAGAAGGGGCTGGGGGATAGGGTACGGGGGCTGGGACGCCGAATCGTGTTCGCGCCCCAGCCCCGATCCCCCAACGTCCGGCCCCTCCTTACTTCGGTACCCGGCCGGTCCAGAGCAAAATGACCCCGCACTTGCCACTCCCCTGCGAGAACTCCACGGGCGAAGTCGCGGGGCCGCGGTAGATCTCGATGCCCGCGACATCTTCGACCGGAAATTCCGATGCCAGGTCGGCCACGCTTCCGCTGAAGGGCGCGCGGTCGATGAAGATCTGCGGGTTGCACGGCTTTCCCGCCTCCTGGCCGTGCATCATGATGCGGCAACCCTGCGAGCCCACGATCTTGCCGTTGCCGCTGCTGCCGTACGTCATCTGCATCCCGAGCTTCGCCATCACCACGCAGAGCGATGGCGCCGCCATCTTCTCGATCTCGGCGCGCGTCGCGAAGGTGCCGAAGGGCGACTTCGAGCGCAGATAGAACCCGTTCCAATCGGTCTTGGACTTTTCCTGTCCCCTTCCGTAGACGGTGGTGGTCGCCAACTCCTGCACGCGATCCTGCATGACGATCGCGACCCGGCGCGGCGTCCGGGTCGATAGCTCGACCGGCACCCGCATGCGCTGGTACCCGACATAGCGCACCTCGAGCGACTGCGTTCCCGCTGGTAAGCCAACGAGCGTGAAATGCCCCGAGTCGCCGGCCATGGCCGACACATCGGTGCCGATTACACGCAGCTGCGCGCCACTGAGCGGACGACCCGACTTGTTTCGCACCGTTCCCGTCAGACGGGCCACGCCGCGATGGACCGCCGGCCCCTCGAACGCCGGAACCACCACCGTGTCCGCGCCCACGACGAAATCCTGGACGAGCAGACCGCCCGGCGGCACCTGGAGCTCGATCGCACCAGTCACGCGCCCGCGGTGCTCGGCGCGCGCCGTCAGGCCGCCGTCGGTCGGCACCGCGCACAGCACGTACCGGCCGTGCGTGCTCGTCTTGATCGGCGCCTCTCTCCGCTCAGGATGCGGGCCGTTCGAGTCGGTCACCATCTCGAGCCAGACGATCACGACGTGGCCATCGCCGAGGGGCTCGCCGGTCTCGGCATCGCGAACGCGGCCGATCACCGCGCCGCTGCTGTCGTTGACGCCCGGCTTGGAACCGCAGAGCGCGGCGACGATGGTCTCCGCGCTGGGAATGGCGAGCAGGGGCCGGATGGTCGAATCCGCCGGCAGGTCGACCGTGCGAACGGGAGACAAGATGCCGGCGGCTTCCATCAGCTCGTGGAAGAATCCAACGATGTATTGTCCCGGCCGCACGCCCTCCATACGAAAGTTGCCTAACGAGTCGGCGGTGGCCATGAACGATGTGTCGGGCCGCGGAGAAGCGACGAGCTGCACGCGCGCGAACGCCAGCGGCTGCCGGCTCAGGCTGTCGTAGACGCTGCCCATCAATGCGGCGCGGGCGCGCGGCCCTGAGACCGATTGCGCGCTCAGGTGGATGGCGAGGACCAGTGTCGCTGCGAGCACGAAACCAATCGACGACCGATTTCGACGCATGCGGCCTCCGCTGAACCGAGAATCCTGCGTTACCTGCCGCCGGCGTTGCGCCGGCCGACCGTCAGATAAAACACGGGAATACCGACGACGATCACACCGAGCACCGCGAGCGTGCCCCACCGGCTACTCGGATCCCACAGACTGTTGGCCAGGAGGTATACCGTCGCCAGCACGAACAGCAGCGGCACCACGGGATAGCCCGGCACCCGAAAAGGCGGATCGTAGGTCGCCCGTTTGCGCAGTGGATAAATCGCCGCCACACCGAGCGCGTAAAAAGGCAGAATCGCGGTCACGAAGGTGTCGGCGAGCTGTTCGAAGGTGCGCAACAGCACGAAGGCGATGCCGAGCGCGGCAGCCAGGGCGATCGCGACATACGGCGTCTCGTAGCGCGGATGCACCGCTGCAATCTTGCGGAAGAGCAGTCCGTCGTCCGCCATCGCGAAAAAAGTGCGCGGGTTCGTCAGCATTGATGCGCTGAGTGAGCCGAACGTCGAGAGCACGACGGTGATCGACACCAGGGCGACGCCCCATCCGCCCACCAACCGCTCGGCGACGTCGGCCGCCACGAGCTTGGAGGTGCGAATCTCCGAGATCGGCAGCACCGCGAGATAGGCGATGTTCGCCGCCAGGTAGATCGCGATCACCGCGCACGTTCCGATGATCAGCGCGCGAGGTAAATTTCGCCGCGGATCTTTTACCTCGCCGGCGGCGAAGGTGAGATCACCCCAGCCGTCGTACACCCACAGCACCGACACCAGCGCCAGCCCGAAGGCGCCGATGGAAAAGCTTCCCGGCGGCGCGGCCGGCGTGAAGTGCCCGCCGCCGGTGCGCGGCAATCCGATGGCAATGGCGCCCACCAGGATAAATAGGATGGCGCCGAACTTCGCGATGGTGGTGACGTTGATCAACGCCGAGATGAATCGCACGCCGAGGATGTTGATGATCGCGATGACCGCGATCGTCGCCGCCGCGGCGTAGTGCACGTAGGCGCCGTACGGCGCCAGGCTTGGATTGTAGCCCAGCAGCCGGAACAGGTATTCGGCGAAGGTCGTCGCCAAGGCGCCGAGCGCGGCCGCGCGGATGATCACCAGCTCGGACCATCCGAAGAGAAAGGCGGGCAGGCGGCCCCACCCTTCGCGCAGGTAGACGTAAAAGCCGCCGGTCTGCGGGAGCGCGCCGGAGATCTCGGCCAGGGTGAGGGCGCCGCACAGTGCGAGCACGCCGCCGGTGATCCAGACCGCGAAGAGCGGCCCCGGTCCGGGAAGTCGATTGGCTATTCCCGCGGGGGACCGGAAGATCCCGGAGCCGATCGTGATGCCGATGACGACCGCCGTCGCGCTCCACAGTCCGAGCCGCCTCGGTAGCTCACCGCGAGTGCCTGTCGGGAGCGCGGGTTCGGGCTCGTCGCGGAGCCTTGGAATAGCCATCCCTCATCGTATAGCGCGGGGGTCTGGCGCGCCAATCGCCCAGGATCAATTCGAGGTCAGAAAAGGGTGCTCCATGTTCCAGTTGCGCGGTTCTACTTGCAGTAGTTTGAGATGCCGTTGCCCGCCCCCCCTCGCCATGCGAACTTTGGGCGTCGCGCAACAACTCATAGCGAATCGGGGAAGTCTTGTCGCCAGCTCTGTCCAACGCGCTCTTCTGGTCCGCGGTCGCCTGCTGCTCGGTGGCGCAGATCTTCATCGTCCGCGGCGCGTTTCAGCCGCAGCGCGTCGACGTGCAGGAGGGTGTGCCCCGTCCGCGGCGCGCGTCGGAGCTGGCGTGGACGATCGTGCCGGCTGTCGGGCTCGCGGTCGTGCTCGTGTTCACCTGGCGCGCGATACATCCGGCATGACAGCGATCCGCCGCCTTGCCTATGCCGCGCTCGCGATCGCCTACCTGCAAGTCGTGTTCGGCGCCGTCGTCCGCATCACCAACTCCGGCTTCGGCTGCGGCGATCATTGGCCGAAGTGCGCGGGCACCTGGTTCCCGCCTCTGGACCGGCCCGATCTCATCATCGAGCTGACGCATCGCTACCTCGCGCTCTCCGTCACGGTGGCGATCGGCGCGCTGCTCGTCGCGGCGTTCCGCCGGCGCGCGGAGCCTGCCGTGGGCGCGCGTGGGGGCGTGCTCAACGCCGCGCTGCTCGCGACGACGCTCGTCGTCACGGCGGCGCTGTTCGGCGCGGTGACGGTGAAGATGCAGCTCAACCCTCTTCTCATCGTAGCGCACCTGACGATCGCGATGGCGCTCCTCGCCACCTTGGCGGCCGCCGCGATGCGCGCGGGCGGAATTGGCGTCGCATCGCTCGACGGCCCGCCGGCGCCGAAGAGCTACGCGGGCGCGCGCGCAGGCGCGGTGATGGCCTTCGCCGTGCTCATCCTTGGCGCTCTGACGGCGAATCTGCCAGGCGCCAACGTGGCCTGCCTCGGCTTTCCGCTCTGCGATCAGTTGATGTCCGGCGCGGGCGGCGGGGCGCACATCCAACTCACGCATCGCGTGCTGGCGTACCTGTTGGCGCTGCACGTCATCGGGCTGTCGTTTTCCGTCGCCAAGCGGCGCGAGCAACCGGCGCTCATCGTCGCATCGCGGTTTGCGCTCGCCGCGGTGCTGGCGCAGATCGCGATCGCAGCGCTGCTCGTACTGAATCATCTGCCGCCCGAGCTGCGCAGCGCGCACCAGGCTGCGGGCACGCTCGTGTGGCTCTCGCTCTTCATCTTTGCCGCGCTGGCAAGGCGCACGCTGCTGGCCGCTCCGGCACCGGCACCAACGGTGATCGGGGCGCCGATCGCCAGCAGCCGTACGCAGGGAGCTGAATCGTGACCGGAGCGGTTGTCACGGGTGAGCGCACGCAATCGGTACTCCGCGACATGGTGATGTTGACCAAGCCGCGCATTATCTCACTGCTCCTGGTGACGACGATCGCACCGATGTTCGTCGCGGGCCGGCCGAGCTGGTGGCTCGTGTTGATCGTGACCATCGGCGGATATCTCATGGCCGGCGGCGCGAACGCGGTGAACATGTACATGGACCGCGACATCGACGATCGCATGGCGCGCACGCGCCTGCGCCCCATCCCGAGCGGCCGCATGGACGCGCGCGCCGTGCTGGCGTTCGGTCTCCTGCTCTCGACGACCGCCACGGCGCTGTTCGCCTGGTTCGTGAACGTGCCGAGCGCGTCGCTCGCGCTGGCCGGCTTTTACTTTTACGTGTTCGTGTACACGCGCTGGCTCAAGCGCCGCACGCCGCAGAACATCGTCATTGGGGGCGCCGCGGGGGCATTTCCCCCGCTCGTCGGTTGGTCTGCGGTGACGGGGCATCTCGATCTCGCCGCGATCTATCTCTTCCTGATCATCTTCTATTGGACACCGCCGCATTTCTGGGCGCTGGCACTGCTCAAGCAAGTCGACTACGGGCGTGCGGGCGTACCGATGGCGCCGCTCATTTGGGGCGAGCGGGAAACGATGTGGCAGATGCTCTGGTACACCGTGTTGCTCGTCGCGCTCACGCTCTTGCCGGTCGCCTTTGGCGCCTTCGGCCTGGTGTACTTCATCTCGGCGCTCGCCCTCGGACTGTATTTGTTCGCCGGCATCGTCAATGTCATGCGCACGGCAATGCGCGGTGGAGTGTGGAGCGGGCCGGCGTGGAAGGTCTACAAGTTCTCCTTGCTCTACCTGGCGCTGCTCTTCGTCGCGATGGTCGTCGACCGCGCGGTACGCTGAGCCGATCGGCGATGACGTCTGACGACAAGCCCGCGCCCGACGCGCAGCTCACTATGCAGATCGATGGAGACTCGCGCGAGCCGACGCGCGTCATCACGCTCGACCGGCCTGACGGGGGCAAGGTGCGCGTGCGCGAATGGACGAGCGCCGACTGGAAAGAAGCGCGCGAATCCTATCGCGACGCGGCCGACCTGCTGGATGAGATCGAGCGCGCGATCGCATCCCGGCGGCGGGTGAGCGCCGATCTCATCACCGTGCGCAAGTGGCTGGCGGGAAGCTGAGCATCATCGTCGCACGCGGCAGACTGTAACGCGTCGTCCTCTCCGATCAACCTAGCAATGCGAATTGCTCCGACCCGCACTCTGCCGCTCCTCCTTCTCTCCCTCACCGCCGCCTGCTCGGCGGCGCCCGCCTCGGAACGACCGAATACAATTTGGGCGTTCACCGCGCCCTGGGATGCGCGCAGCGCGCAGAGTGTAAAGGCGCACGGTGGCATGCTCGACGCGGTCGTCACGGGATGGTTTGCGCTCGATACCGCCACCGGCCGGCCGCTTTCGCTCTACACTGACTCCCTCGGCCTCGCGCTGCCCGGTCGCACGCGGCCGATGGCGCTCGTGACCTCGTTCTTCGTCAATCGCTTCCATCCCGAGACGGTGCGAGGGCTGGCCGCCGATCCGCGGCGCCTCGCTGCGGTGGCGGGCGAGCTCGCCCACGCTCTCAGCACCAGCGGCTACCGCGGCGCGGTGCTCGATCTCGAGGCGCTGTCTGCCGCCGATCTCGGCGCTCTGCTGTCCGTTTCGCGCACGATTCGCGACTCGTTGCGGGCACACGGCGTGTCGCCGGTGGCGTTGGCGGTGCCGGCCGGCGATACGCTGGCCTATCCGGGCGCGCCGTTGCTCTCGGCGGTCGACATGCTCCTGGTGATGGTGTACGACCAGCACTGGGCAAACTCGCCACCCGGGCCGATCGCATCGCCCGATTGGGCGCGCAAGCTGCTCGCGCTCCGGGTGAGCGAGGTCGGCGCGTCACGCATCATCGCGGCTTTTCCGGTCTACGGATACGCGTGGCGGGGCGGCGCGTCCGACGTCGTCGGGTACGCCGATGCGCAGCGGATGGCAGGCGAGCGCGGACTGCTGCTCACCCGCGATGCATCGAGCAGCACGCTTCGCGCGGCGAAGGATGATTGGGAGACGTGGGTGAGCGACGCCGTGCTCCTCGACGCCCTGATGACCGACGCCAAGCCGCTCGGTGTGCGGTCCTTCGCGCTCTGGCGGCTCGGACTCGAGGATCCAGCCGTCTGGACGCGTCTCGCTCGCTGAGACGTCTCAGAGCGGCGCGGAGCGCTCCTCGCTTTTCGTCCAGCGCGGAGAGAACAGCGCGTACAGCACTCCGCCGACCACGAGGCACGCCGCGCCGAACGCCGACGGGATCGGCGCGCTGACCACCGCGCTCAGCACGGCCACGCACGATGCCGCCACGAAAAAGAGCGGCACACCCGGATAGCCCCAGGCGCGGTACGGCCGCGGCGCCTCCGGCTTGGTGCGCCGAAAGACGAACACGCTCGCGGCGGCGAGACCGAAAAAAATCCAGTCCGCGAACACTTCGCCGTTCAGCAGCCAGTCGAGGCGAGAGCGCGCCAGCAGCAAAAGCGCCACGGACCAGAGCCCCAACATCGCGATGCTCACGCTCGGCGTCCCAAACTTCGGATGGATGTGCGCCGCCGCTGGAAAAAACAGGCCGTCGTTCGCCATCGCGTAAAAGATGCGTGGCGTCGCCAGCAGCACGACGTTGACCAGTCCGAGAATCGAGATCATCGCCGCGATGGTGATCAGCGTGCCACCGAGCGAACCGACCAGGCGAATGGCCGTGTCACCCGCCACGCTCGATGACGCCGCCATGCCATCGCGGCCGAGCGCGTGCAGATATGCGACGTTCACGCCGAGGTAGCACGCCATGACGATCGCGATGCCGAGCGCGAGCGCGCGCGGGATGAGCTTGCCGGGATCGCGCACTTCGCCGGCGACCATGTTCAAATTCTCCCAGCCACCGACCGAGAAGAGGACCGGCACGAACGCCGCAGCGAGTCCAGTGAGCAACGGCGGTACGTTCGTCGGCGGCAAACCCGCGGAAGGGGCGGGCACGCGATTCCAGAGCAGCAGCACTCCGAGGATGAGCGCCGCGAGCGCCAGCAGCTTGCTCAACACGAGCGTGCTCTGCACGGCGGCACCGAGTTTGAGGCCGCGGTAGTTGGTGGCGGTGAGAATGAGCAGCGTCGCCACCGCCAGCCCGGTGCTGCCTCCGATCGCGGACAGATCGTAGAACCGCTCGACGTAGTGCGCGAAGGCGAGCGATACGGCCGCGGCGGCGCCGCTGGCGATCGTCGCCAGAATCATCCAGCCGTAAATGAACGCGGCCAAACGGCCGTAGGCATCGCGAATGTAGACATACGGCCCGCCCGCGTCGGGCAGCATCGCGCCCAGCTCGGCGAAGGTGAGCGCGCCGGCCAGCGCGACGAAGCCTCCGATGATCCAGATGCCGAGCACCCAGCTGCCGCTCGGCAGCGCGCGCGCGACGACGGCGGGGGTGAAGAAGATGCCACCGCCGATGATTCCGCCCACGACGATCATCGTCGCCGGAAAGAGTCCGAGCTCCCGCTGCAGGCGCGTGGGTGCCGGAGGCGTCACGCGATGATCAGATCGCGCTGATATTCGCGCGGCGTCACGATCACTTCACCTTCGCCGGCGTACGCGTTCACTTCGCTGCGCATCCCGATCTCGCCAGCGATGTAGACGCCGGGCTCGATCGAGAAACCCACGCCCGGTACCAGCAGCCGCTGCTCGCGCGTCTCGTAGTTGTCCATGTGCGGGCCGGACCCGTGAATTGATTGAGCGTCGATCGAATGGCCGGTGCGGTGCGTGAAGTACTGCCCGAATCCACGCTCGGTGATGACGGCTCGCGCGGCATCATCGACGTCGGCGCCTCTCGTGGACTCCGTGGACTTCGCGCGCGCGCGCAACAGCGCGATGGCGGCATCGCGCCCGTCGCGCACCGCTTCCCAAACCGCGAGCGCGCGCGGTGAGGGAGCGCCTAACGAGCCCATCCACGTCTGGTCGGCGTAGATGCCGTCCGGCTCGCGCGCCCAGAGGTCGATGAGCAGGATGTCGCCGGCGACGATCCTGCGATCGGGCGACGGATTGTAGTGCGGGTTGGCGGCGTTGGCGCCGGCGGCCACGATCGGCGCGTGATCGCGCGAGAGTCCGGAGTCCCTGAAGCGATCGTCGATCCACGCTTGAAGATCGGTCTCGCTCACCGGGTTCTTGCTCCGTGCGCGCTCGCCGGCGTGCGCGATCGCGGCCCGTCCCGTCGTCGCGACGACCTCGGCCGCGCGCAGGTGCGACGCGAGCTGTGCCGGCGTCCACACCGCGTAGAACTTGGTGACGAGCTCTGCCGATGAGACGATGGTTGCCCCGGCCTCGTGCACCATCTCGAGCACTCCGCCAGGCACGTAGTCGAGGTACGGCACCGCGTCGCCGGGCGAGTACTCCATCGCCACGCGCTTTCCGCCGACGAGCCCGCGCAGCAGCTGGTCGAGCGTGCGCCATCCGCTGTAACGCTCGCGTCTCCATCCGGGCGGCCAGCGCGACCACGCGCCCTGCTCGATGTCGTGCGTGATGGCTGTCGGCACGCCCGTCGCTGGCACGAACGCGAACACGCGCCGCGTCACCATCCCGTCGAGGGCGATCAACGAATTCGCGATCGGATTGTTGCCGCGGAAGTCGTAGAGGAGCCAGCCGTCGATGCCAGCGTCGGCGATTGCGCGCTGGAGCGTGGGAAGGGAGTCGGGGGTGAGCATGTTTCCTGGGGTTGAGAGGCGGCACTCGGTGCTCGGCAGTCGGCGTGTCTCGCGTGTTCGAATGCCGGGTTCCGATTGCCGAGTCCCGCTTTCGAGGTTAGCGTCGCGTCGTGTTTACGGGAGCGCGGAATTCAAATACATGAAATCATCCTGCTCGTCCTCCTCGGCGTCTTCGTCGGGACGTACGGGACGTTGGTCGGGGTGGGCGGCGGGTTCATCGTCGTGCCGCTACTTCTGCTCATCTATAAGTTGCCGCCGCCCGAGGCTGCCGCAACCTCGCTCGTGGTCGTTTTCTTGAACGCGGCCAGCGGGTCGATCAGCTATTTCCGCAAGGGGCGCGTCGATGTGCGCACGGGAATCGTGCTGGCGCTGGGCACGATACCCGGCGCGTTCATCGGTCCGGTGATCGCCCAGCACATGCCCGAGCGCGCCTTCAAGATTTTTTTCGCGTGCTTTCTCGTCGCGATGTCGCTCTTTCTCGCCATGCGACCCGAGCGGCGAGAGGGATCTCCGCGGACCATCGGTGGCCCGTGGCTCCGTATCACGCGCAGCTTCACCGACAAGGAAGGACACGCCTTCGAGTACAACTACAGCCTGCCGCTGGCGGTCTCGATCTCCTTCTTCGTCGGCATTCTCTCTAGCCTGCTCGGCATTGGCGGCGGGATCGTCCACGTGCCAGCCATGATTCATCTTATGGGCTTTCCGGTGCACATCGCGACCGCCACCTCGCACTTCGTGCTGGCGATCACCGCGCTCACCGGCGTGATCGAGTACGGCATTCGCGGGCAAATCGTGTGGCCCGTCGCGGCGGCGATCGGGGCCGGCGTGGTCGTGGGCGCTCAGGCCGGAGCCGCACTGTCGCAGCGAATGAAGGGACGGAAAATCGTACGGCTCCTGACGCTCGCCGTCGTCGTCTTGGCCGCGCGGCTACTCTGGTCGGCCTTTAGCGGCTGATCTCACCGCCATTCGGCACGCCACTCACACGCCCCCTCACCCCGGCCGGCGCAGCGCACATGCTCCACGTGGCCGCCACTGACGTTCAAGAGCCGCAGCAGCTCGCGCAGCGTCGATTCATAGTAGGCGCAACCGGCGGCGCGCGGTGCGCTGTCGAGCGTCACGGGCGATTCCACCGCCATCAATAGGTACCCGCCCACTCGCGACACCGCGCCATCGAGGTAGCGCTCGGCGATCCGTCGTACGCGCCGCAGCGCCATCGGCCGCGCGATGAACGATGGCAGAAAGGCGATCGCCCGGCGGGCTGGAGCGGCGATCCGCATGTACGATTCGCGCGCGAGATAGCGGCCGGCCGCGCGGAACACCTCTTCGGCGTCAGGCCGGCGGCCTATGAGCGTGGCAAGCCCAGCCGCTTCGTCGAGCGCGGTGCGTTGCCGGCGCTTGACGGCGTCGGCATAGCGGCGAATCTGAGCATACACCGTATCGCTCAGCCCGAACCGTTTGTTGCGAAGCTCGGGCACCCATTCGGTAGCGAGATCGCCATCGGGCGCATCGACGCTACGAACGGCCTCGAGCAAGCTCAGCGGGAGGAGCGCGTCGACTGTTGCGGACATGTTGGGGGGTAGGCGGAAGCAGCGAGCGGAACCTAATTGTGCTCCAAGTCACGTACAAGCCGCGAGGAACGACGAGCGCTGCCGGCGCATATATTCCTGGGGGGATCTTCACCCCGCACTCCGTCGAGACGATGAGCGACATACCAATGTCGGGCTCCGCCGTCAGCTGCCAGCAGGTGATCGATGGCGCCTTCGAGTTTCTGGACGACTCGCTCGGCGACGTTCAGCAGTCGGCGTTCGTCGCGCATGTTGCCGGGTGCACGCGCTGCGCAGTGTACGTCCGCCACGCGCACGCGCTGCTCGAGTGCATCACGACCACCGCCCGCATCCATAAGGCGCCCGTGGGACTTCGCCGGCGCATCCTCGACGCGCTCGTCGAGCTCGAGGATTCCGTTCCCGAGTGAGCGACGCCGGCGCCTTGCTGATTCGTGCCATCGGGGGTGCCGCCGTCGCCGCGCTGATCGCGCTGATGGCGCGGCGCGCGCATTCGTTGTCGGCGAGCGGCGCAATGTGCGCGATTATGGTCGGAACGATCTGCGCGGCAGCGGGCTGGAGCTGGGCGTTCTTGTTGATTGCGTTTTTTCTTTCGTCGACGGCGCTGTCGCGGCTGGGCGCCGGAGAAAAAGCGCGTAGAACCGACGGCGTGGTATCGAAGGGGGGAGAGCGGGACGCGATGCAGGTACTCGCCAATGGCGGGCTCTTCACCGCGACCGCGTTCATCTGGATTATCTGGCCCTCCGCGATTTTGCTTCCCCTCGCTGCCGGATCGCTCGCCGCCGCGACAGCCGACACATGGTCCACCGAGATCGGCACGCTCTCCCCTGGCGCGCCGCGGATGATCACCACGTGGCGGCGCGTTCCCGCCGGAACGTCGGGAGCCGTGACCGCGTTGGGCTCTCTAGCGACGGTGTTTGGCGCGATCGCATTCGGCGCGGCGATCTTCGGCGCGGGATGGGGCCGCGATGTTGCAATCGCGGGAGCCATCGGAGGTGTGGCGGGCGCGGTCGCAGACACCGCTTTCGGCGCGCTGATACAATCGCGGCGCTGGTGCGCGACGTGCGAGTCATCGACCGAACAGCGCATTCACCGTTGCGGCAGCGAAACCGTCGTGCGCGGCGGGGTGGCCTGGCTCGACAACGACGCGGTAAACTTCCTCTGCGGCGTCGTCGGCGCCGCGGTCGCGCTCTGGGTGATCGCCGTGCCTCTTGGACCGAGATGATGACGACAGCCGCACTGCGGACATGAGCGATGCCGATGTGATCGTCGTGGGCGGCGGGCCGGCCGGCGCATCGACCGCCTGGTCTCTCGCCAAAGCCGGCGTCGACGTGCTGGTACTCGACCGGGCGCACTTTCCGCGCGACAAGCCGTGCGCCGAATATCTCAGCCCCGAAGCGTCGCGCATCCTCGCCAAGATGGAGGTGCTCGAGCGCTGCGAGGCCGCCGGCGCGGCACACCTCGCTGGGATGATCGTGCGCTCGCCCAACGGCGCCGAGATGCGCGGCGACTTTCTGGCCCAACACGGCTTTCGCGGGTTTCGCGACTGGGGTCTCGGGCTTCGCCGCGAGAAGCTCGATGCGTTAGTGCTCGATGCGGCGCGAGGCGCGGGCGCCCGCGTCGAGGAAGGCGCGCGCGTGACCGATCTCGTCACCGACGCGCGCGGTACCGTGCTCGGCGTGCGCACGCTCGAGACGGGTGGCATCGCGCGCGACCGGCTCGCGCGCCTCGTCGTCGGCGCGGACGGACTGCGGTCGATCGTCGCGCGCAAGCTCGGCGTCGCGCACAGCGCGCGCGCTCCGCGGCGATTCGCATTCGTCTCGCGCTTCACGGGCATCGAGGGGATGGGCGATTGCGGGGAGATGCATCTCCAGCGCGATGGCTATCTCGGACTGGCCGACGTCGGCGGCGGCGTGACGAACGTCGGAGTGGTCGTGCCCTTCAAAGAGGCCCGTGGCGCGGCCGGCGATCCGGCGGCGTTCATGGATGCGTACATCGCGCGACGATCCCACCTCGTTCCCCGCTTCGCGCACGCGACGCGCGTCAGTGCCGTGCTCAGCACAGGACCATTCGCGTCGCGCGCACGCCGCGTGGTGATGCCGGGCGCCGCGCTGGTGGGCGACGCGGCCGATTTCTTCGACCCGTTCACCGGCGAAGGGATCTTCGCGGCGCTTCGCGGCGGCGAGCTGCTCGCGCCCGCCGTCATTGATGCGCTCGCGGCATCCAACCCTGCGGCGGCCATGGTCGCGCTCGAGCGCTACGACGCGAGCCGTCGCACACATTTTGGCGGAAAGTGGAAGCTGGAGTCGCTCGTCAGTCGCATGATCGCGTCTCCATGGCTCGCCGATCGCGCGATCGGCGTCTTGTCACGCCGAAAGGATCTCGTCGATCTCATGGTCGGCGTGGGCGGGGACTTCATACCCGCGGAGACCATCCTGCGGCCGTCGTTCGTGCTCGGCGTACTCCTCGGCGGCATCTTCACGCCGAAAAAATCGCCGCCTGGCACCGGCCGAATGCCGCCGATGATGGCCGAGCCCGACCCGCCGCGATGACGATCGACTCGCCGACCTTTCGCAGCGTGCTCGGCCGATTCGCGACCGGCGTCACCGTCGTCACAGCCTGCGATGATGCGGGCGCCGATCACGGGATGACCGTGAGCGCGTTCTGCTCGCTGAGCCTCGAGCCACCGCTGGTGCTGATCTGCATCGAGCACTCGACGGAGATGTACCGGGTACTCCAGAGCGCGAGCAGGTGTGTGATCAACGTCCTCACGGACGAGCAGGAAACGCTCTCGCGGCGATTCGCCGAGACCATGGAGGACAGGTTCGTTGGCGTGGGGTTCACGCGCGGCGAGACCAACTGCGCGATTCTCGACGACGTGCTTGCCTTCGCCGAGTGCGAGATCATCGAGCGCCACGTCGCCGGCGACCACACCATCTACGTGGCGAACGTCATCACCGGCAGCGCGCGCGAGGGCCGTCCCCTCCTCTACTATCGTGGCGGCTACTCGCAGATGGACCGGTAGCGTGAAGGCCGTCTCGCGTTTCCTCGTGCCGCGCAGGCGTCGCGGCTTCGAGTACCTGGACGCACCCGGCGTCGATCCAGCCATCGTTCGGCGCTCGCTGGCCGATGTCACTCGCGCCAATGCCCTGTTCGGCGGCGCACGCGCGGCGATGGTCGAGATTCGCGAGGCGATGCGGGGCGGTCCGCCAATCACGCTGCTCGACATCGGTACCGGGTCGGGGGACATCCCGCGACGGGTGCGAGCTGTCGCCGTGGACGACGGCGTCTCCGTCCGCACATTCGCCCTCGAATCGAGCCCGGCGTTGGCGCGGGCCGCCAACTCCCCCGAGCTGCCCGTCCTCATCGGCGACGCGCTCTCGCTGCCGCTCAAGAACGCCAGCGTCGACATCGCGCTGTGCTCGCAGGTACTCCATCACTTCGAGCACGATCGGGCAGTCGCCCTGCTACGCGAGATGGACCGTGTGGCCCGCCATCGCGCCATCGTGAGCGACCTCCGCCGCAGCTGGATCGCCGCGGCCGGAATCTGGCTCGCCTCCTTTCCCCTCGGCTTCCATCCGGTGAGCCGGCACGACGGCGTCGTCTCCGTGCTGCGCGGCTTTCGCAAACACGAGCTGGCGGCGCTTGTACAGGAAGCGACGGGCGCGGCGGCCGAGGCACACGATCGACTCGGATTCCGGGTTACCGTTTCGTGGAAGCCGACCGGCCGGTTGGCGTCGTATAGACAACAGAAGCCCGCTTTGACGGAGACCGCATGACCGCGCCAACGCTTCGCGCGCCGTACGCGCTCGGCCCAATGCCACTCGGCCGACCCATGGTGACGGTCGACGAGCAGCTGGTTCGTGCGCCCGTGGCGACGATGTTCGGCTTGGCGCTGCGGGTGGAGGAATGGCCGGCGCATCTCGCGCACTATCGCTTCGTGCGATTTCGCGAACGCGCCACGGACGGCGGGGGTCTGGTCGCGATGTCGGCCAGTCGGCCATTCGGCATGGTCAGATGGCCAACGTGGTGGCTGTCCGAGATGTCGGTCGACGACGCGCGACCTGCGATTCGATTTCGCCATGTGGGGGGTATCACGAAGGGGATGGATGTCGAATGGACCTTCGCGCCCGAAAATGGCGCCACCCGCGTACGCATTGTGCACGTGTGGGATGGTCCACACTGGCCCGCCATCGGCATTTTCGCGGCGACAACGGTCATCGGGCCAGTCTTTGTACACGGAATTGCATCGCGAACACTGAGTGGGTTGGCGCGGGTTGCGGAGGGGCTGGGAACTAGGGGTTAGGGCCTGTGGGCGGTACAAACATGCCTGCAATGACTGTCCATCTCGGATTCTTGCGCCCCAGCCCCCAACCCCCAATCCCCAGCCCCTTTCTTCTTCAGGTATTCAGTCATGCGTAGGGTCGTCATCACGGGCATCGGCGGGCTCACTCCCATCGGCAGCACACGGGAGGGATTGTGGGCGGGCATTCGGGCGGAGCAATCAGCCGTACGGGCGATCACGCGATTCGATCCCACGCCCTTTCGCAGTCACAATGCGGCGGAAGTGCCCGATTTCGTGCCGGAAGATCACATGGAGAAGAAGCGGGCCAAGCGGCTCGATCGATTTGGCCAATTCTCGGTCGCCGCCGCGGGGATGGCGATCTCCGACGCGCATCTCGATCTGGCCAGCGAAGACCGCGAGCGCATCGGCGCCATGATGGGCACCGCCCTCGGCGGCGTCGGCTACGCGGAGGAGCAATGCGGGCTCTTCTATCGCGGTAGCGTGCGCGACGTCGATCCCGCACTCGCGTTGATGGTGTTCGGCGGAGCGGCCAGCTGCAACATCGCCATCGAGTTCGGCGTGCAAGGCCCGAACTCCACTAACGCGATGAGCTGTGCCAGCGGCACCATCGCGATCGGCGATGCCTTCCGCCAGGTGCGCGATGGCTACGCCGATGTGATGCTGGCCGGCGGGAGCGAGGCGCCGCTGTGGCCGCTGTGCTTCGGGGCCTTTGCCATCATCCGGGCGATGTCGACCCGCAACGATGATCCGGAGAGCGCGTCGCGCCCCTTCGACAAGGACCGGGACGGATTCGTGATGGGCGAGGGCGCGGCGGTGCTCGTGCTGGAAGAGCACGAGCGCGCTATCGCGCGCGGCGCGCCGATCTACGCCGAGATTCTGGGATACGGCATGACCAACGACGCCTATCACATGACCGCGCCGCTCCCCGACGGATCGCAGGCGGCGCGATCGATGCAACGCGCGCTCGACGACGCGAAGATCGCCGCGCACGAGATTCAGTACGTGAATGCGCACGGCAGCTCGACGCCGCTCAACGATTCGACGGAGACGCTGGCGATCAAGCGCGTTTTTGGCGATCACGCCTACAAGCTTCAGGTGAGCGGCACCAAGGGTTACTACGGCCACGCCCTCGGCGCGTCGGGCGCGATCGAGACGGCAATCTGCTCGCTGGCGCTCACCAACGAATGGCTCCCGCCGACGGTGAACCTGTCGACACCGGATGCCGCCTGCGATCTCGACTTCATCGCCGGCGAGGGGCGGCCGGCGCGGGTCGAGCACATCTTGACCAACTCGTTCGGCTTCGGCGGAATCAACGCCGCGCTGGTGCTGCGGAGAGCGAGCTGACGTCGGCTCGCGCGCCGCGGCGCATCTATCAGTGCGCGGGGACTCGCGCCTAGCTGAGCCCTTCAGCGATCCCCGTCCGCATGATGAGGTCGATGAATCGCGGATGCGTGCGAATGGGATCCCACGTCTGATTGACCGGTACCGTGATGGTCCAGGCATCGCGCTGCAGAACGGCAAGCTCGAGGCAATCGATCGCGTGTTCGACGTCGCCGAGCGCGAGATGCACGAGCCCGACGAATACCTGCGGCACGAACTCGCCCGCCGCCGCGCGCGTCTCCAGCTCGGCGATGAGCGCGCGCGACTCGTCCGCTTGGCCCGCTGAGGCATAGGCGAGTGCCAGGCAGGACACCGACATTGGATTGCGCTTCGACACGTCGACCGCGCGGCTCGCCGCCTCGATCGCGTCGGACTGCTCGCCGAGCCTCGTGAGTGCGACCGACATGCACCAATAGGCGTCAGCGTAGTCCGGAAAGAGCTCGGCCACGCGGATGCACTCGGCGATGCACTCGCGATCGCGACGTCCGTAGAGATACGCGAGCGCCAGTCCATAGCGCGCGCCAATCGCCAGGGGATCGAGCGAGACGGCCTTGCGGCCGGCGTCGATCGCCGATTGCCACTGCGCCATCGCCACGTGATAGAAGCAGAGGCGCATCTGGCTGTAGACCGCGTTGGGATCGAGCTCGATGGCAACGAGAATCTCGCGCCGCGCGGTTTCCCGATCCCAGTCGTGCAGCAGCGCGATCACGCCGAGCGTACTGCGGGCCTCGCCGAAAGTCTCGTCGAGCTCGAGCGCGCGCTGCGCCGCCGCGCGTGCGCGCGGATACCCCTCCGTCGGACGCATGACGGCCGCACCGACGAGAACCGAATAGCAGTCCGCGACGCCCATGTGCGCCGGCGCATAGTTCGGATCGCGCGCGATCGCATGACGGAAGAGCTCGAGCGCCTTGAGTGCGCCGACACCGTGCTGATTGAGGAAAAAGCGTCCCTTGAGGTAGAGCTCGTACGTCTGGATGTCGGTGCTCGACGGCGCGCGACAGCTGCAGTCCGCGCCAAACAGCTTGATCTGCAGCGCCTTCACGATCGCATTGGCGATTTCGTCTTGCACGGCGAAGACATCCGCCAACTCCCGGTCATAGCGCTCGGACCAGAGATGAAATCCGGTACTGACGTCGACCAACTGCGCGGCGATGCGGATGCGCGTACCCGCGCGCCGCACGCTCCCCTCCAGCACCGTGGCGACGCCGAGCTGCTCGCCGACCGTGCGCAAGTCGACGTTCTTCCCCTTGAAGGCGAAAGCCGACGTGCGCGCCGCGACGTGCAGCGACGGCAGCTGCGCCAGCGCGTTGAGAATTTCTTCCGTGATGCCGTCGGAGAAAAATTCGTTCTCCGGATCGGTGCTCATGTTGGCGAAGGGGAGCACCGCGATGGACGGCGATCGGTCGGCCGCCGCCATCCTCTCGCGCGCGCCGGGACCTTCGGCCGCGGCCGCCATCAGCGCCGCCGACATCTCGCCGGCCGTATTCCAGCGATCGGACGGCTCTTTCGCCATCGCCTTCGCCGCGACCTGGTCGACGCGCATCGAGATCGTCGGCAGCGCATCGCGGATCGATGGGACTCCCTCGGCGAATCGCTTCCCCAGTACGGCGGCCGCGCTGTTCGCGGTGAAGGGCGTTCGGCCGACGAGCATCTCGTAGAGCACCACGCCCAACGAGTAGATGTCGCTCCGTCCATCGACGTCGTTGTCGCCAGCGGCCTGCTCGAGGCTCATGTACTCTGGCGTGCCGAGCACGAAGCCGACCTGCGTGAGTGATGACCCGGCGGCGCCGCCGAGGGCTTTTCCCACGCCAAAATCGGCGACGATCGCGTGCCACGCGGGTGTCGCGCCCGGCGGCGTCGGATAGCCCGAGAGCAGAATGTTCTCCGGCTTGATGTCGCGGTGCACCACGCCGCGCCGGTGCGCGTAGTCGAGCGCGTCGGCCACCTCGGCCACGATGCGCGCGGCGTCGTCGAGGGCGATCGTCCGCTCGCGATTGAGCCGCGACCGCAGTGTCTCACCTTCGATGTAGGGCATCACGTAGTAGAGCCGTCCGTCCGCCTCACCCGAGTCGTGGAGCGGCATGACGTGCGGATGCGACAGCTGCGCCGCCAACTCGATTTCTCGCAGAAAGCGCTCGGCGCCGACCGCGGCGGCGAGCTCGGGACTCAACACCTTGAGCGCGACACGCCGCTTGTGCTTGCGATCCTCGGCCAGATACACGGTCGCCATGCCACCGCGCCCCAGCTCGCGCTCGATTGTGTAGCTACCGACCAGAGTAGGCGGGAGGCGGTGGGGAGCTTGGGTGGACACCCCGAATAAGGTAGGAGCGGGTGTGGGGCGTGGGGAGTGGGGCGTGGTTGACGGAAAGATTCTCGGGTTCAGTCCCGCTCGCGGCGCGGAGTGTCACGTCGCGCTACAATGGTCTGATGAGCGCAAAGGACGAGAGCCCAGGCCCCGCGATAGGCGAAATGGATGTCGACGCGTACCTCGCCGACCCGGCGCGGAAGCAGCGCTTCGTGACGCCCATGTTCGACATCATCGCGCCACGCTACGACCGCTTCACACGCATCTTCTCGTTCGGCATGGATCGGCAGTGGAAGAATGAGCTGCTGGCCGAGCTCCGGCGCGCGGTCTCGCCCTCCGATTCCGGCGTGGATGGAGGGCTCGCGCTGGATCTCGCCTGCGGCACGGGCGACCTCGCATTCGACGTCGCGGCACTGCTGCCAGGAGTGCGCGCGCTCGGCATCGACGCATCGCCGAAGATGATCGCCGAGGCGGAGGCGAGGCGCGCACGAACGCGCGCGCGGCGCGTCGAGTTCACCGTCGGCGACATGTGCGCGCTCGCGCTGGCATCCGCATCCGTGCGGGTCGTCACCGCGGGCTATGGACTACGCAACGTCCCGGACTTTCGCGTCGCCCTGAGCGAGATCGCGCGGGTGCTCGAGCCGGGCGGAGTGTTTCTCGCGCTCGATTTCTACCGGCCCCGAAGCGCGCTGTGGCGTCGGCTCTTTCTCGGCTACCTGACGGCGGCGGGGAACGTCGTTGGGTGGGCCTGGCATCGAGAGCCGGTCGTGTATGGCTATATCGCGCGCTCGATCGATCACTTCGTCTCGAACGAGGAGTTCGCCCGAGCGCTCGAGGATGCGGGGCTGCGGGTGGAGAAAATCAGTACGAAGCTGATGGGCGGCGTGGCGATTCACCTCGCGCGGAAGGCTCCGAAGTCGCCGACATCGTAGTGCGCCTTCAGTTTTTCCCTGTGCGCTTCTGACCGTCGGTCAGCACGCGTTCCAACATCCGTCGAATCTTCCGCTGGAGATCAGCATCATCTCGCACGGCGAGCCGCCTTCGCAGCTGCGCGGCCCGAACAACCGCCTTCGCCATCACCGGATGCCCCCCCGCGCTCCCAAACTCACCAAACGCCGCCCGCAGCCGGTCGCCCAACTGCGCACTCGGCCTTAGAGCGCGCGCACTCATGACCAGTCGGCGCCCGAATATGCCCGACACCACAGCGATCTCCGCCTCGCGCATGCCGAGCGCGAAGTCGGCGAACTGCGCCACCACGTGCTCTTCCGCCGCCGGCAGCCGGCCGAGGTGCAGGTAGGCGAGGCCGTCCTTTACTCGAGCGCGGCCCAGCGCCTCGCCAAAGCTTCGCAACGCGGCGGGCGAATACGACGGATGCTGAATCCGGCGGAGCGCCTCGTGATCCGCCCGCGGAAAAAGAAAGGCGAACGCCTCGAGATCGCGCTCGCTGGCCGACCGCGATAGCGACTTGGTGTCCGTGATGATTCCGTACAGCAGCGCCGTCGCCAAGCGCGTGGTGAGCAACGCCGCGTTGCCCGTGGCGAGCAGGTACTCGGTCGCCATCGTCGCGCTCGCGCCGTACGAGGTGCGCACATCGATGTAGCGCGCGCCGTACTGGCCGGCGACCGGATGATGATCGATCACCGCCGCCACTTGGTCGAGCGCGTCGCCAAAGTACGGCGGCTGCACGTCGACGAGCACGAGCGCGCCCACGCGATGTAGCTGGCGCGGCGCGACCCTGCGAACGCGAATGCCCAGCGTGGCGATGAGCCGTTTGTTCTCCGGTCGCGTGACCATTCCGTTCGTGATGATGGGCGCGTCCGCGCGCTCGAAGCCGAGTACGGCACGAATCGCCAACGCCGAAGCGATGGCATCGGGATCGGGATCGTGCTGCACCAAGAGCGCGCATCGCGTCGCGTCGCCGAGCGCGGCGCGGAGCCGCTCGAGTCGGAGACGCGCGGCCGGCGGCGGGCCGGCCGTCTGCCACATCTGGAGTGGTAGCGCGGCGTCCTTGCCGTCGCGCGCCGGACGGCCTAGCTTCGCCGCCGACTTCCTTACTCCGCGAGGACTACTCAATGCGCGATTCTCTCCGGCACTTCGCCGCGGAGTTCATCGGAACCTTCGCCCTCGTGTTCGTCGGGGGCGCGGCGCTGATCTTGTCGCACACGCCGGGCAGTACGATAGGACTTCTCGATGTCGCGCTCGCGCATGGGCTGATCCTCGCCATCATGGTCACCGCCTTGATGCGCATCTCGGGGCACTTCAACCCCGCGGTGACGATCGGCTTCGCCGTCACGCGCCGCATCGCGCCGATGATGGCCGGCATCTACATCATCGCGCAACTGCTCGGCGCCATGATCGCCGCCTACGCGCTCAAGGGTCTCTTTCCCGAAGCGTTGGTCCTCGCCGCGAGAGCGGGCGGGCAATCCGTCAGCTCGGACGTCAGCTTGACTCAAGCGGTCGTGCTCGAGGCGATCGCGACATTTTTTCTCGTCTTCGTCATCTTCGGCACGGCGGTCGACCCGAAGGCGCCCAAGGTGGGTGGGTTTGCCATCGGCCTCGCGGTCGCCGCCGACATTCTCGCGATCGGCCCGCTCACCGGCGCTTCGATGAATCCCGCCCGCTCGTTCGGCCCGGCGGTCGCGAGCGGCGTCTACGAAGCACAGGCCGTGTACTGGATCGGCCCGATTGTCGGCGCCGTGCTCGCCGCGCTGCTCTACCACCATCTCTTCCTGAGTGCGGAGCCGGAGCCGGTCGATCACGGGGCGGTTGAGCCCGTGAAGCCACGCGCTCAGGGGCCGACCGCGAGGTAGGTCTGATCGTAGCGCGCGATCCCTTCCATGATGATCCGCATGGCGTCGGTGCTCTGCTGCCATCCGACCGTCTGCACGCGCCGGCCCTCGAGATCTTTGTAGATCGCGAAGAAATGCTCGACCTCCTTCAGATAGTGCTGCGGGATGTCGGCGATGTCGAACACTTCGGCGTAGAAGGGATCGTTGGCGGGAACACACAGAATCTTGTCGTCGGGATCGCCACGGTCGGTCATCCGCAACACGCCGATGGGCCGGACATCGATCTGGCACGACGGAAATGTCGGCTCGTTGATCAGCACCAGCACGTCGCACGGATCGTGATCCTCGGCTAGCGTGCGCGGAATGAATCCGTAATCGCCCGGATAGTGCACCGCCGAGTAGAGCACGCGGTCGAGTCGGATGAGACCCGACTCCTTGTCGAGCTCGTATTTGTTGCGGCTGCCTCGTGGAATCTCGACGACCGCCGTCACCAGCTCGGGCGGATGCTTGCCTGGTGAGAGGTCGCGCCACGCGTTGATCATGGCAGAATCCTAGCGAGGCGTGTCGCACGATGACACTGGCCCTTTGACCCCGCGAATCTTGCCTACGTCAGGTCACGTATGGGGTCCACGCGCCGCCGCCGCCATTGTGCGGGTGCGCTCCGTCGCGCGGTCGAAGTCGCGCGCGAGCGCCCACTTTCTTGCGAGGTTGCCATGTTCTCGTTTCTGATGCTCCCGATCGTGTTCGCCGTCCTCGCCGCCATCGCCTACGAGAAGGGCGGCCACCCGATGTTGTGGGCATCATTTTTCGCGACACTCGCGTTCCTGTTCTTCACTGGCACCGGGATATTCGGGCTGGCCTTCGTCGGCGTGCCGCTGCTCATCGCGACGCTGGTGCTCTGCGGCTCAACGCGCGGCAACGATACCTTCGCGCTGGTGCTGCGCGCGTTCTTCGCCGCCGTCATCTCACTGGTGGTCGTGAAGATCGTCCTGTTCTTCCTGTTCAGGATGATCCGCCTGCCCTTCTGAGCGGGCGCGATTCACTCCGGCTGCGGCGTCGGTACGCGCTCGAGTCGCTTCACTCCAGCGAGCAGCTCGACCGCGCCGCGGTCGATCAGGTCGTAGGCGAGCCGCGTGCCGCTTCGAGCGGCGTCATCGGCATCCACGGTGCAATCCGCGCGTAGCATGCGCCGGCCGCGCGCGTCGGCGACGAGTCCATGCAGTCGCAGCGCGCCATCCACCTCCAGTGCCAGCGCGGCGATCGGCAGCTGCAGTCCGTCGCCCAGCGCGGCCACAAAGGCACGCTCCGCCCGGACGGCGCGCGCCGTCGGCTCGTGGTGCATCGGCCCCAGCAATTCGCGCATGCGACTGTCGCCCGCGCGAATCTCAATGGCCACGGCGCCCTGGCCCGCCGCCGGCAGCCAATCGGGCGGCTCGAGCCAGACGTCGATGCGCTGATGCACGCCAAGCCGCATCAGCGTCGCGGCCGAGAAGATGCCCGCGTGCGCCGAGCCGTCGTCCACTTTGTGGAGTCGCGTCGTGGCGTCGCCGCGCAGCTCGACGATTTCTAGATCGGAGCGCAGATGGAGCAGCTGCGAAGTTCGCCGAGCGCTGAACGTCGCGACGCGACTTCCGCGCGGCAGATCGTCGAGCGCGTCGACGGCGATGCGATCGTTGACCACCAGCACGTCGCGCGGATCATCGCGCGGCAGAATCGCCACGAGCTCGAATTCATCGGCGGTCGCCACCGGCAGTACGTCGAGCGAGTGCAGGCAGCAGTCGACTTTCTTGGCGCGCAGCGCCTTTTCGAGCTCGGCCGAGAATCGTCCGACGGCGACGGCGTTCACCGGCTCGTCGAGCTTTTTGTCGCCGACGGTCTTGATGACGCTCAGCTCCGACTCGATCCCCCGCTCACGCAGCGACTCCTGCACCACCTTCGCGCGGCGCACGGCTGCATCGCTGCCCCGGGTGCCGATGCGAACGGCCGGAGTCGCCGAGCTAGTCACCGCATTCGCTCCGCCCGCATGGCGGCAACGCGAGCACGAAGACGTCGCCCGCGCCACCAGATGGACGCGGCGTATGCCGTGTACATCGCGAGCGCGGCGATGTAGGCCGCTTGGTAGAACCCTTCATTGTGCGGAATCATCGCGCCCCCTCCCCTTCCATCTCCACCGCGTCGCCCATCTCCGCCAAGCGATAGCGTGCTCTGAGCAGCGCGGCGAAGAGCAGCACGAATGCGCCGATCGCCAGGAGAATCGTGGTCAGCATCTCCGGCGGCAGCGAGGGCGCGCCCGGCTTGAGCAGAATCGGCATTGGGTGGAGCGTGCGAAACAGGTACACGCTCAGGTGGATGAACGGGATCAGCAGCGCGCCCAGCGCGCCGAGTACCGCCGCATACCGCGCGCGCAACGACCGATCCTCGATCGCGCCGCGCAACACGAGATAGCCGACGTAGACGAACCACAGAAAGAGGGTGAGCGTGAGCCGCGCATCCCAGGTCCACCACGTGCCCCAGATCGGCTTGGCCCAGATCGGCCCGGTAATCAACACGACGCTGGTGAACACCACGCCGACCTCGGCCGAGCTCTCGGCCACGCGGTCGAGGCGCGGGTCCTTGAGCCAGAGATAGAGCACACCGCAGAGCGCGGTGAGCCCGAACGCGGTGAACGCGACGATCGCCGCCGGCACGTGCACGTAATAGATCTTTTGCGCGGCACCCTGCACCGCTTCGATCGGCGTGAACATGGTCGCGCGCACGATCGCGCCGCCGACGGCGAGCACGGCGATGACCCACAGCATGTCGATGCCGCCTCCGGACTCGTTAGGCGGCGCGGGACGAATAGCGGTCATTCTTCGATGGTGAAGGGAAAGGCCAGCATGCATGCGGCGACGAACACGATGTCGAATGCCAACAAAATACGTAGCCACCCCGCCGCCTCGGCGAGGGGACGTCCATTGAGCAGACGCGCGGTCGCCTGCGCGGCCGGCATCACCACCGGTACGAAGAACGGCAGCGACAGCATCGGCAGCAGCAGCTCGGCCAACCGCGTGTTGACCGCCATCGCGCTGAACAGCGTGCCCACCGCAACCAGACCGATCGCCGCCAACAGCGCAATCCCCGCGAGCACGAGCCATGTTCCGCCCATCGGCACGTTGTAGAAGAGCGCCACGGCCGGGATCGCCACCGCCTGTACCGCGACGACGAACACGAGGTTCGCCATCGCTTTGCCGAGGTAGATCGATTCACGCGCGATCGGCGACGAGAGCAGGCCATCCATGGCGCGGTCCGTCTGCTCGACGCCAAAGCTGCGCTGCAGCCCAAGCAGGCCGGAGAAGGTGAAGATCACCCAGAGCACGCCAGGCGCCAAGTCGGCCGAGGTGACCGCGGTTGGATCCCAGGCAAAAAAGAAAATGACGATCGAGAGCAGCGCGAACAGCAGCGCCGAGAAGAATGCGGTGCGCGTGCGGAACTCGATCGCCAGATCCTTCCGCGCGATGAGGAGCGCCGCGCCGAGCGTTCCCGGTGCGATCGACTCGTTAGGCATCGCGCGTCACCAGCTCGCGGTAGCTGGTCGCGTAGGCGCGCTCGTCGACCCCGGCGCGCGGCTCGTGCCGCGCGAAGCGCCCGTCGATCATCAACGCCAGGTGGGTCGCCAGCGACAGCCCCTCGCTCAGATTGTGTGTGACCAGCATCAGTGCCGCGCCGGCCGCACGAAGCTCGCCGAGCGCGGCCGTGAGCGCGGCCGCGCCGAGCTCGTCGAGGCCGGTGTAGGGCTCGTCGAGCAGCACCAACCGCGGCGAGTGCACCATCGCGCGGGCGATCGACACGCGTTGCTGGAGTCCGCGGCTCAGCGACCGCACGGGCACGTCCGCGCGGTCCGCTACGCGCAATCGCCTGAGCGCCGCGAGCGCCGCTTCGCGCGGAGCCGGCACGCCGTGAAGCCGCGCGGAGAACTCGACGTTCTCGAGGGGCGTGAGCGCCGGGTAGAGCATCGTGTGGTGCGAGATCAGCCCGACGCGCGCGCGTATGCCGCTGCCGCCCGGCAATGTCATCCCGTCGACCCGAGCGGCACCACCCGTCGGCTTGAGAAGGCCGGCCAACACGCGAAGCAGCGTCGTCTTCCCCGCGCCGTTGGGACCGAACAGCGCCAGGCACTCGCCGTGTGCAAGACTGAAACTGACGCCGTCGACCGCGCGCCTCGCCCCGAACGATCTGACGAGCCCGTCGGTCTCGACCGCCGGCCCGTCGGCTACCGCCGTCATGCGGAAGGCTGCGGGAAGTACTTCGCCGCGTGGCGCGGCGAGTGTTGCCGCAGTGCCGCGCGCACATCGGCCAGGCCGAGCGCGCGATGAGCGAGATGCGCCGCACGACTGTGCCTGAGCGTGTGCGGACCGATGCGCTGCACCGCATCCTCGTCGAGCCCGGCGGCCGTCGCGACGCGCTTGAGCCGGTCCCATGCGCGCTGGCGCGACGTGTGCGCGCGCGTGCGCGGGTGGATGAACACGAACGGCCTGTGCAGCGCGCGCTTGGGCGCGGGACGTTCGGCGAGCCACTCGGAGAGCCAGCGCGCCGGGTCGCCCTCGATGACCACGCGCGTCTCCTCGCCGCGCCGGCCCACGACATCGAGCTTCATCACGGCCGCGCCGCCGTGCACGGCGTCGCGGGTGAGGCCGATCGCCTCCGATACGAGCAGCGCGGCGTGATAGCAGAGACCGAAGAGGGCCAGATCCATGCGTGCCGATGCGGCGCCCGGCGTATCCGCTCTGCCGCGCGCGGCGAGGTAGCTGAAAATCGCGGCAACGTCGTCCTCGCCGATCACATGTGGCGCCTTCGGCTCGGGCACCGGTTCGGAGAGGGCCTCGGCGGGACCGGGGGCGCGCAGCCCCTCTTCGCCAATCAGATACCGGTAGAACGATTTGATCGCCTGCAGGTGGCGGCGCACCGTCGGGGCCGACCACTCCTCGAACGCCGCGCGGTCGGCGAGATAGGCGGAGACGTCGCGTGGCAGAAGCTCATCGAGCTGCCGCGGAGCGAACGCGCGGGCGAGGTCCGCGACATCGGCGTGATAAGCATCGATCGTGGCCTGAGCCTTGTTCATGCGCTCGAGCCATGAAGAAAAGCGGTGCACCGGATCGTAGTTCGGCTCCGGGCGCACCTCCGGATGGGGAGCCGGCGTCTCGATGTCGCTCATCGCACACTCGCGATGCTGTGCGCACGTCGCATATTCGAATGGTAGTGTTGGCGATGTGTCCGGGGCTAGATGCGCTTCCCGCGGGAGGCCCGGGCATCGAACAGCGAACGCAGAGCAAACGCGGTGTACAGCACCTGCCTCTTTTGCAACACCGATCTCGATCGCAACGAGGTGATCGAGCGCTTCCCGATCGGGCGGCGTCTCGCCTTCGATTCGCACAAGGGCCGGCTCTGGGTAGTCTGCCGCAAGTGCGCGCGCTGGAACCTGACCCCGCTCGAGGAGCGCTGGGAGGCGATCGAGGATTGTGAGCGTCGCTATCGTGACACCACGCTGCGCGTTTCGACGGAGAACATCGGACTGGCCAAGCTGCGCGAGGGACTGGAGCTGGTGCGCATTGGCAAGCCGCTCCGTCCCGAGTTCGCGGCCTGGCGCTACGGCGACCAGTTCGGGCGGCGGCGGCGTAGAGCCGTGGCTGCCGGCGGCGCCGGCGCGGCGATCGCCGTCGTCGCCGCGCCGGCGGCGATCATCTATACGCCGCTCCTTCTCCTGGGCTACTTGGTGCCGTCGCTCACGCTGCCGTACACCGCGCTGCGCGACTACCTGGTGATGGAGCGGCCGGTCGCGCGGGTGAAGATCGGCGCGCGAAAGCTCAACGTCCGCGTGAAGCATCTGCGCGACTCGAAGTTGGTCGCCGACGAAGTGGGCGCGGAGCCGGTACTCGAGCTCGCGCACGATCTCGGGCGCGAGAAGATCACTGGGCCGGCGGGGCTGCGTGTGGCCGCATCGATTCTCGCCCGAACGAACATGGCGGGCGGAAGTGCCGCCCAGGTGAGCGCGGCGGTTCGGCGCATCGAGGCGGTCGGGGATCCAGCGCATTTCTTCGTCGAAGCGTCGCGGCTGTCGCGCCGCAGCGGCGGCCGCATCATGGAGAAAATGCGGGGCATCGGCGCGCTCAATCTCTCGCCGGTCGAGCGGCTGGCGCTCGAGATGGCGATGCACGAGGAGACGGAGCGCCGGGCGCTGGAAGGCGAGCTGGCGCTGCTCGAAGAGGCGTGGCGCGAGGCTGAGGAAGTGGCCGGGATCTCCGACAATCTCTTTCTGCCGATCGAGATCGACACCCGGTGGCCGTCTTCCAGGCCGGCCACGGAATGAGAGGATTCCAAATGCGAAAAGGCTGTCGTCGTACCGTGATCGCATCCCTCACCATCTTCACCGGGGCGTGCCGCTCCGCGTCGTACGTCACCCCCGCCACCACAGACACGAGTTGGCCCGTCCCGCACCCGGCATCGGCGAGGCTCTCGCTGTTCGGCGGCGAGGGACACAAGACCTTTCTCGGATGCTTCAATTGCGAACGCGATAGTCCCCAATCGCTCAACAATCATATCGGGAATTATGGATCGACGTCGAGTGAAACGAGGCATCTACAACCTGGATCGGCAGTTTGGGTCGACACATTCGGAGCTTAGCGCCTGCGATAAGTTCGCGACCGATCCACCGGTCATCGTCGATGGCGATGGCAAGGTCTATGGCCGGCTGACGCTCAATCTCAATTTGGTTGGCGCGGTGAAAGATCACTGGGTGCTGAACTGGCTCAGCGAACTATGTCAGGCACGGCCTGGCCGCTAGCGACTGGCGATGTATTCCACCTGTCTCTTCTGCCGCTCCGCGCTGGGGCACAACGAGCTCCTCGAACAATTCCCCGTCGGCCGGCGCCTCGCTTTCGACGCTGGCCGCGGCCGCCTGTGGGTGATCTGCACGTCATGCTCGCGCTGGAACCTCGCGCCCCTCGAGGAACGGTGGGAGTCGGTCGAGAGCTGCGAGCGCGCGTTCCGCGGAACGCGGCTGCGCGCCTCGACCGACAACATCGGCCTGGCGCGCTTGCGCGATGGCGTTGAGCTCGTGCGCATAGGTGATCCGCTGAGAACGGAGTTCGCGGCCTGGCGCTACGGCGATCGTTTCGGGCCGCGGCGGCGCGCGGCTCTGCTGACGCTCGGCATCGGAACCGCGGCGATTGCTGCCGTAGGGTTGGGCGCCGTCTCGGCCGGTATCGCGTCGGGCTCGATAATCTGGTCGCTGGTGAACCTGACGCACGTCGCTCGTACGGCGCGCATCAACCGCCGAGTGCTCGGCACGATCGAGACGCCGGATGGCAGGACGGTCGCGGTGCGCGGATTGAACAGACTCACCGCGCGCATCGTGCATCGCTCCCCGGATCAGTGGCTGCTTCGCTTCGGTGAGCCACCAGAGCACAGCCGCGGCGACCCTGGGCGCTCGCTCGATCTCGAAGGCGCCGAAGCACTGCGCGCCGCGGCACTGATGCTGGCCCGGCTCAACCAGTTCGCCGGCTCGGCCAAGAACACGCGCGATGCCGTCGATTTCATCGATGCGCACGGCGATCCGGCGCGGTGGATCGCGGACACCGCCCGTGCAAACGAGAACGGAGTGCTTCTCGCCGGAATACCGTCGCACCTTCGCCTCGCACTCGAGATGTCCGCGCACGAGAGCGATGAGCGGCGCGCGCTCGCCGGCGAGCTCGATGCGCTGCGCGCCCAGTGGCGCGAGGCCGAGGAGATCGCCGCGATCGCCGACGACCTGCTGCTTCCAGCCGCCGTCGGCGACTGGTTGCGCGAACGGCGCGCGGCGCTCGCTCGCCCACGCACACCGGCGCGGCCGTAGCCTCACGCCATCTGCGAATTCACCTCGTGCCAGATGCGTGTGTGACGCGTCTCACGAAGAAAAATGCTTCCGACGACGAACGTCATGAGCGCGACGCTGATGGGAAAATAGAGTCCGGCGTACATGTTGCCCGTCTTCGCCGTCAGCAGCGTCGCGATCAGGGGAAGAAATCCGCCGAACCAGCCGTTGCCGAAGTGATACGGCAGCGACATTGACGTGTAGCGGATGCGCGCGGGGAAGCTCTCGACCAGGAACGCGGCGATCGGCCCGTATACCATCGTCACGAACAACACCTGCACGAAGATCAAGCCGACGAGCACCGGAGCGTCGGCCTGCAGCGCTTTCTTCGTCACCGCGTCGATGGGGCCGGCGGCCGTCGCCATGGCGTGATAAATCGGCAGATAGGAGACCGCCGCCAGCAGGCATCCCGCCATGATGATCTTCTTGCGTCCGATGCGGTCGGAGAGCGCGCCGAATACCAGGAAGAATGGCGTGCCGAGCGCGAGCCCGATCGCCACGATGATGTACGCCTGCGTCAGCGGGACCATCAGCACTGTTTGCAAAAACAACAACGCGTAGAACTGGCCGGTGTACCACACCACCGCCTGCCCCGCCGTGGCGCCGAACAGGACAACGAAAAAAATCTTCAGACCCGCCGCCGTGCCGAAGCTCTCGGCGATCGGCGCCTCGGATGTCTTGCCTTCGCTCTTCAGCTTGGTGAACAGCGGCGATTCCGCCATGCGTACTCGGATGTAATAGGACAGCACCACCAGCACACCTGAGACGAGAAAGGGCACGCGCCACCCCCACGCCTTGAACGCATCCTCGCCGGCGTACTTCCGGGTGACGAGAATCACGATCAGGGACAGGAAGAGCCCGAGCGTCGCCGTCGTCTGGATGAACGATGTGTAGTAGCCGCGCTTGTGATCCGGGGAATGCTCGGCCACATACACCGCCGCGCCGCCGTACTCGCCGCCGAGCGCGAGACCCTGCAGCAATCGCAGCGTGACGAGAATCACCGGCGCCATGATGCCGAGCGATCCGTAGCCGGGCAGAATACCGATGACGGCCGTCGAGCCGCCCATGATCAGGAGCGTCATCATGAAGGCGTACTTCCGTCCGACAATGTCACCGATGCGGCCGAAGACGAGCGCGCCGAATGGACGCACCGCGAATCCGACGGCATACGTCGCCAACCACTTGATGATCGAAATCGCGGGACTACTCCCGGGATAGAAGATGCCCGAGATCACCGCGGCAAGACTTCCGAAGATGTAGAAGTCGTACCACTCGATGACCGTCCCCGCCGACGATGCCGCGATCACGCTCCAAATTTTCTTGTGCGCGTCCGTCTCCATCGCGCTCGGACCGGTCGCTTCCGCCATCGCACATCCTCGCCTGTCGTGAGTCATACTGTGGTGAGTCAGTCAACTGACTTTCATACTGGAGCACTGCCGACAGATGACAGAAAACGCGGATGACCGCTAGCGGAGCAGATCGTAACGCGCGACGGTTGGGGCAAACCCGTCATCTGTCATCTGTCGTGAGTCACGCTGCAGTGATGTGCAGTCAACAAAAACCCCGTTGAGGGAAAAACTTCCGGCGCCAACATGAAGCAATCGCCGCGCGTGTCAAGCGCGCCCGCGCCTTGCCTCACCCGGTGATGCCGTGCAGAATCGTCGGGTACGCGCTCGATCGTTCGCACCCGCACCGCGCCCCGCGCACAGCCAACTGATGTCCGATATCGATGTCCTGCTGCAGGAAAACCGCTCGTTCCCGCCGTCGAAGTCGTTTCAGGCGCAAGCGCAGGTCGCGACCGATGCCGTGTACACGACCGCCGCCCATGACTACGAGGGATTCTGGGCCTCGATGGCCGGCGAGCTCGAGTGGTCCACCCACTGG
Source organism: Gemmatimonadales bacterium (assembly GCA_038228795.1). Taxonomy (GTDB): domain Bacteria; phylum Gemmatimonadota; class Gemmatimonadetes; order Gemmatimonadales; family Gemmatimonadaceae; genus JALZAE01. Next base: position 197,006 of record JBBROY010000005.1, read on the forward strand.
AGCGTGGTGCTCGACTGGCAACCGCCGCGCGCGAAGTGGTTCCTTGGCGGAAGGCTCAATGCATCCGCGAACTGCGTCGACCGGCACGTGCGCGGGCCGCGGCGCAACAAGGCCGCGATCATTTGGGAGGGCGAGCCGGGTGACCGCCGCACCCTGACGTATTGGGATCTCTTCCGCGAAGTCAATCAATTCGCGGGCGTGCTCGATCGGTTCGGGATCAAGAAAGGCGATCGCGTCGCCATCTACCTTCCGATGATTCCGGAAGTGGTGATCGCGATGCTCGCGTGCGCGCGCGTCGGCGCGATTCATTCGGTCGTCTTCGGCGGCTTTTCCGCGGAATCGCTTCGCGACCGAATCAACGACTCCGAGTGCAAGCTTCTCATCACGGCCGACGCCGGCTATCGCCGCGGGCAGGTGGTGCCCCTCAAGCGCAACGCCGATCGCGCGCTGGCCGAGACCCCGTCGGTCGAGAAGGTGATCGTCGTGCAGCGGCGGTCGGGCGGCGACGACAGCGGCGCCGAGATGCAGGAGGGACGCGATCACTGGTGGCACGACGTCATGAAGGGCCTTCCGAAATTCCGCGAGCCCGAGCCGATGGATTCGGAGGACGTGCTGTACATCCTCTACACCTCCGGGACCACGGGAAAACCCAAGGGCATCGTACACACCACTGCCGGTTACATGACCGGCTGCTACGCGACGACCAAGCTCGTGTTCGACCTGAAGGAAGACGATGTCTTCTGGTGCACCGCCGACGTGGGCTGGGTGACCGGGCATTCCTATCTCGTCTACGGTCCGCTCTCCAACGGCGCGACCTGCGTGATGTACGAAGGGGCGCCCGACTGGCCAGAGAAGGATCGCTTCTGGGCGATCTGTGAGCGCTACGGCGTCACCATTTTCTACACCGCGCCGACCGCCATCCGCGCCTTCATGAAATGGGGCGATGAGCATCCGGCGCGCCACGATCTGTCCCAGCTCCGGTTGCTCGGCTCGGTTGGCGAACCAATCAATCCCGAAGCGTGGATGTGGTACCGCGAACACATCGGCAAGGATCGCTGCCCAATCGTCGACACGTGGTGGCAGACCGAAACCGGCGCGATCATGATCACGCCGCTGCCCGGCGTGACCGCGACCAAGCCTGGCAGCGCGACGGTCGCCTTTCCGGGAGTGTTCGCGACGCTGCTCGACTCGACGGGAAAGGAGATCGATGTTGGGGGCGGCCTGCTCGCCATTACCAGACCGTGGCCGTCGATGCTGCGGACGATCTGGGGAGATGATGAACGATACGTGTCGACCTACTTCACGAAGTGGGAAGGGCGGCCGGACCTCTACTTTCCCGGCGACGGCGCCAAGCGCGACGACGATGGCTTCTTCTGGATACTCGGGCGCGTCGACGACGTACTCAACGTCGCGGGGCATCGCATCGGCACGATGGAAGTCGAGTCCGCGCTCGTCTCGCATCCGGCGGTGGCGGAGGCGGCAGTGGTCGGGAAGGCGCACGAGATGAAAGGCCAAGCCATCGCCGCCTTCGTCACCCTTCGCGACAAAGGCCGGCAGCCGAATAGCGAGCTGCGCGATGAGCTCAAGGCATGGGTCGCCGACAAGATCGGCGCGCTCGCCCGCCCCGATGACATTCTTTTTTCGGCCGACCTGCCGAAGACGCGCTCCGGCAAGATCATGCGCCGCCTTCTTCGCGACATCGCCGAAGGTCGCGCGCTCGGCGACACGACGACGCTCGCCGATCCGAACGTCGTGTCGGCACTGAAAGATCAGTACGAGGCGACGGAGAGCTAGGGCGTCGGGCGTCCGAACCCAAACGTTACGCTCGCTTGAACGTCCGCCGGCTGTCAGTCGCCTCGCCCAGGCGCAGCGGCGGGCGCGTGTCGTCTGGCTTTTCTTCCTGTGCGCGACGGCGGTACGGCACCAGGTCTTCGCCAAGCACGACCAGCGTTCTCGTGACGACAGTGCTCGCCAACGGCTCGGCGATCCCCATCTTGCGCACGTAGGTGTCGAGCGCGCGGTCGAAGCCCAGGTCCTCGGCCAGCGTATCGACGAACATCAGCGCATTGTCGACGTGCGCGCGGATGATCGACTCCTCGGCTCGCGCCTGCGCTAGACGCAACCGCTTTTCCGCGGCCTCATCCAGCTTGCGGGGGAAGATCGACTCGGGAAAGAATCGGCTGAACATGATGGCGACCGCGAATTAGAGAACGGTAGTACCCCTATGAGCACACTACGGACCAGCCCTGACATCTGACATCTGTCGCCTGACATCTACAAGACTGGCGCCGAAAATAAGAGTCATGAGTATGGCCGAAATCACGCACCACTGACAAATCGCGCTGATGACGAATAACTCCAAATACGTCAGCCATAACGAAAAGAGAAATCCCGCGCCGGAAAAGGCCGCCAACGCGCGCGACAGCGCCGCCGATGCTTCCCACCGTGGCTGCGTTCCCATCAGCGACATGGCCAGCAGCACGATGTAGGCAGCCAAGCCCAACTCGGCCACGGGCACTCCCAAAAAGACGGCGTACTTGCTCGTTTGCACCGTTTCGCATGAACCGACGGAGCAGCTCAGCTGGCCGATGACTCCCACGTGGTACAGCGTCAGGTACAGCGCGACGAACAAACCGACCAGCGAGAGCAACGCGATCGCGCGGCGAGCGCTCACGTGCCGGGCGAACGCTTCTTGGCGCTGTCGAGCGGAATACGCTTTTCGCCGTCCGATGGCGCGACTACGGGCTTCGCCAAAGCGTCCACAGCGGCGCTATCCACGTAGCTCTTGAATTTGTCGTAGCTGATCGCGCCGATCACTTTGCGGTTGCCAATGATGAACGACGGCGTCTGCTGGATTCCCTGCTTCAGCGCCATCGCATGATTGCCCATGACGCGCGTCATGTGCGTCTGCGCATCGAAGCACTTCTCCCATTGGTCCACGTTCATCCCCGTCGCTTTCGCGTACTCCTTGAACTTGTCTTTGGGCTTTCGCGTCGCCTGGCCGTTCCAATCGGGTTGGCCGTTGAACAGCGCGTCGTGCATCTCCCAGAATTTGCCCTGGTCATCGGCGCACGCCGCCGCGTTCGACGCCGGAATCGTGTTGAAGTGCATCTCGAGCGGAAAGTCGACGAATTGGTATCTGATCTTTCCCTCGTCGACCAATCGTTTGCGGACATCCGGCTCGGTGACCGTGGCGAACTGGCTGCATCCGGGACACTCGAAGTCCGCGAACTCGGTCACCAGCACCGGCGCATCTGGCTTTCCGAGCACGTACGGCTTCGCCTCCGCGGGAGTTGCCACGGGCGCATCGATCGTTGCCGCCGCGGCGTTCTTTCCTTCCCATGCCTTGAAGGAGAGAAAGATGATTCCGGCCAACGCGATCGCGCCCAACCCCAGGAGAAAGTTCCGCTGCGATCCGCGGCTCGATTTCACCACGTTGACTCGTCGTCCTCGTTCTTTTGCCATTCTGTATCACTCTGTTGGAGGGCTTCATCGACGATGCGGCGGCTATCCGCGACTTCGGGTGTGTCGTACGTGACCCGCACCTCGTAGTGGAATAGCTCGCTGCGCACGTCGCCGATGCGCTGCGTGAGCTCGCCTGCTTGCGCCAGCAATTCTCCACGCGCGTCCAGCTCGAGGATGCGGGCAGCCAGCACCCGAAGCATGACCTCCAAATTACGCGCGCGCCCTTCGTCGTACGTTTGCTCCGCCTCCTTCGCCATACGCCTGCCCCTGATTTGCGCCAGCCTGACGTGACCGGCTGTCGAAAAAAACACCTCGGCACCCTGATTGCGCAAGGAAGCGACGTCGTGCTTCGTTCGACGTCACCAAATGGTGCTCAGTTAGCACCGCAGCAAGCAGCACGCAGGCCGTTGACACGGCGCAGTAGCACGCAGAGCCTCTCAGGAGCTCGATTTGCCAGAACGGCGCACCGGTCCCTTCGTCGACGCAGATCTCTTTCAGGTGCCCGCGGGTCCCGGCGCCCTGCACGTCGAGCGGTACGGCCAGGGGGGCGACGCCGTGGTGCTGCTCCACGGATTCGGCACGTCGAGCTTTCTTTGGCGCTCGGTGGCACCCGAGTTGGCCGCCGCCGGCTACACAGCCGTGGCGGTCGACCTGATGGGGTACGGCGAGTCCGATCGTCCCGTCGACGCCGACTATTCGATCGCCGAGCAGGCGGAATACGTGCGGCGCGCGATGCTGGCAATGCGCATCTCCCGCTTCACCGTCATCGGTGTCGACATTGGCGGAGGCGTGGCACTCCGGCTGGCGGCGACGTCGCCCGCCAGCGTCGCCGGCGTGGTGCTGATCAACAGCGTCGGCTTTGATGAGTGCCCTGGACGCGATGTGCGCGAGGTACAGCGGGCGACGGCGCGCTTTGCCCTCCGCGTCGCCCGGGACATCCTCGGCGTCGCGTTGGTGCTGCGGGAGCCACTCGAGCGCAGCGTCGTCGATCCCGACGCGATGCCGGACCGACTCGTCGCGCGCTACTTGGCGCCGTACGTGGGGCCGAGCGGTGTCAACCACCTCCTGGCGTTGGCGGGGGCGCTGAAGGCCGAAGACGTCCAAGAGATCCAACTCGGTCGGATCACTGCCCCAGCTCTCATCGTCTGGGGCGAAGCGGACCAGTGGCTCGACGGCGGCCTTCCCGAACGTCTTCAGGAGGCCATTGCTGGGAGCACGCTGGTACGACTGCCGGGAGTCGGCCGGCTCTCGCCTGAAGAAGCGCCCGAGCTGCTCGTCCAACTACTGACGCAGTGGCTGCCGCGAACCGCCGCCGGCGCCGCGTCGGCCAAGGCAGCCGTTGACGTTCCACCCGCCTGACCAGCGAGATTTCTTGTCTTGGAAGAAGTGCGTAAAATGACTAGATTGAGGCATCTTCAACCCAAGCAGAGTGCATGACGAAGAACAAAACCCGTCGGAAAGAGGTCGCTGCACCCGCGCCCTTCGATCAGGCGCGAGATGAGATGTTCCAGCATATCATTCGCTGTGGAGTACTCCAGGCGGCAGCGGATCATCAGGGTGAGTGGTTCGACGACACGATTGGATACCTGGGCGAGCGGTATCACGAGCTGACGCCCGTGCAGATTGCCGAGTTGCGCACGCTTGGCGAGCGCTTCTGCCAACCGCCCAAAGCGAAGCCGACGACCGACGAAGCGTCCGCGGCGTAGCACGACAAGTACCGAGCACAACCTACCCCTGCGACCGTTCCGCGGGGGTTTTTTGCTTCCCACCTGCGCTGCGTGCCAACCGCACCCGTCTGACGACCGGCGGGGCGCGCGAACGGAAAATTGCCTGGCGCTGTCAGCACGCAGCACGCAGCGCTGTCGCGGTTGTGCCAGTCAGTAGTCAGCGGAATGACTTCGTCCCCCTCCGCACTCCAACTCCAATCCGCGTTCCTCCCCCGTACCCCAGTTCCACGAACGGAAC